>JANPIM010000012.1:0-2521 GCA_031425015.1 Segetibacter sp. | reverse complement strand
TCCTTCTGGTGCGAGTGACATTGCCACCAGCTGATCTTTATCGTTGAAATATTCAGATCTTAAAGTAAGTCCAAATACAGCGGTAGGATCGAAGTTCAGATATAATGCTGCACCTGACCAGCTTTTTGAATCGCCTTCATACTTGTTGGCGATCTGGTATTTCTGAGTCTGGATGGTTCCGTTTACACCCAGTGAAAATTTGTCGCTGAGTTTGCCGGTAACAACCAAATCAAACTGGTTTGTTTTTGCAGAATCAGAAGGTCTTTTACCGCCTACATAGTTTGCATAAATTTTCCAGTTGTCATTTACAGCGAAGCTGTATTGAGCAAGAAAATATTTTTTGCTATCTAATGGAGCTGATTTGTAATCTGTAGGATTAGCAACTCCAACCATGATACCGGATTTGCCGAAAGTGAGATCAGCTTTAACACCAGTATGGAAGAAAGGACCCCATGAGAACATATAAGACATACTGTAGTTGCGGTTTGCTGGAGCGTCTACCAACTCGTAGCCTACGTGAGTGGCCCAGCTACCTGCTGTGAACTTTAGATAATCAGTAGGAGCGTAACTAACATATAATTGTTTTATCGCTGCAACTATGCCGCTTTCGTTATAAGAGAATTCCTGCGCTCTTTTACCGAAACCGAGATCAGCAACCATACTCACTTTACCAATAGAATGTTCCACCTTGAGTGAAGCCATGCCCAGCTCAAAAGAGTTGTGGCTATTGGTAAATGACGTACGGTTATTTGAAGTGTTTTTATCGAAGTCGTAACGAAAGTAAGTGTCTGCAAATCCACTGAAAGTTGTTGTTGATTTTTTCTCTTCAACTGGAGCGGCTTCCTGAGCAATAGAGTATTGCATTCCGGCTACAGCAATAGCCAGTACGTATAATTTTCGTAACATTGTTTTTAGTTTTTAGTGCTTAAAAGGAAGGGTACAGCCAGGGAATATATTCTGGTACAATATTACTCCCTGAGCTGGCCCTTTATCTGAGGCGTTGTTTAGAAATTCGAAGATCTGTTGATTTGATAAGGATAGACTGGTACTCTATCCGTCAATGATCAAAGCTCGTGTACAGCTTCTTTCTCGATCATTACTTCCACTTCGCGATCCTTGGATTTACCATTTTCGCTGCTGCGTACAAGTAATGTTCCCTGAACATATTTCTCATCATGTTGAGATGCATCGAGACCGAGCTCTTCTTCTTCAGAACTTACACGCAATGGTGAAATGAAATTGATGAGTTTAAATATCAAGAAAGAAACCACGAAACTATATGCTACAGCAATTACCATCGCTTTCACCTGTGTGAAGAAAAATGCTGCGTTGCCATAGAATAATCCATCGGCACCGGCGCCATTTACTGCTTTGGTAGCAAAGATACCAGTCATTAACATTCCCACAATTCCACCAATACCATGGCAAGGGAATACATCAAGGGTATCATCCAGTTTTGATTTCTGTTTGTAGTATACCGCAACGTTAGAAACAATTGCAGCAATCACGCCGATAAAGATACTTTGAGGAACGGCTACAAAACCTGCACCGGGAGTGATCGCAACAAGGCCAACAACCGCACCGATACAGAATCCGAGTACAGAAGGTTTTTTACCACGGAGTACATCAAAGAACATCCAAGATAAACCTGCAGCAGCGGCAGCTGTGTTTGTTGTTGCAAAAGCAGAAACAGCAAGTGCATTTGCGCCTAAAGCAGAACCTGCGTTGAAACCAAACCAACCGAACCAAAGTAAACCGGTACCGATCAATACATAAGGAACGTTTGCTGGCGGAACTTCACCACCATCAATATGAACCTTTCTGCGTTTCAAAACGATTGCTCCTGCGAGCGCAGCACAACCTGCAGAGATATGTACTACTGTACCTCCAGCAAAGTCAAGCGCTCCCATTTTAAACAGGATTCCATCAGGATGCCAGTTCATGTGGGCGAGCGGTGCATATACGAATATGCAGAACAGAACGGTGAACAAAATGTAAGATGTGAAACGAATCCTTTCGGCTACCGCTCCAACCACCAAACCTGGGGTAATGATGGCGAACATCAGCTGAAACATTGAAAACAATGATTTTGGAATGGTGGGAGCAAGGCTCCATGGTTCTCCTGATGCTACGTCTTTGAAGAACAAAAACGTCATGGGATTTCCGATAAATCCACCCATTGTTTCACCAAATGCAAGACTAAATCCGAAAGTAACCCAGATAACGCTAACCACACCAGCAGCTACTACGCTTTTGATCATGGTTGAAATCACGTTCTTTCTGGTTACCATACCGCCATAAAAAAAGGCGAGTCCGGGTGTCATTAAAAAGACCAGGGCGGTTGCCACAATGATCCATGAAATGTCTGCTGCTACATAACTTTTGCCGCCATCATCAAAATTGGGGAGGGCCGGGACAAAAATTGCCGCGATGGCTAGAGCTGCGAGCAGAAGAAAGGGGAGTGCTTCTTTAATTCCGACTTTTTTCATAACAGTTCAATTTGAGTTGTTTGTTGTTTGCT
>JANPIM010000011.1:0-5442 GCA_031425015.1 Segetibacter sp. | reverse complement strand
GATGAATTGTTTTGATCATTTTAATTGCTGCAATGGTTTTTGACGGTTGTAATGGTTAGTATGCAAATATGCGGTGGTTTCAAAACGGCGTTTACCGGTTTGTGCCTAGTTGTTCCCGTTTGTGCCAAACAATTCCTGTTTATGCCGAATTATTCCGAGTTGTTCCCGTTTGTTCCGAGTTTGTCTGTTAGATGTCTGGAGGGGTTGGCTACTGAAAAGGCAATTTGAGCACATTGCACTTGTAGCGCATCAATTTAATCAATAGCTTTTTTGAGGTAGCGTATGTTTTTTACTCAACCATGGCTCAGGTATGGCTTTAGCATGACGGAGGTATGGAGGAGGCATGGAGGAAGTTAGTTGCTGCATTGTGCAATTGATTGTGGTGGTTAATGGTAATTATTGTTATAGTTGGTTAGGATGCAAATATGCGGTGATGATAAAACTCGTATTCCTGTTTGAGCTTAGTTGTGCCCGTTTGTGCCAAACAATTCCTGTTTATGCCGAACAATTCCGAGTTGTTCCGAGTTGTTCCGAATTGTTCCGAGTTCTTCGCCATTAGGCCCGATGGAAGCAACTAATGAAAAAGCAATTTGAGTACATGATACTTGTAGAAAACTACATTAATCTACAGCTGCTTCATGTGATAATACTTTTCTTCCAACCATGGCAGGTCTGTAGTCAGGTTGCAGTTCATTCATATGTCCGCCGGTTCTAAAAAAATATTAAACCAAAAGGCATAAAAAAACCGGGAAAAAACTTCCCGGCTGTATACTAAGATATTTATTAGCTGTTGCGATTTTCTTCGTCATCACGGCGAATTTTATCTGCTTTGTTTTCTATATGGTTAGCCCCTTTATCTGCTTCATTTTTGGCTTTGTTGGCTGCGTTTTCTGAAGAGGTTTTTACATCGCTTACGGTATTTTTAACCGCTGCGCCCACCTTATCAAAAATGTTTCCTTCTTCCGCTTTTACATTGTTGGCTGCTTTGTGTGCTTCATTCTCTGCAGTGTTGGAAGAGTTCTGTAAAGATGTTTTCACATCGTTAGCGGTATTTTTTATTGCAGTGCCTACATCACTTGCTGCATCTTTAATTTTATTACCCAAGCTTTCGTTGTTATGATCTGACATGTTATTTGTTTTTAAAAATTATAAATAAGATACCACTTCTAATTTTGCAATTAGTATGCCAGTGAATTTTTAATACAGCCACGTAAACCGGTACGGCTGCTACGTGGAACCAACTACTCATTTTAGGCGGACACCAGTAAAAGGACTTGGTCTTTTATGCAGAAACCATCGTTGCAGCAGGCTATTGATTTGTGCGCATTTTATAAGATTAAAGAAATTGGTGGAGGACCGAGTCTGTCTTTTATTTAAAAATCCTTAGTGCTGCTTTGCTTAATGCAGATGATAGTGGGCTAATGTTGTAGCGGGCAAACTTGGGTCTTTAAAAGACAACCAGGCAGCAGGGTTTTCCCTAAAATGATAGCCGATTTGTGAAATTAGCCTATACTTTGGGTACAAGCGGGCGCTGCAGGGAAGCGTAGGACAGTGCAGGGAAGTTACGGGCCTTGTAGGGCGCTTGCGGGCACCTGCCATTTTATTTCTATAGGCTTCTAATGAAGTATCCTAGGGTATAGGTAGGCTATAGGTAGGGTGAAGGGCGGAATTTACTAACAAGTTTGTGAAAAAGATTCACCACCGTTTGAAAGAAACGCCCATTGCTGCAATACAAACTGACAACGGAAATATAAAATTGGTAAATTATCAGAATGGGAATCTCATTTCCCCATTAGTGCAAGACATACTTTCAACAGGACTTGCAGGAACTACTTGTGTACTTACAAAAACAAATGATGAAGCATTGCAGATTACAGGTTTGCTTATAAAAAATGGAATGCAAGCCAAGTTGATTCAAAGCAATGAGGGTTTCAGTTTGCAAAACCTTTTGGAAGTTCGTTTCCTTCTGAATGAAATAAACATGGGTGATGATATAAAAATTATTAGTGATAAAGTTTGGGCAAACGCAAAAAGTGAAATGAGGAAAAAGTTTCAGCAGAGTTCAAAGTTGGAAGTTTGTAATAATCTCATTAAACAATTTGAGGACAGCAATTCAAAGAAGAAATATAAATCAGATTTAGAAGTTTTTGTAAGAGAATCGAAACTTGAAGACTTCTACAATGAGAACGGAGAAACAATATTTGTTTCTACAATTCACAAAGCAAAAGGAAAAGAGTTTGACAATGTTTTCATCATGCTTGAAAACTTTAACCCTACAACCGATGAAGCCAAGCGTCAACTCTATGTTGCAATGACAAGAGCAAAACGCAACTTGACGATTCATTTAAATGGGAATTATCTTGACAACATCATATCCGAAAATTTGATTAGAATAGAAAATAGAGAAACATATTTACGACCAAGCGAAATTGCTATACAATTGTCTTTCAAAGATATTTGGCTAGATTATTTTATTACAAGGCAGCCTCTAATTTCACAACTGACAAGTGGAGAATCTTTGATAATAAACGGTGATGAATGTAAAACAGTTAAAGGACAATCTGTATTGAAATTTTCAAGACAGTTTCTCAAAATAATTGAAATACAAAAGCAAAAAGGTTATCACCTAAAGCAAGCCAAAGTAAATTTCATTATATACTGGAAAAAGGAAGATACTGGACAAGAGGTGAAAATTATTTTGCCTGAATTATATTTTGAGAGAGACAATATCTCAACTATTCGGAGAGTTGAACAGAGTATCTTTACGGATTTTTAAAAAAAGATGAGTATTTACTCATCCAACACAAACTCCGCGTACGAGTTCTTAGCACATTAAGCTTCTTATATTCCCGCCTACGTGGGTCTTCGCAAAAATCTTCGCCGCCGCTTGGTTTTTAACCAGCGGCGTTTCTATTAAAATCAAGTTAAGGGTGTTTTGGTTGGTGATACACTTTTTAAATAGCGCCAATAAAAAATCCACATACAAAAGATTTTCCTCTCAATATTCTTCCAACAAAAAAGACCGTCCCTATAAAGAGACAGTCTTTGTATGCATTGCATTCATAATCTACGCCAGCGTTCTCACACTTGGCTCCCGATCATAAAATCTTTTTGCTGCAGCTGCTACAAAGCCATTCCCCAACTCCATCACGCCTTCATCTGGTACCACTCCTGCTTTATCCAACAATGGCTGTGCTTCTTTTGTGTGTGCTATGGCTTTTAAGTGGCCAAAAGCATCCATGGCAAATTGTACGGCTGCACCTTCTTTTAACAACATGGCAGTGCCTGCATCAGATAAAATAATGGCTACTGCATCAAATAATTGAGAGGGTGTGCCTGCCAGTTGTCCGTCTGCTTTTATAACCGTTTTATCGTTGAGTACAATGCCGTTTAATTTTGGCGCAACAACTTTATATGTGCCACCGGCTTTTTTAATATCCTTTTTTAATTTGTCAATGGCTACTGCATTGCTGCCATCGGCTATTAAAATACCCACACATCTACCCTGCAGTGTTGGCTTCCTGTTTTTTTGTATAGATAACGCAGGCGATGGTTTAAAATCCTGCACCGGTGCCGCCGATGGCGACTTTGCGGGTACGGGTATTCCTAATCCCGTCGCCACACGGGCTGCAAGGTCTTCTGAAATATTTCTAATATTAGCAATCACTTTATGCTGCACATGCGGCAGGGTAACTTTCGATAATTCAAACACGAGCGATGAGGCAATATGCGCCTGCTCATTTGCTGTTTGAGAATTAAAAAACATGCGTGCCTGGCTGTAATGGTCCGCAAACGATTCGGGGCGAATGCGCAATTTATCTCCCTGCTCATCCATTTCTGCTCTTCCTCTAAAGCTGCTAAAACCTGTTACGGGGCTTTCTCTTACACCCGCATCTTCGCCTGCCGCATCCAAACTATTGGGTTCGTAATTAGCCCGCCCTTTGGGTACTTCCATTTGCATCATACCATCTCTTTGAAAATTATGGAAAGGGCATTTTGGTGCATTAATAGGTATCTGGTGAAAGTTGGTTGTGCCTAATCTTGATTTCTGTGTATCCAGATAACTGAACAATCTGCCTTGCAATAATGGGTCGTTGCTAAAATCTATTCCTGCCGGTACATTACCCGGACTGTAAGCCA
The DNA here is from genome assembly GCA_031425015.1 of Segetibacter sp. Taxonomy (GTDB): domain Bacteria; phylum Bacteroidota; class Bacteroidia; order Chitinophagales; family Chitinophagaceae; genus Segetibacter. The sequence goes on along the minus strand of JANPIM010000011.1, from coordinate 1,302 downwards.
CCTGTTCTGTTTCTGCAAAAAAGTTATCGGGGTTTCTATCCAGCACCATGCGGCCTACAATACGCACGGGTATCAGTTCTTCGGGAATTAATTTGGTTGGGTCCAGCACATCAAATGGTAAGGAGTCTGCTTTCTTTTGATCAAACAATTGCATGCCCAGTTCCCATTCAGGAAAATCGCCCCGTTCTATTGCTTCATGCAAATCTCTGCGGTGGTAATCGTTGTCTGCTGCCTGTAATTTTAATGCCTCATCCCACACGGTAGATTGTAAACCCAATTTTGGTTTCCAGTGAAATTTTACAAAGGTTGATTTTCCTTTTGCATTGACCAACCGAAATGTATGCACGCCAAAACCTTCCATGGTACGCAACGAACGTGGAATGGTACGGTCGCTCATAGCCCACATAATCATGTGCGATGTTTCCGGCATCAGCGATACAAAATCCCAAAAAGTATCGTGTGCACTTCCCGCCTGCGGATAACCGGTATTGGCTTCCATTTTTACGGCATGTACAAGGTCTGGAAACTTAATCGCATCCTGTATAAAAAATACCGGTATGTTGTTGCCTACCAGATCCCAGTTGCCTTCTTTGGTATAAAATTTTACGGCAAAGCCACGTACATCTCTTGGTGTGTCTACCGAACCTGCACCACCTGCCACAGTAGAGAACCTTGTAAACAACGGTGTTTTCTCTCCTGCTCTTTGAAAAATATCTGCCTTGGTAATGTCTGCTAACGATTCGTACAATTCAAAAAAACCATGTGCGGCCGAGCCACGTGCATGTACAATTCTTTCAGGGATGCGCTCATGGTCAAAATGAAAGATCTTTTCACGCAGTATAAAATCTTCCAGCAATACGGGGCCACGTGCGCCTGCTTTTAAACTGTTTTGATTATCTGAAATATGTATGCCCTGGTTGGTAGTAAGTATTGGATGCGATTGGTCGGTTGTTTGGTGCGTTTCGCCACCTGCCGTTCTTTTGCCGTTGTTTTTCATGCGTAGTTTTTTGCTTTGTGTTAGAAAAAATAGTAATTGTTTTAGTGAAGGGTAAACAACTAAAATGTAGAAAAGTCAATCAAATGTTGTTCCGTAAGTGTACCGATAAAAATATTTTATTGGTGGGTAAATGATTGCCCGAGATCATGGTTATTTTACACTGGCAGGTTTTTATTTTACACCTGACAGGTTTTAAAAACCTGTCAGGTGTAAAATAAAAGTAACTTCAACAAAAAGATACTGCCTTGGATAAACAGCATTTTCCTTTAGAAACAGGTAAATATTATCACATTTATAATAGAGGC
>JANPIM010000010.1:0-1542 GCA_031425015.1 Segetibacter sp. | reverse complement strand
TATACAAGCTAAATCATTTCCTGAAGGTGTTCTGGCAGCGCATCAAAGTTTGCATTCCATTGTTCAGCAATAATTGGATAATTGAAACCAATCATTTATTTTGGCTCCAATAATCCAAAAATTCCGGTAAAATATTCTCCGGGTAAAAAATGTTTACATAGGTTTTTTCAGAGATTTTGAAAGTACAATGATTTATCAGTAGATGGCAGAAGCAATAAAGAAGAATTTTTTCAAACGGGCATTTAACATAATCCGCTTGTCTTTAAATGGAGAGCAACAGGATTACACTCAAGGAAGTATTCCAAAGGCAGTATTTCTGCTTGCAATTCCTATGATTCTGGAATTGAGTCTGGAGAGTGTATTTGCAATAGTTGACATGTTCTTTGTGAGCAAGCTTGGACAGAATGCAATAGCAACTGTCGGTTTAACAGAATCTGTGATCACGATCGTATATTCCATTGCAATTGGATTAAGTACTGCAGCAACAGCAATTGTTGCACGAAGGATCGGAGAAAAAAATCCGGAAGCAGCCGCACATGCCGGTGCACAAGCTATAATAATTGCGCTGATCATAACAGTAATAGTTAGTATTATCGGTGCAGTTTATGCTTCTGATATTTTGAGATTGATGGGTGCAAGCAATGAAGTAGTGGAAGAAGGAACTACATTTACGCAGATCATGTTTGCAGGAAGTGCCGGTGTTATCTTTTTATTTCTGATAAACGGAATTTTTCGCGGCGCAGGAGATGCAGCAATGGCTATGAAAAGCTTGTGGCTTGCAAGTTTGATCAATATAATTTTGTGTCCGATCCTAATTGAAATATTCGGGTTAAAAGGTGCTGCAATTGCAACAGTCATCGGAAGAAGTTCGGGAGTGATCTATCAATGTTATCATTTGTTTAAAGGTAGCGGGATCCTAAAGTTTTACAAGCGACATTTTATTGCAGATAATCCGATAATAAAATCAATCATCAATATCGGATGGCCGGCCACATTTCAATTCATAATTGCAAGTGGTAGCTGGATCATTCTTGCAAAATTGGTGGCAGAGACCGGTGGTACAACTGCATCTGCCGGTTATCAGATAGCGATAAGAAACGTAGTGTTCTTCATATTGCCTGCTTGGGGTTTAAGCAATGCAGCTGCTACATTGGTTGGTCAGAATCTGGGTGCTAAAAAAGTTGATCGTGCTGTGCAGAGTGTGATGTTAACAGCGAAATACAATGCGGTATTTATGAGTTTTGTGATGGTGTTGTTTCTGTTCTGCTCCGGACCAATAATTCGTTTTTATACATCCGATGAAGCAGTAATTGCATATGGAGTTCAGGCATTACAAATAATTGGCAGCGCATACATTTTCTATGGAATAAGTATGGTGATGACACAGGCATTAAATGGTGCCGGTGATACGAAAACTCCGACAATTATCAACTTTGTTTGCTTTTGGTTATTTCAAATTCCTTTGGCTTATTTTATGGCTCAAACGTTGGATCTTAAGACAACCGGTGCGTTCATGGCAATTCCTATTGCTGAAACTTTAAT
>JANPIM010000009.1:0-1586 GCA_031425015.1 Segetibacter sp. | reverse complement strand
GCTTGCGTAGGCACAAAAGCAATTTGCTGCCAGGTTCCATTCACGTTCCGCTCTACAGCGAAACCACTATTGTTTTGCTCTGAAGCAGTTTCCCATTTCACAATTACATTAGACCGATTTCTTGCCGCGGTGAAAGATTTGAAAGAAACGGGAAGCGGACTTTGACTTCCACAAGGCATTTGTCCAAAGAAAACCACAAATCTGAAATCTCTACCACCACCATTCAGGTTGTTGTTATTGTTTGGGCCCGAATAATAGCAATATGTTACAGTGCCATTAGCATTGAGTCTTCCACGCCCGAATGAAATTCCGGTAATAACTGTATCACCCGTTGCAAGAACTTCTATTACCCGTACAACACGGGGAATATTATTTGGTGGAACCGGGCTATCGAATGTCAACGTTACAGTGCCGGTTGCTGTAATAGTGACACCATTGATTACTGTGTCCGGGCAATTTCCACCTCCGTTGTTGATTCTAAAATCAATGGGGCAAGGTAATGTTTGGGCAAAAACGAAGTTTACTGATGCGACCAGTAAAATTGAGAGTAAAAACTTTTTCATGCTTCAAGGTTTTTTTTTTAATAATTAAGTTATGTACGAATTGCTGGTTTCCCAACTGTTATATGATGAGTTGTATCATCCACAATGGACTGGCTTCTTCTAAAAGAAGAAATTAAAAGTTTCTATATGAATTATAGGATTACAAATCCTTCAACAGGGATTGGATAATTCGCAATCAATGAAGAGTAGCATTACTATTCACACTGACACATGTTGATTTTTTCTGATCTGGATTGTAAGATGGCTTTTCGTGGAGTTAGGAACAGTACCAGCTTTTAGCTGATCTGCAACCTCTAAAACCATTTTAATGCCAACACAGATTTTCAGGAGATTTTCTTTAATGCCCACTCAACTACTTTCTTCAGTTGTTCGCTTTCGGATATGTTAGTATTATCCAGCAAGAGGGCATCTTTTGCCTGGCGAAGGGGGCTTATTTCGCGGTGACTATCAATGTAATCACGCATTTCAAGGTTATTTTTTACTTCATCAATAGTGATGGTTGGATTTTTCTCATATAGCTCTTTGAAACGACGTTGAACACGAACTGCATTGTCGGCAGTCATAAATATTTTTAATTCTGCTTTGGGGAAAACAACCGTACCAATGTCCCTTCCATCCATCACTATGCCCTTTTTCTTCCCCATCTTTTGTTGCTGCGCTACTGCAAATTCCCTGACCTCTCTGATAGCAGCTACATCACTAACTTTCTCAGCAATCACAAGATCCCTGATCATATATTCTACATTTTCCTCATTTAAATATATCTCGCTATTGTTACGACTTTCGTTAAACACGAATTCAAGGCTGATACTGTCCAAAGCTTCCCGGATCTCTTTCTTCTCAGCGAGGTCGATATTATTACGAAGGAAATACAGGGTAATTGCGCGGTACATAGCTCCGCTGTCAACATATACATAACCTAACTCCTTAGCCAGTTGCTTCGCAAGAGTACTCTTTCCGCAACTTGACCAACCGTCGATGGTTATGATGATCTTTTTCATTCATCACAAAAGTGAATACAAA
>JANPIM010000008.1:0-157403 GCA_031425015.1 Segetibacter sp. | reverse complement strand
GCCCAGTTCTTTTTTCTTGCTCCAGATGGAAGCCAATATCAAAGGAAGTACATCTTCCTGGTTCCTGAGCGCCGTAAGCAGGTCAGTTTCTCCATCAGAAAACAGGCAGTTTTTCAACTTGCCATCCGCCGTCAGGCGCATGCGGTTGCAGGTGCTGCAAAAAGGTGCGGTCATGGTACTGATGATGGCGAACGAACCTTCGTGGCCTGGAACCATAAAACCTTTTGCTGTATCGTGAGGAGCACCTTTTACAGGCAACATAGAAAAGTCTTTTCCAATTTCATCCAAAATCTCCTGGTACGAAAACATTTTATTGCTTGTCCATTTGTTTCCGCTAAAGGGCATAAACTCTATGAACCTTATCTGGATGGGATTGTGCCTGGTCCATTCAATAAAGTCTCTGATCTCTCCGTCGTTCAGCCCCTTCATCACTACTACGTTTACTTTTACTATAAACTTTTCCTGCAACAATAATTCAATGTTACTTCTTACCTGGTGGAAAACATCCCGGCGGGTGATGAGCATAAATTTATCCGGCTGCAAGGTGTCAAGGCTGATGTTCACTGTTTTGATACCGGCTTCTTTCAATATAGGCAGCATCTCTGCAATGCGGGTGCCATTGGTGGTCATCACCAGTTCCACCGGTAATTTACCTAAAGCTAAAATAATGGCAGCTGCATCTTTGCGCACCAATGGCTCACCACCGGTAAGCCTTATCTTTTTTACACCCTGTGCTACAAATATTTTTGCCAGCGCCACAATTTCATCCGTCTGCATTAGCCGGGAGGCTGGCGTGAAATCGTATTCTTCTTCCGGCATGCAATAAAAGCAGCGAAAGTTGCAATTGTCGGTAAGCGAAATCCTCAGGTAATCATGTACTCTTCCAAAGGAATCTTCAATCATGAACGCTCAATTAATTTTTTATAATCTTCTTCTGTGTCTATATCCATTTCACCTTTTTCAAAAGTTATGGTTTCTATATCTTCCGGGTAAGTTTTTAATATTGATTTTGCCCCACTGTCTCCTTTCAGCGATAGCAGATCGGCAAAATACTTTTTACTGAACAGCACCGGTGTACCGGCAGTTTCTCCATACCGGGAAGCAACGATGCCTTTATCAGACAATTGTTGCTGTTGGTATAATTGCTCGAATATTTCCTGGCTGATAAATGCCTGGTCTGATACCGCAATGATCACTTGTTGTATACCTGTTGATAGCTCCAGGGTTGCCGTTAATCCTGCAGCAATACTGGAAGCCATGCCTTCCTGCCAATGATCATTGAAGACATAGTTTACTGCTCCATTTATTTGCTTGGCAATTTCATTTTTATGAGCGCCCAATACAATGGTAACTGGGCGAAATGCTGTTTGCAAAGCTGCATCTGAAACAACCTGGAGCAATGGTTTGTTTTTATAGGCCAGGAGTTGCTTTGGCCTACCTAAACGGCTTGAATTTCCTGCTGCCAGTATGATGATCGCTGTATCCATTAACGGGTAGTTGCCTCCTGGAAATGGATCGGTTGTTTCTTTTCTTTGAGTTGCCCTCCACCCGCACCAGACAACACTGCTTTTATCTCTGCTACAATTGATATGGCTATTTCATCCGCCGTTTCCGCTGCAATATCCAACCCAATAGGCCCGTGAATCCGGCGCCTGTTTTCTGCGGTGTTCACGCCCAGCTCTTCCAGCATCCTGATCAACTTGCTTCTTGGGCCCAGGGTACCGATGTATGGCGCCTGGGTGGGCAAAAGCCGGCGGAGCAAGTCCAGGTCATAATTGTAATTATGGGTCATTAGCACGAACGCAGTTTGTTCATCCATTTCTACCTGTGGCAATAATTGCGCTGGCTTGGCGATCAAAATTTTGTTGGCCTTGCTAAAACGCTGTGCAGTGGCGTGCGTGGGCCGGCCATCTGCCACCGTAACCTGCCAGCCCAATAAATAGGCAACTTCGGCGAGCGGTTGTGCATCGTTTCCCGCACCGGCAATAACCAATGCAATAGGCGGGCTGATGAATTCTACCAATGCCTGTACTTTTTCCCCTTCTATAATAAATTCTGTCGAGGTAGAAGTCTTATTGTCCAGCACGGCATGCGCCGTTTCTAAGAGCTGTTCATTAACCGCTTGTTGAGCAAATAGGACCGGGCGGTTTTTTCGCAACAATAGGTGCGTACCGATCTGCATTTTATCTTGTAGCGAATACAAAACCGTCAGCACGGCATTTTCCCTTTTCCCTTCCAGTTCCTTCAATATGTGAACAGGGTTCATCTCGTGGGCGTCTACAATGGGTTCAAACAAAATATAAACGATACCGTTACAGCCGAGCTGCACGCCGAAGCTTGCATCATCCTCATCGGTTGTATCGTACCTAACCAGTTTGTTTTCTTGCTGGTGCATGGCAGCGAGTGCTTTTCTCAACGCATCGCCTTCCAGGCAGCCTCCGCTGATGGCGCCCGTAAGTTGCCCATCATCCGTAATGAGCAGCCTGGCGCCCGGCCTGCGGTAAGAAGAACCTTCTACATTCACCACAGTGGCCAATGCGGCTCTTTTATTTGCCTTCACCGCCTGCTGGTATGCCTTCAATATGTCTGCAATCTCTTTCATGTAAAATGCTGTTAGGCTATTTTGCGTACTATCCGTTTAATCTTCAAACAATAGATCATGGGGGTAGTTCACAGATTCAATCCATGCTTGAATTTCAACAATTATTGTAATAAAGCATATCGTTTCTTAACACGATTACTGTGCCACCGTTGATGCGGGTACCTTTTTTTAAAAAAGGGTATGCATACAATGCAGAGCTAACTTTTGATGCGAAATGAAGAATCCTATTTACCTATTTCCAACTATATTCAAAACAATCCTTCTAATTGGAATGCCGATACATTTATACTTAATGGGAAAAGCCTCATGCATATTCTGCCGATGAACGAATTGCGACCCCGCAATACTGACGGGACAGGCAGAAACGATGTTCAATCGGAGGTACTTCAGCTTGTACCATAATTAGCGGTAATAAAAAAAGAGGCTAACCAACGGCAGCCTCATTTTCTTGCTTCAATTTTTATTTATTGGGGTTTAGTAACTGTATTCATCTGTAGGGTAACAGCAGTTTTTGCCAACGAACGGTAGGTTCCTTTGTCCAACACACAAGGGCTATGAAGGAGAATTTGCAGGGACAAAAAGTTCAGCGAATTCTATCCAGAATATTTTACTGTAACCATTCTGGGATGGAGCATCTACTCGCGAAAGATATACCTGTTTAAAAACCCTTTCTTCATACACACAGTTGATATTTGAATTAGCTTAGTAGCATGATAACAAGCCACTTACGATCCAGGCTCATCCTGGCATTTACCTTTCTTTTTATGGGCAGTTTAATCAGGGCACAAGACCTGGTGCCTTTTAAGGATGCAACCACCGATTTGTTCGGCTATAAAAATTCGGGAGGACTTACTGTCATCAAGCCTAAATATTATACTGCTTCACGCTTCACTGATGGTATGGCGGCAGTATGGAATGGCAAGGGCGGCTATATCAATGCAACCGGCCAGGAGATCATCCCATTGAAGTTTGATATGACTTTTCCTTTCAAAAACGGCACTGCTACGGTGATGCAAAAAGGACATATATTCTCAATCAATAAAAAAGGAGAAAGAATAAATAGTACGACCATTGCTTCAACCCAACCCAATAAAGTACAACAGAATGATTATGGTTTTTCGGTGTTGTATAAACTTGACCGTAATCCTGCCACTAGGGATGGCACAAGAGAAATCATTAACCGTTTGCGCCAAAACGGGCAATTGCAATCAATGATTCGGTCTCTAAATGCCACGTTTCGCCTGCCACGCCCTATAACCATCTATTTTACGAATTTGTGGGCAATTAATGCACAGTACCGGCCGGATAGCCCACGCATTGAGTTTGGACTTGAAATGGTGGACTATATTCAAAAATCATTTGCCAAAAAATATAAGGGTGAAGCCTTGATCAACAAATCAACCAACGCAATAATCTTTATGCTTTTCCATGAAGTGGGCCATGCGCTGAAAGACCTATACAAACTCAAATTGCCCGGCAACGAGGAAACGATCGTAGATGAATTTGCCACTTTCCTACTTACAGCTAACCAGGAAGCCGCAATAGAAGAAGCTGCTTTTAATGGCGCTGAAGTGTTCGCTTTTATGGCGAATGATATGGGCCCCGCTCCGTATTGGGATGAACATCCGCAGAGTGAACAAAGGTTTTATGATGTGCTATGCAAATTGTATGGTAAAAACCCGAGCAAATACCTGAATACCGTAAAGGCTGTAGAAATGGGAAAGGGTAGGCTGGATCGCTGCGCCTATGAATATCACCAAATGATGGAAAACTGGATGAGTATACTTGCACCTCATTTTAGAAAATAGTGGATTGTGATGCTTTTGTACTAACAGGTTCTCATACTCAGAGCCTAGCAGCAAAGCAGGGAGCCTGGCATTTCGGAGGATGATGTATTATCTTAGACTGAGACCCAAATGAAATTTTATCAAACCTCTTTGTTGGTCGTTCTATTATTCCAGTTATCAACCGCAGTTGTTGCTTAGCAACCTAATAAGATGTTAGTGGCAAGGCAGTGACTAATATCCAATTAAAAAATGACAGATACCTTAGATAAAATATTAAATCACTTTGGCATTAGTTCGCCGTCTTCAAAAAAAATATTTAAGGACAAATCTGAAATAAAAGAATTTCCAAAGAATAAAAATATTTTTGTAGAGCAAAAGAAAAACGAATTTGAATATATTTTAATTTCAGGAGTTACTCATCGTTATAATATTTCAGATAAAGGAGAAATTGTAACTACAGGTTTTTACATGGAAAAATCTGTAATCACACCGCATTTTGCGCGTAATAATATGGGCAAAAGTATTTTCAACTTACAGGCCATAACAGATATCGTATTAGCTGAAATACCAGTTGTTGAATTAGATCATTTGAGAAATAGTAATAGGGAGTTTCAAGAATTTGGACAAAAAACAATTGAAGCAGAATTAACTCAAACATTTTATAACGAAGTTGTTTTTCGTTCCTATAGTGCTAAAGAACGACTACTCGAGCTCCGTAAACAATACCCAAACTTGGAAAACCTTATTCCACATAATATCATAGCCTCTTATTTAGGCATCACCAATGTGTCGTTTAGTAGGTTACGAAGAGACTTAACTAAATCTTAGTCGATTTTATCAAATGATAACATCTTTGTTTTTTAATACCCCCACTTTTGCATCATCAAATAATTTAAACAATTATAAAAATGAAGCAAATAATCTCAGCGCTAGTCTTGATTTCTCTTTGGAGCAAAGCAAGTGCACAATCAAACGAACTAAAAAAACAAAGCCAAATGACAAATCTAATCGACAACCTAGGTGACAAACTTTTCTCAACAATTTATCCAAACCCAAGCAGGGAGACAATCATATTGTTACATGGTGGACCTGGCTTTCCAAGTGACTTATTAGAGGTCGTAGAAATTTTAAAGGATCGTTTTCAGATTATCACCTTTCACCAAAGAGGAACAAAACAATCACCCTGTAAAACCAAGAATTATTCAATGAATGCTTACATAACAGATGTTGATGCTGTTGCTAAATTTTATGGTATACAAAAATTTCATCTTTGGGGTCATTCATGGGGTGGACTATATGCTCAGATATATGCAGATAAACATCCTGAAAATTTATTGAGTGTATTTCTATGTTGTCCGGGTTCTGGAACAGGAATTGAATGGATGCAAACAGAAAAAGAAGTAATGCAATTGAATAAATCAAAATGCACTTCAGGTCAGTGGATGAAAATGGGAATGAACAATGTATTCGGTATGCTTGGTAGTGACAATGCTTACAAGCGACTTTTCAAACAGGTAATGAAAAATTACAATGATGACTTCGTAAAAACGGCAGATTTAGGAATAGACTTTGGCAATTTAAAATCTGCACCAATAAATAAAACTAGACCAGAAATTTTAAAATATGCTATTCTACAGAAACAGGAGAACCCAAAATACAAAATCACTCTAATTTATGGCGACCAAGACATTTATAAATCAAGCAAAGACTTCGTAATAAATCGTTATCCAACAGCAAAGGTTTGTGTAATTAAAAATTGCGGACACATTCCTTGGTTACATAATCCGACAGTATATAATGAAATATTAAGAACGCACTACAATTAAATAAGCCCAGCCACTAACACTAGTATGGTTGTCATACAATAGAAATATAAAATCAAAATCATGCAGAGACAAAAATTGAAGAAAATTAGAGCCATTATTGTAAGTATTGTGACGTTTTTAATTTTCGGCTTCCTTTTCTGGGAACATTTTCATGGAGGTGTCACTAGTCATTATATTCTACACCAACAAGACCTTCCGTCAGTCTCAAATTGGTGGAGTGGATTACTATTGCCTATTCTTACTTGGTTTCTTTTGAGTAGGATAGAAAAGAGACTTAATAAGCAATCTTTGCAGACACAACAGACGAATAACCCTATTCGCAAGGTTGTTTTAATTTTTTTAATAGGGTTAGTATTTGGAGTTTTGCTTTCAACTTCTTTTACAAATGAGTATAAACCGTTCTTAGATAATGTTCTTTATATTTTAATTGTACTTTGCTTTATTATCCCTGTATTTTACTCAGAATTTATCTTAGGTTTTATTCTTGGAATGACGTACACATTCGGAGCGCTACTGCCAACAATTTTTATATTAATAATTGCGTCCTTAGGATTTCTCATTTATAGATTTATCAGGCCTTTAATTTTGAGAGCAACAAAAGCATTCGGCAGATAGCTGCATGATTTCAAGGCCCAGCCACTTGTTTTGACAGATTCTCCTCCTCGCAGCCCAGCACCCTCGCAGGGAACCTGTCATTGCTAGAAGCGAGAGATGATAACTGCGGGTTTCCTTAGCCAACCCACAAGGCTAGGAAGGAGAACCTGCAGGGATAAATGCCTAACTGATTAATTGCAAACCGAAGAAAGGTCTTGCACATAATGATAATGTTGTCTACTTTACTTACACTTTTTTGTGTCAAACACCACCATGTTCGTTACTTCTTCTTTTTGTATTTATCATCTTCTAAAACTTGAAAAATGAAATTTTATCAAACCTCTTTGTTGGTCGTTCTATTATTCCTCTTATCAACCGCAGTTGTTGCTCAGCAACCTAATAATATGAAGGGCGCATACGCATTAGTTAAGCAATCGTTGAACATGGGCAACGGTGATACTGTTATTCAAAATGAGCAAATGAAATTATTTACAGATAGGTATATGATTTATGCGCACAAGAGCCAGGATACTCTTGCAAGTTTTGGAGTAGGGACAAACAATTTCTCGAACGGAAAAATAGTTGAAAATGTTTTTTTTAGCGAGGATGGTGCGCAAAAACAAGCGTATGAATTAGCTATAAGTAAAGCTGCTGAAGGATATCGGCAGGTGATCAACATGAAAACACCGGACGGCAAAAATTTAATATTGACAGAAGACTATAAGAATATTGGAAAGGCCATTAGCAGCCCGCTGGATGGCGCGTGGAAACTTGTAAAAGTTGAGCGTAAATCGAAAGATGGAAAGACATCGGTTGATGAAAGCCAAACCCAATTTAAAATGTATGAATCAGGAAATTTTATTTGGGCAGCCCATAATAAAGATGTGCCACCTAACCAACGAGGCTCCGGCTTTGGTTATGGAACTTTTGAAATGAAATCTTCTTCAAAGGCGATTGAAACCAATACGAAATCTTCCTACAGTTCAATACTTGGTACACCTATAAAGCTCAAAATAAAATTTATTGGGAAGGACACGTTTGAACAATCGATCGACTGGCAAGATGGTATAATGGAGAAGGAAACATACCAGCGATTGAATTAGCGTAAAGCGGAATAAAGAAAACCTGTAGTTTTCTTTCGCAAATTACTTTCCTTCCTGTTCTGTATTCAATTAAATATATTTAGGGAAATCATCAGAAATGAAAAAGCTCTTCCTCCTTTTAGTAATTTTTTTTCTTTTTTCTTTTCAATTTATAGCTGGCGAAGCTGCCTCTAAAGGTGTAAGCTATTTTCAACCTCCAACCTCGTTTACTAAAAAATCAATACTTGAAAAGCTTAATAAAATCGTAGTTCAGGTATTAGAAGTTGAACCCATTAAAGTCAAATTAACATCAAAGTTGGTAGAGGATTTGGAAGCCGATGATCTTGATACTGTTGAATTATTCATGGAAATAGAAAAGAGCTTTAAGCTGCTAATTGAGGATGAAGATGCTACAAAGATGTTGACGGTAGGCAATATTTATAATTACTTGTTGATACACTTAAAACCCAGGAGTTAGCTCTTGTTCCATCGTTGGTTTGGTCCTGACAGATTCTCATCCTCATAGCATTGTAGAATAGCTGCGAACCTGGCATTTCGGAGCTTAATAACAAAGGCAGGTTTTTGCCATGTGGCACGCCAGGTATTCAGGTTTAGTTTACCATCATATGTTTTTGTCAGCACCTGTTGGATATTAATGGATTAAATCAAAACTATGGCCTACCGTGTATTCCTTTCTTCAACTTTTACCGATTTAAAAGAGTACCGACTTATTGTTCAAAATGCTATTCGTCAACTTGGCGCTGTGGATGTATCTATGGAACACTTTGGAGCAAGAGATGAACGTCCTTTGGCGGCATGCCTAAACATTATACAAAAGGATAGTGATTTGTTTGTTGGCATCTATGCGCATCGTTATGGTTATATACCCGATGACGAGGTGCTGTCGATAACAGAAATGGAGTACAGGGCTGCCACTGACTTTAACTTGCCAAGGTTTATTTACATTATAGACGAGAATCAGCCATGGCTGCCAGCCTATATTGATGCCGGGGATAACAAATCAAAACTCGACACTTTTTAAAAGAGCCTTTTGAAGCACCACATTTGTCAGCCTTTTGGCACTGGCGACCAATTAGCAACAAAGGTGGTAGCTGATATTGGACGACATATGGCCATTAGAGATGCCACACGCGTGGGGCCGGGCATTCCGGTACAGGATATTGGCATTGATTCAATGCGAAACCCAGCAGACAAGGGCAAAAGCGATTGGTCGCAGCTACGCAGATCATTAAAAACGAAAAGCAGGAACATTTACCTGACGCATTTTATCCGGCCATCGTCAAAACCGGGTCAGCAGTTTGATATTTACATATACCTGATGAAGCACAGGTCGAACGACTTTTCAGAAGTTGCCTTTGCCGAGTTTTTCATGGGACGCTACTGGGACAACAAGGTTTTTCCTGCCGTTGTGCAAAATGGTTTTATTGGTATATCTACCGCTGCTTACGGTCCTTTTTTGTGTATTTGCCAGGTTACTTTTCACGATGGGGAGAAGGTGATGCTAAACAGGTATATAGACTTTGAAGCTTACCAAACAGGCGGTGCGGGGATTTAATCCGGATGGAAGGTGAAAAGGAAAAAAGTGTGCTTGAATACATTTGAGCGTGCGCTAGCAGCGGTTTTAAAGAATGCGCCAAATACTTTTTCAAAACTAAAAGGTGAGTTCGACGGCACGAAAAATGCAAATAGAAAATATAAAACAAGTCTAGTATTACGTGATAAAGCTTTCCTCCCGTTATACATTTTAGAAAATGGAAGAGAATGGAAGTTTGTATTTGTAAATAAAAATATCTCAAATTATGAATCCTCAATTTCTTCTATAGTAACATTATTGAATAAAAAAGGAATTAAGTATCAGCAAGAATCGAGCGCAAGCGTGGAATTTACAAAGTACACATGGGATAATGAAACGTTTGAAATTATTGTCTTAACAAAAAGATATACTGACAAGTTCTTCGAGGTAGGTTTTTATCACCGGGATTAAACGTGAAAAGCCATTTAGTTTGTCTGGCATCCGCCTCTGTTGTTGTTCGGCAGCGCCGCCGTTGCAAGGTGCTTTCATCTGCTATTGAAGCGCGGGCTTTAGATGAACCCCCAACAGGTCTGAACGCGCATATTGTAGGTGAAAACACCCTACGAAGGCCCAAAAACTAAGCTCATGGGTTTTTTGTCCTGACAGCTTTTCCTCCTCACCGCAGCGTAGCAAGGAACCTGGTATTTTCGTAATAGAAGAGAAGGTTTTGTTACGGTACATTAAGAAGAGCTATCCTAAGGAACGGCAGGTTCCCTTGGCCAACACGCAAGGGCTAAGAAGGAGCTACCGGGACAAAAGTATTTGAGAAAAGTTTTGATGCGAAGCCCATTTACCATAGAGATTTCTTAATGCAGAAAATACGACCTATTCATTTAAAACCCCGTGCGGGGCAAAGGGAAGCTACCAAAGCAATGGTTCCGGACAAACGCTAGGCATTTCGGTTGTTTGAACTTGCCTATAATGCCATAGAAACATCTGCGCTCCATTTCATTAGCCAGGTTCCATACACGTATAAAATTTTGTACTTTAGTAGCAGCTAGCATTGAAAGCACCGTTATTATTTGGTCACCTTTAAAATGATTAGCAAAATGAAAAGATTACTCCTTCTCACGATGGCTGTATGCTTTGCAGCTTCTCCTCTCTTTAGCCAGGCAAAGGAGAAAACAAAATCACACATGGGTAAAGAAATGACGCACTGCTATGCCATGAAGGATGGTAAGCTGATGCATTGTATGGGTAAAACTGGCGATGTACAACCAACATCAGTTACACTGAAGAATGGTACTACCATTAGCCCAACCGGGGAAGTAATGATGAAAGATGGTTCAACAAAAAAACTGGAGAATGGTCAATGCATTAGTCCGCAGGGTAAAATCATGTCATTCGAGAAAATGCATGTTGCTTCAACAAAAAAGAAGATGAAGGCAAAGCAGAGTTAACAAAAGGAAAGTCACCAAAATGGTGACTTTCCTTTTGTACTGACAAGTGTCCTGCTCAAATCCTCAGAGCATAGCAGCGAACATGGCGTTCGTAACTAGCGGGAGAGGAACGGCAGATACCCTAGGCTAACGTGCATGGCCAACTACAGAAAACTGCCAGGCGTATGTATTTTAAATGCGATGAAGATGTTATCTAATTTTTTCTCAGGACGGTCTTTAGCAACGGGTTGTCCAAAGCAATAGGTGCCTGGTGTTAAGGCAAGAAACCAAGGAGTAATGACAGTTATCTTCATTCTTCAAATTTTCTGGGGCATTATGATAGCTCACAACTTAAAAATTATATTGAGGCGCCAGGTACGGGATGAAGCCTGTTTGAAAAGCGAGCCTTTACCAGAATTTTTTGGTTGTCGCAACGTGCCGGGTTGTTACTAATTAAACAGCACGTTATTTAGCTAAACCATTGCCCTTGAAAGTACTGATGTCTTTTATTGAGCTGTTAGCCAATTGCTACCTATTACTAATTTATTTGCTCCGAAAGAGCCGATGGTAAGTGTATCCTTTGTGCCATCAGTGTAGTTGATAAATAGGGTGCTCCCTTTAATGGTGTAGGTACCGGTTTTAGAGTTTTCGGCTCTTCCCGTTGTTACTCCTGCGTTTACATACCCGGCTTTTGTAACTGATACACTTGCATTTTTCGAAAAGGTGTATGTACTTGAACTGGCAATGCCGCCAAAAGACGTACTACCCTGAAAGGTCCCGCTAATTCTGTAATTTTCGCTAAGGCCCGTTTGCCTCACCATAATACCGCCGGCGTCCATTTCAATTATCTCGCCGTTTTTATACTTTAAAGCCAGGTCGCTTGTATTTCCCTTTAGCCATTTTGCTTTCAGCATTCCCCCTTCTATTTTATAGGTGCCAACGTTAATATTATTGTTTTGTTGCTCCAGAGCAAGATTGATGGGATTAACGCCGCTCACCGGGTTATATATGATTACACCATTGTCGCCCAAAAACCACCAACTCAGTTCAGTATATCCAGTAGCTATCCACAGAATGCTTCTAATGTATACTTTCCCTGTAGTAGCTCTCAGCTTTTCTGCTGGGAGAGTTGGGAGAGGTGGTTTAGCTTTTAATCGATCAAGTGTTACCCATTCTTCCTCGTAGTATCCATCGTACTTTACCAGGTATTTGCCATCCTTTATTTCTTTGATTACCGCCGCGTACCAAGTGCCTCGCTGAATCGCCTCCACCGCAGTTCCTACTGCGAAAGTGTTTGAAGCGTTGTTGGTACTTGTTGAAGTCGTACCGGTAGAAGTAGTTGGCCTGTTTGAATTGGTGCCAGGAGCAGGAGCAGTCTTTGCAGGCTCTGTGGAAGTACTAATGGCTTCTGCAAAATTAAACTGTAAGCGTGTAAGGCTGTAGAGGTCGGGGTACCCGTTGTACCTAACCTTGTATTGGTTCATTGAATAACTCTCAATCGTGCCATAGTAAACCTTTGCGTCGGCTGCAACCACCACTACTTTTTCTCCATTTTTGCCACCCCTTACTACGTTTGTTTTATCTACCCAGGCATCATCGCCGGAGGTAAATCCATCGTAGTTTACTTTGTATTGTGTTTCATTAACATCTATTACCTTTGCTCTGTAATATTTGCCACTTGTTGTGTATACATCTACAATACTGCCTTTACTAAACGATTGGGTGGAAGCGTTCAATGTAATGAGCAGAAATATTGTAAGGATTGCTGTCTTCATCTGAAATATTTATTACCTAAGATAATGACAATCACCTACTTCCTTCATTGAAATAAATGAAATTCTTTCTGGCAGTTGGCTCTTTAACTACATCCTGAATAATTTCTATTGCTACAAAAGGAGCAAGAAAATGATACGAATGAAAAGCTTCCTTTAGCAGAATAATAGGAGTGAAAACGGTTGAGTGGACAGCGCAATTGTACTCTTGGGGGATCCATCACTGCGCTCAGGATGATAGGGCTATTTGGCGGGCACCATTACGGATAAATCACAAAGGATTGCTTTCTTTTAAAGGAGAATTTGTTGTCTTCGATCCAATCCTCCTTATTGAAAGCCTCATAAAAGATTTACTGACGAACGTAATGCGACGCAACGATGTATCATCTGTGTTACTCAGCTGGTAACCTAAAAAACATATGTTGTATATGATAATCTTGCGGGAGAAAATGGATTGCTTTATTCTTTGCAATGAAGTTTTTTGTTGCAATTTGAGACTATTGCACGACAGGGCATACCTGTGATAATCCTATTTAAATCTTAGAATGGAAATCACTAAAATCTTTACCCTCCTAAAAATCTGCGTTCTATTACGAGCTTTGTTTTTCTGCTACAATATGATGGTAAGTAAAAACCCCCTGTTCAATTGCATCCGCTTGTTTTAAAGAACTCAACATATTGTTATGTCGCACAGAAGAAATAATTCCTGTTTGATGTAGCACTTTGCTGAAGGAGGAATAACGCCTGCATGTCTCCCTAAGGTTGCGGTAAGATTTGATCACATTGGCTGTAATATCACGATGTTTAAATGATGAAAACCCTGCTTGCATTACATGTAAGTGATGCTCTTCAATGGTGTCTAAATCAGGAATGGCCCAGGCTTTAAAAATTTCCTGCAACAAATTTTCCTGCTGCACTTTCATAGGTCTTCCTGTTCTAATGTATTCTGCCATTACTACTTTGCCACCTGGCTTTAGCACACGATTAGCTTCTTTATAAAACAGTTTTTTATCGGCTGCATGGCAAACACTTTCGAACGCCCAAACAATATCAATGGTGCCGTCTTCAAAGGGCATGTTTAGATAGTCAGCCACCGTGAAATTTACATTGGCAACGGGCTTTTGCTGCAGTCTTTTATTAATCGCATTTACCTGCTTTGGTACAATAGAAATACCTGTAACTACCGCATTTAATTGTTGTGCAAGCCATTCACTTGATTGTCCCAATCCGCAACCAGCATCTACTATGCGTGCTCCTTGTTGTATTGATCCAAATTCAGCCAGCACTTCGTTTGCCCTTACAATAGCTTGTTGGTGATTGGCTGCTTTATGATCGTAATAGCCAAAGTGAAGGGCAGGCGTAGCTTTCGACATCCAATTCCATATGAGTTTATACTCAAACTGGGTGTCAGAATAATATTTGTTGACGGCTTCTTTGTCCATTCCATTTTCTGTTGTAGCAACTAAGGTATTGGATTTCGTCCTGACGTTTCACTTAGAAGTACCATGATTACTCCAGCTGGATAATTAATGAGCACATGCCGTAACGAAATGAATTCATAGGAAAGCTTTGGCTAAGGTCACAGTAGTTGGGTCTCGTAGTTTAGTCTTTACAATTAATTCAACAAGTAGGAGGGATACAGTAGAAACCGTTGATAAAACACCCTGTCAGCTAAAGTAATTGTGACACACAGAAGCATATATATTTGACGCGGAAAATCACCAATAACCAGGTGATACATTTATCAAAAAGAAAACACCCACGACTGCTTCCATGAACAAATACTTCAAGTACTTTCTCATCATTGGTGGTTCGCTTGTCATTATGTGGATAGCTGCCAGGCTGACCAATGCGTTGCAATTTTTTAGTGCTCCAACTTATTCTAATTACCCAACCATACAAGTGGGTGATTTGTTTTTTGGCTCTAACCTGGTTAAGCCCAAGCGGTTTGATTTGATCTGCTACTATGCTACTACTCCTGAATTCGGCAAACAAATATGGGTGCACCGATTGTGCGGTCAGCAAGGAGATACCATCGAAATAGTTCATGGCCAATTATTCGTCAATAATCAACTAGCTGATGCTGCGCTTACATTGGCACACAATTACAAAATGCACCTGGGTGATTATCAAAAATTACAATCACTGGAAAAGCTGGATGAAAGTATGATGCAGCCTCTGCCTGTCGATACAGTAATGGCATCAGTGGATGACGCTGCCATCAAAAAACATGCAATCAAAGCAGAAAAATATGTGCTGTCGAAAGACTATGCGGACAGCTATATTAGCCAGCGCTTTTCCGCGGCTTGGAACCAGGATAATTTTGGTCCGGTAGTGGTTCCTGCAGGTAAATACTTTGTATTGGGTGATAACCGGTTGAATGCACAAGACTCCCGGTACATTGGATTTATTGACCAGGCAGATTATGTGGCAACCGTATTGGGTAAATAACACTTGCATCCAGGCAAAAACGTACACTTTGAATATACTCCGTGCTTATTGCTCCTGCGATTTAAAAAATGCCAACATTTTGGTGTGCATGTTTTCAGCAACGGGTTGATAGCTTTTCTCCTTTGCTACATTTACTTTCTCCAACGGGTCTTTTTTATAATCATACAATTCCGTGCCGATGATTAAGCTTTTATCAAAAGTTTTATTGCTTCTGAAGCCATCGCCCATCCAGATAGTATAACGATACTGGTTCGTACGAATGGAATAGCCCATTGCATTTGGGTCTGCATAACCCAATCTTTCATTTTCGGCAGTGGCGCTGCTTCTTGGATATTGACTCACCGAATATTCTTTTACAGATGCCGTAGGATTTTTCATTAAAGGCACCAAACTTTTCCCATCCAATACTGATGGAATACTTACACCAGCCAGATCGCAGATGGTTGGAAAAATATCAACATGCTCTGTTTGTGCGGTTGTTTTTGATGGAGCGATTCCCGGAGCCGCAATAATCAATGGCGCTAATGTTGCCTGTTCAAAATTGGTATGCTTGCACCATAGGTTATGGTCGCCCAGGTGCCAGCCATGGTCGCCCCATAAAACGATGATCGTGTTCTTTGTTAAACCCAATGAATCTAATGTGTTCAATAATTTGCCTACTTGCGCATCCATATATGAAATGGCGGCGTAGTACCCATGAATGAGTTCTTTCTGTTTATCTGCGGGCAGCGTAATGCCGTAGGATTTCTGATCAGTAAAAGAAATTAAAGGGGGAATATCCGTATAGCCTCTTATTTCTCCTGCGTTGTGGTAAGCCACATCTACTGCATTTTTAGATTTCTCCTGGAATGGAGCAAGCGGCATATCTTCTCTATTATACAAATCCCAATATTTTTTGGGCGCAACAAAAGGAAGATGTGGTTTTGCAATACCAACGGCAAAGAAAAATGGTTGCTGCTTCTGTTTCAATTGCCCTAAAATGTCAATCGCCTGTAAAACATTGGCGCCATCTGTGTAGGCATAATCGGGCACATCTGCACTTTCTACAGAAGGTTTGATTTTTGTTTGCACAAAATCATTTGCCTCTGCTTTTGTTTTCCCTTTTTCTATTGCTTCTTTTATATATTTTTCTGATAATAATTTTGTCTCAGGTAATTGGTAACGGCCCTGTGCTGGCTCACCATATTTGCCAAAATACTTTTTATCGATTTTATAATAGGGCACACTCCAGGAAGGTTTATCCAGTTCTTTGTCAACACAACGGGGGTCATATACCTTTCCGATTCCCTGAGTAGTGTAGCCTTGGGTAATAAGGTGTTGCGGCAAACTTAATATGTCGGGATTGACATCTCTCATCCTTGTTTTTAAATCCCAAACCCTTGTATAGTCTGGACGCTTACCTGTCATTAAACTTGCACGGGTAGGGCCGCATACTGCCTGCTGCACATAGTTACGCATAAACACTGTACCCATTTTTGCCAGCCGATCAATGTTGGGGGTTTTGATTTGCGTGTTACCATAACAACCCAATATGGGTTTCAAATCATCTATGGCCAGAAACAAAATGTTGGGCTGTGTCTTTTGCTGCGCAACTGCAGGGACTGAGATAAACCTGGTAAAGGCAAAAAATAAGATCACTGTTGTCATCCATATTTTCGTCATAGTAAAAATGATTTTTTTCGGTGTAGAAAAGATAACCCGGTTGCTTTTGCAATCCCATCATCTACAGCTTTATATTTTTTTTATTCGCTGGCCATACTTTGATTAATGCGTTCTTTTGATGAGTAGTGAACTAAAAGGTTTTCATTGACTCATCAATAATGCTGAAACTGTTTTGAACTCAAATCCCTTTTCGTTTAAAAGATGAATGACCGTTTTTAATTGACGATAGAATTTGTCTTTTCGCCGGGGATCGGTGCCGGCATGAATGAGCACAATTGCACCATTAAATTGGGTTGAATTTATTGCTAAAGTTTCTTTCATCCACAGCAAAATCCAGTCACTGCTTTTGTAAGCTGCACCCATTTCAGGAAAGGAGTAATCTGCGTTGGTGCGGATGCCGGGTGTAAAATTGATCAGCGTTAATCCCTGTTTTTTACTCCATGCAGCAATCGAATCGTTCCACCATTCATACGGTGGAATGAAGAAGTGCGGCGACTGAACAGGTAATCCATTAGCAGCCATGGCAGCCAGGTTTTGGGATATGTCTACCAGGAAACTATCCCTGCTTACCAAAAGGCTATCGCGCCTTTTCCAATCGCAATACAGCAAGTGTTGGTCGGAGTGGGGGCCAAGGTAGTGTCCATCACCCGCGAGTTTGCTGATCTCTTTTTGAAACGATTTGTTGCGGTAAAATCGCCCGGTAAAAAAGAAGCTTGCTTTTGCGTTCTGCAACTTCAGTGTTTTGCGAATTACCGCTAAGCCTTCGCCCCATTCATCGGCTGTAAACACCAAGGCAACATTCTTTCGCGTTGAGTCGCCGCGTACAAGGGCGCCCTTCACCATTATTTGCTTATCCTGCTGCGACCTTACCGAAACAGAAATAAACATTAGAAAGGCGAAGAGTAGGAGACGCATAACGGAAAGTACGTTTTTAAAGTTGATGATGTGCCAAGCAACCGTTGTGACATGGGTGATCACAATCGTTCGTTTGCAATGCCCCAATGCAACACATGTAATCAAAGAATAAGTCCCTTTCCACGTTCACCACTGCAAGGAATGGAGCGGTCCGATTTAAGACGGGCTAATAAAACATTAACCAAAGGGTAGGAGCAGACAGTCTCAAATTTATTCAGCAATGGTTGACCAAAGTGAACCATTTTCTAAAACATGTCGTTGGGCATTTCAACAATATACCCTTTGGCTTTTATTGCTTCTATCTACTTTGCCAACTCTTACTGCTTCTCAGTGATGGGTTTGCTTTTTCCCAACGTAAAATTTACCAGGTCCTGCTCGGTAAGCCATCTTCTTCCTTCTTTACTTTTTTGTTTTTCATACCACAATTTCCGTTTTTCTCGCTTCAATAATCGTCCAAGCTAATCTCCTTTTTATTCAACATATTTTATGCTATACTCATAGGTAAAACATTAGCAATGCCGGTGGACATTCAACAATCAGTACCTCCGTACCAACATCTAACTTACTTCCTGAAAAAATATAGTATTATCGTACACATAAAAAAAACCAAACATGCTACAAAAACAAACTGCTCGCAATTCGGTTATCCTGACCCTTTGTCTCTTTTTTGTATTAGGATGCGGCACTAATTTACCCGAAGGAGATGTAAAAATTATAGATGTAAGAAACGGTAGCGAGCCTGAAATAGATCTTTCAGCGCACAAAGCGAACGATGTAGAGGTTTATCGCAGCCAGTTTATGGTGGATGGATACAAGGTGCGGTATTACCAGTTAGAGCAAAACAAATTAGTAAGTCATGAAGCAACGCGTGGATCAACAGATGACTTTTATAATGCGCAATACGTTTGGATGAGCGACACTTCGGTTGCCATTAGGTTATATAACGATTCTACCAACAAGGAATTAAGGTTTAGGGTATTTGGGAAAGGATCTATGTCGGGCATTTCCGATCAATTAAAATAATGTTGTGGTTAGAGTTTAAGAAGTAGGCTAGTGTTTGGCGTGAGACAGAACGCCATTAAAGCTTCACCCATTAAAAAGAGTTTTTTATACGAGCTGGTTCATTGAGCCGTTCATAGTTGAGCCTATTCAACACTTCGATACACCACTTTACCGTTGATCAAAAACATGCACGACAAGAGACAAAAGCATCGTTGTAAAAACAGTAGTTGCCTACTTTCGCGAAGTGAAAACAATGCGAAATATAGCTGGTAGTGGTTTCATAACTATAGGCATCTCAATGGTGCTCGCTTTCTTTTTTCTTGCTGTCGGCAGTCATTCCATTGAGCGGTTGCTGCAGGATCCTGATTTTGTATCGGACTGCATTTTTACAGTCGTGGTCATTTTTGCTTTGCTTCGCTTTCTAGGCTGGCTCAACTACTTTTTGAGTGACCGTTATTCGTGGCAACGCCCGTTCACACAACGCCTGCTGCTCCAGTTAACCGGCGGAACCGTTTTACCTTCTTTATTGATATGGATATCGGTCTACTGCTATCGTGCATTCGTGCTCCGTATGCCGGATCTGGAAATGCAATATTTCAATGCGAATGAATTTCCAATCGGGGTGCTGGTGCTCATCTTTACCAATTTTACTTTTATTGGTTACTCATTTTATATAGAAAGCAAATTGAAGGGTGATGCACTGGTTGTATTGCAACGTGAGTTGTACACTTTGCAAAACATCCAACAAGAGCAAAGTGTAACTGAACCGATCCTGGCTGATAATGACCAACAGCAAAAAGGAGTGCAGTACACTGCAGAAGAAAGCCGGGTGCCGGTACGATTGCTCATCGCTTTTTCGGGCAATAAAAATATTCCGTTACATGTAGAAGATGTGGCTTACATCTATAAGCAAGGGATGTACATTCAACTCAGAACGTTTAAGAATGAAACCTATCTTTTAAATCATTCACTAGAGGAAGTGATGCAACTGCTCAACGATGAATTGTTTTTTAGAGCCAACCGGCAGTTCATTATAAATTTAAAATCCTGCCAGTTTTTCACAAATGAAGAAAATGGAAAATTGGCCTTGCACCTGCTTCCTGCCTATGAAGAAGATGATATAATCATTAGCCAGAAACGTGCATCTTCCTTCAAAGAATGGCTTGGCCGATAATCCGGCACTTTTTTCAGGACGTTTTTTTGTTCTTTCAGTGGCCGCATTCAATACTTCACCTTGCGATTTCTTTGTCTTGCTGTTTAATGGCCTTTTTGCACCCCTAGTTTAGCTGAAGTTACCAACGTATATTTTTTTCATTTAAATCAGCGTAAGCATGAATTTCAAAAGACTTCTAATGCAAGGTGCTGCCAAAACGACACTGTTATCTTGTGTGTTCTCTTCGTTTCTGGCCTCAGCACAAAATCAACAAACACGTAGCATGGTTTATACAGCCAGGGTTATTTTCCATGGTTACAACTTGCCCGGCAAAAATTTAAAGAACAATTTTTTAAATGTAGGCATGGAGCTAGGTGTGGACTATCCATACAACAAAGGAAGGACACTCTTTCAATCGCTTAACATTGGGGCATTACGGCATAAACAACATGGGAATATTTACTATGTCAGTACCCAATTTGCTTATCGCCCGTTGCTGTTTAAGTTTCTTGAACCTGGTATTTCTCTTGGTATCGGAAGGACGTTTTCGTTTGCAAACAAACAAAATCCTTATTACTCCAGCAGGGGAGGTGAATGGCAAAAGTCGAATAGCCAGCGCATGGATCATTGGCATATACCTGTTGGTATTAGTATCGGGTATAAGGTTCCTGCCAGGCACTATATAGTTACACCATTTCTCGGTTATGAAGGTGCTGTTTTGCTTACATACAATAGTGCTTTCCCGGTGTTGCCTTACACATCCATGTCTGCAGGCATACGTATTACTCATCCTAAAAACTTATAAAAATGAAATACCTGATAGTGATCAGCTTAATTATATTGCTACTGACGGCTTGTAAAAAAGAAGCTATGGAGCAAGATATCAAACCCCCTTTCACCCAAGCTTTTTCGACTTCTCATTCCAAGGCTGCGGCCATACAGGCAATCATGAACGAGTACACTAATAAAGGATTGCCTGGTGTAGTAGTCGCCTTGTACGACAAAGAAGGAAGATGGGAAGGAGCCAGTGGTTTTTCAAAAATTGAAACAAGGGAAAGATTACATCCCGGCTTTATACATGCAGCTGCCAGTATTACTAAAACCTATATAGCAGCAGCATTCCTGCGATTGAAGGAACTACATCTTGTAAATCTTGATACTACTATTACTACTTATATAGATAATCCTATAAAACCAAGCCTTGGCAATGGTAATGCCATCACGGTGCGTATGTTGCTTAATCATTCGTCTGGTATTGCTGATTATATAGAGGAGCCTGCTTTTAGGCTTCGTTGGTTAAACAACCTGTCGCAGCAATGGACCACAGATGATGTTTTGAAATTTATTAACACGCATCGCTTGCTTTTTCACCCCGGCTTACAACACCATTATTCAAATAGTAACTATATGTTGCTTTCAATAATTCTTGAGAAAATAACCGGCAAACAAGAAGGTGTATGGTTGAAGGAAAATATTTTAGACAGGGCTGGTTTGTCTCATACTTTCTATCGAACAGGTCCTGAATTTCTTCAGGGACTGCCGTTGGCCAACTATTACATTGACCGGTTTGGTGATGGTCGTTTGCAAAATGTATCAGTTGCAGCAAGAGCTGAAATATATAGTGAGCGGGGAGACGGCGGCTTGGTTGCTACAGGTCTCGATGTTGTGGCATTTATGGATGCTTTGGTCAAAGGAAACATCATTAGCTCCGCCTCATTGAAAGAAATGAAGACTTGGTTCAAACAGAGCGAATATGGTCTTGGGCTGGAAACGGGGTTCAACTACAATAATCAAATTCAATATGGACACATGGGATCTGTTTTTGGGGGTTCATCTTTGCTGCTATATTTTGAAAAGCAAGAAACATCGTTATTTATTGGTGCAAATACCGATGGTTCATTGATAAGCGGGCCGACTATGAAATTGTACCACGACATGAAGAATTCAATAGCGGGTTACATTGCCTCGCAATAAAATTTATGTGGGTGGCCGGTATTTGCCGGTTATCCCCAGAAGATAATTTTGTTAATGATTAAACCAGTAATAAAAATTTCTAATGAACATTAAAAAACACAGTCTAAACAATTACACCGTTGCCGAATTAATTTCAGACGACATAATCCTTCGAAGTACAGAAGACGGGGTGGACTTGCTCGGTAATCTTTATTTCCAGGGCTTTGATTGTATTGTAATTGATCAAAAAAATATTGTAATAGAATTTTTTAATCTTAGCAGTGGAATAGCTGGTGATATCCTTCAAAAGTTTTCTAACTACCAAGTCCGCCTGGCAATTGTGGGCGATTTTTCCAGCTATACGAGCAGTAGTTTACATGCTTTCATACGTGGAAGCAATAAAGGCAAAAACATCAATTTTGTTTCCTCAATAGAAGAAGCAATAAAAATCTTTTCAGGTAGATAAAGCTGGAAGTTGAAGCCCGATTTGTTTCACCTCAATCGCCAATGGGCTGTTCTTTGTACCATAAGAATTGACGCATAAAAACTTTACAACCGCAACCGGAAGAATGAAGCATTTTGTGCTGCACGCTTTTTCATCTAAGGCATTTAACCGCAGCAGGCCGCCCGGTCAATAAATGAGCTTACGATGGTTAGGCGCTATCAGATCTCCACAACCATTTGCCCATCCACCTGTTTATTGGACGGAAGTGCCATGCTAGTGCTGTCTCCTAGAGCTACGCACAATCAATATAAAAACCTGTCTATGATTTTTCCTGCTGATCTCGCATCCATAAATGCTGCTGTAGCGCAAATTGATCCTGCACGCTATGGCAAGACCCGCAACTTTATTGACGGCGCTGTCACAAGGCTATCACCCTATATTTCACGAGGTGTAATTTCTACCCGGCAGGTAATGCAATCTGTATTGCAGCGAGGTTATAAGCCTTACCAGGTAGAAAAATTTTTGCAGGAACTGGGGTGGCGGGACTACTGGCAACAGGTATGGGTAGCAAAGGGTGACGCAATAAACAGCGATTTAAAACAGCCGCAACAACGGGTTGCGCACAACGCTTTGCCGCAGGCATTGGCTGGTGCCACTACTGAAATTGATGCTATAGATAGTGGCCTTCGTGACCTATACGAAACGGGTTATATGCACAATCATTTGCGTATGTACACGGCGGCGCTTGCATGTAACGTAGGCGGTAGTCACTGGCATACACCTGCACAATGGATGTACTATCATTTGGTCGACGGCGATTGGGCCAGCAATGCGCTGAGCTGGCAATGGGTGGCGGGTACTAATAGCAGCAAGCGTTATTTTGCCAACCAGGAAAACATTAACCGCTATTGCCACACTCAACAACAGCATACTTACCTGGATGTAGATTACGCTAGGCTTGTTGATATGCCTGTGCCCGCAGCATTACAGATAACGGTTCATCCAACTTTTAAAACTTTGCTGCCACTGTTTGCGCCGCTACAAATCGACCCAAACAAGCCAACGATGGTGTATAATAGTTACCAGCTCGATCCAAATTGACGGAAAGAGGTGGAGTGCAATCGTATCCTCCTGTTAGAGCCATCACATTTTGAAAAATATCCTGTAAGCACTAAAGTGCTGGACTTTATCCTATCACTGTCGCAAAATATACCCGGCATACAAGTGTATACAGGTTCTTTCAACCAACTGGCAAAGGAGTATGGACTGCAGGAAATTTATTACAAAGAACACCCGCTGAACAAACATTACGAGGGGATAGAAGACCAAAGGGATTGGATGTTTAATGTAAAGGGTTACTATCCTTCGTTTTTTGGCTTTTGGAAAAAATGCGAGAAAGAACTGTCGGCAGGAAAATTGTTTTCATGAAGGCGTAAGGAAAAATGTAAGGGCTTTTTTTACATAAAGTCTAATAGTTGCTTTTATAAATATCGTTTGTTTATAACGTGGGCAATCAACAATTTAGATTGGGTATATAATGCCCTAAGTAAAAAATATCTCTCACAATGATTCTGTTCTTAAGGGTAAACACTGGGGGTTTACCAAGGCATGTTTATTGTCTTGGTGCTGTTTGTTAATTTAAAAACAACAAATGAAAAACCTCTACTTTCCGCTTACAAGGCTTCTGTCCAAGAAGCAGTTTATGCTTTCTGCGGCTATTTTATCTTCTACTCTAGCTTTTTCTCAACCACCAGCTGTTGCACCTGTTTTAGGTAACGCAGCAAGTTTTGGTGTTTTTAGTGGCTCCGGCGGTGTCACTAATCAAGGTATCAATACAATTATTCATGGAAGTCTTGGTACCACTTCAGCTTCTACTACAATTACTGGTTTCAGAGATGGAGTAACCAATATACCCTATACCACGGCAGGTGGAAGTAATAATGGCAATGCTACCGGGGGAATCTTTACCAATGTACCTGCGCCTGGTGACGCGGTGAGTTTCGCTTTTGCCAGCCAGACTTTTGCAGATATGAATGCAGCGTATATCAGTATTTCACCGGCTGCACAACCCGGCGGGATTGATCCGGGTGCGGGTGAACTAGGTGGTTTAACGTTGACGCCAGGAGTGTACAAGTCTGTTACATTCAACATTACCAACCTCGATCTTACATTGGATGGACAAGGTAATCCGAATGCTGTGTGGGTTTTCCAAACTACGGCGGCTTTAACTGTTGGTATCCCCGGTGGACCACGAAGTGTGATTATGACCAATGGCGGTTTGGCAAGAAATGTATACTGGTATGTAGGCAGTGGAGCAACCATCAATGGTGCAGGTGGCGGTGCGATGTCGGGTACTATTATCTCCTCTGCAGCAATAACTTTTTCAACCGCTGGGAATGCAGTACAGACAGTGTTGAATGGTAGAGCCCTTTGCTTAAATGCAGGCATTACCATGGTAAATACAACCGTAAATGCATGTGATACCTGGACGGGTTTAACGAATAATGTTTGGTCAACTGCAACAAACTGGTCAAGAGGTTCGGTGCCTATTAGTTCTGAAGAGGTGTTGATACCGAATACAACGACACCCAAACCAGTTGTGAGTAGCACAACTTCATCGCTACATAATCTTACTATTTACAATGGCTCAGCATTGACGGTTAACAGCACACTGCAAATTGGTGGATTTATTAATAATCTAGGTAATGCATTTGCCGCCACTTCGGGTACTATTGTCATGAATGGCACGTTACCGCAAATATTACCTCCCGCATTTACCAATAGTAATACGGTTCAAAACCTAACCATATCTAATCCTGTCAATGTTACGTTGAGTGGTGATATTAATGTGAGCAATTTATTTACGTTATCCAATGGGTTACTAAAAACGGGTAACAACAATCTGATTATTGCTAACAATGCTACTACTACAGGTGCCTCTACCATCAGGTATGTAGATGGCAATGTGAGAAAAATTGGTAACCAGGCATTTACTTTCCCGGTTGGGAGTTTGAATAGGTATGCACCAATTAGTATATCTGCACCGGTAAATACAACAGACCATTTTACGGCGAGCCATTCTTTTACCAACCCAAATAATAGTGGGTACTTAACTGCAAGTTTAGGTGCGGGTTTAAACAATGTAAGCGTAAGAGAATTTTGGTTGTTAAATAGAACCAATGGTACCAGTAACGTTGATGTAACACTAAGCTTCGACGATACACGAACTGGTAACGTAAACACTTTAGCAGATTTAAGAGTAGCAAGGTGGAACGGATCTCAGTGGGTAAATGAAGGAAATATTGGGACAACTGGTACACCTTCCAACGGCACGGTTAAATCAAATCCGGTATCTAATTTCAGCCCTTTTACGTTGGGAAGCAGTACAGCTAGTAATCCATTACCTATAAGTTTATTGGCTTTTACAGCTCAGCTGAAAAATAGCAATGTTGCATTGGCCTGGCAAACATCTACCGAAGTGAACGCATCTCACTTCAATATACAACACAGTACGAATGGAAATAGCTTTACCACGTTAGGTAAAGTAAATACACAAGGTGGCGGCAACTACTCTTATACTGATGATGTTTCCGGTTCAAATGCATCAATCGTGTATTACCGTTTGCAAATGGTTGACCAGGATGGAGATTATACTTACAGCAAAACAATAGCCGTTTTATTAAAGGCGCGTAACGCTCAATTAAGCATATTTCCAAATCCAGTAAAAGAGACATTGTATGTGCAACTTTCTGCTGCAAAAACTGAGCAAGTATCCATTCAAATTGTTGATATGAAAGGAAGGATTGTACAGCAGCAAGAAATGAAGGTTTCTTTGGGCAATAGTTCATTATCATTTGATGCTTCCAAACTGGCGAAAGGTACTTATGTATTGCAGGTGAAAGGCAATGACTTACTACAGCAGAAGAAATTTATTAAAAATTAGACTGTCATTCCATATTAAAAAATATAGGCTATAAAGCAGATAACCCATCAACATTTGATGGGTTATCTGCTTTATGGGAGTGCCGGAAGATAACTGCGCAATTAAAGCATCATTGAAAAATAGTGGTAGAATATTGCTAGAGCCATCGCATATTGAAACTTACCCCATCAGCAATAAAGTGGTGGACTTTATTTTATCGCTGGCACAAAATATACCGGGTATACAAGTCTTCACAGGTTCCTTTGATCATCTGGTGAACGACTATGGCCTGCAGCAGGTCCATTATAAAGAACACCCGCTGAACAGGCATTACACGGCATAGAAGACCCAAGGGATTGGATGTTTGAAGTAAAGGTCATTAATCCT
This sequence comes from Segetibacter sp., assembly GCA_031425015.1. Lineage (GTDB taxonomy): Bacteria > Bacteroidota > Bacteroidia > Chitinophagales > Chitinophagaceae > Segetibacter. Next base: position 130,877 of record JANPIM010000008.1, on the reverse strand, counting down.
TCGTTTTTGCGTATTGGAAAAGTTACGAAAAGGAATTGGCGGCAGATAAAATGTTTTAGCTCAGATAGAGCAAGCAATTTTCTCATCGTCACCCTGTATACTACGGGGTGATTTTGTTTGTATTGTAATACAAAAATACTTCTGTATGCAAGAGAAACAAACAGAGCTGCGATTACTATTATTACTCCACCGGGCTCTGAATAAGATAATACAACTGCAATAAATCACTTCAATAGTTCCTTAACTATTTCTTCATAAATAGTTTACGTTATGGTGTGTTTTTGGTAACAATTACGCAACATATGCTTGCCATCTTGCACCCTTGAATAGCTGCTTAAGTTCTTGCTAATTCATTCAAATAATTTTCCTTTTTAAAAACTTTTACCCCATGAAATACATTTACCAAGTATGTATTCTGGTGGTTAGCTGTATGCTATCCACTATTCTTTTAGCACAAAATTCTGGCAACACATCTAAACTTACAATTACAGGAAAAGTACAGGATGTAGATTCCCGTCAGTTGCTGGAAGGTGTATCTATAAGTACCAGCAACAAGGCACTGGAAGTTACTAAGGCAGATGGTTCTTTTTCAGTAAGTGTTCCTATGGGTACGGTGTTATCCTTCAGCGCGGTATCTTTTGGGGCAACCACATTTACTGCTTCTAAAAATGAAACAGGTATTACTATTAATCTGAAAAATCAGGCTTCAACTCTAGACAATGTAGTCGTTACCACGGCATTGGGTATATCGCGTCAGCAAAAAGCATTGGGTTATTCTATTCAAAAATTAGACTCAAGTGATTTTACGGATGCACGCCCTAACAACTGGGCCAGTGCATTATCAGGTAAAGTAGCAGGACTAAGTTTATTAACGGCCGGCTCTGGCCCGTTAAGTTCTACTAAAATTACATTAAGGGGTAATGGATCGATGGACCCTGACGGAAACAACGCATTGATTGTATTAGATGGTGTACCGATGAATAGCCAAGGCACTACTTCCGGTGTAGGTAATGCTTATGGTGCAGGATCAGGTAATGATGTTCCGGTTGATTTTGGAAATGGTATCTCCGATATCAACCCCGATGATATTGAAAGTATTACTGTGCTAAAAGGTCCGGGTGCAACGGCACTGTATGGTAGCCGTGCAGCCAATGGTGCCTTGCTTATCACTACCAAATCAGGCAGCAGAAAAGCGAGAGGATTAGGCGTTACCATTAACTCAAACGTAAGTGTGAATACCGTACTCAGGTGGCCGGATTATCAATATGAGTATGGACAGGGAACAGGTAAAGCCTTGAATGCTGCAGGAGAAAAATATTATTCTTATGGTGCATCTGCTGACGGTGCAAGTACCGGTGGAACCAGTAGTGCATTTGGTCCAAAGTTTAATGGTCAATCATATTTTCAATACGAACCAAATGTAGAGGGACAAGGTGCAGTGCGAACACCATGGGTTCCTTACAGAGATAATATAAAAGGTTTTTGGCGCACCGGTACTACTATATCAAACAATATATCGCTGGAAGGTGGCAATGATAAAGGAAGTGCACGTGCATCTTTAACCCATTTAAAAAACGAATGGATAATGCCCAACACAGGATACGAGAGGGTAACTGCTGCACTGAGCTTCGATCAACGAATTGCCGATAAATTAAAGATTGCGGGTAAAGTAAATTATACCAATAAGCAAAGTGACAACCTTCCTGCTACAGGATATAACAATCAGTCTATTGCTTACTTCATGATTTTTCAAAATCCCAGTGTTGATTTGAACTGGTATAGAAACAGGTGGAGAAATGGTTTTGACCAGGTACAACAAATACAACCGTTCAGTTCATTTATTGATAACCCTTTTATTATTGCTGAAGAGATGACCAATGCCATTAACAGCAATAACATGGTAGGTAATTTATCAGCCACTTATACCATCAACAAGAAGTTTGATCTGCTGGTGCGTTCGGCCATTAGCCTTACAGGTGAAGAAAGGGAACAACGTCGTCCATTCAGCACGGCAAATTTCAGGCAGGGATATTTTAAGACACAAAACATTTCCGATTATGAAATAAATTCGGATGCTTTGCTTTCTTACCACGACAAACTTTCTAAAGACATTACAGTTAGTGCTTCTGCAGGTGCCAATACCCGTACAAACAAATACAGTAGAATTGATGCTTATGTAGATGGATTGGTTATTCCAGGCGTATTTAAATTAAGCAATGGTTCTGGTCTACCTATCCATACTTCTATTGACAGAAATAAAGTGGTGAACAGTGTGTATGCCATTGCATCATTGGGTTATAAAAACAAATATTTTATAGATGTTACCGGCAGAAATGATTGGTCGAGCACGTTGCCGTTTCAAAACAATTCCTTCTTCTATCCATCTGTAAATACCAGTTTTGTACTGAGCGATATTTTTGCTTTACCACGCATGATCTCCTTTGCCAAGTTCAGACTTTCTGCAGCGCAGGTAGGTAATGATACCGAACCTTACAGAACAAGAAAGTATTATGGCACCAGCGAATTTGCAGGCTCAGGTTCAGTACCTACTACATTACCGAATGCGAATTTCAAACCAGAAATATCAACCAGCTACGAAGCAGGTTTGGATGTACGTATTTTGAAAAACAGGGTTGGTCTTGATCTTACTGTTTACAACAATACAACCCGCAACCAAATTCTTGAAGTGCCTTTAGACCCTACGTCAGGATATTCACGTGCCGTATTAAATTCAGGTGCAGTTAGAAACAGGGGTGTAGAAGTGGTATTGAATTCAATAAACGTAAAGAATAACAACTTTAGATGGAACACTACCCTTACATGGGCGAGAAACATTAATAGAGTATTGGAACTGGCTGAAGGCATGGAAGACAAACAGGATATTGGTTATGGCGGAAATGCTACAATACAAGCAAGGGTTGGTGGTACAACCGGCGATATTTACGGGTTTGGATTTGTACGTTCTCCTGATGGACAAGTAGTTTATAATACCAGCGGACTTCCTGCAAGGCCAGCAGAGATACAGTATATAGGAAATGCATTTGCAGATTGGAGAGGTGGTTTACAAAACGAGTTTAGTTATCAGAATTTAAAATTCAGCTTTTTGATAGATGGCCAGTATGGTGGAATCATCTATTCTCAAACCCATCATAAAATGGCGGAGCAGGGTAAGCTTACCCATACACTCCGTGGTCGCGAAGAGAACTTTATTATAGGCGACGGAGTAGTAGTGGATGCGAATGGTAAATACATACCCAATACCAGGAAAGTATTGCCGGTTGATTATTATGCAGACTACTACAGGCGTGCCAATGTGGAATCAAACTCATTCGACGCGTCATTTCTTAAATTAAGAGAAGCACGAATAGAATATTCTTTACCAGTGAAAATGTTGACAAAAACATTTATCCGCCAGGCCACTTTTGGGGTGTATGGCAGAGACCTGCTAATGATCACAAGCTTTCCAATATTCGATCCTGAAACAGCAGCCCTTAATGGTTCTACTTTATTGCCAGGTGTTGAAATGGGTCAGCTTCCGTCTACACGAACTATTGGTCTTAATGTAACCTTGAAATTTTAATTCACTCTCTCCAATAAATTATACCAGATATGAATTCATATAAAAAAGTAATGGTTGTACTGCTATTGGCAGCTACCACATTTACCTCATCATGTACTAAAGATTTCGAATCAATCAATACTGATCCAAACCGTATTGATGCCATTAGCCCGGGCACATTGCTTAATCCAATTATTTACAATGTAGCAGGATTTAATATGCTGCAGGCAGATGACATTACATTTGATTTTATGCAGGTGGCGCTAAACTTCCCTAGTCCTACAGGAGGTTTACATCGCTTTGATGTACAGGAAAATATTGGTAACGGTACATGGAACACCTACTATCGTTGGTTGAATAATGTAAAGGAAATGTACAATGCTGCTGTAAAATCGAATGATCCAAATTACCAGGCCATAGCCATTACATTGAACGCCTGGATTTATGCAAACCTTACTGATTGTTTTGGAGATGTACCTATGACCGAAGCAGTAAAAGGGGATGAAGGAGTTCTAAGACCAAAGTTTGATACGCAAAAGGAAGTCTACACTGCACTGTTAAGTTCTCTTGAAACTGCCAACACACTTTATGTTACTACCAAGCCTATGATTTTTGGGACAGATATATTGTACGGCAACAACATCACCAAGTGGAAAAGATTTACCAACTCATTACGCATGCGTTTGCTGTTACGTGTTTCTAAAAAGGTAGAAATGAATGCATGGGCGCAATTGAGAACCATCATTGATAATCCTACTGCTAACCCGGTATTCACCAGTAATGATGATGGTGCCGTGCTTAAACTTACAGGTATTACTCCGCTGGTTTCACCTTGGGGGAGGCCTATCGACTTTACTACATTTCGTGCTGCCGGAAAATTCTTTATAGACAGCTTAAATGAAATGAGTGATCCGCGCAGAGATAAGTGGTTATCGCAGGCACGTGCATCCAACGGAACAACGCTTATTGGCTATAGAGGCATACCCAGTGGTTATACAGGATCAGAAAACCAGTTTGCTTTTATCCCATCTAACCTAAACCAGGCGTTGGTAACCGGTGCTCACATTATTCCAATAATGCCGTATGCCGAAGTAGAATTAATAAAAGCCGAAGTAGAACATTACTTTAATAACACTGGTGCTGCTAAAGTGGCTTACGAAAAAGGGGTAAAGGCTTCGGTAGAACAATGGGGTGCTGTGTTACCTACAACATATTTTACCAACACAGCGGCTGCATACAACGGTACTTTAAGCAGGATCATGCTGCAGAAATATTATGCATTGTTTTTTGTTGGTTACCAGCAGTGGTTTGAATATCGCCGTACAGGTTTACCTGCATTACCAGTGGCTGATGGCATGCTTAACAACAAACAGGTTCCTTCAAGATTTTTTTACCCAATACCAGTACGCACCAACAACCCGCAGAATTACCAGAAGGCTGTTGAAAACATGGGTGCCGATCTTATAACCACAAAAGTTTGGTGGGAGAGATAACCGTAGTAAAAATTTATACGAGGTCACGATTTATCAATGTTATCATGCATGCTTTTTAAAAGAATCGACACTATCATATTATGCAAAGAAGAAATTTTCTTAAAAACTTTGGATTGGCAAGTGGTTTCATAGCTGTTCCTTCATCTATCATTTCTGCTAGCCCGCTACCTGTAAGCAATCTTAAAAAAGATATAGCTGGACTAACACTAAAAGGTAAGGTGCATAACAACGGACAGGGCATTGCAGGCATAGGCGTAACAGACGGAATGAATATAACGGTGACCAATAAAAGCGGCCGCTACGAATTGCTTAGTAACAATTCACCAGAATTCGTTTACATCTCCACGCCGGCAGGTTACACTATTCCGCACGATAAAGGCATAGCAAAGTTTTATGTTCCTATCAATGAAAAGAAGGGAACGTTTACAACTGACTTTAACCTGGAAAAACTGGAAGTAGATGACAGCAAACACAACTTTGTAGTGTGGGCCGATACACAAATGGTCAGCGAAAGTGATGCTGCAGAATTGAAGGCTACTGCCGCACCCGACCTTAAAGCTTTGGTGAGTTCATACCCAAAGGGTAGCTTATTTCATGGTATTGGATGCGGCGATTTGGTGTGGGATAAATTCAATCTTTTTAAAGATTATAAAGAGGCCATAGAAATGACCGGTGTACCATTTTACAATGTGATCGGTAATCATGATATGGATATTGACTCAAGAACAGATGATCATTCTACTAAGACATTTAAGCAGCAATTTGGTCCAACGTATTATTCTTACAATCGTGGACAGGTACATTATGTAGTACTCGACGATGTATTTTTTATAGGCACCGCTAAAAAGTATATTGGTTATTTAACGGAGAATCAATTGCAGTGGCTGGAGCAGGATCTGGCTACTATAAAACATGGAAGTACTGTGGTAGTAAGCCTGCATATACCGACCAACACCGGCGCAACCAGGAGAAATAAAACAGAGGAGTCGATAGGTGGCACTGTATCTAATCGCAAGCAATTGTATAAGCTATTGGAACTTTATAAAGTGCATATCATGTCGGGCCATACTCATTTTAATGAAAAATGGGAAGAAGGAAACATCATGGAGCATAACCATGGAACGGTGTGCGGCGCGTGGTGGACAGGTCCTATTTGTGGAGATGGAACACCCAGTGGTTATGGGGTGTATGAAGTAAATGGATCGGACATAAAATGGTATTATAAAAGTACCGGCAAGCCTAAAGACCATCAGTTGCGCATTTATAAAAAAGGCGCATTTGCCACCAATGCAGAAGAAGTGATGGTAAATGTTTGGAACTGGGATAGTAAATGGAAAGTAGAGTGGATGGAAGACAATGCTATGAAGGGAATTATGGAGCAGCGCGTAGGATTGGATCCGTGGGCAGTTGAACTATATGCCGGACCGGAATTACCTAAGAAGCACCGGTTTGTAGAGCCTACAATGGCCGACCATCTTTTTGTTGCCAAGCCATCACCGGGTGCAAAAAATATTACTGTAAAGGCAACCGACCGCTTTGGAAATGTATTCACAGAAACGTTGGAACTTACTTAAAATAGGGGGTGTAATCTATGGACAGTTTTCCATGTAAGCGCCTTGTTTCTACAAGGCGTTTTTCTATTAGATAGGTAGCTGTTAGCTAGAAAGTGAAATCATTTTGCAAGGACATTTTATCAAAACAAATTATCAAACCACGCTTTTGTTGCCATCGCTTTTGTTGCCATCGCCTTTGTTGCCATGTTTCAGGATTTTAGCTTCTTTATAAAAAATGATTTCTTCAGCAATGTTTGTGATGTGATCGCCAACCCGTTCAAGTTTACGGATGATGGAAATTAGGATGAGCGCCTGCCGCATATTATCTACGTTGGCTTTGCAGTATTCTTCTATAATGTCGGTAACATGCTCATTAATGTCATTCAGCAATTTATCTTTTGAAAATATTGAACGGGCAAGCTTCGAATCGTCATTCGTATAGCTAATACCAGCATCCTGCAGCATACCACAGGAAGTATCATACATTTTGCGAAGCTGTATTTTTTCAACCAGGTTTTCATCAAACTTCTTTTCGCCCAACAATACCAGTTTTGATATTCCCTCGGCATAGTCACCTATACGTTCCAGGTCGCCATTTATTTTAAGCGTGGCAAAAACAAAACGCATATCATGGGCCACAGGTGTAAGCAGTGCAAAAATGTTTTCGCAGTCTTTATCAATCGATAATTCCATAGCGTTTACCAACTTCTCCGTATGCAATACCTCGCTGGCAAGATCGTCGTCTTGATCAAAAAGGGCGTGCATGCTCTTGTTTAATTGACCCTTTACCAACTCCACCATTTCGGTAAGCGTCTTCCGCAGTTCGCGCAATTGTTCGTTTAGATGTGTCATAAAAATGTATTTAGCCAAAGCGACCCGTTATATAGTTTTGAGTTCTTTCTTTATCTGGATTAGTAAACAGCTTTTTGGTTTCATTAAACTCTATCAATTCGCCCATGTAGAAGAAGGCTGTCTTATCGCTTACCCTACCTGCCTGCTGCATATTATGGGTCACAATTACAATGGTAAATGCAGACTTAAGACCATAAATAAGGTCTTCAATTTTTGCAGTAGAAATGGGGTCCAACGCTGATGCAGGTTCATCCATTAATAAAATAGTGGGTTCAACTGCCAGTGCCCTTGCAATACAAAGACGTTGTTGCTGCCCGCCCGATAGTGACAGTGCAGACTTTGGAAGTATATCTTTTACCTCGTCCCATAAAGCTGCTTTCTTAAGTGACTCTACTGCTTTTTGTTCCAGTTCCTGTTTGTCTTTAATGCCATTGATCTTTAAACCATACACCACATTTTCAAATATAGATTTGGGAAAAGGATTGGGCTTTTGAAATACCATCCCTATCTTTTTTCGCAATTCATATACATCCGTACCTGCGCCGTATATCTCTTCACCTTCCAGTAAATAGCTCCCTTCTATACGGGTATGATCTATCAGGTCGTTCATGCGGTTAAAGCAACGCAGCAAGGTAGATTTACCACAACCTGAAGGACCAATGAATGCAGTGACGGCATTGCGATCTATGGTAATATTGATATCCTTCAGTGCATGTTTATCACCGTACCAAAGGTTTGCATTTCTTGTTTCCAGCTTATACATCTTGTCTAATACTTAATTTTTTTGTACCACTTATTACGGATATAGATGGCTATGCCATTCAATAAAAAGGTGATGATTAAAAGTACAATAATGCCTGCTGCAGCATTCAGTATAAAGCCGGCCTGTGGTCTCGAGATCCAGTTAAATACCTGTATGGGCAACGTAGTAAACTGGTCGCGTGGTCCTTCGGGAATAAAAGGTACATATACCAATGCGCCTATCACCAGTAAGGGTGCCGTTTCGCCAACAGCCCGCGATATGGATAAGATAATACCCGTGAGTATGCCGCCCAATGCAGAAGGTATCACTACACGCCTGGTAGTTTGCCACTTGGTAGCACCCATACCATACGATGCTTCGCGCAGCGAATTGGGAACGGCCCTGATGGCTTCGCGGGTAGAGACAATGATGATCGGTAGAATAAGCAATGCAAGTGTAAAGGCACCTGCAATCAGGCTATTGCCTAAACCTGCCAATCGTACAAATAACTGCAAGCCGAGAATACCATAAATTACCGATGGTACACCGGCAAGGTTGGCAATATTAATTTCGAGTATACGGGCAAACCTGTTTTTTGAACTGTACTCCTGCAGGTAAATGCCCGCAGCAATGCCAATGGGTAGCGCCACAATGATGGTAAAAAATAACAGGCTCAGCATACCTGCCAAAGCTGTTAATATACCTGAGCGTTCAGAATGGCGGGAAGGCAGGTTGGTGAAAAAGCTCCAGTTGATGCGGCTAAGTCCGCGTGAAAAAATATCGACCAGCAATACCACCAATATCAGTAATGCAAACACGGTAAGGCTTAAGGCAATTATTCTAAAAGCCTTATCTACCCTGCGTGCTGTGTGTATGTTGTGCTGCTTACTCATACCTGTTTTGATATTTTTTACGCAGCCAGAAGCTGATGTTATTTAATATATAAGTGAAAAGAAACAGCGTCATACCGGCGGCAAAAATGGTGCGGTATTCCAGTGAGTCCTGTGGTACATCGCCCATACTTACCTGCACGATATAGGTGGTAATAGTTTCTACTGATTCCTTTGGGTTGAACGTAAGGTTGGGTTCCTGTCCTGCTGCAATGGCTACTATCATGGTTTCGCCCAGTGCACGCGAAATGGCAAGTATCACTGAAATGATAATACCCGAAGAAGCTGCCGGAATCATCACCCTGAAAGCTGTCTGGAACTTGGTAGCACCCATACCATACGATGCCTCGCGCAACGAACCGGGCACTGCACGCAAAGCGTCTTCGCTCAGCGAGGTGATATAGGGTATGATCATAACACCCATCACCAGACCCGGTGACAATGCATTGAAACCACGTAAGCCGGGGATGAAGTTTTGCAGCAGTGGCGTTACAAATTGCAAAGCAAAAAAACCATACACCACCGTAGGTATGGCAGCCAATATTTCCAATACCGGTTTTACTATAGATGTAAACTTTGCCGAAGCATATTCATTTAGGTATACGGCTATGATAAGCCCAAGTGGCACTGCAAAAACAATAGCAATGGTAGTGGTGAGTAAAGTGCCCGATAGAAGCGGTAAGATGCCAAAATGCTTATCAGCAAATAAGGGCGTCCATTGTGTATCGGTAAAAAAATCTACGATAGAAACTTCACTAAAAAATTTGAAAGTATCTACCGCCAGTACAAGGATGATGCTGATGGTAGTAAGAATGGTGACAAAGCTGCAAGCCATCATAACCCATTCTATCATCTTTTCTTTGGTGCGCATGATGTGTTTATAAACCTTGTTTTAGTAAACTGATAAGGTCTGCACCAACCGTAGATGTATTGGTAAACATGGAACCTTGTTTATTTTGTAAAAACCGCTTGTACGACAGTTGGTAGGCTTCTGGTTGCAACGGCACATAACCAATTTCCCGTACCAACGCAGGAGCTTGTTGCATATAGAAAGCCACAAAATCTTTTACTACCTGCGTTTGTGCAGCCTTTGCATTTACATAAATAAATTCGGGCCTTGATAATGGTACATAACGGCCATTGCTGATGGTGGCATCGGTGGGTATTACTCTTTCCTGTCCATTATCAATAGGCACCAGCTTCAGCCTGGTTTTGTTTTCTTCATAATAGGCAAGACCAAAATACCCCAGTGAACCTTTATCTGTAGAAACACCCTGCACCAGTACATTGTCATCTTCACTGGCGGTATAATCGCCACGCGACGATTTTGCTTTTCCTACAATGGCTTCTGTAAAGTAATCGTACGTACCAGATGAAGTACCCGCACCATACAATCGCAGGGGAACATCAGGAAAAGAAGACCTTACCTGTTTCCACGATTTAATTTTATTCTGTGCTGCGGGCTCCCATATTCGCTTCAGTTCATCTACCGATAGGTAATCAACAAAGTCGTTGGAAAGGCTCACTACAACCGCCAAACCATCATAGGCTACCGGTATTTCTATATAACCAATGTTATTCTTAGCACAGGCTTCCCGTTCGCTCTTAGAGATGGGACGTGATGCATTGCTGATATCTGTTTCGCCCCTGCCAAATTTTTTAAATCCACCGCCCGTACCCGACACCCCAACTGTAATTCGGATATCACCATGGTTGTTGCGGTATTCCTCTGCCACGGCCTCGGTAATAGGATATACCGAACTGGAACCATCAATTTGAATTCGGCCATTGTATTGCTTGAAGCAACCGAACAGGAATACCACTCCCACAAAACCAAGGGTAAGAAAAGGAGTACGCCGTGTAAACAAAAGTGTATGCATAAAAGCGATTGCCTAAAAGGGTGTGTGAAAATATTATACCAACCACCCTAAAAGACAGGCAATTACATCCATTTCAATTTTTCAGTTCCCGTTGCAGATTGATACAATTTTAGTTAGCACCCCGCCAAACTATATTATCAAATTGTTACCCGCTCAAAAGCCCACCGAAAATTTAAAGAACTTCTATAAAACAGAATGATTTGCATTCAAACATCCAACATTCCGCATCTAACTTTCAGCCTATGCTCCGGTTGTTGGTATGCCAACCCAACAAGCTCGAGGATTTACCTTAGCGCTCACCATCATAATCATCTGCGTTCCGTTTGGTAACATTAAACCTATTGACATAGGCCAGCCTTTGAAGTATATTTATTATATCCTTTCACTCCTTAAAATTCATGTTATGATTATCGTTCACGACATTTTCATCTGCAAGCCGGGTAATGCATCTAAACTGGCCAAAAAGTTTAAAGAAGGTATGGCAGGCATGAGCGAGTTCGTTCATGTAATGACTGACTTGGTGGGCCAATTTAATAAAGTAGTACTGGTAGGCCATTATGAAAATCTTACTGCTTACGAGCAAAGCTTTCAAAAGTATATGCACCAGGAAGATGAAATGAAGAAGTTTCAACAGGCACTAGAAGGCTACCACGATATGTACCTGACAGGATCGCGGGAAATATACCAGGTATCTTAATGATAACCGTTTTTCTGCTCGATAGCGCCGCCAATGCCCTTCACGAGCAGACAAGCAAAAAAAGCGCTGTTAAAAAGAAAGCCAACGGCGACACTAAATTACTGCTGCGGCTTTCAATACACCAGCCAGGTAATACAAGTAATGAAATTACTTAGTCGAAACTTTTACTTTGATTAGAAACACCCTATCTTAAAAAGGCATTCTCGGCTAGCTTCTACGGATTAGCTAACTGCACCTTTCGAAAGCACTTCACTCTATTTTATGCCGAAGGTTTTTTTTTCCTCAACCAAAAACAAATATTTATGAAACGATTAATGCTGCCCCTTGCTTTATCCCTTTTTTATTCTTTAACCACCTTTGCCCAACAAGATGCTGAAGGAACAAAAGATCTCGCGATGTTTCCAACGAGGATGGCAAATTTCATAAGAGTAGAATCTACTGCCAATTATGATGCTGTTGATTTTAATGTAGCACCTGGAGGCACCAAGATCATTAGCAAAGAAGGAAACAAATCAACCGCACGGTATGATTTCAATTTCGAATCTGGCCAATCAAAACCTAGTTGCTTACAAATTTTGCGCAACTATGAAGCAGCTGCCAAAAAGATCGGAGCGGTAACTAAATATTTAAGCGCAGGCGAAGGGCTTGCCGTATTTGAATTGGTTAAACCAGATTCAGATACCTGGATAAAAATAGAAACAGCTGGAAACGACAACAGCGATTCTTATACCATAACAGTATTGCAGATAGAGGCGATGAAACAGGAAATCTCCTCTAACGATATACTTACTGCATTAAAGACTGATGGGCATATAAGTTTGTACATAAATTTTGAAACAGGAAAATCTACCATTAAAGGCGAATCCCAAAAGACAGTAGATCAATTAGCAGAAATGCTAAAAGCTTCTCCCGAAATTAAGATCAGCATAGAAGGCCATACTGATAATGTAGGTACACCTGCAGCAAACCTGCTGCTTTCTCAAAACAGGGCTACTGCCGTAGTAAAGAGCCTTGTTGCACTGGGCATCAGTAATACCAGGCTTTCTTCAAAAGGCTGGGGGCAAACAAAAGGAATTACTGATAATAAAACAGAAGAAGACAGGGCAAAGAACCGACGGGTAGAGATAGTAAAATTGTAAAGCAAACGCGACATCTGTAATGTTGAAACCTTTACTTTTTTTTGTTTATTGCAACGGGGATGATCACACGTGTTACTAACTTTTCGCGTAAGTTTACTTTATTACTTTAGCCAATGCGAATACTGCTTTTATATCCCGAGATGCCTGATACATTTTATGCCATGAAGCATTTCATGGATGTTGTAGGTAAAAAAGCAGCGTATCCTCCTCTTGGATTATTAACCGTTGCTTCTCTGTTACCAAAAAAATGGGAGAAGAAACTGGTTGACATGAATGTTTCAGAATTAACTGATGAAGACTTTCAATGGGCGGATTATGTTTTCATATCAGCCATGAATGTGCAGGAGCATTCGGTGCGTGAAATAATCATAAGATGCAAAAAGGTGGGGGCTAAAATTGTTGCAGGAGGATCGCTCTTTACACATGAATACCTACGCTTTCCCGGTATTGAACATTTTGTATTAAACGAAGCAGAGATAACGTTGCTTCCATTTCTTCATGATCTTGAGAAAGGCGAACCTAAGCATCTCTACCAGTCAGCAGATTTTGCCGATGTGGAAGCTTCGCCGCTGCCATCATTTGAGCTGGTAGATATGAGCCGCTATCTCTATGCCATTGTTCAATATTCAAGGGGCTGCCCGTATATGTGCGACTTCTGCGATGTAACTGCTTTGTTTGGCCGCAGACCACGAACCAAATCATCGGCACAGATCATTCAGGAACTGGAGGAGATCAGTAAGAGTGATGATATGCAGCTGATTTTATTTGCTGATGATAATTTGATTGGCAACAAGCGGATACTAAAAGATGACCTGCTCCCTGCCCTTATAGAGTGGCGTAAGAAAAACAATCCGCAATTCTTTTTTGCTACACAGCTCACCGTAAATCTTGCAGACGATGAGCAACTGATGCAACTGATGATTGATGCTGGTTTCAGGCACATCTTTATTGGAATAGAAACACCGTCTGAAGAAAGCCTGAAAGGTTCGCATAAAAACCAAAACCTTAAGCGGGATATGATGGACAATATCAACCTGCTGCATCAAAAAGGTTTTATTATATCAGCAGGCTTTATTGTAGGCTTCGATACAGACGATGCCTCCATTTTTCGCCGACAAGTTGCTTTTATTCAGCAAAGTGGTATTCCGCTACCTATCGTCAATATATTGAAGGCACCACCCGGCACCGACTTGTATAGGCGTATAAAAATGGAGAACCGCTTGTCTAAACCATTTGCTTTTTCTGAGGGAGATACCAACATTATTCCCGTGATGGGCGAACGGGAATTGTATCGTGGCTTCCTTCATGTGATAGCCAATATCTACCGCCCTGAAAAGTCTTATGAGCGCATCAAAAACTTTTATAGCATTTATCGTTTTCCTAAAACGTCTGTAACCATTCGTACAAAATACCGCCTGGGCCACTTTAAAATGTTGGCAAGAGTGATGTATATATTGGGCGTAAAAGATATTAACCGGAAATATTTCTGGAAGCTTTTAGGCTGGTCTTTCATCCACAATAGAAAATTGTTGGATAAGTCAGTTTTTTACGGGATTATGATTTACCAGATGTACCAAACATACCTAAGTATCGTTGACCAGGTGAATGCCCAATTGATAATAGAAGAAAGGAAAGTCGAACAGTCAACCTTTGTTTGAGCAAAAGAATGGTGCTTACCTGGTACTGCCAAATCAAAACCTTAAGAAACCTCGGCTGAGTGAACGGTAGCATACCTGTAATAGCGCTCCAATAGATTAGAGAACTACGTAAAGAACTTATTAATGAGTTGAACTATTAGTAAGGTTCACAATTTTAAACTGCTGTATTGAAATTATTGCAATCAATACGGGCTAATTTTTCTTTATTTTTTTGGCGGCCAAAAGTCTCCTCTTTGGTATTTTATTCATCAGACAATCATTCCATAAAATCGATTTTGAAGCTATGCTGGAATAATTAAAATCAATTTTTTATAAATTTTTAATGGGTGTTGAAAGCCAACATTTTATTTGGAATTTTATGGTGAACAGAAACCATTTTTGTTTTAATGACGCACTCAATTTTTAATATTAAATGATACAGGTAAGTACATCCATCTAATCAACCTGTTCAAAGATTGAAGTCAACCTAGAAATATTCACTCAGCAAAAAAATATGCAGAAAAGAGACCTTGAACATTCGTTTTGAAACAGTTGTTGACGCAAAAAACAATCTGTTATGAACCTAAAATTATTTGCCTTAACGGCAACTCTTGTTACTACTACTATGGTAAGCTGTAAGAAAGAAGAAGCAGCTCCACAGCCGCAAAATGTTGTAGACATTGTAAGTACCAGCGCCAATTTTTCGCTACTCTCTCAGGCCATCACCCGGGCGGGGATAGCAACTACTTTGCGCAATAGTACCAACATTACTGTATTTGCACCAGACAATGATGCTTTTGCTGCAGCCGGAATCAACGCTGCTGCAATCAATAGTTTGTCAGCAGATACATTAGCGAAAATTCTGCAGTACCACGTACTGGCTACCAATGTTGGTTCAGCCAATGTGCCGGTAAGCGATGCAGTGCCAACACTTTTTGGACGCAACCTATACGCCAGCCGCAATGCCAATGGCGTTTTTGTAAATGGTGTGCGTGTAAAGCAAGCTGATGTTGCCGCAGGCAATGGTACCATTCACGTGATAAGCAGATTGCTTGTACCACCTACACGAACCATTGCCGAAGTGGTGTCTACAAATCCTGATTTTTCAACCCTTCTGGCCGCGGTTATTAGAGCAAACCTTGCCACTGCAGTAAGCGGGGCAGGTAAGTTTACTGTGTTTGCACCAACCAATGCAGCATTTACAGCAGCAGGTTTCGCTAATGCAGCTGCAATCAATGCAGCAGATCAAACTGTGATTACCACAGTGGTACGCAATCATGTATTAACGACCAATGTATTTGCAAGTGATCTTATCAACAATTCAACTGTGGCTACATTACAAGGTGGTACACTTACTATTGGTACTACACCGCCAGCCATTCGTTTAACGGGTACAACCAATCCCGCATCTAATGTAGCGACGGCGGACATTGTAGCGACAAATGGTGTAATACATGTGATTGACCGTGTTATACGATAAGCCTCTATGACATTGTTCTCAGCATAGATTTTAAATTATTTAGAAAGTGTTGTCGTACTCAACATGGTATGGTCCGCACTAAGCAGGCTAGTATTCTTTTAATAAAGCCAGTTGCAATTGATACAGCTGGCTTTTGTGTTTGCACGGTTCCGTCTAAACTCCTCAATGCTGAAAATTCAACTCAACCACTTGAGACCGTTTGTTAGATTATTTCAGAAAAGTGTAAATAATTTATACTCAGATAATTAAAAGATCGTTTTATTCCTAATTCCTATCATTAAACTAAATTGATTATGTCAACCCGACTACCCTTTTTACTCCTGATTGCAGCACTTTTAAATTGGTCGCTTCCAGCATTGTCGCAGTCGCTCGGACAATTAAAAGAATTATCGATCAACAATACTGCGCACTTTGCCAATAACGTCGACTTCAGCAAAGACGGTAACTATTTCGTAGTCGTGGTAGGTTTTAATGCAGATGTTTACCAGAGAAAGGAAACAGGTTTCCAATTGCTGCAAACGATTAAAGGGGGCAGGTGGCAGGCTTACAATGGAGGCATTAGTGAGGACGGGAGTTACGTCTGCTTTTCAAATTATGAAGACACCTACGTGTATAAGCGTAATGGCGATAGGTATAGTTTGTTCCATGTTATTAAGCACGCAGGTGCATATGACAATAAGGATTTGGTGATGCGATTTTCAGGTAACGATAAACTGCTGATCATTGGTGGAGCCGGCAACATTCGCTTCTATGAGTTGCGCGAAACCAGCTTTGAAGAAGTGAAAAGGGTGACTACACCAGACAACATAATTTTAAAAGAAGCAGCACTCTCTGCCAATGGGCAACAGATGGCTACAATTAATGATAAGGGTGAAGTGCACTGCTGGCAAATAACTGCGGACAATGCTGTACGCGGTAATCTGTTGCTAAAAACCAACCCACATGTAGGCATGGTTGACATAACAGATGACCTGTTGCTCGCTGCAGGCACAAGTGATTCGCTGCTGCTTTACCGAATAGCGCCTGATCGTAATACGGCTTTGCGTTTTCATGAGTTTGAAAAAGATAAATTTGGCCAGGTATGCTTCAATCCTGATGGCAACAGGGTAATGGTTGCCAATCAAAGCGGTCAACTTTCAGTATTTAAAATCACGAACAATTTAGTTTCGCTGGAATCTTTCAATAAGCTGATTAGCAATAATTTCACCTCGTTGCGTATGAGTTATGACTCAAAATGGATTGCTGGCTCTAGTTCAGGGGGTAAAACCATCAGCTTTTTTGAAGCCCCTGTAAGAATAATACCGGTAAAAGCTACGGCGAAGAATACGCCAGGCAAAGGCAAAACAACGCCCACGAAAGCAAGTGATAAAAAGGGACTACCTGCATCGGCTGCCAAGGAGCCTTCACCAAAAGCGACTTCAGCCCCCACACCAGCACCTACTTACTTTTCTCCATTTGACGTAGCCAAATATGTGAGAAGCGGCGCAGTGAAAGATTTGATTACCTATTGCCAAATCCTTGGCAGCAAATACACAAAAACAATTAATAACGGGAATACAGATTATAAGATTGACGGCATTTTTGTAAATGGGGTAGAAAATTTTACTGTGTCTAAAGAAGGAATTACCGTCGTCTATAAGTTCAAGGAGCGTGCCGAGAAGACAGCGTACATCCAAAAGGTGAAGGAGGAAGGTTTTGTGGCAAAAGAAATAAATCCAGCTTCAGTTACGATGTATAAAGACGGGGTAGATATCTGGATAGCAACAATGGGCAATACATGGATTATTTCCAAGTCAACAGGTCCCGGTATGACGCAGGCACAACTCGATTCTGCAGCAGCAGCATTTAAAGCCAATGCTGACGATTTAAACAATAAGGTGAAAGAATCAAACAAAGCCATGGAGGCCATGAAAAAAGCGGAAGCAGATTTGAAGAAAGCCATGGAAGAATACCAAAAACAAAAAGGGAACAAACAGAATTAGATTTTAGTCTTTATAGGCAGGTGATATCACCTGCCTATAAAGACGACCAAAATTTGATAGTCCCAAGGGTACACAAACACGCTCCCCCAACATAGAGCCAAAGGTGGACTAATGCCCTTTTGAACTTAAATATTCCTGAATAGGTGTCAACTTAAGTGTTTTAGCATACCGTGATGGAATGTATTCGCCTGCTCCAAAACAGGTGATTACATCCGCTTTTTGACCAAAAATGTCTGTTCCCATTTCATTCTTTTTTAGCTCATAAATTTTGACGCGTTTGTCCCAATTGCCACCACCTTCAACCAATGCCTTCACCATATCTAAGTTGTCATTTTCGATGGCGAAATAAATAGCTGTTTTATCAGACACTTTGGATAGACATTTGGTTTTATCGTTCATGAATTTGCCCTCCACGGATTTGCCAGTGTTTGCACCTGCACCCAAAAGATATTTGGCCAGGTCTATATGGTTTTTCATAGCGGCAACTATCAAAGGCGTAAAACCTTTGAGTTGCGCATCAGCTTGCGCGAAAAATTTTCCATCAGCATTAATGTCACAGCCTTTTTCAACCATTGCTTTTACGACATCTACTGAGCCTGACTGCGCTGCCTGCAATATCATGGGACCAAAAACTTCACTTTCTATTTTTACATCTGCCCCGTTATTGATCAATGCAAGCATCACGGAAGTATTGGTGCCGTAGCCTGAATTAAACGCCAGCTCCAGTGGCGTACGTGGTTTCAAGCCGTCTAAACCTTTATTTTTCTGGTTAATGTTTAATCCTTTGCTTAATAAGATTTTCAACATTTCTTCTGCAGTGCCAAACCGGTTGGCAGGCATATCTGCCGAATACCAATCAGGAAGGTTTACGCCCATTGCATCAATCAGACTTTTGCCCTGTGAAAAACCCTGCTTCCATGCTTCTTTCGATTTTCCCAGAGAACTTCCATACGTGTGTAATAAAGTTCCGTCGGTTACTCCTTTTTCCATACTGGCTCCTTTTGCCAAAAGCATTTCAACACATGACGCACAACTGGAAGCATATACCACCATTGGCAACGCATACGCTTCTGTTGGCTTCGCGGCTGCCATTGCCGATGTCCAGGCTTTAATAAGATCCTGGTTGCCGCCACCGGCTTTTGTCTTTTCAGCTGCAATTAATGTTTTAAAGGTTGCAGTTGCACTAATCAAGGATGGTTTATTGGGGTCAGCTCCTGCATCTAATAAAGCTTTTAATACTTCAGTGGAATAACTCAGTGGAGCCAGGTATACCGGCTTGGTATCACCAAGATTTGGATCTGCACCTTTCTCGATTAAAAGCTTCGTAATATCCAGCCAAAAAACAGCGGCTGAAAGTGGTGAATTTCCGTCAGTAAGAAAATTTACATCGGCCCCTGCTTTGATCGCAGCCTGGGCGTCAGCAAGACTTCCCTTTTTACAGGCTGCCAACAAGTCTTCGTTAGGTCCGGCTAAACAATTTGATGTGATGAGTGTAAGTAGCAATACTGCTATGTGAGAGAAATTTCTCATGGCAAGGGATTTAGTTTGGTTGGAGTAAAAGGTTCTTGGCTAAACTATCTATTATTAACTACAAATCATAATATTTGGTAATGCTTTTGCAAGTGGCGTTGCTGTATGACTTTATCCACTGATCCAAACCAAATATCTCGGTAAGAAATACTGCTTTAAGTGTTTGCATTCATGTCTGTGTTACCATTAAGAATTGAACCACTTTAACCTTACCTACTACACCATGGCTTTATTTCTAACAGGAGTTTCACTGCCTCAAATAGGTTACATCATATTCTTCAGAAAAGATGCTATGATTGCTATAAACAAATTTTGTAAACGCTGCGGCTGATGGAAACGTTTTTGTCACGCCTACTTCATCTTCATCAGCATCCAACATATTAACGGAAATACCTTTTTTATTGATCTCATTTATTCGGCCGACAATGAATTTGTCTTCATTTTTCAATACAACATAAAGTTTATCGCCATTGCGAGTGAACCTTGCTATGCAGTCCTTCAATTCTATATCCTCTTCCTCATTGTTGTAGTTCACTTTTACTTTATAATCATCTATTCGGTCAACCGTAAGTGTACTACCATCGCAAGTGAAGCTACCTAACAGCAACTTGTTATATTTTACCGAGGTACCCAGGAGATCGAACGAACACTCATATGCGCAGCTATTCAAAAAAAATAGCGTGCCTGTAATAAACAGCAGGGTATAAATTTTTTTCATACAGCATTTTTTTAATGGTATTTATAAATATACATATTTCCTCTTTGGCGTTTTTGCGGCCTGTCAATTACTCATGGCATATACTTGTGGAGACGACACTTACTGCGACGCACCCTTTCACTTCAAGTATAAAAGATGATTGATTTACATTTACTGTTATGAAGCAACTTTTCTGCGCAGCATTTTTTATTGCCTCTTCATTTTTATCATCTGCACAAAATGCTGAGTCTACATTGAAAGAACTGAATATTGAACTGCCTGCTATTGGTAAGCCCTTGGCGAATTATGTACACGTGGTGCGTACCGGCAAGCTGTTATTTCTTTCGGGGAAAGGACCGGCTAAGCCAGATGGCAGTTATGTAACAGGCAAGGTTGGTAAAGATTTGACCATTGAAGAGGGTAGGGCAGCGGCACGACTTACCGGTCTTAATCAGTTAGCTGTATTAAAAGCAGAGCTTGGTGATTTGAACAAAGTAAAGCGCATTGTAAAAGTGTTGGGCATGGTTAATTGCGAAGCTGATTTTAAAGATCATCCGAAAGTGATTAATGGTTTCTCAGATTTGATGGTGGAAATTTTTGGGGAAAGGGGAAAGCATGCAAGATCGGCTGTGGGTATGTGTTCGTTACCAAACAACATGGCTGTGGAGATTGAATTGATTGTTGAATTAAAGTAGATGTGCATACAAGTCCATTTTCTATCTTTTGTAACTGGTGATTTTACCATCAATAATTAGCTTAATACTTCGCAATGTTGTCCGACATTAAGTCAATCGGCTACAACATTCGCAAAAACATTTTCCTTTTCTATTAGCCTTTGCAGCAATATCAATTGGTTGTTTGCTCTTACAGCGTTTTGGCCTTCGTAGGCAGCGCCATAATAAACATCATCGTTCAAATGATCGGAGAGGAAGCGGAGGGCTTGCATATAGATCATAAACTTACCGGCATAGAAAAAGTATTTCTTTTCAGTATTAGATAGTTCGTCTTTCATTTCTTTTAGGTAGCCGCTTACAATGGCCTGGTAAAAGTCATCTCGTATTACTATCTCATCAAAGTCCTTTTCTTCCTCGCTTACAGGAGAAAGGTAGGTGCGCATCATGTCGCCCACATCGCTGATGAAATAGCCGGGCATAACAGTGTCCAGGTCTATCACACACAAACCTTTATCAGCATCATCAAACAACACATTGCTGATCTTGGTATCGTGATGCGTCACCCTAAGTTTAAACTGCGGATTACTTTTTATGCGGTTGTATGCTGAAACTATTTCATCGTTTTCAAGTATTGCCTTTATCAGTGCATGGCTTTGTTTTATGCGATGCGGGTTTCCGTTGCTGAGTGCTGTTTGAAATTGTGCGTAGCGCAATGAAAGATCATGAAAAAAGGGGATCGTTACCTTAAGATCACTGGTTGCTATTCCGTTAAGTTGCCTGGTAAATCTTCCAAACTGCACTGATGCTTCAAAGGCCTGTTCTGGCGTTTCCACCACATTGATGGTATGCGAATAAGGTACAAAAGGAAATAGCCTGAAGTGACCTTCGTCTATTAAATAGAACATTTCGTTGCCTTCATTGGTTGCTAACGGCGCAATAAAAAGATAACCTGGATGATGCTGTTGAAGGTAGTTTGCCAGCAACTTTATATTATGGGCAATATGTTCAGGATGTTTGAATACAACATCATTTACCTTTTGAAGAATATAGGTTTCGCCCTTCGTTGTAACCTTCCATGTGTGGTTGATAAGACCGGCATGAATACGTTCAAGTTTCGTAGACTCTTCTTTAAAACCGTAAGCATTTAATACTGCTGGCAACATACAACGCTACAAGTTCATTGAGGTGGATAAAGATTGCATTTTAGTATTCATCGTTCAAGGCAAAAACAGGTTTCCGGTACATCCATTGCCCGGCAGTAAAGTCTGGAAATTCTACCGTCTCATTACCCAGTTCGATGGATTGTTCGGTTAATGGCGTGATAGCGCTCCATGCGGCTCCGTCATACACATCCATAGGCGTCGCTGTTTTACGTTTTATCGATTCTATGAAAGCATGGATCACGAAGAAGTCCATGCCGCCATGGCCTGCTCCTTGTGTTTCTTTGCTCCATCGGGCCCACAGTGGGTGATCATATTTATCCAGCCATGCTTTGGCTTCATCCCATTGGTGTGCTTTAGCTGATTTGCCTTCGATGTACATGCTCTTGTTTACATCCATCCAAATTCCATTGGTGCCTTGTACGCGAAAGCCCAATGAGTAGGGGCGGGGTAAGTTGGTATCGTGCTGCAACAGAATGGTTTCGCCATTGGAGCAATTAATAGACGTGGTCACTACATCACCTAACTTGAATTTCACTTTTGCGTTGGGGTGATTTTCTCCACCCTTTTTTACAACATGCTCGTGCAGTCCCCGTGCTTTACTGGAGAAGGAACAAAGGTTGGTAAAGCGATTGCCACGGTTGATGTTGATGTACTGTGCCACCGGGCCAATACCATGGGTAGGATATAGATCACCATTGCGATAAACAGAATGGTTTGTTCTCCACCGGGCTTCAGAAAAACCTTTTTTACCAAACTCAACACCATTGCCATAAGGCTGAACACCATCATTAAACTTCACCTCACGAAGATCATGTTGATAGCCGCCCTGCAGGTGAATGAGCTCACCCATTATTCCTTGTCGAACCATGTTGAGTACGGCCATTACATCGCGCCGGTAACAAACATTTTCAAGCATCATTACATGGGCATTGTATTTCTCTGCTGCCTTTACCACATCCCAATGATCCTGTAAGGTGATGCCGAGCATTACTTCTGAACCTACGTATTTTACACCTGCCTCAATCGACCCAACAATCATGGGCCGATGCCATTCCCAAGGTGTTGCAATGATCACTCCGTCAAGTCCTCCTTTTATCTCCAGCATTTTCTTCCAGGCGTGGTCATCACCGGTATAAATTTCAGGCATCTTTTTACCAGCCTTACTAATGATGCTTTTAGCAGATGCAAGCATGCGGTCGTCTACATCACACATGGCAACTACCTCTACATCGTTTCTACGCAAAAGCAGGTCGAGATGATTTTGGCCACGCAGGCCTGTACCTATAATCCCGATTCGTACCTTGTTTTCTGCAGGCATTGCAAACAAGCTCATACCGGGTAAAATGGCTAAAGAAGCCGCAGCAAGCCCGGCATTCTTTACGAACTCTTTTCTATTCATATGGGCAGTGTTTTGATCAATTGAATAGCTATAGTAGTTATTTTTTACGTGTTTTCATTGGAAGATTTTAAGCTGGCAGCCTGCACGTATTGTAGCTAAGTGGTTATAATTATAGTAGCCTTCAGCAGGAAGAGAACGCTTGGGTAAATGTAGGGTTTGTCACTGGGGCTAGCCGTAGCAAGGCAGGTGAAAATAAGATGGGTGCAAAAGCACAGCGGGTTCAATGAAGGAATTACCTAAGTCGTCAAAATTTTATAAAACCAGCTCCATCGCTATATCATAAAAAGTTGACTTAATCTGTAGTCTGCGGCAAATACCATTTTTGTAAATGAAGTGCTTCTCTGTACCATTCGGCAAGGTGGTCTTATATTCCTCGGCGTTTATTTTTTCCATCGGTATAAAGGTTTGAAAGTGATCGGTAAAAACGCTCAAAGAAGGACCCGGTATAGAAAAGAAAAGCATCATCATGTTGGCCATAATGTATTTGTCTTTGGATGTTGCTGTCTCTCCATTGTTTATAAATTGGTAAGCCGAGCCATCCCACCTTACCTGTGTATTTACTTTTACATTGCCATTGTTTTTTTGTGAGAATGCAGAGCGGATCAACATGCCGTTGTCAAACACACTTTCTTCACGGGTGCTTATTTCAATAGACACTATATAACGTGCTTTTGTATCTGTGCTTAAATGATACTTTGTAGTAGTGCCTTGTACAGTTTTTATGGCTACAGCCCTTCCAATCACTTTGCCGCTTTTTATTATGTTGTAGCTCAATTTTGTTTCCTGGCTATTGGCTGCAATACTCAAAAATGGTGCTGTGGCAACGCAGCAAATGTTGCACAATAGCCTTACCGAAAACCGCCGACGAGAAAATCGTTTTTTCAATAGGTAAATAAGTAGGGCAACTAACATAACCGTGAATTTTGATGGTGAATTTTATACGATTCTACAGACCACTTTGTGGTAAAGGGTGACTCTGAGTTTTTATATTGTTCAACAGTGCAGTGGGAATAAATTTGCAGAGCAGTCCTACGAGTTCCCATCTTTTGGTAACATAAGCCCACTTCTTTTTTTGATCAATTGCAGTCACAATTTGTTTTGCTGCCTTTTCTACGGAACTTACCCAAAAGAGATTTTTTTGATTTTCAGTCATCGGAGTTTTGACAAATCCCGGCCTGATCTCAGTGATAGAAATGCCTAGTTTTTGTACTGCTGACTGGTGCCGTAGCCCTTGTAGATATCCTCTTATAAAAAATTTACTGGCACAATAGGGTGTAGCAAAACCAAAGCCCCGCATTGCCAATATTGATGAAAGGGCAACAATCTGTCCCTTCTTGCCATTGTTCCTAAAATAGTTAAATACAAAGTGGGTTAGTGCGGCAAAGCCGATGGCATTGATTTGATAAACCTGGTTTTCGCTTTCCCATCTTTGCGTTTTGTCATCCCTTATGCCCGCACAAAAAATAAATAGGTCGACTCCGCCAAGGCGTTCTATAAGAAAGCCCAGTTGTTCCCTGGCTTCTTTGTGATGGGCTACATTTATTTTACAGGTCAATACTTCTCCGGGTAGCTCTTTTGAAAATGCATCTAATAAATCAACCTGGTAATCGGCAAGCCCAAGCCGGTATCCTTTTTCTGCAAGCTGCTTTGCTGATGCTTTACCCATGCCGGTGGCACACCCAACAATAATCGCGTTTGGCATAAATGTATTTTTTAGAAGTTGCTGAATGGTTATACGCTAGAAGATTCCCTTTATTTCAAGCTTTACTGGAGGGGCTTTCGTAGCTGCTGTTTTAATGTATAATGCTAAAGTATAGGAGATAAGAAACGTTTGATAGTGCCACTTAACGAAGGGCGCTTTTGACTTGATAGTTGAACCTTTTAAATGATTACACTCTCTTTCTTAGAAAGACTGTTATGGTAGGAAATGAATGAAACACCACATTCACCAGTTTATTTAAGATAATAGGTTATTCGAACCGACCATCCATCTATTCAGTTAATATTATGAATACGAATTACATTCATCTAGTTTCTACAACTATTCCGATACGGGATATTGACCTGTGATATTTACTTTTATAGCACCTTCAGTCTGACCGGTTTTAATGCACGCAAACAGCTTTTCCTGTTTAAATAAGTTGACATTGTTTATAAACTGATTAAACAAATTTTCCGCTTGCTATTGCGAATGCTTGGCATATAATGTATTTTCGATGTCAATTATTCAAGCCTGGTTGTAAGATATTGTAATCTAAATGGCAACAAAATAAATGGAATTCCTCCAACTGTAAGATTGTTCCCCGTCAGCCGCGTATAAAAGTCTACAAGCCCAAATTGATTTGACGAAGACAGTGCCTCACCGTTAAATAATGCTTCTATATTTTTTGTATCTCAAGCTGTTATACACCAGGCAATAGAATCACCACGCTTTCATTTTTGCTCAATATGGCTATTTTTTTTCATAATATTTTATCTCGTTAAAATATGCTTTATGGAACCAAAAACGACTTTTTCCACTACCCAATTAACAGAAGACAATACCTATTCAAGCAAGACACGACGTGCGAGAATACAAATAAGAATTGCCCAGGGGAGACTTACATGGATTTTATTATGGAGCATTTTATTAGGTGGAAATGTTTCGCAGGTGCTGGGACAGAGTGGTGGGTGTCCTGTACCAACTTTTGTTGCTATGCCTACCAACTCTATAGGTATAAATTTCGCATCCCACATGGCCAAAGGCGATTTTAATAGCGATGGTAAAATGGACTTTGTTGTACCGCATACACCAAATGTCACTACTAATAACCTTACAGTTTTCCTCGGCAACGGAAACGGCACATTTGTACAGCAGCCCTTTCTTTCAAGCGGAGCTATGAGTCCCAGTTCTGTGGCAGCAGGTGACTTTAATGGTGATGGCAAGCTTGACCTCGCTGTGGCAAATGCTACTTCAAGTAGCATCTCAATAATGTTAGGTACCGGAAATGGCAATTTCACTCCTGCAATTACACCTTTTTTTCCTGCAGGAGGCACTCAAACTGTTTTTATTACAACTGGCGACTTTAATGGAAATGGTCTACTTGACTTAGCAGTAGTAAACCAAACTTCCAGTAATGTAGCCGTATTTCTTGGTAATGGGAATGGCACTTTCGCACAAGCACCAATACCTGCATTTTCAAGTGGCGGCTTAAGACCATCATATGTTGGAGTTGGCGATTTTACTGGTGATGCTAAGCCAGACCTAGTTGTTGTGAATAATGGTTCCTCCAACGTAGTAGTTTTTAAAGGTAACGGACTTGGTACATTTGCCCAGATAGCCAATTTTGCAAGCGATCCGCAAAGTAGCAGTAGCAGTCCTTATTTTGGTGCTATAAGTGATTATGACGGAAACGGAACGCTTGATTTGGCAGTTACAAATACAAGTACCAGTAACATTTCCATCTTCACCGGAACCGGAAATGGAACTTTTAGTAATTCAACGATACCATCCTATGTTACGGTTGGGAATCCCTATTCAATAGAAAAAGGAGATTTTACCGGGGATGGAATTACCGACTTAGCTGTTGGGGTAAATAATCTCTCGAAAATTATCATATTTAGGGGGAATGGTGATGCTACTTTTAGCCAGGCCACCAACTTTCCTGCTGATCCAAATCCCAATTGGCTTCCAAAGTCTATTATAGCCGGTGATTTCAACGGGAACGGTTCACTTGATTTGGTTGTAGGTAAATATACTTCCAACAGTCTGGTATCTGTATTTCTAAATACTTGCGTAAACACTGATACAGATGGCGATGGGGTGCCAGATGCACAGGATAACTGTCCGGGAATTGCCAATCCCAATCAACTCGATGCAGACAGAGATGGACAAGGAGATGCTTGTGACACCGATGATGATGGTGATGGTATAACAGATGCAAGCGATAACTGTCCTTTGAAGTCTAATCCCGATCAAGCCGATGCCGATAACGACAGAATTGGTGACGTATGCGATGATTGCCCCAATACAGCCAATCCTACCCAGGTAGTTCCCACATGGTACAATGATCAGGATGGAGACGGTCGGGCTACTGAAAGAAGACAAATATGTACAATGCCGGGGACTGGTTGGACAAATACACAATTACCGGAAGGCGATAATTGCCCTAATACTTCAAACCCAGATCAAGCCGATGCAGACCAGGATGGGGTGGGTGATGTTTGCGATAATTGTCCAACAACTGCAAACCCAAACCAGGTAGTTCAAACATGGTATTATGATGCCGATGGAGATGGCCGGGCTACTGAGCGACGACAATCCTGCACAAGCCCCGGCCCAGGTTGGTCAGTAACCGAAATACCGTTAGGTGATAATTGTCCTAATATTTCAAACCCAAATCAAGCCGATGCAGACCAGGATGGTGTGGGAGATGTTTGCGACAATTGTATTACCGTGTCAAATTCCCCGCAAACTGATATGGACAATGATGGTATAGGTGATGATTGCGATAATTGCCCTACTATAGCAAACCCTGATCAGGTCATTCCCTCATGGTATCTAGATATGGATGATGATGGATATGCTACTGAGAGAAGACTATCGTGCACCAATCCCGGAGTTGGGTGGACAACAAACGTGATTTCATTAGGTGATAATTGTCCATTTACTCATAATCCCGACCAGACAGATTCGGATGCAGATGGGGTAGGAGATGTATGTGATAATTGCCCAACTAATTACAATCCAAATCAGCAAATAGAAACCTGGTATCATGATGAGGATGGAGATGGGTATGCTACAGAAAGAGGGCAATTCTGCACCAGTCCTGGCTCTGGCTGGACAAACATTATGATTCCAGTAGGTGATAATTGTCCTTTTACTAACAATCCAAACCAGACTGATACAGATGGCGATGGTGTAGGAGATGTTTGTGATAATTGCCCAACTAATTACAATCCAAATCAGCAAATAGAAACCTGGTATCATGATGAGGATGGAGATGGGTATGCTACAGAAAGAGGGCAATTCTGCACCAGTCCTGGCTCTGGTTGGACAGTCATTATGATTCCGGTAGGTGATAATTGTTCTTCAACTTACAATCCAAACCAGACCGATACAGATGGCGATGGGGTAGGAGATTTTTGTGATAATTGTATCAACATGGCTAACCCTGACCAATTAGACACCGATGGAGATGGAGTAGGCGATGCATGCGACAATTGTAAAATAACTTCAAATCCTACTCAATTAGACACTGATGGTGATGGCGTAGGCGATGCATGCGAAAATTGTAAAACAACTTCAAACCCTACTCAATTAGACAACGATGGTGATGGAATAGGCGATGCATGCGACAATTGTAAACTAACTTCAAACCCTACTCAATTAGACACTGATGGTGATGGCGTAGGCGATGCATGCGACAATTGTAAAACTACTTCAAACCCTACTCAATTAGACACTGATGGTGATGGAATAGGCGATGCATGCGACAATTGTAAAACAACTTCAAACCCTACTCAATTAGACAACGATGGAGATGGAGTAGGCGATGCATGCGACAACTGTGTGACCACTCCAAATGCCAACCAGGCTGATCAGGATAATGACGGACAGGGGGATGTTTGTGACAGAAGCTGTGGCAATAGAAATGATAAAGTTAGAATGTGTCGTAATGGTAATGAAATATGTGTTGCCCAAAATGCTGTGCCGGCACAATTAAACCATGGATATGTTTTAGGCCCTTGTCCTCCAGCGGTCGCGCCACCAACAGCTAATTATGAGGAAGCCCAGGTATTGGCAGCAACCATGTTCCACATTTCATGTTATCCTAATCCTTTCACTCAATCAACCAAAATACAGTATAGTCTTCCGTACGATAGCAAGGTGTCATTAACCGTTTATGATATGATTGGAAGAGCAGTTGTAACCTTGGTAAATAGTGAAAAGAAAGCAGGAACTTACTCGGTTGAATTTGACGGTTCTAGATTTGCTTCAGGTAACTTTTACTACAGGATAAAAGCGACATCAGCTGAAAAAACTTTAAAACAAACAGGAAATATGATACTACTGAAGTAACATATAAAGATGAAGAAATACGAAGCCGCCTCATACACCATGGGGCGGCTTTCTAAATTTCAGGAATATCCTCATCACTTTTAAAAGAATTCAAACATCAAACTCAAAGCCCAAACGTGCCTTGTTCATGCTCAGCATGTCAGAGCGTTTACAGTATGTTAAGACTTGCCGTATAACTGGGTCAGGAAGTATACCGCCCATACCTTCGCCGGCCGAAACAAGTCTCCAAATGGCGCAGTGAGCCTGTTATAGTTGCAAAGTTTCCCCTAACGATTGGTTTTTTTTGCACTGCCTTGCAATTAATATTTAATAAGAAAAGATGAAGAGTAATGTTATGCCCTCTATTGTAATAATAGAACCCAACGAACTAAACGAACTGATGACAACAGTAAAAGAAACCTTGGCAATGGAATACCTGCCAAACGGTAAGGCTACAAAGCAAAGAGGTTTTGGAGTGATCGATTTATGGAATTGTCGTAAGAATATGCGAACAGCCCGTACACTACGAAGGTTGTAAGCGCACCTGTCTTTTATCATTTAGTAGATTAACCAGCGGCAGAAAATTCAAGTTTTTTGGCGCTGGTTTTTTTATGCTTGCTTATTCCTTGCACTGTGTCGGAATTATAATATAAATCTTGACACCATATCACCATAGTAATTCTCTGCCTCCATTGCGCCACCTTGCTCGCTTTTTTCACAATGGCCGTTACCTGCCATGCTAAAGAAAAACTACAGGATAGAAGGCATGATAAAATACACTACAAGTACTAAAAGCTGACATTTTTGGGATAAATATTAACTGCCCGGCAGTTTCATATTTTGCTGAGCCAAAGCAGTTATTTGTGCAATTCTTTTTGCCCTTGTTGCGGGTGTCTTTGCTATTTTAATATAGCGCAACATAAAGCGCTTGCTTGCTTTTCCAAATCCATCAAAATGTTCTATTGCCTGCGGATGGCTTTTTAAGTATTCAATAAAGTCCTTGGGTTTTATAAGTTTGTCTACATCATCCATAAAATCCCACAACCCATTTTTCTTTGATAGTTCAACTGCATTTCTTCCTGCGTCGGTCATGCTACCTTGCCGCTCTAGTTTATAAAACCTGTCCTTATAAGTTTTTGTCCAATGCTGTACTTTTCTTGGTGAGATGAGTTGCATCGTTCTTGTCTCATCCAACTTTCTTCTAACACCATCAATCCATCCAAAGCAGAGTAATTCGTCCAACACTTCGGCTATGGAAATGTACTTGGCAGGTACATCCTTTTTATACGTTACGAGCCAAATGCTTTCTTTTTTTGTGTGATTTTTATGCAGCCAATTTCTTAATTCTACAATAGAGCTTACCTCAACCTTTATAAAATTTTCAGTTTTAACCACGGTATTATTTATTAGACAGCCTAATAACATCGCCCCCTAATAAAAGTTGCCATGTTTTGTTGGTGGAAGGATAAATATTTTCCAAACCTGACCAGGGGGGCATAAATAATTGGAAGGCTAAATCTTGACATTTTTAATTTTTCATTTATCCTTTACATTTCAGACCTAAGTGGCATACCGACCGCAGTTGGATGACTGAAAATGTGGTAAATCGGTTTATCAAGGTGCGCACTCTAGGTGCTAAAAAAACATTCTTTCAATGTAATTTTCCTCAACCTCTATCAGCTAATTACTTGATGTTCGTCATTGCATAAACCGTTTTGCAGTCGTAAATTCACACTATTGTTAAACCAAAATTAATTCTAATCATGAAAAACTTTATTCTTCTCATTTCCGCTCTCTTTCTTTTTGTTTCTGTACAATCGCAGGTAACGCTTCTAAGCAACAACACAAACCTTGACCGTGGAATAGTTGTGAATGGAAAAGCCATATTGCTGGCTGCAAACGATAGTATTTGGACAACGGATGGAACGGCTGCCGGGACCCTTAGACTAGTGACAAATGTAAAGTCAGCGGATAGTGGAGTGGTAGTTCTAAACAATCAATTGTACTTTACCGGTGTAACCTCCGGTTCCGGGGCAGAGCTTTGGAAATCGGACGGGACCGCAGCAGGAACGGTGCCAGTGAAAGATATCTTTCCGGGCGCCTCAGGCTCTGGTCCGTTGGGCTACACCACTTTTAATAACAAAGTCTATTTTATAGCAAATGATGGCACCAATGGTTATGAGTTATGGGTTTCTGATGGAACCTCTGTCGGTACTTCAATGGTTAAAGACATAAACCCCGGTAGCAATTCGGGCATGCTGAACGATCCTTATTTTGCTATCGTTAACAACACCGTATACTTTGTTGCAAACAATGGCACCAATGGCGACGAGCTTTGGAAAACTGATGGAACTACCGCCGGAACTGTATTGGTGAAAGATATAACCATAGGTGCTACCGGCACAGATTTTACAACATTTACAGCTCTTGGAAATACTTTGATATTTGGAAGAGAAACGGGGTTAATGCAGCAATATGAAATGTGGAAGAGTGATGGCACCAATGCCGGAACTACGCTCATCAAAAATTTTGGAGACTTCTCGGGTTTTTTCCCTCCCATGTTTCACTTGTTTAATAGCAAGCTTTACTTTACCGGAACAGATTTCGCTACTACCGGAACAGAACTATGGGTGACAGATGGTACAATAGCTGGCACCAACTTAGTAAAGGATATCGATCCGGGACTAGATGGTTCATTTCCATTACTTGTATTAGCATTTACTGCTAATAACAAATTTTATTTCTCGGCTACTACCGCCACTACAGGTACAGAGTTATGGGTGAGCGACGGAACATCAGCAGGTACTACGTTGTTGAAAGACCTATACCCCGGTCCAAATTCATCTAGTCCGTTTATCTATAAACCCTTTGATTTTGTAAATGGTTATAGTGATGTGCTTTACAACGGTAAAGTATTTCTGTCTGCAACGGATGCCACCAATGGAACTGAATTATGGATAACTGACGGTACCGCAGCAGGTACTACCCCGGTGAGAGATATTGCTCCTGGAATAGACTCCAGTTTAAAAGATTTCAACTTCTATTTTTACTCCACAGCAGGATTGTACTTTGTGGCAAAGACTGCTTTGGGGTATGAACCTTGGCTTTCAAATGGTACCAGCGCAGGCACCAATATAGTAGCCGATATAAATGTTGGTGCGGGATCTTCTGATCCACTCTATATGTTTACCTACAACAACAATTTATATTTTAATGCTAACAATGGTGATAATGCCATTAATACAGACCTGTACCGAACCAACGGAACAGTGTTTCCGCTACCGGTCTCATTACTACAGTTCACAGCCAACAACCTTACTACAGCAATAAAGTTGCAATGGAACACATCTGCACAGGTAAATAGCAATCATTTTGAGGTAGAAAGAAGTGTGGATGCAAGAACATTTACCAACATAGGAAAGGTGTATGCAAATGCAGGCACTACCGGGGTTCAGTCATATTCCCTATTAGATAACGAGGCCATCTCGCTAAAGGCTCCCGTGTTGTATTATCGTTTAAAAATGGTTGATAAAGACGGATCGTTTACATACAGTACGATCATCAAAGTCAATTTGAAAGTCAATCATTTCAATATTACTATTGCACCTAACCCCGTAAGAGATGTTATAACTGTAACCATCGCCGGCATGCAAACCGCAAAAACCATTATAGATATAACGGATGCATCAGGCCGTATTGTTCGTCAACTTTCAACAGGGATGAACGTTTCAGTGCTACAGCAGACTATCAATTTAAATGATTTATCACCGGGCAATTACGCGCTAAGATTAATAAATGGATTGAATAGGCAAGTGATACCTTTTGTAAAGCAATAGAAGTATACAAAACAGGATAAAGAAAGAGGCTGCCAAATGGGAGTCTCTTTCTTTATGAACTTTAAACGCTCTAATTGCTTGTCAGGCTACGAAACAACCTGATTTCCTAAACCTTTCTTCGTCGTTCATCAAATCATAATGACGATCTGCATTCCCTTCCGGAACAGCAATCCTCAAACCTCAAGCATTAAACAGCTTAAATATTTGTGACCTTTAAAACCTTCCCTTTTGTAGTTATAATAATCGTATTTATAGGTGGGGCGGCAGCACGCTTCGGTGGAGCAACTTTATCGTAATTACTTATTTCTTTAGCCCTGTTATAAACACGTTCGCTTTCTTTTTGCGAGAGCAAAGAATTGTTTACTGCTTGCGTACCTTCTTGGTTGATCTTGTTTTCTAATTCTACATCAGAAAGCATTATGTTCAGTTGCATTTCATTAAATGGTTCTTCGGCACTTACATTAAATAGTTTTACCGATTTAGCCAATTGCTGATTTACAGCTCTAATCTGTTTATTCCACTCATCGGCTACATTCTTCATTTTAATTGAATGCAGTGCAAATGCCCTTAATTGTTGTTTCATTTCCTCCCGTTCCTGTCCGGCCTTTAATTTAGCAGCCTTTTGTTTTATCTCTTCCTTTGCGTTCTTCACCATCTCTAATTCCGCTTCTACTTCGTTCAGTACTGCGTTTTGTAATTGTTGTACACGGGCAGGATTTGAAATACTCGCTAACTCAAGTTGCACCAGCTTCATTTCTTTTTCGGTTCTTTCAAGGTCTCTCCAAAATGCTGCAGCTAAAAACCTCCTCATCTCACTGTTAAAGGTTGTATCTACTGAATTATTTCTGTAGGCAATGGCGTTCACAATTCTCTTTGCCTTCAACTCAGGATTAATTTCCACATGTTGTATTAGTGCCAGTGTTTGGGGCTCATGCAACGAAGCAAGAAATGCGGAAATATTCCTATTGATTTCAGATTGCTCATTTGAAGGTACTGCCGTATTAACTGGCTTAGATACCGGCTCTTCTTTTCTAATTGCAAAAAATGTAGGGTTGAAAAAAGGAGTAGTAATCTTTGCTTTAAATGGTCTTACAAATTCCGTAGTGTTTCTCCTGTTGGTTGCCTGCTTTGCCGGTTGATCCGTCGTGAAGAAAGCGATCGAACAAAGAATAACGGTTATTAGTAACAATGCCCACAACTGGTGTCGATAATTAAAAGTTTTTTCGTTCTTCTCAATCATCCTTTTCACGCGGTTGAGTAGTGCACGCTTATCGTCTAAAGCATGCATTGCAAATGCAGGAGAAGCGGTTTGGTTGGTCGCGAGCTTTAGCAGCGCCTTTGCATAGGTGGCAGCATTGTATTCGTATTGCAGCACCCAGTCATCGCAGCAGTTTTCCCTTTCCCTTTTCACGTTCTTGCTGAGCAGTTGCATAAACGGATTAAAAAACATAACGGCTTCTACAATGGACAGAAGAATATTTACCAGGTAATCCATTCGCTTAATATGCGCTAGCTCGTGCAACAAAACCGCTTCCATTTGCTGCGAACTTAAATGGTTGATACTTGCCAGTGGCACTAAGATGATTGGTTTAAAAAAGCCTATTGTAAGGGGAGATCTAACCAGTGAGGACAGGTAAATTCTCACTACCCGCTTGATACCCAATTGCTCTGCAACTTTTTGCACAAATAGTCTCCAGTCTACATCTATTTTGCTTAACCCGATGGTCTTGATTCGGTTGGTGGCTTGAAAAACTTTCAACCATTTCATGGAAAGGAAAGAAAGGAGCGCCAGGTAAGCTATCGACAAATAAGGTAGCAGTATTTCTACCTTTACCAGTACAGCAAATACTCTCTGCCTGAAGTTTCCTGAAGCGGGGGCAGCAAATATTTCACTGACGGACTCGCCGTATACCACCATTCCGGCGTCAGGTGAGACACATTTTTGGTAATAGTAAACAAGCGTAGCGATAAACCATACAAAGCCTGTAAACTGAAAAACGACTGCACTGAAAAACCGGCTATTTGCATTCGTCCGAGTAATACCGGTAATGACAATATAGATTAACCAAAGCAGGGCAAACTGCCACAAGCTATTTACGATGGCATGCCCTAAAGCCTGCAAAAATGGGGACTGGCTAACCTGTAGCATACTACTGATTTTTCAGATTATCGAGTAAGTGTTGTATTTCGTCAAGCTCCTCTTTGCTTGGCGTTTGATTGCCTAATGCCTGCATAACTAACTGACTAGATGAACCACCAAAAAGTGTAGTGATCATTTTGCCTACGAACTGATTTTGCGTTTTTTCCCTGCTAACATTTGCCTGGTATATATGCGTCTTAGCTGAATCATCGCGCTTTACGAGTCCCTTTTCAAACATTATCTGCATCAACTTCAACGTAGTGGTATACCCCGCTTCTTCCTTGGTTTTCAAAATTGTTTCATGAACATCTCTCACTGTTGCTTTCCCCATGCTCCAGAGCACTTGTAGAATCTCGAGCTCTCCTTCGGTTGGTTTAAATTGTTTATTGGTCATAATACGATTTGTTTCGTAAGCAATTTACGATACAGTTCGTAATGACAAAATATATTTTCTATGGGTGGTAGAAATAAGAGGATGCACACATGAACCGGTACAATGCATTAGAATGCTTTCTTCAGAATACTTGCGCTATTGCTGAAAGTCAGTGCAGGGAGTAAAAAGGCTTGACCCTATTATAAAAACAAACGCAAGGTGAATATCTTTTTCGCCGCCTGCCTTGCAACCATGTAGGCAACACTTATGTTTGCAGCCTTTGAAAAGTAAACGGATATGGCGGCTGAAAAAGTTGAATTTAGAGTGGCTTTGTTATTATCTCCCCAGAACATCACAGTTGATTACCTGCCATTAAGTTCGCTGCACATTCGTAAGTCTTCAAAGGGTGTTGAATATGCAATGGACTTATTAGAGCTGGGCGAATTGAGAAAATACTACAGTGGTTTCGGGAAAGAATACAATCAAAATCTAATTCAGTTTTCGCCAAATAACATAGAGCAAGCAAAGCAAAACATCCGGCAGAAAGTCAACAGCCAACGGGCCGGGGTAAATAAGGATGAGTTTCTTCACAATGCCATGGTACGCCACTTATTTCAGTTGTTCCAGGCAATCAAGCCATATGCTGAACTAAACAAATGGTATCACCGCACCACTGAAGACGGGAAGAAATTTAGAACAGGACCGTGCGTGTTTAGCAAATACAAGCCGCAGCTAAGATTTGAGGTATTGAAAGAAAATCATTTGCTGACATTGCACACTGCTTTTGAACTGAACGGTTGCATTTACCCGCTCAATGATTTCAAACGATACCAGTTTTTGCTGGAAAGTAACAACGAATATTTTCTGCTGAGCTACAAAGACTATCAAACACTCGAGTGGTTACAGGCAATTGACCTGAATATATATGCATACGATCCTACGGCTTTCTCTCAACATATTCTTACCCGGCTGGAACTTGATTACACAGTAAACAGGAACAACCATTTCACCAAAAAGGCCCTGGAAACCACACCACTAAACCGTGTGTTGCTGAGTGAACTGAACAATTCATTCTTAATGCTTACGCCACAATGGTTGTACGATGGTTTTGTAGTAGACGGCCCTTATAAGGAAACTTATGAAACTGTAGTAGAAGGTGAGGAGTACGTAATTAAGAGAGACAAAGAACTAGAGGAATCGTTTGAGCGGCTCTTGATGTCCATGCATCCAAATTTTGCGAAGCAGCGCAATGGCTACTATTATTTATCCTTTGCTGAAGCACAGAAGAAACAATGGTTTCTAAAAACTTTCCACAAATTACTGGAGCTGAATATCGAGTTAGTTGGAATGGATTTGCTGCATCATTTTCGCTACTCCGCTTTCAAACCATCCACCAAATTGGCCATAAAAAGCCAGGAAGGTAACCGTGTACTACTGCAGGTAAATGTGCTCTTTGGTAAAGAAGAAATCCCTTTGAATGTGCTGCAGAAAATGCTGCTCAGCGGACAGAAATCTATCATGCTAAAAGATGGCACGCTTGGTTTGCTGGGCGAAGAATGGTTACAACAGTATGCAGCCATTTTGAAGCATGGGAAGGTGAACAAAAATGAGGTGGACGTTGCCAGGTTTATGGCATTAAGCACCGCGCAAACAGAAGGAGAGGAGCCAATGCTCCAACCCCTTATAAAACAGCAGTGGTGGACCAAATGGCAACAGTGGCACAGCGGTGATGCAAACATTTACCAACTGCCAACTAGCGTAAATGCAACCCTTAGACCTTACCAGCAAAAGGGCTTTGAGTGGCTTACACTCCTGGCAGAAGCAGGCGCCGGAGGCTGTTTAGCAGATGATATGGGATTAGGTAAAACCTTACAAACCATCTGCTTCCTTGCGTATCACATTCACCAAGCACCGGCATCGGTTAATATCATTGTTTGTCCGTCTTCACTGATTTACAACTGGCAGCAAGAGTTACAAAAGTTTACACCGACCATCACATCAGTGGTATATCATGGCGCAAACCGCGGCGCTGAAGTGTTGGAGCAAAATAGCCAGGTCATCATTACCAGCTATGGCACACTACGTGCAGATGCAGGTAAGCTAACCAGTAAATCGTACGGTATTGCCGTGATTGATGAAAGCCACAACATCAAAAATCCCTCCGCTCAAATCACTTCAGTTGTCAATAGCCTTGATGCACAAACCCGCATTGCTTTAAGTGGAACGCCCGTTGTAAATAACACTTTTGATTTGTACGCCCAGCTCAATTTTTCCTTGCCGGGAATGTTTGGCAGCAGGGAGTTTTTTAAACGTGAATATGCAGATGCCATTGATCGCTTTCACGATGAAGAGAAAATACAGGCACTGCAAAAATTGACTGCACCATTCATACTCAGGCGTACCAAAGAACAAGTAGCAAAAGATCTACCCGAAAAAACAGAAATGATATTGTGGTGCAACATGCACAAAGGCCAGCAACAGTTGTACGACGAGATAAAAGATCAAATCAAGAGCAATCTTTTTCTGAATATAAAAAGTGAAGGTTTAAATAAAAGTAAGCTTCAGGTGTTGCAAGGCATGCTGAAGCTACGGCAAGTATGTAATTCTCCGTTGCTTTTACCACCCGATGAACAACAAGGATGCAACGAATCGGTAAAGACAGAAATGCTGCTGCGCGAATTGAAGAATATTATTGGTACACATAAAGCCCTGGTGTTCTCTCAGTTTAGTACCATGCTTCATTTATTGGCGAAAGAGTGCAATAAGGAAGGAATCAACTACTATCATTTTGACGGGCAAACACCACCAGCCAAGCGGGCCGAAATGGTCAGTGCATTCCAGGAAGAAGGGAACGCAACCAATCTATTTCTAATTAGCTTGAAGGCAGGAAACACTGGCCTTACATTAACCGCTGCAGATTATGTGTTCCTTTTCGATCCATGGTGGAATACTGCAGTAGAGCAACAGGCAATCGACCGAACGCATCGCATCGGGCAAACCAAAAATGTATTTGCGTATAAAATAATTTGCAAAGACACCATCGAAGAAAAAATCATTCAGCTCCAGCAAAAAAAGAAAAAGCTAGCGGGGGAATTGATAGGAGAAGATGATGGGTTCATCAAAGCCTTATCTGAGGAGGATATAGCCTTCTTGTTCAGTTAAAAATGGTCGATATCATCAACCCACTACCTTCGTTTGCATACATAATTGTACTACTGTGAAGCAAGATGTTTTACAACTATTTTCTCAATATCCTGAATACGCCATCGTTGTAAGTATTGGCATCAATATATTGATTGCACTGTTAGGCGTAGTGCCCAGCGTATTTCTTACTGCCGCCAATGTTTTGTTTTTTGGATTTTGGCCGGGGACCCTTATTTCGTTTGCAGGTGAATCAATTGGTGCGCTGGTTGCTTTTCTGCTGTATCGTTCTGGGTTCAAAAAAAATGTTGGCGAGCGCCTGGAGAAATATCCATCTGCAAAAAAACTCCTGGATGCCCAGGGTTTACAAGCTGCTTATATCATCGTCTCTCTTCGGCTACTACCCTTTGTGCCTTCCGGCATTGTTACGTTTACAGCAGCTATAGGCCGGGTTACTTTGCCTACGTTCTTTGTCTCAAGTTCACTCGGCAAAGCGCCTGCATTACTGTTGGAGGCCTACGCCGCTTACCAGGTTACATCTTTTGGTTGGCAAGGCAAACTCATCTTATTCATTGTTGCATTATACCTTATCTACTTAGTGTATAAAAGCATGCGTAGGCAAAAAGTGTAAAAAAATCTCGGGCACCAGAGTAGCATAGTCAGCCTGCTTGTCTCCCTAGCTGTTCAAAGCCAGTGGCTTAAACTTACCGCCGTTGTTAGACGCTAAATTTTTTTTGATCAGAATTAATTTCTGCTTCATATTTGCACTTGTGAAAACAACAACTTTAAATAACAATTGGTGGCATAGCATCTCCGTACCGGGGTAGCTGTGTTATTTCATTTGTTTGATAAACATATTCAGCCCTGGCAAAATGCCGGGGTTTTTTATTTTCAATATCAACTATCAACTACCAACAAAAAACTATACAATGCGTCCAATCGTTTTTGAAACAGTTACCCGGAAAATGCTTGCAGATGTTTACACTCCTGTTGGTATTTACCTGCGCCTCAGGGATCGATTTCCCGGAAGCATCTTGTTGGAAAGCACCGACTTCCACGCAAGTGAAAACAGCTTTTCATTCATTTGCATTCAGCCCATAGCAGGCATCGAGGTTACTGATAATAAAGCCTTTGAGTTTAAGTACCCAAAAGAACCCGTCATCCGCAAAAAGCTTTCCGGCAAGCATGCGGTGGTGGGCGAACTCAATCAATTCCTGCAACGCTTTCAACCGTCCAACAAATGTGAAATCGCCGTAGCGCAAGGCTTGTTTGGCTACACCACTTACGATGCTATTCAATTTTTTGAGGAAGGAGTCGCCAGGCGTTTCGATGAAGCAAAAGATATTGCAAATAGTGAAACGCAGATTCCGCTCATGCGCTACCGCATGTATCAATATGTAATTGCCATCAACCATTTTAAGGATGAAATGTTTGTATGCGAAAACAAAGTGGAAGGATTGGAAAGTGATCTCGACATGATACTGTCACTCATTCGTAGTAAAGATGTTCCGGTGTATCCCTTTGCAACCACAGGCGAAGAAACGTGCAACACCACCGATGAATCCTACCAGGAAATGGTGCGAAAAGGAAAAGAAAATTGTCACCGGGGCGATGTATTTCAAATTGTTTTGAGCCGCCGCTTTCAGCAGTCGTTCACTGGCGATGAGTTCAATGTATACCGCGCTTTACGCAGTGTCAATCCTAGCCCGTACTTGTTCTATTTCGACTACAACGATTACCGTTTAATGGGTTCATCGCCCGAAAGCCAGGTGATCATTCATAAAAACACGGCGATTGTTCATCCAATAGCAGGCACCTTTAAGCGTACCGGCAACGATGAGCAAGATGAGGCGCTTGCAGAAAAGTTATTGAATGATCCTAAAGAAAATGCAGAGCATGTTATGTTGGTAGACCTTGCTCGCAACGATCTCAGCAGGCATGCGGATAATGTTCATGTGTCCAGTTTCAGAAAGGTGAATTTTTATTCGCACGTCATTCACATGGTAAGCGAAGTAAAAGGAACCATTAAACCTGACACTAATCCATTTGAACTGTTGGCTTCCACGTTT
This sequence comes from Segetibacter sp., assembly GCA_031425015.1. Taxonomy (GTDB): domain Bacteria; phylum Bacteroidota; class Bacteroidia; order Chitinophagales; family Chitinophagaceae; genus Segetibacter. The sequence continues at coordinate 89,911 of JANPIM010000008.1, read as the reverse complement.
CCAGCTGGTACATTAAGCGGAGCGCCAAAGGTGCGCGCTATGCAGCTCATCCACGATCTGGAACCAACGCCACGTAGTTATTATGGTGGTGCAATAGGCGTCATCGGTTTTAATGGTGAGGTCAATCATGCCATCATGATCCGGTCTTTTTTAAGCAAGCAAAACACTTTGTTTTACCAGGCCGGCGCAGGCATAGTTGCCGCGTCTGATCCGCAAAGTGAATTGCAGGAAGTAAACAACAAACTGAACGCACTAAAAAAAGCACTAGAGTTAGCAAATAAATTGGAGTAGGAGTTTTTGGGCCAGACATTAGAATATTTATTAAACATCGTTGCGTCGCACTCTTGTACAACATATCATTTATCATCAATAAAAATATTCCCCTTTAGGGGTTAGGGGCATGAAAATATTAATCTTCGATAACTACGACAGCTTCACCTACAACCTGGTACACCTGGTGGAGAAAATAACACACATCAAAGTAGATGTGTTTCGCAACAATCAAATACCACTTGAAAAAATAAAAGCCTACGACAAGATCATCTTGTCGCCCGGCCCCGGCATTCCCAGCGAAGCTGGATTACTACTCGATGTCATTAAAGAATATGCCTCCACCAAATCCATCTTAGGCGTATGCCTCGGCCACCAGGCCATTGGTGAAGCATTTGGGGGCACACTTACAAATCTTGACACGGTGTACCATGGCGTTGCAACACCTATTGAAGTCAAAAGTCAAAGGTCAAAAAATAAGAACGATTTGTTTGAAGGCTTACCCACGAATATAGAAGTAGGTCGCTATCACAGTTGGGTAATTGCAGATGAAAACTTTCCGGATGATTTGGAAGTTACTGCCCGTGATTCAAATAATTTAATCATGGCGCTGCAGCATAGGACTTTGGATGTACAAGGTGTACAATTTCACCCAGAGAGTGTGCTTACACCAGATGGTGAGAGGATTATGAGGAATTGGTTAAAGCCCCGGCCCTAAATGGAGAAGGGAGTAGGGCTGAGTGGTTCACGCTTTTCAGTGTGCTTGAATTGCATGGTGTACCAGTGTGAGCCACTCTAAAATAGAACCATTAAAATATTAAAGAACATCAATGGAAATACTAAAAAACAATAGTAAGGATTTAAATTCCCCTTTAGGGTTTAGGGGCTTAAAGGATATTCTCCAACACCTCTTCGAACATAAATCACTATCGCGCCAGCAAGCCAAAGACGTGCTGGTAGAAGTTTCCAAAGGCAAGTTCAATGAACATGAGATAACCTCATTCATGACGGTTTACCTCATGCGCAGCATTACCATAGAAGAACTTCAAGGTTTTCGCGATGCGCTGCTGGAATTGTGCGTGAAAGTAGACCTCGCTGATTACCAGGTGATGGATATTGTTGGCACTGGCGGAGACGGTAAAAACACTTTCAATATATCAACCCTTGCATGTTTTGTAGTGGCTGGCACAGGGCAAAAAGTAGCGAAGCACGGTAACTATGGCGTCACTTCCGTCAGTGGTTCGTCTAATGTAATGGAGGCCCTGGGTTACAAATTTCAGAACAACAATGATCGCTTGAAGAAAGAAGTAGAAGAAGCGAACCTCACCTTTTTACATGCGCCATTATTCCATCCGGCTTTAAAAACAGTTGGACCTATCCGAAAAAATTTAGGGGTTAGAACTTTCTTCAATATGCTCGGGCCATTGGTCAATCCTGCTAATCCCGCTTACCAACTAGTGGGCGTTTACAACCTGGAGATGGCCCGTATTTACAATTACCTATTGCAACAAACCGATCGTCCTTTTACCATCATCCATAGTATGGATGGCTACGACGAAATATCTTTAACAGACGATACCAAAGTGATTACAAAACAAGGCGAAACGATAATGACCCCAGAGCAAATTGGTAAGCGCATGGTTCAGCCGCACGACATTTATGGAGGCAGTACCATTGAGGAAGCTGCTAAGATATTTGTGAAAATTTTGAAAGGTGAAGGGTCATGGGCGCAAAACGCCGTGGTTTTTGCAAATGCAGCAATGGCACTTCAAACTGCCGGGGCATACACCTCATACAATGATGCGTACTATGCCGCAATAGAAAGCCTGGAAAACGGAAGTGCTTACAACTGTCTCCAAAAATTAATAAACCTTCAATAGTTCGTATGAATATTCTTGACAAGATTATCGCACAAAAGAAAATTGAAGTTGAAGAACGCAAAAAGCTTTTGCCCATCAGCGAACTAGAGATGTTTCCTTTTTACAAGGGCCATTGTAATTCGCTCGTTACAAGATTACTTGACCCTGAAAGCACAGGCATTATTGCAGAGTTCAAACGGAAGTCGCCATCAAAAGGTGTTATAAATGATAGTGTGCAAATTGGGCCGGTTGTAATTGCCTACGATCAATATGCCGCAGGCATTTCCATATTGACGGATGAAGTTTTTTTTGGTGGAACAATCGATGATGTGATGTATGCAAGTGAGGTGGTGAACGGACCCATACTGCGCAAAGATTTCATGATTGATGAATACCAGATTGTAGAAGCCAAAGCAATTGGTGCCAGCGTTATTCTGCTCATAGCTGCTTGTCTTTCTGCGAAGCGCGTACAGGAACTTGCCTTGTTTGCTAAACGCTTAGGCTTAGAAGTGCTATTGGAAATACACAACGAAGAGGAGCTTGAACACATTGCAGAAGAAGTTGACATTGTTGGGGTAAATAACCGCGACCTCAAAACTTTTACTGTTGATATAAATCGTAGTATTGAATTGTCAGAAAAAATTCCTCACAGCAAAATAAAGATTTCCGAAAGCGGGATCACCAATGCTGATACGATTGTCCGTTTGAAACAACATGGGTACAGTGGTTTTCTCATTGGAGAAAACTTTATGAAACAACCCGACCCAGCGATTGCCTTTGCCGATTTTGTTCACACCCTACAAACATCTCTGAAAGGAGATTTTTAAGGGAAAAAATTCGACAATGGACGTTCAAACAGAAACAACAAACAATCTCGAAGCCAACCACTTACTTGGGTACAAAGGGCCGCGTGTAAAAGTTTGCGGCATGACCAATTTAGATCAGTTGCATCAATTGGGTGACTTGCAGGTTCAGTTTGCAGGATTTATTTTTTATCCCGGCTCGCCACGCTTTGCTTTAAATTTTTTGAAAGGAGAAGACGTAAAGAAAGAAAAACTTAAAGTCTTTAAAATCGGGGTTTTCGTAAATGCTACGTACGAAGAAATCATGAAACAGGTAGATGCCTTTGGCCTGGATATGGTGCAATTACACGGAGATGAAACGCCTTATTTCTGTGAACGGGTGGCTGGGTATGTTTCGGTGATTAAAGCTTTTAGAATGATTGCCAACGATCATCTTGATTGGATACTGAAAGATTATTACGCCGATTGCGATATGTTTTTATTTGATACAGCAACGGCTGCATACGGTGGCTCTGGCAAGAAATTTAACTGGAGAAGATTATCCGGAAAAAATATTGGCAAGTCTTTTTTACTAAGCGGCGGCATTGCGCCGGGAGATGCACCATTGATCAAACGATTCCAGGAGGATGCTGTGGCAAAAGACCTATTTGCTATTGACATCAATAGTTGTTTTGAAATCGCGCCGGGTGTAAAGGACATAAAAGCAATTGAGCAGTTCATGAAAGAGTTGAATGATGGATAAAATAAACCTATCACAAAAGTTTGACCTCGTACACGAGTATTGGAGTCCTAAGGTGGTGGCAGAGCTTAACGGTCAGCACGTAAAACTTGCCAAACTAAAAGGCGAATTTATGTGGCATCACCACGAAGCTGAAGACGAATTGTTTTTTGTGGTGAAGGGGACTTTAACAATAGAGTTCAGAGACCGAATAGAAGTATTGCAAGAAAATGAAATGCTTCTGGTGCCTCGCGGCGTAGAACACAAACCGGTAGCATTAGATGAGGTTTGGATTATGTTATTCGAACCAAAGTCTACTCTAAACACAGGGAATGTGGTGAATGAACGAACCAAAAGAAAGCTGGAGGATATTTAACCTAAACAGGTTTTAGGTTGTTGTGCATCTTGTTAGAAAACAAAATAGAGAGGAAGCATTGAAATGACAAATACATCTTACAAACAACCCACAGAACAAGGATATTATGGACAGTTTGGTGGAGCTTACATTCCGGAAATGTTGTACCCAAACGTAGAAGAGTTACGCAGCAGGTATTTGGAAATAACCGCTGATGCAGGCTTTCAAAAGGAGTTTGCGTCACTGCTAAAGGACTATGTCGGCAGGCCCACTCCATTGTTTCTGGCGGAGCGATTGAGTAAGCAATTGAACACCCAGGTGTACTTAAAGCGGGAAGACCTTTGCCACACAGGTGCACATAAAATCAACAATACCATTGGGCAAATATTACTAGCCATTCGCCTTGGCAAAAAAAGAATTATTGCCGAAACGGGCGCTGGCCAACACGGTGTTGCTACGGCTACAGTTTGTGCTTTAAAAGGCATTGAGTGCGTGGTGTACATGGGTGAAAAGGATATGGAAAGACAAGCACCCAATGTGGCGCGTATGCGTATGTTGGGCGCAACGGTTATCCCCGCTATGAGCGGAAGTAAGACACTGAAAGATGCCACCAACGAAGCGATCCGTGGATGGATTAACAGCGCACAGGACACACACTATATCATAGGAAGTGTGGTTGGTCCGCATCCTTACCCTGATATGGTGGCACGTTTTCAAAGTGTAATTAGTGAGGAGATGCGGTGGCAGCTGAAAGAAAAAACAGGCACTGAATTGCCTACCCATGTGGTGGCTTGTGTAGGCGGTGGTAGCAATGCGGCCGGTGCTTTCTATCACTTCATAGATGAACCATCGGTTCAATTAGTAGCGGTGGAAGCGGCGGGTCATGGTGTTAACTCTGGTTATAGTGCAGCTACCACGCAGCTTGGACGAACCGGTATTTTGCATGGTAGCAAAAGCCTGTTGATGCAAACAGATGACGGGCAAGTAGTGGAACCGCATAGCATTTCCGCTGGGTTAGATTATCCCGGCATAGGGCCGATGCATTCACAGTTGTATGAAAGTGGCCGGGGAACTTTTTTAAGTGTTACGGACGATGATGCATTGCAGGCAGCATTTGAACTGTCGAAATTGGAGGGTATAATCCCTGCGCTTGAAACCGCACATGCATTTAGCGCATTAAAGCAACTATCATTTTCACCAACAGATACGGTAATAGTTTGCCTGAGTGGAAGAGGCGATAAAGATTTAGCCACTTATATCAAAGAATTAGATTTAGTATGAGCAGAATACAGGAATTGTTTCAACGCAAGAATAAACGGGTACTGAATGTATACTGCACTGCAGGGTATCCTACACTCGAAAGCACAACGGAAGTAATTGATGCATTGCAAAACAATGGAGCAGATTTGATTGAGATAGGAATGCCTTATAGTGATCCTTTGGCCGATGGTGAAGTAATACAGCAAAGCAGCGCAATGGCACTTAAGAATGGGATGACGATACAATTGCTTTTTGAACAATTAGCAGGAAAGCCTGCTCGTTCTTCGGGCAGCTCGGCACCCATTATTTTGATGGGTTATATGAATCCAATTTTGCAGTTCGGCTTTCAAAAGTTTTGTGCAACTGCTGCGGAAGTTGGTGTGGATGGATTGATTCTGCCCGACCTTCCCATTTATGAATATGAAACAGAATACGCAAAAATTATTCGTGGGTTTGGGTTGGATTTCATTTTCTTAGTTACACCTGAAACAGGTGTGGAACGCATTAGAAAGATTGATGAACTGACAACCGGTTTTATCTATGCTGTTTCATCTTCTGCTACTACCGGCCACACCAAAGACATCAACGATCAGCAGCAGTATTTTAAACGTTTACAAAACATGCAGCTAAAGAATCCTGTGCTTGTGGGCTTTGGCATAAAAGACAAAAACACGTTCGATGCTGCTTGCGAATACACGAACGGAGCGATTATAGGTAGCGCGTATATAAAGGCATTAAACCCGGAAGCCCCGGCCCTAAATGGAGGAGAGAGTGTTGTGCAGGCAGCGGACGTAAATTTTATTACCAAACATTTTTTGGAGGGTATACTTCAATGAATATTGTAATTGTAAAATACAATGCTGGTAATATTCAGTCTGTGCTTTTTGCATTGGAAAGACTGGGAGTCAATGCCGTTGTAACGGATGATGCAGATAAGATCAAAGCTTCAGACAAGGTTATTTTTCCCGGCGTTGGTGAAGCTAGCACGGCTATGAATTACCTGCGCGAAAGAAAGCTTGATCAAATGATTAGAGAGCTACAACAACCGGTACTCGGCGTTTGCCTGGGCATGCAATTGATGTGTACACATAGTGAGGAAAATGATACCATCTGCATGGGAATATTTGATGAGCAGGTAAAACGATTCGATCCATCATTAATAGAAAATTCGGCTACAAGACTTAAAGTTCCGCAAGTTGGATGGAACAAGATCTATGATGTAAAAAGTGAATTGATGGAGGGTGTAGAAAATAGCTACTGTTATTTTGTGCATAGCTATTATGCGGCATTTGGCAAAGACACTATCGCTACCACTGATTATATCCAGCCGTATAGTGCGGCTTTACACAAACTAAATTTCTATGGCGTACAGTTTCATCCTGAGAAAAGCGCAGAGACTGGAGAGATCATCTTAAAAAAATTTTTAGAATTAAAGCCCCGGCCCTAAAGGGAGGAACCCCGACCCTAAAGGGAGTAGAGAGAGAAGCGCTGACCCTGAAAAGGAGGAAATAGAGAGGACGTTGAAATTTGAAGATTTGATTTATGAAAAAAGAAATGTTTTATGGTGCTTCACATTTGATTTTTCAGAAGGCTGAGGAGTTGAGAAATAAGAGTACACCAGCTGAAGAATTGCTCTGGAATCATTTGAACAATAGCAGTGAAGGAATCAAATTTAGAAGGCAGCATCCTTGTGCGTTATATGTTTTAGATTTCTATTGCCATGAATTAAAGCTGTGCATTGAAATTGACGGAAGTATTCATCAGCAGGAAGAAGTAAAACAAAACGATCAGCGCAGAGAGCAATTGATTGCTGAATTAGGTATCAGCATCCTTCGTTTTACCAACGATGAAGTTTTTCAAAACACTGCGCAGGTTATCCAACAAATACATTCTAAAATAAAGCAGCTGCAAACACTTAGTGAGCATACTAGCACCCCTTTAGAGGCGGGGGGGCTTGGCTTTATCATTCCCGCGATTGACATCATTGACGGTAAATGCGTCCGCCTTACCGAAGGAGATTATACCCGTAAAAGCGTTTACTACGATCACCCACTTGAGGTGGCGCTTAAGTTTGAGGATGCCGGCATTAAGCGTTTGCATTTGGTAGATCTTGATGGTGCCAAAGCAGGCGCCGTTAAGAATTGGAAAGTGCTGGAAACGATTGCTTCCAAAACCAGGTTAACTATTGACTTTGGCGGAGGCATAAAAACAGACAATGATGTAAACATTGTTTTTGAATCCGGCGCAGCGTTGGCTACCGTTGGCAGTATTGCTGTAAAAGATGAGGCTACTTTTATATCGTGGTTACAGCAATTTGGTGCAGAGAAATTCCTGCTAGGGGCAGATGTAAAAGGAGAGAAGATAACCATTGGTGGATGGCTGGAAACCACCGATACTTGGGTGTATGATTTCATGCGCAATTATTTGGAAAAAGGAGTGCAGCAAATATTTTGCACCGATGTAAGTAAAGATGGGAAACTGGAAGGACCATCACTGGAGTTGTATAGAAACATCATTACAGAAATCCCTGGCATTAACCTTATTGCCAGCGGCGGTGTAACCACATTAGATGACCTATTCAAACTACAGGAAATCGGCTGTACCAGCGCTATCGTAGGGAAAGCTATTTATGAAAACCGCATCTCGATAGAAGATCTAAAACAGTTTGTGTAGATGCCCCGACCCTAAAGGGAGGAGAGAGAAAGCCCCGGCCCTAAAGGGAGAAGAGAGAAAAACTTTAATCTCATAGAGATTACTTTTTTGAAAACAGAACAAGCACATTACTATGGTAGATAAAAGTGAAAATTCTTTGCAAACAGTCAACCTGTTTCCAAGCTCCCCTTCAGGGGCGGGGGGGCGTGAGCACGGTCTTTGCAAACGCATCATTCCTTGTCTTGACATAAAAGATAGCCGCACCGTCAAAGGCGTAAACTTCGAGAACATCCGCGATGCGGGTGACCCTGTTGAACTTGCCGCCTTGTATGCTCAGCAGGGAGCAGATGAATTGGTCTTTCTAGACATCACTGCCACAGTTGAAAAGCGCAAAACATTAAGCGAGTTGGTGAACAAGGTTGCGCACAGAATCAATATTCCGTTTACCGTAGGTGGCGGAATCAGCAGCATAGAGGATGTAAATATTTTACTGGCAAATGGTGCAGATAAAATTTCTGTCAATACTTCGGCTTATAAAAATCCGCAGCTCCTAAATGAGCTATCTAAAAATTTTGGTTCGCAATGCATCGTGATAGCCATAGACACCAAGCAGGAAGAAGATGGAGAATGGTATGTTTACCTGAATGGTGGCAGAACCCGGACCGAAACCAAATGCTTTGATTGGGCCAAGGAAGCAATAGATCGTGGTGCAGGTGAAATCCTTCTCACTTCCATGAATAATGATGGTACAAAAAAAGGATTTGCTATCGATATTACCCGTCAGCTATCTGCTAATCTACCGGTGCCGGTAATTGCATCAGGTGGCGGCGGTTCAATTGAACATTTTTTAGAGGTATTTACAGCCGGTTGCGCCGACGCCGCATTAGCAGCAAGTATCTTTCATTTCAAAGAAATTGAAATATTGGCATTGAAACAGCAGCTCGCAAGTCAAGGCATTTCTGTTAGAATTTGAACCAGTTCCTGTGGTGTTCCCGAGGCACGCTTTACGAAAATGATCTTTTCAAAAAGCATAATCTCTGTGTCCTTCAGCAGGCATCACATCTATTTATACTCACCAAAAATATCACGTAGCGCATCAGATATTTCGCCAAGCGTACAATGTGTTTCAACAGCGTAAATCACTAAAGGCATCAGGTTGCTTCCATCAGATGCTGCGCTTTTTATTTGTTGCAAACAGTTGGCTGCTTTATCCGCATTTCGCGCAGCACGTAATGCCTGTAACTTTTCCGTTTGCACCTGCCTTATACTGTCATCAATTTTAAAACCTGCAACCTTATTTGCTTCTGCGGATTGAAACTTGTTTACACCAACTATTATCTTTTCGCTTGTTTCTATATCACGCTGGTACTTATAGGCGCTCCGCGCTATTTCATCTTGAATAAAACCTTCTTCAATCGCATTCACACTACCACCCATTGCATCAATGGTGGTTATCAATTCCCATGCTTTTGCTTCCACTTCATCTGTAAGGGACTCTACGAAATAGCTACCCGCTAATGGATCGGCAGTATCAACCACACCACTTTCAAAGCCAACTATTTGTTGGGTGCGTAAAGCAATACGGGCTGCCTCCTCTGTCGGTAAACTCAGTGCTTCATCGTAGCCGTTGGTATGTAAACTCTGCGTGCCGCCCAATACCGCTGCCAGTGTTTGAATGGTCACACGGCTAATGTTATTCATCGGTTGCTGAGCCGTCAATGTACTACCACCTGTTTGCGTATGAAACCGAAGCATCATTGCTTTTGGGTCGGTGGCGCCAAGGTCCTTCATCATCTTTGCCCACATACGCCGCGCAGCCCTAAACTTTGCAACTTCCTCAAACAAATTATTGTGCGCATTGAAGAAGAAGGAGAGCCGCTTACCAAAGACATTAATGTCTAACCCCTTTGCTAAAGCAGCTTGTACATACGCTTTACCATTGCTTAGCGTAAATGCTATTTCCTGAACGGCCGTACTTCCCGCTTCGCGGATGTGGTAACCTGAGATTGAAATCGTGTTCCACTTTGGCAGTTCTTTACTACACCATTCAAAAATATCGGTGATGATGCGCATGCTGGGTTTAGGCGGATAGATGTAGGTACCCCTTGCTGCATATTCCTTCAGTATGTCGTTTTGAATAGTACCGGTAATTTTTGAAAGATCGGCTCCTTGTTGTTTCGCTAGTGCTACATAAAAACTAAGGAGGATAAAACCGGTAGCGTTAATCGTCATCGAAGTGCTTACATCCTGCAGCTTTATGCCGCTAAAGAGTGTTTCCATATCCTTTATGCTATCAATGGCAACGCCTACTTTACCCACCTCACCTTCGCTCAATGCATGGTCACTATCGTAGCCGATTTGTGTTGGGAGATCAAATGCTACACTTAGTCCGCTAACCCCTTGCGATAATAGGTAGTGATAACGCTTGTTGCTCTCTTCCGCCGTAGAAAAGCCGGCATACTGGCGCATGGTCCATAAGCGGCCTCGATACATATCGGGTTGTACACCACGAGTAAAAGGGAAGGAACCAGGATTTTCTGGATGGATAGGATTTGGAGTAGCCGTGTATAAAGAATTTATTTCTATGCCACTGTCTGTAAATTTTTTAGGTAGAATACTTTCTTTATTGTCCATTTAAATATGCTTTGTGATTAAAACTTCAAATCCATGTTCTCACTCCCACAAATCCAATCCATCTTTTCAATCGCGGTCTACATTATCTTCTTTGCCTCGTAACTCAATACTTCGCTCACTATTTCATGCAGCTGTCCTTTCTTGTCTTTCATTAAATATTCAAGTAACAGCTTGTTAAGATCAAGCCCGGTAGCATGCGGTGGAAGCGCACTGGCCAGTTGATTTACCACCAGCATATTTTGTTCCTTCAAATTTTTAACTGCGCCCCACGCGTCAGCACTGATATAAATCTGTTGTGTAATGTTGTGGTCAAATTCTTCTTTAATCTGGTGCGTTAGCAGCATCTGCATTTCACGGGCAGTAACGCCTTGTTGATTTACGCGTGGAATTAAATTAGGCAAGGCTATTCTGTCCACTAACAAAGTCAATCTTTCATAGGCTTGTAAACGTAAACCTCTACTCGAGTCATTTAATGAGTTGCTGTTATCTTCTTCCTTTGCGTTCTTTCGTTGTTGATAAAAAAGGTAGCCAAGAAAGCCAGCTAAAATAAGTGCTATAGCGCTACTGAGCAGGAGGGTGGTATTGTCCATCAAAAAATATTTTGGCAAAAGTACAGGAATAGCATTCGTTAACAGAGGCTGAAAGTGTGAACGTTTTCCTTCATTCGAAAGCTATGATCATCGCCGAAAAAAACTATGCTGTATTTTTGCTGCATAAATTTTTACAGGTATGGTAGAGGTAATGAATATCCCGGTGACATTAACTGTTGGAGCAATAGCCGAAATAAAGAGATTGATGACTGAGCCGGATTTTGATGCCTCACAATATTTACGCGTTGGGGTAAAAGGTGGCGGCTGCAGCGGTATGACTTACGTACTGGGATTTGATAAAGTAGAAGAAGGAGATGAGCAGTTTGAAATAGAAGGAGTGCAGTGTATCATGAATAAATCGCATGCTATTTACCTAATGGGAATGGAAGTTGACTTCCAGGGTGGTTTGAATAGTAGAGGCTTCACTTTTACCAATCCGAATGCCAGTAAAACGTGCGGTTGCGGAACCAGTTTTGCCGTGTAGTTTATTGGAGAAAACACATCTTTTTCAAGTAAGTCGAATTTCGAGATTTAAGGCTGCCCCTTGTTGGCAGCCTTAAATTTTTCTATCGCGCTTGCGCGAAAGCCTACCGTTACAAATAGACGAAGTAATCTAAAATGCAAAAAGCCTGTAACGATCATTACAGGCTTTTTGCATTATGCTATTTCAAATATGCTTTCTACACTTTTACCGCTTTAGCACTAGACGCTGAAGCAGGCCTTGCATTATGCGTAACGGGGGCTGAACCACCCAATGGTTTGCCTTTCGCAAAATCCATCAAAATAGGAGCCGCAACAAAGATTGATGAGTAGGTACCGGTGAAAACTCCAATCAACATCGCGAATGCAAATCCCCTGGTCACTTCTCCACCAAAAATAAACAAGCAAAGAATTACCAGGAACACAGTCATGGAGGTCATAATAGTCCGGCTCAGGGTTTCATTAATGGCCCTGTTGATGACCGTACCCGTATCCGAACCTTTCATCAAACCGGTGTCTTCCCTGATACGATCAAATACAATTACTGTATCGTTCATGGAGAAACCAATTACCGTTAGTATCGCAGCGATAAAGTGCTGGTCAATCTCCAACGGGAAATTCACTACACCTCTCAAGAAACTAAATACAGCAAGGGTAACGCATACATCGTGCAGCAATGCTACAATGGTTCCCAATGAGTATCTCCAATCGCGGAAACGAATAAAGATGTACAAACAGATCACCAGTATTGCAACAATCGTTGCCGTCATTGATCCCTGCTTTAAGTCATCAGAAATCGTTGGCAAAACTGTTTGAGAGCTTTGCTTGTACTGCGTATCAAATTCATTGTAAGTAATTCCGGCAGGCAAGAATTTCGCTAGTCCGGTAAACAGCTTTTGCTCTACTTGTTGATCTATATTGTTGCCACTCTCCTTAATCATATAAGAAGTAGTGATATTGAGCTGCTTGTTGCTACCAATGGTTTTTACAATCGGGTATTCACCAAACTCAGCTTTCAGCGCGTCTCTTACTTCATCCAATTGCTGTGGCTTTTTAAAGTCGATTGTATAGCTACGTCCACCACTGAATTCTACTCCCTCATCGAAACCATTGAAGTAAGAACCAATACCAAGTAACAGCACTACAACTGAAACTACATAGGCGTACTTACGATACTCAACAAACTTGTAACTGGTATGCTTGAATACTTTGCGGCTGATGCTGGTAAAGTATTCGAAGTGGCGGTTTTTATTAGTGTACCAATCGCTGATTAAACGAGATACCAGGATACCGCAGAACAAGGATAAAAGGATACCAATAATCTGTGTAGTAGCAAAACCCAATACCGGTCCAAGACCGAAGTAAAACAATATGATTGCAGTTAATAAAGTTGTCACGTGCGCATCTAACACTGGTGCCAGTGACCGCCTGTAACCGTCGTTTACTGCTGCCTGGTAGTTTTTACCTTTCGTAAGTTCCTCTTTAATTCTTTCGAAGATGATTACGTTGGTATCTACAGCCAAACCAATGGTTAATACCAAACCAGCAATACCAGGAGCGGTAAGCGTTGCACCTAGTGCTGCAAGAATGCCTATGGTGAACAATAAGTTCAGGATAAGTGCAATGTTAGCAACCCATCCGGCTGTGTTGTAATACACCAGCATTAAAGCAAAGATGATTAGGAACGATACAAAGAAAGCCATCGATCCGCCTTTGATTGCATCCTGTCCGAGTGTTGGTCCAACTACTTGCTCCTGAACAATTTTTGCAGGCGCTGGAAGTTTACCGCTCTTCAATATTTGAGATAAATCCTGAGCTTCTAACAAAGAGAAACTACCGGTGATTTGTGAGCTACCATTGGGAATTTCACCATTTACAAATGGCGCACTGTACACAATGTTATCCATTACAATCGCTATAGGCTTGCCAACATTTTCACGTGTCATTTTAGCCCAAATTCTTGTACCTGTAGCGTCCATGTTCATCTTAATGGCCACACGTCCACGCTCATCATAATCCTGCCCTGCATCGCTTACGTTTCCGCCTTCAAGTTTAGCAAGGGTTGGACCCTCAATGGATTTAACCGCGTATAACGGTAAAAAGTCTTTTGCCTTAGGATCATTACCTTCAGCTTTACCGTACATGAAAATCAGGTTATTCGGAAACTTACTGCGAACAACGTCCATACGCAGGTAGTTGCTCAACAATCCTGTATCTACAGTACGCACATAACCTAATGCCGCAGGAAATTGCACCTTGCCATCTTTGCCTTGCTGCGGTTGCAGTAATCCAAGGAGAGAGGATAGAGGAGTTTCTGACTTCTTGTCGGCTGTAGGAGTAGCAGCAGTTGATTTACCAGCTGTATCCAGCGCACTTAATTTTCCTTTCGCGGTAGTATCCACAGTAGTAGCAGCAATCTGCTTTGTGGTATCAACTGTGGTAGAAGTAGTGTCAAGTGATTTACCGCCAAGTGAAGCAGCAAGTGCTTTTTCCGCACTCTGGTAACCTTCGTAGATTTCGCCTATGTTGTACACTTCAAAGAACTGAAGGTTGGCTGTAGACTGCAAATATTTACGAACTCTCTCGGGATCAGTCACACCAGCTAATTCAATCGTAATAATTCCCTTGTTCTCATCAAGATTGATGGTTGGTTGCGCAACACCAAACTTATCGATACGCGTACGTAGAATATTGTAAGTATTGTTAACCGCAATTTTCGATTCGGAGCGGATGTAGTTAATTACTTCACCATCGCTGCTTTCGTAATTAATTCTCCGATTGCTCCCCATTGCGAAAATGGAAGCAAGTTTTGTATTGGGACTAGCTTTCTTAAACTCCTCTGCAAAAAGGCTAATGAAATCTGCACCACTATTTGCTTTCCGACGGGTAGCCTGCTCAATTGCTTTGTTGAAACCCGGATCTTTAGAGTAGCTGGCCAACGATTTTAATAAATCATCCAAACTAACTTCCATGGTTACGTTCATGCCACCTTGTAGATCAAGGCCAAGCATTAACTCCTGGTCTTTAGAATGTTGGTACGTGAAAAGACCAAAGGCAATCTTCTCGTTTTTTGTACTGTCTAGTAAGCGCTGAAGGCGTGATTTTTTTATAGCTTGAACTGTGTCCGCGTATAAAGCCTGAAGCTCCTTATTACCAGGATACTTTTGTTCGGGAGTTTGCGGATAGAGTGACTTAGCAAATTTCTCCGCTTTTTCAGACATAGAGTTTTCATGGTTGCGGACGAACCATGTAAAACTTAGTTGGTACAAACAAATCAAGATTAATGCTATAGCAAAAATCTTCACCAAACCTTTCAGTTGCATACGTGTAAGGGTTTACAAAATTTTTTAGAGCGGCAAAGATAGGGGAATGAGAATGAAATAATGACAGCAAAAATATAAGGAAAAGTACGCTTTTAAACCGCGTAAAACAGGCTTCAAAAACGTCCTGATTTTCATTTAATCGGCGTGTAAGGTAAGGTGCGAAATCGACCATTTGCAGCTTCTATTTGATTCCAAAACCACATAGCCCTAGTCACAAATTTTTTCATTCTTTTTGATTGCCTGCAACTTTAGCAGTCTTCAAAATCCTCCAGTATTACACCATGCCAACAACCTAAAATATCTCAAACATTTATTAACGGGTAGTAATGTGTTTTTTACCGTTTTCTCAAAATTTCCTCGAAACAATATTTACCTACATTTGTCCGGTATCATAAAAGCCAGCTATGCATTTATCTTCACTACTTGAAAAATTTAATGAACCTGAAACGCTAAAAATGGCCAGGCTTGGACGCGAGCTGAGAGCACAAGGCGTAGACATTGTAGACCTTAGTTTGGGTGAACCTGATTTTGATACCCCAGTACATATTAAAGACGCGGCCATCAAGGCCATCAACGAAAACTATAGTCATTACACCCCAGTTGCTGGTTTCATGGATTTACGCGAAGCTATTTGCAACAAACTAAAACGCGACAATAACCTGTATTACTTGCCGGAAAATGTAATCGTATCTACCGGTGCGAAACAGAGCATCGCCAATCTTATACTTGCTATGGTTGAAGCAGGCGATGAGGTCATCATTCCAACACCTTATTGGGTCACCTATTCTGAAATTGTAAAGCTAGCGGGTGGTACGGTTAAGTTTGTTGAAGCTACCATTGAAAACCAATACAAAATAACTGCTGCTGAGTTAGAGGCAGCCATAACGCCTCAAACAAAACTGTTCATGTTTTCATCACCTTGTAATCCTACAGGTTCGGTGTACAGCAAGGATGAATTGAGCCAGCTGGCAGCTGTTTTTGAAAAACATCCGCAAGTGTACATTATGAGTGATGAGATTTACGAATACATCAACTATATAGGTGGACATGAAAGCATTGCCCAATTTGAAGCGGTGAAAGACAGGGTGGTAATTATCAACGGATTGAGCAAAGGATTTGCTATGACCGGTTACCGTTTAGGTTATCTGGTGGGTTCGCCAACAATTGTAAAGGCCTGCGAAAAATTACAGGGTCAGTTTACCAGTGGAACAAATTCCGTAGCACAGCGCGCCGCCATTACTGCGTTAAATAGTAACCTGGATGCTACCATGGAAATGGTGAAACACTTTGAAAAACGCCGGCAAAGAGTGCTGGAACTCGTCAATGTTATTCCAGGATTTGAATGCGCTGAACCGGATGGGGCTTTCTACATTTTTCCGAAGGTGGATTCCTTGTTTGGCAAAAGCATCAACGGGCACCAGATCAACAATGCTGACGACTTAAGTATGTTTCTCTTAAATACAGCTCATGTATCTACGGTAACAGGTCGGGCGTTTGGAAATGATAAATGCATTCGGCTAAGCTTTGCAAATAGCATGGAGAATATTGAGAAAGGATTTTCAAGAATTAAGAATGCGCTTGAACCGATTGCAGAGCATGCTCTATAGATTGAAACTGTAAGCTCTTTCCACTTTACAAACCCGGGTAACGTACGATGCATACCAATGTTTGATCCCCATGTGTTGTGCGGCAAGATGTTCGGTTTGTTGTTTCCATTGCAAAATACTTGCTTCATCTTTCCAATAGCTTACGGTAATGCCAATTTCATTTCTGGCTGATTCTAAACCAAGGAAACCGGGCTGTTTGGCTGCCAGTATTTCCATCTTTTCTGCCATGATGTAATAACCTTCAAGGTGTTCAGTTGTTACGTTTGAAAAGATGACTGCATAGTAGGGTGGAGGTGGTGTATTAGCTAGCATAGTTCCGGTTGTAAATCAGTATTTATATTTGTCATTACTTAAAAATTTACCAAAATAAAAGTACAGACTTATTAACCATCCGTTCATATGAAAACAATTAAGGCCAACCATAAAGCTGTCTCCGAACCAATTGCAGATCTTGTTACTTACCGGGCAATGCCTACCGCTCACCTTTCGATGAACCAATTGGATCCTTTCATTTTTTTAAACCATCATGGCTGGCAACATTATGGGCCAAACAATAATGGTTTGCCTTTTGGTCCCCATCCACATCGTGGATTTGAAACCGTTACATTTATTTTGGAAGGTGACCTGACACACAAAGACAGCAGCGGAGCAAGCAGCGTGATAAAAGAAGGTGGCGTGCAATGGATGACTGCAGGCCGCGGCCTCGTGCATGCTGAAATATCTTCTGAAGAGTTTAAGAAAAATGGAGGCCCGTTAGAAATTTTACAGCTGTGGGTTAATCTTCCTGCTGCGCAAAAGATGACTGCACCTAAATACACCGGTTTACAAAAAGAGGAAATACCGGTAGCCACATGGGATGAAGGAAAGGTAGTAGCGCAGGTAATAGCAGGTGAATGGAGTGGGGTAGTGGGCCCGATACAAGCTTCAACAGACATTCACCTTGCCCGAATCAACTTTACGTCAGGCGGAAAAATGACGATGAATATCGAAGAGAGGAAGACTATTTTCCTATACGTTGTAAAAGGAAAGATAAAGGTAAATGGAGAGTTGGTCGATATGCACCACCTTGTTGAGTTTAACCATGATGGAAAAGTAGTAGAACTAAAAGCAGCCGAAGACTCTATCATTTTATTTGGCCACGCTACACCCTTTCACGAACCATTTTTTGCATATGGCCCATTTGTAATGAATACGCAGGAAGAAATTATGCAGGCTTTCCAGGATTACAATGATGGTAAGTTTGGTGATACTTCAAACTTCTAGTAATAGGACTTCCAACGAAACTTCAGCGCTTACCAAATTTGGTAAATATTACCCGATGCGACAAGTTGAGTCTTAGGTGCTGAGAAATTATTTTTAAATTGTCTTGTGAGGCAACCTGGATCAAAAGAATGTTACGGAATAAATGATGGATTTGTCTTCGCCAATTTCCAGTCCTGACTGGGTCTCTAGTTTATCGTTACCGGTAATTAGGAATGTTAAGTCCTAAAATAATATTGTGTTCTGCAATCTGTAAATCGCCCGAAGTTAACACACTCAAAATGCCACTACCACCACGATTTTCTAGTGCTTTTCTTTTTTGGCCAGTTAGTAATGTGTCATCGTCAAATACAAACTCATCAATATAATAGCCATTTTCAATGTCTGGTTCTTTGATGGATGTATGAATGTGTGCGGGCATATTTTCATTCGGATAAGGTGCTGGTCTAATGGTGTAAATTGAATAGCTGCCAGTTTCATCCGTCTTTACCCAACCACGAATGTGTCCGTGGCGTTTGGCTTTTTCGTCCATCCCAGTTATAGGTGAATAGTAGCCGTTGTTATCCGTCTGCCAGTAGTAGATGATGACATTGGGTGCGGGTGTCTTGCCGTCAATCTTATAAACTTTCCCCGTAACTAATAGTCTCTGCCCTTTTTCGGTCCACCCAACACTAGTATCCACCGACGAAATAGTTGTGGGCATACCAACAAACATAAGTTCACAGCCGTCACACCCACCGCCTACGATTTTTTTTGTGTCGATACTTTTTTGCGTAGCAGTACTCGTTCTTGATTGCCCATTGCAACCTGTTAAAATACTGACCAGAAAAATAAAGAGCCCAACATGAATTAGTCGCTTCATATTTTTAAAGTGTTGATTTTATGGCTTCGTAAAAGTGACAAATTTCTGATGAAGCTGAAGCACCTGAGGCAACACCAATTGTTGCTCGTCGTTCATCACTACAAAATCACACAACTTCATTTTGATTATTTCTTCAATTTGGCGGTTCATGCGGGCAAGCACCTCATTCCGTGAAGCACCATCACGATCCATTCCGCGCTTTAGGCGTAGATGTTTTGGTGCGTACACGCCAATCACAAAATCCAGGTGACCAGCTGAACCAGCTTCAAACAACAAAGCCGCCTCTTTTATTACATAGGGTGATGTTTGCTTTGCCATCCATGCATCAGCGGCCGCCATTGTTGCAGGATGAACCAACGCATTTAGCCTTTCAAGTTTTAGCGAATCATTAAAAACAATGGAGGATATATAAGGCCTGTTCAACTTGCCGTCTACATAGCTTTCGCTGCCGAATTCTTTTATGATAGAGTTGATGAGCGAAGCATCTTTTTCCATGACCGATTTCGCTTCTGTATCAGCGTAAAACACAGGAATACCCAACACCTCAAAGATTGCCGCCACGGCGCTTTTACCGCTACCAATGCCTCCGGTCAATCCTATTTTAAGCATGATCAGTTAGTTGTAGCTATAAATAATTCGTTGTAAAAGTAAGGCACATAAAAAATCCGAAACCAAACAATTGTGCGTTCAGTTTCGGATGTATCAATATGTGTTGACTACTTTGGAGATACCTCGGTAGCCGGCTTATTCACCTGCTGACTCCATTCAAGGCTTACTGCTGATTTTTCTATTTTGATATAGCTTCCCGGGCTAACCTCTAACTGAATGGTGCCATCATCATTCATTCTGTTGATGGTGCCATGTATGCCGGCAATGGTTACAATCTTGTCACCTTTTTTCATATCGGTTACAAATTGCTTTTGCTGCTTCGCCTTTTTTGCTTGTGGACGAATCATGAACATCCAGAATACCAGGATGATTGCGCCCATCATTAATAATTGAACGGTACCACCATTTTTGGGGTCTGTAGATAATAAAACAAAGAGTTGAGTCATGTTAGGTGAGATTGTATTTATAGTAAAAATGTTAATGAGCACTATCGTTTGGTACGGCTACTGGTTGCCTGTCCAGGCCGGCATTGCTGTCGCCGTCTTTCTTTATTTCGCCGGAAAAAATCAGGTTGTGGTTTACGTTGACAAGTGTATTAGTGATTACAGTAATGCCCTTATGAAAAGCACCTACAGACTGGCCCTTGGTATCAAATCCAGCTTTGATTACTCCTTCTTTACCAGGAAGTATAGGTTCTTTTGGATAATCGGCTATTGTGCAGCCGCAACCCGGCTGGGCAGAAACAATAAACAGGTTTTTGTCACCTGTATTCTTAAACCTAAAGTTGATAGTTGGGTTTTGCCCCATGGTAAGTGTACCAATGTTCTGTACAGAATCCATCCACTGGATGGTAGTGTAATTCAAGGTATCCGCTATCGCTTTACTTCCATCCACAGCAGTCGTCTTTGCAGCTTCCTGTGGTTGGCAGGCGGCGAACATGGCAACCAATAAACTGAGCTGTAAAAATTTCATGCAAAGATTTTTAAAACCGAATGTCATTAAGCTTTGTCTTTAAAATTAACCTTGTGGATCTTGTTTTGCGCCACAAGGTCTTTGTGAATGTTGTCCAATATTCCATTTACGAATTGGCCACTCTGTGGTGTGCTATAGGCTTTGGCAAGGTCAATGTATTCGTTTATGGTAACTTTCGTAGGTATGGTTTCAAAAAAGATCAGTTCGCATACGCCCATTTCCATCAATATCATATCGAGCACAGCAATACGTTCCGCGTCCCAATTTTTTAATTTAGGCTTAATCAATTCCAAAGCGTATTCCCGCTTTTCAGTACTTGTTCTTAAAAGCGTTCTGGCAAATTCCAATTTCTCTGCACCAACCATTTCCTGTAGGTTGTAATTGGCTGGCTTTTGCAGGTAGTTCAGCATTAACTGCTCCATCATTTCTGCATCGTCATCCCAGTTGGTAAAGTGTTCCTCTACATGGCTGGTATATTCTTCATCTGGCAGCATCAGGTCAGTGAAAATAAAATGGATGATATCCTTTTCACTCTTCTTATCCCTTGATTTCAGGTTGATGTAGGTTTTGTATTCGTCAGTTTCAATCAGTTGGTTGTACAATTTTTTTACCTGGTTCTTTGAATCCTCCACCTGGAAGGGTTTATCGTTTTCAACCGCTAGCTGAAAAGATTTACTCTCCAATATCTGCCATAAAAACTCGTTGCCCGAAAGCTTGGTGTTTACGTTAAGATCTTGCTGATTTGGCAGGTGTTTCGATGCCCGCTTCAATGAGTCTGTCTCGGCGTAACGGCCTACTTCAGTGAGCGTGTACAGTAGGTAAACAAAAAGCTGCCGCGAGGAGTCCAATTGCTTCTGCAGCAATTTCATTGCATCCGGATTCTTCTGTTCTTTATCCACCGTTGTCAGTGTGTATAGTGTTTGCATCACCTTAACCCTGATGTTTCTTCTGCTGATCATTTCCGAAAGAGCTTTTTTGATTTGGGCTGCGAAGATAATAAGATCAAACTATGGTAGGGCAGGTTTACAAAAATTAGCACTGCTAAATCATAAGATGCTCAATTTTGGTTGCCGGCATTGTATCTATCTTCAGCATCGTTGTGTCACTCCCTTGTACCGCATAGTTATTGCAGCTCCAGCTTTCCATTTTGGTACTCGCCGTAGCATTCAGCAAATGAATTTTTGTCATTTTATTCTTTTTCCAAAATGTGCTTCAAAGGGTAATCTGCCAAAACCTTCCGTGTATAGCTTCATTATCCTGCCATAACTGAAATATTGACTTTCTTTTAACCGTTGGCACGGAAATCGATCAGCAGTCGAAAACATTCTTTTACTAAACAAAAAATAAGACGTATGGCTGACAAGAAACTAAACGTTACCCCATTGCACGACAGGGTAATCATCGAGCCTGCTAAAGCAGAAGAGAAAACCGCTGGTGGTATTATTATCCCGGATACAGCTAAAGAAAAGCCTCAAAGAGGTATCGTACTCGCTGCGGGTCCTGGTAAAAAAGATGAGCCTGTGACTGTAAAAGCTGGAGATACCGTATTGTATGGTAAATATGCCGGTACTGAAATTCAGGTAGACGGTGGCGATTATCTTATTATGAGAGAAAGCGATATTCTCGCAATAGTATAAGCCCCCCAACCCCTAAAGGGGAGAAAGGCATTCGAGCAATTTGAAGCATGTTGCATATTGTACAAAAAGTACAAGAGTGCGACGCAACAGAAGTTTAATAGAATTACCAAACTTTGGTACCAACTAGAAACCTCAAACCTCAAACTTTAAACACATAGAATTATGGCTAAGCAAATCTTCTTCGACATCGAAGCTAGAAACAAAATGAAGAAAGGCGTTGACACACTGGCCAACGCGGTTAAAGTAACCCTTGGACCTAAAGGTCGTAACGTGGTTATCGAAAAGAAATTCGGTGCTCCATCTGTTACAAAAGATGGTGTAACAGTAGCAAAAGAAATTGAACTGGAAGATGCTATTGAAAACATGGGTGCACAAATGGTGAAAGAAGTAGCTTCTAAAACTGCAGACATTGCAGGGGATGGTACTACTACTGCAACTGTTTTGGCGCAGGCAATCATCGGCGAAGGTTTAAAGAACGTAGCTGCTGGTGCAAACCCAATGGATTTGAAGCGTGGTATTGATAAAGCGGTTACTGCCGTAGTTGCTAATCTTCGTGCACAAAGCCAACAAGTTGGTAACGATAGCAGCAAGATTGAGCAAGTTGCTACTATTTCTGCTAACAGTGACGAAACAATTGGTAAGCTGATTGCTGAGGCAATGGCGAAAGTTGGTAAAGAAGGTGTGATCACAGTTGAAGAAGCAAAAGGAACAGATACTACAGTTGATGTGGTAGAAGGTATGCAATTCGATCGTGGTTATATTAGCCCATATTTCGTTACAAACAGCGAAAAAATGGAAGCTGAATTGCAGAACCCGTACATCCTTATCTACGATATGAAGATCTCTGCAATGAAAGATATCCTTCACATATTGGAGAAAGTAGCACAATGCGGTCGTCCGTTGGTGATTATTGCTGAAGACCTTGAAGGTGAAGCATTGGCTACACTAGTTGTAAACAAATTGCGTGGTACACTAAAAGTTGCTGCTGTTAAAGCACCAGGTTTCGGAGATCGTCGTAAGGAAATGCTACAAGATCTTGCGGTTCTTACTGCAGGTATCGTAATCAGCGAAGAGCAAGGTTACAAACTGGAGAATGCTGACCTTACTTACTTAGGCCAGGCTGCAAGCATTAGCATTGATAAAGACAACACAACCATCGTTGGTGGTAAAGGTGAGAAAGAAAATATCACTGCCCGTGTCAATCAAATTAAATCTCAGATCGAGAATACAACTTCTGACTACGATCGCGAAAAATTACAAGAACGTCTTGCTAAGTTGAGCGGTGGTGTTGCGGTACTTTATGTAGGTGCTGCTACCGAAGTAGAAATGAAGGAAAAGAAAGATAGAGTTGACGATGCATTACACGCTACAAGAGCTGCCGTTGAAGAAGGTATTGTTCCTGGTGGTGGAGTTGCGTACATCCGTGCTATCGAATCTTTAGATGGATTGAAAGGCCTTAACGAAGACGAGACCACTGGTATCCAAATCGTTAAGCGTGCTATTGAAGAGCCTCTTCGCCAGATCGTTGTAAACAGCGGTATCGAAGGTTCGATCGTAGTTCAAAAGATCAAAGAAGGTACAGGTGATTTCGGTTTCAACGCACGTACAGAAGTTTACGAAAACCTTTTTGCTGCCGGTGTTATCGATCCAACTAAAGTTAGCCGTGTAGCGCTTGAAAACGCAGCGTCTATCGCTAGTATGTTGTTGACTACCGAGTGTGTAGTTGCGGACAGACCAGAACCTAAGTCTGCAGCTGGCGGTCATCCAGGTGGTATGCCAGGTGGAATGGGCGGAATGGATTATTAGCCCCGGCCCTAAAGGGCGGAGAGAAATCAACTTCCAGAAGGCTGATAGAATACAAACTGAAACTTTTCAGTAAAATCAAAAAACCCGCTTGTTAATTCAAGTGGGTTTTTTGATTCTTGTAGCCTGGCATTGCTCTCTTCTCCCTTTAGGGCCGGGCTTCCGGGGCTATTATCTCAAATGCTTTATAAATCCTCTTGCCAAATAATATTGTGCGCCGCAATAGGTGGCCATAACCGCGATTCCAATAAAGGCCTCTTGAAAATAATACATGTTGGAAGCGAGTATAAAATCCGACACCACAAACAGGATTGCGCCGGGTATAAATCCATGCAGCGCTAAAGACTTTGATAATCTGAAGTAGTATACATTGACTGCGGTAGTAAACATAAGGGCGAGGAAAAAAGTATAAACAATTATGGGTAGCTTATAATCACCCAAATGATCCCATAAGAGATAACAGAACGTAGCTCCTACAAAAGCAATTAACAAAAAGCTGCCAATAATTGAAACAGCGTGTCGCAGCATCAGGGGCTTCACCCGCATAAAATAAACGGAATACATTACCTGCATGAGCAGAAAGGAGACAAGACCTGCAATAAAATAGTTTGGGTCTGCACCCTTCAGCAATAATATGTCACCCAATGATGCAAACAGGAGGGCAGTTACAATGATTAGCCGGGAGCGCCGGTGTTTGTCAAAGCCGACCCTTGCGAGAATGGTAAGCAGTAGAACAGGAATGAGTAATGGCTTTGTAAAGAAACGATATCGCTCTTGCTCTAAAATGATTAAGGCAATGTCTGCTGTTGCAAGCAACCAAAACAAAGCAAAGCCATGCTTATTTATGAGTTTCATGTTGGGTTGTATACGAACTATTGCTGCCGCTCCACCACCACCTTCTTCATAAAGAAACGTGCGACTGAGTCTCGCACTTTCACCGTATCCGCTGCACTTAATCGTTTGGTTACAAATATGCGGTACCGCCTGTTGTTTCCATCCCCGACACTATCGTAACCTGCATTTATTTTTGAAATCTGCAATTTAGAAGAACGGGAAATTGCACGCTGCTTTTCAGGGGTTATCTCAAATATCATTTTGTATTGTGCAGTATCACCAGTGTTTCCGGTAGATGCTATCGAATCACCTACTGGTTTTACGGAGGCGTCGTTAATGGTATCAACCAAAGGATTTTGTGTTTGTAAAGAGTCGGCAGACAGCGATACCTCTTCTTCTGCAGGTTTATTGTTAACTACGAGTGTATAAACACCCCAGCCCATAGCAGCCAAAGCAGCTAATGAAATTAAAACAACCAAGGCAATTAGAAGGAGCTTGCCTCCGGCTGAGTTTTGTCCTTTTTGCGGATAGTTGTGTTCAGGGTTTTCTCTTTTGGGATTTAGCTCTTCTTTTACCGGCAGGAAATTCCCTGGTGTAAACTCATATGTTCCCTGGTTGTTGATGTGTAAAGTGCCAATACCTTCAATCGTGTAAGGCTTTCCCAGGTTGATAAATTGCTTTACGTTGCTTAAGTATGATTCCAGATCACTTCTAACCAGCGGTTGAATTTTGCCCAGCTTTTTTACCAGGAATGCAATCAAAGCTTCGTCGGTACCTTCACGGGGGCGATGTTTAAAATTCAGCCCATCAATAGGGTAGTAAATTCCTTTATCACTTTCGTTTGGTACACTCACTTTTCCATCGAGCGTAAAAGTGCCGATACCCTCCAGGTGTAATGTCTTGGTTTCGTACAAGTATTCGGCCAGCAGTTCATCAAATTTCACAAGCTAATGAGTTTATTTTGTTGCCAAATTAATGCAAAAATATTCAGTGCATTACCGCTTCAAATTTGCATTTTCTTCCTGATTTGGCTAGCTGCAATGTAGGCCTTTTTTGTTGTTACCTTTACGCAATGTTGACGAAGGAAGAAGAAAATTTTTTCCAGTATTGGGAAGATAATCGTTTGAAAGAAAAAGGGTTAATGAAGCAATTAAGTATGGGGTTTCCCATTGGTCTTTTGATAGGAAGTGGCATCATTCTAAACTTTGCGACCGGTTGGTATTCACGGGCAAATATGGTAGCCAATAGCCAATCAACACCTATAGTACTTGTTATCGCAGTTATTATTATCGCTTTATTTTGCAGTGTGTTTTACAAGCGCCATCGTTGGGAAATGAATGAGCAACGCTTTATGGAACTGCAATACAAGAAAGATAAATCTAGGGAGCAAATGCAGCAAACGGAACCGATAAACAGTCAATCTGGTAAATAAAATCCACTGTTAATGAAGGACATCTTTACTGGAATTTTATTGCTGTTATTATTTACAGGTTGCGAAAAAAACAAGGCTTGTACTGCGGCCACACCTGCATCAGAAGAAGCGAGGATCATCGCATTTGCACAGTGGAACAATATGCCTTTAATGAAGCTGAGTAATGGTATTTATTTCCAAATCATGTCGCCGGGCAGTGGTCAAACTCCGATGACAAACTCAGAAGTTACCGTTGGTTATGTAGGTAAATTTATAGACGGTACCATCTTCGATCAAAACAGCAGGGTTAAAAATCATCTCACCAATTTTATAGAGGGCTGGAAAATAGGATTACCGCTAATTCAAAAGGGTGGCACCATAAAGTTGATTATTCCCTCTGCTTATGCGTATGGCTGCACCAGCTATGCTAACATTCCTCCTAACTCGATATTGTATTATGAGATCAACCTGATAGATGTACAGTAGGATAGGGCGCAGTTCATCTTAGTAGAATCCTATTTTTTAAGCAGGTCTTTCGGGAAGACTACTCTTAATCGATTTCTATTTCATCAACAAAAAGCCACGCTGGCCTTCCTTCGCCTGACCGGCCAGGTGCGATAATTCCGTGATTAATCGCAATAACTTTTACGTACTGTGTTATGGTGTTTGCAGGTAGTTCTAAAGTAATCTTTCGCTCATTTGGCCACTGCTTATTGTCTTTAGTATTTGCAGCAATCTTGTTCCAGTTACTGCCATCTGCAGATGTGTACACCACAACTGCTTTAGGCAAATAGATCCAACTTGGTTCCTGGTTCCAAACGCCTACACTTACTACAGTTATCAACTGCGATTTGCCAAGATCAATGATCGCTTCCATGTCTTTACCATTCCAGCCCTGCCATTCCTTTGCATTAAAGTTCTTACCTGACAATCCATTCACTAAACCAAAGGCACCACCGTTGCCGGGGTAGGTAGATGAAGCAGGCGTTTTCAACACTATTTTTTTACCAGTTGCTTTGTTCAAAGCAAATGAAACCTTTGTATCGTAGTTGAAACCCTTGTTTTTATCAGCAGCAGCAAAATGGTAATCGCCCCCTTGTTTAATAATAACCGAGTCTTTAAATCTTATGGGGTTTTGAACGATAGTTTGATCGTTTATTTTATCTCCATTAAGGTTAAAAACAGCAACCTTTACAATTGTGTCCTTCAGCACTGTCACATGCTTCTTAAACTTATAATCATTGAAACTAATCGACAGTCCATCATGATTGTAAGTAGGTTTTATGGTGTAATTAATTTCAAAATAGGCTTTGCTATAATTCACCTTCCATAAATCATAACGTTTTAATTGAGTAAGCAGGCGTTGCTCAAAACCTGCATAATCTTTCTTTTTTGACCATGCCAATTCAGATAAGGCACTGATGCGTGGGAATAAATTGTACTCAAGAATGTTGGTGTTCTTTATGTATTCAGTCCATAGGTTTCCCTGGGCTCCCAAAATGAATTTTCTGTTTGCCGAGTCAAGCTTTGCAGGAATGGGGTTGTAATTGTAAACTTTTTCAATCGGTGTATATCTTCCAAAGGAAACAGAATCTTCCATACGTGTTTGCGACCAATTGAAATACAGGTAAGGTTCAGGCGTCATGATTGCATCATGTTTTTGCATCGCCGCTTGAATGCCTCCTTCTTCGCCGCGCCAGCTCATTACGGTTGCATTAGGAGCCAAGCCACCTTCTAAAATTTCATCCCAGCCAATGATGCTTTTGCTTTTGCTGTTTACATATTTTTCGATACGCTGCACAAAATAACTTTGAAGTTCGTGCTCATCTTTCAGCTTGTTTTCTTTGATTCGCTGCTGACATTTAGGGCAGCGCTTCCAATTGCCTTTTGGGTTTTCATCGCCACCAATATGCACGTATTTATTTGGAAACAGCGGAATTACCTCATCTAGTACATCTTGCAAAAAGGAAAACGTTTGCTCATTTCCAGCACAGTATACATCATCAAATACACCCCAGGCTTGTTGCACTTGTTTACCATCTTTGGTGCCGCTCCACGCAGTACCAGCGGGTGCCTTTGTAGGCTCTTCAGGAAAACAGCTAAGGAAAGGGTATGCAGCTATTGCCGCCGATGAATGCCCCGGCATTTCTATCTCAGGAATTACTTCTATAAAACGATTGGCCGCATATTGTACCACCTCTTTTATTTCTTCTTGCGTGTAAAATCCGCCATATACTAGGCTGTCATTTCCTTTGCCTGGGTAGCGCCCAATAATGGTTCCATTTCTAAACCCGCCAACAGTTGTTAGCCTCGGATATTTTTTAATTTCTATTCTCCATCCCTGGTCGTCCGTAAGGTGCCAATGAAAATTATTGAGTTTATGAAGTGCAAGGAAGTCGATGTATTTTTTAATGTATGGTACAGGGAAGAAATGCCTCGAAACATCCAGGTGCATACCTCGATAAGCAAAAGCAGGCTCATCCCTAACAATTGAAAACGGCACGGCTAACACGGACTGCTTCTTCAATGGAAGTAATTGCAATAAAGACTGCATACCGTAAAATGAACCTGCATATGAATTTCCTACAATCGAAATTCCCTTTGCCTGTACAACTAGCTCGTACGCTTCAGGGTTGGTTGGCGCCTGAATAAAACGCACGGTGTTTAGTAAAATAGAATTGGTAGGAAGTGCTTTAGGATTAAGTGAAATTTTCAACTTCATTCCATAAAACTGTTGTACATAATCCTGCAAAAAAACAGCGGTATTTCTTTCACCTTCATCATTTATAATAATCAGCGTAGCGGGTGTAATAAAGAAAGAACCCGCCTTTTTTTGAAATGAAACAGGAGCAGGAATGATAGCAGTATTTTGTGCAATAGCCTGGGTAAACAATAATACTGCAATTAGGGACAAGATATTTTTCAAAGTTTAATAGTTGAATTGTAGAAAAAATGAGATTGAAAGTAAACTTGTAACGCACTAAAATTAAAAGAAAAACCCGACCTGTTCGGGTCGGGCTCGTTAATCTTTAAAAAGGTCTATCAACCAACTTTTGAAATTTTCAACACGTTGGTCGGAAGGTGCTGCTGAATAGGTGTGCTACCTGTGTTTACCACCGTATCTCCCTTTTTCAAAAAGCCTCTCTCTTTTAAAATTTCAATTTGATCGTCGATGATTTCATCCAGGCTTTCTTCTTCGGCGTAATATATTGCGCGAACGCCCCAGCTTAAACTTAGTTGATTGATCAATGTTCGTTCTTTAGAAAAGATGAACAAGGGCGCTTTAGGTCGATAGCTGCTTAACATGAAAGCCGTGTATCCACTTTGGGTCATCCCGATAACAGCTTCGGCATTTACGTCGCGTGCTATTTTACATGCATTGTAGCAGATGGCATCACTTAAAAATGATGGAGAATGCGCCTGTGGTTTTAAATCTTCCTCACGGTTGTATCGGTATTCTTTCTCTACCTCCATTATTATCTTGCGCATGGTTTGAACTACCAATGCCGGATGATTGCCTGCTGCTGTTTCCCCACTCAACATCACCGCATCGGCTCCTTCCAACACTGCGTTGGCAACATCCGTTATTTCGCTCCTGTTAGGTTTCGTACGCTCAATCATGCTTTCCATCATTTGCGTAGCCACAATTACTGGCTTTGCCCGGTGAAGGCACTTCCGAATAATGTCTTTCTGAATCATCGGAACTTTTTCAACCGGCATCTCAACACCCAAATCGCCACGGGCAATCATGATGGCATCACTTTCTACAATAATGTCACGAATGTTTGCCACCGCTTCGGGCTTTTCTATTTTAGCTATAATCTTTGTTTTGCTTTTCTTCTCATCCAGCTTACTACGCAATATCACAATGTCCTTTACGTTGCGTACAAAGGAAAGTGCTACCCAATCTAATTGCTGATCAATAATAAACTCCAGGTCCGCCAAATCTTTTTCGGTAAGCGCCGGAAGCGAAATTTTTGTATCCGGAAGATTGATTCCTTTTTTAGAGGAGAGTATACCACCCAGCGTTACTTCAACTTTTACGTCGCCATTTTTCATGATATCTGACACCACCACTTCAAGCTTACCGTCATCAATCATAATGGTGTTACCAATCTTTACATCGCCAGCAAGGTTGGGGTACGACACATAAATTCTTTCCAAGTTTCCGACACATTTTTCGTTCGTAAAAGTGAGGATGTCACCCGCTGCGATTGGTAAAGCATTATTCTCTATTTCACCCACACGAAGCTTAGGACCTTGTAAATCGCCAAGGATAGCAATGTTGTAAGGTTGGGTAGAATTTATATTACGGATGTGTTGAATAATCTGTGCCTTGTCTTCATGTCCTCCATGTGAAAAGTTGAGCCTGAAAACGTTAACGCCGGCTTTTACCAGCTCTAATAGTTTGTCGTAAGTGTCACATGCAGGGCCTACAGTTGCTACAATTTTTGTGCGATGGGTAATGTGGTCTAAACCAGCCTGCCGATCCATATTCTTGTGCAGGTACTTCGAAATATTTTTTGACATCTTTTTTTCCTTAGGAAGATTTGATGATTGAATTGAAGGGTTTTCCTGTTCTGTTACAAGGTCTGTACTATCATTGTTCATGATCATGTTATTTTTAAATCTGCGGTGTATTCTTCTACTTTTGTTTTAAGATTCAGAACCACTTAACTCGCAAGTATTTTTACAATTTTCATC
This sequence comes from Segetibacter sp., assembly GCA_031425015.1. Lineage (GTDB taxonomy): Bacteria > Bacteroidota > Bacteroidia > Chitinophagales > Chitinophagaceae > Segetibacter. The sequence continues at coordinate 59,268 of JANPIM010000008.1, read as the reverse complement.
CATTCTTTACTAATCCGCTGTTTTGCTTTTACCGCTAAGTCAAGGGGAATATAATTCATCCGGTTATTGAGGATACCTACCATTACATTATGGCGACCTTCCATTAAACACTCCACAGCGTGGTAGCCCATACGGCTTGCAATCAGGCGATCAATACAAGTTGGAGAGCCTCCGCGTTGAATATGTCCTAGTATACACACACGTATATCCGTAGTCGGCATTCGCTCTTTAATAATTTTCGCTATCTCGTTTCCTCCACCAAAATCATCGCCTTCCGCTACTACTACCAGGTTAACCAATTTTTGCCTTTTCTCTTTTTCACACAACGAGCTAATTAGTTCTTCTATGTCTGTCTTGGTTTCTGGTATCAGAATGTTTTCTGCTCCAGTAGCAATACCACTATGCAGGGCAATGTAACCCGCATCGCGGCCCATCACCTCTACTATAAATAATCGATCGTGCGCATCTGCTGTGTCGCGGATTTTATCTATTGCCTCTACAGCAGTATTTACTGCAGTATCAAATCCGATCGTGAAATCACTGCCGGCAATGTCTTTATCAATAGTGCCGGGTAAGCCAATGCAAGGAATGTCGTACTCATTACTAAACCGTTGTGCACCTCTAAAGCTACCATCACCCCCAATGATTACTAAGCCGTTAATACCTCTCTTCTTTAAATTTTCGTAGGCTGTTTTGCGCCCTTCAGGAGTAAGAAATTGCTTGCTACGTGCACATTTGAGGATCGTACCACCGCGTTGGATAATGTTAGCAACACTTCTGCTTTCCATTTTAAAAATGTCGTCATCCACCATGCCATTGTAGCCGCGCATGATGCCATAAACTTCTAATCCATTGTATATACCTGTACGAACTACTGCTCTAATGGCGGCATTCATACCTGGACTATCTCCGCCTGATGTAAGTACTCCTATTTTTGTAACTTCTGTGGCCATCTATTCTCCGATTGCTATATTATTATTCGTGCTCACTGCACATATTAAAAATATGTGTAACTTTTACGCAAAGGTCAAAAGTAGTCATTTGGATTCAAAGGCAGTATTTTAAGAAGTTGGTTTTTGTATTTGAACAACAGGTTCTTGTAGAAACGGAAATTTATTTCACATTGCTAAAGGTCAGCACTTTTTCATTTTTGATGGACGAAGAAACCTACATTTAGACTCGTAGATCAATCCGCCACTATGCAAATAGGGGACGATGTTCTAGTAAACTTGTTAAATAAAAAATAGAATCGCATGAAAAGAAAATCGGGTTTTGTTTTCCTGGGTACAATGGCTGTTGCATTAAATCTTTCAGCACAAAAAATGAACTATCCTGTTACCAAAAAAGTAGATCAAATAGATGTTTACCATGGCAACAAAGTAGCTGACCCTTATCGGTGGCTAGAAGATGATAATAGTGCAGAAACGGCCGATTGGGTGGCAGAACAAAACAAGGTAACCACCGACTACTTGGGTAAGATCAGCATGCGCGATAACATTAGAACGCGCTTGAAAGAGTTATGGAATTATCCAAAGTTTGGGTCGCCTTTTAAAAAAGGGAAGTACTATTTCTTTTATAAGAATGATGGCTTACAAAACCAGGCGGTAATGTACCGTCAGCAGGGGATGAATGGCACTCCTGAGGTGTTTCTGGACCCCAACAAATTCTCGACTGATGGAACAGTTGCTTTAGGAGCGGTGGGAATGTCTAAGTCAGGCAAGTATGCGGCGTACCTGCAATCTCAAAGCGGAAGTGATTGGCAGGAAGGATATGTGATGGATGTAGAGACTAAAAAATTATTACCTGAGAAACTACAATACATCAAATTCTCCGGCATTAGCTGGAAGGGTGATGATGGCTTTTATTATAGCCGCTATCCCGAGCCCGACGAGAAAACAAAACTTAGTCGCAAGAATGAATACCACAAAGTGTACTACCATAAAGCGGCCACTCCTCAAAGCGAGGATGTTTTAGTTTTCGAACAAAAAGAACATCCACTAAGAAATGTTGGTGCCGGCGTTACTGATGATAACAGGTTCCTCTTTGTTGCAACCTCGCAGGGTACCAGCGGAAATGATTTAAGGATAAAAGATCTATCCGGCAATCAGCAGGATTTCACGTTTATAGTAACCGGGTTTAAAACAGAGCCTTCTGTAGTTGATAATATGGGAAGCAAAATTTTATTAAAGACAAACGATGGTGCGCCCAATTACAAAGTAGTGCTTTTGGATCCTGCAAATCCGGGTATGGCTAATTGGAAAACCATTATACCAGAAAAGAAAGAAGTATTGACGGGCGTTGGCACAGCCGGCGGCTTTTTGTTTGCCAGTTATTTAAAAGATGCTTCTACCAAGGTGTATCAATACACTTATGAAGGAAAGTTGGTACGGGAAATCTCCTTACCAGGCATTGGTACTGCTGGTGGATTTGATGGTGAAAAGGAAGACAAGGAATTTTTCTATTCGTATTCATCGTATGCCTACCCACCTTCTATTTTTAAGTATGACATTGCCACCGGTACTTCTACCTTATTTAGAAAGGCGGAAGTAAAATTTGATCCTAGTCAATTTGAAACGAAGCAATTGTTTTTCACGAGCAAAGACGGAGCTAAAGTACCTATGTTCATCACCTATAAAAAAGGTTTGAAAATGGATGGTAACAACCCGGTAATGTTATATGGATATGGAGGATTTAATATTGCTCAAACACCCGGCTTCAGTGTTTCTAATTTGTTCTTTATAGAGCAGGGTGGCATTTTTGCCGTGGTAAATCTGCGTGGTGGAAGTGAGTACGGTGAAGAATGGCACAAAGCTGGAATGCTGCAGAAAAAACAAAACGTGTTTAACGATTTTATTGGAGCAGCAGAGCACCTGATCGCAAAGAAATATACCAATCCACAACGCATTGCTATACGCGGCGGTAGCAACGGAGGATTGCTGGTAGGTGCGGCGATGACTCAGCGCCCCGAATTGTTCAAGGTGGCCATTCCCCAGGTTGGCGTAATGGACATGCTCCGCTATCATAAGTTTACGATTGGTTGGGCATGGGCCGTAGAATACGGAAACGCTGACAGTAGTGTGGCCGATTTTAATAACCTGTACAAATACTCACCACTGCATAACTTAAAAGATGGAGTAGCGTACCCGGCTACATTGGTTACTACGGCTGATCACGACGATAGGGTTGTTCCAGCGCACAGTTTTAAGTATGCTGCAAGGTTGCAGGAAGCGAATAAAGGCGAGAACCCCGTTTTAATTAGAATAGAAACAAAAGCAGGCCATGGTGCAGGTAAACCAACCAGCAAGCAAATTGATGAAGCTGCTGACATCTGGAGCTTTGTAATGCACAACTTAGGCATGACGTTCAAAAAATAAAGGCTTTATTTACTTTTATAGCCACCTGCAAATCTGCAGGTGGTTTTTTATTTTTTATGATGAAAAAGATTTTAATCACTGGCGCGAACGGATTTCTTGGTCAACACTTAGGTTTTTTTCTGTGCGATGATTTCGATGTGATTGCAACTGGTAAGGGCCCGAGGAGATTAGCTCATGATGAACGTATTAATTATATAGCGATCGATCTCACAGATGCAGAAGCGATAAAGAAAATGTTAGATGATACACAACCTCACATCATCATTCATACGGCTGCGATGAGTAAGCCAGATGAATGCGAAGCCAACCGTGAAGCGTGCATCGCAGCGAATGTGAATGCTACGAGAAACCTGTTGCTTGATCCATCTGTTCATTTTATTTACACCTCCACAGATTTCATTTTTGGCGAGGGTGGGCCGCATGCAGAAGATGATGCAACAAACCCCTTAAACTTTTACGGCGAAACAAAATTGCGAGCAGAGCAATTGGTACACGAGTTAGCGCCACTGCATACCATTGTAAGACCTGTATTCATTTATGGAAAACAACTTAAAGGAATGCGTGGGAGCTTTCTGCAGTGGGTAGAGCAAAGCTTAAAGACTGGAAAAAGAATAAACGTAGTAAGCGATCAATTGCGAACACCAACTTATGTCCTTGACATTTGCAAAGGAATAAAAACGATTATTGAGGAACAGCGCACGGGCGTCTATCATTTAGCAGGTAGCGATATTCTTTCGCCTTATGAAATGGCGCTTGCCACTGCCACTGTTCTTGGGCTTGATGCAAGCCTGATCAATAAAGTAAACGCGGAGTCATTTCCCGAAGTGGTGAAGCGTGCGAAGCAGTCGGGATTAAAGATCGATCGAGCAAAAACTGAATTAAACTATAAGCCAGTTCCGTTTGAAGAAGGCGTACGGTTAAGTTTCGACTAGTTGATACTGACTAGCTACCTCAACACTTTAGAAAGTTCATTTTGTATTCTGCTGCAAGAAAGTAAAAGTGGCTTTTTAGTAACCGCTATAGAAATTTCCTGGTCGTAGATAGTATAGTCGCCGCCAACCGAACCCAATGGTGTTTTTACCTGAAAACTTCCGTTGGCATTGTTTCCGTTGAATGCGCCACCCGCTTTTTCGATAGCTGTTTTAGCTCGGTTAACCAGTGCATTACTGTCGCCGCTAAATGGAAGTTTGAACCTGCACATGCGCTCTTTTTTTTGTATTTATTGATTCTGAACTGCAGTAAAAACCATTCCAATTTGTCGCACTATTTGCCACACCAACATTGATGCCCATAGATACTAAAGCTGAAAGGAGCGTCGCCACAAATGTTTCAATAGAGTTATTTAGCCGGGTGCCAAAAAAGCAAAGCATAAAAGAAAGTGCTTTCAGATTGTTAACTATTGCAGCACATAACGAATGGCAAATCCACCAAACTGCGGTTGTAGCCCGGCGCCCAGTACACTAAATCCGGGTTGCCAGTCAAGGCTTACGTTGATAGGAATGTTAGGTATTTTGTAATCCAACCCGAGTACTCCGTCGATGCCTACATCCATTGTAGAATTATAAGCGACACGAGAGTTCTTACGCCAAAACCCAAAATGCGCACCGGGGCCAACATACCATGCTAGGCCGGGCACACCTTCGAAGCTGTAAAAGTGAAATTCGTAGAGGGCAGCAAACCTTACACCTTCATTAAAATACATGCCCTGTGCTTCCAGTGCATTGTTGCCCTTTATAAATGTTTTATAAGTAACTGCACCGCCTGTAGAAATCTTTGCACCGATGGCTGATTGGTATTGACTGCCACTTTCTACCTGTGCAAAACATGCCATTGAAAATAGCATTGCAATAACTGCTAAGGTCGTTTTCATACGAAGATTGATTAAATTTTTGTACCCTGTGTACGACCAAAGATTGGCAGTATTTAGAAAAACGAAAGGTTAAAATTCACCGATGGTAAGAGATGTTGTTAACTTTGCCGCTCTTATGAAATCACGCACATTAAAAAAGGATAAAGTAAATATCATTACACTCGGCTGTAGTAAGAATATGGTTGACAGTGAGGTGCTTAGCGGACAGCTTTTGGCTAATGATTTCAATGTGGTTCATGAAAGTGGTAAGCGTGATCACAACATTGTTATTGTAAATACCTGCGGCTTTATTGACAAAGCAAAGGCTGAAAGCATCAACACTATATTGGACCAGGTGGAGCTAAAGCGACGTGGCAAATTAGATAAGGTGTACGTGACGGGTTGCTTAAGTGAGCGCTATCGTAATAATCTTGAAGAAGAAATTCCTGAAGTAGACGCGTTCTTTGGTACCATGGAACTTCCGCGTATTTTAAAAACGATGGAAGCAGATTATAAAGTGGAACTGATTGGCGAACGTTTGCTGAGTACACCTTCGCATTATGCATATTTAAAAATTAGTGAAGGATGTAATCGCACGTGTTCTTTTTGCGCGATACCATTAATGCGCGGCCAGCACATAAGCCGCACTATTGAATCTTTAGTAACAGAAGCTGAAGGGTTGGTTAGGAGAGGAGTGAAGGAAGTGATGCTGATTGCACAGGAGCTTACTTACTACGGTTTAGACATTTATAAAAAGCGCGAATTGCCCCGCCTTTTGCATGCATTGGCTGATGTGAAAGGATTGGAGTGGATCAGGCTGCATTATGCCTACCCAAGCAAATTTCCACTTGAGATTTTAGATGCAATTAAAAAGCGTGACAACATTTGTAATTACCTGGATATGCCGCTGCAACACGCCAGTAATCATATGTTGAAAGCGATGAAGCGACAAATTACCCGTGAGGATATGACGGAGCTGATTCATAAGATTAGGGAAACCATACCGGGTATCTGTTTGCGTACCACGCTCATTGCCGGCTTTCCTGGGGAAACCCGCGACGATGTAGAAGAAGTGAAGGAATTTTTGCAGGAACATCGCTTTGATAGAGTGGGCGTATTTACCTACAGCCATGAAGAAAATACATCGGCCCACGAGTTTGCTGATACATTGACCGATGAAGAAAAAGAAGAAAGGGCGCAAGAAATAATGGAAGTACAACAGGAGATTAGCCTGGAGAAAAACCAGGAAAAAATTGGACAAACATTTAAGGTAATTGTAGATAAAAAAGAGTCAGGACGCTATTTAGGCCGTACAGAATTTGACAGTGTAGAAGTAGATAATGAAGTGGTAATTAATAGCAATAAGAAATTAGTGGTAGGTGATTTTGTACAGGTAGAAATTACCAAGGCTTATGATTACGATTTGGAGGGGGATGTTGTTGCAGTTTAAAGTTTGAAGTTTGAGGTTTGAAGTTTGAGGTTGCTGCCGCGTTTCTTTGTCATGATGATCTATCAGTCTTCCTAATTTGTTATTCTTTTCGAGATGTATAGTCAAAAGCCCCGCTAAATTAGCAGGGCTTTTGTAGTTAAACTTATAATGCGGTTCACATTCCTTTTAGTTCTTTCCATCAAGGCTAATGGATAACTTCATTCCATCGCTTCCTTTTAGTTCCTGTGTGTACTTCTTCAATTGTTCTTCGCTTTGCTCTTTTCCATTGATGGAAAGCTTGCCGTTATTTAAATCGATTTTCACCCTGCCATTTTCTGAAGCATCTTTCCTGATAGCTGCAATCAACGGTTCAGGATTGTAATTAGCCTGGGTAGATGTTCCAGATTGATCTTTGTTGATGACATTTATTTCAATCTTGCTTTCTCTTTCGTTGTTATTCTTTGTACCGTGAATGGAAGCAAGCGTTGGCGCAATTACCAGTGAAATGATTGACATCAATTTGATCAGGATATTCATCGATGGACCAGAAGTATCTTTAAAAGGATCGCCTACTGTATCGCCAGTAACTGAAGCCTTGTGCGGTTCTGATTTTTTGTAAAAAGTTTCACCATTTATCTCAACACCTTTCTCAAAACTCTTCTTTGCATTATCCCATGCTCCACCCGCATTGTTCTGGAACATCCCCATTAATACACCGCTTACAGTTGCACCGGCAAGAAATCCACCCAATGCTTCAGGGCCAAAAACGAAACCAATGATCAATGGCGAAATGATGGTAATGGCACCAGGTAATACCATTTTCTTGATCGAAGCTTCAGTAGAGATGGCTACGCATTTATCGTATTCTGGTTTGCCGGTACCTTCCATAATACCAGGGATGGTACGGAACTGCCGACGAACCTCTTCCACCATTGCCATAGCTGCTTCACCCACCGCACGTATGGCCAGTGAGGAGAAAATGAAAGGGATCATTCCACCAACAAACAAACATGCTAACACATCTGCCTTGTAAATATCAATACCAGAAATACCGGAGATACCTACGAATGCGGCAAATAAAGCCAATGCTGTTAGTGCCGCAGAAGCAATTGCAAAACCTTTTCCTGTTGCTGCAGTAGTGTTACCAACTGCATCCAGTATATCGGTCTTTTCACGAACCTCTTTTGGTAATTCGCTCATTTCTGCAATACCACCAGCATTGTCAGCGATCGGGCCAAAGGCATCAATAGCTAATTGCATAGCGGTAGTTGCCATCATACCTGCAGCTGCTATTGCCACACCATATAATCCTGCAAAAGCATAACTGCCATAAATACCTCCAGCTAATACAAGTATTGGTAAGAATGTGCTTTCCATACCTACTGCTAAACCTCCAATTATATTAGTAGCATGCCCCGTAGCCGATTGGCGAATAATACTTTGAACCGGGCGTTTGCCCATTGCAGTATAATATTCAGTGATCATGCTCATCAATGTTCCTACTACAAGCCCAACCATGATGGCACCAAATACAGCCAAAGGAGAAAATGTGTATCCACGAAGCGACATTGCTTCTGGCAAAATCCAGTTGGTAAGAAAGAATGCTGCGATAGCAGTCAGCACAATCGAACCCCAGTTACCCATATTTAAAGCACGTTGCACCGCTTCCGTGCTCAAGCCAGCCTTATCAGAAATTGTTACAAAAAAAGTTCCGATAATAGAGAATATGATGCCGGTTCCTGCAATCATCATTGGAAGGAGGATAGGGGCCATATCACCAAATTCATTCAGCGCTTCGCGGGGAATAATGGTTTCTCTGCCCAGTACCATTGTGGCAAGAACCGTAGCTACATATGATCCGAAAAGGTCAGCTCCCATACCAGCCACATCGCCTACGTTATCACCCACGTTGTCTGCAATGGTTGCAGGATTGCGGGGATCATCTTCGGGAATACCAGCTTCAACTTTTCCCACAAGGTCCGCACCTACGTCGGCTGCTTTCGTGTAAATACCACCACCTACACGTGCAAAAAGGGCAATGCTCTCAGCGCCTAAAGAAAATCCGGTAAGCACTTCAATAGTCCTTTCCATTTCTACACTATCAACACCGCTCTCAGGCGCAAATATCATTTTTAAAATAATGAATAAACCTCCTAAACCAAGTACGGCTAAACCAGCAACACCTAGTCCCATTACAGAACCACCGGTAAAGGAAACAGCCAATGCCTTCTTTAAACTAGTACGTGCAGCATGTGCAGTACGTACGTTTGCTTTAGTGGCGATACGCATACCAATATAACCTGCCATGGCACTAAAGATTGCACCAATGACAAAAGCCACCGCGATACTCCAGTGACTGTTTTTGTTGCTAAAACCCATTACACCCAATAGCAATGCAGCTACTACAACGAAGTAGGTTAGAATTTTATATTCAGCTCTTAAAAACGCCATTGCACCTTCTTGTATGTACCGTGCAATTTCTTTCATACGATCGTTGCCATCTTCCTGTTTGCTTACCCAGTTAAACTTAACCATGGTATAAAGGAGGCCAACGACACCCATCAGAGGAACAGTGTAAATCAAATAATTCATAGCAAGTGCTTCTTTAAACGCTTTTAAATTTTAAGGTCGGCAAAAATAGTGTAAATGAGACATATTAACAGTTTATTGTAAAATGAAAGAATTGGATACAAAAAACTAGAAGGGAGTAGAAGGGGAATTAGCAAAATGAAGGCAGCAGGAGAAGTGAAATCGCTTTCTATAACAGTGAACCCATAGCCAACAAAACTCCGCATCTAAAACTATCGAAGGCAAAACTGAAGCTGGGTTATTGGTTTGGTACAGTCGCACAGAGTTCTCTTTCCACAGCGTGAAAAATTAACCGGGGAAAATGAAATGATAGGTTGGCCGGCCGCAAAAAGTATTAGAAGATAGAATACATGTCCTCAACAGAAGTCATTTGATCCTTGGCCCTTTTTTGTTCCTTCAATTTGGTGAAAAATAATACAGCCTTTTTAAGCAGGCTTTTCTCCCGTTGAATAAGCACTCCGAACTTGGTTTCTATCAATACACTTTTTGCTCTAAGTTCATCTTTGCTGGCCTGGGCGTGGTTGATGCTTTCGCTTTTCAAGGTGTTGGGTAGATGGGACGGATCTTGCTTATTCATACTTAAAAAGTTTACTGATTAAGATTATCGTTTCCACCCTCAAGATACTCTAAAAAAACTTTCAGTTCGGAAATGAAATAATTAAAAAATCTTATGCAATTTTTCGGCAAGGCAATTGCTTTTTTCTGAGTATCTGTACAGCGTAAAACTTAAAATCAAACAATGATCTTTTTAAACGCTTCTCCAAAGCTTTCTATAATGTCGCTGGCAATAAGTGCTTCTTGTGAGCGCACCGCTGCGGCAATATCGCCGGCCAATCCGTGTAGATAAACGCCAAAGATTGACGCTTCTTCAGATGAATATCCCTGCGACAGCAAACCGGTTAATAGCCCGGTAAGTACATCACCACTTCCCGCTGTTGCCATTCCCGGATTGCCGGTGCTGTTAAAAAATACCTTTCCATTGGGACAGGCAATTGCTGTTCTGTGACCCTTTAAAACGATGTAAATTTTGAGTAACGCAGACTCCTCTATCGCTTTTTGTAATCGGGCAAAATCGTTTGCTTGCTCACCAAATAATCGATCAAATTCTTTTGGATGTGGCGTAAGTATGGAATGTTGCGGTATATCATCCACTAGTTCCTTGTTTTCTGCAAGAATGTTTAGCGCATCTGCATCTATTACTATCGGCGTTTTAGTATTTGCAAGGGTGAGTTTTAACATGTTAACCGCGGCATTACCAGTTCCCAAGCCAGGGCCTATGCCAATACAGGCGTACTTTTCAACAGCTGCATGCTTCGATCGTAGCATAACCATCGCTTCAGGTACCGCCACTTGCATAATGGATACATGCTCTTTTCGAAGAAGCACAGTCACCAAGCCTGCACCAGATCGCAGGCAGGCTTTGCTACTAAGTATTGCCGCACCCATTCTACCTTTATTACCGGCAACAATGAGTGAATGCCCGAAGGTGCCTTTGTGAGAGAAATTTTTACGCGGCTTGTAGATATTTTGAATTGTCCCCTTTTCTACCACTTCATAAACAGCAGTGTTTTCTTTTTCAAACTGGGCTGATAAATCAATCGGAAGAACTTGAACCCTGCCAAAAAATAATTCATTTTCAGGTAGCAGAAAACAAAGTTTCAGGCATTGAAAAGTGAGCGTAATATCTGCCCTGATGCAAGCGTAGGGAGATGTTGATTGATCTACAAACATTCCGCTGGGAACATCAATCGAAATAACATGGCTTTGCGAATGATTGATATTTGCCACAAGTGCAACAGAAAGACCTTGAAGCGGCCTGTTTACGCCCGAACCATACAAGGCATCGATCAACACATCATCCTTTCCTAACGATGGGAAAGAACTTTCTTCATGAATAAACCGAACTTCATTTGGGAAATCGTGAATTCTGCTTAAGTTCTGATGAAATTCTGCTGTGCCTGTAGCGCCAGATTCAAGAATAAAAATTTCTGCAATAATGTTTCTTTCGGCCAGCTGGCAGGCAATTGCCAGTCCATCGCCGCCATTATTTCCTTTACCACAGAATATCTTAAGAGGTTGATTAATCTTATTGTTTTCAAACAACCATTTGGTGCATTGATAGGAGGCGTGCTCCATCAGCTGCCACGAGGTGATGGATTCATGTTGGACGGTGTAAGCATCCCATTCTTTTACTTGAGCAGCAGAAAATATTTTCATTCGGAGAAATGAACATAAAGGTAATATCTAATTGAGCTTACCTGGCTGCGCTCAATTGTTCATGTCTGTAAACACCTGCAGAAGGTTTTAAAAGAGGTATTTCAGATGCTATTCTTCCTGCTTTGCATTATCCGTATGCTTGTTGAATATCGACGCAAACTTTTGGCCTGCATAAATTGCACGGTTGAATCTATTGCCCACTATAATCACTGTAGCAGTGTCGTTGATCAACCGCGTAAAACAACTATTGTTTCCATGCCACCAGCCATTGTGATAGACAACCTTTCTATTATTGGGCAACATTAGTAAGCGCCAACCCATTCCGTAGTTGTGTGTTCCTGGCTTCTCGAAACTTGATGGCTGCGTTGCATGGCTGTAGGTTGCCTCGGTTACAAACCTATTGCTGTACAAGGCATCGTCCCACAGCAACAAATCACGTGGAGTAGAGTAAACGTTTTTATCTCCATAAATGCAATCCATAGACTCAATTGCCACGGGCGCATTGTTCCATCCATAACTAGGTTTGTAGGAAGCTGAGTCTTTCACCGAAAAAATGTAGGAGTCTTTCATACCCAGCGGGGTAAACACATTGTCCTTCATATAATCAGGAAATGCCTGGCCGGATACTTTTTCGACGATTAGAGCAAGCAACGCGTAATTGGTGTTACAATATTGAAAACCTCGTCCGGGCATACCCTGGCGGGGCGGTTGCTTATTAATCAAAAACTGAAGCATATCGTAATTGCTGGCAAGTCGTTTTTTCCATTCAACTTCCTTTGGCATAGTGTACACATAGTTTGGTAAACCACTTCTGTGATTTAATAGCATCTGAACAGTAATACCATGGTAGGGAAATGATGGAAAATAAACTTGTAAGGAGTCATCCAGTTTCATCTTTGCTTCTTCCCATAGTTTCATGATCGCCATCCCTGTGAAGGTTTTTGACACCGATGCTATATGAAAAGAGGTAGATGGAGTAATCGTATCCTTAAGTTTCAAGTCAGCATATCCGCGGTAATCTTCCAGTAAAACCTCACCATTTTTTGCCACAATAATTCCACCGTTAAAACCTCGTTTCAGTAAAACAGAATCATACATGTTGCTTACTTCCGTCGTATACAAACTTTTTAATTGTGGTGATAGGGAACGATAGGGAGAAGCTGTAGCATGGGCCATTTGTAGTTGATTGGATGCAACATCAGTCTTCTGTTTGCAGCCCAAAACCAAAAACGAAAGTATTATCGATAGAAGGATCGGATATATGATGTATTTCAACGCTGAGCTTTTATTGCCATGAATGTAAAAGATTCGCTGTTCCAAAGCCTTGCCGAATTTGCGATTGTGGATTCATTTATTGTGCCATTAAGCAAATGGCAGGTTATTCACACCGGCTTGGTGAGGTTCGTGTTAAATTGAAAATTAAACAATGGTTATTTAAGCGGAAACTTTAACGCAATCGAGCCAGAAGCGGCCGAGTTTACCCATCTTGTCACACCATTCCTCCAGCGTATTTGGTTTACTCACAAAACAACTTGCACCTAATTCATAGGCTTTGTCAATGTCCTTTTGTGCTTTTGAGGTAGAAAAAACAATAACCGGAATGCGGCATAAGCGTGCATCTGCTTTCAGTTCCTGCAGCGCTTCCAGCCCGGTTTTCCTGGGCATATTTAAATCGAGTAATATCAGGTGGGGTAAAACGCTTTCCTGGGTATCCGAGGCAAGGCTATTCAGATGATCTAAGAGAAACTGACCGTCGTTTACATCGTTTACCCGTATCGGTAGTTTATTTTCGTCGATGCAATCCCTGGTCAATTGCACATCATCCAGATCATCGTCAGCTATCAATATGGTAAACTTTTGTGCCATTAGTGTTTTCATAAAATTGAGAAATAAAAAAATAGAGTTACTGTTTCTGACAAACAGCGTCAAATATATATTACTTATTGAATAGCCCAAAAGAAGAGATTTATTTTAAACCTATTTTCGCAGCCCGAACATCGCCTAAAACATGAACACTTCTGAAACAAGTTATCCCAAAGAGAGAATCAACATTTTATTACTCGAAAATATTAGTGACAAAGCTGCCCAGGTTTTTCACGACCACGGATATGCCAATGTAAAACGATTTCAAAGTGCAATGGGAGAGGAGGAGTTGATGAAAGCGATCAAAGATGTACACCTGCTTGGTATTCGAAGTAAAACGAAAATTTCACCACGTATTATGGCTGCTGCAAATAAACTCCAGGCAATTGGGTGTTTTTGCATTGGCGTAAACCAGGTTGACTTAAAAGCTGCTACCAAAGCGGGTGTTGCAGTTTTCAACGCTCCGTACAGTAATACGCGAAGCGTAGCTGAACTTGTAATAGGTGCTGCAATTATGTTGATTAGAAGAATACCAGATAAAAACAAAGCTGCACATGAGGGTGTGTGGCTGAAAGAGGCAAAAGGAAGCTATGAGTTGCGGGGGAAAACACTCGGCATTATTGGGTACGGAAACATTGGAAGTCAGTTGAGCGTGCTTGCTGAATCGTTGGGTATGAAAGTTTGCTTTTATGATGTAGAAACAAAGATGCCACTCGGAAATGCCGAAGACAGGAAAACTTTAAAAGATGTAGTGGCTAGCGCTGATATCGTTTCACTACACGTTCCTGAAAATGCTACCACTAATTTATTGATCAATAAGACCATATTGAAGCGATTTAAAAAAGGAGCCATTTTAATAAACTACGCAAGGGGTGGAGTGGTAGACCTTGAAGCATTAGCAAAAAGTTTAGAGGAAGGTCATATTGGGGGTGCAGCCATAGATGTTTTTCCAATTGAACCCGAAAAGAATGGTGATCTGTTTCAAACGCCTTTGCAGAGATTATCCAACGTTATTCTTACACCTCATGTAGGCGGTAGCACTGAAGAAGCACAACAAAATATTGGCGAAGATGTAAGCAATAAACTGTTCCAGTATTTAGAGAAGGGAATTACAAACGGCTCACATACAATACCTGCGCTTAGCTTACCCCCGCAGGAAGGAGCTCACCGAATTTTGCATATCCATCGCAATGTTCCAGGTGTACTCGGTGAAATAAATACTAAACTATCAAAGCATAACATCAATATAGTAGCACAGTATTTAAAAACCAATGAGGAAATTGGTTATGTCGTGTTAGACGTTGACAAAAAACTTTCCAAACAGGCATCGGCCTTACTGAAAGATGTAAAGGAGACCATCAAAGTACGAGTACTCTACTAGGTGATTACCGTTACTGAGCTACATCATTTCACAACGACGGTCGATATTTGCCTTTCATGTTTTACAAAACGACTAATGTACAAAGCAACCATTACCGCAGCTGCCGCCACCGAAAAGAAAAGAATTTGTGAGCCAAAAAACGACCAAATAAGGCCGGCCATTGTACTTGCTGCCAAGGCTGCGATACTTTGAAACCCACTAAAAGTTCCTATGGCGGTTGCAGTTTCTGATTTCGGCACCATATTACTCATCCAGGCTTTAGTTATTCCTTCGGTAGCAGCTGCATATACGCCATATAGAAAAAACATTAGTGCGAACTGGTAGAACTCGGAGGCAAGTCCAAATCCTACATAGGTAAATGAAAAACAAAGAATGCCACCCAATAGCATTTTCTTAAGGCCAACTTTATCCGCAATTATTCCGAGTGGGTAGGCTAATAGCGCGTATACAGCATTGTAAAAAATATAGGTTCCTATCAAAAGATAATCGCTTACCCCCGCTTCCTTAATTTTTAGTAGAAGAAATACATCAGAGCTATTAATTAGCGCGAAAAATAACATCGCTCCACCTAGTTTTTTGTAGTTGATGGGACTTTGCTTCCAATACTTAACAAATCCTGTAAAGCTCCATGGCTTCACCTTTGTTGAAATTGAAACTTTTTTCTCTTTGATGAAAAAAGTAGCGATTATCGCAAGTACTCCTGGTATAAAAGCCAGGTAAAATAGAAAAATGTAGTCACCAGGATAGTAGAATAAAATGATTAAAGCCAGTCCCGGTCCAAGCATGGCGCCAACCGTGTCCATTGAGCGATGAAATCCGAAAACGGTTCCCTTCGTTTCGGGCGTAGCTTCATCCGATAACAAAGCATCCCTCGCACCCGTACGAATACCTTTGCCAACTCTATCCAACGAACGAGCGGTAAAAATCCACCAGCTATTGGTGAAAAAAGCCATCATTGGCTTTGATAATGCACTAAGCGTGTAGCCAACCTGAACAAAAGGCAAACGCTTACCTGTGGCATCGCTCCATTTACCAAAATAGCCTTTGGTTAGCCCAGCAACCGCCTCTGCTAAGCCTTCTAAAATGCCAATTCCAATAATGGTAAATCCAATTTGCTTTAAGTAGAGTGGCATTATTGGGTATAACATTTCGCTGGCCATATCTGTAAATAGGCTGACAAATGATAGCGTGATGACAGCTCGTGAAATGTTTCTATTCATTATTAGAAAGAGGAATTGAGTTCAATATTCTAAAGTAACGGCAAAGATCTGCCAACATTGAATGTTAGTTTTTAAAAAACCTCTCCAGAATACACGACCGTTTGCATGGCAAGGCCTTTGTACTATACTCGTGAGTGCTTTTGGTGTCGTGCTTATTAAACTTTCAGGATAAATTGAAAGTTGTATATTTGCTTATAAATTATTTATATGAAAGTTGTAATTATAGGAGCCGGTTTTGCTGGTTTAAAATTGGCTCAAAGTTTAAATAACAAAGCTGGGTTTGAAGTTTTATTGCTGGAAAAATTCAATTATCACCAGTTTCAACCATTGTTCTACCAGGTTGCAACTGCAGGACTGGATGCAAGTAATATTTCTTTTCCACTGCGAAAGGTATTTCATAAAAGTAAAAATGTTCGACTGAGGATGACTACCGTCAATGAGGTTAATACTATTGACAAAAATGTTGTTACTGATATTGGGGAATTTACTTATGACAAGCTCGTAATTGCATCAGGTGCAGATACTAATTGGTTTGGTAACCAACAACTTATAGAGAATGCCTACGGAATGAAATCAACTGTTGAAGCGTTACAAATCAGACACAAACTGCTCCAAAATTTTGAGGATGTTTTAAAGTCTAAAACGCAGCAGGAGGCCAACAGGCTGATGCGAATTGTTGTAGTAGGTGCCGGCCCAACTGGTGTAGAAATGGCTGGAGCTATTGCGGAGATGAAGAAATATGTTTTACCTCATGATTATCCTGAGATTGATTTTAATGAAATGATTATCTATTTGCTTGAAGGTGGACCAAAAACACTTGGGCCGATGAGCGAAAAATCAAGTATCCAGTCTCAGCGTTATTTGGAAGAGCTTGGTGTAACAGTAAAAACAAACACTATTTTAAAAGAATACAATGGGGAAACTGCTATTTTAAGTACGGGAGAGGTGATAGAGACAAGTACCGTAATTTGGGCAGCCGGGATTAAAGGGAATGTGCCTAATGGTATTGATCCTTCGTTGATTGCACGCGGAAACCGAATAAAGGTAAATCGATTTAACCAAGTTCAAAACGTAGATAGTGTATACGCATTGGGGGATGTGGCTTACATGGAAACACTAAAATATCCAAACAGCCATCCCCAGGTTGCTAATGTGGCCATTAACCAGGCAAAAAATTTAGCAAACAACTTACGGTGGATGGAAATGAAAAGTCCAAAAAAACTGACAGAATTTGAATACCACGATAAAGGTAGCATGGCTACTGTGGGAAGAAATAAAGCCGTTGTAGACATTCCTAGTCCTGATTTACATTTTGGCGGGTTCTTCGCCTGGTTAATTTGGATGGGATTACACCTGTTGCTAATTCTAGGGGTAAAGAATAAGTTGCAGGTTTTTATAAACTGGATTTATAATTACATTACATACGATCAAAGTCTACGGCTCATTTTTAATGAATTTTGCCGCCCTAACAAGACAGTAAGAGTTGAAAAAGCGACACAGAAAGGCCAGTTAGAACCTATAAATTAATTTTAAGTCCCCACATGATTAAGAAAAAAAATATTCAGGTTATAGGAACAGCTGGCAGAACAATGCTGACTGATGTTTTTTATGAGTCGACCGCCGCGCCAAAACCAATAATAGTTTACGCCCATGGTTTTTGTGGCTTTAAAGACTGGGGGAACTTTGATGCAATAGCAGAACAATTTGCCGTCAATGGTTTTGTTTTTGTCAAATTTAACTTTTCGCACAATGGAACTACAAAAGACAATCCAGATAATTTTATTGATCTTGAAGCTTTTGCAGAAAATAATTACACTAAAGAGTTAAACGATCTTCAAGCAATAATTAGCTGGCTTGAGACAAACAATGATGTGGATAGGAATGAATTTGACTTGTCAAATTTATACCTGCTTGGCCACAGTTTAGGAGGCGGCGTGGGAATTCTTGTAGCTTCAGAGGATCACCGGGTGAGGAAAATTGCCACCTGGTCCGCTGTAAGTGATTGTAAAACCCCTTGGGCAAAATGGTCGGATGAGCAGATGAAAACCTGGGGAAAAAATGGGGTGGAATACTATCGGAACAGTCGTACGAACCAAATAATGCCCTTAAACTACCAGCTTTACCTGGATTATGAGATGAATAAGCTGCGGTTACATATACCAAACGCAATCTCATCATTAAACATTCCCATTTTACTTTGCCACGGAACACTAGACGTAGCCGTGGACATTGAGCAGGCTCGTTATCTAAAACAATGCAATCCTAAAGCAAAACTATTTGAAGTAGAAAGTGACCACGTATTTGGCAGAAAGCATCCAGCTGTGAATAGTGTCGAGTTTCCAGAGGCGATCAAACTGGTAATTGAAAAAACTATCTCTTTCTTCAAGACCCAATGATTTTCCTATAATTAATATTATGTTAAGTAATATTACTTTGAATGATAGTATTAAACCGGGTTCATAAATCTTCACCACTCCTTTTTTTATTGGGCAAAAAAAAGAGGCTGCTTTCGCATCCCCTTTCTGTTTGTCGGTTCCCAATTAATATTTCGTATCGTAGTACTTGAATTTTTTGTCATATCGATCGTATAAAGTATCGTTTCCTTTTGACCTATCTTTTTTGTAACTATAAAGGATTGCCAAAAATTTTGCAGTTGATTTTAGACTATTCGCTTCAATCTTTTCCTTGCTAGTTTTCGCATCAAGTTTTTGATAAGCTTTTTCCAACCAAATTATGCTCTTATCAGCCGCCGCATCTGCGTTCTTATCTGCTGCTCCTCGCTTGGCTTTAATGTCTGGCGTTGTTCCCTTAATTTTCAGCGCATTATCGGAGGCTTCTTCAAAAAGTGAATAAGTCGTAACGCCCGCATTGTAAAATGCCAAAGCATTGGTGGAATCTAATTCAGATGACTTAATAAACGCCTGAACAGACTTTTGGAGATATTTTGATTTGTCAGCTTCATTCAGTTCTCTAATCTTTTTGTCGCTAACAAAGTAGTTTCCGTAATCAAAATATTGTTGTGCGTTTAACGCATTCGATCCTTCAGCTGCGTCGTATTGCTTTACCACATCTTCAATAGACGCGGTACCTGTATTGTAATCAAACTCCATATCTGACCAATACTTACGTTCAGGAAATAATTCTTTACTGATGGCGAGATATTGTTTGAATTCTGCATCCTTTTTCAAGCCGGAATAGTATGTAGGAAGAAACACGTAAATATGTTCATAATCCTGTCCCTTTAATTTCCTATCAGCGATAGGACGATAGTATTTTGTTGCTATTTCTTCCTTATTGGCATTCTGCGCGGCTATTCCAGCAAACAAATAAGCAGTGGTATCAAAAACAGTATTCGTCCATTTTTTTGTAATCATTATGTCACCTACCTCAACTAATTGGCTAAAATTTGTGTAAGCCGAGTCCCATGATTTAGTGTTGTAGTTTTTCACTCCTCCGTCAAAAAATGATTTATATAGATCATTCAACCCGATAAATCCGTCTGCGGCTAATTTGGTACCTAGAGGTTCTAACTGTAAATATCTTTTCAACGCTATCAAACCCTCGCTGGCTGCAGAAGGATACTTCGTTTGCAAGGTTTTATTTCCCGCAATGATTCCATAAACCTGGCTTCGCATGAGCCATACTTCAGGGTTATCTTTTGCTTTAGGATCAGCAGATACATTATCAATTTCAGTTCTGGCAGTTTCAATTTTGTCTACTCCAGCACCTGGAAGTGACACTAGAACCAAAGCATTCTTTGCCTTTTTTAGATCCTGGGCAACTATGCCTCCAACTGCGAAAAATACCAATCCAACGGCAAACGCTATTTTTTTCATGTTTGGGGTTTTAAAAAGTTTGTCTTTAAATTTTGTCGTCTTCAGAGCTTTCGTTTATCTCATCAGATTGATTTTCACTCGAATCTGATTTTTCACCTACTGTTGGTCCATCAACACTCTCTGCAGCTTCTATCCTTTCAATCGCATCATTTTCCGCTTCCAAAGAAGTTTCTGTCAGTACAATGGCTTCCTCTTGCTCCTGGATTTTTGAAATCGCAGCGATTTCATCTTTCTCGTCAATTCTAATCAACTTTACGCCCTGCGTTGCCCTTCCGGCTTCGCGAATATCTGCAATACTTGTTCGGATTGTAACGCCCGACCGGCAGGTAATCACCAAGTCTTCTTTTCCCGTTACATCTAAAATTCCTACCAAACTGCCAGTTTTTTCAGTCACATTTATGGTCTTGACACCTTTTCCTCCCCGGTTCGTAATTCGATATTCATCAACCTGTGTTCTTTTTCCAAAGCCTTTTTCACTTACCACTAATATAGTCCGTGAAGTGTCTTCCTGTTTTACACAAATCATACCAATCACTTCATCACTTTCATTGTCTACTTCTATACCAAAAACACCAATTGCTCCGCGTCCTGTAGATCGTACTTTATGCTCAGGGAAACGTATTGCCCGACCACTTTTAACTGCCATCATCACTTCACAATCACCGTCGGTTAGGCGTGCTTCAATCAACTGATCCCCTTCCATGATATTGATGGCATTGACACCGTTTGCCCGTGGACGGCTGAATTCTTCCAACAAAGTCTTCTTAATTATCCCCTTCTTAGTACACAACAATATAAAATGACTGTTGATGTATTCTTTGTCGGTAAAATCTTTTATATCAATAATTGCCCGCACTTTATCGTCCTGTGGTAACTGCATCAAGTTTTGAATGGCGCGACCCTTGCTGGTCTTATCTCCTTCCGGAACTTCATAAACTTTCATCCAGTAGCACCTTCCCTTCTCTGTAAAAAACATCAGTGTATGGTGCGTAGACGCAACGAATAAATGCTCTACAAAATCTTCTTCGCGGGTGCGACTTCCAATTGATCCGCGGCCACCCCTTTTCTGCTGACGGTATTCATCAGACGAAGTTCTTTTGATGTATCCTAAATGCGAGATAGTAATTACAACATCTTCTTCTTCAATAAGATCTTCAATTCTCATCTCGTTCGAAAGGAAGGAAATTTCACTCTTACGCTTGTCACCAAACTTGTCTTTTATTTCCAGCAACTCGGTTTTAATGAGTTCATATCTTAATGCTTCGCTACCTAACAATTCTTGCAAACGGCCAATCAATTGCATTAAACCATCGTATTCCTCCTTAATTTTTTCGCGCTCCATCCCTGTTAAACGCTGTAATCGTAACTCAAGAATTGCTTTAGCTTGTATTTCATCCAAACCCCACCCTGCGGTGATCAAATTTTCTTTTGCCGCGTCAGGTGTAGCGGAACTACGAATTAAACGAATTACTTCATCCAAATGATCGAGCGCAATCAAATACCCTTGTAAAATATGTGCTCTCTCTTGTGCCTTTCTTAACTCAAACTGCGTTCTACGAATGATTACATCCATCCGAAACTCAACAAACTCAACAATCAAGTCCTTAAGGTTCATCGTTTTAGGACGCCCCTTTGTTATTGCGACATTATTTATTCCATAGCTTGTCTGTAACTCTGTAAACTTATATAATTGGTTGATGATAACATTCGCAACTGCATCACGTTTCAGGTCAACCACTATACGGGTTCCCTCACGCATATTGCTCTCGTTGTTCACGTGCGCAATGCCCTCGATCGTCTTATCATTTACAAGTTGACCAATTCTATCAGTAAGCGTGTCACGATTTACCTGGTAAGGAACTTCAGTAATAATAATTGATTCCCGTCCGCTTGGTTTAGTATCCACATTCACTTTTCCGCGTAGTACTACCCTTCCGCGACCAGTCATCATTCCCTGCTTCACGCCCTCCATTCCGTAAATAATACCGCCCGTAGGAAAATCAGGTGCCTTTACATGCACCATTAGTTCTTCTATGGTAATTTCCTTGTTTTCTATGTAAGCAATACAACCATCAACTACCTCGCTAAGATTGTGCGGCATCATATTCGTAGCCATACCAACTGCAATACCGCTACTTCCGTTTACCAGCAATTGCGGAATACGGGTTGGTAATACTGTCGGCTCCCGTAAACTATCATCAAAATTAAATTGGAAGTCAACAGTTTCCTTTTCAATGTCATCCAGCATACTCTCGGCAATTCGCTGCAGTCGCACCTCTGTATAACGCATAGCAGCTGGCGGATCCCCATCCTGGTTACCAAAATTACCCTGGCCATCCACCATTATGTAACGCATGGTCCATTCCTGCGCCATCCGCACCAATGTATCGTAAATAGAAGCATCACCGTGCGGGTGATACTTACCCATTACCTCGCCCACAATACGAGCCGACTTTTTATAAGCACGGTTACTTTGGTTGCCCAATTCATTCATCGCGTACAAAACCCGTCGGTGAACCGGTTTAAACCCATCGCGTGCATCAGGTAATGCACGACCAACTATGACAGACATTGAATAATCAATGTATGCAGTCTTCATTTGTTCCTCAATGTTTACCTGGACGATGCGATCATTATCGCTGGTTTCAAGGGGTAATATGTTGTCTTCCATGCGTGTTTTTGGTAACCGCTGAGCGGCTCTTATTATTGAAAATTATCTCGTATAAACGAAGTGGGCAAATGTATGCGATTTAGACCAGATTTCAGATGGGGAAAGGCCTGATTTTGATAGGTTTTATACCCAATTAACTGGTAAATTTTCCATGCGGATTTAATGGCCTAATTGCAGCTTAGTCCTTGACCTTCAAAACTGATTCTACCAGATCATTTCCGGGTGTTACATTAGAGTTGTTTCAAGTAGGGCAAGGAAAATAGTTGGCTTTGAATGTTGGTCAGCGACCAACAAAAACAGGTTCATTTGTAAAAATGTTGTGGGAAGTGCAGAACAATTCGCTTTAAAATAAAAGTGTGAGACGCCTGCCTGAACGGCTGTCACTGTCAATTGAGAATGAATACAGGAAATAATGCCGGCTATCAAAAAAGTCTTCTAAGAATAAATGGTCGGCACACCCTCTCACACTTGCAAATGAAAACTCTTGGTGAAAACACTGTTCTGTCGCATACGTATATTTGCCGCCATTCTGTAATATTCTTAATAATTAGCATGAAGGTTTTCAAATTTGGAGGGGCTAGTGTAAGCACGGTTGAGCGAATTGAAAGACTACCGGAGATCTTAAATTGGTTTAAAGGCGAATCTTTACTGATCATTATCTCTGCCATGGGGAAAACTACCAACGCTTTGGAGAAGGTAGCAAAGGCTTTTTTTGAAGGAAAGACAGAAGAGGCGCTCAATCTTTTCGACTCCATTAAAAAAAGCCACCTATCTACAGCGAAGCATTTATTAGTTGCCACGTATCGCCAAAACCTTGAAGACCTGGTAAATATTTTTACGGAAGTTGAATGGCTTTTGCACGATAAGCCAGTTCGTAACTATGATTATTACTACGACCAAATAGTTTGCGTGGGTGAACTATTAAGTACATGTATTGTGAGTGCCTATTTGAATGAGAGAAGTTTTACCAATCAATGGATTGATGTTCGCGATGTGTTGCGTACAGATGATAATTTTAGAAACGCTACCGTTGATTGGAGGGTAACCGAAAGCCTTCTGGGCAAAATCGAAATTGCAAACCAACCTGGCATTTTTATCACCCAAGGTTTTATTGGTGCAACCGATGAAAATGAAAGCACCACATTGGGGCGTGAAGGGAGCGACTATACGGCTGCGATTTTTGCAAACCTACTCAATGCGGAAAGCCTTACTATTTG
Organism: Segetibacter sp.; assembly: GCA_031425015.1. Lineage (GTDB taxonomy): Bacteria > Bacteroidota > Bacteroidia > Chitinophagales > Chitinophagaceae > Segetibacter. The sequence continues at coordinate 35,622 of JANPIM010000008.1, read as the reverse complement.
GAAAGATGTAGCCGGTGTGATGAATGCAGATCCAAAAGAATATCCTGAAGCGGTACACCTAAAAGAACTGAGCTTTACCGAAGTAATTGAAATGGCTTTTTATGGCGCCCAGGTTATCCATCCAAAAACAATTAAACCACTACAAAACAAGAATATCCCATTACACGTTAAATCCTTTATTAACCCAAAGGATGAAGGAACAACTGTAAGTGGTAAAGCGGCGAAAAACCTTCCGCCGGTAATTGTAGTGAAGAAGAACCAGGTGTTGATTCATTTGAGAAGCCAGGACTTTTCATTTGTAGGCGAACAGCCAATGAGCTTGTTGTACAAAATACTCGGAGACATAAAGGTTACCCCAAATCTGATACAAACGGGCGCCATTAGCGTACAGGTTTGCCTTGATGACGTCGAGGAAAAAATAAACCAATTGGCTAGCGCTACAAGTGAGCGTTTTGATGTAAGCGTCGAAAAGAACCTGTCCTTACTTACTGTCCGGCACTACAATGATGTTTTACTAAAATCAATGCTGAAGGATTCAGATGTCGTCTTAACCCAACAAACGAAAGAAATGGTTCAAGCCGTTTTTAGGTAGAATTTTCTGCGCAAACCCTCCGACGTATTTTTTCACTTTGAAATGCCGTAATAAAGTAGATTAGTTTATTCTCCTTTTAGTTTGCGTAGCATGTGTGCCTGTTCCGTTGTAGGCCTTTCAACCTCTGCAATATGATCCCGTACCGTTTTATAGCCTGTATACAACTCTCCTTTTAAGTCCGTTTCCTTCCCGTCCCGTAAAACAGTTACGGTTAACAAGGGCATTGTCGTATTCGATTTAAAATATTTTTCCCACAGTTCTTCAAGATTGTTGTCTGATACCAACATGCCATTTACTTTATAAAATATATCGCCTGATTTTATACCGAGTGCATTGTCTCCTACATTGCTAAACGCGAAAATATTTTTCTTGTCATCGAACTTTAACCCAATTTGATTAGATACAAAGTACCCTGTTACTTTTTTCTCTGCTGCATATTCAAAACCAATTTTCTCAAAGAAAGTGGCTAGCGGCAAAGGCTTTGCACCGTCAATATAATCTGCAATGAATGTCCTCACATCCGGGTGAGATGCAGCAATAAATTCATTAAATAGTTGTTCATCTTTAAATGGTTTATCCGGCCCATACTTAGCTGATAAAGATTGTACTACCGATTTTAAATCACGCGTGTGATTTGTTTTTTCACGTATAAAAAGATCAAGCGCGAAACCAATTAGCGCACCTTTATTATACACACTTTCATACTTAGATTTATACTGCTCGGTCAAAACATTCTTACTCATTTCCGTCATTGAAAAATCCCAAAGGTTTTTTGCCTGTCCTATTTTGTCACGCATGTTTTTCATAAACGCTTCAGTCGTTAGCAAACCATTTTGCAATTGAACCAGGTGTGCAAAATACTCTGTAACACCTTCATACAGCCACAGGTGTTTTGACATTTTTGGATCGATGAAATCAAAGTAGTGTATTTCTTCGCTGTGTAGAATTAGCGGGGTAAGAATGTGCAGGAACTCATGGCTCGATACTTCGTTCACCAACGGCTTCAATTGGCTTTCCAACTGTGTTTCGGGTAAATAATAAAGTGATGAATAATTGTGTTCTAAAGCACCGTACCCGCCACCGCCAGTCTTACGCGCCATCGAGGTTGATGGATCATCGAAATAGTAAAGAAACTGATAAGACTCCACGGGCAGTCCGTTGAAAAACTTCGCCAGCGCATCAGCCATGGGCATTAACCAGGCGGCCACTTGCTTACTATTTACTTTTTGGCTTGCAGAAAATACGCTAACATTTATCCGAGTTTTTCCAGCCATAAACGATGTGGTATCTGGCTTAGCATAAATAATAGGGTTATCTGCCAGGTAAACATAATCTCTAGCAAACAGGATATCTTCAGTTGCACTTCTTTCAGCTTTTAAATTGGTAGCCCCATAAAACTCATTTGGCTTTTTTATTTTCAGTGTAATCGGTAACATTTTATACCCTTCGAGGTAGCCAAAAAAAGCATGGTTATTTAAAACGAAGTTTTTGCCGACTTCTATGTTTGTACCTCCAGGCTGGAAAACAAAATTGGAATGTGCCACATCCCAGGAATCCTCGACTTTATAAGTAATTCTATACAGCTCATTGCTGTTTTCAATTTTATACTGATTTACGTTTATTACTTCTGCACGGAGTTTTTTGCCAGCTTTGTTATAAGCCGTAAAATCTTTTATAAAACGACCGAAATCTTTTTCTGAGTAAGAACCAGGTATAGCTTTAGGAAAAGAGTAAATAATTTCGGCTTCACTCACTTTTGGCGTCAATAGCTCAATTGACACTCTGTCTTTTTTCACATTTACCAGGTCAGCTGAATAAACGTATTCACTCTGCGAATGAGCAAGCATTGGGAAAATAAATATCGGGACAAGTCTAACTAGGTTCTTCATATCAAGCTTAAAAATAAAAGCAGAGAACGATAAATTCTCTGCTTGTTTATTCGTTTACAAAAAATAATATTACATCACCACGTACTCACCGTTTTTGTTTACGGCAATAAAAGGCAGCTTTCTCTTTTCTTCGAAAAAATCAAACACCTCTTTAATTTTTATGGCAAAGCGTTGCATATCCTGGTCTGTCTTTGTAGCCTTCGCAAGGTATTCCATACTCTTTTTATTGTTGAATCGAATCGGAAAAATATGTACGGGAATAAAATCTTGTCCATTGTTTTTGGCGTAAGCCGCCAAAATATACAACTCTTCAATTTGCGGATTTTGAATAGGAATACATCCCACCGTAATACAATTTCCATGAATGAAAATTTCGCCTCCTGGCTTAACTGAGTCACTTAAGACCCGATCCGACGCATTAGGATAATTCAATCCAAGCGACAGATGATAATTACTCTTCGGGTTAAACTCATTGATGTAATAAAAACCTTCAGGCACCTGGTAATCACCTTCCATTCGCTTTGGACCCATTCCACCGGCAAGTGCACATACCTTATAAGTTTTGAATAATTTGTACGGTTCATCACTACTATTGCGCACCCAAACCTCCAATTGACTATCGTACTTAAACGAGCGGATATACATTTGCTTCGCAGGCCATTGAAGACCTTGTGCCGCAAACTCCCCCTTCAAGGCTTCCTCTTTTATACGCATTGCAGAAGCCACGCGTGGATAAGTTCGCTGAAAGTCGAGAAAAGACGTTTGCGCTTTGCACACAATGCCAAGTATAAGAAAGGAAAGAATAAAATGAAAGCTCTTCATTGCCATCAAAACTATTTTATATTGTTTACTACACGTTTAAATGACTAGTTAAAGTATACAAACCTTCTGCTAAATTTATTAAACCAGTTGTAATGAACGCTTTTTAATCACTGAATGTGTGTAAAAAATCTTTGAGCCTGATTTTCCCACCATACGTGCATACTTTTTTGTTAGGTAAAAGATTATTGGATGCTTTGCCTGCTACAGGTTTCCTCTTGCATCTTGCTCTCTTTCCAGTGCCTCAAACAGGGCTTTAAAGTTTCCTTTACCAAAACTTTTTGCCCCCTTGCGCTGAATGATTTCAAAAAATAGTGTGGGTCGATCTTCAAGGGGCTTTGAAAAAATTTGAAGCAGGTATCCTTCGTCATCCCGGTCAATTAAAATCCCTAGCTTCTGCAAAGGCTCAAGATCTTCATCAATATGCCCTACCCTTTCCAAAATTGTTTTATAGTAACTGTCGGGTATTGATAAAAATTCAACGCCTCTATTCTGGAGTTCCGTTACTGTTTCAATAATATTAGCAGTTGCAATGGCCACGTGCTGCACGCCCTCTCCACCATAGAAATCCAGATATTCTTCTACCTGGGATTTTTTCTTTCCCTCAGCCGGTTCATTGATTGGAAACTTGACAAATCCATTTCCATTACTCATTACTTTACTCATGAGCGCTGAATATTCAGTAGAAATATCGTTGTCATCAAAAGATAGAATATTGCGAAAGCCCATTACCTCTTCATAATACTTCACCCACACATTCATCTGGTTCCAACCCACGTTACCTACACAATGATCTACGTACAACAGGCCCGTTGATGCAGGCTTATAATTGCTGTCCCATTTTCTAAAACCAGGCATAAAAACACCATTATAGTTTTTTCTCTCTACAAATAGGTGTACGGTTTCTCCATAGGTATGAATGCCGCTCAGTACAACTTCTCCATTCTCATCGGTAAGGCGCATTGGTTCAAGATAGGATTTGCCACCTCGCCTAATTGTTTGCTCGTAAGCTTCGGTGGCATCATCCACTTTCAACGCCAATACTTTTACACCATCGCCATGTTTGTAAATGTGATCGGCTATGGGATTATTGGTGCGCAGTGGGGTTGTAAGCATAAACGTGAGTTTGTTCTGCCGGATTACATAACTCACTCTATCCTTCAGCCCCGTTTCAGGCCCGGCGTATGCCAGACTTTCAAAACCAAATGCCGTTTTGTAAAAATGGGCAGCCTGCTTTGCATTCCCCACGTAAAATTCTACATAATCTGTTCCCTGCAGGGGCAGGAAATCTGCCTGTAAATCTTTTGAAAGACCGATAGCTAATAGCGTATCCATATTGATGATTTTTGAAGTTCGATGTAGGCATCGATCCTTCACGCTGAAAATAAATATTGTGTTTAGAAGACATTCATAACGAATAAGCAAATGAGCCTGGCTCATTACCGAAGCCTTGGAAGTAACGGCGCCATGGTATTCATGGCTAGCGTACTCATTAGAAGGTGGTATAATGCTCTATAGTTCATTGGTTCAAAGTTAAAAAATTTCCCGGTCAAAATCCGGAACGGTATCTTCGCCGCACTATTTAACTTACTTATGAAAGCAGGCATACTTGGCGGTGGACAATTGGGCAGAATGTTACTTCAATCAGCCATTGATTACCCGGTCGAGACCTATGTTTTAGAAAATGACGAGAATTGTCCTGCTGCTCACTTGTGCCATCATTTTGTAAAAGGCGATATCAGAGACTATGATGCAGTATATCAATTCGGTAAACTTGTGGATGTTCTTACCATTGAAATAGAGTCGGTAAACGTTGACGCATTGTTTCAATTGGAAAAGGAAGGTGTAAAAGTTTTTCCTAAGCCTGCCACCATTAAAATCATCAACAATAAAATATTGCAGAAGCAATTTTACAAAGAATATGGTGTGCCGTCGCCTGAATATGTGGTGACCGAAACAGCCAATGATTTGCATGATCACCTGCAACTTTTACCAGCCGTACACAAAATGGCTACTGGTGGATATGATGGCCGAGGGGTACAGTTGATCAAGACACAAAAAGATTTTGACAAAGCATTTGATGCACCTGCTGTGCTGGAGAAAATGGTCAACATCAAACAAGAGATTTCTATTTTAGTAGCCATGAACGAAAAAGGAGAAACGGCCATCTATCCTCCTGCGGAAATGATTGTGGATCCGGTGCTGAATCAATTAGATTTCCAGGTAAGTCCGGCCATGATTCCTGATCGCGTTTTTTGGAAAGCCGAAGCGCTTGCGCTAACTGTAGTAAAACATTTAAATAGCCCCGGCATTTTTGCCGTGGAAATGTTTGCAGATACCAACGATGAAGTTTGGGTGAATGAAACTGCCCCGCGTGTGCACAACAGTGGTCATCATACCATAGAAGCCAACTACAGCAGCCAGTTTGATATGTTGTGGCGCGTGCTGTTGAACTATCCATTAGGTAATACGGAAGCCATACAATCTGCAGCAATTGTAAATGTAATTGGTGCCGTTGGATACACGGGAAAGGCAGTCTATGAAGGTTTAGAAGAAGTGCTGAAGTTGGATAATGTATTCGTTCACTTATATGGAAAAGTGTATACAAAGCCTGGCAGAAAAATGGGCCACGTTACAATTCTGAGTAATGAAAGACAGGAACTTATTCACCAGGCAAATCGCATACGGCAGGTATTGAAAGTGGTTAGTGAATAGTCTTGCTATCGTTTGCAACGCGTCTACTTTTAACTTTACTTCTATAAAAATGTCAAATGTCAACAGATGAAAACGGGGCACCTTTAGTAGGAATTATTATGGGAAGCGATAGCGACTTGCCTGTAATGCAAGCTGCCGCAGAAATATTAAAATCGTTCAATGTTCTTTTTGAGCTAACTGTTGTTTCGGCGCACCGCACTCCGCAGCGCATGATGAAATATGCCGAAACAGCAGCCGTTCGTGGGTTGAAAGTAATTATTGCCGGTGCCGGTGGAGCCGCACATTTGCCCGGAATGGTGGCAGCCATCACAACGCTTCCGGTAATTGGCGTTCCGGTAAAATCTTCCAATAGCATTGACGGATGGGATTCAATTCTTTCCATTTTGCAAATGCCCAATGGCGTTCCTGTGGCAACTGTGGCATTGAATGCGGCAAAAAACGCCGGTATTTTAGCGGCACAAATATTGGCTACTTCTGATGCAACATTGGCTGGTGCGCTGCAGGCATACAAACAACAAATGCAAAAAGAAGTGGATGAAAAAATTACTACTTTATCTCTTAACGGCTGGAGCAATCACTTTGACCGCTTGTAATCATAACCGAATTTCTTTGTTGGCTTCTGCCCAACTGCAAGAGCTCCCTTCTGGATCTTCTTTAGAGATTGACAACAATCAACTAATCGTGATTGGTGACGACGCTACGCAGGTTTTCATTCTTGACTTTAACTACAAGCCTATCGATAGTCTTTTGATCGATACCTCGTCCGTTAAAAGAGTGGCAAAGGACATTAAACCCGACTACGAATCTTCAACAATTGTGGACTACAACGGCAGTAAAACGCTTGTTGCATTTGGTTCAGGATCCACTAATAAAAGGCAGCATGCTTTGTTGATGCCTTTGCCGATTAGAAGCGGTGGCAACTTTTTAATAAATGATGTAAGCCAGATATTTAGTAGTATTAAAGCTGCAGGTATTAGCGAGATTAACATTGAAGGTGCCGCAACAGTAAATGGACAGATCGTATTATCCAACCGAGCTAATCTCAATCAAAAGGTCAATAGCTTTATCGTTTTTGCTGAAAAGTCGCTGGCAGACACGGGCACCCTATCGGTACATACTGTCGCAATCAATCTGCCCAAAACCAAATTTGTAGTGGGGATTTCAGGACTAACTTATATACCTGCGATAGACATGCTGCTCTTTACTGCGTCTACTGAAGCAACTTCAAATTCATATGATGATGGTGAAATTGGCGATAGCTATATTGGTCTGATACGACATGCATCGGCCGTAATAAAAGACAATAAAATTTCGGTAAATGAATGGATCAATTTAGCAGAAGAGAACGATGCATTAAAAGGCCAGAAGGTTGAATCTATCGCTGTAGAACAGGTTACAACAGAAGCTTTAATTCTTCACCTTGTGGCGGATAACGACGATGGAACAACTAGGCTTTTCAAATTATCAATGCGCTTGCACTAACGAATGAAAAAAATATTAATGATAGCAGCTATTGTTTTACTAGTGGTGTGTGGCATTGGTTACGCATGGTATATGCAGCAAAAGGCCAGTGGTCGTGTTGGACAAAGAGCGTACGATGTCTTGTTGCATCAGATGTTATCTCATAGTGTTCCTGAGGTGAGCGTTGCTGAACTTGCGTCTGCAAATAGCAACAATATTTTACTCGACAGCCGCTCGGAAGAAGAATACAAGGTGAGCCATTTGCCTGGCGCTATTTGGATTGGAGATAAATCAGAAATGCAAGTTGAAAAACTAAAAGTGCTTTCAAAAGATCATGCATACGTCGTGTACTGTTCAATTGGTGTCCGCAGCGAACAAGCTGCCGCCCGGATGAAAGAAGCAGGTTATGATGTAAGTAATCTTTATGGAGGAGTATTTGAATGGAGTAACCAGGTAAAACCTTTGGTAGATGATAAAGGAGCACCAACCAAAGCAGTGCATGGGTATAATAAATTGTGGGCGAAATGGATCAGGAACGGGGAGGTTGTGTTGCCGTAAATTTCTTTGTACGCTATTGGCTAATAAAATATAAGTATACCACCAATGACCTTAAAATGATGTGCAGAATTTAGGTGGATTAGGAGCGGATTTGTCAGCTCAAGCAATGCTCATTCTTGCTGCTCAGGGTTATATAGTACACGAGTGCGACGCAACGACTGGCGCCACTTCATCAAATGATAGGCTCATAACTTTTCCAATAGAATGATATACATTATTGAGCAAGTATACAAAACTCCTGCTCCAGCGATAGAGAAGCCTCATATAATTGTCGCAACGAGCCTTTACCGTGTAACGAATAGTACTTGCTGAAATTATCCACGCGTTCTTGCAAACTGTTGTTGGGAAACAGCTGTGCTTTTACCTTAGTGATTTGTCTCCGTTGTGCTTCATACTTTCGCTTTTCAGCACGAAGCATTTTCTTCTCCAACTCAGTTAATTGGTGAGCATGCCGTATGTGCAATGCTTTTACATGGTTGGTTAAAGAAACATCGATTGCATTGCTAATGTTTTGCATCCTTACATATAGTGCTTCAAGCATCTGTTTTTCTTCTAACAATGAAAGTTGAACCTCACTATTTTTCTTTACAATGGAATTTACTAAGGCATCAACTGGAGGGAATAAATCTTGTAGATCAAAACCAAGTTTTTTTGCCACTAGCTGCTGTTTTGTATCGGCCAGCATAAATGAATTGCGCAACACCAATACCGGGAAGGGAACATTACAAGCTTCAAAGACACGCTTTAATTCTAGCCAATAAGCTATTTCTCCACCACCACCAATAAAGGCAACATTGGGTAAGATCATTTCCTGGAACACACCGCGTAAAATAACATTCGTACTAAACCGCTCCGGGTGTTCATCTACCTCGGCTAACAAAGCCGTTTCATTCCATTGCTTTGTTGAATTCACAACGACATAGTTCTCTCCATCCTTCTCAATTCTTTCGCGTTTATCATCCAACAGATAAAACAAGTTGATGGGTCTTCCACCAGCCTGCACCTTATAATGTTGCGATAGTTCTTCTGTAGTTTTTTGAACGAGCGGAAATGAAAATTGTGTTTGCAGTTCCCTTTTTACCACTGTATTAAAGGGTTGCTTTAATGAAGCATTGTCGGGGATTAAAACCAGCAAACCAAAATCCTTAAATAATTCCTGCACCAGTGCAAGCGTTGCTTCCTGTATAGTGATTCCTTCTTTGTAACTGCTTTTTAGCAGCATAATCAGTTCATTGCCATAAGGATGAATAGTAAGCTGACCAGCCATTTCATCCATTAGTGAAATGAATGTCTTATCTACTTTCATTCTACCTACGGCACCCGTTTGCTTTGTGTTCCATTTATATTCCTTTCCATCAATGGTGATGTGTCCCAGTTCATCCAGGTCTGCATCTTCACTACCCATATAATACACCGGAACAAAGTTGTTATCTGGCAACTGTTTGCGTAGTGTATCGGCTAGTTTTATTGCATGGAGGATTTTATAAATAAAATACAAGTGACCGGTAAAAATATTTGGCTGGTGCGCCGTGCAAATGGTAAATGTATTTTCCTGTAACAGCTGTTGTAAATAAGCTTCCTGTAAAGGTGCTAATTGATGGTGAGCATATTGACTACGCAATTGCGCTACTAGTAATTTCCGGTCTGTCGGAAACTGCCTACGCGCTTGTATGGCATTTTTAATTCCTTCTACATTGGGTGCATGGGTATAAAATGGAACAAGGTTTTCATGCTGCTGCAAGTAATCGATTACAATGTTTGAGAAGGCGCCCGTCTGCTGGTAGGGAAGGTAAATACAATTCGTTTCCATTCGGGCTGCAAGTTATGTATTCAGAGGCAATGTTTTTTCCACCCGTAATGCTTCGTTTTGAATGATTTACTCACCGTTTATAAAAATGAAAACGCAGGAAAATTTTCATTTCCTGCGCTCGATTTATGAGTTTTGAAACAGACTTCAGTCACAAAATTATTCGATACGGCTACTTCAGGTTCATATCTTCTATGATTGCCTGAATCTTTGCTTCTAGCTGCTTTTCTACATCAGCAAACGCTTCAGCACTTTCCAGCGGAGCATTTACACTAAAGTAAAATTTGATCTTTGGCTCTGTTCCGCTTGGGCGTGCACTAATTTTTGATCCATCTTCTAAAACAAATTGCAGCACATTACTTTTTGGAAGTGTAATATCACTAACTTCTCCAACCTGCAAGTTTCGGGCTACCTGTTCCTGGTAATCTAACAAACGCACAACTGCCGAACCATTAATCTTAGTTGGTGGATTATCGCGATAAGCTTTCATCATTTCGGCAATTTCTTCCGCGCCGCGCATTCCTTTTTTAGTAATGCTTATCAACCCTTCTTTAAACATGCCGTATTGCACATACAAGTCAATCATTTTTTGGTAAAGGCTTCGTCCTTTGTCTTTCTCGAAAGCAGCCATCTCACAAAGCAGTGCTACCGCAGAAATTGCATCCTTATCCCTGATTTTATCACCAATCATCAACCCATAACTTTCTTCTCCACCAACGATGTAATTTTCCTCTCCCAATTTCTCTTCTATCAATTCAGCAATCCACTTAAATCCGGTTAGTACGTTGTAACATTTCACGTCGCTTTCCGCAGCTATGCGGTCAATCATTTCAGTAGTAACAATGGTCTTTACCACCATATCGTTTGGCTGTGCTATTCCTTTTGTTTTGCGTGCTTCAATCATATAATTAAAAGCAAGTACCGCTGTCTGGTTACCGTTCATTAGCACCCAATTTCCATCGGTGTCTTTCACACCAATGCCAACCCTGTCACTATCAGGATCCGTTCCCAACAGTATGTCTGCATCCAACTCTTTTGCTTTCTTCAAACCAATGCTCATGGCTTCGCTCTCCTCTGGGTTGGGGTAAACCACCGTAGGAAAATTGCCATCTGGTGTGGCTTGCTCTTCAACAATGTGTACATTGGTAAAACCGAAACGCTTTAGCACTTCGGGCATTAGTGTAATGCCGGTTCCATGGATGGAAGTGTAAACGATTTTCAGATCGTGTTGCTTCCTATTCACTTCAGGATAAATGCTGAGGCCTTCTACCATCTCCAGGTAAGCATCATCCATTCCTTTTCCAAGTGTGCTGATGTTGGCGTCTCCCCCACTCCAGTTTACTTCATTAACGCTTGTTATGGCCTCCACTTCAGTAATTACATTTTTATCATGCGGCGGTACAAGCTGTCCACCATTGTTCCAATAGGCTTTGTAGCCGTTGTATTCTTTTGGATTGTGTGAGGCAGTTAGCACAACACCAGCGTGGCAGCCTAAATGCCGGATAGTATAGGACAATTCAGGCGTTGGACGTAACTCTTCAAACAAGTAAACTTTAATATTATTAGCAGCAAAAACACTGGCAGTTGTCTCAGCAAAAAAGCGACTGTTGTTGCGACAATCATGCGCAATGGCAACTTTTATCTCGGCATCGCCGTACACTTTTTTCAGGTAATTGCTAAAGCCTTGCGTAGCCATACCCAACGTGTATTTGTTCATGCGGTTGGTACCTACACCCATCAGGCCACGTAGTCCACCGGTTCCAAACTCAAGGTTGCGGTAAAATGCATCCGCCAGCTCATCAGAACTTCCGTTCTTCAATTTGAGTATTTCATCTTTTGTGGCCTGGTCGTAATTGCCGGTGAGCCATTCATTTACTTTATCCATTATAGCAGCATCCATATATCTGATTTTGGTTTTAAGAAATGATAATTATTATACCAGCAGGGGAACTCCGATAAGACATCCTTGCGTCGCAATCCGTTCATCTGCAACAACCACCTCAGCTTCTACTGGCAGAGCAAATTAAACGATAAACCGCTATTACTGTAAATAGGTGTCGAGAATTATTTCGGGAACCGACGTATCGGGCTTCAATCTTGCGATACTGAAAGTGAAACTTTAAAGCATGTTATTCAAACTGCATATCCATAAACTTCTTCAGCTTTACTCCATTCCAGCCGCTTGGTACAATCATACGCCTGATAGTGTGCAATGGTTGCGTTTCGCTGCGTTTTTGGGTTAAGATAAATGCTGCTTTTATCCCCCTGTTCTTAATCTGCATTGCAGCAGAGTCTGTCCACACCCCAAATGGATAGGCAAAGAAATCGACTTGCTTATCCGTGATAGATTCCAGCTTTGCTTTTGGTTCATCCAATTGCTTTATCCAGTCATCACCATGTACATTCTTAGCATTCTGATGATCCCAGGTGTGGCTACCTATTACATGGCCACTATCCGAAAGCAATTTGATTTGCTCTGCCGACATGTAGTCTGGCTTTCCAATGGCAATATTCATGATAAAGAATACACCTTTAAACCCGTAAATGCGCATCTCTTTACCTGCAATTCGGTAATGTTCTTCGCGGGTATCATCAAAAGAAAGCATTACTGGTTTGGCCGGAAGCGTTTTGTTGTACACCAGGTAATCGTAATACTGCTGTGGTAATATGGTTTGATAGCCACTGTCGTGCAGCATTTTTAAATGCGAAGCAAACTCGGAAATGGTAACGGAATAGGCTTCACCGGCTGGAACGCGTTCATCTATGTGATGGTAACATAATACCGGCACTTGTTTCATTTGTAAAATGGTGGCCGCATTGTTAGGTTCCGACTGTGTGATAGCTGACGACGTATCTTTTACAGTCTGCGTAGTATCCACTGAAGCGTCGGTGGTTTTCTTTTCCGTTGAATTATTGCTGCAACCCATCAACCCGAATAAAAATACTGCTGCAAAAAATTTTGAGAAAGTGTGCGTGTGCATCTGGTTTAAAACTTGGTCTAGATTTTTGGATATTGATTTTTACAATCGTTTACAGTTTTACCTAGGGGCAGGTGCCCTCTTTAAAACAAACGAAGGACGCTAAGATAAGTGGAAAAGCCAGACAGCCATGGTAATAAATCGGATACCTAAATGCCCAAAAATGTAAGCCATGAATTACACGATTTCAAGGTGCTTCTTGTAATTGTTTTGTGATCCTATAAATGTTTGAAGGATAAACACATATCCCAGGTTTCCTAAGATCAATCTGGTTTTACCCTTACTTCGTAAATACATTTTATTGCAACCTGGCTGCTCTACCAGATCATTCAAATTAAATAAACCCTTAGGTTTGACGTGAATATGAAGTTTTTTCTCCTTTTCGTTTTAGCACTACCTCTATCACTGTTTCTGCCGGCCCAGGAAAAATCTGATACGCTATTGGTGCCTGCTAACATTATTGACACCACCAAGGAAATTGTAGCGCTACATTATAAGCCATCCTTCACACAATATCCCTACAACAAGCAGCGCGTTAGGCTAATTACTGCCGCTAACATTGCTGGCTATGGTGGCACTATGGCGGCTCTATATTTTGCCTGGTACAAAGATTATCCGCAGTCTTCGTTTCATTTTTTCAACGATAATCATGAGTGGAAACAAGTTGATAAGGTAGGCCATGCATATAGTGCTTACATAGCTAGTTATGGCAGTATGGAAATGTGGCGTTGGGCCGGATTAGACCGTAAGAAGCGAATATGGATTGGAGGAATGAGTGGCGCAGCATATCAAACCGCTATTGAAATCTTAGACGGATTCAGTGACGAATGGGGCTGGAGTTGGGGTGATTTTACAGCCAATATAGCGGGCAGTGGCATGTTGGTAGCGCAGGAGCTTGCATGGAATGAGCAAAGGATACGCTTTAAATTCTCATTTCACAAAAACAACTATGGCGATCGTGAACTCAATCAACGTGCAGACAAATTATATGGTAGTAGCATTGCCTCTCGAATGTTGAAGGATTATAATGCACAAACCTATTGGCTAAGTGGAAATTTAAAATCATTTTTTCCCAAAAGCAATTTGCCACCCTGGTTAAGTGTAGCAGTTGGTTATGGGGCAGATGGAATGTTTGGTGCCGAACAAAACCTGGCAACTGATCAGAATGGCAGAGTCACTTTTGACCGTCGAGACATTAAGCGTTACAGGCAATGGTACCTTGCTCCTGATATCGATCTAAATAAAATAAAAACGAACAATAAGCTATTGAAGTTTGCCTTTGGCGTGCTCAATGCATTTAAGTTTCCCGCACCTTCGCTGGAATTGTCCAACGGTTCGTTCAAAGTGAACTGGCTACATTTTTAAGCCGTTCATCCTGCAAATAATCCATTTATAAGTAACCACATCCTCATGTGATTTTCAGGCCAATAGAACAGTTCTTTCTTTGCACTCATCAAAATAATTTGCAATGAAACCTTTCTATATAGCCTTTCTACTTTCATTACTGGTGAGCAGCCAAATTAATGGCCAGTGGAAGCGTGTCGGGCAGCTTCCAGCGGTGGATTACTACAGCATGGTGTATCAAAACCATACGTTGTATGCAAGCGGCGCCAATAAATTATATATCAGCAGAAATGAAGGAAGTACATGGGATTCTACTGCGATAATAGCACAGGGGGTTGCAGCCATTGATGATTTCATTCTTTTTGACAATGGATTGTACGCAGGCTCTTACGGAATGGGCGTTTTCAGGAGTACCAACAATGGTGCGTCATGGCAAAACATTACTATAGGAATAGATCGATACATTAATGAGTTTTTTACCTGGAAAGGACAATTGTATGCCAGTACTGATGATGGTGGCGTATACAGGCTTGCGGAAAACAAACAGCGTTGGGAGCCTTTTAAAAATGGGTTTACCTGGAACACTTCAGCAGCGCTTAGTGGAAACAGTGCTTGTATGGTAGCGGCAGGCGGCGCTAATGGTTCCATTTTTAGATATACTGAGGAAACCGGTTTGTGGGAAGAGTATTATGTAAGAGGAAATATTTCGCCGGGCATGAACATCTCCGATATTATCTCTGTAAACGATACGCTTTTCGCAGCTACTTCCGCCGGTATTTATAGTAGTACTAATGGCAGGCAATGGACAAATACGGGTACTATTCGCAATGGCAGTTACGTGTTTCTTGCCAATGTAAAAGAAGGAATTTTTTGTGTTGTAAACCACGGCTTAAATGAGGTGTCAGTTTTTAAAAGATCCAAAGAAGTGAATACCACACCATGGGTGCAAACTGATTTTTTTCAAAATACCGTAGTGTATGAGCTATTGGTTACACCCCGGTATTTGTGGCAGGCCCGAATGGATGGCTTGTACTACAGGTCGTTGGGTGAATATGGTGTAACTCCTCCTTTCCAGGAAAATGATATCAATTTTTCTATCAGCAGAATCTATCCTAATCCCGCTGCGCAGCGTATCAACTTCAATATAACCGTATCAAAGCCAACGCAGTTTTCTGCAACCATCTTAAACACAAATGGACAAATATTACTTCAACCTTTCCAATCAAGAATATTGACAACAGGCAGCAACCTATTTAGCGTAAGCCAGAATCTTCCTGTTGGCGTTTATTATCTCAGTCTCTATGTAGACGGGAGGACATACACCAAAAATTTCGTGATTGCGCCGAAGTAAACTGTGATGAAAAAGACGATCGTTTCCAGCATATTTTATTTGAAAACACTTACCCCATCTTCTATTCTTCCACCGCCGAAATAGAAGCTACCTGGAGGTGAATTAGCTGCTGGAGAAACGGAATAACATCAGCCTGTGTAGGTATGTTGTACGAAGCCGCAGATGCGTTCGTACCGATTTTAATTGTGTAACCCTTTCCTTCCAATGCCTTAAACATATCTTCATCGGTGGTATCGTCGCCAATGCAAAGCGTAAAATCTGGGCTAAACGTGTTAACCATTTTCAGAGCTGTAATCCCTTTATCTACGCCGGATTGACGCACCTCCAATACCTTGTTTCCATCCACCACTTGCACGGATGTGTTGGCAGTCAGAAGCGATAAATTATTGAGTAATTCTCTGGATCGGATAAAGCCAAGACCGGGATGGGTATTACGGTAATGCCAGCTTAAGGTGTTTTCCTTCTCCTCCAAAAGAGAACCGGCGCACCGGGTTACATACGATTTCAATAATGGGCGTATCTCTTCTTTCCACTCCGTTGATAGCGAAGTTTGCGGTTCCCAGTTTCCACCTTTTATTTTTACAAAGACCCCATGCTCCGCTACAAAGGAAAGGGGTAAATGACCTAGCCAGGCATCGAGTGTTTTGCAGTCTCGCCCACTAATGATTACTACATTATTTTTTTCATCTACAGCTAGTTCTTCTAAAAAATGTAGTACAGGGTCGCCAGGTATGGCCTGTGATGGAAGCTTTGCAAAAGGCGTAAGGGTGCCATCATAGTCTAATAAAATCAATCGTTTGGTTGACTGACTGTATGCTTGCCGGATCGTGTTTTCGGTTGATTGATCTAATAGTTTCACTTTGAGTTTCTCCTGTTCTTTTTTGATGGTAGTCAGTTGATCAAGAAAATCGTTTACCCAATGAACCACATCATAATCTGCCAGTCGTTTTTGCATTACAGCCATTCTTTCACGCTGTTCGCTAAGCGGCATTCGTAAAGCCGATGCGATTGCATTGCCCATTTCTTCACTGTCAGTTGGATTAACGAGACAAGCTTCATTCAGCTCACTTGCGGCTCCCGTAAGTTCACTTAGAATTAGGACGCCGCCATCGTTACAACTTGCAACAAACTCCTTTGCAACTAAATTCATACCATCGCGCAATGGTGTAATCAGCGCAACATTCGCTGCCTGGTAAAGGCCACACAAATCAGTAAACTCAAGGTGATTGTATCGATAGATGATAGGCTGCCAATGGATGGTAGAGTACTTCCCATTAATCATACTAACCTTTTCTTCAACCATCCGCTTTCGTTCAAAGTACGCAGTTATGTTATCGCGGGAAGGGATGATATTGAATATGAAAATTACTTTCTCCCTCCATTCGGGGTACTGTTCCAGAAAATATTCATACCCCTGCAAACGATACGTAAGCCCTTTTGTATAGTCCAGTCTATCTACTGAAAAGATGATTTTCTTTCCCTCAAAATTTTTTAGCAAATCATTTTTATATTGAATAACAGCTTTCTCCGCTGCTGCATCCTTAAATTTTTTGAAGTCAATTCCGATTGGAAACAAATCAACCTTGACCGCCCTGTTTTGGTATTGAATGGTGGTGTATTGGTGGTCGACACCCAAAACCATTCTAGCAGTATGAATGAAGTATTGAACATAATCATACGTATGAAAACCGATAAGGTCTGCACCCAACAAACCTTCCAACAACACTCGCTTCCAATCTGAAGGCAACAATCTAAATACCTCGTACGAGGGAAATGGAATATGCAGGAAAAAACCAATGGTAGCATTCGGATGTTGCTTACGTACCAGGTGTGGAACAATCATCAATTGATAATCGTGCACCCAAATCACATCACCTGGCTCTATCAAAGCAGACACATGTTCAGCAAAGATTCTATTCACTTTACAAAATGCATCGAAGTGCTCGCGTTCATATTGAGTAAGTGTTGGGAAGTAATGAAACAGCGGCCAAATGGTAGAATTCGAAAACCCATTATAATATTTACTGTAGAGCTCATTCTCAATAAATACGGGCTCCACGGTAAAATCGGCGCCTTGCAGGCTATGCTTATGTTCGTCCCATTCTTCCTTGGAAAAGTCGCAGCTGCCAAGCCATATTTTTTCGCTAAACCGACCACTTTCGTCCTGGTCAAAGTATCCCTTTAATGCCGAAACAAGGCCGCCTGAACTTTGTCTTATTTGTGACTCACCCGAAGTGGTAACTAAAGAAAAAGGCAAACGATTGGATAGAATAATTAGTCTACTCATTGACAACATTATTCGTTTTACGCTATAATAATCAAACCAAAACGCAGCATTACATCTACTACAGGTAACCTAATCCTATTATATGTTTAGTAATGCTTTAGAAACAAAGACAAAAACTAATATCGGAGCTAGAAACTATGATGGATTTGATGAAAAAAATATTGGGATTGACAACATCAACAATCGACTGTTGCAGAGATTTTTTTGATCACCATTTTGTTTTTGTAGAAAATGTGCCACGCCAATCACAAACAATAAGTTTAAGATTAGCAAAGAGGTACAGATAACTTGTTTACCCTAAAGAGCATTTAGCAAATTTACTTAGGATGAAACTGATGCAACTTGACACCGTTATTTTCTACATGCACTTGTTGACTACTGATTGTTTGCAGTTAATTTTTTGATCTCCACATCAAAGCGTTGGTCGGTTAGTTGGTGATTAAACAGCTGGTAATATTTTTTGCTATTGTTAAGGAAAATTGAGGCTGGAATGGCACCGGTCCACTTTGCATCTATGATTGGAATGAAATAGTCTGCATTGGTTTCGTTCAGAAAAACCACCTCGCTTTTAAATTGTTTTTTTACGATGAAATCTGTCAACTGTTTTGGATAAGCCTCTTTGAAGTCGAGGCTAACCAACAACAGTTTTATCGGTACTGTCGAATGTTGAATCCCACTCTCAAACCAGGGAATTTCTCTTATGCAAGGTCCACACCAGCTAGCCCAAAAATTTACGATAAGCGGACCGGATGTGGTGTCCATAATGGTTCGCAGTTCTTTAACTGAGATGCGCTTAATGATAGGTCTTGCTATTTTGGGTTGCTGTGCTAATGACACTATCGCTAGTGATAATGCCACCAATAAAAAGCTGATTTTCATTCTTGATCTTTTAGTTCATTGTGCGGAATGTCTTGTTCCTTAAAACCCCACTCCTTATATAGTGCAGTCATCGTTTCTTCTGGCAAAGAAGGGTGATCATAATGACCTGCCCGTTGTTTCTGCCGGTATGCTTCATAAATGGTTACAGCACAAGCAACAGAAATATTCAAACTACGAATAATACCCATTTGTGGTATGACGAAATTACCATCCGCCAAGGCTCTTATCTCTTCACTCACGCCATGTTTCTCATTGCCAAAAACAAGTGCAATACTACCTGTAAAATCAATGTCATACAAATGCACCGAGTCAGATTCTAAATGTGTTGTCAGGACTCTGTCATAGTTCAATCTAAGTGCAGCCATGCATGCAGCAGGATCTGTAAACTGATGAATAGTCAACCATTTATTTGCAGTGCTGCTACTTCTAAAACCCCAGCGTTTCGGCAAGGGTATTTTGTTATTCAGAATGTAGATATCCTGAATGCCAACTGAATCGCACGTGCGCATTACTGCCGATACATTGTGCGGATCAAAAACATTTTCGAGAACGACAGTAAGATTTACTTGCCGTTTGTGAAGCACGTTTAATAATTTTTCTCTTCTTTCACTGGTCATGATCGCAAAGGTGATGGTATGGCATTTACCTCCCAAAAAAGTTTTATGGCAATTGTTCTAAACAATAAAAAGTTATATTTATTGTTTACTCTAATCAACTCTAAAATACTTGCTCCATGAAATACCCGGTACTAAAAAATTATATCAATGGCCAGTTCGTTTCGCCACAATCTACACGAACAATGAAAGTAGTTTCTCCCATTGATGGCAACGTTCTTTCAGAAGTACCGATGTCCTCCAAAGAAGATTTAAATACAGCTGTTGAAGCCGCACAAGCCGCTTTTCATAAATGGAGCAAAACGCCCATTAAAGAAAGAGTACAGGTCTTCTTTCGTTATAAAACCTTACTAGAAAAAAACCTAAAAGAACTGGCTGAATTATGCAGTGAAGAGAATGGAAAAACCTACGGCGAGTCGGTTGCTGAGATTGAAAAAAGTATTGAACTCACAGAGTTCGCATGTTCATTACCACAATTGGTAACGGGAGAAATTTTAGAAGTAAGCCGCGGCGTCGAATGCAGAACTGAACACGTTCCGCTGGGAGTTGTTGCATCTATCGTTCCTTTCAATTTCCCCAGCATGGTACCCAACTGGACCTTGCCGAATGCGATTGCGTTGGGTAATTGTATGATCATGAAGCCCTCGGAAAAAGTGCCCTTAAGCTGCGGCCGTCTTGCAGAATTATTGAAGGAAGCCGGTCTACCGGATGGTGTATTCAACGTTGTTCATGGTGATGTAGAAATTGTAGAAGCTATTTGCGATCACCCAGGCATTGAAGCGGTTTCGTTTGTAGGCTCAACTAAAGTGGCAAAAATTGTTTACCAGCGTGCTACTCAAAATTATAAGCGTTGCCTGGCATTAGGTGGAGCAAAAAATCACTTAATGGTGATGCCTGATGCTGTGCCGGGTATGACTTCTCAAAATGTGGTAGCCAGCATGAGTGGTTGTGCAGGGCAAAGGTGTATGGCTGCGAGTGCAATGATTGGCGTAGGTAATGTGGATGCGATCATTGATAAAATATGTGATGAAGCAAGGAAGATCATTCCGGGTGATAACCTTGGTGCGGTAATCAACAAAGAAAGCAAAGATCGTATAGAAAAATACATCACCGAAGCAGAGGCACAAGGCGCAAAAATATTGGTGGATGGACGTGGGGTGAAGGTGCAAGGCAAAGAAGAAGGGACTTACGTTGGCCCTACCGTTATAGATTATGTAACGCCTGAGATGTCGGTTGCAAAAGAAGAAATTTTTGGTCCGGTCATCAGCATCATGCGCACCAATACGGTTGATGAAGCCCTGGCTATTGAGAATGCAAGTCCTTATGGAAATGCTGCGTCTGTCTTCACACAAAATGGTGGCGTTGCCCGCTACATCATCGATCATGCAAGCGCCGGAATGATTGGCGTAAATGTGGGCGTACCCGTACCCCGTGAGCCCTTCAGTTTTGGTGGTTGGAACGAAAGTAAGTTTGGTGTTGGTGATATCACCGGCAAGAGTTCAGTTGAGTTTTGGACGAAGCTGAAGAAGAGTACAATTAAGTGGAATGCGGAAGCAGGCGTGAATTGGATGAGTTAATACACCCCCGCCTTAATGGGAGAAGAGAATTTTTTAGGGCCATTCATCAGATCTTTGACAAACATCCTTGCGTCGCACTCTTGTACTGATTGTTCTAAAAGCAGCAGATGAAAATCAAAAATATTTCAAAGATTCAAGAACGCATTTTGCGAGCTTAGAATTATTTCCTAACGTCTGACCAAAGAACTTACCAGAGATATTTATAAGGTGCCAATATGGTTCCTTATAATTTAAATTTTAAGTTGCATTTTAGGATTTCAAGTGTTGCTGCTAAGACCTTGAGGTGCCAAATTGGTTCCTCAAGTTTAGATTTTTAAAAGAAATGGAAATCACAAATAGTGATATCCAATCAATCAAATTCTAATATGGCAAAATCCATTAGACCTGCAAATTTGGTTTTACCTGATGAAACCATCATCAGCAAAATCTATTATATCCGCGGGCAAAAAGTGATGCTGGATAATGACCTAGCAGAACTATACCAAGTGGAAACAAAACAACTAAAGAGACAGGTAAAAAGAAATATAGACCGGTTTCCTGAAGATTTTATGTTTGAGTTGACAACAGACGAATACGAAATCTTAAGGAGCCAAATTGGCACCTTAAGTCATGGGGCTCACACAAAATATCTACCCTTTGCCTTCACTGAACAAGGTGTCTCTATGCTTTCGGGAGTGCTCAATAGTCCCATTGCTATCAAATTCACATACAGATCATTCGCATTTTTACCAAAATGCGGGAATTACTATTGAATAATAAAGAAATACTGTTGAAGCTGGAAAAGATGGAAACAGATGTAAAAGAAAATAAAGAAGACATTGCAGTGATCTTTAAAGCACTAAAGCAATTATTAGATCCGACGAAACCAAACAGGAAACGCATGGGCTTTCGTCCTGATGAATGAAAATAAAAAGGCACAAGAGAGCGACGCAAGGATGTTCATAAGAATTCCTGTCGCCTGATACATAAAATATAAAACATGAGCTCAAAAACATTGTCGCAAGCACAAGAGATTATTCGTGATAACCAGGAATATACCTTGTTTTCGTGGAGCAAGCAAAAGGGTTCCAACCCGATTGCCGTAAAGTATGGCGAGGGGGTTTACCTGTACGATAACGATGGTAAGAAGTACATCGATTTTTCGAGTGGATTGATGAATGTAAACATCGGTCATGGTGACCAGCGGGTGACACAAGCGGTGGTAAAACAAATGCAGGAAGTTGCCTATGTTACGCCATCGTGTGTTACCAAAGTTCGTGGTGATTTGGGTAAGAAGTTAGCGGAGATTTGCCCCGGTGATTTGAATAAATCGTTCTTCACTTTGTGCGGCGCAACATCAATTGAGAATGCAATTAAGCTTGCCCGCTTGTATACCGGCCGACATAAAATATTAACGCGGTATCAATCGTACCATGGTTCTTCAAATGGCGCAATGACGGCCAGTGGTGACCCACGCAAACTGCCTGTTGATAGCCAGCAGGCACCCAATTTCGTCCACTTCGATTTGCCTTATGCCTATCGTTGGGAGTATGGTGAAGAAAATTTATTGAAGGATGCAGTTGCTTCGTTAGAGCGCATGATTGCTTATGAAAGTCCGGCAAACATTGCCGCAATTTTGTTAGAAGGACAGTCAGGTTCCTCTGGTTGCTTCATGTATCCAAAAGGCTATTTAAAAGCGGTTAGAGATATCTGCAATAAGCATGGCATTCTATTGATTATGGATGAAGTAATGAGTGGCTTCGGTCGCACCGGTAAGTGGTTTGGATTCGAGCATCATGACATTGTTCCGGATATGATTGCGATGGCCAAAGGATTGACCTGTGGTTACCTTCCTTTCGGTTGCTTGCAGGTGAGCGATAAAATAGCTGCGAAGTACGATGATAATGTGTTGGCGCTGGGTCTCACCTACTCTGCCCACCCCGTTGCATGCGCTGCTGCTTTAGAAGTATTGAACATTTATGAAGAGGATAATTTGATTGAGAACGCAAGATTGATGGGTAAATACATGAACCAGCGAATTGAAGACATGAAAGCAGAGCATCCTTCCATCGGCGACTGGAGAAACGAAGGCTTGTTAGGATGTTTGGAACTGGTGAAAAACAGGAAAACAAAAGAACCTTTTGCGCCATTCAATGCTAAGCCTGATGAGATGGTGGTGATGAATAAAGTTGCTGCAAAAATTAAAGAGTTAGGGATGTACACTTTTGTGCGCTGGAGTTTCATATTTATTGCACCACCGTTGATTGTGACTAAAGGGCAGATTGATGAAGGGCTGGCGATTATAAGTGAGGCGTTGAAGATTGCGGATGCGGAGGTAGCGTGATTTTCACGCAAAGACGCAAAGGAAATACATGCAAGAACGCAAAGAAGAAATAAATGTGAACACATAAAATCTTTTGACTTCTTTGCGAGTACTCTTTGCGACTTTGCGTGAAAAAATAACGAAGCTTAATTGATAACAAAACGGTGCAGAATGTGACACAACGATGTTAAATTGAAATTCCAATGCCAGGAACAAAATTTTAATGACAGACAAAACTCTAAATATAAATACATCTTTATACAGCGAAGACCTCGCTCCTATTCCACTGCATAAGCGCACGTGGAATACCTGGAATTACGCAGCCTTGTGGATCAGCATGAGCTTGTGCATACCAACGTACATGTTGGCCAGCAGCCTTATTGGTGGCGGTATGAATTGGTGGCAAGCCATCTTAACGATCTTTATTGGCAACACGGTCGTACTAATTCCAATGATTTTAAATGGACATGCAGGCGCGAAATACGGTATCCCCTTTCCCGTATTTGCACGTGCAAGTTTTGGCGTAAGAGGTGCAAACATTCCTGCTATCTTAAGAGCCATCGTTGCTTGTGGTTGGTTTGGTATCCAGGCATGGATTGGCGGATATGCCTTGTACTTAATGGCCCGCCTGTGGTTGCCTTCAATTGAAACGTTACCACAAGTATTTCCCGTATCGTGGACACTGCAAACAGGCCCTGCCATCTGCTTCTTTATCTTTTGGTTGCTCAATATGTTTGTTGTGTATCTCGGTGTTGATAGCATCAAAAAACTATTGGTCTTCAAAGCATTTTTTCTTCCGCTTGCGGCGCTAGCTTTATTGTTTTGGGCCATCAGTGCAGGCAATGGTTTAGGGCCAATCTTGAACCAGCCATCGAAGTTTGCAACCAATGCCGACTTCTGGCATTTCTTCTTTCCGGCGCTCACAGGCATGGTTGGTTTTTGGGCTACATTATCCCTCAACATTCCTGATTTTACCCGCTATGCAAAAAGCCAAAAGGCACAAATCAACGGGCAAATAATTGGCCTTCCACCCAGCATGACATTGTTCGCTTTCATTGGTGTGGTGGTTACATCTGCCACCGTCATTATTTATGGTGAAACCATTTGGGACCCGCTGGTATTGGCTGGGAAATTTTCCAGTAAATTATTGGTGAGTATTGCCATGATTGCAGTTGCTATTTCAACCCTGGCTACTAACATTGCAGCAAACATTGTTAGTCCGGCGAACGATTTTGCACACCTGTCTCCCTCAAAAATTTCATTCAGAACAGGCGGCTATATCACGGGCATCATCGGCTTGCTCATCTTTCCATGGAAATTAATTGCAGACCCAAGCGGGTATATTTTTAAATGGCTCATCGCGTATTCAAGTCTGCTAGGCCCCATTGGCGGCATTATGATAGCCGACTATTATTTTGTCCGCAAACAACATCTCGAGCTGAACGAACTGTACCAATTAAAAGGTAGATATACTTTCAGCTATGGTTACAATTCAAAAGCAATCATCGCATTATTTGTTGGCATTCTGCCGAATGTTCCGGGCTTCCTTTTAAATGTAGAAATAATCAATAAAGACACCGTGTGGCCGTGGGTTTCCAACATTTATAATTATGCATGGTTTGTTGGATTTATAGTGAGTGCAGTAATTTACTATTTACTAATGAAAAGAAATGAAGCATACATTGGTGAAGCATACGAACTAAAAACAACAAGTGAAAATATGCTGCAGGCATAGAGAACAGCACACGGATGACACGGATGAGACGGATTTATAGAGATTGAAAAATATAATCACGAACGATGAGCATAAACAAAAAATCCGCGTCATCCGCGTTCCATCATCCGCTTAAAACAAACGCATGAAAACATTAATCAAAAACGGCCGCATCATCACCGCCACCGACGATTACATTGCCGACATACTCATCGAAGATGAAACCATCAAAGCCATCGGCAAAGATCTAGCCATACAGGTAGATGAACTCATAGATGCAAGCGGCATGCTGGTGATGCCCGGTGGCATAGACCCACATGTGCATTTGGAAATGCCTTTCATGGGAACGTTTAGCAGCGATACATACGAGACAGGTACACGTGCTGCACTTCATGGAGGCACCACAACGGTGATTGATTTCATTTTACAAAAACAAGGCAATAGCCTACGCGCTGCATTAGATGAATGGAGCGGAAGAGCTACAGGTAATGCAGTAGGCGATTATAGTTTTCACATGGCTGTTACAGATTTCAACGATAGCACCAAAAGTGAAATAAAGGAGATGATTGCTGAAGGAATTTCCTCCTTTAAAACATTCATGGCGTACAAAGGTGCACTGATGATTGATGATCGCCAGATGATCGGATTGATGGAAGAAGTTAAAGCGCAAGGTGGTATGGTAACAGTTCACGCTACCAATGGCGACATGATAGATTATCTTGTTCAAAAGAATGTGAACGAAGGAAACCGGGCACCTCTTTATCACTATCTATCACAGCCCGAAGTAACAGAAGCCGAAGCGTCTGAACGCTTTGCCGACATGACCAACTTCACCGGCTGCCCCGGTTACATAGTCCACATGACCTGCGAAGGCGCACTAAATGCAGTACGTAATGCCACCCGAAGAAATCAAAAAGTATTCGTTGAAACATGCATTCAATATTTACTGTTAGATGCTTCATTGTACGAGCAGGATTTTGATGGCGCCAAGTGGGTGATGTCTCCTCCCCTCCGTGAAAAAAAAGACCAGGCAACGTTGTGGGCTGGCATCAATCAAGGGTTAGTTCAAGTGGTTGCAACAGATCATTGTCCATTTACCTGGGAGCAAAAGCAAATGGGTAAAGATGATTTTTCGAAAATACCAAACGGTCATCCAGCAATAGAACATCGGATGGAATTGTTGTTCAGTGAAGGTGTAAATAAAGGGAAGATTACCCTGAATAAATACGTAGAAGTCGCAAGCACCAATGCTGCAAAGATCTTTGGCATGTTCCCGAAGAAGGGTAC
The DNA here is from genome assembly GCA_031425015.1 of Segetibacter sp. Classification (GTDB taxonomy): domain Bacteria; phylum Bacteroidota; class Bacteroidia; order Chitinophagales; family Chitinophagaceae; genus Segetibacter. The sequence continues at coordinate 9,448 of JANPIM010000008.1, read as the reverse complement.
CATTGCTGTTGGTTCAGATGCAGACATTGTTATTTTCAACCCAAACGAAAAGCACACGATTTCTGCCTCGTCTCATCACATGAATACAGATTACAGCGGCTATGAAGGTTGGGAGGTAACAGGGAAAGTAAAGACTGTTTTACTTCGTGGTAAAGTGGTCATTGATGAAAATAAATGTTTAGTGGAGAAAGGATATGGGCAATTTGTGAAGAGGAAAAAAGTGTCTCAAAACATATAGAAATCTTGTAGTTCACATATGAACAAGGTAAAATTAAAGTACAATGCCAGATATAGTTGATTGGTCGAAAGCATTAAAACCACTGATTAAAAAGTACAAGGGTAGAAAACATCCGCTTGAATATAATAGCATTTACCAGCTTTTAATAATGGTAATATTATCTGCTCAGGATTCAGATAAAAATATTAATGCCATAGCACCTGAATTCTTTAAAGCCTTTCCGAATATCAAATCACTTAATAAAGCGACAGCAGAAATGCTAATTCCATACATTTCAAAAGTTCGTGGTCATAGAAAAAAAGCAGCCTGGATAATTACAGTTGCCAATGAAATTAAAACCGATAAGAATATTCCCTTAACTATGAAAGGACTGGTCGATCTTCAGGGCATCGGACGAAAATCTGCAAATGTTATAATGAGAGAAGCAGGTGTAAAAGCAGAGGGTGTAATGGTTGATCTACATGTAGTTCGAGTCGCACAAAGATTAGGGATTACAACGAGTGCTGATCCAAAAAAAATTGAACAACAAATAATGGAGCAGATTCCTCAATCACAATGGGGAGAAGCCGGAATGGCAATATCTTTTTTAGGGAGAGAAACTTGCCGCCCATCACATCCTAATCATGAAGAATGTGTGATGAGCAGTGTTTGTAAATATTATAGGGAAACGCATGATGCGTAAAATAAGAGATCTAAAGTTAAACGACTTGGCTTATAAAGAAATAAAACTTAACACATGCCACGTATAGTCAAATCCGGCCTTATCCAAATGTCGCTTCCAAAAACGGAGGGCGAAGGAACGATTGAAGAAATCGTTGAAGCGATGTATCAAAAGCATATTCCACTCATTGAAGAAGCTGGACAAAAAGGTGTGCAGATACTTTGCCTGCAAGAGATCTTCAACACCCCTTACTTCTGCCCCGGGCAGGACAAGAAATGGTACGCCTCTGCTGAAGCTGTTCCCGGTCCAACTACAGAACGATTGGCCCTGTATGCAAAGAAGTACAGCATGGTGATTATCGTACCTATTTATGAAAAAGAGCAAGCAGGCTTTTTATATAATACAGCCGCAGTCATTGATGCAGACGGAACTTATCTTGGCAAGTATCGCAAAAATCATATTCCACATACTTCAGGTTTCTGGGAAAAGTTTTTCTTCAAACCAGGCAACTTAGGTTATCCGGTTTTTCAAACGAAGTATGCAAAGGTTGGCGTTTATATATGTTACGATCGTCACTTCCCTGATGGGGCAAGGTGTCTTGGTTTGAATGGTGCAGAGATAGTTTATAATCCATCCGCAACTGTGGCAGGACTAAGTCAATACTTGTGGAAGCTCGAACAACCGGCACATGCGGTTGCCAATGGTTATTTTATGGGATGTATTAATCGAGTTGGTGAAGAGAAGCCCTGGAACCTCGGTAAGTTTTATGGAAGCTCTTATTTCGTTGACCCGCTAGGACAAATAATAGCTGAAGCATCAGAAGATAAAGATGAATTACTAATTGCTGAATTCAATTTGGATATGATAGAAGAAGTACGAAATACATGGCAGTTTTTTCGAGACCGACGCCCTGAAACTTATGGAAAACTCGTTGAGTTGTAAAAAAGGTTAACCACAAAGAAATACAGAAGTGTAGCACAAAGGACACGAAGCAAACTTTGTGTTCTTTGTGGGTTCTCTTCGGATGTTCTTTGTGGTTAAAAAAAACGATATGAACGAAAACGAACTTTCAAACAAGATTATCGGCTGTGCTATTGAAGTACATAGCGCATTAGGACATGGTTTATTAGAAAGTGCTTATAAATAATGTTTGTTCTACAAGTTGATAAACAACGGCTTTCTGGTAGAAAAAGGAAAAAGCTATGCCGCTGGTTTTTGAAGATGTAAAGCTAGAATGCGGTTACCGGATAGATTTACTAGTTGACAATAAAGTAGTCATCGAAATAAAAAGCGTTGAAGCATTGAATGATATTCACATGGCGCAAACACTTACTTATCTTAAATTAGGAAATTATAAACTTGGATTATTAATAAATTTCAATGTGCTTAAAGTAAAGGATGGACTGAAAAGAATAATCAACGGCTCTTTGTGAACTTTGTGCATTCTTCTTTGTGCCTCTTTGTGGCAAAAAAATAAACCCTAAAAGATGATTACAAAAAACAGACTAACCCCTGCTGAATACGCAAACAACTTCAGCGATATTCACCCGCCATTCGAAACGCATGATGCGGCACTCGTGGAAGCAAACAGGTGTTTATTCTGCTACGACGCTCCCTGCATGAAGATGTGCCCTACCAGCATCAACATACCCAAATTCATCAAGCAAATTAGTACTGAAAATATCAAAGGCTCAGCAACCACCATCTTCAACTCAAACATATTTGGTGCAGGCTGCGGAAAAGTTTGCCCGGTAGAGAAATTATGCGAAGGCGCTTGTGTATACAACCTGATGGATGAAGCACCTATTCCCATTGCAAAACTTCAACGCTACTCGACTGAAAAAGCTATAACAGATAAATGGAAACTGTTTGAACGCAAACCATCAATAGGTAAAAAGGTCGCTATTGTTGGCGCAGGTCCTGCAGGCTTATCATGTGCACATGTATTAAGCCGCGAAGGAGTTGATGTAACGATTTATGAAAAGGAAAGTAAGGGCGGTGGATTAATGACCTATGGCATTGCAGCATATAAAGTAACGCCACAATTTTGCGAAGATGAGGTCAACTATATTTTATCCATTGGTGGCATTACGGTTAAGTATGATCGTGAGCTTGGGAAAAATGTGTCACTTGATAAATTGAAAAATAAATATGATGCGGTATACCTTGGAATGGGTGTTGGACTAACACGAACATTAGACATCGAAGGTGAAGAACTCGAAGGTGTTGTTGATGCCATAGACTTCATTTATACTTTACGCGACAAAAGTTATTCAGCAGTTCCTGTTGGTGATAAAGTAGCAGTAATTGGTTTAGGAATGACCGCCATCGATGCCGCCACGCAAGCCAAACGCTTAGGTGCATCTGAAGTAACAATCGTCTATCGCCGCACTCAATCGGAGATGCCTTGTACTCATCATGAACTTGATATCGCCCTACTCGATGGCTGCAAAATAAAATGGCTCTCCGCACCAAAAGAAATACTTGGGCATAAAGGAAAAGTAACTGGTCTTGTTTGCAGCGTAATGGAACTTGGAACTCCCGATGCATCTGGTCGCCGCTCACCAGTTGAAACTAAAGAGACATTTACACTAGAAGTCGACATGGTCATTAAAGCAACAGGGCAAACACCATTTACCAAACTGGTAGAAGAAAATGAATTGGAAAATAAAGATGGTAAAATAACAATAACAGATGGCTGCAGAACAAGTGTCGCAGGTGTGTTTGCTGGCGGCGATGCAGTGAATGGTGGAAGGGAAGTTGTCGATGCGGTGCAAGCAGGTAAAGATGGAGCGAAAGGAATATTGGAATTTATGGGTATTTGGAAAGCGGAAGTTGAACCGGTTTATAATGATAGTGTTGTAGTGGTGAAAACGGAGTAATTTTTCACGCAAAGACGCAAAGGAAGAAACGCCAAGAGGCAAAGAAGAAAACTTTACTAGCATAACAAAAACTTTGCGCCTTTGCTTACTTAGCGCCTTTGCGTGAAAACCAAAAACCATGACAGAAAACGAAATCTCCAAGCTAGCTGTAGACATCTGTTTCAGAATACATACCCAGTATGGACCTGGTTTATTCGAAAGTGTGTACGAAGAAATATTCTGCTATGAGTTAAGTAAGACAGGAATTCCGTTTTATAAACAACATCCAATTCCATTAGTACATGAAGAGATAAAACTGGACGCAGGATTTAGAGCAGATGTACTGATTGAAAACAAAGTGATAGTAGAATTGAAATCTATTGAAGCATTAGCACCGGTACATTACAAACAAGTGCAGACATATTTGAAACTTACTGGTTGTAAATTAGGACTGCTGGTAAACTTTAATGTGGTATTAATTAAAGAAGGAATACATCGAATAGTAAATCATTTATGAGAAAACTTTCACGCCAAGACGCCAAGGAAGAAAACGCCAAGACGCAAAGAAGAAAACCTTGAACAGCATAACATGAACTTTGCGCCTTTGCGTACTTAGCGCCTTTGCGTGAAAAAAAATAAAAACCTTGCACGCCAAGACGCCAAGGAAGAAAACGCCAAGACTCAAAGAAGAAAGCCTTGAACAGCATAACATGAACTTTGCGCCTCTGCTTCCTTTGCGTCTTTGCGTGAAAAAACATTGCGCCTTTGCTTGAAAAAAAATAAAACACATGGCCAACTTACACACCAACTTCCTCGGCATCCACTCCCCCAATCCATACTGGCTTGCGAGTGCACCGCCTACCGATAAAAAGATTAACGTATTGCGCGCCTTTGAAGCCGGCTGGGGCGGCGTGGTTTGGAAAACATTAGGAAGCCAGGTTAAAAATGTTTCGTCAAGATACTCCGCTGTAAACTTTGGCGGACAGCGGGTCATGGGTTTCAACAACATCGAGCTCATCAGCGACCGTCCGTTAGATATTAACCTTAAAGAAATTCGTGAGGTACTCGCAGCATTTCCTGACCGTGCAATGGTAGTTTCGCTTATGGCAGACAACGATAAAAACAGTTGGCACGAACTCATAAAAAAGGTGGAAGACACCGGCGCACACGGGCTCGAACTTAACTTCGGCTGCCCCCATGGCATGACCGAACGTGGCATGGGCGCCGCCGTGGGTCAAGACCCTGAAATTGCACGCATGGTTGTGGAGTGGGTCATGGAAGTAGCCACCATACCCGTTATTACCAAGCTTACGCCCAATGTGCATAGCGTGGTTCCGGCGGGCAAAGCGGTGGTGGAAGCGGGCACCAATGCCCTCTCCCTCATCAACACTATTCAGTCCGTTACCGGCATCGACCTCGATACTTTTGTACCCAATCCATACGTGGCGGGCAAGAGTGTTTTTGGGGGCTATTGCGGTCCCGCCGTTAAGCCGATTGCGCTAAAGTTTCTTGCTACCATCGCTCAAAATCCCATCACCAATAAAGTTCCCATCAGTGGCATTGGCGGCATCAGCACGTGGAAAGATGCAGCCGAATTCATGCTGCTCGGAAGCACCAGCGTACAGGTTTGCACCGCCGCCATGAAGCATGGCTTCCGCATCATCGAAGACCTGTGCGAAGGGCTTAGCAACTGGATGGACGAAAAAGGTTTCGCCACCACCACCGATTTTATTGGCAAGAGCGTGCCCACCCTCACCCATTGGGAAGACCTCGACATCAACTACCACCACATCGCCCACATCAACCAGGACAAGTGCATCCACTGCGGTCTTTGCTACATTGCCTGCGAAGACACCTCCCACCAATCCATTGCCCTCCAATACGGCAAGCCCTACAACACCTACACCATCAAACAAGAAGAGTGCGTAGGCTGCAACCTCTGCCAGCTCATGTGCCCCGTCACCGATTGCATCACCATGGAAGAGCACCGCGTAGCGCCGGAGTATGTTAACTGGAAAGATTATCAAAGGCTGGGGTTGCCGTTGAATGACCATTAGGTGTTGGGGTGAGAAATGGAGAAAGATTTTAATGTACTAAGCTGGAGGGGTACTATTGAGCAGTCGTTGCGTCGCACACTTGTACAGCAAAACACTCCTGAACGAAGCCAGACCTCCTGAAGTAGATTGTAAATAAGAATATAATACTTAGGTCAAACCAAAACATGCCGCCAATTCGCTACTATTATCCATAGCATCAGACTGCTCATTAGTAACTTCAAGTCTCAATACTTTCTTAATGTTAGCGGGAACGAAGATCTCAATCGTTATTTCATGCCCAAATCTCTCAAGATCAGCTGGATTAGGTCTTTGCTTTTCAACGCAAAAAAGCTCAACGTTTTTCTCATCCAATAGGGTCATAGATAAGTTGGCAGATTCCAACCTTCCAATTTTGGCTCTTCCTATTCCAGTAATTTTTACCTTTCTACTGGTAGCAAAAGGACCAAAGGAAACTGTAGCATTGTTTGTTCGTTTATCAGAAACTCGCTCGGTACAAGTTGGAGCAACACATTCTGTCTCGTCAACAGGCACACGTTTAAATGTTAAGACTTCATCGTACCCTCCTGCTGAAATTATTATTGTCGTAGCATTATAGTTATCAACTTTAAAAACTCGATGTTTGACAACATTGTCTAAGGTTAATCCTTCTAATGAGCTTTTAAACTTTGGAAATCCTATCATTGGCGCTGTATCCTTACAACTACATTCTTTAATCCTTATAGAATTAGCAGCGCCAGGAACTTCCGGTTTTCTGTATTGTAAGTGAACGATTATGGACTTATTGATGAGATCGTCGACGTAGGTATACCATATTTTAAGACCAGTTTTATTAACTATACAGTTCTCCCAAGCACTAATGATGTCAGGATTAGCTTTTCTAATTTCATAGTTAACAGTATTTCTTCTATACCTGTCTTGTTGTTGATATTCTTGATAAAAGTCTTTCCACTCTTTTGAGCTCTTCTTAGAAGCATTCATTTTATACTCTACAGGAATGACCGTATCCGGAATAATAAAATTTACTGCTTGACTGACATCCAAAGATTTTTGAGTTGAGCCTTGAGAATTTCTGTTCTGCCAATAAATGAATTTCTCAAAAAGTTCATCTTCAGTCCTAATATTTGTGAAGTCCCAAATTCCAAATTGTAAAATCGAATCACAGCTCATTTGTATTTATATTAGTGATAAAATAAAGGGTTAATTCGCTAAAGAAAGATTCTCATAATACACAGTCTTTTACCCATCCTTTAGAAAAGCCGAACATAATTAACTCGTCTTCTTTGCATTGAGCACTTTCTATCATTTTCTTGATTTCTCTTTCTGTGGACATGTTCTCTCCTATACCAATATTTTCCGCATAATTCCATTTCTCATTATTGATTAAAACATTGTGATAAATTAAGCTTCCAATTTCCCCTCTTCTACATGAATAAACTGCAACACAAGCCATATGAATTGATTTTAAATGTTGAGAATGACATGTATAAAAATGATGAAGAGTTTTCGATTTTGCAAGCATTTTTCAAAAAAAATTAAATAGTTACTGCTTGAGTTGCGGTTCTGCCTGGATGTTCCCCCGTTCTGCCCAGATGTTCCAATGCTGAATAAAGCGCTGAAGTTGTTCGAGCGTCTTCCCCGTTCTGCCAAGATGTTCCTTGGCAAGAATAAAGCACTGAAGTTGTTCGAGTGTCTTCCGAAGGATGACTTCGAACGCAGGATAAATGGAAGTCTCCGACTTCCTGCCTTTGCAAAAGGCACCGATAGTATTACAAAGTTCAAGACCATTTACTACACTTGACTAAACACGCCTTGAAATACCAATGCCCAAGCCACAGTAGCACCACCGTCAATCAAACAAACCCGACGGGAACGGGCTGTTATCGTTCCCGTCCCACTTCTTCCAAGCATTTTTGTATTTTTGGTAAAACACTGAAGATGAAATTAAAAGTCATTATACACGAAGCTGAAGAAGGTGGATATTGGGCAGAGGTACCCGCATTGCCAGGCTGTGTAACACAGGGAGAAACAATGGATGAATTGATTTCAAATATCCATGAAGCCGTTGAAGGATGTTTATCTGTAGAAATTGAACCTTCCTCTATCGGAGAACATTCTACTTTATTAGAGTTAGCAATATGAAAACCATTTCAGGGAAGGAGTTTGCAAAAATCCTTGAAAGAAAAGGATGGACATTAAAACGAATTAACGGTAGCCACTTCATCTATTCTCACCCCGATAAAACTGAAATCATCTCTCTTCCTGTCCACAAGAATGATGATTTAAAAAAAGGTCTGCAAAAAAAGTTAATGACCATTGCAGATATAACTGATGCTGAATTATAGATAAACTTCATCTTAAGGTTCATCGCCATCAACAGTAATCGCAGCACAATCCACGCAAAAGTCATTCCCGTTCTGCCGGGATGTTCCAATGCGGAATAAAGTGCTGATGTTATTCGAGTGCCGTTCTGCCTGGATGTTCCTCAGCTGAAATAAGGCACTGAAGTTGTTCGAGTGTCTTCCGAAGGATGACCTCGAACGCAGGATAAATGAAAGTCTCCGACTTCCTGCCTTTGCAAAAGGCAACGATAGGATTATAAAAGTTCAACTCCATTTACTACACTTGATTAAACCACACTGAAATACAAAGCCCAAGCCACAGTAGCTCCACCGCTCAATCAAACAACCCCAACGGCAACGGGCTGTTATCGTTCCCGTCTTGAATTTTCGGAGCCGGTCCCGATGCCTATCGGGAGTTACTCCCTTTTGTTCTAGCAAAAGAAAGTAACAGATGGTGAGTGAAAACAACGGTGAAGATTACAAGGGCAGGTCGCTTCTTAAAGCAGTTATATGTAAAGCAGAATAAGTAAATTTGACATGAACTTTAAAATATTTAGCTATGACTTTGAATGAAAGTTTTGTTGTAGATGCAAAGGGCAAAAAAGTTAGCGTACTTCTTCCTATAAAAGATTACCAAAAGTTACTTGATGAGTTAGAGGAACTGGAAGACATAAAAGCATATGACAACGCTAATAACCGTAAACAGGAATTTATACCCTTAGATAGAGCATTGAGAGAAATTGAAACTACCCGCAAAAAGAAAAAATAATGTACCAGGTAGTTATCGAAAAGCAAGTTCAAAAGCAACTAGCCAAAATCCGTACAGCCGATTACAACAAAGTTGTTGAAGCCTTACAAGGTTTAGCGAATAACCCAAGGCCTCACGGTTGCAAGAAATTGAAAGGAAGAGCGGGATACCGTGTACGCATTGGCGATTATCGTATCATCTACAATATCAATGATAATATTCTTACGGTGTTCGTTTTATCAGTTGGCAATAGAAGGGATGTTTATGAATAACTCCATAAGTCAGTATTGAATACAAATGTCCAAGCTACTGCACCATAGTAGCACCACCGCTCAATCAAACAACCCCAACGTGAACGGGCTGTTATCGTTCCTGTATTAAATTTTCTTTGGTTACTTTCTTTGCCCTTGATTTCTATGATAAAAACAAACCTTTTTTAAGCTGCTTTTTTCACATATTCTCTGTTGTTATTCACAACCGAAACAACCCTTGCTAACAATTTACATTTTACAGCATTTAGTACACTCATTTTATGTTTGCCTTC
>JANPIM010000007.1:0-91611 GCA_031425015.1 Segetibacter sp. | reverse complement strand
TTGAGATTCAATTTGTTTTCTCTTGCAGTTATGCACGATTTTCAATATGTGCCATATCGTTTAACCTGGAACAACTGGGCGAACAAATCAGGAGCTTTTTGATCTAGCTTCAATTATATTCGTGTGTATTTGCTCATCATTTGAAATAGCTTACAACTACATGACACGAGAACTCTTAAAGCAACTTACCAGACTGCGGCTTCGGGAAGCGAAATTACTTTTAGATCATCAAAACTTTAGTGGAGCTTATTACATGTCAGGTTATTCCGTTGAGTATGCTTTGAAAGCATGTATATCTAGAAAAATCAGGCAGAGTGAGATACCAGATAAGAAGTTCATTATTGACTGCTATACTCACAATCTAAAGGACTTGGTGAAACTAGCTGGATTAGAAACTTTAAGATCTGGATTAGAGAAAACAGACGCTAACTTTGCTTCAAATTGGGCAATAGTTAAGGACTGGAACGAAAGTGCACGGTATAAACTGCATAATAAGGTCCAAGCGGCAGAACTTTATTCATCTATAACTTCAAGAAGTGGAGGCATATTAACATGGATACGACAATACTGGTAGACAAACAATATGAAGAAGGCAAAAAGCTGATTCAGAAACTGGACGAAAAAGGCACTAGGTACCCAATTGCGCTATGGATAGATTTACCAGAGAAAAATGGGTGGACACTATTGTTTGGAATTCCTAACCTTAATAAAACAGGAGCTAAAGACATTTTTAAGGATATTCATTCAAGTATTGTTACAAACAATATAGAGCTATCATTGAATGATATAACGCTAATGGATACTTCTAGTGAGGTTTGTAGGGCGTTTAGAAGTGTTATGAAAACAGGATATAATATTTCTAAAATGAGTTTTGCAGGTAATTTTGTTGATGGAAAGCGGCTGCCTGATGCGATAATCTACCGGGTAAATTGATTACAGGAGAGGTGCCTCATTCTGCGCTCTAAGAGCCGGTTGTTCAGAGAACAACATCTATCCTTAAGTACAAGGTCACCCTTCGAAAGATCTTGCACCGGAGTCGAACTCTTGGAACAACAAGAGAACAACCGAGCAAGTGTGCGACGCAACGAGGATCCATAGCAACCTACAGCCGCACCCAAATTAGCCCCTGCCTCCTTTTTTTCGATTTTCGTTTGGATGTGATGGCTGCAAGTTTTCTATTTGATCGGTACCTTGCAGCGCTAATGGGATAATGTGATCTATTTCTATTTCATCTCCAATAAATATAGGAGAATCGGATAAGGGACTTTTATTATTGTGTCTTAGAATCATTTCATTTTTTTGAGCTTCTGTCAGTTTCAGTTTTCTTTCTTCAATTTGATACTTGTTTTTCAACTCCGAAATTTTCTCAGTAAAGATTTCTACCCCTCTTCCGTCAGTTTTGTCAATTGAAAGTGTTCGCATAAATGAAAATAACCCTTGAATCTCACCTTTTAATGTTAGTCGATGTTTTTGGACCATAGCTAGATTAATCTCATTTAATGCATACCATAATACATAGAAAGTCAGCTGCGTTCTTACATTATTTTTTTGCAAAGAGATATTGTCTAACTGAGTTTTATAATAGTTGATTAAATCTTTTTTGTCGGCAATGTTTTTATCCAGTAAGACAATCTTTAACTTCTTTATAAATGTCTCTACACCTTTGATTGACTTAAAAAAGTTTTCCTTCTTAACTTCCAATTCGGTCACTTGACTCAAAACGTTGCTTATGTCAATTTTTGAAATTCTTACATTGATTCTATCTATTTTTTGGTACATGTCTAGTCCACTGAATTTCTTATCTATGTGAAATCTCTGGTTATAGTCCAAATAAGCTAAAGAGGTATATAGCTCTTCATTTTCCATTCTATCAAAATCTTTGTTTTTCTTTGGAGCGCGTACATAGAACCAATTTAAATGACTGTAAGTGTTTTCTTTTATAGTGTTTATCACATCTTTATCGATGTAAGAATTCCACATCTCAAAGGTATTTTCTCTTATTGGATATGGTTTATTGTTTAGACGAATAAAAAGATCAATAGGCTGAAAATTCGGATTTACTTTCTGGTCAATTATCACAAACGACAATTTGAAGTCTAAGATTTTATCTTTATCTACCTCAGACAGATCAGACCATTTTTTACCATTAAGTTTTTTTAATATTCTAAGCTTGGTCAAAGAATATCCATTTTTTATTGATTTCGCCCTTTTTCCATTTTCGTCTAAAAACTCTTTACCTAAAAAACCTATTATAGAAAGTAACCTTTGTTGACCATCAATGACTTCAGAAGTGCCAAATGTGTCAGTTCTCTTGAAAATAAAAATTGGTGGCAACTTAATTCCTAACAAGATGCTTTCTATTAGAGCAGAAGCCTTGATTCTATTTATTGCTTCACCTCTTTGATAACTAGGCCTCACTAAGAATCTTTTTCGATCCATCTCTTCTAAAATTAGATTAATGGTTTTCGTTGAAGGATCAGGCCTAACTAATCGATATTCTTCGAGCTCTTCAATAGAAATATCCTTTTTTGTTACACTTTTTAATGTTTTTATTTCTTCTTGGAAAGTAGGGCTGTTGTTGAGGTACAAATTTGTATCTATATCGAAAGCTTTTCTTAAAATGCTTGCCGTAAAATTATATCGATTAAGAATCTCTTTGTATATATAACTATTGTCAGCATTGTAGACGGAAAAACTAATGCTTATTTCAGAGATCAACAAGTCTCTTATACTTTTGGTAACTACATGCCGAAGAATTTGTGTTGGAAATTCATTTTCCAGTAGCGATAATGCCCAAAAAAGGCATTCGAAAACTAGTCTATTAGACGGCATCCCTGCGGCGTCAAATTGACCTTTCATCTCAAACAATATCTCTACCTTTTCTATTAATGAAGAAATTGTCTTCTCGCGACCCTCAAGATCATTAGATAACAACTCGTATAGTTTTGAAGATACTTCCTTGCTCCTTGATGCTGCGGAGTAATTTATAGGCATTTGTATCTGGACAAGAAAGTTTCTAAAGGAAGAAAGCGCCTTTTCTATATTGAACTTTTTTTCTTTTGAATTGTCAAGAAAAAAAATTTCAACTACTTTTCTATAAAGGGAATCTTCTTCCTTCAGTAGTTTTTTTAGTGAAACGGTAAGGTTGTCTTCGTTGTAGATGGCGTTGTCTATTTCTACACTCTTTAGTGGAGTAATGCCTGAGTTATATCTTCTAAAAATTTCTTTTTTTATTTTATCTTCAAGTTGTGCATCTAGTCTAGGTTCGTTGACAACTTTAAATTCGATGATTCTTATATTAGTGTCTAAGAAAGTGTCGGTCAGTACAGGCGAGAGACCATCAAAATTATTTCTGCCTCTTTTTCCCAGTTCTTTTAATCTTGTTAGCCCTTTATCCGATAGGTTGATCTTATTATCCTTGAACCTTTTGATTGTTTCAAACCTTTGTCTACCGTCTATAATTTCAATATTTTTCCCATCATTTGTTCCTTTATTGAAAAATAAGCGGGGGTATCTCGGTCCCAAGAAAAATGCTTTCAATAAAATAGCTTGCTTTGTCATTATCCCATACATAGTTCCTCTGATAATAAGGATTGAAAACAATTTTTTTTTCGTTGCGCAGGCTGAAGAGGTCGTTTATGCTCTGTAAATAATACTCTATCTGAATATGCGATTCGAATATCCTTTTAATTTCCTCTTCTAATAAGAATATATTGGTCATTTTTTAAATTTATTACATGATCTAAATACAAACATTTCCAAGTTAATTCTTCTATACTTAATAAGAAAACATACGGTTCAATTCTACAGGTCACGAATACAATCTAGTATGTAATAAATTAGGTTGTCACCACGCTCACCTTCAAATCCTTAAGGTGTCACCACACTCACCTCCACATCCTTATTCTCCTCCAGCCATCCCACCATCTCATCATTCATCGTAAACCCTTTCTCCAAAGTATACAAACTCAGCCTCAGGTTTTCTACCGGTTCGGTTATGTTGAACTTAATGGAGGTTTTACCGGGGTTCGATTTTACGTTTTTATCAATGAACTGAACAAACTCGGGTGTAACGGCGCGTGCATTTACATCAACGATCAACTGCTTGGTGAAGGCGGCTTTGGCGGTTTCCAGCATGTTGATGGCGGTTACTTTAAACTCGTATTGCTCGCTGTTGTAGCGGGTTTTAAATTCGCCTTGTACCAGCACGTTCTTGCCTTTCTCCAGGTAGTTCTGAAACTTTACATAGTCGTCGCTCCAGAGCATTAGTTCTGTTTTGCCGGTAAAGTCTTCTATGCTGAGTGCGCCAAAATTGCGGCCGGTTTTTGTAACGCGGTGTTGGGCGTCTACTACCAGTCCCGCTAGTTTAAAGGGCTTGTTTTTCTTGGGCGATAAGTGCGGCGCTTCTTTTACCTCGGCAAATTCAGCGATAGGAGTGAAGCCAAAATGTTTCAGCTCAAACTTAAAATGATCTAGCGGGTGACCACTCATAAACATGCCCGTCACTTCCTTTTCGTGGTCGAGCTTTTCGGTTAGGGTGAAGGGTTCTATTTTAGGCAACAGCGGCGTAGGAATATCCATTTGTATCATGTCGCCAAACAGGCTGTTGCTAGTGGTTTGCAACTGCGCCTGGTAACGTTGTCCAAATTGTACAATGATGTCCAGGCCACACAGGGTACTGTCTTTGGCCGTACCAAAATATTGCGCCCTGTGGTATTCGGGCCAGCAATCAAAGGCACCACTATACGCCAGCGATTCCATCGAACGTTTGTTGACGGCACGAAGGTTTACCCGCTTCACCAAATCGAAGATGCTTTTATACGGGCCATTCTTTTTGCGTTCTTCCAAAATACATTCAATGGCATTTTCACCCACACCTTTCAATCCCATCATACCAAAGCGGATCTCGCCTTTTTTATTTACTGCAAATCCCTTTTGCGATTCATTGATGTCAGGTCCCAACACCGGCAGCGCCATGCGCTTACACTCCTCCATAAAGAAGGTGATCTTTTCAATATTGCCCGCATGGTTCATTACACCCGCCATGTATTCGCTAGGGTAGTGGGCCTTGAGGTAAGCCGTTTGGTAAGCCACCAATGCATAGCAGGTACTATGACTTTTATTAAAGGCATATTGCGCAAAGGCTTCCCAATCGAGCCAGATCTTATCCAGCTTCTCCGCAGGGTGACCTTTCGTTGTTCCGCCCTCCATAAACTTCGCCTTCATCTTATTCAGCACCTCAATCTGCTTTTTACCCATGGCCTTGCGCAGAACGTCAGCGTCGCCTTTACTAAAGCCTGCAAGCTTCTGGCTCAGTAGCATCACCTGCTCCTGGTATACCGTGATGCCATAGGTTTCTTCCAGGTATTCAGACATATCGGCAACGTCGTAGGTAATTTCCTGCGTCCCGTGCTTACGTGCTACATAGTCAGGTATGTAGGCCATTGGTCCCGGGCGATACAGGGCGTTCATCGCAATCAGGTCAGCAAATTTATCGGGCTTCAGGTCGCGTAAGTGCTTCTGCATGCCGGGGCTCTCAAACTGGAACGTACCATTGGTTTCTCCACTCTGGTACAGCTTGTAAGTAAGCTCATCATCCAGTGGTAGTTCATCTATTTCTATGGTTACCCCATGGTTTTCTTTAATGAGGCTCAGCGCCGTTTTCAAAATGGACAACGTCTTCAACCCAAGAAAGTCCATCTTGATTACACCAGCTTCTTCAATTACGTTACCTGCAATTTGTGTCACCAACAGATCCGAATCTTTTGAGGTAGCTACGGGAATGATGTTCTTCAAATCGTCTGGCGCAATGATGATACCCGCCGCATGCAGGCCCGTATTCCGCACCGATCCTTCCAGTCGTGCGGCTTCTTTAAGCACTTGTGCCTGCAGGTTATCGCCTTTGTATATTTCGCGGAGCTTCTTTACATTTTCCAGGTCTTCACCGCCAATGTCTTCTTTCTCCTGCAAACTCTTTTCACCCTCTTTTTTTGTTAAAGGAGCGAAAAGCATCCGGTTAAGATTCGTTCCTGGCCTATCGGGCACCAGCTTCGCCAGCATGTTACTTTCAGCCAGTGGAAGATCCAGCACACGGGCTACATCTTTGATGCTCATCTTAGCAGCCATGGTACCGAAGGTTACGATCTGTGCCACCTGGTTTTTGCCGTATTTCTCAACTACATAGTCGATTACTTTTTGGCGGCCATCATCATCAAAGTCCGTATCAATATCCGGCATGCTCTTACGATCCGGGTTCAGGAAACGCTCAAATAGTAAGTTGTATTTAATGGGGTCGATGTTGGTGATGCCTACACAATATGCCACCACCGAACCAGCCGCCGAGCCACGACCCGGGCCTACAAACACACCCAGTTCCCGACCTGCACGAATAAAATCACTTACAATTAAAAAGTAACCGGCAAAGCCCATCGTTTTAATGGTGAAGAGTTCAAAGTCGAGGCGTTCACGAATTACTTCCGTGATCTCGCTGTAGCGTTTGCGTGCTCCTTCATAGGTCAGGTAATGCAGGTACTCCCACTGGTTCAGGTTGCCGTCCTCGTGCTGCTGAAATTCTTTTGGTACAGGGAAGTTGGGCAGGAGAATATCCTTCTTCAGGTTCAGCAATTCTATCTTATCTACAATCGCATTGGTATTATCAATCGCCGCCGGAATGTCTTTAAACAGTTCCGTCATCTCGCCGGTTTTCTTAAAGTAAAACTGGTCGTTGGGAAACTTAAAGCGGCGGTTCTTTATTTGTATTTCATCGTTTACAAAATCATCAAAGCCCGGTGTGCTTTGCTTTTCTCCTGTGTTGATGCAAAGCAAAATATCGTGTGCATTGTAATCGTCCTGGTCGGTGTAGTGGCTATCGTTGCTGGCAATCACGGGTACATTGTGCTTAGCAGCAAATCGTAACAATACTTCATTCACCTTATCCTGCTCCTTCATGCCATGCCGCTGAATTTCGATGTAGTAGTCATCGCCAAACATATCCAGCCACCACTTAAATTCTGTTTCTGCAACTGCTTCGTTTTCGCGTAAAATCATTTGCGGCACATAGGCCCCCAGGCAGCAGGTCGTCGCAATCAATCCTTCGTGGTATTGTTCTATCAACTCCTTATCAATCCGCGGGTACTTGCTGTACATTCCTTCCTGGTAGCCGAGAGAGGTGAGCTTAAGCAGGTTAGCATACCCCTGTTTATTTTTTGCCAACAGTACCTGGTGAAAACGGTCATCCTTTTGCTCTTTGGTAAACTGGCGCTTGTGACGGTTTTCAACCACATAAAATTCACAGCCCACCACCGGTTTCACTTTAGGCGTACCATCGGCATTGGTGTGCTTGTAAGCTTCGGCAACAAATTCAAAAGCGCCAAACATATTTCCATGATCAGTGATGGCCAGCGCCGGCATTTCGTCGGCAATAGCTTTTTTGTATAAACCTTTTATAGAAGCAGCGCCGTCGAGCAGGCTGAATTGTGTATGTACGTGTAAGTGTGAAAATTTCATGTTTCTAATTCAAAATTCAAAAGTAAAAAATCAAAATGGGCCACCAAGGAGATAAGGCGCAAAGTAACGCTAAGGTTTTTCTTGGTAGCCAGCAGTTGTCCACTCATGTGCTTTTCTTGCGTCGCACACTTGTACGTTTGGTTTCCTTGGGCGACTTTTTTTGAAGAGGGCGGCAGCACAAAGACACTGAAAAACACGGGGTTGTGTTTCATCGCGGCGTAAGGGGTTGTAGTGGTTTGAATTAGAATTCTGGGAATTCGCAAATTTTTGTATTGAACCTGGAAACGTTGGCTTCTACATATACACTGTCTTTGATTATTGTGCATCATGTGTGAACAGCTTAAAGGCACCTTAAAAGTTATTCCAAAAAACACTTTATCCGGATATCATCCCTTTTCTTTGCTGCAATCCAAGATGAATGTAAAACAGACTACATATTGCCTCTTGTGTGTTGTGCTGCTTGCTTCGTGCAAACAGTTCAAAGCAATAACCGCAGCCGATAATTCAGCACCGGCGAAAACTACAAAAGTTATCCGTGCAAAAGATGTAAAGTTTATTGACAACATCTCAGTCACCCAAGGTCAAACCACTACGGCTCACATCAGTTCTGCAAAGCCTTCCAACACCAACACTTATCCTAAAAACACTCCACCTTCCGGCGATATTGAGCGGGCAGACTGGCTGCAATTGAAGTATGCAATCATGCTGGATGCGACTGTTGAAAAGTTGAACAACATCAACATGCTAAAAACCATTGATGAGTGGTGGGGTACTCGCTACTGCATGGGTGGCAGCACTAAAAATTGCATCGATTGCTCGGCATTCACGCAGTTGGTGATGCAAAGTGTATATAACCTTAATATTCCGCGCACCTCACAAGATCAATACAACAATACTGATCGCATCGAAATACAGAACATCAACGAAGGAGACCTCGTGTTTTTCGGTTCCTCGTCCCGCAATATTTCACATGTGGGTGTATACCTCCTCAACAATAAGTTTGTACATGCCAGTACCAGTGGCGGCGTTATGGTCAGCGACTTAAATGATTCCTACTGGCAGCCTAAGTTTAAAGGCGCGGGTAGGGTTGCAGTAAGCAAAGATTTTAGCGGTGCAAGTAGGTAATTGCTGAAGCTTTCTTTTTCACCTCCGCCCTTTACCAAATTTCTCCAACAACTGGTGCGCATCGGGCGTAATCTTCAGTAGAAAAACACTAATTATCAGTATTGCGGAAAACACTATTGTCTTGTATATAATTCCGGTCCAACCTTCAACAGATATAAACAAGAAGTAAGCAATGCCGTATGCAACAGCTGCCGCTGCTAATGCATAAACAGTTTTCATGGTAAATGGCTGCATGTTGAATTTCCTTCTTAAAAACTCGAAGCGAATAAAATTGTACACGGTAAAAGAAAACAGTTCCGCGTATGCCGCTCCCATAATGCCGTAGTTTTTTATGAGCAGGTAGGTGATTGGAATACGGAGCGTTAGCATGGCCACTCCACTAAAGAAATCAAAGCGCCAGAAAACCGACGTGCCAATGATAATTCCATTTACGCCGGTACCTGCATCAATCAATTTCGCTAATCCTAAAATAAAAATCACTGAAATTGCTGCGCCGTATTCAGCCTGAATATCCAATACATTCAACGCATCTTCCACATTCAACCAGATGTTTCCAAATATAAAAAGCGCCATCAGCAGCAGGTTAATACTGGTGCGGTGATAGATCCTGTTGATCTCACTATAATTTTTATCCTTCCACGCCTGCGATAAAATGCCGAGGGTGACAGACTGCATACTTCGTTGAGGCACTTGCACCAGGTTGGCTGCATATTGCGCAAGGCTAAAAACACCGGTAAGTGTAAGTCCGCGTAAGCTGGCAATGATTAAGGTATCAATGGTTTGCGCCAGCACTTGTATGGCCATACCGCCGTACACTAGGCCAACCATGCCGGCTATTTTCTTTTTAAACTTTTTAGTTACCCTGCTTGGAGAAAATACCAGGTGAAATTGTTTGAGCTTAACGAGGTATAATAAAACGGCTACAAATATGATGAAGTAAACGAACGTAAAGAACTTAATAAAAAGGTCAAAGTCGATCCATTTAAAATAGTAAAAGATGATGAGCACCAGAACTACAATTCTCATTCCCGTTTCTTTCAGGAAATTGCTGATAACACTCTTGCCAAGACTCCAACAGTATGCTTCTAAGACAGAGAAAAATAGCATTCCGAAGCCAAAAACAAAAATGAAGTAGTAGTACTCGAGTATTAAGGGTGATCGTTGAATAAATTTTTTGATCACAAGCGGTTCTATGATGAAACCGCTTAAAAGTACCAGCAAAAAGCCAAAGAAAGAACCAACCATGGCCCATGTCAGCAGGTCATTTTTTTCTCTGGGAAGATTGTCTTTGTAATAAGGATAAAACTTATAAACGACTGGTATTAAACCAAGGCTTCCAAAGATGAATATGTTTTGTCCCAAGTCATAAAAGATGCGCGTAAGGCCAAATTGCTCCGGCGTAAAAGAGCCTTCTTTTGTAAAAAAGTAGGTGTTAATGGCACCAATAAAAAATCCTATATAAACTAAGAAACTACTAACGATTGCTTGTTTTCTAATGTTGGCCATTGAAGAGTTAAGTGAATTGCAAATTGGTTTTACGGAGTGGGTGTGAAAATACGATGCATAAGTTCGTTAATTACTTTTAGTGTCCTCCACACGTCTCACAGCCAATAAGTAGTTTCTCTGAAGATTGGTTGGGTTCCATTGTTCCCATTCATCTTTAGTCAATTTCATTTTTGTCCACTTGGTATTGGCCAATAGCTTTTTGCTTTTGTTGTTGTAAGAATAGGAAAGCGGCAACACCAGGTTATCTACAGTATTAGTTAATCGAAAACACAGTAAACGTTTTTTGTTATTCAATGAATATTCTAGTACTGGAATATTGGCGGTGCGCAAATACTGATCGAAAAAGGTTTCTAATTGTAAACCAGTCTCCTTCATTATAAACGTTTCAATATCTTTTGAGGTAACAATTTTGTGGAAGAATGTGGATTGGATATTGCGCAGTAACCCGCGAAACTTTTCATCATCATTCATCATATTTCGTATGGAATGTATAATAGTAGCGCCTTTGCTGTACATATCACCACTGCCTTCATTGTTTACACCATAACTACCGATAATAGGTCGGTCGTTGCTATTTCTTTTTTGTAATCCGTAAGCATAATCGTAGGCTGCTTCCTTGCCTGATTGACACTCCGTATAAACCACTTCGCTATACATGGTAAAACCCTCGTGCACCCACATGTCAGCAATATCATAAGTTGTAATGCTATTGCCAAACCACTCGTGACCGCTTTCGTGTACAATGATGTAATCCCATTTCAATCCCCATCCAGTGCTGCTTAAATCTCTACCGCGGTACCCGTTCTTATAGCCATTGCCATACGCGATTGCACTTTGATGCTCCATGCCTAAAAAAGGTGTTTCAATCAATTTATAACCGTCTTTATAGAAAGGGTATTTACCGAACCAATATTCAAAACATTGCAGCATCGGTTTGGCTTGAGCAAATTGCTTCTTTGCCTTTTCAACATTTTCGTTTAGTGCCCAAAACTCCATCTCTAAAATGCCACCTTCTCCTTGCAGGGTATCTTTCCAATGCGTGTAGTTGCCAATGTTCATCGTTACTGCGTAGCTATTAATGGGATTTGTTACTTCCCATGTCCAAATTTTATTTCCTGCGTTGCTGCTACTTACGTTTTTCAATCTGCCGTTACTAACAGCACTCAGTGAATCGGGCGCTTCAATTGCGATGGTCATTCCAAGGTCCGGCTCATCACTTTGGTGATCCTTACAAGGCCACCACACGCTGGCACCAATGCCCTGGCAAGCTGTTGCTATAAACGGATTATTGGATGCATCTTCTTTCCAAATCAGGCCACCATCCCACGGAGCGTTCTTCGCTTCTGTAGGCACACCGTGGTAGTAAATTGTAAGGTATGTTTCATGAGGAAAACGGGACGGCTCTGCGCGGTTGTCAAGTTCCACCATCCATGCATTTCCATTTTGTTGATATCTCAAGTGTTGACCGCCAGGCAACAGAATGCTATCGATTGTTAAAGGTTGCTGCAGATCTACCTGTATCGTTTTAATAGGCACTTCCTCTACAAACGTCATCTTGTTTTTACCTGATATGGATTTGTTGGGAATATCCACCTTTACCTGCAATGCATACTTTAAAACATTCCATCCTTTTCGCGTTTCGGTGATTGTGCCCCGTAAGGTATCAGCAGCAGTGAATAATATCGGTTTACTCAGTAATTGTGCATTGCCCAAAAGGCAAATTAGTATGCTAAAAAAGAGTACACCTGTTTTTCTAATCATTTTGTCTTTACACCTGTTTAATATTGTTGCCGAAAAAATCCAGTTAGAATGAGGGAAAACTTTTATAAAATATCCTTCTGATACCCGAATCCCTTAAGCCGTGCAAAATAAGTGAAATAGAAAAGCCACCATTTGGTGGCTCTAATTAGTTTGATGTCTTCTTCATTTTATCCTTGAAAACAGCCTTAAACTTCTCAAGCTTTGGCTGTATTACATAGCGACAATACATCTGGTCGCTATTGTTGTTAAAGTAATTTTGATGATAGTCTTCAGCCGGGTAAAAATTCTTTAGAGGCTCAACAGTAGTGACGATTGGTTTATCCCAGGCTCCTGAAGCAGCCAGTTTGTTTTTATACCCTTCAGCTGTTTTCATTTGCTCAGTATCATGATAAAAGATGGCACTTCTGTACTGCGGACCTCTATCATTACCCTGTTGATCGGGTGTGGTAGGATCGTGCGTTTTCCAAAACACTTCCAGCAGTTCATCGTACGAAATCTTTTCAGGGTCATACACAACTTGCGTAACCTCTACGTGTCCGGTATTTTTAGCACAAACCTGTTCATAGGTGGGGTTTACTACATGACCGCCACTATAACCACTCGTTACTTTTAAAACACCTTCCAGTTGTTGGAATACTGCTTCTACGCACCAAAAGCAGCCAGCCCCAAAGGTGGCCGTGTCCGTTTTTACATTGATCATTGTCGAATAATTTGAAGATTTTAATCCCGATGCTTCCTGCCTTGCACAAGACGCTACACCAAAATTGACTACTAAGGAAAATGCCAGTAAATAGTTCATACACACCACGGATTGTTTCGAGAGACAAAAGTGGATTTACTTGGGAAAAGAGGATTCATAAAGTTTAAAGTCTGGTCGTTAAATTTTGGCAATCAAGATATCCGAATTCTATTACATTTATAAATGAGGTTTGGTTTACTATTTTATTTATTTGTGTCGGCAGGTTGCCTGGCACACCCGAGCACGCAAAAAGGAAAAAGCAAGCATAACGTGAAAATACATGCCATAAGACTGAAGCCAGGAGAAGACCTGAAGCAATCAATAGCCTCCTACGTAAAGATCAACAACATACAGGCGGGTTGGATAGCCACCTGTGCAGGAAGTCTCACTGCTTACAAAATCCGTTTTGCCAATAAATCAACAATAGACACCGGCGTTGGCCACTTTGAAATTGTAAGCCTTTCCGGAACGTTGTCCATCAATGGTTCGCATTTGCACATAGCCATAGCTGATAGTACCGGCAAAACCACTGGAGGTCACCTTTCTGACGGGTGCATAATTTATACCACTGCTGAAATTGTAATTCAGGAAACGGACAGGTTCGTATTTAAAAGAGAAAAAGATGGAACAACAGAATGGGAGGAACTGCAGATCATGAAAGCAATAAAAGATTGATAATGCCGTCGACTTAATAAGTCATTGACTGTCTTTTAAAATTTTTTATGGAAAAGGGAATTAAAGATTTTTTACAAAAGCTTCCAGAGGAGAAGCGTGCAATTGTATTGCAGTTACGTGAATTGATGTTGCATGCTCAACCGGGCCTTACCGAAGCAATCAAGTGGAGAAACCTTACCATCGTCCATGGCAAAACGAATATTGCTTTGATCTACACTTACCCTTCTGTTGACTATATAAACCTTGGGTTTCTACAGGCTATGGCTTTGCAAGATCCCGATCGCATGTTTGAAGGCATAGGTAAGGGTATGCGGCACATAAAGATCAGAACGGTAAAAGAGATTCCGCGGAACCAGATAATCTCCTGGGTTAACCAGGCAACGGCTTTGGGTGATATCGCAGAGGGTTAAGGAGGATTGCGCCTAGAACTCTCGCTCCATTCTCAATTTTTCTTCAAAACGCAGTACGTTGATTTTGTCTTGTGGTAAGGTGTATCAAAGCTGGAAATTCTCATGAAGCCAAACATCTCGCAGAATTCTTCGATAACCTGGTCAGATGTAACGACAGGAAATTCATAATATGGGTTAACTTCTCTGAAGCGCAATATCTCTTTGAGCGTAAAGGTGGTGTCGGAAAAATAGTCGAATACTATCAGCCCCCCTGATTTACATACTCGGGCAGCATCTTTTAAATATTGCCCGGTCACAATTGCCGGAAGGTATACAAATACGCCGTGTGCAAATAGCAGATCGATACTTTCATCGGCCGTTTGTTTTAGTGAATAGCCATCGGCATCGTGTAGTACAAGGGTTGTCTTACCCCCATATGTAGTCTGTAAATAGTTTTTCCAGTGCCGATGAATTTCATAAATCTCGACCTTTCCTACACTACATTTTTCTAACACCTGCTCCGTAAACATACCAGTGCCAGCACCTATTTCCAACATTCGCGGGCAGGCTCTTGAAAACACTCCGGCCTGTAAAAGATTATCAATTATGAAATCTCTTCTTTTGCCAATGCCGGCATGGTCCGTTTGTTCCAGGAAATCGCCGATCGACAAACCTTTTTCATTGGCCATCGCTATCACGTTTTTCGCGTCAAGATACCCTTCACCTTTTGGCACTACTTTATAACCCATTTTTGAGGGAAAAAATCTGACAATTGTATCAAATGCGAGTTGCTTTATTTTTTTTAGCATTGCTTTGACTTCCAGTGATTTGTTTATTAAAGAGGACTTGAAAATTACGTACATCTACTTTAACTTTTCTTTTCCAAATTTCGTAATCTGGTATACAAATTGTTTTTTGCCATTTCGTCGCTTTCATTACCTTTGCGTTCCTTTATTTTTAGGCAAATTAGCTATAGCTCCATCAACAATGGCCATAAAGTGTTGAAGGCGCGGCAAATAGATCTTTAAGTTTTCTTATTGAGTCGCCTAATTATTCAAGATTAAAACCGGTTAAATTTAAATATGTCTTCAACTAAAGTTCAGAACAGGGTTAGTTTCGGCAAGATTAAGAACTTATCTGAAACACCTGACCTACTCGACATTCAGTTACAATCATTCCAAGACTTTTTCCAATTAGAAACGACGCCTGATAAGCGCAACGTTGAGGGTTTATTCCGGGTGTTTAAGGAAAACTTTCCTATCACCGATACCCGCAATATTTTCGTTTTGGAGTTTTTGGATTATTTCATTGATCCCCCACGCTACTCTATTGATGAGTGTATGGAGCGCGGTTTAACCTATGCCGTCCCTCTTAAGGCTAAGCTTCGCTTGAGCTGTAACGATGAGGAACACGTAGATTTCCAAACCATTGTTCAGGATGTTTTCCTTGGAAATATCCCGTACATGACACCCCGCGGAACATTTGTGGTAAATGGTGCTGAAAGGGTAGTAGTTAGCCAGCTTCACCGTTCACCTGGTGTATTCTTTGGTCAATCTGTTCACCCGAATGGAACAAAGATCTACTCTGCAAGGGTTATCCCTTTCAAAGGTGCCTGGATGGAATTTGCAACCGACATCAACAACGTGATGTATGCTTATATCGATCGTAAGAAAAAATTCCCGGTAACAACTTTGTTGCGTTCTATTGGTTTCGAAACCGATAAAGATATCCTGGAACTTTTCGGAATGGCCGATGAAGTAAAGACTGACAAGAAATCACTTGAGAAATACATTGGTAAGAAATTGGCTGCACGTGTACTGCGTACATGGGTAGAAGATTTCGTGGATGAGGATACTGGTGAGGTTGTATCTATCGAGCGTAATGAAGTGGTAATGGAGCGTGATACAGTACTTGATGAAAGTGCCGTAGACACCATTAGCGAAATGGATGTGAAGAGTGTATTCATTCAGAAAGAAGAAGTGAGTGGAGACTACTCTATTATTTATAATACTTTAAACAAGGATACTTCGAACAGTGAGTTGGAAGCGGTTCAGCATATCTATCGCCAACTGCGTGGATCTGATGCACCCGATAACGAAACTGCACGGGGCATCATCGATAAATTATTCTTCTCTGACAAACGTTATGACTTGGGTGAAGTTGGTCGTTATAAGATCAACCGTAAGCTTGGTTTAAACTTTCCTATTGAGAAGAAAGTATTGACAAAAGACGACATCATTGAAATCATCAAATACCTTGTTCGCCTTACCAATAGTAAGGCAGAGATTGATGACATTGATCACCTAAGCAATCGTCGAGTACGTACTGTTGGTGAGCAATTGTACGCTCAATTCGGTGTTGGTCTTGCCCGTATGGCACGTACCATACGTGAAAGGATGAACGTTCGTGACAACGAGGTATTCACTCCGGTTGATTTGATCAATGCACGTACCCTTTCCTCTGTAATCAATTCATTTTTTGGTACCTCTCAGCTATCGCAGTTCTTAGACCAAACCAATCCATTAAGTGAGATCACGCACAAGCGTCGTATCTCCGCACTTGGGCCCGGTGGTTTAAGCAGGGAAAGAGCAGGTTTCGAGGTTCGTGACGTACATTATAGCCACTATGGCCGTTTGTGTACAATTGAAACTCCGGAAGGACCCAACATTGGTTTGATCTCTACACTTTGTGTACACGCTAAGATCAACGACATGGGCTTTATCGAAACACCTTATCATAAGGTGAACAACGGTAAGGTTGACATGAAAACGTTGACTTTCTTAAGTGCAGAAGAAGAAGATTTAAAGAAAATTGCACAAGCAAGTGCACCATTAAACGACAAAAGCGAGTTCTCTGAAGATAAAGTTGTTAGTCGTGAAACCGGTGACTTCCCGATACTAGATAAAAACGACGTGGAATACATGGATGTTGCGCCAAACCAGATTGTTGGATTGAGTGCCTCCTTAATTCCATTCTTAGAGCATGATGATGCCAACCGTGCGTTGATGGGATCAAACATGCAACGCCAGGCTGTTCCATTAATCCGTCCTGAAGCACCAATTGTGGGTACAGGTTTGGAAGGAAAAGCTGCTCGTGATGCACGTATTCAGGTACATGCTGAAGGTGATGGTATAGTTGAGTTTGTAGATGCCAAAGAAATTCACGTTCGTTACAATAGAAATGAGCAGCAGAAGTTGGTTTCGTTTGAAGAAGATTTGGTGATTTACAAATTGACCAAGTTCATTAAAACCAACCAGGCAACCTGTATCAATCTTCGTCCGGCTGTTAAAAAAGGACAAGTAGTGAAACTAGGTGACTTCTTAACAGAAGGATATGCGACGAAAGATGGTGAATTAGCATTGGGCAGAAACCTGAAAGTGGCATTCATGCCATGGAAGGGTTACAACTTTGAGGATGCGATCGTAATTAATGAAAAAGTAGTTCGAGAAGACTGGTATACTTCTATTCACATCGATGAATTTGAACTTGAAGTACGTGATACGAAGTTGGGTGAAGAGGAGCTTACTCCAGACATTCCTAACGTAAGTGAAGATGCTACCAAAGATTTGGACGAGCATGGAATCATCCGCATTGGTGCCCAGGTAAAAGAAGGGGACATCATCATTGGTAAAATCACTCCGAAAGGAGAAAGCGATCCAACTCCTGAAGAGAAGTTGTTGAGAGCAATCTTCGGTGATAAAGCAGGTGATGCAAAAGATGCCTCTTTGAAAGCACCGTCTGGTACCGAAGGCGTAGTGATCGATAAGAAGCTATTCCAGCGTGCTAAAAAAGATAAGAATACAAAAGTTCGTGAGAAAGCAATTCTTGAGAAAATCGAGAAAGTACACGAGAAGAATGTAGTAGATATACAAGAAGTGTTATTGGAGAAATTGATCACACTGGTGAAGGAAAGACCATCAGCGGGTGTAAGCAATAACTTCGGTGAAACATTGATTGGTAAAGGATCGAAGTTCAATCAAAAGAACTTGTCACAAATAGATTACCTGAATGTGAATCCTTTAGGATGGACAGGTGATGCCAAGGTGGATGATCAGATCAACATTCTTTTACACAACTACAGCATTAAGTTCAACGAAGAATTAGGAAGATATAAGCGTGAGAAATTTAATATCTCAATTGGTGATGAATTACCAGCTGGTGTGTTGAAACTTGCAAAAGTTTACCTAGCTGTAAAGCGTAAGCTGAAAGTGGGAGATAAGATGGCCGGTCGTCACGGAAACAAAGGCATTGTTGCTAAGATCGTAAGAGCTGAAGACATGCCGTTCCTTGAAGATGGAACGCCGGTTGATATTGTTTTGAACCCACTAGGTGTACCTAGCCGTATGAACCTTGGACAGGTTTATGAAACTGTACTGGGTTGGGCAGGTGAAAAATTGGGATTGAAGTTCGCCACGCCAATTTTCGACGGAGCTACTACAGATGAAATTGCACAGAAGATAGACGAAGCAGGTCTCCCAAGCTTTGGCCATACATACTTGTATGATGGTGAGACGGGTGATCGCTTTGACCAAAAAGCTACAGTGGGAATCATTTACGTGATTAAACTGCACCACATGGTTGATGACAAGATGCACGCCCGTTCAATCGGACCGTACAGCTTGATTACACAACAACCGCTGGGTGGTAAGGCACAATTTGGTGGACAGCGTTTTGGTGAGATGGAGGTTTGGGCACTTGAAGCATATGGTGCATCCAACATCTTGCAGGAATTGCTTACGTTGAAATCAGATGATATTATTGGACGTGCAAAGACTTACGAAGCAATCGTGAAAGGTGAAAACATTCCGAAAGCAGGTATACCAGAATCATTCAATGTACTTGTACATGAATTGAGAGGTTTGGGTCTTGATCTGAAGTTTGAATAAGCCCCCAGTCCTAAAGGGGCGTAGGGAGAAGATAATCTGAAGAGTGAGATGTAGGCGAAAGCTTACATCTCACTTCTGATGATAAAAGAAATAACAGTACAAGGGAGTGACACAACGATGTTGAAGAGCGAGCTAAAGCTGGTAACAAAAATAAAAATCGTAATAGCGATATATGGCAATGAATAAAAGAGATAATCGTCCAAGGCCAACGTTTTCAAAGATCACGATTGGTTTGGCGTCTCCCGATAGCATTTTGGAAAAAAGCTTCGGTGAGGTTTTGAAGCCTGAGACTATCAACTATCGTACGTATAAGCCTGAAAGAGATGGCCTGTTCTGCGAAAGAATTTTTGGTCCGGTGAAGGATTATGAATGTGCATGCGGTAAGTACAAGCGTATCCGTTACAAGGGTATTGTTTGCGACCGTTGCGGTGTTGAAGTAACAGAGAAAAAAGTACGTCGTGAAAGAATGGGACACATCAAATTGGTGGTGCCTGTTGTTCACATTTGGTACTTTAAGTCTTTGCCTAATAAAATTGGTTACCTGTTGGGGATGAGTTCTAAGAAATTAGAAACCATCGTTTACTACGAGCGTTTTGTAGTAATTCAGTCGGGTATTCGCGCAGATAAGGGACAGAATTTTGGTGATCTATTGACCGAAGAAGAGTACTTAGATATTCTGGATGCTTTACCAAAAGACAACCAATACCTTCCTGATGAAGATCCAAATAAGTTCATTGCTAAAATGGGTGCTGAAGCAGTTCATGACCTGTTGGGCAGAATTGACCTGGATCAATTGTCTTTCGATTTACGTAACTCAGCGGCAAACGAAACTTCACAACAGCGAAAGGCAGATGCCTTGAAACGTTTGAGTGTAGTGGAAAGTTTCCGCGATGCAAATACACGAATTACCAACCGCCCTGAGTGGATGGTAATGCAATACATTCCTGTAATTCCACCAGAATTACGTCCGTTGGTTCCTTTGGATGGCGGTCGTTTCGCGTCTTCAGATTTGAACGATTTATATCGTCGTGTAATCATTCGTAACAACCGTTTGAAGCGTTTGTTAGAGATCAAGGCACCTGAGGTGATATTGCGTAATGAGAAGCGGATGCTGCAGGAAGCCATCGATAGCCTATTCGATAACTCACGTAAATCAAACGCGGTAAAAGCGGAAGGTGGTCGTGCGTTGAAATCACTTTCTGATGTACTGAAAGGAAAGCAAGGTCGCTTCCGTCAGAACTTACTTGGTAAGCGTGTTGACTATTCTGGTCGTTCGGTTATCGTGGTAGGACCTGAAATGAAAATGCATGAGTGCGGTCTTCCGAAAGATATGGCTGCCGAGCTTTTCAAACCATTTATTATTCGTAAGCTGATTGAAAGAGGTATCGTGAAGACGGTGAAATCGGCCAAGAAGTTAGTAGATAAAAAAGAAGCAGTTATTTGGGATATCCTGGAAAATATTTTGAAAGGTCACCCGATCATGCTAAA
The DNA here is from genome assembly GCA_031425015.1 of Segetibacter sp. GTDB lineage: Bacteria > Bacteroidota > Bacteroidia > Chitinophagales > Chitinophagaceae > Segetibacter. The sequence goes on along the minus strand of JANPIM010000007.1, from coordinate 71,536 downwards.
CCGTGCCCCAACCCTGCACAGGTTATCAATCCAGGCTTTCCAACCTAAATTGATTGAAGGAAAAGCGATCCAGTTACACCCATTGGTAACAACGGCGTTTAACGCGGATTTCGATGGTGACCAGATGGCGGTACACGTACCACTGAGCCATGCTGCCATCCTTGAAGCGCAGTTGCTGATGCTTTCTTCACACAACATCTTGAACCCACAGAACGGTACACCTATTACCCTTCCTTCGCAGGACATGGTATTGGGTCTGTACTACATCACTAAGGGTAAAAAGAGTACTGATGAAGTAAAGGTGAAAGGTGAAGGACGGGCTTTCTACTCAATGGAGGAAGTGATCATTTCTTACAATGAAAAGCAAGTTGACCTGCATGCACACATTCGTGTAAAAACAATTGTAAGAGATGCACAAGGTTTGCTCGATAATAAATTAATTGAGACTACTGTAGGTCGTGTATTGTTTAATCAACATGTTCCAAAAGAAGTAGGGTACATCAATGCTTTGCTGACGAAGAAAAGTCTTCGGGAGATTATTGGTGACATCATCAAGATTACCAACGTTCCAAAAACGGCTAAGTTCCTGGATGATATCAAGACACTTGGTTTCAACATGGCGTTCAAAGGTGGTTTGTCTTTCAACATCAATGACCTGATCATCCCTGAAGTAAAAGAGCAATTACTTGCCAATGCTAAGGGTGAAGTTGAAGAAGTTTGGGACAATTACAACATGGGTTTGATTACCAACAACGAGCGTTACAATGGTATCATCGATATCTGGAGCCGTGTGGATACCCGCATTACCGAAACGTTGATCCGTGAGATGGCGGCAGATAAGCAGGGCTTCAACTCCGTGTACATGATGCTTGATTCAGGAGCGCGTGGTAGTAAGCAGCAGATTAAGCAGCTTGCCGGTATCAGGGGTCTGATGGCTAAACCTCGTAAGAGTGGTAGCAGCGGAAACGAGATCATTGAAAACCCGATCCTTTCCAACTTTAAAGGCGGATTGAACGTATTGGATTATTTCATCTCAACCCACGGTGCCCGTAAGGGTCTTGCAGATACAGCCTTGAAAACAGCGGATGCAGGTTACCTGACCCGTCGTTTGGTGGACGTTGCTCAAGATGTAGTAATTACTGAAGAAGATTGTGGAACACTTCGTGGTACACTCACAAGTGCGCTGAAAGATAATGAGGATATCATCGAACCATTGTTCGATAGAATTCTGGGTCGTGTTTCCCTACATACCGTATTTAACCCAGTAACGGAAGAAATACTGGTTGAAGGTGGTAAAGAGATAAACGACGACACTGCTAAAGCAATTGAAGATGCAGGAATAGAAAGCGTTGAAATTCGTTCTGTGTTGACATGCGAATCAAAGCGTGGTGTATGTGTACGTTGCTATGGTAAAAACCTTGCAACAGGATATACAGCACAGCGTGGAGATGCAGTGGGTATTATTGCAGCGCAATCTATTGGTGAGCCAGGAACACAGTTGACACTACGAACCTTCCACGTGGGTGGTGTGGCCGGATCGGCTTCTGTAGAAAGTACTTTGAACGCTAAATTTGATGGTACTATTCAGTTCGATGGTTTAAGAACCGTAGACGCTTTGAACAACGAAGGTGGAAAGAGCAAAGTGGTTATCGGACGTACTGGTGAGGTTCGTATTATGGACGTGAAGAATGATCGTTTATTGATCACCAACAACGTTCCTTATGGTGCTACACTCCAAGTGAAGGATGGCCAAAAAGTAACTAAAGGTGATGTGATCTGTTCATGGGATCCGTTCAACAACGTTATCGTTGCCGAGATCGCTGGAGCCATTAAATTCGAAAATATCCTTGACGGTATAACCTTCCGTGAAGAAGCGGATGAGCAAACAGGTCACCGCGAGAAAGTGGTAATTGAAACAAAAGATAAAACGAAGATTCCTGGATTGATCGTAGAAGGTGCGAAGGAAACGAAGATGTATAACCTACCTGTAGGAAGTCATATCGTTCTGGAGCAAGGTGAAGAAGTGAAGCCAGGACAGGTACTCGTGAAAATTCCAAGGATCTTAGGTAAACTAAGAGATATCACCGGAGGTCTTCCACGTGTTACTGAATTGTTTGAAGCACGTAACCCAAGCAATCCTGCTGTAGTAAGTGAGATTGATGGTGTGGTAAGCTTTGGCGGTATCAAGCGTGGTAACCGCGAGATCATTGTTGAAGCTAGAGATGGTGTAATCAAAAAGTACTTAGTACCATTGACACGCCAGATCCTTGCACAAGATGGTGACTTCGTAAAAGCGGGTATTCCATTGTCAGATGGTTCTATCGCGCCTGCTGATATTCTTGCTATTAAGGGTCCATTCGCTGTACAAGAGTACGTGGTGAATGAAATCCAGGAAGTATATCGTTTGCAGGGTGTGCGTATCAACGATAAGCACATTGAAACCATTGTTCGTCAAATGATGAAGAAGGTTGAAATTCAAGATCCGGGTGATACACGTTTCCTTGAAGGAGATACCGTTGACCGCATCGAATTCAACGAAGAGAACGATTACATCTTTGATAAGAAGGTTGTGGTTGATGCAGGCGAAAGTACTAAGTTGAAAGCCGGACAGATTGTTAGTTTGCGTGAGATAAGGGAAGAGAATTCTATCCTCCGTCGTAGCGATCGCAAGCTGGCTGAATTCAGAGATGCTTCATCTGCTACTTCATCTCCATTGTTGTTGGGTATCACCAAAGCGTCACTTGGAGTACAAAGCTGGATATCAGCTGCATCGTTCCAGGAAACAACTAAGGTGTTAAGTTCTGCAGCCATCATGGGTAAAACCGATGAGATGCTGGGTCTGAAAGAGAATGTGATCACAGGTCACGCCATACCGGCAGGTACAGGTTTGCGTGAGTTTGAAAACATGATCGTAGGTAGCAAAGAGGAATATGATTTGCTGACTACTGCTCGTGAAGCAATGAACTTTGATGAGGAAGAATAATTTCGAGTTTCGAGTTTTGGGTTTCTGGTTTTAAACTTTGGAAATTCTGATTGAATAGAGCCGTCTCAATTTTTTGAGGCGGCTTTTTTTTACCAGCATTTTGAGCATTGATGAATCATTCTTGCGACGCTCCGTTCAACTTTTGATTCTTTATTGTTGCCCTCCAAATACTTCTTCTATGGTATTCGTCACATACTTGTGTGAGCGTTTAAACCGTCTGAATATGACTGCATCCGCACATCATTGGTTTAGATTTTCGTAACAATGCCGTTCTACATTTTTGTAAAAAAATAGTCAAATGAAAAATATTGTAACATCGTTTATACTAGTCCTAATCATTATTGCCCTTAGCTATTGCACTCCTGCAAAAATGGCCCTGAATGAAAACAATTGGCTTAGTAAACAAGAATACAAAGTAGATGGTCGTCGCGGACTTTTTACCAAAGAGCGGATGAACTTTGGAGCGTACCAAACGACTTCAGTTAAGCGTTCATGGGTTAAAGGAACATCCTCAAGAACGGGATGGACCAAAGGCATTGTAACGGATGCAAATTTTGAGAACATCATTTCAATTGAATACATAAAACGCAAACAAACCGTAAAGTTTGAAATGAACGACCCCGCCGGAAATTTGAGTGAGGTGTACTGCGTTTCTAAGTTCAATGCTGAAGACCTGCAGATCGGAAATAATCCTAATAGCATTGTGAACATTGCTGCAGAAATACTACTAAAGACCGATAGAAGTGACAGCAAGTTTTATGTGCAGCTTTACACCAATAAGTACAATAAGCCATGGCAGTTAGTGTTAGACAATCAAGCTTGGCAGGCTCGCCCCAAAAAGTACACCGGCGTGGTAGCCATGGATAAAGACAACTATTATACGCTGGTACCTGTCACGCAGATGCAGCGCAAAGATGGCTCTGCTGCTAACATGCCTTTTGGCTCCATTGGTATTGAGATTAGAAACAAGCAGGACAAACCTGTAGCGGCAGTTTCCCTTATTGACAGAGGAGTTGTGTATTTGTCATCTGTACCTGCTGAGGAGAGATTTCTCCTGGCAAATATTTGCGCGGCTTTACTGATGCAAGAGGAGATTGGATAAAAACCAGTAGATAAGAAAGTCATCGGTAAAAAAAACAGCTAAGCGACAGATGCGCTTGGCTGTTTCAATTTTGTATGTACGCCTGCTATTTGTAGATAGCTATTTGCTCAGTCCCATCACTGCTTTTCATTGCGCGGTACATTCCTTCACTATTAAAAACCATCGATGCATTGCCTTGCGCATCCACACCTATTACACCACCTTCACCTTCCATCTTTACAAGCTTGTTAAGCACTACTTCTCTACAGGCATCTTCCAACGAAAGTTGTTTGTATTCCATTAAAGCACTGATGTCGTAGGCAGTCACAGCTTTAATAAAAATCTCTCCGTGACCAGTACAGCTAATCGCACACGTTCGGTTGTTTGCATAAGTGCCTGCGCCAATCATCGGACTATCACCCACACGGCCAAACATTTTATTGGTCATTCCACCAGTACTGGTAGCAGCCGCAACATTACCATGCTGATCGCAAGCCACTGCTCCAACGGTACCAAATTTTTTGTCGTGCATGAATGCATTGGCATTTTGCTTTTGATGGTCTAATTGAAAGCCATCAGTGTCCTTGATTGCTGTCCATTGATCGTGCCTGAATTGGGAGAAGAAGTAATCGTCTCTTTCCAGTGCCAGTCCATTTTTTTCTGCAAATGCTTTTGCACCAGCTCCACTTAACAACACGTGTTCGCTATTTGTCATCACCTCGTTTGCTACTGCAATAGGATTTCGAACATTTTGAATGCCTGCTACTGCGCCTGCTTCTAAAGTGCCTCCATCCATAATAGCAGCATCCATTTCGTGCCCGCCGGTGTTGGTAAAAACAGAACCCTTGCCGGCATTGAACAGTACGTTGTCTTCTAAAGTCACAACAGCAACCTTTACCGCTTCTGTTGCAGAGCCACCGTTTTCTATTACAGCGTAGCCAGCATCTAATGCTTCTTTTAATCCCGCCTTGTAGGAAGCTTCCAGGTCGTCGGTCATATCTTGTTTTAGAATAGTACCGGCGCCGCCGTGTATTACCAACGTGTATTTCTGCATATTAAAGCTTAATTTATAGCTGCCAAAACTAACCACTTTACATCAGCAAATTTTTCAACCCCATGAAGAAGCTACTTAAAAAACGCTTGTCAGTGTATGATGTTTTCATGTTGTGTATTAATATCATGCCCATTTATGGCGTATGGTTCCAGGGTTGGAATGCAACAGAAGTCTTTCTTGTTTATTGCCTGGAAACAATCATTATCGGTGGTTTCAATGTGCTAAAGATGTTACTTACCACCATTGTAAAAAAGAAAGATGTATGGACTAATGGAGGCCAACAGTCGAATGTGTCCGGCTTGTTTTTTATTTTTTTCTTCATTGTTCACTATGGGATATTCGTGACCGTGCAAATGACTATTTTCTTTCAAATGGCTGACTTAACTTTCACACGTGCACAGCCAACTGGTGTTTTCGATTTGGTCATCAATTTTCCACGGTATGTATCGCCTGCAATTCATTGGCTCATGATCGGCTTCATTGTTTCGTATGGCTTTCTGGTGCTAAAAGATTATGTACTCAGTGGAAGATTTAAAACAGCAAGCTTAGGGGTAGTAATGTTTGAGCCATACCCAAGAATTATTGTTCAGCAACTCGTTGTAATTATAGGGGGATTTTTTATGGCATTGGGTGCAGGCAAAATATTTATACTGGTGTTTGTGCTGATAAAAACATTTTTTACGGTAGCACTAGATTATGAAGGCATGATGTCAGCCAATAACGAACGTGCTACTGAAGCAAAAGATTACACTCAGTAAATAGTTTCTGTTTATTGATGGCTACTGTTCCAACCTCTTCGCATACGAGTCCGCCGGCAATATTGGCCATTGCGGCGGCAAGTTTTATATCATTGGTTGCAGCATAGGCCAACGATGCGACTGCTATCACCGTATCGCCTGCGCCACTTACATCTGCTATGCTGCGTACATGTGTAGGTATGATTTGGGATGTTTTATTTTCTTGAAAGAAGATTCCTTTCTCTGATAATGTAATGAGCGAGATAGAGTGTTGTAAAACATCATTCAACTTTTGATGGATATCGCGTAGCGCTCCTTCATCAATCGTTTCCAATAAGATATTTAACCCCTCCTTTACCTCTTTAATGTTTGGCTTAAAAATGCTAACACCTTTGTAAGAAAAAAAGTTTTTACGCTTGGGATCTACGGTTGTAATAATGCCATGTTGATTACAAAGTGCAATCATCTGTTGGATGACTTGCTCTGTCAATACTCCTTTGTTGTAATCCTCAAATACGACAACAGAAGGTTTTTCTGTTTGCACATAATTGGTAAACGCAGTTAATAATTGCTCTGCTTCTTCAGCATTTATATCGTGGGTGATTTCAGAATCGAGCCGCATCATGTGTTGGTTACGGCTTATGATGCGGATCTTATTCGTAGTAACGCGCTCCCTGCTTTTTACCAGATAGCTGGTGTCGATGTTGTTTTCTTTTAGTAAACGTGTGAGCGTTTCACCGTCTTCATCGTGACCAATAACTGAGAAAAGGGTAGTGGCCGCACCAAGTGATACAGTGTTCAAAGCAACGTTGGCCGCGCCACCCAGACGAAGTTCTTTTTCATCTAATGCCACAACTGGCACAGGCGCTTCAGGCGAAATTCGTTCTACATGACCCCACCAGTAGGTGTCCAGCATTACATCGCCAACAATGGCAACTTTCTGCTGCGTGAACGCGTGAAAAAGTTCCTCGACCTTCATGTTATTTTACTGCTTTTTTATTGCTGGCTACTGCTATATAATACAATGGGACACCCAGTAATGTAATGATAGCGCCCGGCCAGGTAAACTTTGGTTTGTAAATGATGAGCAGGATGCAAAATGCCAGACCCATTACAATGTACAGTGCAGGTAAATATGGATAGCCGAAAGCTCTATAGGGTCGTTCGGCATCGGGTCTTTTTTTACGAAGTATAAAAATGCCAACGATGGTAAGCATGTAGAATGCTACCACTACAAACGAAATCATATCTAAGAGGTCGCCGTATTTTCCACTTAAGCTCCAGGCGCAAGCAAAAACACATTGAACCCACAAGGCGTAAGCAGGTACAGAAAATTGGTTTAGTTTCCCAACACTTTTAAAGAACAATCCATCTTTTGCCATGGTGTAATACACTCGTGCACCGGCTAGAATTAAACCATTGTTACATCCAAAAGTGGACACCATAATCATGAGTGCAATGATGACGGTACCCACGTTACCAAAGATAACGTTAGATGCAGCAACCGCTACACGGTCTTTATCTGCCGAAGCAATTTCCTGCAGTGGCAAAACAGCCGTATACATGATGTTTGCAGTAACGTAAATGATGGTCACCATCAATGTACCAAGGAATAAACTCAGACCAATATTGCGCTGTGGGTTCTTAATTTCACCGGCTATAAAAGTCACGTTGTTCCATGCATCGCTGCTAAAAATTGACCCTACCATTGCCGCGGCAATCGCACCCAATGCTGCAGCCATCGTGTAGTTGCCAATGGTGCCATCTGCTGCTAAGCTCTGCAGGCTCCATGCATTGCTCCAGTTGGCCGTCCATACATCGCCTTTTGCCATAATCAATCCAAAAGCAATCAGCCCAAACAGGCTTAGTAGCTTAGTTAAGGTAAAGGTTGTTTGAATGGCTTTGCCTCCTTTCACGCCCCGCGTGTTGATGTACGTTAGTAAAACGATGATCACAATCGAAAGCAATTGTGCTGCACTGATAGAGAATGAATAGGCCATTTTACCTGATGCATTTATTCCTTTTTCTATGCCCCATAAAATATTGTCCTCGCTAAAAACAGGAAGCAAATAGGCGGTAAACTTTGCAAATGCTACACCCACAGCAGCAATGGTTGCAGTTTGAATAACCGAGAAAAAACTCCATCCATACAAGAAGCCAACCAATGGATTGTAGGCTTCTTTGAGGTAAACATATTGCCCCCCGGCTTTGGGAAACATAGCACTAAGCTCACCATAACTTAAAGCAGCAGTAAGTGTCATAAATCCTGTCAGTATCCAAACAACAATCAACCAACCGGCGCTTCCCACATTGCGGGTAATGTCTGCACTAACTATAAAAATTCCTGAACCGATCATGCTCCCTGCAACAATCATGGTCGCGTCAAGCAGGCCGAGTGTTGGTTTAAAAGATGCTGCGTTTTGGTCGCTCATATGCTGTAATTAAAAATCCCTTCTCGGTGTTAATTGGAGAAGGGATGAAGATAAGGAAATATGAAATGGACGATCTTACTCTTTCTTTTTGTAAGTGCCATTCAATCCTTTAATAAGATCAGATGTAATGTCGAAAGCCGGATCGATATAATAAATTGAACCGGGTTGATTCGCAATAATGTAACTATATCCTTTATCCTTGTTGTATTCTTTCAGGTAAGCTTCAATCTTGCGGTTTACATCCTGCATCTTCTTAAACTGTACGTCCTGCATTTCAAGATCGAGCGATTGTTCTTTATTAGCCAACACTTTTTGATCATTCATTAGTTCCTGTTCTATTACCTGCTGTCTTTCCTGAGTCATCGTTTGTGCTTCCCCTTTATACTTGTTCACTTTTTCCATATAGCGGCTCTTCAATTGATTCAATTGACCGCCCAATTCCTGTTGTTTCGACTTCAACTCTGCTCGTACATCTTTCAGGTATTGATAGTTGTTATCAATTGAGTCCATTTCAAAATACGCCATCTTTAAGGTACCCGCTGCTGCGGATGTAGTAGTGGCAGTAGTCGCTTTTGTAGTCGTTTTATTAGTTGAAAAGTGTAGAAAGAAAAGGACCCCTACGGCTATCAGTAAAACAATGTTCAGCGGCAATAAAAAATTTTTCATGCAAGGTTTTTAGGGCAGCAAAGTAAAAGGAATGAAGAGAATAAATTTGTTAAAGTAAAACTTTTGCACTCAATGCTGGACGTTCTTTAGACATTCTTACTCAGGTAAATGTAAAACCAAACCTGTAAGTATTTTATGCATAATTTGCTCATCGTTTAAGTTTCAAATAATCTTGAGACAAACTCCAATAATCTTTTGTTGCCAACATCCTTCAATTCAAACTGGATGCTGAACAATAACTACTATTGATATGCTGTTTTAATAAAATTGACCAATCAAAAACCATATGAATTATTTTCTTCAGAATAAACCCTTCATTGTACCCACTACCGACGGCAAATTAATTGAAGAGCATTTTGGCCGTATCGCCACCAACAATGATCAATTGAGCATTGCGCACATGGTGGCACCTCCGCACTGGACAGAACCTCACCAGGAACCTACGTTTGACGAGTGGACACTGGTAAGCCGTGGCCGCAAATCAGTAGAAGTAGACGGGCTGAAAACAATTGTAGAAGCCGGTCAAAGCATCCTTGTAAATAAAGGAGCAAGGGTTCGCTACAGCAATCCGTTTGACGAAGAATGTGAATACTGGAGTGTATGCCTACCCGCATTTTCTATTAGTGAAGTGAACCGCGAAAGTTGATTACAGCAAAATTTTAACAGCGCGCTCAGCAAGTGCTTGTCTTCTACCCGTTTATTTGCATTCACACATGTGTACAAGTAAAGGGATGTATCGTTTTGCCCAAAACTTACTTTTGCACCACATAACTCTTACCAACAATGATGTTGATCTTTTTGCAAGCAGCTGGACAAGTAGTAGCGGACACATTGAATAACGCAGCAACACAACAACCAGTTGTACCTGAAACGATATCGTTATGGTCGCTGCTCGATAAAGGAGGTTGGATTATGTACCCGCTGTACGCGTTGCTCATCATTGCCATCTTTGTTTTTTTTGAACGATTAATTGCTATTCGTAAAGCCAGTAAGATCGAAGGCAATTTTATGAGTATGATACGCGACAACATTATGCAAGGCAACGTAAATGCGGCGCGTACACTTGCTAAAAATACCCCTAACCCTGTTGCGAGAATAATTGACAAAGGCATACAACGCATTGGAAAGCCGATTGATGCCATTGAAAAAAGCATGGAGAATGTTGGAAAGCTAGAGATGTATAGCATGGAACGTAACCTCAATATTCTCTCGCTGATTGCTGGCATAGCACCCATGTTTGGTTTTCTTGGAACCATCGTTGGTATGATCCAGTTATTTTATGGTATTGCCAGTTCAGGACAGTTTACCTTAAATGATATTGCTGGTGGTATTTATGTAAAAATGATTACGTCCGGTACCGGTTTGGTGATTGGTTTATTAGCGTACATCGGGCACAATGCGCTTACCACCATGATTGATAAAACGGCCAACAAAATGGAGGCAGCCAGTTCGGAATTTATTGACATACTGCAGGAGCCAACCAGGTAAGCAGAGGAGAAGGCTTATGGGCCCGACGGAATGATATAAATGTAGCAGTAGTTGCGTCGCACACTTGTACTTTTCGAACCATATTCAGCAACGCAATACATCAGAACTTTCGCTTCAAACAAACAGTAATAATTCGAAACAAGAAAGATGAATATTCGAAGCAAACTAAGAAGACATCCTGAAGTACACACTGGTGCGCTCAACGATATATTGTTCATTCTCCTGTTGTTTTTTCTAATCGTTTCTACTCTCGCTAACCCGAACGTTATTAAGGTTTCCAACCCCAAAGCAAAGGCAGATACAAAATCAAAACAAACAGTAGTTATTACCGTCGACAAGGATCAAAACTTATTTCTGGCACAGAAGAAAATAAGCATGGAGCAAGTTGAAGGCGAGTTGAAAGCGTACCTCGCAAAAGAAACCGGCAAACCTTCTGTAGTAATTAATGGTGACAGTACCGCACATTTGGGTACTGCTATTAAGCTAATGCAAATAATCAAGCGCCTGGGTGCAACGCCTGTGATGGCAGTAGATAATGCGGGTCAGTAGTATGTGACGTTTGATGTTTGAGGTTCGAAGTTGCAGGACCGTTGTATCTGAACAAAAAGGACGAAAGATGAAAGTCCTCCTTCAACTACCAACCTCAAACCTCAAACCTCAAACCTTCTCACACCTTACCATCCTTTCTTTTCCCTGCAAATCTTTCTTCACTACAATATTTTGATAGCCATGGCGCTGAAATAATTTAGCTACCTCCTGGCCCAATGTTTCATTGATCTCTACATATATTTTACCGGATCTACTCAAGTGGTCTTTGCCAAACACGGCAATGGCTTCATAGAATATCAATGCGTCATCATCCGGAACAAACAAGGCTAGGTGTGGCTCATGTGCAACAACATGCTGTTTCATTACTTCCGCTTCGCTACGCTTTATGTAGGGTGGGTTACTCACGATGATGTCAAACATACCCAGCGTGTTTCTTGCTGCTTCATGTAAAAAGTCGAGTGAATTAAACTGGATATTTGCTCCTAAATTTTCAGCATTTTTTTTGGCTACATTGATTGCACCGGCTGATACATCAACCGCTGAAATCTCTGCAATCGCTATCTGCTTTTTTATGCTGACCGGTATACATCCACTGCCGGTACCAACATCCAAAATTTTTACTTTTGACTTTTGACTTTTTAAATCCTCCACCACCCAGTCAACCAATTCCTCCGTCTCCGGCCGCGGTATCAGCACCTGTTCATCTACAAAAAATTTCATTCCGTAAAACCATGATTCATTCAAGGCATATTGCACGGGAGTGTGTGCCAGCAAGCGCTTGGTTATGTGTTGTAATCTTTCATTTTGCTCTTCAGTTACCGGCAGATCTTTATATATAATCCGCTCTATTTTTCTTTGCCCAGTAATGTGCTCTATCGTCCAATCCGCAATGTTGGCAGCTTCGCGATGATCATATAAATCGTACAGCTGAATCAATAATTGTTGGTAAGCTTGCTGGATGGTCATGCCTGCAATGCTACTGCATTTTCAGTTACTTTTGCGCCTTGCAAAATACAAATACGCACGAGCAATACATGCAACGCTGCCTACAATTGGCAAAGCTGGGGGAAGGTTTTGTAGCGCCGAATCCGATGGTGGGAAGTGTGCTTGTGCATGAGCAATTCATTGTTGGTGAAGGCTATCATGAGCAGTATGGCAAGGCACATGCTGAGGTGAATTGTATCGGTAGCGTAAGCGAAGCTAACCGACATCTCATTCCCGAATCTACTTTGTATGTATCACTTGAACCTTGCGTTCATTTTGGTAAAACACCGCCTTGTGCAGACATGATTATCCGAGCCGGCATTAAGCAGGTAGTAATTGGCTGCCGTGATCCATTTGAAGCCGTAGATGGGAAAGCAATAGAAAAGCTGAAACAGGCTGGCGTGGAGGTTACATTGAATGTTTTACAGAATAATTGTATCGAGCTGAATAAAAAGTTCTTCACTTTTCACCAGCACAAGCGACCTTATATCACGCTGAAGTGGGCTCAATCGATGGATCATTTTATAGGGTCTACCGAAAAGCGTGTACTCATCACCAATGAATTTTCTAACCGGTCGGTTCATCAATTGCGCGGTAGTAACATGGCCATTCTAGTAGGTACAACTACAGCCTTGTTGGATAATCCAAGGTTGGATACCCGGTATGGTACCGGGCCATCACCCATCCGTTTGGTGATTGATTTACAAGACAAGCTTCCGCCGGAGTTGAATGTATTTGATAACAGCGTACGTACAATCATTTTCACTCTTTCAACACCAAGCATCGCCGGATTAAATGAATGGATACAACTGGAAAAAGATGAACCTCTGGCAGCTCAGATAGTTGTTGCTTGTTATCAACTTGGCATTCAAAGTATACTGGTTGAGGGAGGTGCTTTAACGCTCCAGCATTTTATTGATGCAGGATTGTGGGATGAGGCCGTAGTGATCACCAATACCGAATTGACTATGCTGGAAGGCGTCAAAGCACCCGTTTTGAAGCAAGCCACAACAACGCAAACAATTATTTTGGAAAGTGATATTTTATCATACTATAAAAGAAACGCCATCTAACCGGCCACCAAAACATTATGCTTTTTCTTGCCGGAAGTATTGTTTTCTCCTCTATGCTGGTGCTAGCATTTAAAATATTGCAGCGGCTCGGCTTAGACCTTTTTCAGTCCATTGTTTTCAACTACATCACCTGTGTAATTACCGGTTCCATCATTCATGGTTCATTCCCAATTACGGGCGAAGCTGTTTCGGCTGGATGGTTTCCGTGGGCAGCGGTTATGGGTACTATGTTTATTGTGTTGTTCAATATTGTGGGCATTACTACACAGCGCATCAGTGTGGCTGCCGCTTCTGTTGCCAATAAGCTGGCCATCATTATTCCGGTGGTTTTCAGCATTTATTTATACAATGAAAAGTTGCTTGCTGCGCAATGGCTTGGTATTGTGTTGGTGCTCGTGGCTGTTCTATTAACCTGCTGGCCAAACAAACAAACGGAGCAAAGAAACACTGCCCGTCATTCGCTTTTATTGTTGTTGCCGGTAGTACTTTTTATTGGTAGCGGCTTACTCGATACACTCATCAAATTTGTAGAGACAACTTATATCAACGAGGTGAATCAAAATGCTTACCTCGTAACGGCATTTGCTGCAGCAGCAACAATTGGCTCCATTATCTTAGCTGTGCAAGTAGCCACCCGCAGGCAAGTGCTTTCGTGGAGAAATGTGTTGGCGGGTATCTGTATAGGCATACCAAATTATTTTAGCATCTGGTGCCTTATCCGGTTCCTTAAAGTTAGTACATGGCCGAGTAGTGCAGCCATACCACTCAATAATCTCGGCATCATTCTTTTCAGTTCTTTAGTTGCTGCCCTTATATTCAAAGACAAATTGAGCACCATTAACTGGAGCGGAATTGTGATCTCAATTATTGCTATTTACTTAATCGCTTTCGGATCATCGTTATGAGTGACAATTTTTATTACAACACAATCGAGAAACCATCATATGCAGAATTCAAAGAAAGGGGAAGTACCTTTCTTGCATACGCGTTTCCTATTTTGACAGCAGATGATTTTAAAAAACATTTGCAACAGCTTAAAAAGGAACACCCCAAAGCAGCGCATTATTGTGTTGGCTACCGGCTGGGATTAGATGCAAACAACCACCGCGTAAGCGATGATGGTGAGCCATCGGGCAGCGCAGGCAAACCAATATTAGGGCAGATTGATAGTAAGCAACTCACCAATACACTGGTGATTGTGGTACGCTATTTTGGTGGAACGTTACTGGGCGTGCCAGGGTTGATCAATGCTTACAAAACTGCAGCTTCACTGGCGCTTCAGCTTACACCCATCATTCAGAAGCAAGTATTGGCAGACTATGCGTTGCAGTTTGATTATACCCGCATGAATGAAGTAATGATAATTGTAAAACAGTTTGGGTGCGAAGTGAAAAAGCAAGAACAGCAGTTGTTCTGTATTGTTGAAATAGGTATTCCCAAATCAAGGTTACAAGAAGTGCTGTTCAAACTGAAGGAGTTGCATTCAGTAGAAGTGATTGCAATGAAAACTGGCAACACTTAATGGAAAGTAATTTTTATGTGCGTGAATGACCACGCCTTTATTTTCCTTGCACGAAACGTTCGCTTACTACAAGATATTTGCTGCCAGCTGTGTATTTATAGAATCCCTCACCTGATTTTATGCCTTTATATCCAGCCGTAACCATGTTTACTAATAGGGGGCAAGGCGCATATTTCTGATTGCCGAAACCAACATACAACACATTTAAAATACTCAGGCAAACATCAAGGCCAATAAAATCTGCTAACTGCAATGGCCCCATCGGGTGAGCCATTCCGAGTTTCATGACGGTGTCAATTTCTTCCACTCCGGCCACACCTTCATACAAACTATAAATTGCTTCGTTGATCATTGGCATTAAAATGCGGTTGGCTATAAAACCAGGGTAGTCATTCACCACGCATGGAACTTTTCCCAACACCTTGCTAAGCGCTACAATAGAGTTACTTACTTCTTTACTGGTAGCGTAGCCATTGATGATTTCCACCAGCTTCATTACAGGCACCGGGTTCATAAAGTGCATACCGATTACCAACGCTGGGCGTTTGGTAAAGGAGGCAATCTTCGTAATTGAAATGGAGGAAGTATTGCTGGCAAGTATGCAACCGGCTGGTGCGGCTTCATCTAATTGCTGAAATATTTTAAGTTTCAGGTCAATGTTTTCGGTGGCGGCTTCTACCACCAGATCTGCATTTTTTACGCCTTCGGCAATGGAACTCATCGTAGCAAGATTTGCAAGAGCGTTTTGTTTTGTTTCTTCGGTAAGCGAACCTTTGGCTACCTGGCGGTCCATGTTTTTGCCTATGGTGGCAATCGCTTTATCTAGTTGCTCTTGGCTAACATCGATCAGCGTCACCAAAAAATCATTTTGCGCGAACACGTGTGCAATTCCGTTACCCATTGTACCTGCACCTATAACAGCAATATTTTTCATAGTGACAATTGAAACGCGAAAGTCGAGAAAGGCATGTGAAAAAGAAAATTTGTTTTGAAGTGTAGTGCCAAAAGCGATTATAGAAGGAAGATGAAAAAAGTTGAGGGTCGAAAGTAGTGTCTAAAAATTTTGGAAACTGAGGCTATGAAAAGACCAATGATTATATTGGCGTTTTTACTGTCTATGTCTGAAAGTCAACATCGCTATTTTGTTTTGCATAAGCCAGCCAATATGGTGTCTCAGTTTATCAGTAGTCACCAGGTAACATTACTGGGCGACATTGACTTTCCATTTCCTGAAGGAATCCATGCTATTGGAAGACTCGATAATCATTCAGAAGGCTTGTTGTTATTAACTACTAATAAATCCATTACAAAAAAGCTCTTCCAGGGGGAAGTGCCACATAGCCGCAAATACCTTGTCCAGGTAAAAAATATAGTGACGGATCAAGTGTTGGAGCACCTGCGCCAGGGTGTTTCAATACAAGTGAAAGGAGGGGCGTTCTATACCACCATGCCCGCACAAGTTGAGTTGGTAGAACACCCCGAAAAGTATGTAGATCTACCAGGAGAAGTAAAGCCTTACCAGGTGAGTTCATGGATAATGCTGACTTTGGTAGAAGGAAAATTTCACCAGGTGAGAAAGATGGTGTACGAACTCGGGCACAAATGCATCCGGTTGATTCGTATAGCAATAGAAGATATTGTTTTAGATGACTTACCGGCTGGCGGTGTTAGAGAATTGAATGAAGCCGACTTTTTTCGTTTGCTGAAAATAAAGATGCACTAGCATTATGTCATTACTTTACCCGCTGCCAAATATCAGTTTTGCCTATCCATGAAAAGCCTACATACCCGCGCACTGTTAGGGTAGAGCGATCCTTCATTTTCATATAAGCTTTATACTCTTTGCCATCTTCTGGGTTGTATATTCTTCCACCGTTCCACTCTCCATCTTCGTAGGCAAAGTCACGCAGCATAATAGCCCCAATCAACGGTTTGGTACGCATTGATTCATCCTGGTTTTTCTTGTCTACACGTGGTCTGCCATCATCACCCATTGGGCTTTTCAACCATACTATTTTACCGAAGTATTTACCGCTCTGTTTGTAGATGTGGATATGACCTTTACCGCTACCATTTTGCCAAACACCCAATATCGCATCGGGGTTAGTATTCGTGAAGCCAAAGGAAAGAATTAGCGCAAGGCTCGTCAAAATGTATTTCATAGGCTTACAATGTAGTAATGTTATGTAGAACAACACCGGGTTTAACATGTGGTTTTGATGTTAAAGCACATCTTTCATTCGTTCATTTTTTCGAATAATGGCATTCGCATAGCTGCAATGCGGTTTAATTTTAAACTGCTTGCTTCTGGCAAATTCAACCCCGGCTTCTACCAGTAGCACACCTAAATTCCGGCCTCTATAGGCCTCATTCACTTCCGTATGCGTGATGGTCATTATTGCTCCGCCACTACGGCTGTATTCCATTTCAGCTATGTTCGTTCCGTTCTCCGCTATAAAAAACAAGCCTGCTGTTTCTTCTTGCTTATGTTGTACGTTCATTTCCAGTATTTTATTGCCAACTCTAAAAAAGAAATTCCAATCGGGTTGAGTGTTTTTAAAAACCAGATACCGGCGATTGCTAAGCTAGATTGAAAAAACCATCCGCAAAGGGATGGCTTACTTAAAATAACTTAATGAGGATTAACACTGCATTAGCTCCTATCAAATTTATGCAGCCATATCATTTTATTTAGATACTAATGGTTGTCGTTATTCTTTCCATCTACAGCTTCTTTTGTTTTCTCACCAACTTTTTCGGCTGCATTTTTAATGGCTTTTCCTGCATCTTTCACACCTTCTTTTGTAGCATC
Source organism: Segetibacter sp. (assembly GCA_031425015.1). Lineage (GTDB taxonomy): Bacteria > Bacteroidota > Bacteroidia > Chitinophagales > Chitinophagaceae > Segetibacter. Next base: position 54,155 of record JANPIM010000007.1, on the reverse strand, counting down.
CCATGCATTGTCGATAGCATTGCCGGTACGGTCGAAAAACCTGCCGGTACGGTCCACAACTTCACCATCATGTAGCACTATTTCACGGTTGTTTTTTATAACTCTGCCGTTGCGTGTTACTATTACCCCATCATTCAATGTTACGTCTTTGTCTGCTAAAACCCATTCGCCATTTCTCCATACCATTACCTTGTTGTCATTGTACTTTACATCTCCTTCAGCTGGTGTGTAGGTAGTGGTGGTCGTTGTGGTAGAACTTGTTCCGTTTGTGTTAGTGTCAACGTTTGTACTCATCTCCGTTTTGTCAACTGTTGTAGTGTTCTCTCGCTGTGTGTCGTTGCAGGCGGCTAGTGTAAGCGCCGTCATGGCCGTGAAAACGATCTTCTTCATAATGTTTGTTTTTTAGTAATGTGCACACTTAATAGAAAAAAATTGTTTGTTTTATGAATCAAGCTGGGCACGAATAAGTTTTTCCACTAAATATTCATGCCATTGCCTGCAGAAAATATAAGAGCAGTGGCAGGTAGAAGAGGCCTGGCATTGATTTATAGCGACCAAAACTTAAAGTGCAATTGAATCGTACAGGGAGTTTGCACAGTTATATTGATAAAAAAGGATGAAACCGAGAAAGGAGGGAGAATTGCAGTAGTGCTGTAATCTGTTAGCCCGCGCGGATGTTACCGATTGGAGGTTAGCTGGTTCTCAATCCCTTTCAACTCGTCAATAATTCCCTGGAGTTTTTCTGCTTCTCTACGTTGATTTTTTTTGCCCAGATAGAAATAAGCAAACAACATCCAGGCGCAATAAATGAATAGGATAATCAAAATATTTGTCAATGGTCTGCCAGTAAAAATTTCAATAAAGTAGATGCCTAATGCTACGTTCAGCAACAAGAAATATAGGGGGCCGATGATAGCATTTTGTCTTTTGCGTAAGCTGTAGTAGCTCTCCCATTGTTGCAAGTGTTTTCCAGGTGTGGTTGTTTCATCTATTGCGGATATTTTTTTATAAGTAAAAAAGATAACCCCCGATTGCGCCAGGCAAATAAGACACATCAACACCATGGCGCCATACGAATACCAATGCTGAAAGTTGAAGTCTCCAAACAAGGCCATGCCGGCAATTGCAAGCGCTGTCAGCAACAGTGAAATCATCGCGAAGAGCAGTTGCCGTTGTAGCTTCCGCTTGGTATTTAAAGTGGTACGGCCAATGGCTGGTGCCGTGGTAGATTGGGTCGGTGGCTCATCTTCCTGCCACATATTTTTCAGTGAATCAAAGTCTTGCATAGCGGTTGTATATTTCGGTCAGTTGCTTTTTAATGCGATGAATTTTTACCCGCAAATTGTTTTCGGTTATGTCTGTGATCAGGGCGATTTCTTCGTAAGGTTTATCTTCCAGCACCATAGAAATGATTAGCCTGTCTGCTTCTGCTAGCTTACTAATACATTTATATAGAAGTTGTACTTCCTGCTCTTTGGTATTTACTTCGTCATGCAGTGCGGCTACAAATGGTTCCTGTAATTCCAAAGGTTTGTTTTTGTTGCTTCGTAAATACGTCAGGCAAGTGTTAACGGCAACCCGGTAAATCCAAGTGCCCCATGAAGCATCTCCGCGAAACTTGTGCATGTTGTTCCAAACAGCAATGAAAGTTTCCTGTAACAGATCATCGGCCAGCGCTGCATCACCCGTATAGCCAAGGCACAGCTTCTTTATGCCGTTTGCATATTGTGTATAAAGCCCGGTAAATTCCTTTTGCTGATTCATCAGTTGGGTTGGTGGTGTGTAAGCCGGCTTTTAATTTTCTAGGAAGGTATTTATTTCATTGTACATCCATTCTGGCTGATCGTACATAATAAAGTGCTTGCTATCTGCTACGTGAATGATTGTTTGTGTTAAGTTTTTAAACTGCTCACCAATTAGTTTATAGCTGGTTTCCTTTGTGCCGTAAATGCTGCCAAGCATAAGTACCGGTTGCTTGATGTTGGCAATGGCAGGCCTCAGGTCGGTAGTCGACATTTCAATAAGTGCAATGCCAAGTGTACGGCGATTGCTAAGGTATTGCCAGGTTGCAATTTGGCGTGCACGTGCGGTATCTGCTACCTGGTATTTCATTGCCATACTCGTTCTGTCAATAAAACCACTATCAGGTAAGTTTTCAAAATTTTTGATGGTTGCCTCCATATTATAAAGCGGATTTTTCTTCAGTGCTTCAGCGTTGGCATTGGGATCATTGAGTGCCGAGACGAATGGAAGACCATCTACGCAGATTACTTTTCCAAAAAGCGTAGGTGCTTCGCTACTTACCCAAAGGCTCATAAACGCACCAAGGCTATGACCGACCAATATAGGTTTGCGTAAATGTTTGTTTTTTGCGTAAGCAATAATGTCATTTTTAACGGTTTGTAGAAACGGGGTATCGATGGCCGGCACCCCTGCAAAACCAGCAAGTGTAAGTACATGACATTCATACCGGTTGCTATAATGCGCAACGGTTTCTTTCCATACTTCACCGCTGCAACTATAGCCAGGAATGAATAGCATTGGCGCGCCTTTACCAGTTACCTGTACGCTAAAGCTTTTGTGGGATTGTGCATTGAGTTGTAGCAAGCAAATACTTAGTGTAAATAGGATGATTATCTTCTTCATTTTGTTCGTTTTTATATTGGATGCAGGTGTGAATGCTTTATTACAGAAAAAAGAAAAAATATTTTTAAGCGCGAACTTTTCGCATTATCGCTCCTCTTCCATGTCTTTTATTAGTTACTCATTTTCGTATCTTGGTATTCAACTAAACTAAAACCTTATGGGACTCTTAAAAGAATTCAGGGAATTCGCACTAAAAGGAAATGTAATAGACCTCGCAGTAGCCGTAGTAATTGGTGCTGCATTTGGTGCCATTATCTCATCGATGGTGGAGGATGTAATAACACCCCTGGTGTTACAGCCAGCTTTAGAGGCTGCCGGTGTACAGGATCTTGATAAATTAACCTGGGGCGCTGTTAAGTATGGCAACTTCCTGGCGGCGGTGCTTAAGTTCCTGGTGGTGGCCATCGTGTTGTTTTTAGTTATTCAGGGAATGAACAAGATGAAGCGTAAAAAGGAAGCACCTGCTGCCGCTTCAGCTCCGGAATCTAGTTTGCAAGAAAAATTATTGATGGAGATAAGGGATTCGTTGAAGCGATAAACACGTACTCAATCATTAAGAAGCAGGCCTCGTCGCCTGCTTTTTTTGTTTTAGCCCTTTTAATTTTTAAATGCTTAGCTCTTTTGAGGTTGTCTTATTTGTTTACATCCCGACAACCGTTCCCACATTACTCATTTATTCAATTAGAATGGACTGCTTGAACAAGAATATTCAACAAAGAGACGGGGTATCATTTTTGAATTCTTTTCTCAAAAAATTGTATGGATAGTATCAATCAACAACAACCGGAAGATAATTTTGAAAATCTTAGTGGAGAAGAGGCCACTAATAAGCTGAAAGAACTTACGAGCAAAGCTTCAACTTGTTTTTTCTGTTCGAACATTACTACAGGTAAGGCGTTTGAAACACGGCCGATGGCATTGCAACAATTAGATGAAGACAAAAACTTTTGGTTCTTAAGTTCTGACGATAGCAATAAGAACCAGGAAATACAACACGACTCTGCGGTTCAGTTATTGTTCCAGGGTTCAGACTATTCTGATTTTCTCAGCATCTATGGCACAGCTTCTATTAGCAAAGACAAGGACAAGATTAAAGAACTGTGGAACCCGATGTTCAAAACATGGTTTACTGATGGGGTAGATGATTCAAGAATCACCGTAATAAAAGTAACACCAAGCGAAGGGTACTATTGGGACACAAAACACAATAAGGCAATCGGGTTGATTAAGCGGGTGGCTGGAGCAATCATGGGTAAAACGTTAGACGATTCTATTGAGGGGAATATCAACATGTCGTCTAAATAAGAATAATCAGGATAGTTATTGCCGGTTAGTTGAAAAGCAGCTAACCGGCATTTGCGTTTAAAGGCTAAAATTATTTGAGCCAGGTTGGGCAGGATGTTAACTTTAGTAAATGACAAAAAAGAAACTGGTCGTGCTTACGGGGGCAGGCATTAGCGCCGAAAGTGGGTTGAAAACATTCAGGGATTCTGACGGTTTATGGGAGGGGCACGATGTGTATGAAGTGGCTACGCCGAGAGGGTTTGCGAAAAATCCACAGTTAGTGCTGGACTTTTATAATATGCGCCGCAAAGATGTAGCATCAGCAAAACCAAATGACGCCCACAAAAGACTGGCAGAACTTGAGCAAGATTTCGATGTAACGGTCATCACACAAAACATTGATGACTTGCACGAACGTGGAGGCAGTACCAATGTGCTTCATTTACATGGCTCTATCTTCCAAATGCGCAGTGTACAAAATGAACATGAAGTATTTGAAATAAGGGACGATATTAAAGTTGGAGACCATGCAGCTGACGGAAGCCAGTTAAGACCAAACATAGTATGGTTTGAAGAAGCCGTACCAATGATAGATCCTGCTGTTGAGGTGATGCGTTCAGCAGAAATCTTTGCAGTGGTAGGAACCTCACTGGTAGTGTACCCAGCCGCCGGTTTGGTGAATTATGCTCCATGGCAAATTCCAAAATTTATAGTTGATAAATCAATCCCTTATACCCAAAATGTGTACAATCTAACGGCTATTGAAAAGCCGGCAACGGAAGGGATGAAGGAGTTGCAAATATTATTGAAGCAACTCATCTAGTTACTATCAAGCTGGTTACATTAGTTACAACGATCCCACAAAGTTCCGGTTGTAAACAGGTACTTGTAAATAACTCATTTTCTTGTGTGCGGAATTTACTCAAAACTATAATTCATTGTTCATTAGACAGATGTCAGAAGTCTTTTGACTCATCACTGTTATGGTAGGATACATACTTACCAATCAACTTCGTAAAAACACACCTGAAGTTGCGTAAATCATGCAATATTAAATCTTAAAAAACGGAATTTTTTTAATCGCCTTCCTATTGCATTTAAAAAAATGAATATCTACTTTACCATTCATACCGACACTACAAAAGGTACTTTTTATGCCAACTATTCTAAGCGAACAGCTAACTGCACTCATTGGGCAATTGCGCGCCCACAATGCTGCTGACGAAACCAAACTGGAAGAAATACAACTCACTATTGCCAAAGCATTGAAGCAGCAAAACTTCTCTGCCATTCGTACGCAGCAGTTCGCCTTTGAACAGAGCGACCTGTATAGACCTGAACAGATACCACTCGAAAAGCGGAATAAACTATTAGACATTGCAAAGCGCGTAGAAGAAGGTAATGAAATGCCCGACAGCCATGTATTTTTTAGAAGCGTGCCCTTGCGCACGGCCAATATTATTGGCGGACTTACCTCTGCGGCCAACGGCACACGTGCAACAACCGTTGGACCCTTATTAGACCTTAGTGGCCGCGATATTTTTATTGATGTTGTAAAGATTAAAAAGCTGCTGTCACTGTATGTACAAGGGCGGGCACTGCCGGCCATGTTGTTTAGCGCCACTTTCATTCAACGAATACCGCGACCGGGTCTTCCACCTATTACGACTTTGTCCAGAACTTTTACGCTTAGCCCGAATACCATTTGGATCAATGCCCGCTTGTTTGATCCTGCTGCTACCGAAGGTTTTTATTGTGGGTTGAGAATAAAAGGAGGCTCCATTGTTTTGAGCGAATTGCCCACTGTAGCAGATACCAGAATTACCGTGATGCCCGGCGTAACTGTTACGGTGAACCTCGACCTGGAGCAGAACACAAGCTTCCCCACTGATACCGCTAGTATGTTTGGGCAGGATGCGCGGGCAGCTACATTTGAGCTTCCAAATAAGTTCAGTTTTTCATTTGCCAACAACATAAAGAAAATACTGACCGTAGCACCGGCTGCATGGAAGGTGTACGGTAGCGAAGATAAATTTAGCTATGCCGGCAATCAGGGTAGTGTCTTTAATCCTTTTCTTAGTTGCATTGCCATTTCAATGGTGTCGCAAGTAGGCAAGTTTAAGGTGAGTGAATGCAGTTCACCCTTTCTTACGGTAAGCTCATCTGCTCCGGTAGAAACAAGTTGGTGGGCCATGCCTACGGCTAAAATTGATTTGGCTGCACCGCCAGAAGCAGATGGCAATGGCATGCTGATTGTGGAATGTGGTAAGGGATTAAATGTGGATTGGCAAGAATTGCAAGGCGGTGTTTTATCGCTTACTAATCCATTTATTATTGGTGAACCGGGACGTATTGGCATAGTAGACTTATTTAGTAATGGCGGTGGAATTTACCAGGCTTTCGAAGGATGGAGAGATGCCCTCAATCCATTTGGTACCAGCATGGAGTTTAGGTTGCGCAACAATGCGCTGTTTATGTCAAACGTCTTGGCGCAGGGCGATGAAATTATTTATGGTGCTACCGATTGCGAAGTAAAAACCGACAGACCAGTAAAAGTAAATGGTGAGGCAGTAGCCGTTAAATCAAAGAATAGTTTGTTTTCTATTTGGGTAAATAAAGCCAGGCGGATGGTTTCCGTTGGCGATATTGACATGCTGTGGGATAATAAGCTACCAGCAGATAAAATACCGAGAGTGAAGCCTTTTGCATTGGCGCTAAACAATGCATTGTTTACAGTTACCCCGCCCAATTCTGTTCTACTGTTTGCATCCGTTTCAGAAGACTTAAAAGTGATGTTAGAAGGGAAGATGTTTCTTGGTTTTGGATTGTATTCTTACCTGCCAACGCTACCCGATCCGTATGCGGCCAATATTGGTATTTTAAAATCACAATTCAACAGTAGAAACATACAAGGCAATGTAGTGTTGCCAGATAGTACGGTATGGCTATGGTTAATAGCTAAGGTGCAATGGGATCTGCCAGCACCAACCGATAACAATGTAACCGTGTCGTTTCACTTTGCACCACTTCAGCAACAACTTTCCATCCAGAAGGATACAGATCAGCAAACAGTACCGGGTACCGCAGGAAGACCACTCGCCAATGTTCCCTCAACAGGCAGGGTAGGTATGTTTTCAAATATGAAGGATAACCGTGTAGTACAAGATAAAGGTTTGACGACAGGATTTCGGGCTTCTCCTGTTGGTGCTATTGTAACTGCAGCAGCAGGCAACCAACTACACGATTTTGCTTTGTTGGATGTAAGTAGCAATGCCAATCAAATGGGTGTGGCCTTTAGCCAGCAAACCAATTTTTTACAGCGGTTGGTTGCTGCAAAATATAAAATAGATACTCAGGGCGACAATAGCGCCGCCATCTTTCCCATACTGGTGCAAGGAATGGAGGTAGTAACGGAGGGCAGGCTGGCGCAGGCTTTTACTGTACCGCAAATAGCATGGGAACCGGTGTTTAATCTCACCAAACCAGCTCTCGGTATCAGCGATCCGCCCTTGGGATTCAACTACTATTCTACAGATGGTTTTGCCACACGACTGGGCAATTTGGCGGAAGCTAAAGTTCCGCTTTCACCCATCCCAATGGCCAAGTTCCTGGTAGGAAGCTACGAGCAAAAGCAAGACGGAAAGACCTATGCAATGTTCAATCTTCCTTTCGGCATGTTTGCCATTGCAATGCTCGATAACAATTCGCCTGTACAGTCGCGAAAGGCAACCATTAGCAATGTGGCGCCAGCATTTAAAAACAACATCAATGGTGGTATTCAGCTAGAGCTTACTGCAGGCGTATCTTGGGGTGTACCCGGCGAAGGCGACCTGTTTGATGGATACACTGCTCAACTCATCAATGTAAACAACGCAGATGGAAGCAGTGCCAATGCAAGCACACTCGGGCAAACCGTTACAGAAATTTACAACAACGAGTTCCTGGTAGGAAGCGGACTACCTGCACGACCAGCGGTACCACTTAATCGTATTGGTATTAGCGGCTATGGCGCAAGCGCATTCAGCAATTGGCAAAACAAAGAGGCGGTTTTTGCACAAACAAGCCAGGCATTATTTAATGTTACTACGGGTCGTACCTCGCATGAAGTAGTACAGGTTAAAAGTATGGTGTATCCATGGGGCATCAGGGTAGTGCGTACAGTTACTTTATTTAGAATGGCCAATGGTTTTGTTATGCGGGTAGATAGTGGATGGAAGGCAGAGAGCGATGGCAAATTTGATTTTACCTGGAAAAAGCCAATTACAGATGTAAATGGAAAAGTAATTGGGATGGACCCGCAGCCTGATCCGTATGAAATCTATCCCGGCTTAAACCATGGCTTGTACAACATTCAAAACATACAGGAAATACCCAAGCAGTTTAGTTATGGCGAAGCCAAGTTGCAGGCAATCACCTTTGACGCGGACGTAAAATTGGAGAATGTGGTAGAAGGTGGAAACAACGATCGGGTTCCTTCTAAGGGTGTATTGGGTTACGTGCAAATTTCACCTGCGGGTAAACCCATCAGCGCAGCAGAATTTAAAGAGCTATTGGCCTACGAACAAAATACCATTGGTGGTTCTATTAGTTGTATGGTGAGTGTGGCTGGCACAAAACAACGCATGGCGGTTAATCGGTTCGATGTAAACAACTCGGTAAACGCAGCGTTGGGCATTGCATTCGTTGCCGCTGCACGAGGTTCGGTTGTGCTGCCCAAAGATGGTAGTTGGAGCCTGGTGCAACATACCCGTGGCACCGGCGAAGTAGCACCATTGCCCGAGCATTTAAGCGTGCCGCTTATTCGGTTGGGTAAATGGGTAAAAGATAAAGTGGTGCCCGACAATGCAAAGGACGAACTGCTCCGAATTGCCTACCCCGGCGATTTGTTGAAAGCACCCGATGCCGCCACTTTAAACTTTGGCTTCCTACAAAATCTGAATAGTCAAAAGGTGTTATTTCTTACCCCTTCATTCAAGAACGGGATACAATCATTGCTCAGCAAAACACCGCCCTTAATGGCGGATGCCTACCGCCTGCTTAATGGCAAAGGCATCTTCCCTAACATAGGCGATGCCGAAACAGGTTTTGGTAGCGCTATGCAAATGCTTAAAGGTGTAGGGGCTAATGAAGTGCCGATCGGAGATGTATTTAAAGCCGTGGGTGGGGTGAACGATTTGGGTAAACAGGTGCTCGAGATCATGTCTATTGATGCAAAAGAAGAGGCCGGTAAGCTGATAGACCAGGGATATAAACTGATTAAAGACAAGGCCAATAATGCGCTCAACGACATCATCAAGTTTGACCTGCCTTCTTTTGAATATCCACTGGTGGACATACCAAAGAAGCTAAAGATCTATATAGAATATGCAGCTAAGAGCAAGAAGCTGAATAAACAACTGACCGGCAAACTTGACTACAATGTCAACTCGTTCGCCGGTGCGCTTACCGATAGTTGGAAGGGTAAAATGTCAAATATGGCTATGGTAGTTGACCTTGGCCCGTTCACACGTTTAATGACCATCAAGGGAAACTTTAATGCACAAAAAGGAAAGGAAACAGACTTTGGCGGAGGTGGAGAAGGCGGGTTGAATCTACCTACTCCCGAAATAGAATTCAGCGATGCTTTCGAGCCGGTTATTCAGATACTCGAAATATTATCACAACTCTCAACGGGTAAATATGGCGATGCGCTAAAGAAAGGATTGAAGATTGCCATGAGCAATAGCGCCAATATTTGGGAGTACAAGTTTGAAGCAACGAAAGACATTCCCATCGTACGCTTTCCACCTGAGGCCAACTTATACAATAGCCCGCAAACGCCGCTTAAGCTCGAGGCAAGTATGGCTATTGGCGTTTTTTTCAATGCTGCATTAAAGGTCACCACCGATCCCAAACAGTTGCTGCCCACAGCTGGTGCTTTCTTTAAGTTTCATGGAGGATTGCAGGTCATGTGTGTCTCGGTTGGTGTTGGTACCATTTACGCAGTTGGTAGCGCCGACGTATTAGTGAAGGCCGATACGAGCCCGATGATTTCGCTCACCGTTAAGTTTGGTTTTGGTGCACAGGTAGGAGTAGGCTTGCCGGTAATTGGCAACGTCAGCATACTCTTCATGATCGCTATCGAAATCTATGTTGACAGCACCGAAAAAGTATCGGTAACTGCCATCATGTTGTTCCGCGGCCATGCCGAATTATTGGGTGGATTGGTGGGCGTTACCATCACCATAGAAGCAAGAGGTACCATTGAAAAGCCTGGCACACCACCCGGCGGGCCAACACCGCCAACTACCTGTAAAGCATCGGTTACGTTTGCGCTCGATATCAGCATCTTCCTGGTAATCGATATCAGCTTTACCGAAACCTGGGAAGAAACAAAGCAAATAGCGTAATCAATGAAACCAGCTATCCGTGTTATGCTTTTTATGGACCCGGCAGAAGTCAATAATGGAGCTTTTCTTGCGTCGCACTCTTGTACGGTTTATTCATTATTCAGCAAGGCGAGTAACGTCGCGGTTGTTGGTCGCTGACCAACAACCATAGTCACGAAAAAAGAAGTAATAAGATAACCACCACCATTTACGATATCATAACATTATAAACTACTCCATATGGCTTTCGATCATTCAAGATTCACGCTCATGTGTTTCCCACAGCATGTAGATGCTTCCGGAAAACTTACGTTGAACATTGTCTTTTTGCCGCGCAATATTAGTCCGCTCGATAAAGTGAACACCACATTTGCCCCAGGCGGAAAGGCAGCAGCATTTGTAGATGTGAAGCCCAACTTTGAAATTAAAGTGGTGAATGAGCCAAATGATTTTCCGGGCAAAGTAATTGGAAACTTTAAAGTAGTTGCTCCCGTTTCGCCTTTTACTTATCCGGCTAATATTTCGAAGCTCTATTTGTCGCTCAGGGACGCGAAAGATCAAAATGGCAAGCCAAAGTATTTCGATATAGATCCTACACGTAGCAGCGACAATGCAGGTTCTGCAAAACATCGTGCGAATGCACCGGTAGAAAAAACTACTGCCCTACGAAAATACTTGCCAGAAAGTTATCGTGCCTCCTTCAATTTTACATCGCCACGTGTGCGCAATGCCGTTACGGATGATAGTTACCATTGCGCCATGCGCGATAAAACAAAACCACCTGCCATTGTACATGACAACAAGGTGAGTTGGGGTAAGGTTTATGCTCATTTATTACGACAGCCATTAATGGCTAGGGAAGGCGGATTGTTGTATAAGACAAGCATTCAATTGGCACCCGGCGATTTTAAGAAAGGTGGTTGGTTGTACGTGGATATAAAAAGTACCAGTACTTATGGTGTGGAGCAAACGGCTTCACTTGCCTCACCAAACGGACCTTTTATAAAAAGATATGCGGCAAGAATACCTGCATTGAAAGCGGCTACCGAACGAACTTTGTTTGCAGCCATTTTATTTCCTGTGGTACATGGTATAGACCCTGCCGGAACCTGGGATGAACTCTTTATCGAAGCTGCCCGTTTCAACGAAGGCTTTGCAACCATAGTCCATGCCAATCAACCCAAAAGCCACAACTTGCTGCGCGAAGACAGCGATGGCAATCATCCCCAAAAGGAAGTAGGGATACGCCTCGGCTGGGAGGATGAGCAAATACTGATTTGGTACTTGCGTCAAATGTCGGTGGATGAAAATATTGGTACCGATCGCATTGATGCACCCATTGGCGTTATGGGCTACCACATTGATGTGAAAGATGACATAGCAGATGGTACAGAATGGGAAAGTCTTACAGCAGTAACCAGCAATGGTGCGCTGGAGTTAGAAGGAATAAACATCGGTAACTATGATGGCGAACTTCCTTACCAAGTGTACCCATCAAAAGTGCACAGTCTTGCAGGGAGCGATTTTTGGTTACCTATGTATTTCTCCAATTGGAACAATGCGTCGTTGGTAATACCAGATAGAGCAGCGGCCCTGCTGTACGCGAATGACCGCGATAAAAACAAGCCGGTCAAGATTAGCGACACATACAATGCACCTGAATACAACACCAAATTATTGTACGGGCAAACCTATTTCTTTCGGGTGCGGCTAAGCGATATTAGTGGTGGCGGACCTGATGCTGGTGTACAGATGAATGCACCATCGCCCAGTCAAATTGCATCAGCGCCTTTTAAAAGGTATGTGGCACCCAATAGTATTCAGATCATCCAGCAAAATGCTATTATAGATCCTGGTGGAAAGAACATGCTGAAAGTGAATACGGACGACGCAAACTTTGACGGAGATAGCCTGGAACTGGGAAGACCATTACTGGGTTACCCTGCTGTAGTGTATACAGGTAAGTATGCAGATGCCGTAAGTGAGTTGAAGAAAGTATCGGATCAATACACAAACAACAACCAAGGAGGAACACTGGGTATTCCTGACCCCGATGTAGTAAAGGTGGAGATATTGGTTGAAGTGGAAACGTTGCAATTGGATAACCTTGCCTCTGATGATGGACGAGAACATTACATCACGCTGTATAAAACTTTCCGCCATTTTAATGCAACTGATTTTAGTGAGACGATTAAAGTAGGAATGGTGTTTAGAGATTACCCGGTATTAAACCTGGAAGACAGCAATCAGCCATTTGACGATGCTGCCGCAAACGACGCCATAGCTGCAACAGAAGGTGACATCTTTTTACCAACTGCAAGAGACATAAGAATTACGCTGCGCGGAATAGGAGAGGGAAACGATACATATTGGGGCAACACCAGCAATCATCCAAAGTATGATACCCGCTACGGAAAGACGACTTCCTTTAAGCTGCGTCGTGAGTCAGAAGATGAAACCAAGCTTATTCGCGACACGTCCAAGGATCCAAAAATGATTCAGGGAATCTATTTGCAACCCGATGCGGTGGTTACTAATTTGGATGCAGTTACTTTTAAGATGCTGCAAGGCGTTAAGGAAGGGATGCCAGACATTGTAGAAAGATTAGGAAAGCAAATAGATGTGGCGGTAAATAAAATGACCTTGACTGCTGAAAATGGTGAACGTATTCATTTCTGGTGTTCAAATTTGGTACGCCATTCGTTGGCACCCGATAATAGTAGCATCACTTTTGCCAATAAAACTGAACTAACAGATCATTGGCTGGTTTGCATCAACCTGTACCTCGACCGCGACTGGACGTGGGATGCCTTAGCTACCAGTAGTTTTAATTTGTACCGAAAACGTACAACCGATACCGGCAATCTGGAAGCAAGTACAAAGCAATTCATTGGCGATTTGGAGGTGCGCCGCATCGCCTCATTCCAGGCCATTCAAGAAGGGATAGATGAAAAGGTGCATAGAGAATATACCCGCATTGTTCTTATCGATGTGTTAGATATGAAAGGTGCCGCAAACACATTTCCAAACGAAACAGTTGTTCAATATTTTATAGAGCCAAAGTTCAAGACTGGCTTAACACCTCTTGCAGACGAAGAATTCTTTACACCTTCATTGGAATTGCCAACCACCATCAACCCGGTACAAGTGCCCAAAGTGATTGGTGCCGGAGTGGCGTTGTCACCGTATCAGCGCAATGAAAAGTATTCGACTACGGAAGCGCGGCAACGTTACTTGTGGCTAGAATTTGATTCAAAACCCCACGATAAAAATGATGGCCTATTTGCACGGGTGCTGGCTTACGCTGCTGACCAATTGTTAAGTAACAATCACCCGGATCAAATGATGATTCCAAAGGAGCCGCCATTGCCAATAGATCCGGAATATATCCGTGTAATTACGCCGGCAACAGCACACGAAAATGCCGGGTTGAATGCGATGCAGCTAATGGAAAAGGCGGCCGATCCATCCCGGCACTTTTATCTTCTTCCACTTCCTCCGGGCCTGCACCATGAAAGCGCGGAGCTGTTTGGGTTCTTTACCTATGAGTTTCGCTACGGGCATACTGATAAAGTTTGGAGTACTGCACAGGGTAGGTTTGGCAGGCCATTTAGGTTGACAGGATTGCAGCATCCGGCACCCAATAGTTACTGCATGGTAAATAGAGATGAAAAAATAATCAGTGTGAGTGCACCGTATGCGCAGGCAGCTTTTAATGGCAAAAATGTAACGTCGAACCCACCGCGTACCACCATCTGGTGTTTGTTGTATGCGCAGGTAAAACAAGCCGACGGATTAGAGTATCGAAACATTTTGCTCGACGAACAAGAGTTGCGAATGTTGCCTCCAAGCCGTCACCGCGAAATGATGAGACCTAAGTTTCAGCAAGCCGTTTCGCAGGGAAACAAGTTACTGTTGGCATCATTATCGCAGCAGCTTAGTCAACTGGAAGCTCTGGATAAAGATTCAGTGATCTATGCAAATGGGGAGTGGCAAAATAAAGAAGTGAATGAACGGTTAAGGTTATACGGTTTGCCAATCGACGCGCCGCTTAGTGTAATTGCAGTAGAAGTGTTTGGTAATATCACGAACATTCATGAGCACATCAATAATTTTCGTAACGTGGCCGGAGAACTTGAGGACACCGTTACTTCGGTATTCAACAACGACATCAGCGCAGATATGAGAAAGAACTATGCAAAAGCAAAAGACACATCCATTCCTGCAACAAAACCTGATATGCCTTTAACTGATAACCTTGGTATGTGTAGAATATTGCGTACTTCACCATTAACCGAAGTGCCGTTTATATGCTGTACCTAAAATTATTTTGTTGGGGGGATTAAGTTTTCGCTATGCTCTAAAACCGAGTTCAGCTCTTTCCTTTCAAGGAAGATTCTCGTACAACCAATTTAGCATTTAATACGATGGTATCGGGTTGATTGTAATCAATGTTGCCTTTGAGATGGTTGATTAGTAGCTCCGCCGCAGTTTCACCCACATCAAAGCCGGAATAATTAACCGTTGTTAGTTTTGGTTCGATTAATGAGCTAATCGCGTCGTTGTTGAAATCTGCTACGGCAATATCGTTGGGTACTTTTATGCCGGCCTCCTTAAAAGTTTGCATGCAAATAGCAGCAGCAAAATCGTTGGTTGCAAACAAATCATCTTGCATTCATTTCATCTGCATCAACTGTCTCAATGCATTCCTTACAGTCGACCTTGTAAAGGTTTGTTTCAAACAACATCTCTATAACTTACTCTTAAGCAATGCATCTGCTTCATCAATCATGAAAAAGAGGTTTAGAAAATAGTTTATGCAATCGGTAACATTGATTGAATTCTTTCTGATATTAGTGCCGGGTAACCAAAGCTTGCTGCACATCAGGCAAACATTTTACGCCAACAAGCCAGCAGTTTCAAAATAATTTTTTTCCAAACTACAATGATTGAAAGATGGCAGTTTTAATGGGCGACAGGGAATATTTTAAAGGAATAGAGCAAATAAAATATGAAGGTCCGAATAGTGACAGTCCACTTGCTTTCCGCTGGTACGATGAAAAAAAAATTGTGGCTGGAAAAACGTTGAAAGATCATTTCAAATTTTCGTGTGCGTATTGGCACTCATTTGTAAATGATGGTTCAGATCCGTTTGGTGGCGCTACCCACAATTTTCAATGGAATGAAAAAGCAGATCCGATAGAAAGAGCAAAGGATAAGATGGATGCTGCTTTCGAATTCATGACAAAAATAAATTTGCCCTACTATTGTTTTCACGATGTAGATGTGGTGGACTATACTAATGATATCAATGAAAATGATCGTCGCTTGCAAGCCATGGTAATGTATGCAAAACAAAAACAACATGAGAGTGGCATTAAGTTGCTGTGGGGTACTGCCAATCTTTTCTCGCACAAGCGGTACATGAACGGCGCTTCTACCAATCCTGATTTTCAGGTGCTAACACACGCCGCTGCACAGGTAAAAGCCGCGTTGGATGCGACCATTGCTTTAGAGGGTGAAAACTATGTTTTCTGGGGTGGAAGAGAAGGTTACATGACCTTACTGAACACAGACATGAAGCGTGAGAAAGAACATTTTGCCCGTTTTTTACACACGGCTAAAGACTATGCCCGTAAGCAAGGTTTTAAAGGAACATTCTTTATTGAACCGAAACCAATGGAGCCCAGCAAGCACCAGTATGATTATGATTGCGAAACGGTGATTGGTTTTCTTCGCCAGTATGACCTGCTGAATGATTTTAAAATAAACATTGAGGTAAACCATGCTACGCTTGCCGGACATACTTTCCAGCATGAGTTGCAGGTGGCGGCAGATGCCGGTGTGTTAGGATCGTTAGATGCCAACCGCGGCGATTACCAGAATGGATGGGACACCGACCAATTTCCAAACAACCTGCAGGAAGTGACCGAAGCAATGCTGGTGTTTTTAGCGGCAGGTGGCCTGCAAGGTGGTGGAGTAAATTTCGATAGTAAAATCAGGAGAAACTCTACAGACGGAATAGATTTATTTTATGCCCACATAGGCGGTATGGATACTTTTGCCCGAGCGTTAATTGCTGCCGATGCCATTCTAACAAAATCTGATTACAAAAAATTCCGCCAGGAACGCTATGCTTCGTTTGATAATGGCCGCGGTAAAGAATACGAGCAAGGCAAATTGTCGCTCGAAGACTTACGTGCATTTGCCCTTGAAAAAGGAGAGCCTGATACACGTAGTGGCAGACAGGAATATCTTGAAAATATCATTAACCGATTTATTTAACCATCGCTTAAATCCCCTAAATGAAAGGACTTCAAACGCAAGACTATATTGTCTTCTTTATCTATTTTGTCGTAGTTGTTTCTTACGGTATCTGGGTTTACCGAAGAAAGAGTAAGGAGAAACATTCCGCTTCAAAGGAATATTTTCTTGCAGAGGGAACGCTGACCTGGTGGGCCATTGGCGCCTCGCTAATTGCTTCCAATATTTCCGCTGAACAGTTTATTGGAATGAGTGGTTCGGGATTTAAAATGGGATTAGCCATTGCAACTTATGAGTGGATGGCAGCTGCTACGTTGGTCATTGTAGCCGTATTTTTTATTCCCATCTACCTGAAGAATAAGATTTACACGATGCCACAGTTCCTGGAGAAAAGATACAATGGTACTGTTGCGATGATCATGGCTGTGTTCTGGTTATTGCTGTATGTAGTAGTAAATCTTACATCAATATTATACCTGGGTGCATTGGCCATTAATAGTATCTCAGGTCTCAATCTTACCGTCTGCATGTATGCGCTTGCTGTCTTTGCCATCTTCATCACTTTAGGTGGCATGAAGGTGATCGGCTATACCGATGTGGTACAGGTTTTCTTCCTGGTATTAGGCGGGTTGGTGACTACGTACATTGCTTTAGATCTTGTTGCACAAAATTCGGGTTCATCTGGTATGATCAATGGTTTTCACATTATCCGCGAGCAGGCCGATGATCACTTCCATATGATCTTTGATCAAAAGAATCCAAACTACATCGATCTACCCGGTCTAACCATTT
This sequence comes from Segetibacter sp., assembly GCA_031425015.1. Taxonomy (GTDB): domain Bacteria; phylum Bacteroidota; class Bacteroidia; order Chitinophagales; family Chitinophagaceae; genus Segetibacter. The sequence continues at coordinate 36,801 of JANPIM010000007.1, read as the reverse complement.
TAATAGGTGGTATGTGGATCGTGAACTTGAATTACTGGGGATGTAACCAGTACATTACGCAACGTGCGTTGGGTGCTGATTTACCTACTGCCCGTAATGGTTTGCTGTTTGCAGCATTTTTAAAACTAATGATGCCGGTGATCGTGGTATTGCCTGGCATAGCTGCTTACATTTTATACAAGCAGAATGTATTTCAAACAGAAATGTTTCATGATGGCGAACTCAATCCTGACCGCGCTTATCCGGTGCTACTAAACTTATTGCCAACTGGTTTGAAAGGCTTGTCGTTTGCTGCATTAACAGCAGCGGTAGTGGCCTCTCTAGCCGGAAAGGCAAACAGTATTGCCACCATTTTTACCTTGGATATTTATAAAAAAAGATTGAATATAAATGCCGACGAAAACAAGCAGGTTTGGGTAGGACGTTTAACAGTAGTTGTTGCCATGATTTTAGCCGTCATCATTGCGCCGTTGTTAGGCATTGATAAGAAGGGCGGTTTTCAATACATACAAGAATATACAGGCTTTGTGTCGCCGGGCATTTTCGCCATGTTTATTCTTGGCTTTTTCTGGAAAAAAACAACGCCTAATGCTGCATTATTTGCCACGATCGGTGGCTTCTTATTATCACTGCTGTTGAAGTTTATGCCTGGCTTTGTCGATTTATCTTTTCTTTCATCAACCGGTTTTTCCATTGCTTCTGCAGAGGGTGTGTACGAAATTCCATTCCTCGACAGAATGGGTTTTGTCTTTCTTTTCTGTGTGATTGGAATGGTGATTATCAGTTTAATTGATCAGAAGAGGAATGTAACAGCAAAAGGGCTTGAGATCGATCGTTCTATGTTCAAAACACACCCGGTGTTTACCGTCGGCGCTTTACTCATTGTAGGAGTACTGGCTGCGTTGTATACCATATTCTGGTAGGCTTTTGTACAGCTTTTTGGACGTTGCATGTTGCTATTAAATGGCCATGTAGAATTGCGCGGATATTTAAAACTAGCTTATGTTGTTGCTCGGAATAGATCTCGGTACATCTTCTATAAAAGTTTCGGTAGTAGATGCGGCTACGCAACAAACCCTTGCATCGGCACAGTACCCGGATAATGAAAGGGCGATCATTGCGCAGCAGGCAGGCTGGGCCGAGCAATCGCCCGATGTTTGGTGGCAAGATGTAAAGGAGGCGATTAAAAAACTGAATAGTCTAGGGCGTTACAATACAATTGATATTGGTGCCATCGGTATCTCTTACCAAATGCATGGTTTGGTGATGCTCAATAACGAAGGGGCTGTGCTGCGCGATAGTATTATATGGTGTGATAGCCGCGCCATCCCTTATGGTGATGCTGCTTTCGACTCAATTGGGCACGAGCAATCATTCAGCACACTTCTAAATTCGCCGGGTAATTTTACGGCTGCAAAACTTGCCTGGGTTAAGCAACATGAACCTGAAGTTTTTCAACAAATTGATAAAGTAATGCTACCCGGCGATTTTATCGCGCAGCGACTAACAGGTTCAATTACTACTACACCGTCTGCACTGTCTGAAGGTATTTTTTGGGACTTTACAACTGGGGGTGTTTCGCAAGCCGTCATGGAATATTTTGGTTTTAGTAATTCTATCATTCCGGCAATACAACCTGTGTTTTCCGAGCATGGAAGATTATCTCAAGTCGTAGCGTCGGAACTAGGCCTTACAAAAGGAATTCCGGTTACATACAAAGCAGGTGATCAGCCTAACAATGCGTTATCATTAAATGTGCTTCGGCCCGGTGAGGTGGCCGCAACTGCGGGAACTTCGGGCGTGATCTATGGCGTAAGCAATGAACTTACTTACGACAAACAATCGCGGGTAAATAGTTTTGCCCATGTAAACCATACGAGTAATGACACGCGCATTGGAGTTTTACTATGCATTAATGGAACCGGCATTCTAAACCGCTGGGTGCGCACTCTAATGGGAAGTGCGTTGTCGTATGCTGATATAAATGCGTTGGCTGATGCAATAGAACCCGGAAGCAACGGCTTAAGATTTCTACCCTTTGGCAATGGGGCCGAAAGGATTTTGAACAACAGGATATTGGGAGCACACATCAACAAGATCGATTTCAATGTTCATACGACTGCACATATTTTCCGCGCAGCGCAGGAAGGTATCGCCTTTGCCTTCCGCTACGGTTTAGATATTATGCGCGAAAATGGAATGGCACCACAAGTGATCCGCGCAGGCAGGGCCAACATGTTTCTCAGCGATGTTTTTATTGAGGCATTTGTAAACGCTACAGGTGTACCGGTAGAGTTGTTTGAATGCGATGGCAGCGTGGGTGCAGCCCTTGGAGCAGGAATAGGAATTCAATATTATAAACATTCAAACGAGGCGTTTGCTTCAAACAAATCATTGTGCGTTGTCTCACCAAACAAGGCAGAAGTGTACAACGATTTATACTTTGAATGGAAAACGCAGTTGAATGCTTTATTATCCAAATAAAATGTTTTGCGCTGCTGCATTTGTGATTTGTAACCGAGCCTGGAATCGGCAATTTCTTGCAAAATATTTTGGAGAAATAGGTTGAGACCATACAGGTTAACACAAAAGTAGAAAGATCTGCGTGCAATACGCGTAGCTTCACGGCACCAAACTACCCTTAACCCAAACTACCTACCAGTGAAAGCTATCGTACACACGAAATACGGTCCGCCAAGCGTAGCTGTATTAACTGAAGTTGAGAAGCCAATACCTACAGACAACGAGGTGTTGATAAAAGTTTATGCAACTACCGTAAACAGAACCGATTCAGGATTTCGCAGCGCTGAATATTTTGTCTCGCATTTTTGGAGCGGACTGCTTCGGCCTAAACACACCATCTTAGGTTGCGAGTTCGCCGGTATAATTGAGGCAACTGGGAAAAATGTAACCAGGTTTAAAACGGGAGATAAGGTTTTCGGTTACAATGATCAAACCTTTGGCGGGCACGCCGAGTATGTAGCCAAATCTGAAGATAGTACCATCGCAATTATACCAAACGATCTAAGCTTTAACGACGCTGCACCCATTACAGAAGGGGCACATTATGCATTGGGTAACATTAGGGCCTCTAAAATTCAGCGTGGACAAAATGCATTGGTATATGGTGCCACCGGGGCTATTGGATCTGCAGCGGTGCAGCTCTTACAATATTTTGGTGTAAATGTTACGGCTGTTTGTAATACTAAGAATGTTACTCGCGTGAAAGCTTTGGGAGCAGATGTGGTGATAGATTATCAAAAAGAGGATTTCACGGCTACCAATAAAAAGTATGAATTCATTTTTGATGCAGTAGGTAAAAGTTCCTTTGGGCAATGCAAACGGTTACTCAGTAAAAAAGGCATTTACATTTCAACAGAGTTGGGTAAATACGGATCAAACATTTGGTACGCATTAATCACGCCCATGTTAGGCGGCAAGCGGGTTTTATTTCCAATACCTACGTTTCATCAACAAGATTTGATCTTCTTAAAAGAGCTGGTGGAGAAAGGAGCTTACAAGCCTGTTATAGATCGGTACTATACTTTAGACCAGGTAGTGGCAGCTTACGAATACGTTGAGACTGGCCAGAAAACGGGTAACGTAATTATTACAGTCGTACAATGAAAAATACAGTATCCATTTAGCATTTCAGGGTAGGTAAAACGTTCACAGCAAAGAATGTCTGAAGATCAGTAGCATTTCCATTTGCCTCTCATCAAAATATCAATAATTGTTTCACCAGATTTTTTCTTCCTTTAGGCTTTATGAATTACTTTAGAAATCTTATTCCGATCGCGGCTGAGCTACTCACCTGCTCTTATTAATCACCCTTATTCCAGCACAAGATGAAACATCTCTTTTCTTCTTTAGCAACCTCACTATTGTTGCTGCTAAACGCCTCAACTGCGTTAGCACAAAACACGACAGACACGCGTTTGCTATGGCAGCCCACCATTTGCAAAAATGCTATTGCATTTATTTATGCTGAAGACCTTTGGGTAGCCAATATAGATGGCACTTACCCAAGGCGAATTACGGTGAGCGAAGGAGCAGAATCAAACCCCATTTTTTCACCCGACGGTAGCATGATTGCTTTTACCGCGCAATACGATGGCAATACAGATGTGTTTGTAGTTCCGTCAACAGGGGGTGTACCCAAAAGGCTTACATGGCATCCGGGCGCAGACCTGGTCCGCGACTTTTCTCCTGATGGTAAACGAATTTTGTTCGCATCGCAGCGCAATAGTTTTACCAATCGTTATAACCAGCTTTTTACAGTGGACATTGCTTCAGGTGCAGAACAACAACTTCCTATTCCAAATGCGTTTTGGGCTTCGTATAGTCCTGATGGAAACAGCATCGCTTACACTACTATTGCCGATCGTTTTGAACAATGGAAGAACTACCGTGGTGGCACCATGAGCCGCATCTGGATGTACAATACAAAGACCCACAACGTAACGGAAATACCAAAGCCAAAAACAGGTAGCAACGATTCCAAACCTTTGTGGAAAGGCAATAAAGTCTACTTCCGCAGCGATCGTGATGGAGAGTTCAATATTTACAGTTATGATCCTGCGACCAAGGCAGTTGCAACGATAACCAAGTTCAACGATTTTCCTGTCTCCAGTTTAGAAGGTACGGCTGACCAAATTATTTTTTCGCAGGCAGGCTACCTGCATGTGTTGAACACTGCAACAAATAATACCTCCAAATTAAAGGTTGGCATTGCTGCTGATTTGCTCGATCATCGATCTCGTTTTGTAAAAGGAGATCAGTACATCCGCAGCGTCGATATCTCTCCTTCAGGTGCAAGGTTATTAATGGACTATCGCGGCGACGTTGTTACGTTGCCCTCTCAAAAAGGAGATCTGTTTAATTTGACCAGCACGTCCGGCGTACATGAAAAAGAACCAGCATGGTCGCCCAATGCCCGGTCCATTGCATACTTTAGTGATGCCTCCGGCGAATACGCATTGCACATAAAAAACCAGGATGGCACCGGGGATACTAAAGTGATTAAGCTTAATGGTTCAGGCTTCTATGCAAATTTGCATTGGTCGCCCGATAGCAAGAAGCTCGCTTTTGTTGACAACGGCCGTAGCCTATACGTTGCAGATGTTGCCGGTAGTAGTGTAACTAAAATAGCAGAGGATGAACATTATATTCCTGGTCCGTTTAGAGATTTGTTTGGTAGCTGGTCGCACGATGCAAGCCATATTGCATACACCACTATTACCCAAACCAACTTCGAACGTGCCTGGCTGTATTCATTTGCCGATGGTAAATCTTACCCGGTTACGGATGCTTTATCAAACGTAACCGAACCGACCTTCGATCCTTCAGGAAAATATCTATACGTGCTTGCCAGTACCGACGCAGGCCCTGTAGTCAACTGGTTCGATTTGTCAAGCAACGACATGGAATCAACCAACTCCATTTACCTGGTCACACTTCAAAAACAAGTTCCTTCACCTTTTTCTAAAGAAAATGAAACCGAGGAAGTGAAAGATACGGCCAGCAGTAAAGCACCTTATAAAGCAGACTCCAATACCACTAAACTTAAAATTGACTGGGAAGGAATACAAAACCGGATCGTGCCATTACCAGTAGCAAAAGGACGGTACAAATCGTTATCGGTGGTAAAAGAGGGAGAGCTGTTCTATTTATCTGAGTCGCCGCATAATGCCAGTCCTACTATGCTACACCTTTACAGTTTGAAGAAACGCAAAGAAGAACCCATCATGCCTGCAGAGGGTTATCGAATTGCTGCTAAAGGAGAGAAGATGGTTTTTGTGAACAAGGGTAAATGGGGGACTGTTTCAACAGGCCAAAAGCCTGGTGCCGATGCAATGATCAACACAGCATCGCTGCAATTAAAAATTACACCTAAAGAAGAATGGCCTAACATATTTAATGAGGCATGGCGCGTAAACCGCGATTATTTCTACGATCCAAACATGCATGGTGTAAACTGGATAGCAATGAAGAAAAAATACGAAGCATTGTTGCCCGACATAGCCAGCACCGACGATCTATACCGCATTATGCAGTGGATGTTTAGCGAATTGTCTGTAGGGCATCATCGCTTTGGCGCCAGCGGCGATCGGCGTGCAAGACCCGACTTTGTACCCGGCGGCTTGTTAGGTGCCGATTTTGAAACAAAAGGCAATCGCTTTCGTATTAAAAAGATTTACGGAGGTTTGAATTGGTCGCCTGATTTGCGATCACCACTTACCGAACCCGGCGTAAACGTGCAGGTGGGCGATTACATCATGGCCGTAAATGGGGCTACAGTAACAGCAGACAAAAATCTCTATAGTTATTTCGAAAACACAGCAGAAAAGATCGTCACGCTTACAGTAGCTTCTTCGGCAGAAGGAGCAAACAGCCGCACGGTGAAAGTGGTGCCGGTAGCCAGCGAAGTAGGATTGCGTAACCGCGATTGGGTAGAGGGTAACATGCGCAAAGTATCGGAGGCTACCAACGGCCAGGTTGCTTATGTGTATGTGCCCAATACGGGCGCACAGGGACATGAATATTTCAAGCGTTATTTTTTTCCGCAGGCAAACAAGTCAGGGATTATTATTGATGAAAGATTTAACGGGGGTGGTCAGCTGGCCGATTACTATATCGATTTGCTAAAGCGACCTGTTCAGTCCTATTGGAAGTATCGGTATGGTAAAGATCAAAAAGCACCCACAGCATCTATACAAGGTCCTAAGGTGATGTTGATTGATGAGACCGCAGGTTCCGGCGGAGATTACCTTCCGTATTTATTCAGGCAAGCAAAGCTGGGCACCCTGGTCGGTAAAACCACATGGGGTGGATTGGTAGGTATATTAGGCTACCCTGAATTTATTGATGGTGGCGAAGTAACAGCACCCAACCTCGCATTTTTTGATGAGAAGGGTTATGGAATAGAAAACGTAGGTACACCGCCAGATATAGAAGTAGAGCAGTGGCCTGCGCAAGTAATTGATGGGCACGATCCACAACTGGAAAAAGCAATACAGATAGTTTTAGATGAACTGAAAAGTAATCCACCTAAGAAAGCGCCTTCGCCAAAATTTCCAATAAGAGCGCGGCAGTAGAGGTATAGAATTTGTTATTCAGCAGGCACCTTGTGCCTGCTGAATTGACGTAGGGGCTGCCATGGCAAAATTTTTGCAATTTCTTCATGCTAGCTTTAATTGCGAGCTATCTGTAGAACTTTTTATGCTTATGTTGGCCAATTTTCCACAATTTATTTCATGGTGACACAAATGCCAGGGTTTATTCCACAGGTAAACGTTTTCCGAATAGTCTACCCTGTTATCACCAGGCAACCAAGCTTCTATAATTTTTATAGAAGCTGCGCAATGGAGGTTGCTAATCTATCCTTTGGTACTTTTTGACCAGCCTACATTCATCCCTTAATTCAACCACAATTGTAAATAATGAAACAATCGCTCACAAGAACATTACAGAAGCGCAAGAAGCAGGTACTAGATGCATGGGTGCATAACCTGTTGAAAGATGACAGCCTGCGTGAAGACCTGATCAGCAACGACCAGTTACGCAAGCAGTCAAGCGAATTCATTGATACGCTTATCGACAATCTAAACGATGAGAGAATCGATGATTTCGAATCTGAAGATATCGACCCGGTGTATGAAGCGTTATCGGGTATGTCCATCACGAGAGCAAGGCAAGGCTTCTCTCCAAAGGAAACGGGACACTACATCTTTAGTCTTCGCACCGCTATGTTGGAAGTAGTGCAAAAGGAATATGCCAACGATGCAGATGCCGTGATAGAGGCTACTGTCACCATCTGTAAACTGGTGGATAATCTTTCTGTCATCACTTTCGAGACTTTTATCAAGGGTAGGGAAGAAGTCATCTTAAGGCAGACCGATGAAATAACGGAAATATCTACTCCCGTAATCCGCGTGTGGGATGGCATATTGGCTTTGCCCATTATTGGTACACTTGATAGCGCACGTACGCAGGTAGTAATGGAAAACCTGCTGGTTGAAATTGTAAACACCGGGAGTACGATTGCCATATTAGATATTTCAGGCGTGCCTGCAGTAGATAGTTTGGTTGCGCAACACCTTATTAAAACCGTAAGTGCCACCAGGCTCATGGGTGCTGAATGCATTATCAGTGGCATACGCCCAGAGATTGCTCAAACCGTAGTTCACCTTGGTATTGATCTTTCCAACATTGTTACAAAGGCCTCCCTTGCCAGTGCGCTTAAATATGCCTTTTCCCTGCTGAAACTAGAAGTAAAACGAATCCCAAAAACGGTAGTATAAATGGATAGAATTCCAATTTTAAAAATGGGTAGCTACTTGTTAGTTACCATACAAGTAGACCTGTACGATCGACTGGCACAAAACCTGGAAGCCGACCTGGTACAAATGGTAAGTAAGACCGGTGCACGTGGTGTACTCATTGACATTTCCGCATTGTCAATAGTAGACTCATTCATGGGACGCATCATTGGCAACATTGGGAGCGTGTCTAAAATACTCGATGCAGAAACCGTGGTAGTAGGAATGCAGCCCGCTGTAGCCATTACATTAATCGAGTTAGGGTTAGAGCTGAAAGGGGTACACACCGCATTAAACGTTGAGCGTGGTATGCAGCTGCTGAAAGACAAGATCTTATTTGAAGAAGATGAAAATGAAGAGGATTAAATGTACATCGTACTAAGTAAAGACCGGATGGTTATAGAAAGAGAACAGGACGTGGTGCCCTATCGAAACCGCGTAAAGGAAGCAGCGGTTAAGATAGGCATGAGCCTGGTAAATCAAACTAAATTGATAACGGCTGCCAGCGAACTTGTACGAAATATGTTGAAGTATGCCAATGGTGGAACTACGTTAATTGAAGTAGTAAGCAGGCAACGCGACAACGGTATCCGGCTTTCATTTCAAGATACAGGACCAGGTATACCAGATATACATTTGGCCATGAAAGATGGCTTTAGTACCGGCAAAAGCCTCGGCCTGGGTTTACCCGGAACCAAAAGGTTGGTAAATGAATTTGAAATAAAAAGTAAGGTGGGAGAAGGAACAACCATTACAATAATTAAGTGGAAGAATGGATAATCAGGCACACACACTATTTCACGTAGCAGATAGGAGTTATTTCGCCCTGGTAAAGAAAGATATACACGCCTTTGGTGTAGCACTGGGGTTTTCTTCTGAGCGGGCAGGGCAGTTAGACATTATTATTGCTGAACTGCTTTCCAATATTTTTAAATACGTAGGCGAAGGGTCACTCTTCGTAAAAAATGTTACTAGTAAAGATAACCCGGGGTTAGAGATTATTTGTACCGATTGCGGACCGGGCATTGCTGACATTAAAAAGATGATGCAGGACGGTGTGTCTACGCAAAACACTTTGGGACACGGGTTGGGCGCCATTAGCAGGCTGTCGGATGTTTTTGAGGTGTACACCCAAAAGGATTTTGGAACCGTGTTGCTTTCCCGAATTTACAAGGAGCCATTGCCATTGTTTGAACCAAAGCATGCAGCAGAAGTAAAGGCGGTATTGGTACCAAAGAAAGGAGAAACTTTATGTGGGGATGGCTACTTCTATAAGTCGTCAGCACAATACTTAAAGATTTTGTTGGGCGATGGACTTGGTCATGGACCAGAGGCCAACAAAGCAGTAAGCGAAGCCATTCACCGATTTAAATATTGTCATGAAAATGATCCGGTAGAAATTATAAAATACTTGCACGACGCGGTCCGAAAAACAAGAGGATTGGTGGCATCAGTAGTCGTGTTTGATTTTGAAAAGCGCGAATGGAACATGTGTGGTGTAGGCAATATTCAGACGAGAATTGCCAACTATGCCGGCACTAAAATGCATGGTAGTTACAACGGTATTATAGGACACAACCTGCCTCGCAGCATGACCTCGCAACGATTGCAATATGAAGAAGGACACCACCTTGTGATGTGCAGTGATGGTATAAAAACCAAGTGGGAGTTATCTAACTACCCAGGCATATTGATGAAAGATCTTTCTGTGTTGTCTGCAGCTGTTTATAAAGATCATACACGAAATTCCGATGACGCCTCTGTACTGGCAGCCAAAATTAATTTATAGCAAATGATCGAAATTGCGTGCATAACCCTGCAGAACGAAATGGACCTGGTGCTTGCTAATCGCAGGGCTATGAAGCTTGCTGAACTGGCGGGCTTCACACTAAGTAACCAAACCACTTTTGCTACAGCTGTTTCCGAAGTTTCGCGGGCTTCAATCGAAAGGAGTAAAACCAGCCGGCTTTACTTGTGTGTAGATAGCGAAGTGGCTAAAGACAAATACATCGTTGCAAAAATTGAAGACCCCGTTTACAAATTTGACAACACTGCTGTGTTCGATCATGCCCGAAAGCTGGCAGACAAGTTTATAATTTCCACCGACAATCATTTTTCTGTTGAGCTGCACTTTTACATTGCGGCATCAAATAAAATTACGGCGGTGCAAATTGAAGGTTGGAAAAGTCATTTCAATCATGAACCACCATTCTCTCCGTACGAAGAGATAAAAAGAAAGAACGAACAACTGCTGGAGGTGACCGAAAAATTGGTGGAAAGTGAGAATCAGTTCAAGACGCTTACCAACACGCTACCTATACTTATTTTTTCGTTGGACATGCAACGGAAAATTGTGTACGCAAACGATTGGATGCTTTCCTATACCGGAACCACCTTAGACGTTCTAAATGCGGAGCAATGGCGAAACGTGATACACCCAGAGGATATTGCCAATTGTTCTATTCTGTTCAACCAATCACCTACGCATGGTAACGATGCAGTAACTATGGAGGCGCGTATAAAGGATGCTTTAGGTAATTATGCCTGGCACCTTATTTCGCTTTCGCCGGTAATTGGAAACAAAGACATCCTGCTATATTGGATAGGTTTCTTAGTTAACATTAACGCGCAGAAGCTGGTCGAAAAAACATTAAAAGAAAACAAGGAACTGGAAGATGCACAACAGTTACTGCACAAAAAGCAGGAGGGAATGAGGATGAGCATTGAAGAATTGAACCGCAGCAACACAGAGCTGTCGCAGTTTGCTTTCATCGCTTCGCACGACCTGCAAGAGCCACTTCGAAAAATCATTTTATACAGCGATTATCTAGTGAATAAATACGCAGACGTCGTGGATGAAAAAGGGATGACATACCTGCAGCATATGATCAGTGCCTCCTACCGTATGCGCGACCTGGTTGAAGACTTGTTATCATTTTCAATGGTAAACAGCCAGCAATTGAAAATGCAAAATGTAGATCTGAATGTATTGTGCAACGATGTGATTCAAGACATGGAAGTAACCGTAAAAGAGAAGGAAGGCATATTCACTATTGCTGCGCTGCCAGTGATTAACGGCGACTATAATTTGATGCGCCAGTTATTTCTTAATATCATTTCCAACTCATTGAAATATGCTAAGGCAAGTATACCCCCAGCCATTGATATTACGAGCACACAAGATGAACAGGAGGTAACCATTCGCGTAGCTGACAATGGTATAGGTTTTGAAGAAAAATATATGGAGAAGGTATTTACATTGTTTCAACGCTTGCACGATAAGGGAACTTACAAAGGCACGGGGCTTGGACTGGCCATCTGTAGAAAAATTGTGCAATTGCACAATGGATCTATACGAGCTGTAAGCGAACCGGGTGTTGGATCTACATTTATTATAACCTTGCCTTTACATTAACGTAATATAGGTGCCCCATGATATTGATGATTGATGATGATGCTGAAGACATCATGATTATGCAGGACGCGTTGGCAGAAATGGGTACGCTCATTGTACACATTCATAACGGCATTGATGCGATTAATTATTTACGCAATGCTGCTCCCTTACCAAGTATCATTGTTTTAGATTTGAATATGCCCCGCATGAACGGCACGCAAACATTGCAGGTATTAAAGCGGGAAACACGCATCAAAAACATACCCGTGGTAATTTATTCAACCTCTATTAACAAGCTGGAAAAAGATAAGTGTATGGCGTTAGGTGCGCACGATTTTATTATAAAACCTTATAGCCTCAAAGAGACGATGCTCACCGCGCAATACTTTATAAAGCTTTGTCAACAACAAGAAGAGTTGCTAAGCAAATAGTGGACCATTACATCACTTAGCTCGCCTTTATCCAACCACCATCTACTGCTAGTGATTGACCCGTGATATAACTGGCTCGTTCACTTACCAGAAACGCTGCGGCTGCGGCAAATTCACCCGGTGTGCCAAAGCGTTTCATGGGAATGGTTTCTTTTACTTCGTTCACTTTCGGGTTCATTTGTACCAGGTGCTCCAGCCGGTTGGTGCTGGTATAGCCGGGTAAAATGTTATTTACCGTGATGCCAAAGGCAGCTACTTCGTTCGATAAGCTTTTAACCAGCCCAACCAAACTGGTTCGTACTGCGTTGGAGGAAATTAAATTATCAGCAGGTTGTTTTACCGCAACCGAGGTAATGGTAAGAATGCGCCCAAATTTCTTAGCCTTCATGGCGGGTAATACCTGCTGAATAATATCAACTGCACTTAGAAAAAGCAGGTTGTATAAATGCTTCCAATCGTCTAAATCAAATTGCTCAAATGGTCCGGCAGCGGGACCGCCGGTATTCGTGACAAGGATGTCTATCGTTCCAAATGTTTGCACACTAAAGTCTACCAGGTTTTTACGTTGGCGTTCATCCGTAAGATCGCAAATAAATGACGCCACATGATTTGCAGCAATCGCTTCAATTTCCATTTTAGTTGTTGCCAGGGCTGTTTCGTCCGTGCCACAGATGATCACTTTTGCTCCTTCTTTTGCCAGTTCCCAAGCAACGGCTTTCCCTAATCCTTTGCTGGATGCAAGTACAAGTGCCACCTTATCTTTTAGTCTTAAATCCATTGTTGTTTGTTTTTATAATGCCAGATGTAAACCAATTTATTTGGCGGCTGCCGCATTTAAAACAAAGTAGTGATGCGGTAGACATTACTAATGAAGTCTATTATTTACGCAGGTAGGCATCCGAACCATCAATCCAATCCTGGCGTGGTGGTGCAAACGTGTCGGTCTCTACCACCTTACCAATCATCAGTGCTTTGTGTCGACGATTGCCGGGTATAACAATAATCTCACCGGGTAAAATATCAATATGGTTGACGTCATCATCATCAAACCAAAACCGCAGAATGCCTTCGTATACTTCAGTTACTTGCTCGTTTTCGTGTGAATGCCAGGGCACCGTAAAGCCATCTTCAAATTCCATTTTTGCAATCATGATTTTTTCTCCGTGAATGAATTGCCTTTTCATTTTGGGGTTAACCTGTTCGGCTTTGACATCGTTCCAATGTATCTTTTGCATAGCGTGCGTTTAGGTCGGCAATTTAGGTAGAAAGTGAGGAAGAAAGAAGATGAAAGTTAGTGCTGGAACAATGAAAAATCTGCCTGATTTGCAGGTGTTCACAATGCCCGGTATGTATTGGCTTATCTCGAATGGGTAGCATGCAGCTGCTGGTATTGCATGCGACAAACTTGTTTATTATCTTTTTGATTCTAATCATCAAACTATAATTCAATGAACCCTATCCTCACGTTTATAATTTGCTTGTTAGTGAGTTTTTTATTACCAGCAGTTTTGGGTGTTTCCTATAAGGCATATGAACAAGAATGGTATAAAAATCTGGAGCGACCTGCGTTTGCTTTTCCTGATATTGTATTCATCATTATTTTTCCTTTGTTCTACCTGCTGGAAGCAATTGGGCTTTTTTTCGTGGTTACGAATGACAACAAAACAGCTTTGCTCACCTCTGGTCTTTTGTACTTTCTTTCAGCCGCTTTAAGTGGTATCTGGTCACGACTTTTTTTTCAGTACAAGCGGTGCGACTTATCTCTCTGGGCATTCTTTGTTGAGTTGCCTGTTGGTTGGATTTTTCTATTCCTTTTATACCAGGAAGACCATCTTGCCTGGGCTTTTTTTCTTCCGCGGGTGGTGTGGGGTTTCTATGCAATTTTTGCGAACGTTGAGTATTTTAGACTCAACCGTCAATTTTGGGATCATGCAAAAACAAACAAATGAAGTAGTGAACGATGTGGAAATGTTCTGCCCACAAAGTAGGAAAGCGTGGCGTGTATGGTTGCAGAACAATCACCAGGAAAAGCAATCCGTATGGTTGGTTTATTACAAGAAAAGTTCAGGTAAACCGACTATAGCTTACAGCGATGCGGTAGATGAAGCACTGTGTTTCGGGTGGATTGATAGTAAGACAAAGCCCATAGACGACGAGAAGTTTAGGCAGTTTTTTACCCGCAGGAAAGTAAATAGTGTCTGGTCAAAGGTGAACAAAGAAAAAATTGAACGACTGGTTATGGAACGCCTGATGTCCGAAGCCGGCTTTGACAGCATCGCCAAAGCAAAACAAAATGGCACCTGGAATATTTTAGATGATGCAGAAGCATTGATTGTTCCAGCTGATCTTGAATACGAGCTCAGTAAAAAGCCTAATGCCGAAGCATATTTCTCAGGTTTAAGCAGGTCTGATAAGCGCAATATTTTGCAGTGGCTTATTCTTGCCAAACGCGCAGAGACCAGGCAAAAGCGAATAAACGAAATAGTAGACCTTGCTGACCAAAATCAAAAACCAAAACAATTTAGGTAAATACATTTTTGATATGAACACATCCGCTGCAAGCAATGAACGTATTGCTAAAATGATATTTGCCTCCGTTTATCCTTTGTATGTAACGAAGGTGGAAAAGAAAGGGAGAACGAAAGAAGAACTACTCCAGGTAATAACCTGGCTAACCGGCTTCGACGACCAAAAGTTGCAGGGGTTGATCGACAGCAAGGTTACATTTCAAACTTTTTTTCAGCAAGCTTCACTACATCCAAATGCCCACCTAATTACCGGTGTAATATGTGGCTATCGGGTGGAAGAGATTGAAGACCCATTAACTCAACAGGTCAGGTACCTGGACAAATTGGTCGATGAATTAGCAAAAGGAAGAAAGATGGAAAAGATATTGCGTGTGGAATGAAGCGGGAATTGATGTTAAGTCAAAATTCAAAAGTCAAAAGTCAAAAAATCGAAGCGGGTAAGCCCCCTTTCACAAGTGCCTGGTGACAGCAATGCGGAGCAACTTCAAACTTCAAACCTAAAACACGAGACATTATAGCGAATGGGATCGCTTTGTTCCTCGCGATGACGAATAGCGGAGCAACTTCAAACCTCAAATTCGAAACATTAAAGCAAGTAAGCCCCTCGACAGGCTCAGGGAGACAGTAACGCGGAGCAACTTCAAACCTCAAACTTCAAACCTCAAACTTCAAACCTCAAACCTCAAACTTCAAACCCCAAACTACCCCAAAACCTCCGTCACATACTGCATAATCAAACCACAAATGTATGCGCCGTAGGTTCCGACCGCATATCCAAGAATAGCCAGTAGAACGCCAACAGGAGCCAGGTATTTATTGAATGCCGCTGCTACAACCGGCGCGGAAACCGGGCCGCCAATATTTGCCTGGCTGCATACAGCCACAAAAAAGAAGGGAGCACGAACAATGCGTGCCACCACCAATAATATGATGATGTGAATGCTGATCCAGGTGAAGCCTATGAGTAAAAGTTGCGGTGTATCCAATAGCGATTTGAGATCCATCTGCATGCCAATAGTGGCTATTAAAAAATACAAAAACACTGAGCCCATATCCGAGGCACCAATGGCCTCTAGCTTGCGCAGTTTGGTAAACGACACGGTGAGGCCCAAAGTGGTAGCAATGATCACCAGCCAAAAGAAGCCACTGGTTAATGAAAACCGTGACGAGCCGGGGTAATGAGTAGTGAACCATGGAGCAATAATATCCGCCAAAAAATGGGAGATAGCAGTAAGTCCAAAAGCAACCCCTAATAGTATGATCCATTCACGCGTTCCCCTTTCATCTATTTTGTTTTCAAGATGTATTGCTTCCATACGGCCTTCTAACCGGGTGATGGCGCTGGCATCTGCACGCAGCCATTTATTGATGCGTAAATTTTGTTGGGCAGCAAACAATAACACAGCCATCCACAGATAGCTAACCATTACATCTACTACCACCATTTGTCCAAACAGCGGTTTGCTGGCTCCAAATACTTCCAACATTGCCGCCTGGTTAGCGCCACCTCCAATCCAACTTCCAGCTATAGTTGCCAGGCCGCGCCATATTTCTTCGTCCCCATAAACCAATACTGAAGGTGAAAATGAACCCCAAATGAATAGTGCAATGGGCCCTCCAATCATTACACCTATGCTGGAAGCGCAAAACATAATCAGTGCTTTGCCACCAAGGCGGCGCAGGGCGGGTATGTCAATTCCTAAAGTGAGCAATACTAAACTGGCGGGCAAAAAGTAACGAGATGCAATGGTGTATAGCCCTGACTTAGTTCCATCAATTACATGGAAAGTATTGAGCAATGCAGGAATGAAGTAACACAATAGTATGCTTGGTACGATGCTGTAAAACTTCGTAAACGATTTAAGTTTCGATGTGTAAAAGACGGCGGCTAAAGTAGCCAGCAGCATTCCTAATACAACAGCATCGTTGGTAATGAGTGCAGTGTTTTTTTCATCCATAGCTGCAAAATATCTTTTTTACACAAAACAAAAAACACGGCACCAATTGGTGGAACGATAATTATGTTTTAATCGCTGAGGGCAAACATGTTTACCTTTCTATTCTTTAACTAAAACTAAAAAAAATGAAAAAGTCAATTCTTGGCATTTTGGCTATCGTGCTGGTTAGTCTGTTCACCTTTTGCTCAGGCGATAAAAAGTTAGCTGCCTCCCAAGTTCCGGCAGCCGTAGTACAGGCTTTCAGTGCTAAATATCCAGGCGCAGCTGATGTGGAATGGAAGACGGAAAAGAGTGATGGAAAAATGGTGTACGAAGCTGAGTTTAAAATGAACGATAAAAAATTGGAAGCAGAATTCGATGAAGCCGGCGTGTTTATTCAAGAAGAAGATTAAAACGTCGTGTGCTTTAATGTTACAATTGCCCGTAAACTGCCAAGGCAGGTTGCGGGCTTTTTCGTGTTACAGCATTGGGTAAAGGCTGAATATATAAAAATTGGGGTGGATGCTTATGCGAACTAAGATGAAGATTTCTTCCTCGCTGTTTTTGAAAATGCTGCTTTTGCTGCTGGACTTCTTCGCTGTTTTTTTCGGTACATCTTTTTTGAACGATGCCTTTTGCACTTCCTTTCCCTCGTTCCTTGCTTCGCTCAAACCAATTGTAAAAGCCTGCTTTCCCGATGCTACTTTTTGGAAAGGGCCCATTGTAAGGGTGCCCTCTTTTAATTCATAAATTGTTTCTTCTACTTTTTCCAAAGCAGCCTTCGAATACTTTGCCGTGGTAATGGATTAATGATTAGATGATTGCAACACGAATTAGTGTGCGGCACCATTGCCGTTAAAAAAATGTAATCCTTGCCATTAAAAATAAATTAAAAAAATAAAACCAGTTTTCCCCATTCTTCGTACCTGCAAAAGAAGAGTTGCTCTTAAGAAAAATCATCATTCACAAAAAATTCGTTTTATGACAAACAGTAAAGATTTGTTGGCAAAACCACTGGCTGAGAAAAGCGGTTTGCCTTCAGTATCGCGCCGCAAGTTTTTGAGCTATGCAGGTGCTGCGTCCGGTTTAGTGTTAGTAGGTGCCGCATGTAAAAAGAAAAACGACACTCAAGGTGTAGATCTTGGAAGTGGCGATATCGGTATTTTAAACTACGCTTACGCGCTTGAGCAATTGGAGGCGGCGTTTTATGTTCAGGTAATGGCTACACCTTTCTCTGGAATGACTGGAACTGAAGGAAATTTCTTGACCGACATCCGTGACCATGAAATAGCGCACCGAGAATTTTTTAAGAATGCCTTGGGTTCAAACGCCATTCCAGGTTTAGAGGTAGATTTTTCAACCATCAATTTTGCGAGCAGGGATAGTGTGCTGGGAACCGCTAAAGCATTTGAAGACTTAGGCGTTACTGCATACGATGGAGCTGGATATCTATTGAAGGATGCAAATTATTTGTTGTTGGCAGGCAAAATAGTTTCGGTGGAAGCCCGCCATGCTGCTATTCTTCGTGAGCTTATTTCCGCCAATACTTTCTTAGGAGATTCTGTTGATAGTAATTCGGTAAACCTGTCGCGGACACCAGCAGAGGTATTAGCTATAGCAGGACCTTACATTAAAACGAAAATCAACGCAAGCAATTTACCAACCGGTTAAAATCAAATTATATGAAAATTGTAAACATTTTAGAAGAAATAGAAAAAGTAGATGGAGACATTTACGAGCGCCTTAGTCCTCGCAGAAAGGCTATGAAGGAATTTTTCAACATTGGCTCTAAAGTAGCCATCGGTGCTATGCCCTTAGCTTTGGGTTCTATGTTTAACAAGGCTTACGGTCAAACAGTACCTGCTGGTGTGATCAATGTTCTGCAGTATGCCCTTACATTAGAGCACTTTGAATATAGATTTTATGAGCGTGGATCAGTATTGGCGCCTATTCCTGCAGGTGCAGACAGGGCGGCCATTGATATGATCCGTGATAGCGAATTAAAGCACGTTAATTTTTTAAAGACAGTTATATCTGCTGCCGGTGCTACGCCTGTAGCTGAAAAAGCTGCTTACGATTTTACGGCTATGGGAACTTTTCCTACGGTGTTTACTTCATATGCTACTTTCCTTGCAGTAGCCCAAGTGCTTGAAGATACAGGTGTGCGAGCTTACAAGGGTAGAGCTGGTGAGCTTTTGGGACAAAAGGTTTATTTAACAGCTGCTTTGGGAATACATGCGGTAGAGGCGAGACACGCTGCAAAAATCAGGTATATGCGTCGTGTAAGCGGCCAGGCTCCTACAAACAAGCCATGGATAGCAGGTGGAAATGATACAGGAATAGCTGCTGTAAATGGTAATTATGGTGGTGCAACTCCTGAGAACACCGTAGTACAAGCTGGTGTTACAATTACAGGTATTAATGGTTTTCCTATTTCAGCAACTGCAGCTGCAGAGGCTTTTGATGAACCACTAACGGCCGCTGAAGTACTGGCATTGGTTGCACCTTTTGGTGTTTCTTAATATTCGTATTCAAGTAGTTCAAAAAAAAAATCATGCTTCGCGCATGATTTTTTTTTGCTCTTTATTTTAATCAGTAGAAATAAAGTGTAATCAACTGTAGATATGATTTGGAGCAGTCGGTAGAAATATGTTATTCAAATGTATTTTGAAAGTTACAGGCAGAAGCAACCAACGAACCAAAATTAAGTACCCCGATCATTTTAAAACTTGTTTAGTTTGGATAGGAAATATTAATTAAGTAGATGGAATTATAATAGTAAACACCGAACCTCCGTAATTAAAGCCAAAGTTGATGATCGAGAATGCATTGCGTATACGCCGGCAACAATTCAAAACCAAGTGAAAAAACGTCTTTCTTTTTCGGGGTGGTGACCAACTGTTTTTCTTTGCCGAAAATTAAATAAATAACTTTTTTGCAGCTTGCAATAGTCATCTGTTTTAAACATAGTTACCTGGTAGTATTAATAGCAACTGACAAAGAAATATATATTAATTAATTAAAAACCTGAGCTATTGTACTCACTCATGTTTTCAATTTTATTATATAAATAACTCCGATAAGTGGCGAAGGGTTTTAGCTTTTGCATTGGCTGATGAAACAAAGATTTTTCTTTCTTGAGGCTATTCAATCGGTGCTGAAGTGTTTTGATAAAAAATTCCGCTTTACCCTCTGAACTTGCAGTATGGTATTGCTTTTCAGCGTATTTTATTTTTTCATCTAGAACTTCAATGCGGTTTAGTAAGTTGAAAGCGTCTGGCTGCGGCGTAATCATATTGATGTTTGTCTGACAATTTCTATAATTTTTGTGCCAGCAAATATGATTTTTTTCGATCAACGGTTGCGTGTTGGTTTTCAGGTAAAAATGAGTAACCGCGAAATGTTCTAAAATTCCCCAAATCCACAAAATGTTTTACTTTGCCCGCTGATGTTTTAAAATTTCATATGAGTTATAATTACTTGCCTCTCGATAGAAAAACGCTTCATTTCCAGCAAATAAAAAACCTGTTAGATTTCGACCAATTTGTTTCCATCACTTTTGATGCGCACCAACGTATTCTCCATTGCAGGCAGTTTCTCGACGAAAAACTGGAGGATACGACAGAGCTGATTTACGGCATCAATACCGGTTTCGGGTATTTGCAAAATGTACAGATTGATAAAAGTCAGGTAAAGGAGTTACAATACAACCTGTTGGTGAGTCACGCTTGTGGCATGGGAGAAGAAGTGCCTCTCGATGTGGTGAAGCTAATGCTGATGCTTAAAATAAAATCTTTGAGCTATGGGCATAGCGGTATTCACATAGAAACGGTGAAGCGATTGATGGAGATGTACAACCAGGGAGTTTTACCGGTAATCTACACCCAAGGCTCGTTGGGAGCCAGCGGCGATTTGGCACCATTAAGCCATCTTAGTTTGCCGCTTATTGGCCTTGGCGAGGTGTGGTACAATGGTGAAAAGAAAATTGCTAATGAAGTATTGCAGGCATTGCAATGGCAGCCTTTAGAATTGCATAGTAAAGAAGGGTTGGCTTTAATAAATGGTACTCAGTTTATGAGTGCTTATGGATTATACAGCCTAAAGAAATGTGAGCAACTGATTAAGATGGCGAACCTGGTTGCCGCTATGAGCATGGATGCATTCGACTGCAACATAGAACCGCTCGATCCGCATATTCATAAAATAAGAAGCCACGCAGGCCAGGTGGAAACTGCTGCTACCGTATTGCAATACCTTTTGGACAGTCCTATTGCAAAAGCAAAAAAGACAGCCGTACAAGATCCATATTCCTTCCGTTGCATTCCACAAGTGCACGGTGCTACCGCCGACACTTTTGAATATGTTTTAAATGTTTTTCTAAAAGAAGTAAACTCTGTTACAGATAACCCCAACCTTTTTCCTGAAGAAGACTTGATTGTGAGTGGAGGAAATTTTCATGGACAACCACTAGCCTTAGCGCTCGATTTTTTAAGTATTGCGATGAGTGAGTTGGCGAATATATCGGAACGTAGAACGTACCAACTTATAAGTGGACAGAGAGAATTGCCAATGTTCCTGGTTAAAAACCCAGGACTACATTCCGGCTTTATGATTCCGCAATACACAGCGGCAGGTATTGTTAGCGAAAACAAGCAGCTTTGTACACCATCGAGTGTAGACAGCATTAGTAGCAGCAACAACCAGGAAGATCATGTAAGTATGGGCGCAAACGGCGCTACTAAATGTTTACGCGTGGTAAACAACGTAGAGAAAGTTCTTGCCATTGAACTACTGACTGCTGCACAAGCATTGGAATTTAGACGACCCATGCGCTCGTCGCCCATTATTGAAAAGCTGCTTGAAGACTTTAGGCAGGTTGTTACTTTCAATGATCGGGATAGAGTGATGCACGACGACATGGTGAAAGCAGTAGCATTCATTTCGGAATACAACATTTCGGCAGCAAACCAGGTAAACTAACTAATTATGTCAATACAATTGATAGCCGACAGCGGTGCCACCAAATGTGAGTGGGTACTGTTGAACAATGGTAAAAAGAAAACCATTATCACGCCTGGGGTAAGCCCTTACTTCATGACGACTGAACAGGTAGCCGAATTGGTAACCACACAAGTGCTCAGTAAGCTGAAGAATATTTCCGTAGATGAAGTTCATTTTTACGGCACGGGCTTAAGCAATGCAGACAATGTGGTGGTAGTAAAGCAGGCATTAAAAAAGGTTTTTAAAGGCGCGACACTTACCCTGAATACCGACTTGTTAGCTGCCGCCCGTGCCTTGTGCGGCACTACCAAAGGCATCGCCTGCATATTGGGAACGGGCTCTAACTCCTGTTATTTCAACGGTAAGAAAATAGTAAAGAACAGTCCGGGCATTGGTTACATATTGGGCGATGAAGGAAGCGGCGCATACCTTGGTAAAAAGGTAATTCAGTACTACCTGTATAACACGTTTGATGAAGATTTGCGTTCGCGCTTTGATGCAAGGTTTGAAACCAATAGCAAAGAGATATTGGAAAACGTTTACCGTAAGCCACTTGCCAATCGTTACCTGGCGGGCTTCGCTATTTTTCTTGCTGAAAACCGTGGCCACTATATGATTGAAAACATATTGGAAGATGGGCTCAATGACTTCTTCTTTAATCACCTGTATAAATACCGGGAGAGTTGGACATTACCTATCCATTTTATCGGCAGTGTTGCGTTCGGTTTTAAAGATATTCTGCAAGACCTCTGCAACACGTACGAACTGGAACTGGGCAAAGTAATGAAGGCGCCAATGGATGGATTGGTCGTTTATCACCGTCAATAATTTTTTCTCGCTGGCCACAACGCTGATTTGTTTGCTCATCTACACGCACTAACCTTCAAGCACCATGAATCCAAAGGTTGATTTCTATTTTACGAAAAACACTCGCTGGCAGCAGGAAATCAGGCAACTGAGAAATGTATTACTTGGCTGCGGTTTAAATGAACAATTGAAATGGGGTGTGCCTTGCTATACCTATCCAATTGACCTGGCTGGAAAGAAAAACGAAACCAACATTGTACTCATCCACGTTTTTAAGGAGTACTGCGCACTGTTATTTTTTAAAGGCGCTCTGCTGCAGGAGGCAGCCGGAATATTGGTGCAACAAACGGAAAATGTGCAGGCTGCGCGCCAGGTTCGATTTACAGGTTTAAAGGAAGTAGCTGAGCTTACGCCTACCTTAAAGGCGTATGTGTTTGAAGCAATAGAAGTTGAGAAGCGGGGAATGAAAGTGGACATGAAAAGCGGGTCGGAGTCAGTCTTTCCGCAGGAATTTACAGAGAAACTAGCGGCAAACAAGGCGTTGAAGGTTGCTTTTGAGTTGTTAACTCCGGGGCGGCAACGAGGCTATAATTTATTTTTCTCTGCCCCTAAACAAACTAAAACCCGCACAGCCCGCATAGATAAATGTATCCCAGCAATACTTGAGGGTAAAGGGCTGAATGACTAAATGATGAAAGACAAGATACTGGTTAAAGGAAAAATAGTTGACGAATGCACCCGGTGTACGCATTACCATTCTCCACTAGACATTATTGCAATAAAGTTTAAATGCTGTAATGAATATTACCCCTGTTTCTTTTGCCATGAAGAAGAAGCAGGGCACGCTCACCAGGTTTGGGCAAAAGATGAGTTTGATATGGAAGTGGTTCTGTGTGGGGTGTGCAAACACGAAATGACCATTCAGCAGTATTTGCAAAGTAATCATCAGTGCCCTCAATGTTCATCCGCCTTCAACCCGCGGTGCAGTAATCACTACCCTTATTATTTTGAAGAAACAAAAGCGACCTAGCTTTTGCTCATCGCGTTCCGCTAAAATTTTATTGTGCAACTTTTGTTTTTAGTCAGTCGACTTCTTTAGATTTAGATGCTGATAATGATGGGGATATGAACATTTGACCGCTCCGGCGGTGATACTATATGCACTGGCCTATTTATTGAATACGATAATTCCACAATCGGTATTATGATCAATTTTATCATTACAAGGCTGCTATTATCTTTTGCATCACTGATGGCGTTTGTTTGGGATTCCAAGCATTTGGATAAGTGGATGAGTTTATGACACTACTATTTATTTTTGAAAATCATTTCTTTCTCCATTCTCCAGGTATTCAATTGGCCCCTTCATTACACGGCAAAAAAGCCCGGCCATTTCCGTAAGTAGAAATCAGGCCGGACACAAAATCAGGCTAACTCATCAATCTCTAAGCTTATGCGCTTACTGCCAACTTTTTTTGTGGTGTAATCAACAGAAGTACCATCGCTACAACAAACAGCGAGCTCTCAATGGTAAGCCATTGCGTTCCAAAAGCGCCTAATGGTCCGTCAACCAGTAATGTGATAATTCTTGAGACTGCATAAGATCCCCAAAGAATAGCAGTAAAAGCTAGTCCTTTTTGTACCTCTTTAATAGCGAGGTACACCAGCGTAAAAGTAATAGTTAACCCAACGCCGCCATACACACCGCGTATAGAACTGAGCGCATCATTGTTGGGTAAGGGCACCTGTACAAGAGCCATTACTTCTTGTGGACTTATCATTGCCATGATGCTTACCATTAGGATTGAGAAGGCAGAGAAAAGGACAAGGATGACCGATAGCGTGCTTACAATTTTTTTCTTTTTCATGTTGTTTTATTTTTTACAAATGTGCCACGCCCGTGGAAAGTAAATGTTGGTATAGGCCAAGATTTATTTAGGCCATTACTTACATTTACCAAAGAACTTTCCGGTACCAGTAACCGACTATATCATCTTAAATTATTCAATTAAATGACACGTTTACGCCTGCTGACTTTTACACTTTTTCTTTTCTGTTTTGTACGTATCGATGCGCAGAATGTTCCTTCACCTAAAGAACATTTTGGCTTTAACATTGGCGATAATTACCGACTGGCAAACTATACAGAGGCTGAAGCTTATTTTAAAAAGCTCAGTGCTTCAAATAGGGTAAAGTTGGTAGACATTGGAAAAACGGAAGAAGGCAGAACGCAATACATGATCATTGTTTCTTCGCCGGAGAACATCCGAAACCTGGACAAATACAAAGAAATTTCACAACAACTTGCCCGCGCAGAAGGTATGACCGATGAACAGGCACATGCATTGGCCCGCGAAGGACGTGCGGTTGTTTGGATTGATGGGGGACTGCATGCAAATGAGACTGTAGGAGCGCATCAACTCATTGAAACAATCTGGCAATTTGTAAGTAAGAAAGATGATGAAACAATGAAGATTCTGGATGAGACGATCATCCTGTTTGTACATGCCAATCCAGACGGACAAGAACTACAATCCAATTGGTACTTGCGCAATACTGATACGTTGAAACGGTCGCTGGCGCAATTGCCCAGGCTATACCAGAAGTACATTGGACATGATAATAACCGCGATTTCTACATGAACAACATGAAGGAAAGCCAGAACATGAGTAAGCAGCTATACATCGAGTGGATGCCACAGATAATGTACAATCATCACCAGGCGGGTCCTGCCGGTTCGGTGGTAGCTGGTCCCCCTTATCGCGATCCGTTCAATTTTGTGTATGATCCTATTTTGATGTCGAGCCTTGATGGCGTAGGAGCAGCCATGAATAATCGGTTGAATGTAGAAGGCAAGCCTGGCTATACCTCGCGGACCGGGTCGGTGTTTTCTACCTGGTGGAATGGCGGCCTGCGCACTACGGCTTACTTCCACAACATCATCGGTTTGCTGACTGAAATTATTGGCAGCCCTACACCGGCTACTGTTCCGCTCGTTCCTCAACGGCTTATTCCCAATACGGCTACTCCTTTCCCGGTTACGCCGCAGCGTTGGCTGTACAAACAATCGATCGATTATTCCGTTTCCCTCAATTATGCAGTATTGGATCATGCGGCCCGCAACAGGGAGCATCTGCTTTTCAATATTTACAAGATGGGCAAGAACTCAATTATTGCAGGAGGCAAGGACAACTGGTCGTTATCGCCGAGGAAAATTGAAGATGTATATGCTGCGTATAAAAAAGATCAACGTCCGGGTAAAGGAGATTCGACTAGTGCCGCCGATGCAAGGCCTTCAACAATTCCCTCAAAGCATTTCAATACTGTTTTTAAAGACACTGCATTGCGTGATCCGCGTGGGTATATTATTTCAGCCAACCAAGCTGACTTTCCAACGGCCGTAAAATTTGTCAATGCACTCTTGTATTCAGGTATAAAGATTCATAAGGCCAAAGCTGATTTTAGTGTAGAAGGGAAAAAATATCCAGCAGGATCGTATGTTGTAAAGACCAACCAGGCGTTCCGTCCACATGTGCTGGACATGTTTGAGCCGCAGGATCATCCCAACGATTTTCAATATCCCGGAGGCCCGCCCATTGCCCCATACGACGCGGCAGGTTGGACACCTGCCTATTCCATGGGTTTTCAATTTGAACGTGTGTTGAATGCGTTTGATGGTCCTTTTGAAGTGGTCAAATATGGTGACTTGCAAAAGCCAACCAGTACCGTTCCCATTGCTAAAGCCGGTGCAGGGTATGTGTTGGATTCACGAATCAACAATGCATTTATACTAGTGAATGATTTGCTGCAAGCTGGCGCTGAAGTGTATCGCATCAACAATACCACAGGAATGAATCCGGCAGTAGCGCCCGGCTCATTCTTTATACCGGCAGGTGGTAAAACAACGGGCATCATTAACAATGCAGCAGCAAATTGGGGCGTAAATGTAAGTAGCCTTTCGAAGCGTCCGGGTGATTTGGTAAAGGTTACTCCACAGCGGATTGCTTTATGGGATACCTACGGAGGCTCCATGCCATCAGGATGGACGCGTTGGATATTGGAGCAATTTCATTATCCATTTACCGTAGTATATGCGAATGAAATAAATGCCGGCAACCTGCGCGACAAATATGATGTGATTGTTTTTGTGGGTGGAGCGATACCATCGGCAACAGGGAGGAGTACACCACGTGATACTTCTTTTAAACCGGAAACAATTCCAGCAGAGTTTAAGCATATGATTGGCCGGATAACTGCTGACACATCTATTCCACAGTTAAAACAATTTATGGACGCAGGCGGAAGTATTATAACCGTCGGATCGAGCACCAACCTTGCCTATCATTTAAAATTACCAGTGCGCAATGCTTTGGTTGAAATGCAGAATGGGAAAGAAGTAAACTTGCCACGGGAGAAATATTATATACCCGGAAGCATACTGCGTGTTCAGGTAGACTCTACACAGAAAGCCAGTTCGGGTATTGGATCTGAAGCAGATGTGTATTTTGATAACAGTCCTGTTTTTAGTGTAGCACCCGATGCAATTGCCAAAGGAGAAGTAATACCATTGTTGTGGTTTGCATCAGACAAACCCTTGCGCAGTGGCTGGGCCTGGGGACAAGAATATTTGCGCGGAGGCGTAACTGCGTTTTCTGCACCGGTGGGTAAAGGAAAGCTGTATGCATTTGGACCAGAGATAACCTTTCGTGCGCAAACGCACCGCACTTTTAAATTCTTATTTAACCAGCTGTATGCTGAAGTGAAATAATTTTCTATTTAGTTAACAACATGCCTTCGTAACTGGGGGCATTGTTGTTTTTATTTAGACCATTGGTAATACTGAATAGGTGCTGTACTGCTTGTTTTAAGTTGTTGGATATTCTTGAGAATTAGCTCAACCGAAATTTTTGCCCACCGACATATCGGGGTAGTACTCCTTTCTGGCAAGTAATCTTACAGGCAATTCATTATTTTTAGAAACAAATATTTGCAATATGAGCGAGCACATAATAAAGAAGGAAGACATTCGGCAAGAAGTTTTTGATCTGTATGATGATTACGCCCACGATCGGCTTAACCGCCGAGACT
The DNA here is from genome assembly GCA_031425015.1 of Segetibacter sp. Taxonomy (GTDB): domain Bacteria; phylum Bacteroidota; class Bacteroidia; order Chitinophagales; family Chitinophagaceae; genus Segetibacter. Next base: position 9,290 of record JANPIM010000007.1, on the reverse strand, counting down.
TTGTGCAAAAGCTTTCTATCTATGCCGTGGGAGCGGTTACGGTAACGGGCCTTCTAAGTTTCCTGATGCCCGATTACCAAACTGCCATACAAGTAAAGGCAGACGATAACCGACTAAAGTCGGAATACGTCAACTATGATTCCCCCAAAGGCGGTGGTTCCATTAAAGGGTTATTGTCGAAGCCGGTGGATACTAAAAAGAAGCTCGGAGGTATTATCGTAGTGCACGAAAATCGTGGATTGAATCCGCATATTGAAGACGTGGCCAGGCGTGCTGCACTGGCAGGATTTATCTCGCTTGCACCAGATGCATTAACGCCACTTGGTGGGTATCCCGGCACTGATGATGAAGGCCGCACCATGCAAAGCAAACGTGACAAGGGCGAAATGGAGGAAGATTTTATTGCAGCTTACGAATACCTGGTAAAACATAAAGATTGTAATGGCAAAGTCGGCGTAGTTGGTTTTTGTTATGGAGGCGGCATTGCCAACTTGATGGCCGTGCGCATTCCCCGGCTTGCAGCTGCAGTACCTTTCTATGGCGGACAACCTGCCACGGCTGATGTGCCTAAAATTCAAGCGCCGTTGTTGCTGCACTTTGCCTCGTTAGACACACGCGTAAACGCAGGATGGCCTGCTTATGAAAGTGCATTAAAGGAGCACAATAAAGTGTACTCGGCATTTATGTACGAGAACGTAAATCACGGTTTTCACAACGATACTACACCCCGCTACGATAAGGCTGCAGCCGAACTGGCGTGGAAGCGTACCATAGATTTTTTTACGGAGAAATTAAAGTAGTAACGGGTCAAGGGTAGAGGTAATCGATTATAAAATTTGAAAGGCTTCCGTATTTGGAAGCCTTTCAAGGTTCAATAATCTTCATGGGTGACCTGCATCTGTCCAGATCGTACTGCTCCTCCTCCGTTTAGGTGTTGTGCGTTATGGTACAATGCCAAAAGGTAAAAATCTATTGTTGCACCTGCGATCTGATTGCGGTGCGCATCAGTTCCAATTCTCCCAGTTTCGCTTGCTTCTTCTCCAGTTGCGCAGTAAGGCTTTTCACCTTTTGTTCCTGTTTCAAACTGTTGTGGTCTGCGGATTTCGCATCTTGCGCATCCTTGTAGGCCCTTTTTGCCTTTTTCTTTGCACTCCTTGCATCCGAAAGGTTGCCATTCGTGGCTTTTTCGGCTTGCTTACTGCTATTCATCGCAGTGGCTTCAGCTTCGCTGGCAGCATTGCTGGCTTTAGCGAAATAGCCAGGCAAATTATTTTGTGCAATGGTAAGTTTCGCCTGCAGATCTGCTATCTCATTGCTCAATTTTACATAGGCAATATTAAGCCGTGGCGTATCAGCCGCTGTTGAATACTTTTGAGCATGTGCAGATATTGTAATACTGCAGATCATAACGAATAGGACAAAAGGACGTACTGTTTTCATAGTCTGTTTTTTTAATTAAAGAATGTCAGTTGTAAAGGGGAAAGGGTAGAGGGTAGCCTGGGTTTTGCTATTTTTTATTTTTCCTCTAAAAGGATAGTATAAAATAGTTTCAATTAGACTTCACTCTAAGGTAAGCCTTGTGAACCGAAAATCAGCTTTTGTTATTAATGGCTGCCTGCATTGTTTACTAAGGCATCCGCACTGGTTCGTTTATCTATCGACAAACTATTTCCCCTTCCTGATCAACTTCAATACATAATCAAGTTGTGCATCCTTGCTTTTTTTTATGGCTTTTTGTGTGGTTTTAATTTCATAATCCGGTGCAATGCCTGTATCGGGTTTGTTTGCATGGTAGTTATAGATCAGTGGCAAATCGACTTCAAACCTGGAGTTAGGAAGTGTGAGAAAGAAAATCTCACCACCATTAATTCCTTGTTGTGAACCACCTGTTGTTTCACCCACAATTTTACCCAGCTTTGCTGTCTTAAAATTCCGGGCCATTTCGTACCCTGCAGAACTATTTTTTGCATTCGTGAGTAAGAATACATTCCCCCTGAAGCCATTCGGTCTCGGTTCAATTACGTCGCAAGAACCGCCCTCATTTTTTAATTCATACAAGCCAATATCATTTACAAAAAACATGGAAGGGTCTTTTGGTTTTTTAAATGAATTGTCCCAGGTAGTAAGATGCGGTAGCAAACTGTCTGGTATAGTTAGGTAGCGATAGCAGCGGCGATCAGGATCCTCACACCCAATCTTTTTGGTGGTGATGTAAGAGAGAATGTAATCACCTGTATTATCTCCACCTTCGTTATTGCGAATATCTATAACAATGTTTTTGACACCAGGCTTCGAGACTACGTCGATGAATACACTGTCAACAAACCGACTCGCGTTGAATTTGCTATTCCAAAAGGAAAAGGTGCCAAACTTCATATAAGCGGTGCCGGCATTAAGCAATTTGTACTCCCATGTTTTTTCGCCTAGTGGCAACGAGCCAAATGCTGTTTCGTACGCCAGCACCCTTTCGCTTGTAGTAAGCGCGGCTACGGAGTAGGATGGTGTAGAATGGCTATTTAATTTTTTAACTGTAATCAAAAAGGAATCAATGCGCCCTGGAAAAAATAATGGAAAGTAGATGTCAAACAACGATTGTGCATTCGCTTCTTCCGGTGTTTCGTTCATGTTATTTAGCTTCTTGCCAAGTGCGTTCATTCCGTCACTTCTGCTTACGGTAAGTAAAGAGTCAATGATGGTTTTAACAGGAACTTTGTTGATCGAAATAATCTCGTCGCCACGATTCATATTTTTTTCAGCAGAGACGTTATGCGTAATCACCATTTTATTCTCCTCCACTATTTCGAAAAATAAAGGCAGCCTAGCTTTTGGTAGCAATCGATCTTGTATAGCATCGTCCAGGTTAAGGGGATTAAGATAGGTATGTCCGCATTTAATTTGTTGTACCAATTGGGAGAGCATCAAATAAAACGTCCGTTCATTTTGTGGTGCACTACAGGTTGCCCTTGCCCGCGCAAATAAAGAAGTGATTTGCTGAGGTGTATTGTACCTGTATAATCCCGGATGGAGATTGCTCCATGCTGATTCTAAAATCTGAAGGTCGCCCCGCATTTGCGCCGAGGATAAGGTTTTGAAATTGTATTGTGCATGCACCGCTCCGTTCTTTAGTATCAGTACTACAATCAATGCCAATGTTGTTTTCATTCTTGTTAATAAGTTTAGGGAGTTCGTTATGGTTTGGAGACAATACTCATCTGCAGAATGGGTAACAAGTTTTTATGAGTTTTGTTCTCTCGTTCAACCAGATACTCATACCCCGTTGGCACAACAATTTCAACCGTAACTGGTATGCTGCGGGAATAACTTCGGGTCGATTTGAAAATTACTTTTACAAGTTACTTGCAATTATTATTTGATTGTTGTAGGTTAGCAATTGGATCGTCTACATTCCGATATTCCTGAACCAAATCAAAATTTTTTCCAGATTCTTTTTTTTTTACTAAGTGTAAACTCTTTCAAGAGTCTCCTTTGTTACGGTGTATTTATTATTTCCAATTTTCTTGATTGACACTTTTAATGACATGTTGAGTGCTGCTATAAAATCCTAAAAAACTGACTATCTCAGTTTGTTCTATTATAACCGGGGTTTATAAGTTCTTATTAATTATTTAAAAACAAGTCTTTATGAAAAAGAAGAGTTTCTTTCTCAGCCTATTTGTAGCCATAATCTTCATGGCTACACCATTTTTTGTATCTGCACAATTTGGTGATCCAGATCCCGATCCACCGCTTCCCGACGCAGTGCCTTTTGACGCGGGATTAAGTGTACTGGTAGCTGCCGGAGTAGCTTATGCTGCTAAAAAAAGGTACGATAAACGGAAAACGGAGGATAATACAAAAATCGAATAATTTTTACGACTAGTTGGATGATACATTTTATCAAGGGATTTTAAAAGCGTTGGGTGCATTGTTATCCTCAGCGCCGTAATTGTTATTGTTTAAAACTATTATTATGAAAGTAAAAAAATGGATTGCTTATCCGCACCTTATTTCGAGCCACAGCTTCAAAACAGTCATGGGGTCTTTTTCAATTTTTTTATTACTTGTTTTGTTTTGTGGAGCTGTCAATGCTCAACTGCCTAAAGCAACAAAGGTTGATTGGATAAAAACGGGAATGCATAAAGGCGTTGAATTTTATTATGCAATAGGTACTTGCGAGAATACAAAAAGTGTTTTTTTGAAGTTTGTGAACAAAAACAACTATCCGGTAAAGGCAACATGGAATGAATTGTTTCAAACAAAGCAGGTTCCGGAATTGAAAGCGGGTTTTGAGGGTACTAAAAAGATGGTGCTACAAGTGGGCGAAACCTTTCCCATTGATTGTAACGATCCCAAAAAAGGAAGCCTCATACTTAGCGCACTTCGTGCAATTCCAACCTATAACGCCGACATTGAAAAGTTTGCTTTTAGCGACATTTCTATTACTCCACTTTCGAAAAAATAAATTATAATCATGAAAAAATATTTTTACAACACGGCAAGGTTGATGCTATGCCAAATCTCGATGTTCTTGTTAGCATTTGGATTTGCCGTTCCAACCTACGCACAATCACAAGATAGCAAGGGGACCGACTTTTGGTTAATGTTTAATGGTAATATATCTACCCCCACACTGACCCTGTTTATTACTTCTGATGTAAACACATCCGGAACAGTTTCTGTACCTGGTCTTGCTTTTTCTGTGCCTTTTAATGTGGTTGCGAACTCAGTTACCCCGGTAGTAATTCCAACTGCTGTTGCGACACATACGAGTAATGTTATTGATAATAAAGGAATACGGGTTACCTCCTTGCAGGAGGTAACGGTATACGGATTAAATTATGCACCCTTTACTACAGATGCTTACCTGGGATTGCCCACCGATGTTTTGGGGAAAGACTATATCGTATTAAGTTATACTGGTAATACGCTGAGTTCGTTTGGTATAGTTGGAACCGTTAATGGAACTACCGTAACGATCATTCCGTCTGTTTCTACTTCTGGTAGAGTAGCGGGAGTTCCCTATAATATTGTAATTAACCAGGGACAAACCTATGAATTAGGAAATGCCTCAGACTTAACAGGTAGTATTATTACATCCACACAACCTATTGGAGTGACTGGCGCAAATGCATGCGCAAACATACCACCTGGTTTTGGTTTTTGCGATCATATAAATGAGATGCTTCCTCCCACTACCACGTGGGGTAAAAAATTTGGTACAGTTCCACTGAGTTCAAGAATTAATGGAGATACCTGGAGATTCTTAGCTTCAGAGAATGCGACAGTAGTAACAATAAATGGTGTAGCACAAGCGCCAATAAACAGGGGCCAATTTTTGGAAAGAGTGCTTACTGTTCAGTCTGTAGTAGAATCAAATAAGCCAATACTAGCAGCTCAGTATGCGAATGGCTCAGGTTTTTCGGGAAATCCCGGTGATCCGTTTATGATGCTAATTCCACCCCTGGAGCAGTTTCTTGCGAAATATACGGTCACAACTGTTAGTGGCTATGTAGCGCATTTTATAAATTTAATAGCACCCAATGCAATTGTTGGTACCCTTACATTAGATGGTGCAGCAGTGCCCGCTGGTTCTTTTACTCCTATTGGTGCCACGGGTTTTTCCGGGGCCAGAATAAGTGTTACTCCTGGCACACATAATCTTTTTGGAACGTTACCTTTTGGTGTTTTCATGTATGGTTTTAATACGGACGATTCTTACGGGTATCCTGGAGGTCAGTCATTCGGTGCAGTGGCTACAGTTGCTACCGTTTCTTCCATTACAACACCTCCTTCAGGAACTAGTCCTGTGGGTATTTCTAATTGCTTTTCGGCTACAGTGAGGGATCAATTTAGTAACCCCGTTCCTGGAGTGCGGGTAGATTTTACGATTACTGGTACAAACCCAGGCAGTACCGGATTTGCTTTTACAGACGCTAGTGGGGTAGCCACTTTTTGTTATTCCGGGCCTACCCCTGGCCCCGATCAGATTGTTGCCTCCGTCGGGTCAATCAATTCTGGTCCTGCAAACTTCCTTTGGACCCCTCCTGTTATAAGTAATGTTTATTATTCAAAAGCTGCAGGTGATTTACATAATGTGCTTACATGGGGTGTAAATCCTGATGGCAGTGGTGCTAATCCTCCTGATTTTGGTGTGGGTAAAACATTCAATCTTGTAAACCGGGGTGGAACGTTTAATATGACGGCTAACTGGTCTGTTGAAGGTACTTTAGTAAATCCTACTGGTTCACAATTATTTATAAATGGATTTGCTTTAAGCCTGGCAGATATAGTAGGTACAGGTACTTTATCGGGATCATTTACTTCTAATTTAAATATAATTGGCTCAGCAGGTGGCGATATTCAGCTTAGGTTTACGGCAGCTAGTAATACTTTAAATGAATTTAATTTAAATAGAACAGGAGCATTGGCAACAGCTACATTAGCAACTGCTTTAAATGTAGCCGGTGTATTAACCCTTACATCTGGCACATTCAATACTTCTAACTTGCTAACATTAAAAAGTAGTGCTGCAAATACTGCCAGGGTAGCCCCTATTATCGCCGCATCAATTGTGGGTGATGTAACGGTTGAACGTTTTATACCTGCGCGTCGTGCATGGAGGTTGTTAGCAGCCCCCGTTGATGGTGCCCAGAGTATCAATGCTGCCTGGCAGGAAGGAGTTACTTCCGCTTCGCCTGTTCCTAACCCTAACCCCGGTTTTGGAACACATATTACACAAGGTGGTGCGCCAGCAGGTTTAGACTTTAATACTGCTGCAGGTGCTACCGGTTCATTAAAGCGGTATAACAATGCAACCAATACCTGGAATACTGTAACCAATACTGCTACACCAGCAGTAAACAGTGATGCGTGGTTCATATTTGTAAGGGGCGACAGGGGCATTAGCTTAAGCTTTAACAACGTGCCAGCCAATAATACCACGCTGCGCAGCAAAGGGCCGCTAAAAGTAGGAGACCAGAATTATCCAGTTTTCCCTGCCAACCTAACACCGGTGGCAAACCCATATGCGTCACCTATCAATTTTGCAACGATTACCCGAACCAATGTAAACAACAGCTTCTGGTTGGTTGACCCTAAGATGGGTACTACCGGAGCATTTGTAACATTGACTTATAATCCGGTTACGATGGTGTATGATATTGCACCGGCAACATTTGTAAGTCCGAATAGCCAGTATATACAATCAGGGCAGGGCTTCCTGGTTAGTTCTGCCGGTGGTGGCGCTTCCAGCATTACAATCAAAGAGAGCGATAAATCTGCTACACCTGCGGCCAATGTATTCCGCCAGAATAATGCGGGTATGAAGAGTGTGCGCATCAATCTACAGTGTGTTGGTGAAGACAATACCGATGTGCTGTTAGATGGTGTTCTTGCAACCTACAACTCTGCCTTCTCACGGAAAGTCGATGAAATGGATGCAGTAAAAGCAGAGAACCCGTTTGAGAATTTAGCGATCGTAACAGCCGGTGAAGCATTAATGGTAGAAAGAAGAGATGTGGTTAAGCTGGGTGATGTTATTCAACTGAAGATGTGGAACCTTGAGGCTGGTGCTTACAGCTTCGACATTAGTACCATCAACCTTGCAGGCGAAGGAATGCCGGTGTACCTGGTAGACAATTACCTGAAAACGTCGACAGCGCTAAGCCTCGAAACGAATACTACCGTTGCGTTTACGATCAGTTCAGATGTGGCTTCGAGAAATGCTGAACGCTTCAGCGTTGTGTTTGGCAAGGTAAACCTGCCATATGTTAACCCTGGTAAAGACGGCTTCACCGTTTACCCAAACCCTGTGACTGAGCAAAGGTTTAATATACAGTTTGCAGACAAGCCAGCTGGAACTTACCAGGTTCAAATAGTTGATCAATCGGGTAGGGCGGTCATGGTCCAAACGGTTAAGCACGTTGGTGGCAATTTTACCTATTCAATGGATTTGGGAAAGAGACATGGTAAAGGATTATACCAGGTCAAGATATCTAACGGAAAAGAAGTGAGTGTGATTCCTGCGATCATGTTTCACTAGGCTTTGACGAACTACTTCAACTGAGGCTGTCTCCATGCTATGGGGACAGCCTTAGTTATTTATACCTCCTACGAGGAATAAATCATTTAAAAAGTTCCAGGGGATTATACTACTTGTATTAATGTTTAATCCAACCCGGTAACGCGGTTTGGTTTGCCCATTATCATTAATTTGATTTAGCATTAAGGCCAGGCATAACAACTGTTTGAAGTAGCAGCAAATAAATATGGTAATTATTTTTTTATTATAAAAAGATAAATTACATTCACATAACATACGATCTACATATTCTTCGGCCAGCCAATTACTTCCTTATTGATCACAAAATAATATTATCATCTTCAGTTAATATCATTTAGAACTAACACTCATGAAAAAGAAAAGTATTTTTTTCAGCCTTATTATCTCAGCGCTGTTTATGTCTTTACCCGTTTTTACCAATGCTCAATTTGGCGATCCTGATCCTGATCCACCACTTCCTGACACGGTGCCTTTTTACGCTGGATTGAAAGTGACAAGCACTTTAAGTAATTATATGAATTGTTGCCAAATCTTTTTGTAGAGAATAAAAATTAAATCACGCTTTTAATTGTAGTAATAAAAAATGAGCATCTCCATCAATAGATATTGGTGAAAATACTAAAAGCCGCATTTAAAAAAATAATCGTCTTCATTAACAGCTGTTTGTGAGAACAGCAACGGCGGCGTTTAAACTAAGCAAATAAGGGGAACCACAGAGACACAGCGGCAAGGGCAAAGGTTGACAGCGGAGTCGCCATTTTTATTTAAGCGAACATTATTTTAAATTATCTATAAATATGTTTCATTTTTTAGAAAAGGGATATTACGTTTACAATGTATTTCCCTATTACCTTCCCTGTTTGTAATCAGGTACAGAAAATATCTTAACCCAAAACTTTCTGCTATGAAATTTTTCTTTACTCTTATTGGTAAAATAATAATCTCTTTATTATTATTATTAACTACAATAAATAACACAGCAAACTCACAAACCACGTTAGTTACAGGCGATATCGCTTTTACCGGGTATGTAGCCACATCTAATGCACCTGCAAACGATGCATTTTCTTTTGTGCTGCTTACCCCTGTAACGGCTGGTACAGTGATTCGCTTTACAGACCAGGCCTGGGGAAATGACCTTGTATTCAACGGAAGTTTGGGAGAAACTACAGTGTCACTCACTATTGCTGCAGCTCAACCTGCGGGAACAGAAATTATCATCGCAGGC
>JANPIM010000006.1:0-42995 GCA_031425015.1 Segetibacter sp. | reverse complement strand
AACCAAACTATTGATAGTCCTACAATGGAACGGTTGTCAAGTTTGAAAGCCATATTTTTAGTTTTGATGTGTCACAATAAACTTACAGCCAACGTGAAGCATTGCCGAATGTGCAGGGAATAGTATTCCTTCCGCATGGTACAAAAGATAAATATTTATTTAAAAGCTAAAATTAAAAACAAATGCAAAATTGTAAATCGTCAGCCCGAACTACTGCACAAAAAAGTTCAAAAAGCCCATTGTTATTACGTCAGCCCTGCATTTTGGCAATGCTAATGTTGTGTGCTGTTTTTTGTCAGGCGCAATTACAACTTATAGGATATGCCCCGCCAATACCAAAAGATACGGTTAAGTGTTATCTTTTAGAGATAACAGACACCTCAAATACAACTACTAAATGGTCAAAAGGATATGTAGCACGAAACAGCGAAATGGTTGCATTTGGCAAAACGAAGGTTTCATCAAATTATCTTCCTATAACATCTGGGATAGTTACAAGCGAGTTATTTTATGAGGATAGAAAAAAAGTAGTCAACCAATGCTTACAAGTGGTGCTTGTCAAATAGCACACAACGCAAAGATTTATGTTATTACGCGCTATTCCAAAAAAAATTACGCGCTGAAAATCAATAAAGTAGCATTATACATTCTGTATTGTTGTTAGTACAATCCGTTTTTACCATTCTATACTTTCGCGGCTTACCAAATCGTCTAACGGGCTTATAATATTTACCAATAATCGACGGCTTACGTGAAGGTAGCGCTCGGTGGTTTTTATATTAAAGTGGCCAAGCAAATCTTTTATATACCGGATGTCTGTTCCTTTCTCAAGCAGGTGCGTAGCAAAGCTGTGCCGCAGGCTATGTATCCCAATTTCTTTGCGTATACCTGCACCATTCTTGGCGTTCGAAAATACTTGCTGAACAGTTCGTACGGGGTAGGCTGTACCCGTTTGGCTGCTTTCAAACAAAAACACACGGGGCCTTGGTGCTGTCTGCTCTATGTATTTCCGCAGTATATCCAGCAATACGGGGCTAAGGTTTACGTACCTGTCTTTCTTTCCTTTTGCCTGCCTTATTAAAATCTGCATGCGCTTGCTGTCTATATCTGCCAGTTTTAATGCTACAATTTCGCTAACGCGAAGTCCTGCACTATAGGCTGTAAACAACATGGCTTTGTGCTTTCTATTTTGCAGTGCATTAAATAGTTTGCGCAGCTCTATTTCATTTAGCACCTTGGGCAATTGCATCGGCTTTTTAGGCCGCGGTATTTCCCAAAAGAATTTTTCTTTTTTTAAAATTTGCTCAAAGTAATACTTCATTGCATTGAGGCGGCTGTGCAAAGTATGCTCGCTCAAGCCCTGCTTTACACACCACAGCATATACCGCTGCAAATGGTGAGGCTCCATTTCGCACACCGAAACCGAACCAAGCATTTTTAATAATTGCGCAAATTCGTTTCGGTAAGTTACAATGGTACTCTGGCTATAGGCATGCAATTGTAAATGTGCCAGGTATCGCTGCATTTCATGCTGGTTACCTACGCTTATATACATCATTGCAGTCTTTGCAGGCACGCGTACTACGGTTGTAGTTGGATGGTTTTTTGGGTACTGATTTCTTTCAGGCGCCAGGGGTGGCAATGGGCTTGCTTCTTTTGCACCCGTCAAAGGTAATTTGCACTTTTGCCTGTTTTCAACGGTATCGGGTATGTGCCAGCATCCAAGTGTTCTGCTCCAACTGGCCCCTGCCACTTTTTTCACCCTTTCTATCCGCTCTTTGTTATACTCAAAACGAATACAGATACGGCTTTCGTTGCGATGACGCACCAGTTGGAAAGCAATGGAGGTATTTATAGCAGTAGTCATTTTTTATTACAACTCCGTTCCCCTCACTTACAAGGGTAGGGTAATGCGTCAACAATATACTAACGCACACTGTGTCAACCAACTGCCAATCATTGGTTGCTAAAATTTCTTTTTTTTCAGAGGCCATGGAAGAAGCAGGCAAGTAGTCAATTTTTGTTACAGGTAATGATTACTTCGCAGTATTAGCGAGCTTGGTGCACTTTTACCTAACATCAATTTAGACGATACCGCATCGCGAAAAGACGATATTGAAACAGAAACACGTACCATGTTTGGAAGAACAACACCTTGGCTTGACTACCACTGCGCATAAAAATGAACATATCAATCTTTAATCGCCCGTAACCACTAGTTCCAAAAAAAATTCCATTTTTGGGATTAGTGTAGAAAAAAGGATGACCCACAGTTTGAAGATGCTAAATGACAAGGTGGCGCTTACATTTATTTTATATTGTCGCCATGCATAATATGGCATTCCATTTAGGAAAAATATCGTTCATGAAAGCTAACATGACGTTCACTTACGCTAACATGACGCTCACTTACGCTAACATGACGCTCAATATTGCTCCGGTGACGCTCACTTTCGCTTCCGTGACGCTCATTATTACTAAAGTGACGCTCATTATCACTAAAGTGACGCTCATTATCACTAAAGTGACGCTCACTATCGCTCCGGTGACGCTCATTATTACTAAAGTGAGGCTCATTATTGCTAAAGTGACGCTCAATATTGCTCCGGTGACGCTCACTTTCGCTAACATGACGCTCACTTGTTTTGGCCAAAACGTGTCAAGCTAATTTAGGGATCGACATTGTGAGTTGTGAATTGTGAGTGGTGAGTTGTGAGTTGTGAGTGGTGAGTTGTGAGTGGTGAGTGGTGAGTTGTAAACTCATATTTCATAATCTACATTGCATATTTCATAATTCATAATTTCTAATTCCTAATTCATAATTCATATTTCATAACTCATATTTCCCATTTTAAATTTCATCCTGCAAACGCACAATTCACCACGTACAACTTACAACTCACCCCTCCCCCAACCTCTTTTAAATTTACCTGATAATTGTTATTGTTCCTGAAAACACCTCTGGTAAATCTTTCACACTAATTACATAATAGTAAGTTCCTACGGGTAGCGGCTTTCCATTACTATTTCCATCCCACGAAGTGAAATTATTTGTTTGTAGCAAGAGTTGGCCATACCTGTTATACACCATTAACTCATATGATTTGTAGGCAGCAAGTGCCGGTATCTGCCATTTGTCATTTACTCCATCACCATTGGGTGTAAAGGCATTTGGTATGCGTATTTGCTTAAACACTCTTACGAGCACCGTGTCCACGTCGGTACCACAGCCAAGGGCAGAAGACACGTTCAGTATGTAGAATGTATCCACCAAAGGCTGAACAGTTGGCTGCAGCATATTCCGATCATTAATAGCGTAGGCAGGTGTCCAAACATAGCTAAGACTATCGCCCGAAGCCGAGCCAAGTAATTGCACAGGCTGACCTTCACGCGTAAACCTATCTGGTCCTGCATTGGCAACAGGCGTAGCCTGCACCCTCACCCATACATTTGCCGAATCCGTGCAGGTTAAAGCGTTACTGACACGAACTGTGTACCTGGTAGAAGCTAAAGGCCTTGCTTCAGGGTTTGGAATATTAGGAGCAGATAAACCAACTGCAGGCGTCCAGCTATAACTACTACCTCCAGTGGCATTTAACGTAATTGCACGGCCATCACAGATGGAGGTATCACTAAATAAAACACTAGCCGTAGGTGATGGATTGATATTGATCACCGTAGAATCTTTCGTTTTGCAACCAGCAGCATTTGACACTTCTACATAATATTTACCTGCATTGGCGGCGGATATATTTGACAGGCTAACCGTGAGCCCGTTGGCGGTAAATCCCGCGGGTCCATTCCATACGGCGGAAGCACCATTCACAGAAAGTGTACCCGTTGCACCGGCACATACAGGACTGTTGTTACTAACAGTTACAATGGGCCTGGCATTTACCGTCACCTTCAATGGCCGCGATGAAACTCTGCACGATGCATTATTGATATTGCCATTTTCAGTGGCAGTAAGCCGATACCAGAAAGTGGAGGGAGAGGCTGTAGCGAAATTACGCCTCAGCGTAGTGGCAGTTTCCCCGGGCACATCTTGCCAGGTGGCGCCATTATCCAGTGATTGCTGCCATTGAAAAACAGGAGAAGTAAATCCTGCCGAAACACTGCATGAAAGCGAGACAGTGGAAGTATCGCCTTCGCATAGCTGTAGCTGTTCGCCTGTGCCGTTTACAATAGAAGGAACAAGTGCTGGTCCGCAGGGGCGGAAAGTAATATCATCCAACCCGAGGTCGTTGCCACAACCACCCGGGGCATTATTGATGATGCGTAAAACAACGTCTGTAACATTAGCCGGGGTTCTGAAGAAAAAACCAAATTGCCGCCATTGAGGAGCACTGGTAGCAGTTATATTTCCAGTACTAATATCCTGTACAAGCGTGCCGTCTGTTCGTTCTATCCTAAAAGTTAGATTGGGTAAAGTGCCGTTTCCATTGCAACTGGTAGGCTTTAAAACATTTACTACCCAGGCGGCAAATTCATAGGTGGTATTCGCACAAAGACCTCTAACGGTATCGAGGTAAAAAGCACCCGGAACCTGGGATGCGTTTACCAACATTAGGTATCCATTTGTATCGCCTGTATGATCGGCGGTAAGCGAATGCCACGTACTCGCAAAACAATTGGTCGTATTACTTCTAATGGCATACTGTCCATCCGTTGGGCAATCGGTGCCTAAAAAGTTATAGTTGGTATTGGCTGCTGATAGAGCCGGGCCGGGATTAGGGCCTGCACCAAAAGTGATATTTACAATGGGATCGCCTAAACTACCTGAACATAGTTGTGCCTGCGATGGAACTGCCAAGGCCACGGAAATTAACAGCACCAATAATATATAGACCTGCGATATTTTCAAAACAAATTATTTGGAATAAAAATTAAAAAGACAACACACACCCGGATAAAGCAACTAAAATGTGTGGCAAATTTATGCGATCCATATATGTAAACCACTTGCACTACAATGCAGGAGGAAATGTATGGTTGGTAAACGGTGAACGCACCAAGCAGTATAATTTTGATTGAGCTTTTTTAAAGACCTAAAAAAAAGAAAATTGCCCGTGAATGAAAAAGGCATTCAATATGAGTTTATGGCAAAGCCTTGGCACAGTGGTGGACAAGGGGGCTGGTATTTTGTTTCTGTTCCGGTATCTATAACCAAAGAAATCAGGGAATCATTTAAGCAGGAAGAAGAAGGTTGGGGCAGGCTAAAAGCCATCGCTAAAATAGGCCACAGCGAATGGAAAACAGCGATATGGTTTGATTCCAAAAAAGCCACTTACCTATTGCCCCTAAAGGCCGCAATTCGTGTAAGTGAAAAGCTTGAAGTTGGCAAAGACGTTCAGGTAACATTTTGGATCTAGGCGAAATTTTAAAACTTCACATCGTGCACAGGATCTTTGGTCAGGTCTTGTCCCCTCCAAACTTTTACCATTGTTCATACATGTACAAACGAATGTTGTACCAAAGGAGAAGAGTAGTGATTACCTAAAACATTTCAGAGACGACTGCTCTGACGGAAGTGAATTATTCTTTTCACCCAAAAAACAAAACAGATAAAAGAATGATGTATAAAGTTGTTTTATTACTTAGATTTATAACCTAAAACTTACAACATGCCCGTAAAGAAACCAACTCGCGCTGCCGCGCCAAAAAAGGCCGCACCTGCAAAAAAAGCAACATCAGTAAAGAAGGCTGCTCCTGTAAAAAAGGCTGCTGTCAAAAAAGCTGCGCCTGCTAAGAAAGTTACCGCAGTAAAGAAAGCTGCCCCTGTAAAAAAGGCTACCGTTAAAAAAGCTGCTCCTGCCAAAAAAGCTGTCGCAGCTAAACCATTGAAAAAAGGAAACGTAAAGCCTTTGAAGCCTACAACATAAGCTTCGAAAAATTGTAGAACAAGATGATTTAAAAATGAATTGCTGCTGGCATGCTACGCAGTAATTCATTTTTTTGTTTTGAAGATCATTCGCTTTGTACTGATGTTTAGGCCGCTCCCATCATTATTTCTTCTTGTAAGCTTCCTGATAAGTATGTGTTCCAATTTGTGGTGCGACGGTACCAGCAATGCGCCAATCACAACAAATATGAGCAACTCGAAAATAGGCACATGATGCGTGAGCCTTGCCACTACCGGGTGTAATAGCAACGTAAGGAATTCAAACAAAAACAACAGAGAAAGTATACCCATAAATGTTACCACCCGCTTATGCGTTTTGATGCGGCTAATTAATAGGGTGATGATGAACAATACCGGTATACAGATAGCAATTATGGACCATTGCAATTGCTTCGATCTTGCTTCTTTATCTCTTAGCTTTTGCTCTGCAATTTCTTGTTGCCGCAATTTTTCGTCGCTTGAATAAATCAAGGCGGCCTTTATTTTTTCCTGGCCCTTTAACGAATCGCGTAGCTGTACTGACTTCTGCAAAAACGCAAAGGCCTTGTCGTAATTTCTCGACTTATTAAACACACCACTTAAAAATAAAGCTGCGTCCAATTCACGTGATAGAAACTTTGCACTTTCGCCCAATTGATAACTCATGTTGCCATAGTAAGCTGCGGAGTCATTGATGTTCATTTTGTCAAAAGCTTTTGCCATACCCAGGCTCAATTCACATAGAATGTCTATGTCTGAACCATCATTTAGGTAAGCATAAGCCTCCTGGTATTTATACAAAGCATATTGCGATTCATTTCGTAAGGCCAACACGTTTGCCTGTCCTAAAATTGCTGCACCGAGCGATGCACTATCAAGTGATTCTTTTGCCAGGCTGTAAGCATTGTTGAAGTATGCAGCCGCCGAGTCTACATTACCCATCCGGTAGTAAGCTTCACCAATGTTCACCTCAATCCTGTATTTCAACTCTTGTTTGGTTTCTTTGTCAGTGGTATTTGCAGTGGAATCGGCACGGTATAAGTAGGCCAATGCATTGGAATAATCTTCCAGCAAAATATAGGTTAGGCCAATATTATTAAGTGCACTTGCATAGTTTCGTGGACTGTTTCTCTTCTCTTCAATTTTAAGCTTTAGCACATAGTTGTTAAGCGCTTTAGGGTAATCTCCTAAAAGATATTGAGACGTGGCCAATACTGCCAACGACCGGGACTCGCCTTCTACAAACCGAATACGACGGGCCAACAACAATGCCTTTTGCGCCAACTGCAACGACGTGTCGGGCCTGAAAGATTGGTACTGGGAAGCGAGTTGCCAAAGTAGTGTGACTCTACTGCTGTCGATTTTTTCTGCCGATAACAAAGTGGAAAGACTATCAACTTTTGAAGACTGCCCTAAACAGTTATCGGCGAACATTGCAGAAAGCGAAAGTGCTACGGACAACAAAACCGATGCTTGCAGTAGTTTCATGGTGGTACAGTTGATCTTAATACCGGAAAGATATTCAATCAGGAATTATTTTGTGATGAGGAAGTCCTCAGTTGATGCTACCACGCCCATAATAAATGAGTGCATCCTTTTATAAAAAACATAGGCATCCTCAAAAAACATTATTTTCAGTATAGATATGTTGTAAAGCTTCTTACACATTCAACCAAACATACCTGTTTATGGAAAGCAAGTACAAAGCACCTAAGCTCGAATCTTTTCCACGCCAAAAAAAGAACTTCGTGGATAAAATGTCATTGGTAGAAGAGATTGTGCGAACCAAATTGATCATGCTTGTTGCTGCCAACACGTTAGATCCTACAATTGGAAAAGGATGTGTAGCGGATGTAGCCTGTATCAGGCAAACCTTCGGCAGTTTATCGCTCGATATGAATTTTAATTTTATTGAACTGGTAATTCAAGGCGAAGACTACAGCAAGACCAATATTATGGAAGCTATCGAACTGCTTCAACCGGGCAGCAACGACATTGTATTGTTTTACTACTCTGGTCATGGTTTTAGTTACCAGGAAGAATCTGAAAAGCTATACCCCCAGGTTGACCTTCGTTCGCATCCTACTTCCGATAAGATAGAAATTGTACATGCCAACACCGCAAATCTGTCCGATTTATTTGACCTGGTAAAAAGCAAAGGTGCACGATTGAACATCGTTATCGGCGACTGCTGCAATAGTTTAATTGACTTTAAACGAGTGTTTACAGGCGGACTACCGGTACGTCGTCGACGAAAAGACAGAAAGCCGCTCAATAAAAAAACAGTTGAAGCCTTGTTTTGCGATTATACTGCTTCTATTTTGGTGGGTTCTGCAAATAAGGGGCAGTACGCTGTGTCGGACGATGGTATTGGCAGTCTGTTTACCTACAATTTATCTGTCGGTTTACGCAGCCTGATGAAAAAGGAAATCAACACAAAAGTTGGATTGCCCTGGAAGAAACTTCTGGAGCAAACCACCAAAAAAACCTTTAAGCTAAGCCAGCAGTACGACATAGGCGGAGGTGTACCTGGCAATCAGCAAGCGATTTACAACATTGAAAGCAGGAAAAGTTTGTATTGATTGGAGCAATCATACGTGAATGGTAGTTCAGGGTTGTCCGACCGGTTTGCCGACGTATAATAATCGTCCACTTACGGTAAGAAAGCTTAGTTTCATGCATCCACTAAAGTAGAAATGAATCCAAAATATTTTCAACGTTTGATCAAACAAAAATCAACTCCATGTGTAAAACATTCGCTACTGGTGAAAAGTTGTTCAAAAATTGAAATAGTTCGAACGTCCGTCAATCAATATCAACAAATGTAGAAATTACCTGCATGTCAATGTAGTCGTAACCGTTAGAAAACAATCTTCCAGAAATACCGCAAACTAAGTAAATGAAAAATAAATTTTCTCCAGCCGAATTGGCGATACTGATCTTATCGGTCATTATCATCTTTATCTCCGAGTATTATTATACTGTTTTAAAAGACCACGACAGAGCCATCTTTATCGGCCTATGGCCTCCAACCATGCTAATTCTATTGGTTTACCTGAACACTAAAAAAAGTAAATAATGGAAAATTTAGACTTACTCATTCTAACCGTCATTGTCGTTTCCGTTTTTGCTATTTTTTCTTTTTCACTGTTGAAAGGCTTCGGGAGTGACGATGGAATAAAGAACAAGAAGTAAATGCTTGTAGATAGCTGCAGTGAATGAACGTAGCAGTTCACACTTCGCAGTTGGACTAATTTCAAAGTGGTTTCCAGACTTATACTTTCAACCGGCGCACAGCTTACAACAGGGAGCACATCCTTGCGCGGGTTACCAATAGCTATTTAAACATCCAAGGTTTCGAGTTGGTGGAATACACTTTCCCGTAAACTGTCCGCACTAAATCTCAGCCATTAAAAAGAGCCCAGGTCAACCACAACCTGGGCTCTAATAATTATAATAAGCATTCTACTTTTTTCGAATAATACTTACGCTTGAGGTAGCATTTTGGTAACGACCACTTTTCTATTGCTTGATGAATTTTACTTGCCGGCTACCTTGTGATGCAGAAAAAACCCGGATGGTATAATTACCATTTGGGAGCGTTGATACATCAACCGGAAAAATGTTTTCACCAAGCACTAAGGCGATACCACGCGATGTCATTACTCTGCCAAAAAGATCGACAATTGAAACTGTAGCTACTTCACTTACTGTCGCATAAACCGACAATGATGCCTGGTCGTGTGCAGGAATAGGTAGCAGTTTTATGCCCTGTGCCTTCATTGCACCACCCTTCACCATTAAAGTGGACGAATACTTTACACTACCATTGATTGAGGTAATTTTCAGCCTAAAGTAATTTACTCCGTCTGCCAAAGTCACCTGGTGTTGGTATTGCTTGTCGCCCACATTTGCCTGCTGTGCTACGGTTGTAAAAGCAACTGCATTCGTGCTTGCCTCTAAAGAGATCGATGCAATTGAACTACCATTCTGTAACCGGTAACTGAAGATTCCTGTATTTGCAGTTTGCTTTGCAAGCTGGATATTCAGCACATTTTCTAACGGCAGTACCAGGGCATTATCAAAACTGCGCGAAACAGTTACGCCACCAACAAAGCCTGTAGGTCGTGTACTGTTATTAAAAGGAAACTGGAGACGGTCGATACCAGCAGTTACATCTGTGCCGGTACTGGTTGCTATCTCTGGTATATTACTCGCTTCACTGAGTGATAGGTTAGGATTCACATACAACGTGACAGCATCATCCGTTGCACTGCCGGTATTGTACGTGTATTTAATCACCACTAACTGATCAGTATTATATGGCACCAAAGTAGGAACCGCTTTGTAGGTAGCAGCTTGCGTTTCTTTAGCAATACCCACGTTGTACCCACCGGAAGTTGCCCTTACATAAATGCGCATAGCCGTTGTGAAATTGCCTCCGGCAAGAATCCTCACAAGGTCGCCGGAAGTAGCCGGAGCTGCAGAAAGATTGATGAGAAAAGCACCATACACACTGCCTGTATTGGTACTGGTAAATGCTTTACCTGGTGCATCCTGGTTAGGCACCAGGTTAACCGCCTGTGTACTGCTGCCAAATGTTGCATACGACATTGATCTTGCCACTACAGGACTATTGACACAACCTACTCCGGCACAAGTACCTCCTCCTGTTAAGCTGGAGTTGTTTGTCCAACCATTTTGCCCGCTAAGTGTACCCAATGCATAGGTTGAAAAATTGTCGTTGATAAGGTTTTGCGAAAAAGAATTGGCAGCAATTAGTGAAAGTGCAACCGAAAAGTAAAGTCTCTTCATATGTATAATTTTTGGGCAAGGTAATACACCCCATAAAATATTGTATGCCGCTGATCACTATTTTAAGTTCAATTAAATGCTGAAGAGGCACCTATTGCTACCATTGATTTATTTAAAAGAATACAACGGGTAATGGCGGAGATGCTACAGCTCGATGATGGGGAAACACAATAGCAAAAAGATTTGTTCTACATTTTTACTCCACATTTATTATTGTTGCCTGCCGTGCTATTATGCTCCAAATATTATTTGAAAGCTTCCAAATATTTGTAAATCTCCTAGTAACCGTTTTGCCTGCATTGGGTTGTGTGCCCTGGGGCTTAATTATTTCACTACCCATAACAATTGCAATATTATCGTCGAATGTTATTTTCTCAATGTTCCTTTCAAAAGACGAGTAGTTAAGACTTCCTCTTCGAAGTTGCTGTTTTGTTCCTTCCACCGTGCCCACCACATTTGCGGGTGTATTAACCACCATGTTAGTTGACCATACCTTGTCAAATAGCGCAGCAGAATCGCCTTTGAGTACTGCCTCCCTTTCAATATTTTCCAATCGCCTTATCTCCACTTCCCGTGCAGATTGTGCAAATAAAATATTAGAGGTAATGGTTAACAATAAAAAGAGAGTCACCTGCCAAAATGATCGTTTCATAATTTTTTAGTTTGAGATATTGCATTTGTAGCCTGTTAAGAATACTATGTGCTACCATGGTTGCGCATTGCCCTTCTATGCTTCCGAAGTTTTTACATTCTCATTAGCCTGTACGACTACTTTGTACAGCATGATAAAATTGACCGCCGCCATTAAAAACATCGGCACGCGCCGAAACATCATGTCAGTTGAAATAAGTCGCTCTATCAACTCAAGTGAGAATTTTTGGTCCAATTCTTTTTGGATGGGTATCTGAATGGCTATGGTTGAAATTAATGCGATTACATTCAGCAGTAAAGCTAACCACACCAACCATTTCGGTATGACTGATGGCCGGTACCAAAATAATAATACCTGTGGGATGAAGGACAGGAAAAAGAAAATTACAAACAGCGGGATGATGAGCGAACTATCGACTTGATGAAATTTTACGAATTCTTTTTCGCCAACCCATCGCCATGTTCTATAGGATACCAAAGAGTTTACTATCCCACCTCCGAAAACATAGAGCGTAAGTAAGATATAAATCGAGAACACATAATTCGATATTTTCTTTGCGTTTATCATGTGTAGTATTTTTCTACATTCAATAAAATATGGCTTTGATGAAGATAACCTTTTCATGGCCGTTGGATGTAGTTACGAACAGCTTTTTATACGTTTGGGGAATCGCGTTTGGAATGCGTATTTACCAAAGCTGGCTTGTTAGCCAGGCGAACAGCAATAGCAGTGCGGGTGTCCGGCTGTCAATTCTGATCGAATTGTTCTAGAAAAAACTTCAACTTACCGTAAACCTTCAGCTGTCCTTTTGAACCATCCTATTGATTAAAAATTAAAATATTCAAACAAAAACGCAGGTAAGTTTTTGTTTGTTCCCTACCTTGACGCACTAAACGTATCGTTATGAAAAAAATTTACATGATGGCCTGCTTTGCTGCAGGCATTTTATTTAATTATGAAGCAAATGCACAGGCTGGTTCAGTAGTGTTGATTCCGCAGACAGGAACTTCCACTACTTACCCAAGTATTACCTTGGCCTATGCGGCCATTCCTGCTTCGCCCACTATGAGTTATACCATCGAGTTGTTGGCATCCTATGTAGGCACGGATGCATCTGAGGTTTACCCCATCCAACTAACCGATAAGGGCATCACGCCTGCCGGACCTATAACCATTACCATCAGGCCTTCAGCGGGTAGCAACACAGAAGTCATCAAGCGCCCAACTGCCGCGGCAGGTTCCGTACTGCAGTTTAATGGTGCGGATAATGTAATCCTGGATGGCAGACCAGGTGGCATAACCTCCTCTTTTGCCAATTACCTAACCGTAAGCGATGCATTTAGTGGAAGCAGTACCAACCGCAATATCGAATTATTGAATAGTGCCAACAGCAACACTATTCAATATGTCAATTCTATTGCAGCTGATGCTACAGCAGCAAGTGCTGGTAGTCGCAATATATTGGTAGGAAGTACCACGACTACCGGTAACAATAACAACACGATTCAATTCAACAATGTTGTGGGTGGACTTCGTGCCATCCAGGACTTTGGCTTAAGTGATGCTGCTCCTAACCTTGGTACAAGAATACTATCCAACCAGGTAAGCAACTTTGGCGCCATCGGAATATTTGCAGGAAGTGGCCAGGGTAATATCACCATTCAAAACAACAATGTGTTTATGAATGGATACAATGTATTACCCGCTTCCACCACAGCTGCGGTAGGTGTTACGGCTATTCAACAGCAAAGCACCCTTGCCAGCAACGCGGGTAATATTTCTAACAACACCATCTCAATCAATACCACCTCCACTACCATCACATCTTTGTCGGGTATTGTTGATATTGCTTCTGGAACAGAAACTATTTTCCGCAATACCATCAGTACACTAACCGCACCAATGGCGCAGGCTATTACCGGTGTAACCAACTTTATCGTAGGAATTTCAGTAGGTACTGCTGCCGGCGGAAGCGTAGCCACGCATACTGTAAACAACAATTACCTATCGGGAATGAATTCAGCAGGCATTGTAAACTTCAGGGGAATGTCCATATTCCCATTTGCCGGATCTACCGTAAATGTGCACAACAATAGCCTATCCATCACCGATGCAAATACCAATGCATCGGCAATTTTTGGGATGCTATTGGGTAACACGGCAGCTACCAACTACAATGCTAATGTTTACTACAACTCCGTGCGTGTTGGCGGTACTACCACCGCTACAACCACAAATGGTTATGGCATTTTCAAGAGTGATGCTAATGCAGGTTCAGTTATGAATATCCGCAACAACATTGCCGTGGCAGATCGTAACCAGTCCATTGCTTTCAACTTATCAAGCACTGCAGGTATTTTAAATATTGATTACAACAACTGGTCTGGCGCAGGTACCGGAGCCAGTTCGTTTGCCGCTGCTTCTCCCGGCCCAATTACGTACGATAACACACAACTTGCCGCCTACAAAGCAGCCGTAGCCCCCGCAGAACAGAACACCACTTTTAGTACGGTAACATTTGTAAGTAATACAGATTTGCACTTGTCCGGGGCATCAACGACTGATGCAACTTTGAAGGCAGTGCCAGTTGCTGGTATTACAACTGACTTCGATGGCAATACACGGTCAGTAACTACGCCTACTAAAGGTGCCGACGAGCCTGGTCAGCCGGTTCCGGTTCAGTTGTTTGCATTTAGCGGTATTGTAAAAGAAGGCGTTAACCAATTAAACTGGAGCACAGCCTCTGAAAGCAATAACAAAGGATTTGAAGTACAGCGTTCCGCAAATGGTACAGACTTTACACCTATTGCTTTCATAGCTTCAAAAGCAGACAATGGTCAATCCACTTCGGTGTTGTCTTATTCTTTTAACGATGTCAAGCCGTTCAAATCTAACTCGTACTATCGCTTAAAGCAAGTTGATAAAGACGGCAAGTTTGTCTTTTCAACGATTGTGCTACTGAAGGGTAAAGGTGTACAGCAATTACAAATAGTAAACCTGTATCCAAACCCCGTTAAAGAAAATTTCAACGTGGTAGTAGCATCACCAGCGGCAGCAAAGGTTGTAATTACCGTATCGGATATGATGGGAAGGATTATGATGCAACAAGTAGCATCTATTGCAGCTGGAGACAATTTAGTACCTGTAAACAGCACCCGCTTAAATGCCGGCACGTACACGGTTAAAATCTTCGATCAGCAAACAGGCGAATCCGTAACCATGCAGATGAGCAAGTAATTTTTAAGTAAATAGACTATAGCCACCGGTAAACAGCCGGTGGCTTTTTAATTACATCTAAAGTTTGAAGTTTGGGGTTTGAGCTCTGTGGTTGAAGCTAAAAATATGAAGTGCGAAATATGAAGTGCGAAATAATCTTCGGAAACATTGATCACTTTGATATTGCACATGAAGACTAAAACAACATATTGCAAACCATGGTTTTGAATATTAATTTTGTTGTAAATCAAACATCCTTTCCCATCCCCAAAATACTCTTTATGAAACTACGTACTCAGCTGGTGGGTTTATGTTTACTAATGATGCCATTTGTGAATGTTATAGCACAAATGCAAAAAGTGATCCTAGAAGATCATTTTGATGAAAACGACCGGGGATGGAACCTTGGTAGTGATAAAGACGTGGTGCGAACAATAGAAGGCGGGAAATTAATAATGGAATGTAAAAAGTACCTGACAAGTAAAGGAGGTTATTGGATTAAGGTTCCTGATCTTGAACTACCCCGCGGAAACTTTTCGATTGCAGTCACCACGCATTGGATAAAAAATATGAAAACGGATGATACCTATTCACCTTACGGAATTATTATCGGCGACTATTATTTTCTAATCTATGGCGACGGAAATCGTAGGCTGCTTAAGTACAACACTATTGATAAAAAATATGAGGTTATTGTGGATTGGGGACAGCATAGTGCATTGAATAGAAAAGATAAAGGTGACAACCAGTTACAAATAGTCTACAAAGATGGCAAAGCGGCATTTTATGCCAACGGGCAAATGCTTTTCAAAAAAGATGTCATCCTACCTGAGGGGACCTCACCAAAATTGTATATCGAAAATTCAGAGATGGTGTCATTTGATGATTTGATAGTGAAATCGTAGTTGTGAATTTAGCCTGAGGGGTCCCTCACGCCCACCCATGGTAACTGGGAAATGAGGACCACGCTTCGACAAATACAAGAGCAACAACGCAGATTATTAGGATTGCTGAGATGAAAACTGATTTTCTCCGCTGTTGTGTGTTGTCACCGACAGCTATTAACACAAATGGCGAAAGCTTGTTGCCTGGTGATTAACCAGTGCAAGATTGTTGGTCGGGCGACCAACAAGTGCAGGGCGACCAACAAGAGCTCGACAATACCTGGTTTACTTTCCTATTTTTTGTAACTCCAGCTTAATAACCGTATCCACATTTTTACCATCGTTTGCGCCAGCGGTCACAATAATATTTTCTACATCCTGCACAACCGTTGCTTTTTCACCCGATGACAGGTAGCTCGCCTTTTTAATTTTATTTCCTGTATAAGGGATGTTGATGCGATTATCAGAAGGCCATTTCGTTATATGCAGATAGATAACATTCTCCTTTTGTGTAGAACCGCCCCAGCTGGCATAATTGAATGGGCCGCCTCTTGTTTCATAGATACTCTCTCCATATATTTTTAACCATTCGCCCATTTGCTTTAGCCGATTGGCCTGTTCCGGTTCTATAACTCCATCTGCATTTGGTCCAACATTTAGCAGGAAGTTGCCATCCATACAAACTACTTTCACCAGCTTTGTCAATAGTGAATCTAATGGAAACACGACTACATTCGGTTTCCATCCCCACCCACCTTTGGCTATGGTATAACAGCGCTCCCATGGCCGATCTGTTTGCATATCACCGTCTGCCTGTTCACGGGTATCGAAATCACCCTTCCAGCCGGAACGAGGGTTGATCACCACAGCTGGTTGCAGCGTACGAACCATTGAATTCAGTTTAAGTGGCTCCCACGAAAAAGCACCATTGTAGGGTTTATCTTTTGCTCTGGTGTGCCACCCCGGCGCTGATCCACCAAACTCTAGCCCACCATGACCGAGCCATGAATCTTCTCCTCCATCATACCACAGTAAATCAATCTTTCCATAATTGGCCATAAGTTCTTTTACCTGTCCATAGGTTTGTTGCTTCATTTCCTCTGCACTTGCCCGATACATTTTCGGAAAGAAAAACCCCGGGAAGCGCCAATCAAGCGGTGAATAATAAAGCCCCACCTTTAATCCTTTTGACCTCGCCGCCTTCACATAATCTGCAACAAAGTCTTTGTGTGCAGCACTCTTCATACTGTTGAATTGATGTACACTCGACTTGCTATCCCATAGGGCGAAACCATCATGATGTTTACTCACCAACACCATATATTTCATCCCTGCCTCTTGTGCAATGGATGCCCACGCATTGGCATCGAAATGCTTTGCCTCAAACTTTTCTGCCAGCTTTGCATATTCATCTACATCCATCTGTTGGCTAAACATGGCCCATTCACCTTTTCCTATAATGGAGTAAAGTCCCCAGTGAATGAACAAGCCAAACTTCGCATCTCTAAACCATTGTAGATCTTTTTTGGGAAGTAGCAATTCATCTTCTGCCAGCACTTTGGTTTGTGCATAGGCAGGAACAATAGAGTTCAAAAACAGGAGGCAGGATAAAATAAGGAGGCTATTCTTTTTCATGTTCGCTTTTAAAAGGTGTGCAATCTTGAACTTTTTAAGGCTTTGATATTTGCATCGATCAACTCAATAGACCAAGTTCTTTAAAAAAGTAAGCACAAAGCAATTAAATAACTCAAACATCAGGTAAGAATGTGTCATTCTGAATATTGAATGTTGAATGATGAAAATGAATGTTCAATTTTAAATGTTGAATGTTGAATGAAAAGTTCTCTTCATCTTCAAATTTTACATTTTACATTTTGACTTTTGACTTTTGACTTTTGACTTTTGACTTTTGAATTATAAATCATGAAAGCCCTCCTCCTATTCAGCCTCCTAATATCCGCTCCTGCTTTTCTACAGGCGCAGAAGAATGTTTGTTTTTCGCCCGGTATGATTTGGTTAGACAATAAAGGAGTGCATATAAATGCACATGGTGGCGGCATGCTGTTTCACAACAAAACTTACTATTGGTTTGGAGAACATAAAACTGAAGGCAAGGCAGGCAATGTTGCGAATGTTGGCGTACATGTGTACACCTCTAAAAACCTTAGCCAATGGAAAGATGAAGGGATAGCTTTAGCAGTTGTGGAAGACTCTACGAGTTTATTGGTAAAAGGCTGCATCATCGAGCGGCCAAAGGTGATTTATAATAAAGCCACAAAAACATTTGTCATGTGGTTTCATCACGAGCTTAAAGGGAAAGGTTATAGTGCAGCCTTAACCGGTTTGGCAATTAGTAAAAAAGCTACCGGGCCCTATACCTACGTCAAAAGTGTAAACCCCAACACAGGCACATGGCCAACGAATTTCCCCGATGAATATAAAAAAGTTGACCAGGAACCTAATATTCAAGGCATTGGCCTGCAAAAGCCCGAAGGACAGAAAATAGTAAGCGAAGGCTATTTTGTACGAAGGGATTTCGCCAAAGGACAAATGGCCCGCGATATGACTCTATTTGTGGATGACGATGGTAAAGCCTACCATTTTCATGCTTCTGAAAACAATCAAACATTGCACATTGCAGAACTAACCTCCGACTACCAGGATTTTACCCCAAACTATACCCGTGCATTAGAGGGCAAAGCCAATGAGGCGCCTGCCATTTTTAAGAAAGATGGAAAATATTATATGATCACCTCAGGCACCACCGGTTGGAAACCTAACCCAGCACGGTTAGCAGTAGCCAACCATCCTATGGGGCCATGGCAAGAGCTGAGTGATCCAAGCAGGGGAAATGAAGACCAGGTGAAAACTACATTTTGGTCGCAGAGCACATATATTCTTCCAGTTGCCGGAAAAAAGAATGCCTACATCTACATGGGCGACCGCTGGACCCCTGACAATGCCATTGACGGAAGGTATGTTTGGTTACCTATTCTCTTTGAAGAAAATAAGCCAATCCTTCGTTGGTATGATGAGTGGGATTTATCGGTATTTAAAAATTAGAAGTTGGAATTTGGAAATAAATATCGGACGTTCCTGTTATATAATTTTTCATTTCAATTCTTAAATTTTAGTTTTTGAATTTTGAATTTTCACTAAGTACCTTTCTATTTAAAGCCACAATAAAATGGCTATTAATAGTGTAGATGGCTAATGTGACTTGTTATTTTGTTGAACTAAAAATGTAAAAACTCCGACTAACGTGCAATTGCAAGTGATTGTCGTTAATGGTGCAATATCAGCGATGCTGCAAGACCGGCACCTACAGAAAACCTTAATCGCTGGCACAGCAAAAGCATCCTATTTTTACCTGCTGATTTATGAGGTACGATCATCTTTTATTAAAAATAGTTGGAGTAGCTTTTTGCTGTTGCGTAAACGTTTCGGCTATTGCTCAAAGTCTTCGTAAGGCATCTGACTGGGTACGATATCACTCTTTAACAGATACTACTACCCCTGGTCAGCCAAGCTTTCGCATCTATCCTACACTAGCTTTTTCCCCCGAAACCAACCTTGAAATTGGCATATCATCGCTCTACCTTTTCCAAGCTAAAAAAGACTCAAACAACCGAATCAGCGAATTGAATGCATTCACGTTCGTAACCCTGCAAAGCCAGTATGGCATTTGGCTGGACAATGCTATCTACACCGACAAAGACAAGTGGTTTATATTGGGACGTGCCCGATACCAACGTTTTCCATTGCTCTACTACGGCGTTGGCCCCAATACCGACCGTGACCGTCCTGCCATTGTTGATGCCAATTACCTCATCTTCAGGCAAAGGGTGCTGCGCAAAATTGCACCCAATTTGTTTTTGGGTCCGGAGGTTGACTACCAGTACCTGTTCAATACAGAAGTAGAACATGATATAGAAGATCGGGTGCGCGAAGTACCCCCCGGAAGTGAAGGCTCATCCAACCTGGGCATGGGTGGCGCAATGGTATATGATAACCGGCACAACGTGTTGAATGTGCGCAAGGGTTTTTTTGCTGAAGCAGGCATTCTTACCTATGCAAAAAGCCTGGGTAGCACCTTTGGTTTTTCCGCATTTAATGTAGATGTACGAACCTACACGCCCATCAACAAGCGCAATGTTTTAGCCTTGCAGGCAATGGGTAATTTTATTTCGGGCAACGCGCCTTTTAACCAACTGGCACTTATGGGCGGCGAGAATATGATGCGTGGCTACTATTACGGACGATACCGCGATAAGAATTTGTTAGCCGCCCAGGCTGAATATCGCATTCTGCCATTTGCTTTCAGCAAGCGCTTCGGGGCGACCCTATTTTTGTCGACTGGAGCAGTAGCGCCAACCATAAGTACGTTTAGTGCTGCCGATTTCAAAATAGCTGGTGGTGCAGGATTGCGTTATTTTCTATTTCCTAAAAAAGATATTTTTATTAGAATGGATATGGGTTTAACCCGCGAAGGCCGTGGCTTCTATTTTTTTATTGGGGAAGCTTTTTAACGCTATTATACCTACCTATTGACTACCACATAATCTTTAAGCCGAAGTTGATATTGATGTTTATTGTTTGGTACAAAAGGCCGTAATTGAACTAAAAAAAAGACTATTGAATGCAACGCTCAATAAAATTGGCTTGTCACCCGGTTTATGAAAAAGATATTATTTGTATTACTAGCATTTGCGACATTCTCTTGCAAAAAGGAGAAAACTGAACCAGGAAAAAATTTACAAAGTGAGCTAACGTTTCAATCGGTAAACAGGATTACGTCTGGACCTGCTGGTGAAATCAGGGCAGCTACTACACTTGTTGGAGCGAACTTATGTTATCGTTTCACCCGCTTTGAAATTAGCGATATTAAACCGAACCAGTTTGACATTTACGCCAGGGGCACGGTACCCCAGGAGGGACAGATTTGTGCGCAGGCAATCTATCAAAAAGACACCATTGCTTCTAT
The DNA here is from genome assembly GCA_031425015.1 of Segetibacter sp. Taxonomy (GTDB): domain Bacteria; phylum Bacteroidota; class Bacteroidia; order Chitinophagales; family Chitinophagaceae; genus Segetibacter. Next base: position 22,563 of record JANPIM010000006.1, on the reverse strand, counting down.
CGCAAAGCCAGCTCCAGGGATTTATATCCTTAACTATTGGAATCCCAATAACCAAATCTTCAAAAGAGATACGGTGACAGTTAATTGATTATTGCAATATAGCCGAGTTAAAACGGTTTGCTTTTGACAAACAAATAGAAGCGGCGCCATGCTCATTTATTGCCTAAAATTTAAGGCTCCCTTACTCTACTTAAATCAATTGTTTTATCCTGCAGGGATACCCTTCGACATCCCTGATTGGGAGCTTAGCAGCAATATTGCGTTCTTGCAGTCAGCAAATTTGACTGTGCGTGGCTGGAAGATGTAACTAAAAAAGGTAAAGCTGTTGTTATCATGCTGTTCATTGCGCATGTAATGCTTGCAATACACAATTCTGGTCTTGTCAGGATGCAGTTCTAATTTCTATTGCTGCATTCTGTCACACAGCTTTCCGCCACAGTTTGTCGCTTCAGTTGAGGAGATTCTAGCTTTTGCAAGACCACGGGCCGTTTCGACACTTCATCGGCAGTTCAATGATGTCTAGCTTCCTTACGCGTACCTTGACCACCCTTTAGCGGGGTCTTTACCTAAACGTTCAGCACCACAACTTTTGATTGCAGCACCTTCAGGTGGTTTGCATACAGTGTCTGTACAGCCTATGTGGTAGGTCCGCTACCCTCTTCTTTTCCCATTGAAAAGAATAATCCATTCTAATCGTTCGAGACACAACCACCAAGGGCAAAATCACTCCGGTGCAAATTTTACCAGGGAATTTTAAATAATACCTTCGTTCTAAAACCAAAACACATGTATGTCGGAAAAACATTTAATTTTTCCCTGCTATGGCATTTTGCCCGCAGGAATTTGATTAGGACTTTTTTAATATCAATGCTTGCGTGTGTATTGTATAAAATAGTTGGCTGGAGATGGCTGGGTATTTCATTTGTTCCCGTGGCAACTATTGGTACAGCAGTGGCATTTTATGTAGGCTTTAAGAATAACCAGGCTTACGACCGTTTGTGGGAAGCCCGGAAAATATGGGGGTCTATCACCAACATTTCCCGCAGCTTTGCTGCCATGCTAATTGCGGTTGTACCTGATAAAACCATTCAGAGGGAATTTTTATATAGACACATATCGTGGGTTCACATCCTGAGATTACAATTGCGTAAAACCATTCCATGGGCTACCGGCAAAGAACATCTGCATCAAACTTTTTTGAGTGAGAAGCATGAACTGGAAGAGTTTGATGCCGGTGTAAAAAAGATTTTTACCGATGGGGGTAAAATGGAGTATTTCGACATGCTAAATAAGCGCACCAATATTGCCAATCATTTATTGAAAAAGCAAATTCACGAATTGGGGCAGCTTAAGAAGAAAAATCTGATTGATGATTTTGAACATAGCGACCTGGTAAAACAAATCACAGAGCTCATCAATTGCCAGGGAGGATGCGAACGCATAAAAGGAACGCCCTTGTACAGGCAGTATAGCATTTTCAGCCGGGTATTTGTGGTGCTGTTTATTGGGCTTTTACCTTTTGGATTGATAAACGAAATGGACAAATTGGGTGAGTATGGTGTATGGCTTACTGTTCCTTTTTCAATGCTAATTTCATGGGTGTTTTATACCATGGAACAGATTGGAGAATTTAGTGAAAATCCTTTTGACAATGCTATTAATGACGTGCCACTTACCGCTATTTGTACAACTATTGAAACGGATGTAAGAGAATTTTTAGGGGACACTATCTTTCCAAAAAAAGCAGCGCCGGTCGACGATGTTTTACTATAAACTACAAAATCAACATTATGAATTTTGAAACCATCTTTGCCAACAACCAACAATGGGTAGCTGAAAAACTTTCTACAGACCCTGATTATTTTACCAATCTCTCTAAAGGTCAACACCCTGAATTTTTATACATTGGCTGCAGCGACAGCCGCGTAACTGCTGAAGATTTGATGGGTGTAAAGCCCGGCGAAGTTTTTATTCACCGTAACGTAGCCAACCTGGTAGTAAGCACCGATAACAACCTGAACGCGGTAGTTCAATATGCGGTGGAACACTTGAAAGTAAAACACATTATAATTTGCGGTCACTACGAGTGTGGTGGCGTAAAAGCAGCGCTTCATCCCAGCGATATGGGTCAATTAAATAGTTGGCTGCAAACCCTGCGGGATGTATATCGTTTTCACCGCCACGAACTAGATGGTATACAGGACGATCAAAAGCGCTTTGACCGCCTGGTGGAACTAAACGTTTTGGAACAATGCATTAATATTATTAAGATTGACCATGTGCAGCGAAGCTGGTACAAAACCGGTTTTCCAACCATTCACGGTTGGGTATTTAATGTGCGCAACGGTAGCCTGGTAGATTTGGCTTTGAACATGGAAAAGGTGTTTGGAGAGGTGCGAAGCATTTATGACTTAAAACCATTGGATGTATTAAAATAGTACTTCGCTAATTTTATTTAGCCTTGCTTCCCTCACATCCTTTGCGCTTATTAATCGTTTTACCATTAAGATTTTGTTTTTAATTTCTGTTTGTCACCTGCACTCATAGCCAGGCAAAGAAAAGTTGGTAAAGAAAACCAACTGTACAGAAAAATTAACGTAGATTAAAGCAAGCATACTGGTATTAAAAACGGCAGTAAACGTTAGAACTCGGAGCAATTCAGAAATAAAGACCACTCATTAACTACTTATAATTACCTCATGAAAAAAATGTTCATAGTAGCAGGATTTTTACTGCTGCAAGTACCTGCTTTCTTACAAACCATTGCTACAAAGGCGGCAGCGACACAACCCGTATTTTCTGCGGAGCGATTAAAAAGATTAGATAACAAAGTGCAGGAATGGATTGACCAGAAGTGGATGCCGGGGGCCGTCGTTTCAATATCGCACAATGGAAAGGTGGTGTACTTAAAAAGCTTTGGGTACGATAACCCCGCTACAAAAACACCCATGAAGAACGACCTTCTGTTCAGGCTTGCTTCGCAGACGAAAGCTGTAACCAGTGTGGGCATTATGATGTTGTATGAAGAAGGGAAATTGTTGCTGGACGACCCGGTTTCAAAGCACATACCTGCGTATAAAAATATTGCTGTAATCGATAAATTCAACGCCAGCGATTCATCTTACACCACGGTGCCAGCTAAAAGGGCCATCACCATCCGCGACTTGCTGAACCATACATCTGGTATTGGCTATGCACTCATTGGTTCTCCCACTCAGAATGCCATCTACGCCAAAAACAACATATCCGCAGGACTGGCAATGAAGCCTGGAGCACTCGTCGGCGATGCTATGAAAAGGCTTGGATCGTTACCCTTAATGCACCAACCCGGTGAAAGATTTACCTATGGCTTAAATACAGACTTGTTAGGATATTTAATAGAAGTAGTTTCTAACCAAAGCCTCGATGTGTTTTTCAAGACAAGAATATTTAAACCCCTCGGCATGAGTGAAACTTACTTTTATCTACCTAAAGAAAAGCAGGGTCGCTTATCAACGTTGCATGCTGAAGATGCCGCTGGCATAAACGCTATGGGTAATAGATTCGTTTTTAACGGGGAGGAATGGAACGGTGAATATCCAAACGAAAATGGGACATACTATTCTGGTGGCGCGGGTCTTACATCAACCATTAGCAACTATGGTGTGTTTCTGCAGATGCTATTAAATGGAGGCATTTATAATGGCACCCGAATTCTATCTCCAAATGCGGTCAGGATGATGACGAGCAACCAAATCGGAGAACTCAATGTAGGCCTTGATAAGTTTGGTCTTGGCTTTTCTATTGCCACAGAAAAAACCGCAGCTAAGTTGCCTGTATCTGTTGGCACTTATGGTTGGGGCGGTGCTTTTGGAACAGCCTACTGGATTGATCCGAAAGAAAAGATTATTGCACAATTCTATACCCAGATCTGGTCGCGGAAGCACAACATCGAAGATGCCTTCAAGGTGTTGGTGTACCAGGCTTTGAATAATTAAAAAGCTACCGGAACAAAACAGCTTTGTCTTGGCAGCTTCTCCTGCTCATAGCAGGGAAACTTACATTGTTCGAGACGTGCCAACACCAAAAGCGGCGGTAATACTTCTAATGCAAAATTGCAGTTGACACACTTGCAACAGCCTTGCTGCAACACACAGCAAAATCAAATCACACTTGCGATTTTAGTTTAATGTCAGTAGGTTTATTGTGTAAACTCATGGTAAATGAAAACAATAAAGAGAAAACATTTTTTCTTCTTGTTGATGCTGTGCATTACAGTGTTGGGGAGCTACAAACTATCTCATGCCCAAAATCAGGACTTCAAAAAATCGTGGGCAGATTTAAAAAAGTCCCTCAAACCGGACAGGGTATTTATTTATCCGATATCCGATACCAGCGATCCCGACCTGCAAGCGTTTGCATTTGCCATTTCCGGTATAACGGGCGTTAATAAGGTGACGCTTATTCCTGATGGCATTGCCACTTTGGTAAGTATAGACACAAAAATGAGTATGGTTACCCTACTTACAAAGTGGCCTAAAGAAATGGAAAACCGTTACGAACTTGGCGAACGTACCGATAAAGGCTTTGTACTAAAAGATCGTCTTAACCCTCAACCAATCAATAGTCAGCAAGCTACAAGTAACAAAGGGACTGGAAACAGCAGCCCATCTTATGCTTATAAGCCAGCAGAACAAGATGTAGAAAAAAGAAAAAACGTACGGCAGCAGCAAGATCATTCCGAGCAGATGCGCACCAATAATGCTAAACTAAACAAGGGCCAGTTAGCCTATAACAATCCAAAAAATTATAATGAAAAAGCAGCCACTGCGTTTGGTATGGAGTATGTGTCGTACAAAATAAATGGCAAGCAATTTACCATGTACGAAAGTGAAGGCGTTATAAATACCATAGCCAGCAAACGAAACAGCGAACAGGAGTATAAGATGATGCAAATAGCTACGAACAAACAGTTTTTTATAAAATTCACTAACCCGGCTGCCTACCCTAACATTCGAAAATTTGAAATGAATAAGCCCCCTTTAAAAACCACTTATGTGAACGCTAATGGCAATGCAGAAGAACGTATTCTTGCGTTTAACCTGGAGCTGCGCATGCCCGCCCTTGGTGCAGAACTTAGTTACAGTGGTATTGGCGGTACACTCTCTCAACACACCAATAGAAATAATATAGTATCCGGCAGTTTTGAAGTGTTGTATTTCGTACCTGGCGAGAGAGGAATTATAGATGCTAAGTTTAATCTGGTATTGAAAGGTGGAGCCGACAGTAAAGGAAAACCACAGCCGGATCTAGTGATAACCGATGGTCGCTTTAGAGCAAGGATGAAGTAACCCCCATTAAAAATTTTTTACATTATGAGACTAAATTTCAAAATTGTATGCGTCTGGCTTCTATTGGTTACGGGATCTGAAGCTTATTGTCAACAAACAAAAGCTGCCACCACCAAAAAAGACACTGCTACAAAACCTGTAATACAATCCACACCAAAGTCTACCGGGGTACAAAAAACAGAGGCTGCAGTTAAAGATGCTGAGCGATATGCCGCAAGCGCGAAACAAAGCAAAGCACTGCTGAATAGCATAGTACCCTTGAAAACACGCGATACGGTGTACATCGTAATTGCCGGCATTAAATATTCAGACCCATCGCTGGCTTTATTGAAAAAGAGAATGGATGAAGTAAAGGGAACTTCGGGCCTGGTAAGTACTTATCGCAATGGGATGGCTGTCATTAAAATATTATACAAAGGCGGCAATGCATCAGGCTTGTACGACCTAGTAGGTAACGATGTGAAAGAATTGTTTTTGGTAGAAGAAATGGAAGGCCCCCGAATGGTGCTTAATTACATAAATGCAAGCTTTGCAACGCCTTCCAAACAATAGCACTACTTATTTATGCCTTCGCAGCGTATCATGATAACGGATAAGGTTATTGCTATCAAGTCCCTCCTCGACATAACGTCCAACATTCCCCACTAATAGTAATACCCAAAAATGATATTCATTTCATCTTCACTGGTAAAACCAAAACTGACAGTCTTGTTGGTGGTGTTGTTGTAAGTAACCACACTGGTTAGCCCTTCACCTGCTCTTAATTGGATGGGCGTACTTAAGTTAACCACCAGTGGATGCTCCCAGTCTGTACTTTCATACACCACCTCGCCATTGCGGGTGCCACCCAATATTTTTATCTGGAACTTCTCTCCTAGTTTATGGTAATGCGATGTAAGGGTAATGACGCTTACCGCTTTGGTGAAAGTATAGTAAGTGGTAATCGTTTTACGGGTGTTTGCCTGGATAGAAAAATTGTAGTTAGCAAAATTTATTGACTGCGCTTCTTTGGTTACACTGGCGGCGGGTACGGTATACAGGTTAATATAATTTTCCGCAGGAAGGCTAACGTTTTGCCTGTTGAAATAGTGCGCATTTAAATCGAGCGGTGTAGCAGGAGCTAGTTTTAATGCTACACCGGGCGGAAATGTATACGTTCCATTTACATCGGTACCACCATTCAAAAAAACATGGTTTTGCATTTGATTGAATGTGGAAAAATTGACACTGCCATCAGCATTGTACAAATCTCTTAGGGTATTAACCGGCGGAAGTGTAGTCAGGTTTTGGAAACCATACAATACAAAATGATGGCTGTTTGGCCTGCCCTGCATCACAAACTTATTTACGTATACAGTAGATGTATTAGGTGTTTGCCTGCTGATAAAAACTTCACGCTCCGAGTTTGGATTAATTGAAAAAGGATTGATGGTTAACTGGAAACCTTCGGAGGGAGCAGGTGCAGCTAACGGAGTAAATGTTTCCGTACACAATTGTTTGTTATCTAATATGGATGCATCGACCACGCTGCCAGTTTTTGGTGCTCCCTTAGTAATCCACTGTTTTATAAATTCTATTTGACCTACCGTAAGATTTGGGCCACCCAGTGGCATTACTGCACCATACCGGGTTTGATGTGACTGGCAAATTATCTTTTGGTAGAGCAGGCTATTGAATGCGTCTCCTGGTTTTACCCGCTGCAAACCTTCGGCACGGGCAGCGGCATTTGTGCTTGCTGCTCCCACAAGGTTATTGTATGCTACGGCTGCACTCAGTACCAAAGTATGTTGGCTATAACCAGGATCGCTGGTGGCACTATGACAACCACTCTTGGCGCAGCCCGGCGTTAATATGTCGTTTTGAATAACAGCCCAGGTATCTACCCCATCGCGGCTACTCGATTTTTTCTTACACGATACTGCTACCATCGTTGCAAAAATGATGGTAGTAAACACCATGGAGGTACATAATAGTTTCATTGGGAAATCTTTGAATGTACAAGCTAAGGAAAACGCATTAGGTTAAACGCGTAGTTCAGTTAAAGTATTTTAATATTCATATGTATGCACCTCTTGCCAAGGTACATTGGCATTGATATGAAGACCGGTATTCCACCACCATGCATTAAAATATTGCCGTACCTGTATCGATTAACCGAACGACATAGGTGGCTTGTTCGTTGCTCGTCGCAATGACGAATACGTTTCGATAAGCAAAGTGACAGGTACTGCCATTTCATACCTTTCAATCCTACTGAAGTCTCCATATTTAGCCGAGTAACCAGTCAAAAGACGCCGGGATAATATGCATGGTATCCTGCACCGATACAGGCTCTGCGATGAAGACCCTCGAGAATGAAGAGCGCCAAGTGCAAAGGGCATTCACCTTCATTATGCGTTATCTGGCACTATTTATACACTACAAAAACAACTCATATCTACTACTTATTTCACATGATCGTGTTGCATTGCAACGCTTACCTTTCAACAAATAACTCAAATGAAAAAGAAGCCGACTTTTAGTAGCCAAAGAACAATTCTATTGAATCTTTTTCTTGCACTCATTACCCTTACGGCACCATCATCAAATGCACAAACTGCCAGGGAAATAATCGATAAACACATTAATGCAATTGGCGGAAAGGCAAAGCTGGATGCCATTACCAGCTATTCGTTTAGCATTGGCGACAACACAGTCACGTACAAAAAGCCCGGCAAGTGGAATATGGTATTTAGAGACTCAGGTAAGGTGGTAAAGACTGAGATCTATTATGGCAACAAAGGTTGGGAAAAATGGTATGACGGAAGAACAGGAATAACCACTTTCGGATTGGATTTTGACTCCTTTATTCCAGGACTTTTAACGTATGCAGCTGCACCAGAATATAAAATAGAAAACCCGGGGCCGGATACTGAAAGCGATAACCTGCGCATTAAAATAACATCGTTGGTGCATAATACCATGCACGCATCTTTCACCTTTTTTATTAATCCTTCCACTTATATAATTACAAAGGTGAAGGAAAATAATTCATCAAACAGTTACGATATTCTGTTGGAGGATTATAAAACAATAAATGGAATAAAAGTACCAATGACTGTGCGGAAAAAGAGTGAATACTCTACTAACTACTATACAATCACCAAGACAAATGTGAAACTTAATATTCCGGTTGATGACAAATTATTTGCCAGGCCTGTTTTAAAAAAGCACTTAAGTTCTTTTAGCGGAAGCAACGACAAGCGTGGCTACCATGATGAATTATATACAACCATTATAAAGCCCCAATACGACGCGGCATGGGATTTCCAGGAAAATGGTCTTGCCAAAGTCCAATTAAACAACTTGTTTGGATTTATTGACAAAACCGGAAAAGTTATTATTCCAATAAAATACCAAAAACTCGAAGCATTTGAAGAGGGCATTGCCGCTTTTATGATCGATAAAAAGTGGGGCTATTTAGATGCCACCGGCAAAATAGTCATCCCGGCTACGTTTGACGAAGTACGGTATTTTAAAGAAGGACTGGCTGCAGTAATGGTGGATAAGAAATGGGGTTTTATGGATAAAACCGGCAAAATTAATATCCCATTAAAATATGATCAGGTGAATCATTTTGATGCTGGAAGAGCCATTGTAAAGCGAGATAATAAATGGGGTGGTATTGATGCGAAGGGCGTCGAGGTAATACCGGTTGTTTATGAAAGTATCAGCTATTTTAAAGACGGAAAGACTGCGGTAAAAAAAGATGGAGAAAAGTTTTACATAGATGTAAACGGTAAAAAAATATTATAAGTACCTCAAATTAAAATCAGCATGAAATTTTATATATTACCAATTGCATGTTTCATTTTTATAGGCGCCGCCTTTGCACAATCTCCTGCAAAAAAGTCAGTAGTTAAACCTAACGCTGCAACAAAATCCTCAGTCGAAAAGAAACCAATCGTTGTGTTGAAGGCTCCTTTTCTATTGCGCAATTTTGCACTTGACCCATCCATGTTTAGCGGGAAAATAGATACAAACAGCAGAGGATCAAAAGAATTAAATATAAAAATGCTGGCGGTTAAAAGTGCCAGTATCTCTATTTCGAACGCCTCAGCCTCATCCATAAATGAGTTCAGCACAAGCATGAATCGTAGCTTTAGTAGCTACTTTGTACGACCAGATAACGCAGGGTTTACTTATCACAGGAATTTTAGTAGCACCGCACAATTAATCTTTAATAAGGAAAACGTAGACCTGCTGGAATACAAAATGGTGTATCATGGCACAAAGAGCCAACAGGAGCTTGCGAAAGCTATGAGTTTAATGCCGAAGGTGCGCAACCTCAATGAAAAACCGGGGGGTGCTTTACCGGCAAACGAATACGACACCGATGCAAATAATCGCATCATGCGCATTTATATGCTTAGATGTACACCCGGTGAAGACAAGGGTTTTTTGATGCTATACTACGAAGCAAACATTGCCGATGATAGAAATAACGATGCCATTGCAAAACTACAAACGATGGTAGATGGCATTTCGACGATGAACCTGCAAGAGCAATTCAACTTTGTGGCGATAAAGGATAAAGCCTTCGCCATAGACCTTGCTATGCCTGCAGGCACAACCCATGAATATGATAGCCGGTATTCATTGAAAGGATTATCTGGGTCACTGGCAATAAAAAAAGTTGCTGATGCCACTCAAGGGTATGCCAAACTGCTTGAAGATATTTTTGTGAGTTACGGAACCGTAACCAACACCGGAGATATTGTGCAACACAAATTGTATAATGGATTGCGGGTATTTAGCCGCACACTAACAATTGAAAAAAACGATGACGCGTACAAAAGCACCTGGTACCAGGTTGTAAATGTAGTGGTGCCTGATAGAAAAATATTACAAAAACCAATTCAGGTTTCTCTCACACTATTTAGTAAAAATAGCCAGGAGACAAACGCTATCAATGCCTACATTTTAAATAGTATAGCGTTGCCAGGCACACTTACAAAAGCCGCATTGATTAAAACAAAAGAAAGTTATATGGAATGATGCTTAACTTTTGTTTTTGCTCAAAAGAAATTACAGCATAAAAAAAATACTCAATCAATCTATACCTAAACGAAAAAAACAATTGTAAATTTTTTTCTTTAGGGTCTTCTCGCTCAGCCTTGTCACAAACCAGGGAATGCCGACAATTTATACAGAGTGGCAGCCATAAAAACCTGTTCGCATGTAAGCCCCTACGTGAAGCCTTCGTATTATTTCCGATCTACAAACAACATTAATATACTTTACTAGGTTCATTTACAAATGGTACGTATTTGCCACGTGGGCAAAGTGGGGAGGCATTCAACAGAAGTAGTGCTCCTCTTTTTCACCTCCAGCACAGTTGCTATCTAACCACAAAATAGATAATTCCGGCGCGCATTTTTTTACCCCATCCTGAAAGGCAAAGGGAAAATACATGCAGTAGGATACGCGCACCCCAGATGTATTGTTACAATCACCACACAAAAAGCAGTAAAATAACACATGGTTACTAAAGTGCATGTTTTAGAGTAATATCGTATAACCACAGAAGCATTGTGCGTCAAAAGACACATGGACAGCAGGTTAAAACATTTAAAGACACTTTGAACAACATATTATTTAGGTGATTAGTACCGGGACATTACTATTTAGAATCAGCTGATATGTTTTAAACGATTATTGCAAAATAAAGTGAATGAATTACCGATCCTTTTTGCAGCATCTTTGTTTAAAACGATAAGGGCTTTCAAAGGTTTTCAAAAAATATAAATAATGAAGTTGACCGCTATATTATTGTCACTTTGCTTATCCACTACTTCAACTATGCATACAATTTATACATTCTCCACCCAAACGAACATCACGGAATGGCAAATTGTAAACGATGGTGTGATGGGTGGTCTATCCAACAGTTCCATGGTACTAACCGATGACGGGCATGGACAATTTTCAGGTCACGTTTCATTGGCAAACAATGGAGGATTTGCTTCGGTACAATTGAACACAACGATAAAACTGGCGGAAGAAAAGTTCATTGTCTTGCGCATCAAGGGAGATGGCAAGCGATACGAATTTCGCTTGAAGGGCGATGCCTTACAGTCGGAGTCCTACGTCCATCAATTTGCCACTTCCGGAGATTGGGAAAACATTAAATTACCAATCCGTGAATTCTACCCCCAGTTTCGGGGACGTAAATTGAACATTCCCAATTTCAATTTTAAAACCATCGAACAACTGAGCTTTTTAATTACCAACAAGCAAGAAGAAGACTTTACATTGTTGATTGATTGGATAGGGTTGGAATAGGGTTGAGGTCTGAGGTTTGAGGTTTGAAGTTTGAAGTTTGAGGTTTGAGGTTTGAGGTTAGGTGATTTGGGAGTTGGGAGAAGAAAGTGTGATTACTAAATATTTCAATATTTCATCTCTCCTTTAAAATCTTCACATTCGCCTCTATTTTTATGTTGACTTGACAACAACCGTCCTAACTCAATACTTAATTTCCACCTCTAATTGTCTTCCTTCTTTCATTGCTTTTTTGTCCAATTGCATACCAATGATAAAACCAATGCCCATACCAATGGGGAAACCTAGCCCTAGCAGTCCAATGTTGCCAATGCTTAACCCAATAGCTACACCAATCGGTATACCAATCCCACTCATTCCAAATACCATCCACAAAGTCCGGTAATGATTTTGGGGCACGATCTTACACTCCTTTTCAACCTGTTTTAAGATTTTCGTTTGCTCCTGCTTTATAAGTTTCATTAATTCCTTACCCGTCAGCGGTGAGCTATTCAATTGTTCAACACGCTCGTTAATGGAAGCAAACACATTAGAGGGTAATTCCTTTTTTCTAAGTTCATTTAGTAGTACGTTAAACTGGGCATAAAGGCTATTTAATTTACTTTCGTTAGATATGTTTTGCCTGTCTTTCAATTCTACAATGTTCATATTGTTTCAGTTTTTTTTAACCTGATCTCCAGCCCTAAATATACCTTACCCAACCACTCCTTCCAAAAAATAAACTACTCATCATCAACTTTCTTAAGATGGTGATAAGTGCATTGCAACAGTGCCGGTACAACTAAATAAGAAGGTGGATGAAACCATATACACGTAGTTAACATTGTGGGAAGAGAAATTATACATTCTGCTATATCATTACTGTCTGTCAGTGTACTTCACAACAAATTTTAGTGACGACATGTGTGTTCTTTACGAACATAACCTATAGAGATACGCTGCAGATCACAAAACCTGCAAAGCAGAATTTAAAATGTCCTCCCCTTTCATCATTTTCATTTCACCTTTACATTTCCATCAACCGCATAAATATTAATAAATTAAAGCGCCGTTAATATTGATGAACGACATCTATGCTAATAGGCTCCCAAATAGCTTTACTCCAAACAAAAACAAATCACTACAACAGTTTCAATTCAACAATCACTCTATATGAACAAGAAAAAATTACTAACTGCTGCCACTTTAATGGTTGTAAGTACCGCCCATTCGCAAAATATGCTGCCACAGGCAGCCCGCCTAGATTCATTTTTACAACAGGAAATAAAAATCAGCAGCATACCCGGACTGGCAGTTGCAATCGTAAAAGATGGAAAACTTGTGTACCAATACAAAGCTGGCACCGCTAATATTGAATGGGATGCACCGGTAACTACTCATACAGCATTCCAGGTGGCTTCAGTTACCAAGTTGTTTACTTCCACGCTGGTGCTAAAATGGATACAAGAAGGCAAAATCAATTTAGACGATCATGTACAAACCTATTTACCCGAAGCACCAGCAAGTTGGAAAGCAATACAAATAAAGCATTTGTTGTCGCATCAATCAGGTATACCCTGGCCTTCCGGGATTGGTGGATTTATTGGCACAACGGCTTCCGGTAACACTAAACCCCCTACTAAAACAGAAATATTCAATCAATTAAAAGACTCTGCACTAACCTTCACTCCCGGCGCAAAAGAGTCCTACATGAATGGTGATCATTTCGTTTTGCAAATGATTATTGAAAAAATCGGCGGCAAGCCTTACCCCCAATTGCTGCAAGAGGAAGTGTTCTTACCATTGGGTATGAAAGATAGCGGCTTCGACCTGGAGTTGAGAGAACTTCCCTCACAGGTAATGAAACCACTGCCACATAAATCGCAGTTATTTACTAAAGGAAAAAATGGGCCCTATGTATTTAAAAGCTTTTACAATGCTAACTCCTATACATCGGCCGCACTGTATTTATCACTTGCCGATGCAATTACATGGGCTGTTGCACTGGACAAAGGATCATTGCTACACACATCATCGATAGATAGTATCCAGGCTACAATGGCACTCAATGGTTCCTTTACAAAAATGGGCTGGGTGAAAGAAAAAATTTACGACCAGGTTACTTATGGCCACTCCGGAGGACCCGGCCTGGGACATATTCTGCGCGTTCCAGAAAAGAAAATAACCATTATCGTGCTTAATAATAATGCAGATGTATACCCCTACATAGCTCCGGCACTGGTAGGTATTTGCAGCAATGTAACCGAAATAAAAGAGGCGACCCTACAAACAAAAATGCTGAACCGTGGATTTGATAAGCGGCTGGAGTGAGGTTGATTGGTTGTATAGTACGCGCCTGCGAGTAGCACCGCAATAATAAAAAAGCAATTAAAAAACAATTGGAAGTAAAACCCTGTTTCCTCCATCGTTCAGGGAACGCCGAAATGGGAGAAATAGAATTCCGTCCGCCCGGCTAATTGAAACTAAATTTATAAAGTTAAAACACAGCTTCTGCCCGCACTCATTTTGGCAAATCTCATGTTATTATGTGCACACCCTTTACGGCCTGTCAGTTTAGGTGTCGCTTGAAACTGCAAAACAGAAAATTTTGTGTAGTGTCAAATGGGGTTGTATGGTCTTCAGTTATGCAGCGTAATTTGTCAAAACCGTTTTGAAGTTCTGTTGTTAATTTTTCTTCGCTGTATTGTTTGATTTGTAGTCCGCTACATTTTTCCGGACCGTTGTCTGAAAAAGTTCCGATTGTCAAAAAGCCTGAAACAGCATTTCTTGCTGTGTCAAGATACTTTGCAATTTGTTCGCCTGTTGTTAGAAAATGAAATGTTGCCCTGTCGTGCCAAACATCAAAAGTTGTGTCAGGTTGAAATTCTGTGATGTCGCTAACAACCCAATTTATTTTTCCTGCTCTGTCACCCAAACGCTGTTTAGCTTTTGCAAGTGCTTGGGCTGAAATGTCAAGCACTGTAATATTTTCAAAACCTTCGTCAAGCAAATAGTCCACAAGTTTGCTGTCGCCCCCACCAATGTCTATGATTTTTGCGGCTTTAGTCAAACCAAAAGAGTGTATAAAGTCCAAAGACGTTTTGGGTACTTCCTGTGTCCAACTTACTTGGTCTGGGTTTTTTGTTTTGTAAACTGTGTCCCAATGATTTTGTGTTGTCCTGTCCATAATACAAAGGTCTAAATAAAAAAATGTTCATTGTGTGACAAATGTTGGAATAGGGCTGCACATAACACATACTTATGTGATTCGCATTACTTTCTCATTTTACGGTAATGCGTTTGTCATGATGTAACATAATACAAATAAGCTGTTTTCGCCGCTCATCTACTCTTATAAAATCTGTTTGTAATTCAATTTTAAGCTTTGCAATCAAAAAGCTACTACCCTTTACGGTACCGCTTTACCATTATTCAAAGCAAATAATACAATTACAAACATGAAAAGAATGATAACGCTGTTGTCCATTACAATCGTAATGGCTTCGTGCACTAAAACATCTGTTGTTGGAGACGGACCGGTAATTACAGAGACCCGTTCTTTACCCGGATTTACCAGCGTTCGGCTGGAAGGGAGTGTACATGCAAACATTGTAAAAGGTACTACCACTTCGGTGCAGGTAGCAGGTTACCAAAACCTCGTTTCACTTTATGAATCAGAGGTACAAAATGGTGTACTCGTATTAAAACTAAAAGACGGCTTGTTCAATGTTCGCAATAATAATTTATCGGTAAATGTGGTAGTTCCATCATTGCGCTCTGCTAGTACACACGGCTCAGGCGATATAAACTTCAGCGGATTTATTGGGCAGGAATTTAACGGAGACATAAATGGATCAGGATCGTTGTACGCCACCAATTGCGATTACCAAAGAGCAAATTTGCAGGTAAATGGTTCTGGCAGCGTGTATGCCAGGGACCTTGTAGCCGGTAGCACCAGTGCACGCATTAACGGATCAGGAAAGATCGAAACCACAACACTTATAAATCTAACGGTACGAATTACCGGCTCAGGAAATGTGTATTATTGGGGTGCCCCAGGCTTAGAAGATTTCCAGGTAAGCGGAAGCGGACGGATATTTAAAAAATAGACTGGTGAGTGGTGAATAGTGAGTGGTGAGTTGTGAATAGTGAGTGGTGAGTTGTGAGTTGTGAGTTGTGAATTGTGAATTGTGAGTTGTGAGTTGTGAGTTGGCGATTTTTGATTTTTGATTTTTGATTTTTGATTTTTGATTTTTGATTTTTGACTTATTACTTACAACTTACTACCTACAACTTACTACTTACAACAAAAAACCCAATGCCACCAAGAGTAAAAATCTGCTGTATTAGCTCGATAGAAGAAGCGAAAATGGCCATTGAATTTGGAGCGTCGGCAATAGGACTTGTTGCAAATATGCCGAGCGGACCAGGAGTTATTTCCGACGAAGAAATTTTAGCAATTGCGAGGAGTGTCCCGCCGGCAATTTCAACTTTTATGCTAACAAGCGAAACATCGGCAAACAACATTATTGATCATCACAAAAGAACACTGACAAATACCATTCAAATCGTTGACGAACTCACAGAAGGAACCTATCAAAACATCAGGGAAGTATTACCAGCAATTAAAATTGTACAGGTAATTCACGTACACGACGAACGGACAATTGACGAAGCAGTGAGGATTTCGTATTTGGTAGACGCGCTACTTTTAGACAGTGGCAACCCGCATTTAGCCATCAAAGAATTGGGAGGAACAGGAAAGGTTCATAATTGGTCCATTAGCCGGAAAATTGTCGAGCAATCAAAAGTTCCTGTCTTTCTTGCAGGAGGATTAACCTCAGAAAATGTACAGCAAGCTATAGACCAGGTACAACCCTTTGGGCTTGACCTATGCAGTGGTGTAAGGACGGACCAAAAACTTGACCCAGGGAAGTTGGAAAGGTTCTTTAATAATGTGTGGTAGGGTGAGTGGTGAAAACGCAAACAGGATATTTTTCTGATGATGGATTTAAGGCAGGTATTCGTAAACCCTACAAACGTGCACTCATATTTTTAGGAATTAAAATATGAAAGACATAATTGTAAAACATTTCCACTTGCATTGGTGAACTGACCAATAAATAGATATATTTAGGCCAGTTTATCTCCCCCGGTTAGACTAAAAGAAAAAGGCGACTTGCGCCGCTTTACGTAGCAAATAAAAATGCCCCCGTTAAAGTCGAGGGCAACTTAATGTTTTCACAACGGAATAATCCTTATTGCGATTTGCTTCAAGACAAATGTAATGGTTAATCTGAAACTAACTAATTATGAGTAAAAAGATTTTAGGCTTAGACCTTGGCACTACTTCTATTGGATGGGCTTTTGTAACTGAGGCACAAAGTGACGATGAACAATCGACCATAGAAAGAATTGGAGTGCGGGTAAATCCTTTAACTACAGAAGAACAAACTGATTTTGAGAAAGGAAAGCCCGTATCAGTGAATGCCGAGCGCACACTAAAGAGAGGTGCGAGGCGTAATCTCGACAGGTATAAACAAAGACGTGAAAACTTGATCCACGCTTTGTTAAGCAAAGAAATTATTTCTTCTGATACCATTCTTGCAGAAAACGATAAAGGCACAACCCACTATACGTATAAAATAAGATCGAGAGCAGCGGTTGAAGAAATAACAAAGGAAGAATTTGCTCGTGTGCTGTTAATGATCAATAAAAAACGCGGTTACAAAAGTAGCCGCAAAGCAAAGAATGAAGATGAAGGACAAGCCATAGATGGAATGGCTATAGCAAAAAGATTGTATGATGAACGACTAACTCCCGGACAGCTGTGCTATCAATTATTGCTAGAGGGAAAAAAGTACCTGCCTGACTTTTATCGTTCTGACTTGCAAGCAGAGTTTAATAAGATTTGGGAAGTGCAAAAACAATTTCATCCTGATGTTCTAACGGAGGAATTCAAGAAAGAAATTGCCGGCAAAGGACAAAGGGCAACCTCTGCTATTTTTTGGAACACCTACAACTTCAACACTGCAGAGAACAAGGGTACCCGCGAGGAAAAAAAGTTACAGGCATATAAGTGGAGAACTAATGCGTTGCATACACAATTAGACAAAGAAGAAGTGGCTTATGTGCTAACTGAAATTAACAATAATCTAAATAGCTCAAGCGGTTACTTAGGTGCAATTAGCGACCGGAGTAAAGAACTTTATTTCAATAACATTACAGTGGGACAATACCTGTACAAACAATTGCAGAATGATCCTCACACACGAATGAAGAATCAAGTATTCTACCGCCAAGACTACTTCGATGAATTTGAAACCATTTGGGAAACACAAGCAAGGTTCCATGAAGAGCTTACACCAACGCTTAAAGAAGAGATCAGGGACATTATTATCTTTTTTCAGCGTAAGCTGAAGTCGCAAAAAGGTTTGGTGAGCTTTTGTGAATTTGAAAGCAAGGAGGTACAAATAGTAGTAGACGGTAAATCAACTACAAAAACCATTGGCTATAAAGTCGCGCCAAAGTCATCACCTCTATTCCAGGAATTTAAGATCTGGCAAAACCTAAACAACCTGGCAGCAAAGCAGAAAAGCACGAAAGAAATAATATCCTTTACTGAAGAAGAGAAACAAGTATTATTTGGAGAACTGAACTTAAAGGGAAACTTAACGAAGGAAGCAATTTTTAAAACATTGGGCTATGCTACAAAGGAATGGGAACTGAACTTTAAAACAGTGGAAGGCCACAAAACCAACGAAGCCTTGTATGCAGCTTACTTCAACATGATGGAATTGGAAGGGCACGAAGAAATGGATTGGCAAAACATGACCAGCCAACAAGTGACACAAGCCATTCAATCATTCTTTCAATCGCAGCAGATTGATGCAGCAATTTTAAAATTTGATGCAGAGTTATTAGGAAAGTCGTTTGAACAACAAAGCTCCTATCAACTGTGGCACCTTTTATATTCTTATGAAGGTGACAATTCAAACTCGGGCAATGAACTTCTCTATACACAGCTTTCTAAAAAGTTTGGATTTAAAAAAGAGTTTGCCCAGATACTTGCAAACATTAAGCTGCAGCAAGATTATGGCAGTTTATCTGCCAAGGCTATTCGCAATATCCTCCCCTACTTAAAAGCTGGGCACCCTTTTGCTAAAAAAGATAAAGATGAAAAAGTGGCTAGCGCAACAGCACTGGCTGGCTACAATCATTCGTCATCCATCACCAAAGAAGAAAATGAAAAACGCGAATTAAAAGACAAGCTAGACCTATTACCAAAAAACAGCCTTCGCAATCCAGTAGTTGAAAAAATACTGAACCAAATGGTAAATGTGGTAAATGCAATAATTGCGGACCCTGCATTAGGTAGGCCAGACGAGATAAGGATCGAGCTTGCCAGGGAATTAAAGAAAAATGCGAAGGAGCGTGAAGAAATGACCGCCCAAATAAACAAGTCTACAACAGAGCATGATGTAATAAGAGCAATCCTGATAAAAGAAGATGGCATTAAGAACCCTACCCGCAATGACATCATCCGCTATAAGCTATACGAAGAATTAAAAATAAATGGATACAAAACATTGTACTCAAATACATACATCCCACGTGAAAAGCTATTCTCTAAGGAGTTTGATATCGAGCACATCATTCCTAAAGCGCTATTGTTTGATGATAGCTTTTCTAATAAAACAATTTGTGTAAGGCAGGAAAACCTTGATAAAGCAAATGTGTGTGCAATGGATTTTATAGGACAATACTTTGGAGAAGATAAAGTAATGGACTACGTAGAAAGGGTAGAAATGATGCACAAGATAAAAGAAGGTGGCATTAGCAAAGCCAAATACCAAAAGCTGCTAATGAAAGTCGAAAGCATTGGCGAAGGCTTTATTGAACGCGACCTAAGGGATACCCAATACATAGCTAGAAAAGCAAAACAAATGCTACACCAGTTGTGCAACACAGTAGTGTCAACCACGGGAAGCATAACCGACAAACTACGCGAGGACTGGGATCTAATAAATGTGATGCAGGAGCTAAACATAGATAAGTACCGGAAGCTGGGACTTACGGAAATGATTGAAAAGAAGGATGGTGGTTTAAAAGAAAGAATTGTAGACTGGACAAAAAGAAACGATCACAGGCACCATGCAATGGATGCATTAACCGTAGCTTTTACAAAGCATAGTCACATTCAATACCTTAATAATCTTAATGCTCGCAGTAATAGAGATGGAATTATTTATGCGATAGAACAAAAAGAAACAGAGGTATTTGGGGTAAACGGCAGTCGCAAAAGAAAGTTTAAAGCTCCTCTTCCCAACTTTAGAGAAGAAGCAAAGAAACATTTAGAAAGTGTGCTCATCTCCTTTAAAGCAAAAAACAAAGTAGTTACTAAAAACAAAAATAAAATTAAGAGCGGCACCGGTGAAAAGGTAAAAATAGAACTAACTCCAAGAGGGCAATTGCATAAAGAAACTGTGTATGGCAAGCTAAATCAATATGCCACCAAAGACGAAAAAATCAGCTCGAAGTTTGATGCTGATACGATCAATAAGGTAGCATCATTCCCATTCCGGGTTGCGTTGTTAAAACGTTTGCAAGAAAACAACACTGACCCCAAGGCAGCCTTTACAGGAAAGAACAGCCTTGCGAAGAATCCGATTTATGTCGACCTTCAAAAAACCACGATTCTACCAGAGAAAGTAAAACTTGTATGGTTAGAGGCTGACTACACCATCCGCAAAGATGTAACACCTGACAACTTTAAAGAGCAAAAAAACCTGGATAAAATAATAGATGTAGGCACAAGAAAGTTATTGGAAAAACGATTAGCACAATACAATGGAAACGCAAAAGAAGCATTTTCTAATCTCGAAAAGAATCCCATTTGGCAAAACCGGGAAAAAGGTATTGCCATAAAACGAGTAACCATTAGCGGTGTACAAAATGCAGAAGCCCTACACACCAAAAAAAACCATCTGGGAAAAGATATTTTGGATAGGAATGGCAATAAGCTACCGGTTGATTTTGTGAGCACAGGCAACAATCATCACGTAGCCATATATAAAGACGCCGAAGGTAACCTGCAGGAGAACGTTATTTCATTTTACGAAGCAGTAGAAAGAGTAAACCAGGGATTACCCGTAATTAATAAAACTTATAAACTTGATGAAGGTTGGCAATTTCTTTTTACCATGAAGCAGAATGAATATTTTGTTTTTCCAACGGATGGATTTGAGCCTGCTGAAATTGATTTAATGAATTCAGCAAACTATAAGCTAATCAGCAAAAACCTGTTCAGGGTACAAAAGATCGCAACGAAAAATTACTTTTTTAGGCATCACCTTGAAACTGTAGTCGAAGAAAAAAAAGAATTAAAAAACATTGCATACAAGCCGCAGCTAGGCTTAAACGGAATAAAAAACATCTTAAAAGTTCAAATTAACCATATTGGTCAAATCGTAAAAGTTGGGGAGTACTAATGAGTTAACCTATGATCAAACGCACCCTTTGCATCTCCACCCCTTGCCTTCTCCGCTGCAAGGACGAGCAATTGTTGGTACAATACAATCATATAAAAGGGTACGAAAATGTACCCGACAAAAGCGTGCCCATAGAAGATATTGGTGTACTGGTGTTAGAGCATCAGCAGGTTACTATAACGCATTACCTGCTGGATAAACTAGTGCAAAACAATACTGCGGTAATTACCTGCAATGCCACTATGCACCCCAGTGGCATGTTGCTAAACCTGGAAGGTAATACGGTGCAGAGCGAACGGTTCCGTGCACAAATACAGGCCACCGAACCTTTGAAGAAACAACTGTGGCAACAAACCGTGCAAGCCAAGATAACCAACCAATCGGCGGTATTGCAACAGTGGAACATCCCGCATACTTACCTGGCCAACTTGCAAAAACAGGTGAAGAGCGGCGATACTACCAATACGGAAGCAACCGCAGCGGGTTACTATTGGCGCAACGTGATGCCCGATGCCTGGCAGTTTTTCAGGCACCGCAAAGGGCCACCTCCTAATAACCTGCTCAACTACGGGTATGCCATATTGCGTGCTACGGTAGCCAGGGCGATTGTGGGTGCCGGCCTGTTGCCTACCCTTGGCATCTTTCACCGCAACCGGTACAATGCCTATTGCCTGGCCGACGATATGATGGAACCCTACCGCCCTTTTGTAGATGCGATTGTACGAAAGATAGTAGATGAAACATCGGCCGTAGATAACCTGACACAAGAGTTGAAAGCAAAACTGCTGTGGTTGCCTAATGTAGATGTGATGCTGGGCGACGACAAAAGCCCGCTAATGATTGCTACGCAAAGAACGGCTGCTTCGCTGGCAAAATGCTTTACCGGAGAGCAACGCAAAATATTATATCCGGAGTTTCCATGAGGTCTGACCGCTTAAACGCTTACCGGGTTATGTGGATAATGGTACTATTTGATCTGCCAACAGAAACGAAGAACGAGCGAAAGATTGCGAGTGACTTTAGAAAAAAGATGCTGCAGGATGGATTTGCCATGTTCCAGTTTTCCATTTACCTGCGCCACTGCAGCAGCATGGAAAATGCCACTGTGCATGTAAAACGGGTGAAAAAGAATTTACCCGAAAAAGGACATGTAGGCATTATAACCATTACCGATAAACAATTTGGAATGATGGAACTCTTTCATGGTAAAAAAGTATCTCCACCGGCCAATGTGCCACAGCAGTTAGAATTTTTTTAAGCAGCCTTGGCAAAAACTGTACGTGTAGGAATCAAAAAAGTCTTCATGAAACAAGTTCATGAAGACTTTTTTATTGATTTTTCCAGCATCACTTTTTATTGAAACCCTTATCAGGAAAGGGTTTCAGCGTATGCTGTTGTTATCAAAGATCGTCCGATCAAGAATTGAAAGCAAATCACAACCA
>JANPIM010000005.1:0-1609 GCA_031425015.1 Segetibacter sp. | reverse complement strand
GTTGGGCCACGGTGGTTTTGTGCAATTCCTTTATGGGTACTGAGGGATCTTCGCCACGGTATTCTATCAACAATATTTTGCCAGTGGGTTTTAAAGCTTTTTTGAGCGCCTGCAACATTTCCTGTGGGTATTCCAGCTCGTGGTACACATCTACCATAATTGCAAGGTCCACACTGTTATCGGGCAGGTTTGGAGATTTAATGGTGCTCTTAATGATCTCTACAACGGTATCTTTTAATTGTGCTTTTTTGTCTTTCAACTGGTCTATCATTTCATCCTGTATATCTACCGCATACACTTTACCATTGGGTACTTTTTTTGAGAGGAGAAAACTGTAATAGCCTGTGCCTGCGCCAATATCTGCAATGACAGCATTGAGTGCAACATCTATTGCGGCTATGGCTGCATTGGTATTTTCTTCGGTGTTTCTTGTATCTCTCTCCAGCCAATCGCTGCCCATAGCGCCCATTACATATGCTATTTCTCTGCCCTTGTAAAATTTGCCAATACCGTCGGATGAGCCTGAGCCGTATGTGTAAACAGTGTCTTTTACATTTCCTTTTGTGATGTTATTTTGCTGAGACTTGCAACATGCGAAAGCAGTGCAACAGGCAAATAAGAAAACGACTTGTTTCATAAAATCTATTTGATATTCAAACGTACGAAGCAGTCTTATTAATCACTCATTAAATACGAAAGAATTATAGGGAATTTTTGCTGGGGTTCATGGACAGCTTATCATTCTTACGTTATTATTTATTCGTTTGTTGATGAGGCTTGATGTTGCTTCAAAACATCTTCTGCGGTAGTCCATTTGATACCGGGATAACGGTTGTTATCCAACGTAACAATATTTGAGCGATCATCTATCATATTGTTCATGTATTGCATTCCCTGCCACGCAGGATACAACTCCTTTTCGCCCGGAGAAAACTTGCGTGCAATTTTAATAATTATCCCGAGAAGACCCTGACCACCGGTTCTGATGAATTTATATTTATCTCGGGTGACTCTTGCCACGACTGCTCTTATTTCTCGTGGGCTTATCTGATCTCCCGCTATGCGAAGATACCTTGGCGCTGAGTCGTCAATGGCAGCATTGGCGGTGTATTCAGCGGTGTTATCCATTGTGGTGAAAATCATTTTATGGTCTGCATGCCCCCAATACAAAACGAGTTTTTGTTTAAATAAAATAAGCGGCATTTCACCGGTCAATAATTCTGCAAAGGCACCATTAAAAATAGAAGTTGCTTTTATTGGACGACTATCAAGATACGTATGAAACTCTCTCCGAAGATCGAGGTTGCGGTTTTCTCCTGCAGTGAATTTTGTAAAATCCAATGAATAATCTGATGGAATAAAACGGGGCACATTTGCAGCTATGGCAGCATCGAGCAAAATCTTTTGTGCATCTATAACTACTTCTCGCAAGCCTGCAAGTGCAGATACAACGCAGGAAACATCTTTACAGGCTGCAGTTAGTTCAGCTACATTCCAGTTGTTTATTTTATAAACTGTAGCTCCTAATTTCTCCAGCGCATTTATCTTTTCTAAATCGCTGCTTTGTCTCACAACTACTCTCACTTCTACCTCTTTCTGTAACAAAGCT
>JANPIM010000004.1:0-13497 GCA_031425015.1 Segetibacter sp. | reverse complement strand
GCTATCAAAAATAAAAGAAATGCCTCAGACGGATCTGATTTACCACGGGATAGATCGATGTTATTTAAACCTACAAAAAATATGAAAAAAGTTATGTATGCGCTGATCTTACCGCTGGTTGTGGTAAGCGGACTGGTATTCGCCAATCGCGAAACCAAAGAGGAAACTTCTACAGCATTAACACCAACGGCACTTTCTGCTGCTGAAATGAAAGCCGGAAGGGAAGCATGGGAGGCTACCCCGGATGGTATACAGTTCAAAGTATGGGAAGCTTCTCCCGCAGGTAGAAAAGTGTATGCCGCGGAAGATAAAATAAGGAAGTACATTAAAGACTCTGCCAATATGGAGGCTGTTGTAACCTCCCTAACGCTTCCGCCAGGTTCACGATTAGGTTTTGGAGTGATGGTAAGGATTGATGGAGAGGACTACATAGTTAGTTTTGGGCCGGTAAAGACTTACAAGGATATTTTGAACTCAGACCATGAATTTCTGCAATTGTATAGCCTGAAGGTTAACGACAAAATCTTAATAAGAAGCCACAACGTTTCGCATGCGCCCAAGTATGCATATCCAATACTATCGGGAGACTATGTAGAACGAGAAAATAAAATAATTTATAAACGTGCACCTCGTAAAGACGGTTGCTGAGTAAACAAATTATTAAAGACGCACACATAAAAGTTTTGTTCTTGTTGTACGTTTTTGCCAGGGTGTTTCACCTACAAACCTCGTGGGTCGATGTGTTCCGTAGGATCACTTCGATCATCAATGTTAGCAGGACTGCGTTAGGTATCAGGGATATATTGCAGATACATTATTTCAATTGTAGATCGGTGGCGCTATTGACAATGTACTAACATGTAAGGCTTATTAGAATTACAACTTGTGAATGCTACTGCCAGACGCACTTTTCCCGTCCGTAATTCGGGGGTCCCATTATCAAGGTAGATTTCAGTTGTTCATTCGAAAACTGAACCAACGGGGACGTTTTTGAGAAAACCTTTTTTTATGTAATGTTTCGATTTTTGAATCATATGTAAAAGAAACAAAGTGACTGCAAGACTTATTCTACTCTCGATTTTCATCTTTTCAGAATATACCTTATTAGCTCAGCAATGCGGTTTCGACGACTACTACCTGTTTGTTGTAAACCCCCATTGGGATAATAGCACCCAAAAAACTGATAACCTTAAGATGTATTTGGTTGATGAGAATGAAAAACCTGTCACAGCTATTGTTACCTACCAGGAGAACAAGCAATGGAAAAAAAGAAGCGATACCTTGTTTTTTTGGGATAATCTACAAATGAATAACAAGCAAGGGGGAAGTCCACTTTTTAAAAGAAAGTATTACAACATAGGCAATCATTATGCGGTTGTTTTCAGGCTAGATATCTTGGACCTAAAGAAACCATCAGAACATCCCATTTATCAATTAAAAATCGAAGCTGGGGAGGATGATCTGACCAGTATTAGGTATCCTACCCAGGTATTTCATTTGCCTCTGCAAAAAGCAGTGAGAATTTGTAATAATGGTGTGTTAGATGATTATAAGTACCCGAAACAAGTCGAAACACTTGATGGAAAAGCATTTAAACCCATAGATATTATACTCAATAAAGAACAGCAAGCTGAAGTAGTTGAAGAAAAAAGCGAACTACAATATGCCGTACGTTTTGAGTATCGAAAACATGAGTCCGTTATTGAAGGACCACCTGAGTATATATTAAACACAGCGAAAGTGTATGATACTAAAAATGGTAAACTACACCAGGAGTTGTACATACCCAGCAAATCAACATCTGTAACCAAAGAACATAAAAGCATTGTTGAGTTCATTGATTTTTATAACAGGGGCATTGCTGAAGCTAAAGACTTTTCTGTTCAAATAGAAACCTGGAGAGACCTGGAAAATTTGGTAACTAGGGAAAAAACAAATTTCTACGTTTTCAATCCTTCTTCAAAGCAATATCAACTAGACACTGCCTTAAGTAACTATGATGATGTATTTTATTATTTTCCATTTAAAAAAATGAGACGTTATGAGTATACCAGGTCAGATAAGTCTAAAGTGAAGAATACCTATCAATTAGAAAATAAGCAATGGGTTTTGATAGATAGGGATGAAACCTTGTTTAGACCAATTCCACCTAAAATAAAATATGCTCCAAAAGATTGCATACTATTCAACGAAAAATCTCACACATTGCCATTAAAAGCTGTAATTGGCACGAATACAATCCAACAAATTAAAGATACTTTTTGGCTTTACAATGCTTGTGAAGAAACTGTTTATATCACTAAAGTTCAGAGTGCAACCAGGGACTTCTTCAGTATCAATCAAACCCTTCTGCCAAAACAGAGCACTCCTTTAATATTTAATGGATTAATGCAGGCCAATAGCTTTGATTTTACTACCAATAACTTTTCCTGCAACTTAACTTTATCAGATAATCACATACTTTATTTTGGTGTGGTAGTGCCTACAGTAAGCAATAATTCCCTTGTGTATTATAACAGTGATAGTACTGTAGATTATGCCATTGCCAGGAAGCCAAATTCAAGATTTACCAATGCTATGTTTACATATCCCAATGGAAATATAAGAGCTAAAGGAATGATACAAGATGGGGACACTTCTTTAAAAGTGGGTAATTGGAAATTTTTTAAAGATGGTACCTGGGGCATTGATGAAGTGGTGTATTCTAGAGAAATTTCATTAACGGCTTTTGATAACTTGTATGGTCACCACACAAATTTTAAAATTAGAATATTAGATAATGGTGTTTGGAAACATCCAATAACTGATATAAGTAATGATGCTCAAAGATTTTTTATTACTAACAAAACAGATAGTATAGTAGCCTATACCGATACTACAAGTTATGCTTTTAGCTTGCCTTACAATAAAATTCCGGCCGCCATTTCAATGCAGTTTTATTTGTTGAAACCTAATGAACGAACATTGAAGTTTGGATATTACCAAACGCCTTTCTCGGTATTAAAAGATCAGTACACAATTATTCTGGATCATTCTAAATTTAAAAATAAGAACCGGACAACCTATCAAATTAACGATTCAATTTTAGCAGCATTACAAAAAAAATATCCTAAAATGGCAACCGTTTATGTAAGTTCACATCAACGAGGCATAGGCCTGCAAAATTTGAACTATAATGAAAAATATAAGGTGATTATGCAATTAACAAATGATAGTACGATTGCGTTTGTTTGCCAGTTATTTACCGTTATGAATGATAGCAGAATTGCTTATTGTGATAATAAGGTTTATGCTGAGATAGACATTGATGACGCAGATGATTTTAAGAAAAAGGCGCTAAGATTTGGCTTTACAGATATGCGAGCAGATAATGGCAGCAACAGGTATTGGCTGACACACGAAAGCAAATTAATTGATGAGGGTTTCTTTGAGTCTTATGAAAGGTTGACCAAACACCCATTGGTTTTAAGCGCACATCTTAATACTTATTACGAACCAACGTTGGATAGAATAAAACGGTAGGGGCATTATGCCCAGGATTGCATCGCTTACAATAATGAATTGGAAGCCGAATTTCCTGAATCTTCGGCGTTGCATCGTGTTATCACTTCAACTTGACAGTGGGTAGTATCATTGCCTGGCAGTTTGCCCCCTTATTGCCGCGCAACGTTGCAGTGAACTTGGTATCCACCCTAGAGGGTGTTTTTTTAAGCAACCCCCTCATTAAATGCAATAGATGGATATCGAGGACCTGCTGGCTACCGGTAAAGGCCGGCTAACTAGCATAAAGTGTCCTTGGCTCCCTTTTATTACATTGCAGGTTACTTATTTCTTGCCATATGATGCTTCGACCAATTTTAGTGATAGCCATTTTTATGTTTGCCCTTATTTCTCATGCGCAAACATGGACCAGCGAACTAATGAATAAAAACACGGGTAATTTTTACTCAGACAAAATCATCCAAAATTTTTCCTTTGCCGGTTACCATCGTGGCGAAAAGGAAATCCCTTTGATGGAAGCAAACGTCATTGATGTGTCGAAGGCACCTTACAAGGCCGACAATACAGGAAAGAAGGATGCCACCGCAAGCATTCAAAAAGCGATTGATGCTGCAGGTAAAAAAGGCGGCGTGGTCTACCTGCCTGCAGGCACCTACCTGGTAAGTGCAGGTATGAATGATTACTGCCTGCTGATAGAAAGCAACCACGTAGTGCTTCGGGGCGATGGTGCAGGCAAAACGTTTATCTGCAATACTTCCACCAGTATGCGCTCTAAAGCAATCATCAAGGTATCCAATGGTCAATCGTGGTCAACGGAAGGCAGCAAGCAGTGGATTGTAAAAGACCTAATGACGGCGACTACCATGATACCCGTAAAGAATGCGAAGGCTTTTGAGATAGGCGACCTGGTGATCCTTAGAAATAGTATTGACAACAATTGGATAGAAGAACATGGTATGCTGGAATATTGGAAAGATGGCGGCCCGAGTCTAAAGGGCTTGCAGTACTGCCGCGAGGTAATGGCTGTTAACCTTACCACCAATGAACTCACCATTGATATTCCTATACGTTATGCTTTAAAAACGGCACATGCTGCAGCCGTGCACAAAGCAGCCGCCATGGTAAGTGAGGTGGGCATTGAATCTTTATCCATTGGCAACAAACAAAACACAACGGAAGGAGACTGGTCAGACGAAACCTACAATACTCCCGGCAATGGTTCATACGACTGCCACGATTCCTGGGCTATATTGGTAGAAAATGCCGTCAACTGTTGGATCAATAAAGTAAGCAGTTACCAACCCACAGGCAATACATCCACGGCTCATTTATTGTCCAATGGTATCAGGCTTTCTCAAACCAAAAATGTGAGCATACTGAACTGCGTATTTGGCCGGCCTCAGTTTGGAGGTGGTGGGGGCAATGGATATATGTACCGGATATCCGGCAATGAAAACCTGCTGCAAAACTGCACAGCGGATTTCAACAGGCATGGCTTTGTGCTCTCCGGGATGGCGGCCTCTGGCAATGTGTTTCACCGCTGTATTGACCGTAATACCGGTAGCCAAACAAGTCTTACAGGCTACAGTAAAACCAGTGGCAGTGGCAGCGATCATCATATGCACTTCAGCCATAGCAATCTTTTCGATTCATGTACCGTTGACAATAGTTTTCTTGCTGCAGGCTGGCGCAAATGGGGCGGTGGCACCATTCATGGATTAACGGCAGCGCATACTGTTTACTGGAATACCATCAGCAATGGCAACCAAAAGTTTGCTATAGAAACGCAACAAGGCCGCTACGGTTATGTAGTTGGCACCAGCGGTAATAAGCAGGCTGTGCGCACCACAGCGTGGATGGAAGGAACGGAATCTATTACCGATCCTGTTGACCATGTAGAAGGGATTGGCAAAGGAGCAACGCTATTTCCTCAATCATTGTATACGCACCAATTGAAGGAAAGAAAACAACACTAGTTAGCGTTCTTTTTCTCATGCTTGTGACAATACCTGTAACGGCGCCAACTAAAAACTAGCACACCAAAAAGCTTTTGGTTAGGACTTCCACAGCAGAAAGAAATTAAAAACTTATGGTGATTAGAGCGGTAAGAAATACGATCAACCTGTTTGCTGAAAAGCCTACAATGCTGTTCTTAATAGATGGTTTAGGGGCGATGCTTACTGCGTCTAGTTTGTTTGTTTTATCGACGCATTACAACGAATATTTTGGAATGCCCCGGATAGTAATGACTTGCCTTTCAATGATAGCTGCAATATTTTGTATTTATTCTACATCATGCTTTCTTTTCCTAAAAGATAATTGGACCCCATTCATCAGAGCAATCATTATTGCCAACTTACTTTATTGTGTTTTAACAATAGGACTTATATTTTTCTACTTTCCAATGCTTACCATTTTAGGGATCACTTACTTTTTTGGGGAGATTGCCATTATTTGTGGACTTGTTTATATTGAATTTAAGTCAGCTGCAGTAATCAGAAAAAGTTAAGAAGCTCAGGCAGGTTCATTAAATTAAACGGCCCTACTCACAACTTCAGTAACGCTTCTATCGAGTCTTTGAGCGCCCCAGAAGCTTCATCAAACAGCACATCTTTTGTTTTTTTAGAAGCCTTATTGTCATTCGACTTTTTGATGGTTGCCCTAATGGGATCGAGTGCTTCAAAATATGGAGGCACCTGCTTTTCATACTGACTATCTGCCTCCATGCGCATCAGCAGATCTTCATAGGCATCCAATATGCTATACAATTCCTTTACATTATCAGTGGTATGCCGCCGTGGTATACGGTCAAACAACTCCTTTAATTCTTCTTTGATCTCGTTCATTTGATTTCGTTCAGAGCTACAAATGTAGCAACTATGCTACTGGTGTAATGGTAGCATGCGGAATATTCATAAAGGCATCTCACGAATGGAATTGACGCACCTTTTCATGTTCCCGCCAACCCGCTTTTTTTTGAGAAGAACTACCTCAGGCCATAATTATGGTTGACAACCCCATTCAACGGTGCCAACGCTCTTGCCCAACCTCCCTTATTTTAACTCGCTATAAATATTTAGCAACATCACCATACCTAGTGCAGCAAGTATCAAAATTGTTTCTACATCCACCAGCACAATGCCTGGGTTAAAATAGATTTTTTGTTTGCCATCTTCCGTTCGCAGATGATAGCTTAATATACTTGCTTCTCCATCTAAAAATCGAAGGGTTAGACTTTCTTTGAAAGTGCATTCACTAACGTATTGTAAGCCGTCCCTCATTTTTATTTTTCCTTTACCGCGGCTATGATCATGAGATACAGATAGCACTTCACAGTTCTTCAAATAAATAGCATAGTGCTGATTCCATTGTCCTGATCTCCTTACTACATACTCGTCATCATTAATCCAAAAAACTATTTGCTTACCGGGGTGGTGATGAAGCTTAACCAAATTTTCAAAAGGCGATGCTAAGTAATAAGCATCGCCTTTATTTTGCCAGCACAAATTTTTCATCCTACTTCCTAATTTTCGCAATGGCATTTTTAGGATGAACCAGGAGCAATCCTTTTCCTTCCGAATCAGGTGTTGCAGTACTGCGTATTGTTTCTATAATCTTCACTGGTGATAGCTTAGGATTAATAGCCAGCATTTTTGCCGCCAGGTTAGCTACTTGCGGCGATGCCATTGAAGTGCCACTAAACTTCATGCGATCACCCCCGGGTACATAGCTTTCAATCTCGTAACCATTGGCATAAAAATCAACACTCTGTCCTTCGGTGGTAAATGAAGTACGCTTACCTTCATCGTTTACGGCACCTACTGTTATTACGTTGGGTAAGTCTATTCCTGCGGGAATGTAGTCGGCAAAGTTGGCATTGTTATTCTCGTTGCCGCTTCCACAAATAAATAGAATTTCAGGCGCAGAGGCAAATGCATTGCGTAAGGATGTACGTTCTGCTTCGAACCATTTGTTGGCAATCATCTTTCTTTCTTCTTCATCTTTTCCAACGCCGTACATCGCCAGCACCGCTTCGTAGGCGGCGGCATTATACCGCCAGCTCATATTCACCACACGTACTTTGTTCTGCTTGAAGTAGGCAATTGCTTTGGTAAACATAGCGGCCATATTGGCCTGTGTTTCATTCGTAAAAAGACGTGGTTTCACTTTTGTGTCATAGGTCATGCGGGAGAAAAGAATTTTAGCGGATGGATTACCACTGGCAGTGATGCCCGCCACATGCGTACCATGTGCATACGTGCTAAACCAACCCAGGTCTTCCTGGAAGGGAATACCTTCTTCGGGTTTTAGTGCAACTGCCTTTTGTTGAAAGTCGGCACCTTCTTTCGATTGAATTCCATTTTGCAAATCCATTGCTCCTTTCATCCATCGTTGAAGATCCTTTACTTCATAGGTCAGTTTTTTCGGCTCTAACAATGGGCCGGTGGTGGGCTTGTTGTCCACATCAAAAGCAAGTCCATTTACGTCATCGATGTACCCATTGTTATCATCGTCTTTTCCATTACCTGCAATCTCTCCTTTGTTTGTCCACATGGCATTTCCAATTGGAGCAGGATCAACCCCGGTATCCCACACGCCAACTACTACTTCGCCTTTTGTCTCAGCTTTTGTTATATCTATGTTCCTGTCTTTCCAAAAGTCAACTTTCGAAATTTCTTTTTCACTCCCTTTGTTTTTAGCCAGCCAGTTTTCTAATACTTCAAGAGACTGGTCTTTCAATTGTAACCGCATATCCGTCGAAAAACGGGTTGCAATTATACTGGTACCAATACTCTCAGGTACTTTACCTTTTCCATTGTCGATAAAGGGTTGAATTTGTGTTTCCAATCCTGCCAGCGTTCTATCGGGGTTCAGCAGGGTTAAACTTAGTTTGGTTTGATCGATATACTTTTTCACGAATCGCTTATCGACCTCTTCAATTACTTTGGCATATGTCTTTTTATAGGTGTTTTTAAAGTCTTCGGAAGTAGTAGATTTTGTTTCATTGTACGCAGCAATAAAAGCTGTGCTGAAGATGCCTGTTGTGGCTCGTTCTTCTTCTTTGTCTTCAAGGCTTTTCAGTACCTCCTTCCTTTGTAAAACTTTATCGTAATCGCCCCTGTTAAAATCAATCAAACTCAGCACGCCGAGATATCCACTTAAGGTAGCCTTATCCTGGATGTCATACTTTTCTAAATCAGCATTGGCGTTGTTATAAATCTGATCAGCAATGGTTCGGATCATTGCATCATTCTTATAAATATCTTTTACATTGCCAGTAAGATCAATCGTTCTGCGGGGGAGATCGTCAGCACGGGTAATTTTAATCTTCTGAGCTGCCACCGGTGTAGTAGCTGCAAATGCCAACCATAAGAGCATTTGAAACAAATTGTTTTTGATTTGCTTTTTCATAAACGTTATTTTTTCATTTTGAAACCTAAAAGTATTGGCCTTGAAACCGGCTGAAAACAAGTATTACATGAACGCAGATGAAAAGAGAAGAGTGCAGTAAAATTGTAAAATACCACATTGATAATAGTAGCCGTTCAATCGGGTGACTTTATCAATAAGCAGGGATGAGAAAATGTCTTATTCGTTTAACCCTTGTTTTCTGCGCTTGTCACTTCAGTAGAGATTTCCCTGTTCGATTATGTACTTTAATCAAACAGTAACGAGCGGATATGTCACAATCAATGAGCAATAAAAAATTATATTGGACCCTTCAGTTGTTGGGTTGGCTATGTATGGTTGGCATAGAATTGACCAACTACACATTTTTTATTGTAGGTAGATTTGATTGGCAGTATGTGCGCTTCTTTGGTTATGGTGCAGCATTAGGTTTAGTTATTACGCATGGATTTCGTGTACTAGTAAAACGTTCAAA
Organism: Segetibacter sp.; assembly: GCA_031425015.1. GTDB lineage: Bacteria > Bacteroidota > Bacteroidia > Chitinophagales > Chitinophagaceae > Segetibacter. The sequence goes on along the minus strand of JANPIM010000004.1, from coordinate 4,112 downwards.
TGTCTTCGCGTGGAAACCACGCAATATCTGGATGCTTGCTTTTCTTTCCACCTTGGTGATGTCTGTGCTGATGAACCTGCTGTTCTATTTGCCCTCTATCATCCAGGATAAGAATGCGGCCAAAGAAATATTCTCTTTAATTAGTTTATTGGGTAGTACCATCAATTGGATGAGATATGTAGGCGTATGGGTGATTCTGTATTTCATGTATCATATCCTGGAGCGGGCAAGAAGAATTGAAGAAGAGAAATTGAAAACGGAGAACACAGCCCGTGTTACGGAGTTGGAATTGCTTAAAACACAACTCAATCCACACTTTCTGTTCAATGCCTTAAATTCAATAAAAGCACTTGTGTCTATTGACCAGGAGAAAAGTAAGGATGCCATTGTTAAGTTGAGCGAACTGTTGCGTTTCACCCTTAATTATGAAAACCATGCGCTCATTCCATTGCATGATGAATTAGCGGAAGTGAAAAAATACTTATCACTCGAACAAATCCGCTTTGGGCAAAAGCTACAGGTTGAATATAAAATAGATGAAGCATCCTTAACACGGTTAATGCCACCAGCCATTGTTCTTACCCTGGCAGAGAATGCCATTAAACATGGCGTGGCCAAACAACCCGGCGAATGTATTTTACATGTAAATACAATGGTGCTTGCTTCTAACTTGATAATTGAAATGATAAATCCCGGCACTATAGCTGCAAATGATAAGCCGGGTATTGGATTGCAAAATCTAAAAAAACGCCTGCAGCATTTCTTTAAAGAGAGGGCATCTTTTGTTTTAGAAGAAAGGGATGGAAATGTAATTGCAAGAATTATAATTATTGAGCAATGAAAATTAAAACCATTGTAGTGGACGATGAGCCACTGGCGGTAGCAGAAATGCAAAACATGTTAAAAGACCATGAGAACATTGACGTAATTGCTGTTTGTTATGACGCAAAAGATGCCAGCGAAAAAATACAGCGGCTGCAACCGCAGCTGGTATTCCTGGACATTAATATGCCTGGCAAAAACGGGTTTGATCTGTTGAGTGATTTGGATGAAGCACCCGCGGTAATTTTCGTAACCGCTTACGATCAGTTTGCCATTAAAGCCTTTGATGTAAATGCCCTCGACTACGTATTAAAGCCCGTTAACCCCGATCGTTTAGCCGAAGCCATTACCAAAGCAGGAAAGAAGTTTAATGAAACTCAATCCTCGTCTGAGAAACTGACCATGCAGAAAAGGATCTTTATTAAAGATGGCGAGCAGTGTTATTTTGTTCCACTGACGGAAATCTATTTTATAGAAAGTGTAGGCAACTATGCCCGTGTATATTACCAGGATAAAAAACCACTCCTTCACAAATCACTTAATTACCTGGAAGAAAAGTTACCGGATGAATTTTTCTTTAGGGCCAGTCGCCAGCAAATATTTAATACTTCATTTGTAAAGAATATTGTGCCTTATTTTAATAGCACACTGCAGGTGGAATTGAAAGCCGGAATTAAAATTGATCTCAGCCAGCGACAGAGTGTAAAGTTTAAAGAGAAGATGGGTATTTGATTAAAGTATCGCTTTTACAAGCAGTCTCATTTGTTAGACGCTTAGGGTGTTCATCACCATGCGTTCTTCGTCCCGGCATGTTTCCTTTTTTAGCCTTGTAACTTACTCAAATGAATCTGCTGTTGATTCGTCCATTCATTAAAGTCCTGTTTGGCAGGTTCCCTGCTATGCCGCAAGCCATGACTGGGAAAACCTGGCTGAGCAAGAGAACACCCCATATCTGGGTTTGGGCTACACTGCACAACTCAGAAAAAAACAATAAAGGCCAAACATTGTGGCGCAAACAATTTTTTAAACAACTTGTTATGGATCAAAAATTCAAAATAACTACATGAAACAACTAGCTGTATTATTAGTAGCATTTACTACCCTGGTTTCGTGCGTTACTCTAAATTCCAACACTGTTATTAAACCAAACGACAGTTTCATATTAGGGAATAATGAACATAGAAAATTCAAGTTGAAGCTGCAGAATGTATCTATGAATGAGATAGAAGTATACCATGCTCCAATTAACGGCGGTAAACATTCTACGATAATCGTTAAGCCCGGTAATAAAGCCACGGTAACTGTTGAGCCCAATACTGCTATTTATATGGCCAATAAATCGAACGATACTGCCAATGTAAAATTGAAAGTAACGGGCGACCTGGGTTTATCCATGGGCTATAAAAACTGAGTGCAGAGGGTGCATACTACTTTGCTTCAAAAATCGACGGCAATCTCCCACTGTGATCTGTGTTTCCTATTAGCTTTTCACTGAGGCGGTGAGGGATTTAATTATGGTTTGTCGCCTACCCATCTAAACAGCACGGTAGTTCGCGTGGTGCCCCAATAGTTTTTCCGTTCAAAGCTTGCAAGTCTCTGAAGCCTTTGATCTTTTAAAAGCGATTCAAGTGTGATGTGTGCTTCTGTAACTGCAAACCAATCATCCCAAATAAGAAAATCACCCTGCTCAAATTCGTTCTTAATAAATGAGTCCAGTAGCCGCTTTCGTTTATTGGTATCAAACCAGTCAATGTTGAGTAGGTCGCTGATATAAACCGTTTCGTAATAGAAGGTGTGATTTCTGAAATAGGGATAGTGCTTTTGTAGCCATTTACCCATTTCTTTTTGCGCAAATTGGTCTGCTTTCAATTGAAAATCCCGCTGCCATTTGTAAGCAAATTCATGCGAGGTAAAAGGGTAGATGGCTGCTGCAATCGCCACCAGCAACATGGTCAATTTTCTTACAGTAGCGTTGGGTAAAAATGCAAACATATATTCAAGCCCCCGGTAATTCGCCAGGGCAAACAAGGGCATGATGGCCACCATCACCCGCAGTATGCCACCGCTATTAAAAATGCCCAAGGCCCAAAATGCAGTGTGTGCAAGAAAGTAGGCAACTATACTTCCATATACAAGTATGAATTCAGTGACCTCGGTTGAACTCAATTGTTTTCTTGCAAAGCGGATCAGCAGTACGACGCCAAAGAGAAGAGCAAACCAAAACAATATCATTTGTGCGGCGCCTAATATTTCATCCAGGTTGCTTACAAAATGTGTCCACGAGCCTTTGCCATAGGCGCTTCCCCATGTGGCATACGTCATCTTATTAAACACCCATAGTAAGTCGTGGTAATAAAAATATCCTGCAATGCTATAAACAACATGACCGGTAGCAAGCAGGGGAAGGAACTCGTACCGTGACCGGCAAATAAGAAAGATGAACACCACACCCAACATCAATAAACCTTCGGACCTAACAAAAGGAAGAAAGGAAAGCAGCACAACACCAGCAATCCATTTTTCTTTAAGCAATAAATAGATTCCTGTGATTAGCAGGCAGGCACACATGGGTTCAGTGAGTCCGCCAAGGCTCAAGTAATTATACATTGGGATGCTGGTCAGTAAAAGAGGAGGTAACCATGGCCAACGAAATTTTAAATACGTCGCTGTCTTATATGTGATCCACAGGCTCGCACCATTCAAAAGAAGGTTCATGAACTTAACTCCTACCAAACCAAATTGTGCAAACGGAAAAGTAATCAGGACATACACGGGCTTTGCCCAATGATCGAAGAAATGCTGAGGATATTTCCAGGCCATTTTGGCAAACAAGTAGTGCGATATTGAATCCCCTTCGTCAGCTGTACCATTGGCTACCATTGCTACCAAAGACATGCACAGCAAGTAAACGATGATTCCCAGCTTCACCTTTTTATCTAAAGTAAAAGGTGGTTGAAACAAAGCAGGTTTAGGCATGTACAAGTTTAAGTATAAAAATTAAATGGAAGGTTTAGGCAATTCATGCAAAGAAGAATCTGCCAGGGCAGAAATTGCAAAAGATGTGTTTAATATTCTGTAAGGAAATGTTTAATGAACCGTCCCTAGTAAAAAACAATTGTATGGCACCCCGAACAAAAACAATTTTCTCCTGGGTTTTAAGGTCTGTTGCCGCTTTAATTATGCTGCAAACGCTCTACTTTAAGTTTACAGGAGCACCTGAATCAGTATTTATTTTTTCCACTCTGGGCATTGAACCATGGGGACGTATTGGTACCGGCATCATGGAACTT
>JANPIM010000003.1:0-859897 GCA_031425015.1 Segetibacter sp. | reverse complement strand
AGATTAGAGATGGTAGGTGTTGGTTGATTGTTGGCAGAGAAGACAACCGCTGTTGGTCCGCTTAGTTGTGCCCATGTTCCTGTTCCACTTGTTGGTGTGTTGCCCGCTAATGTATACGTTGATGGCAGACAGATTGTTTGGTCTGCTCCTGCGCTGGCAGTGGTTACAGCTTGCAGTACCGTGATGATCGTGGTATCGCTATAGATAGCGGCACACACACCACTTTGCACCAACGCTCTGAAGTAAGTAGTATCCGTAAGGTTGTTGTAAGTAAGTGTTGTCGTTGTGTTTGCAATGCTCGTCCATGTAGCGCCGTTGTCGGTGCTCATCTCCCATCTTACTACACTACCTACGTGGTTCGATAAAGTAATGATGCCTGTGTTGCTCGTCGCACACACCGTTGTATCAGCGTTCGTGTTGCCGGCAATCGTTAAACTGTCAATCGTGATGTTGACTGTGTCGCTGCTGTTGGAGCAGATGCCGTTGCTGATCGTCCAAACTAAACTATATACACCCGGAACGAGATTAGAGATGTCTGATGTCGGATTTAGGATACTACTAAACGCAACCGTTGTTGGTCCGCTTAGTTGTGACCAGGTGCCGCTACCACTTGTTGGGGTGTTTGCTGCCAGCGTGTAGCTCGATGGTAAACAGATCGTAGCATCTGCTCCGGCGTTCGCAGTGGTTACAGCTTGCAGTACGGTGATAATAGTTGTGTCAGAATACAATGCAGCACAAACGCCACTCTTCACCAAAGCTCTGTACCAGGTGGTGTTTGTAAGGTTGTTGAAAGTTTGCGTAGCAGTCGTGTTCGCTATGTTAGTCCACGTAGTACCGTTGTCGATACTGAACTCCCATCCTACCACACTACCAACGTTGCCGGTCACCTTTATGGTTCCGGTATTACTTGTTGCACACACCGTTGTATCGTTGTTCGTTACACCTGCAACAGTTAAGCTGTCCATCGTGATCATAATTGTATCTCTACTGTCTGCACAGATGCCATTACTGATCGTCCACTGAAAACGATAGGTGCCGGGAACCATATTAGTCAACCCCGATTTAAAACTGGTAGGTGCCAAAATATTGGCGATTGAAGGTCCGGATAGTTGAGTCCACAATCCTGTACCACTAAGTGGTTTGCTTGCTTCAAACTTAAAGAGCTGGGTTAAACACAGGGTTTGATCTGGGCCGGCATTTGCAACCGTTGCGGCAGGTACAACCGTAGTGATGGTTACTGATGAATATACCGCTGCGCAAACACCACTTTGAACTAAAGCACGATACCAGGTAGTAGTGTTTAGATTAACAAAGTTGATTGAGGCGCTTGTATTTACAATGTTTGTCCAGGCAGTACCATTATCTGTGCTGGATTCCCATCTTACAATGCTACCTGTATGACCCGACAAGGTGATGACACCATTATTTGCGGTAGCACATACAATGGTATCTTTTGCGGTAACTCCGCCTACAGTTAGCGGATTGATGATCACGTCAACTGTGTCTGAACTATTGGTACAAACGCCGTTACCTATTGTCCACACAAAACGGTAAGTTCCGGCTACAATGTTTGTTACTGTTGTATTCCACAAATTATTATTTGTGATAACAGCGGCTGATGGACCGGAAAACTGCGACCACGTACCCGTTCCACTCGCAGGGTTGTTTCCATTTAACTGTAGGCCACCCGATAGGCAAGACATGATATCTGCACCTCCATTTGCGGGTGTAATAGGAGGGACAGTAGTGATAATGGCGGTATCAGAATATTGCATGGCACATGCACCATTGCTTACTAACGCACGATACCAGCGCGTAGCCGGTATGTTGTTGTAAGACTGAATGGGTGTTGTATTGGTAATATTCGTCCACGTACTTCCATTGTTTGTACTAAACTCCCATCGAACTATCGTACTAGCATAACCGGAAACTTGCACACTACCACTATTTGACAGTGCGCATACTGTTGTGCTTCCTAACACTTGCCCCCCGGCTGCGGCCTGGTCAAGTTGTATGAGAACGGTATCTCTTGAATCCGGACATACCCCATTGGTCACTTGCCAAATAAAAGTGTAAAGGCCAGGTTGAAGGTTAGAGACGGCAGTATTGAACTGGTAATAGTTTTCAAATGCGGCTGTGGTGGGTCCATCATACTGGTACCATTGACCAGTGCCGCTTGAAACCGCGGTTGCATTTAACCGAACGGTGTCTTTAAAACATAGTTGCCTGTCGGGGCCGGCATTTGCTATTGTTACTGTAGGGTGAACAATAACCTGTGATATTCCTATCGGACCAATACAACCAAATGGTGAAACTGCAGTAACGGCATATTGCACCGTACCAGCAACTACAGTACTGTTAATTAATACATCGGTAATAGTGGTAGCAGCGCCCGGTGTACTTCTGTTGGAGTTACCGGTGATGGTTCCGCTAATGATGCTTGACGACCAGGTATAGGTAGATCCAGCGATAGAGCTCGTTACTGGAATACTAACTGCACTGCCCGTACAAATGGTTTGATTGGCAGTGGGGACTACCGGGTTGGGTCGTACTGTAACCGTTATATAAAAAGGATTCCCCACGCAAAGGCCCTTGTTGGGTATAACGGTGTACCTGACTACAGCATTAGTAGTGCCTGAAGTATTAATAAGGGAATCATTTATAATACCGCTTCCATTGGTATTGCCCGTCACGCTACCCGATAGTACTGTGGATGTCCAGGTAAAAGTAGTGCCGGCGGGCGTGGCATTCGGGAGGTAATTTGTTCTTACATTGGAACAACGGGCTATAGATGAATCTCTACCTGTAACGGTAGGCGTAATGAAAATTACGACGTGGTCGGAGTCATCCGAATTGCAACTACCATTTACTCTGGCAAAAGCATAAAAACTGATTTTTACAATTCCTTTTACCCTATCCGCGGCGGTAAAAGTGTATACGGGATTGATGATGTTGTTTGCGGAAAAAGTTCCCGTTCCATCCGTTTTCCATAGTACAGAATTATAAGGACCTGTTATCCTACCCTGCAGGTTTACCTGCGTTGCTTGCATACAAACAATAGTCGTATCGTCTTCTACTGGTTGTATGATGTCGCCAATAATGTCTACGTCGCGATACACCGTCATCGTATCGCTACAGGTACCTGTAGGATTTTTAAACTGTACACTTATTTTATAGATATAACCGCCGTTTAGATTGATTTTTGGGTAGCGGTCATTTTTATTAGTACCGCCTGAAAATGAAAAGGGGCCACCGGTGATTGTCCATAAATATTTGTCGGAAGCATTGTTAGAACTGTAGGTGGGCGTATAATCCGAGTTGGTTTGAGTAACGACCGTTGAGTTGTTACATTCCACAAAATCCGGCGGCAGATTTATATTACAGCCGCAGGTAGGCGATGCCGGAGAAATGGTAATTACTACCGTATCTCTGCTTATCGGACATACATTGTTATTGATCGTCCAAACAAAGGAATAGATGCCATAGGTAAGATTAGAAATGTTGGCTGTATCGTGGTTTGTATTACTAAACACTACCATCGTTGGACCAGTGGCCTGCGTCCATGTTCCTATTCCTATAGTAGGTAAATTGGCTTTAAGTTTTATGGTATCCTGCAGACAGATTGTTCTGTCTAGTCCTGCATTGGCGGCGGTTACCTGCGGGAAAATAGTGATGATAGCCGTATCAGAATAAATCGCTGCGCATCCACCACTTTTTACCAAAGCCCTAAACCAGGTAGTAGCAGTAAAATTACTATAGGGCAATGTAGCAGTTGTATTACTAATGTTGCTCCATGTACTTCCATTGTTGGTTGACTGCTCCCATCGCTGCACACTACCAATGTGTCCAGTTAGGGTAATATTTCCGCTATTCATACCAAAACAAGCGTTGCCCGAACCCAAAGTTGTACCAGCTATTGTTGGGGCGCTTATCGTTATACTTACTGTGTCTGGTGTACCGTAACAAGTATCATTTCCAATCGTCCAGGCAAAATTATAGGTACCCGCTACCAGGTTGGTTACTGATGTATTAGGCAGTTTTACATTCGCAATGATGGCACTATTAGGGCCACTCAATAAGCTCCATGTTCCTGTTCCAATGGTAGGCGTGTTGCCATTTAACTTAATTGAATCTGCAAGACAAACTGTTCTATCGGGTCCTGCATTGGCAGCAGTAAAATTGCTGGGGCAGATATAGGTACCCTGGCTGGCAAAAATTTCGCGATTACAACTATTGGTTAATATAGCGGTGATAATGGTTCTGCCTGAAGTACCGAAAGCCGGTGTAAAGGTTACGTTTTGCTGTGTGGCATTAGGCGTAAAAGTGCCCCCGTTTGAGGATGTCCATGAAATGGTATATTCAGACATGTTAACACCCGAAGGAACTGTAAATGAAATGTTAGCCGGTACACCGGGGTACAATACCGCGGGAATGCCTACTAATGATATCGTGAACCAGGCGTTTTTTTCAGATGTGCTGAAGTAGGAAAAATTAAAAAAGGCACGCTGTGCCGCTACCCGATCTGCTATGGTGCCTGTATTGTTATGATTGTGTCCTCCTTCGTACATAACAAATCCACGGTTGTTATCACCATAGCCACGCCCATAAACCAATGCGGCAGATGCTCCGGGTGAAAGTGATGGTACATCCGCATGCACATTGTTATACACCATTAAGTTGGAGGTGGGCCTCCAACTACCGCCTGCTTTTGGCAAATAAACCTGTTCGGATCCATTGGTAGTTGCAGCGTCAATCTTACCCATGAATTGCATGATAGGATTGGACGGTCCGGCATATTGGTAAGGCAACGTTCCATCTTTATGTACGGTATGAGGCACCATGCCTGTGGTGGTCAAAAAATTCATTTGGATGGTGTTGCCGGGGTTCGTCACATTTTCCAGTACACTTGCTGAGTGGCATCCTGTCCAAATATTTCCTTTGGTATTTGCATTCCAATAATATAGAAAATTATGTACTGCCCAGGTAGGATCGGCATGGGGCAAAACAAAAATATCATCGCAATTATTTAACTGCGATGGATCTCTCCAACCGGATGAAAGACTGCCGCCATAGGCAGAAGAAGGAATGCCGGCATTAGTAAAATAGGAAGTAACAATGGCGCCATTGGCTTTATCGAAAGTCCATACAGGTTGATGATGAAGGGTTTTATACACCTCGACCGATATATCGCTTACTGACGTATTACCCACAACCCCCTGCGTGGCCCAACTTGTAATGGCAGCATTTACTGCCGTAGTTCTATACTCTGCCGGAATAATAAAAGTACCCCCTGCATAATTGGTACCATTGTGGGAAAAATCAAATCCATCTTTCATCTTGGATGTACTGATCACCCATTTAACTTCGACCTTATAATTTTTCAATAAATCGTACACCAGGCCATACGGCTTTAAACCATTACCAACCGTTTGAGGCACTACGCCCATATTGATGAGATAGGAACCCTGCCTGATTACTTCAATTCCCGCCTTGGATGGTAAAGAACAACCAAAGGTGAAAAACAAAACCGCCGAAAAGAATAAACGTAAATATCTATTCACGGACGAGGGGTTTTGCTGTGGTGAAAAAATATTGTGAACGGCTTTTGGCAATAGGAACCATTATGCAGCCTTGCTGGCCTATACTTCCTTTTGTGGATTTTCCGCTTGTAGAATAGATTGAAAAAGCAACGGAAAAACTTGGTTTGAACAAGTGCAGGATCTTTCCCACCTGACCGTAATCAGTCGCCGACAAAACTGGCAATACTGCGACAAGAGTTTGATTGGTGGCGACGTTGTTCATATTAACGATACCTGTACCAGAGCAGTTAGGTAAATACAGGTTATTCAAAACGGTTAACCTGTAGGTTTTAGTACCCAGGAATCGAACAAAGCCCACAAGTAAAACTTATTCGGTTATTGTGCTACCTTTTTCAGCGTGGAGAACGCCTCTAAATATTTGTTTATATAAGCTTGTTTTGTCTTCAATTTATATTGCATAATGAACCGCGGATGAGGAAGTGGAATGATGCTTTCAAACCAATGATATTCATTGTTTAGCTTGCTGAAAAAGGCGTAATTTTTTCCTTCTCCAAGGCAAAAGGCAACCTGATGTTGTAAGCCCCAATTTAATTGCGTTCTAAAACAGTCAACTGCAAATGGTATAACGCTTTCCTGCAATTGTTTATTGTCGTAGTAGTTGATGTTCTTTCCACCTTTTATAAAGCCCAAAGGACTTATGGCGGTAATATAAAAACTGTGGTAAAAAGCCTGGACCCCACCAAATGCTTCTATCATTTCATAGATAAATACGGAAGATAACTCCTGCTTTTTGAGCCACGTATTTGTAATGCCGCAGGCACGTTCAAGCCTTATCGGATCGGTGAAAGGCACGCCCGTAATGCCTGCACCAAACCTTCCAGGATTGATGCCAACAATGCAAAAGCGCCTTTGTGTATCATGGTAAAACTTTCGATAGAATGCTGCAGCAGCGCTTTTTGTTTCTTCCTTTTCAAATGGACTAAGCACATCAAAGTCTGGAGGTAACGCAGCCGTAAATTGGAGGTTGAATAAAAAAGAGCATATCTGCTGATCGAGTAGCATTCTGCTTAATTAGAACATTGATTGCACAACCCGGTCACCAAAACTTCTATAACCCCAGCCTTGAAACCAAGCGGCAAATTAACCGCTGGCGTAACTACGCCATCCAGGCAATAGGTTTTTTTGCAATGGTCACACACGAAGTGAACATGGTTATCGTGATGGTGCCCTTCGGAGCATTCATCTTTACAAAGCGCGTATAAAATGGAGTTGTCAGGCGTTGGTATGGTATGTATAATTCCCTTTTCTACAAAAGTTTGAAGTGTCCTATAGATGGTTACGCGGTCAAATTTAACACCCGTCTGTTTTTCTACATCGTTGTGTGCAAGCGCGCCATTGTTGGCCAGAAACAGTTCAAGTATTTTTTTTCTGCTGTCAGTAACACTTAGCTGATTTCGCTTCAATATTTCGCTAATAGTGGGTGTGATCATTCGAATTTGAAATTACAAATTTATTGTGGAGCGTTCCCGTAAATACTATTTACGAATCCGCTATGACCCATTTTCTCTTTCAGTAAATCTTTAATGTCTTTTGACAATTTTTGCATCTCATCTGCCTTCAGTGCGTCATAAACACCACCACGTACATTGCCGTTCTTATCAACCAAAGCAAAAAATTGTGTATGTATAAACTGGTCTTCTATTTTGTCTACACTATTCTTCGGATCGTCTAACAGGTAGCTGACCCGGGCAGTGTTGTATAGGCTGTCTTTTCTACCAGTCAGCAGCATCCATTTTTTCGTATCTATTCCCATGCTGTCGGCATAAAATCGCATCCTTGGCAGGCTATCAATTTCGGGCTGAACAGTGTGTGCAAGGATGAGGAAATCAGGTTCGTTCTTAAATTCTTCATATACTTTTTGCATACTGCTATGCATTCGTGGGCAGATGCCCTTGCAGGTCGTGAAGAAATATTCGACCACTGTAACCTTTCCCGACAAGTCATGTTCTGTAATCGTTCGCCCATCCTGGTTCTCGAAAGCAAACGGTTTCACAAAACTAACCGTCGGAATTTTTGATTTCCAGTTGTCTGTTCCGGCAAACACAAAATAGAAAAACACCAGCGTTAGAAAAATGAAGAACCCGACGTATAACAATAACTTCCTTGACATGAATACTTTTCTTTTTACAAAGTTACAACCCACCACTGTTAACACATTTATATTACAAATGGTTTGTGTCATGTTTTGCAACTCAGTTGCATACCCATACCTTTGCCCTCCACATGAACTTTAAAATAAATTGGGATGCGATGGGTATAGCGGCGTCACTAGCTTGTGCTATACATTGCGCATTGCTCCCCTTAGTGCTTACCACTTTGCCACTTTTCGGCACAAATCTGCTGCACAACATTTTGCTGGAAACATTCATGGTAGTACTCGCCTTTTGCATCGGCATATACTCTCTGTACCATGGTTATAAAAAACACCACCACAGTCCATGGCCTATAGTTGTTTTTTCTACGGGATTTTTTTTCCTGGTTTTAAAATTGTTCTTTGTGCACTATCAAACATGGCTGCTACTACCTGCAGTTGTAGGCATTGTAACAGGGCACGTTATAAATTACAAATCGTGCAGAACACACAATCATGCACATGCTGAAGATTGCAACCACGAAGAGTTGCTTGGGCATTGAGAGGTTTCTCGTTTTTAGTTTGAAGTTTAATGTTTCGGATTGCCCCACATTTACCTGGTGGCTGAAATTGAGCCCTCATCATCGAAAGAAATAAATACGTTTTCAAGTAGAACACCATTACACTTTCTGGACCCTAAAATTCGCCATGGCACTTTGAATTGGGAGATTATATTTGCAGGATAAACTAGACAATGACTATTCACAAAGAAGGCTACCAGAGTATTGGTATTGCTGCATTAATTTTTGGAGCGATCAATATTGGGTCCTTTATGTTTCTCAGTGGCAGTTATCCGCGAACGGCGGCAATCATCTTTACTGCTTCGGTAATTCTGTTCCTTTTTATTGTATCTTTTTTTCGCATCCCTAACCGCTCACACACCGTAGGCGAACGGAAAGTGATTTGTCCGGCTGATGGTAAAGTAGTAGTAATAGAAGAAGTAATTGATGAGGAATATTTTAAAGACAAACGCATACAGGTGAGCATTTTTATGAGCCCTGCTAATGTGCATGTAAACCGAAACCCATTGAGCGGAGAAGTGGTGTACAGCCAATACCACAAGGGTAAATATTTGGTGGCATGGCATCCAAAATCAAGCACTGAAAATGAACGGTACAGCGTGGTAATCAAAAACGATAGAAGCGAAATTTTGGTAAAACAAATAGCAGGCGCACTAGCTAAACGTATTGTGAACTATTTAAAAGTGGGGCAACAAGTAACGCAGGGTGGAGAATTGGGTTTTATAAAATTTGGCAGTCGTGTGGACGTTTTACTTCCTGTAGGAACGAAAATAAACGTGCAACTGAACCAAGTTGTGCAAGGTGGCGTAACGGTTTTGGCAACGATTGAAGGAGAACCATCTTAATCATTGTTCAATGCTAAGGCGTGGCAATGAATAGATTTCGAAAAGTACCGTTCAACAATTTTTAACGCTTCTAGTGCGTTTGGATGATTAGATTCGAAATTATTAAACCAAAAAAAATCAGGGTATATGAAAAAGCTATTAATGATTGCTACTGTTGCTCTACTATCTACCGGCGCTGCTTTTGCCTGCGATGGTAAAAAAGAGTGTAAGAAAGGGGAGAAAAAAGAATGTTGCAAAGGCGATAAGAAAGATTGCAAAATGGACAAAGAGAAAAAGGCTGAGACTAAACCAGCCACTGCTAAAGCATAAGCTATCAGCAAAAAATTATTAAGAGCTCCGCACTGCGGGGCTTTTTCGTTTTATAGTATTCCTTCTAATTCCTGCAGGTGGTAAATAGTATAGGTGGGAGATAAGGTAGTTGGCTCATTGATGTGATTTACATACACCGTATCCATGCCGGCGCTAATGGCTCCTTTAATATCTGCATCCAGGTTATCTCCCAACATCAGGCTTTCTTCGTAGCAACATTTTGCCCGGGCAATGGCAAAATCAAAAATTTCTTTTTGCGGCTTCAAAGAGCAAGCTGACTCAGAGGTAATCACTTCAACAAAGTATTTTGCTATACCAGCATTGGAAAGTTTTTGCCACTGCACCTTTTCAAAACCATTTGTAATCATGTGCAGCACGTATCCTTTCTGCTGTAGGTATTCTAAAATTTCAATTGTGTAGGGAAACAACCGCGTTTTGTTCGGCAGTATTTCAAGGTATGCCTCACTTAGTTTTTTGGCCATTTTCTCATCCCCCACTTTATACTCGAGTAACGCATGCCACATACGTTTCCACCTTAACTCATCCTGGCGAATAAATCCATTATGATATCTATCCCACAATCTTTTATTGTGGTAGGAGTACTTCTCATAAAAACCATCAAAGTCTGTTGTTACAGTAGTGTAGAGATCGTGGCTTGCAAACAGATCCTGTAAAGTCTCGCGTGAATTCGTTTCAAAATCCCATAGTGTATGATCGAGATCGAAAAAAAGATGCTTGTAAGCCATGGCCGCAAGGTAAGCCTGCGGATGTAAAAGCTTTGTAAAGAAAGGCGGAGCATCCAAATTTTTCTTACGAAAACATCTTACTTCGTTTGTACAAAAATCACTAAGATGGATATTGTTATAACTGGTGCAAGCAAAGGAATAGGAAAAGCATTGGCAGAAAAATTTGCCGGGGCGGGTTACAGGGTCATCATTTGTTCACGTGGTAAAGACGCGTTGGCTGCTGCTGCGGCTGACATTATTGCCCTGCATCCACAGGCAGAGGTGTTGACGTACGAGGTTGACATGGGTAACACCTCGGCAGTAAAGCACTTTGCACAACAATTAACCGAAGCGGCAATTATACCTGACATACTTGTAAACAACGCTGGGCAGTTTATTCCGGGTAGTATTTACAATGAGGCAGAAGGAACCGTAGAGAAGATGATTGAGGTAAACGTATACAGTGCCTACCATTTTACACGAGCTATGCTGCCGTCGATGATGGCAAGAAAGCATGGACATATTTTCAACATCTGTTCTATTGCCTCGCTACAGGCGTATGCAAATGGAGGATCGTATAGCATTAGCAAATTTGCTTTACTAGGCTTTAGCAAAAACCTGAGGGAAGAGATGAAACCACATGGAATAAAAGTGACGGCTGTTTGCCCCGGCGCAACGATGACCGCCAGTTGGGAAGGTGCGGACATTGATCCAAACCGGATTATGGAAGTAAAAGATGTTGCTGACATGATTTATGCCACAGCGCAGTTGTCGCCGATGGCCGTGGTGGAAGACATTGTAATGCGCCCTCAACTAGGTGATTTGTAAGCCAGCTTATCGGAACGAATTTAATTAGGCGACACATCGCCTGGAAGGTTTTGCATCTAATGAAACACGAAGCGCTACACCTTAGCGCCGCTGGCAATATCTGTCAACGCTTCCACCAGCGTATCTAACTCTGCCAATGTGGTATACACATGAGGCGTGATACGCACACAGCTGATGTTTTCCCACTGAATGCTGGTGGTGTGTATCTTATATTTTTGAAAAAGAGGCGCGTCAATTTCAGACAACTTCAACCCCTGGATACTGACACCTGCAATAGCGCAAGCGTAGGGTGCAAGCAGCGAGGTATGCAGTTTAACACCAGGTATTTGCTGCGCTTTTGCTGCCCAATAGTTCTTTAGAAAACGAATGCGTTTTTCTTTTCTTTTTGACCCAATTGCGTTGTGAAAATTAATGGCCTCTCCTATCCCTTGTTCAATAGGAAAGCTGCGGGTTCCAAGGTGTTCAAATTTTCTAATGTTATCGCTGTGTGGCTCATCAGCGCAGAGCAGCGGCCATATTTTGCTGATCTTTTCCTTATTTACCCAAAGCATACCACTACCAATGGGTGCACTGAGAAACTTGTGCAAACTGGTACCGAAATAATCGCAGCCCAGTTCTTTTACAGAAAAATCCAACAGTCCAAACGAATGTGCACCGTCGACCAACACTTCTACATTTTTGCGCCTGGCCATCTCACAAATCTTCTTAACCGGTAAAATTTGCCCTACCCAATTAATTACATGGGTAATGTGTAGCACCTTTGTTTTGCGGGTGATCGCTTCTTCAAACGCCGCTACTATTCTTTCATCATCCTCAATGGGAAAATCAAAACTGATCTGTTTGTAACGTATCCCTTCGCGAAGCTGGCGCTGCTTCCATGCATTTACCATGTTGGGATAATCCTGTTTGGTACCAATTACTTCATCGCCTTTTTGTAACGGCAAGCCGAAAATGATTGTGTTCAATGCCTCAGTAGCGTTTCGGTTAATGGCTATTTCATCATGATCTACACAAGCGAGTTGCGCCAGCTTTTCGCGTAGCGGCTCCCGCCCTTTATCCATGATGCGCCACATATAATAAGATGGGCCTTCGTTGGCCATCTTATTGTACCGCTCCACTGCCTGCTGCACAACCAAAGGCGAGGGGCTTACACCGCCATTGTTTAGATTGATGATACCAGAAACCGTGTAAGCTTGCTGAATGGTTTGCCAATAGGCTTCATCAGACGCAGCCTCTTCAGGCGTTAAATGTTTGATTTTGTGCGCCGCAGCTTCAAACTTTTCGGCGTGCAATTCGTTAAACATACCAGATGCTGAAAACGCACCTGTAAAAGCCCCCAGTTGTTGCAGAAAAGCTCTACGGGAAGAGTGCATAAAGGTGATTGTGTAAGAAAGTTATAACTTTTTTACACTGCTGATTGAGGTAACTTTGAACATCGAAAGTAAGAATATGAAAAAGTGGAGATTGGCATTCTTAATGATTGTTCTTTTAGCGAGCATACAAACTGCTACTGCTCAGTGTTCCATCTGTACAAAAACGAGTATGCAACAGGGAGAAAAGCCTGCACGTGGCATGAATTCGGGCATTGTTTACCTTATGCTGATGCCGTTTGCCGTAATGGGATTTTTGGGATACCGGTGGTATAAAAATGAACAAGCTGAGTAACATTTAGCTAAACTTTGAATGACCCCATTCGGCAGCTATTTTTAATTTGTTTTCTGTTAGTGCAGCATTCTATTCTTGTAAAGCTTTGCTGTAATTCTCTACAAAAACATATAGGTTAAATCCCTCCTCAAGCTTTTCTATTTCACTTTGTAAATCTTCTTTCCGCACATCTTTCATGCGCTTATTTTGTATGAGGTGGTAAGCCTTCTCCGTCAATAGCCAGCGCTTCTTCAAATTGTCTTTTACCTGTAGCTGATGTGCTTCTATTTGAGCGATCAATGGAACTAAGCCTTCTTTTTGCGAAGCAACGGTTTTTACCACCGGTATGTGCCATGTTTGTTTGCGCATAGCAGCCGTGATCATAGCCCTAAGATTTTTTACAAACGAATCAGCATCGGGTCTATCAGCTTTATTTACCACAAATATATCCGCCACCTCCATCAAACCTGCTTTCATGGTTTGTACTTCGTCGCCTGCTTCCGGCACTACTACTACAATGGTGGTATCAGCAAGGCCTGCAATCTCAATTTCACTTTGCCCTACGCCTACAGTTTCTACTATCACCCAATCAAAACCGGCGATTTTCATCATGTCGGTGATCTCAATAATTTTTGGGTGCAATCCGCCTAGACTGCCCCGTGTAGCCAGCGAACGTATATACACATTTGGATGGTTGTACCATTCACTCATTCGAATTCTATCGCCCAAAAGAGCTCCTAAACTAAATGGTGAAGATGGATCTACACAGATCACTCCAACCTTTTTTCCTGCAGCAACAAGGCTTCCGATCAGCGCATCTACTAATGTGCTTTTGCCTGCACCGGGCGGACCGGTAATACCCACAACCGGCGTCGAAGAAGCAGGTAATGATTTCAGAAAAGTTTCATATCCCGCCACCTCATTTTCCACCAAAGAAATGGTGCGGGCAAGGCTTTTAATATTTCCGGCCAGTACTTTCTGCAATTGTTGATCCCACATATGAATGGAAGATTAAACCTCTTGAGCAAACATAATTAATCGTTTACAATTGCTGCCTTGCAAGTTCAGGAAGGAAATACAGCCAACGTTCATCAAAGAGTGACAAGCGGCCCATAATGTCATTCATCAAATCCTATTTTTGCGCACTACTATTATTGTTTGAGTATAATCTATCCGCTGAATGTATCACTTGCTATATGGAGCCCTTTATTTGTTATCACTACTTCCGTTCAAAGTATTGTATGGTATTAGCGATTGTATTCATTTTATAATGTACAGAGTGGTTGGCTACCGAAAGGAGGTAGTAATGAATAATCTGCGTATTGCTTTTCCCGAGAAATTGGAGGAAGAAAGAAAGAAAATAGCATCTGAATTTTACAGCAACCTGTGTGATAGTTTTTTGGAGACGGTAAAGATGATATCGATGACGGATAAAACTTTTGCCCGAAGATTAAATGGAAATTTTGAGGTGCTGAATGAACTGTATGCAACCGATATGAGTGTTCATTTACACAGCGGGCACTTTTTTAATTTAGAATATATGAATTGGGGTGTACCCCGCAACACTTCATTTGATACGCTAGGTGTCTACATGCCGATCACCAACAAAACATTTGACCGTTTGATGTTGACCATAAGAAAACGTTACAACAGCATCATGCTTTCCGCCTTTACATTCAGAGCTACTTTTCACCAATATAAAAATAGCCAGTACTTGTTGGAGCTGGCTGCCGACCAGGCGGGCTTTCCATCCACTGCATATTGGTTACCTTTTTTTGGAAAACTTGCGCCCTTTGTTACCGGGCCTGAAAAAAGTTCACGCCTTAATAATACCGCAGTGGTGTTTGTACACTTTTACAAAGTGAAACGCGGTTACTACCAGGCTGACTTTAAACTCATCACTAAAACGCCCCGCGAAACTGCCCGTGGATTTTTAACCAAAGCATACGTTAGTTACCTGGAAGAATGTATTCGTAAAACGCCTGCAAACTATTTGTGGAGTCACCGCCGGTGGAAATGGGCGTACAACGAAGCCTATCAAAAGAACTTACTATAGCGTTTCAAGTCGACGGGCGACAGCGGCGTTTCCTAAAGAAAGGCGATAACTATGCTTAAGATAAGATGGCACTGCAAACCACTTTTTGTTGCGGAAATAAAAAATTACCTCGCAGTGCTGCAACAGAAAAAGGTACAGCGAGAAGTGAAAATTCTTACACAAACTTTCGCGCATTAGCCGGGCAAACGTGAGCGCAAACTGCTGATGACTACCTGTGATATTCGTGACCGAAGCAAAGGCCTCGCAATGTTTAATGGCCTCCTTCTTGTGCCTGATCACGCTCTCTACCAGCGATCGTTGTACTTGATCAATAGAAATATTCCGATCGTGAACGCGGTGCAGTACTAGTATTTCAGGAAGGTATTGGAGACCGCCGTTGTAGGCTGCAGTTACTGCTATCCACCAGTCATACATTACGTTTTCAGGTATCGGAAATACCTTTTTGCGCAAGGTGCTTCTAAACATCATTGCATGGCCGCTTACTGAATTGGCAAAGAATATTCTGCGCCCGTCTTTACCATGAAAACGCCGACGTTTGCGGTTAGGGCAAACTTGCTGAGGCACTTTGTTTTTAAACGAAACAGAATTGCAATAAATAACAGGGCAGGTAGCATCCCATACCTGTAGCATTCGTTCTATTTTATTTTTCATCCAGATGTCATCCTGGTCGGCAATTGCTATTACATCGCCGGTGGCAGCAGCCAACGCCTGTTGAAAATTTTGACGAAAGCCAATGTTGCCTTCATTTTCTATCAGCCTAATAAAAGGATGCTTCGACATGTAGCTGCGAATAATTGCAGTGGTAGAATCAGTAGAGGCATCATCAAACACCAATAACTCATAAAGGGGAAACGTCTGCTCTACGATTGAGTTCAATTGCTCGTCCAGGTAAGCTTCGCCATTGTACGTACAAAGGATGACAGATACCTTGATTTCGCCGATAGTCATAGGGCAAAGGTAAGGCAGTTACAGGGCTCTATTGCGCCAGGGTGTGAGGCAAAACGTGTTATATTCGCAACCAAACACGCTGTATGGGTTTACGTACTATGCTCGGCATAAAGAAGCGATGGGTGCTTCAGCAAAAGCATTCACCTTATCACTTTAAAGCCAGTGAACTGGAGAGGATGAAGAAATTTGAAGCCGGTTGCTACGGAACGATAGAATTATACGGCAATCCATTCCAATTTCACGAAGGCCATTGTTATTATGACTCATACAAAGAGATAATTAAGGACCGCATTTATGAATTCGAAACAAAAAACCTTAAGCCATACATTATTGACTGTGGAGCCAACATGGGCCTAAGCGTTCTATACTTTGCCAGGAAATATCCTACAGCCACCATCATGGCCTTTGAACCTGAAGCGCCTATCTATGATGTGCTTGAAAAGAATATCGCCACGTACCAACTCCGACATGTAACTGCGGTTAAAAAGGCTGTATGGAATACTGAAACAACGCTGCGCTTTTATACCGATAGTGGCATGGGTGGTAGCGTTGAAAATGTATTTAGCACACAGGAGCCAAAGCTGATAGAAACGGTACGTTTAAAAGACTACATCAACAGGCAGGTTGATTTTTTGAAGCTGGATATTGAGGGGGCCGAGTACACAGTCTTACAGGATTGTACTGATGTCTTGCACCATGTGCAAAATCTTTTTGTAGAGTACCACAGTTTTATAAATAAGGAACAACACCTGGATGACCTACTGGCCTTATTGAAGCAGGCTGGGTTTCGCTACCACTTGCGGCAATCTTTTTCACGTTCGCATCCATTTGTTGACGACCTGCTTGCATGCGAGAACATGGACATGGCCATCAACATCTTCGCTTATCGCCACAACAGGTAAATAGTCGCTTGTTCTTTTTTACGTGTCCTCATTTTCCCAATGCCACTTTTTTGAAGCCAATGGCTATTATTTCAGCGAATTGAGTGTCCACCGGTAGCTATGTTTTACGTGGGAAAAAATCACCACTTTCTTCTTCTTAAAACTGAAAAGCAGCTTCCTGTTGCGCACCATGAATGAAAATAATGGCCGATGAAAGCGAATCTGCAGACTCTGTTCCAACAAATCTGCAAACATGAGTACAAACTTTTTATGTTCAGGTGGAATATTAGGTGCAGTGGCAAATACCCGGCATTGTTCAATCAGTCGCTGTTTCTTTTTATTTTTCTGTTCTACTGCAGATAGTTTGTCCAACACATTCACCGTGGAGTTATCTCCATGGCTTCGTTGCAGGCAAAGTACTTTAGGATAATGCTGTACGCCACCATTGTAGGCCGCCACTACACCCATCCACCAGTCATACATCGCCTTCTCCGAGAAAGGAACAACAAGGTGTATAAACGATCTCTGGCAGAGGATAGCGTGACCACTGATCGTGTTCGCCAAAAATATTTTTCTTGGATCTGTTCCTGAAAACATGGTGAACACCGTCTCTTTGCCTTCGGAGGGCACCTCGCCTGAAAAGATATACGAGTTGCAATAAATTAATGGATGTTGGGGTTGCCATGCATGCATCATCAATTCTATTTTGTCTTTCATCCATACATCATCCTGGTCTGATATAGCGATCACGTCGCCAGTGCCAGCCTGTATTGCCTGTTCAAAATTTTTGGTAAAACCGAGGTTTACCGGGTTTTGCTTTACCTGTATGATGGGATACTGATGGGCATAGTCTTGCAACACCTGCATAGTGCCATCGTTTGATACATCATCAAACACCAATAGCTCATGAACGGGATAAGTTTGTTGGAGAATGGAATCTAATTGTTGGGCGAGATATTTATCGCCATTATAAGTACACATCACCACAGATACTTTTCCCTTCATCATGACTGTACTATTTAATCTTGTAAAACATTTTGATGCAGAACAACCATTTACGATAACCAGGCTTGTTCTTATAGGCTAGAATTTTGTGTCGGTAGCGGAAGAACAGCATCATTCGCTGGTAGTTGTTGGGAAGCGAAAAACTGCGGTAGCTTTCTACCAGCTTTCGAAATACTTCCTTTTGTTCGGTTAGGGTATCGGGACACTTTTCATAGAGCAGTTGCATCCGTTCCCTTATCTGATCAAATTTTTCCGGGCGGCTAAACTTCTTCTTTTTTCTTTTTCCTTCGGCTGCCTTCACAGCGCCAAACACGTTTTGGGTATGTTGACGGTAAAGCACCAGTGGTATAGCTACATACTTCAATGGCATACGGCACGTAGCCACAAAGCCCAGCCAGTAGTCGTGCGGAATCATTGTGGGAAAAGGAATGCATCGCTGCACCAGCGAACGGGTTATAATCATACCGTGACCCGGTGCAGTATTGCCAATAGCATAAGTAAGCGGATCATCGAAGGAAAGCAGGTGCTTGATGTCAGATAAATTCTTGTGTAAGCTGTCGCCGTGGCTATCAATTAGTGTTGAGTTACTGTAGATGATATCGTTGTCGCCCATGCGTTCCATCAGGTACGAGATCTTGTTAGGCAGCCATATATCATCCTGATCGCAGGGAGCCAGGTAGTCGCCTTTTGCCAGTAGTAGTCCCTTTTCAAAATTCCTTACATAGCCTATGTTTACTTCATTGTGATACACGCGGACACGTATGTCTTTTGCCGCGTAGTGCTCTAATATTTTCACCGTGCCATCCGATGAACCATCATCTGTAACCACGAGCTCTATGTTTGGATAATCTTGCGCAAGCACACTATCTACCTGCTGCAATAAAAAAGATTCGCCATTGTATGTTGCCATCACAACAGAAACTAGCGGGTATTGGCTGGAACCAGTCATCTTGCAAGAATAGTAGTTTTATTTTGAAAAGACCGTCTTGCTCTCAATTGCAAAGTTGCTCATATACCTGCCAGTAGTCTGAAGCAGCTCGTTGCCAGTCGAAGTGATACGACCATTCAACTGTCTTCAGCTTTCTAACATCATCAAAATTCTTGATCGCATTCATCGTTACTTGCCTTACATGACTGGCTTCAAAGCTGTCTAGATAATAAGCTGCCTCTCCGCCAATCTCAGGTAGTGAGGTGGCCTTTGACAAAACAACAGGCTTACCAAAACGCATGGCTTCTATCACCGGCAAGCCAAAGCCTTCTGCCAGTGAGGGGAAGGCGAAAAGGGAACATTTCTCCAGTAACCAATGCTTATGCGCATCCAACACCGGACCGATGTAATGCACCTTATCAGCCACGCCGTGCTTGCGGGCAGCAGCAAATATTTCTTGAAAGTATTCTTTGCTTTGTATGACTCCGGCAATCACCAGGTGTAAGTCATTATCCACCAGTGCTGCGGGTAATACTGCAAAATTCTTCTTGCCGGTAATAGCACCCAGTGTAAAAATGAAAGGGAAATCAGGCTGAAACGATGGCGGGATTGACTCTCTATGTTCGGGGATATTGCACCCGTTGTAAATCACTTTAACCTTACTATCATTTACCTGGAGATGGGTCTTTATCTCTGACTTTACAAAATTTGAAATCGCAACAATAACGTCTGCCCTGTTTGCTTTACGCTGAATGTCTGCCAGGTACTTTTGCTTCTTTTGCGATGTTTTTTCCTCGTATAAAAAATTAAGATCGTGTATGGTGAGTACAATCTTTTGATGGCTATTCCATGGAAAATAATTGGTAACCTGGTTGGTAACGTGCCACACCCGATGTCGGTTGACAAATGGATTTAGAAAGCGATGCAATGATTTTTGTTTTTCCTTAAACACCTTTTTTGGAAATACATTGTATGCTGATGCAGGAAGATATAAACCCAGCGACGCATCATGCTGATCTTGTTGTGACAGCAGCGCCAGTCCTAATTGTTTGCAATAATGATAAATACCCGTATGTGCGTACTTCATGCGTTCGGCATCAAGAATAATTTGTGGGTATTCACTCATTGAATAGACGATAAGGTGTTTTGAGCTGCTAAATGATCTTATAATTTTTGAACTGGAACAACCGGATACCGGTAAGCTTTTCAAACCTATACATGACTGCATCCGTAAAAGAAAACCTTTTAACCTGCAGATCAACCGCCACATTCCAATGCTGCTTGCTCACCCTTTCTGACATTACTGCCGGGTGCGTCCCTGTAAACTTTTGTAACGAGTCGTAATCATCGTAATTGAAAATGTGTTCAGGGCTTAATTGATCGGGCGCTTCTTCCGCATCTTCGTGCCAAAATTTTCGCACCTCCAACACTTTGCGCATCATTTGTGCCGGGCTTTTCACCCAGCCGTAATGATATACAAATGCTTCTAGCGGCTTCACATTCAACTTCGTTTTTCCAATTCTAAAACCCTGCGCATCCCTGTAGGCAGTAATTCTTTTATCGTTTCGGATGATGCGTACTTCATGATCGTACCACCGGCGACTGTCGCCAACATATTGGTAGGTGCCGTAGAAATGCAGGTATTTAAACACGAGCCCCTGCACCCGCTTGTCTTCTTTGTACCTCTTGCAGGTTTCAAGAATAGCTGCATGGTATTTTTCGTGTACCACTTCGTCTGCCTGTATGTAAAAAGCCCAATCAGAAGTAGGATCAATTAGCTGGAACGCTTTGTCCGTTTCTATCGCCAATACGGTTCCGCCGCTTCGTACCGTGGGGTCCCAAACTGAATGATGGATTTTAATTTTTGGATCATTGATTCCAACGATGAGTGCTTCGGTTTCATCTTTACAATCTCCTACTAAAACAACCATCTCATCTACCATGGGCAATATGGATCGGATAGCTTCGACCACCGGGTAATCATTTACCACGGCATTTTTTATGATTGTAAAGCCCGAAATTTTCATGTGCCCGTTTGAGGTGCAAAGAACAGTAAAATTTTGGTACACGCTTCACCTGCAGGAAGCCGTTTAAAAAAGAGGAGGTTTGGGCAATTGCAATGATTTGTGCTAATACGAACGCATATAAGTGAATGTATATCGCTTTACAAATTTTGATCAACAGTCGTGTAGATTTACGCTATCATGCAACCAGGTCATCCTCATCACGCAACAATTACCAGGCTTTTTTTTATAGCCTTCACGGCCATGCTGGCTGGTCTACTTTGGTCGCGTGCATTACTTTCTATCAGCCATGTATTGATTGCCATCTTATCCATAATCGGTTGGGCTCAACTTAAAACCGTAGTAACACAACCATTGATTGTATGGAGTTGCGTACCGCTATTGTTGTTCTTTGTCGGTGCCTATCAACAACCAGCAAACCTGCAGCAGTATGACTACCTGCTTACTCTATGCATGTATCCCATTGCAGCAATTGCGGGTTACCGTTTTATTTCATTTAACCCAAAACTGGCTACGTATATACTACTGGTTGCAGGTGCGGTAAGCCTGCTCTATCCAGTGGGTTGGTACCTTTCACACATGGCGGATGTACACGTAGCTTATGGCCGCGGCCAGTCGCTCCCAACATTTTTAGAAGGCGATCATGTACGGTATGGCATTTTTTTAAACAGCCTTTTGCTACTCGTATCGGTGTCAAAAGAATTTCGACCTGCGATGCGAAATAGTTTATTGCTTGTACTTGTCTTCATCATTGTGTTGATGGCGGTGCGCACAGCATGGGTTGCGCTGGGTATCATTGTTATTTGTGGATGTTTTTACAAGCAAACCACTGCTTACAAGTTGTTTCGGAAGTTGGTATTACTCGCTGTGCCCCTATGCATGATGGCTTACCTGCTGGTGCCTACGGTACGTCAAAAGATTAATTACACCCTGTATGATTACATGCAGTATACCCGGCAGCAAGACCACAGCAATTTTTCGGATGGCACGCGCAGGATAATCAACAAAGCGGCGCGGCTATCTATTCAACAACAACCGACCAGGGGTATCGGTTGGTCAGCAATACCCACATCGCTGCAGGAAACTTTTACCCAACATTTTCCTGCAGAAAAGCTGCAGTTTTTTTGGCCCTTCAACCAATATCTATTTTGGTGGATGGGTGCCGGGCTCGTTGGTATGCTTTTATTTTCTTCATGGCTTTTTTGGCCGGTGTGGTATGCTTTAAAAACAACTAACCAGCCCCTATTAACATGGACTTTGGTAATTGGTACAAGCTGTTTGGTAGAGAGCACTTTGAGTTTACAATACGGCGCTTTTCTACATGCATGGCCAATGGCTTTGTTGTGGTCGAAACAGCATTCGAAGGATAAGATAGATACCCGCGAACCAGCATAAACAAATTTGAATTTTACCGGAAAAATGACTTGCATCAAACTGTTGTTCCTGCCAGGGTGGCTTTGATCCGTCCTCATTTTCACAAACAAACTTATTAACCCCTTCTGGCATTATTTTTACACTTTTCATGGCGCTTTCAAAACATAGCAATGACACGATTTATTCCCATATTTCCTTTAGGTATTGTTGTTTTTCCTGGCGAAGATTTGAACCTCCACATTTTTGAACCACGATATAAACAGCTGGTAAATGAGTGCTTCTCCGAAGGCAAACCATTTGGCATTCCAACTGTGCTAAAGAATGGCCTTGCAGAAATTGGTACACTCGTGGAGATAAAGGAAGTGGTAGAGGTATACGAAGATGGAAAACTCGACATCAAAACAAAGGGCTTGCAGGTATTTAGAATTCTGGAAATTGTAAAAGATGTGCCCGACAAAATGTTTGGTGGCGCTATTGTAAACTTTTTAGAGAATGATGACAGGCGGCACATCGTAAAAATGCGCAACCTGGTAAAAAATATACGCGCCTTGCACCAGGCCTTGAAGCTGACAAAGGACTTTAAAAAACCAGATAATGAACTGATCTCCTATGATGTTGCACACCATGCTGCTTTATCGCTGGATGAAGAACATGAACTTTTGAGCTTGCTTCGTGAAGATCAGCGTCTTGAATATTTGCGCAGACATGTCAACAAAATTTTACCACTGGTGAACGAGATGGAATTATTGAAAGAGCGGATAAAATTGAATGGTCACTTCAAAGATTTATCGAGCAGTTTTAATTTGTAAAGAGGGGTGATCAACACTAAGCAGGTCAATTACCGCGGCGCAACATATCAGCAAACTCATTGGGTAGCGGACTGTCCTCAACTGCCTTAGCAGCTTTCTCTACATCATAATCAAACCTGATAAACTTCACTTGAACAGCATCTTTATTTGTAATGCTGCTTTCTGAGTTGATCGTAAGAATTACATAACAACCTTGTGGGTTGCCATCTTTTGGTTTACCTACCGAACCAATGTTGATCGCATGACGGTAATGCGTATTTTCTGTTGCCTCTGTTTGCAGTACCCGGTGATAAGGTTTATGTGTATGGCCGAAGCACATAATATCAGCATCTGCCTGTTCCATTATTCTCATTAGGCTCTTTTCATCCCTGTCTTCAAACAGGTATTCATTTATCTTTCGTGGACTACCATGAACCAGCAAAAGATTTAATTTGTCTTCGTTTAATTGAAATTCCACTTTGATATATGCAGGTAATGTTCTCAGGTATTTTCTTTCCTCGGGCTTAACCAATGAATTGGTGTAGCTGATAGATATTTTACCCATGTCTTTTTCACCATCTGTTTTATAGGCGCAGCCACATTCGTCGCTCATTAAACCAATGCCCTGGTCGTAGTTACCGGCAATGGTTGGTATACCCTTGCGCCTTACTTCGTTGATTACTTCATTAGGCCAAATGTTGTAACCTACCAAATCGCCGAGGCAATAAATGGCATCAGGCTTATGTTCTTCAATACTTTTAAAACAGGCTTCCAGTGCAGGAAGGTTTGCATGTATGTCGCTAAAGAGTGCAATTCTCATTTTATAATTATTTTATTTTTCACGCAAAGAAGCAAAGGAGCAAAGACGCAAAGAAGGGTATCATTCAAATGCTGCTTTCTCGTAGCGCCCTATTAAAACTTTGCGCCTTTGCGTGAACGTTTTCGATACAATTTTTTTGCCGTACAAGAGTGCGACGCAACGATGTAGCATCAAGGAACTATAGTTGGGTTCAAAAAAATCCTACATAGTATCCTGAACCACTCTAGGGGCAGGGGTATAATACTTTCTCTTCAACCAAAATGCCACATTAACCAATGCAATTAATGCAGGCACTTCTACCAAAGGACCAATGACACCCGCAAATGCCTGCCCGCTGTCGATTCCAAATACACCTATTGCAACTGCAATGGCTAACTCAAAATTGTTGCCTGCTGCGGTAAATGCGATTGACGCATTGGTTGAATAATCTGCTCCCATTTTCTTACCCATAAAAAAGCTCACCAGGAACATGATGGCAAAGTAGATGACTAATGGAATGGCTATGCGCACCACATCAAAAGGTATTTGCACAATCAGTTTTCCTTTAAGGCTGAACATAATAACAATTGTAAAAAGCAGTGCTATTAATGTAATAGGTGAAATGAAAGGAATGAATTTAGTTTGATACCAATCTTCGCCTTTTGCTTTACGAAGGAGGTAGCGGGTAAGTACACCGGCTGCAAATGGAATACCTAAATAGATGGCAACGCTTTCTGCAATTTGTCCAATGGTAATATTTACTTCGGAACCTGTGATGCCAAATAAGGGTGGCAGCACCGTAATGAAAACATACGCATACACACTGTATAACAACACCTGGAAGATGCTGTTTATTGCCACGAGGCCTGCGGCATATTCCCGGCTTCCTCCTGCCAGTTCGTTCCATACAATTACCATTGCAATGCAACGTGCTAAGCCTATAAGAATTAAGCCTACCATGTACTCCGGTTTATCATGTAAAAAGAGTAAAGCCAATAAGAACATCAGTATGGGACCAATAATCCAATTGAGGAATAAAGACATTCCCAACACCTTTGTATTCTTAAATACTTCCTTCAGCTTTTCGTGGCTCACTTTTGCAAAAGGCGGATACATCATCAATATTAAACCTACTGCCAAAGGGATGTTGGTAGTGCCCGAGGAGTAAGAATTGATGAACGTGGATGATGTTGGAAATAGGTAACCGATAGCTACGCCTATTGCCATTGCAATAAAAATCCATAAGGTTAAGTACCTGTCTAAGAAACTTAATTTCTTTCTTTCGTTTGCCGGAGCACAATGGTTTGATGACATAGTTTTTTAATCAATTCCTACAATTTTACTTCTTCTTTCTAATTGTAAGTTGTCTCTCCAAACGTCGTTCATTTTACCGATACATTCTCTTGTTCCAAAAATTCGGAAACCGCAAGCCTCATGAATTTTAATGCTTGGTGTATTCTCCGGGAATATTCCTGCCTGTAAAGTCCAGATGCCGTTTGCTTCGCTTTCTTCTATCAGTTTTTGCAGCAGTTGTTTGCCTATTCCTTTACCTCTCGCTTTATCACTTACATACACACTTACCTCTGCAACACCAACATAAACACATCTGCCGGATACCGGTGTAAGTGCTGCCCATCCTAAAATGCTATCATCTTCTTCAGCTACAATCCTGCTATGTTGCAAATGACTGTTGTTCCAATCTTCCCAGGTGGGTGCGGATTGTTGAAAAGTGGCATTGCCGGTAGCAATGCCCTCTTCGTATATTTCTTTTACGGCCTCCCAGTCCGAAGGCTGCATTTGTTCAAGACTGACCATTATCAATAAGATTTTCTGGTAAAAACTTCTGTTGACTGTTTCATTTGCTTTTGTATACTCCACAAATCAGCGGAGGCAAAAGGACGTTGATTGCATTTGTACGCGTTGGTTACTTGCTGTCCTGAAACAGTAAAGGTTGTTTCGCAATAATCGATGCAGCATTGTAAATCGGTAGGGTTTTGATTGTTAGTGGTGGTCATGTTTATTTGGTTTGAATGTAGATAATATGTTTTTTGACCGATTAATTGCAGCAACCGGGAGCACAACAAGCGGTTTCATCTGTTAGCTGCTTTTCAGCATAAACAGTGATGCTGGTGATTCCAGTACCGGATTGTTTGAATGTTGCAATTTGCTCTGCAGATAAATAGCTACTTAAGATATCATCCGGGATATTGATCGCCTTGTATTTCTGAACAGTGATGTTTTTGAAACCGTTTGCTTGTATCAATTCTAAATACACCTCTTTTTGTATGGCACCGGCTACACATCCTGCATACATTTCTGCCGCTTCCTTTATTTCCTTTGGTAAAGTCCCTTCTAAAACAATGTCGGAAATAGAGAAATGACCCCCCGGCTTAAGCACCCGAAATATCTCTTTGAAAACACCATCCTTATTTGGAACAAGGTTGAGCACGCAGTTACTTACCATTACATCAGCCGTATTAGCAGCTACTGGCATTTTCTCAATGTCTCCCTGCCTGAATTCAACATTATTAAAACCCCTTACTTCATTGTTTAGCCTGGCTCTTTCAATCATAGCAGGAGTGAAGTCAATAGCAATCACTTTTCCTGTTTCACCTGTTTCATTTCTTGCTATAAATGCATCGTTGCCTGCTCCGCTGCCTAAGTCAATTACTACATCACCTTTTTTGATTTTGGCATACTGGGTAGGTAAACCACAACCCAATCCTAAATCAGCATCCGGATTGTAACCTTCTAACTGGGTGTAATCGTCGGCCATTATGTTGTACACTTCGGTGCTGCACCCACCGGCCCCACAGCAGGAGCTTTGGTTGGTCTCTTTGTCTTGTAAAGCAATTTCAGAATACTTCTGCCTTACCATGTCTTTTACTTGTTCTTGCGTTTCCATTGTATATCTGTTTTTTAGTTTCTTATTCTTGTCCCTCTCCAATAGGAGAGGGGTTGGGCTTAGATCTTATCGAAATATTACGATGATTGATTTCAAAAAAAAGTCAGCAACAATTGCTGCCTCCTTTGTAGGTTTCAAACAGTTGGTTGATTACTGCCTGCGCTGCTTTCCATTCTTTAGCATCTATGCAATAACAAACCTTTGCTCCTTCAATCTCTCCTGTTATCAAACCCGCTTCTTTCAACTCCTTTAAGTGTTGCGAAACGGTGCTTTGAGAAAGCGGCAATTCGTCAACGATGTCTCCGCAAACACATGCCTGCTTTTTTGCCAATAAATTTAAAATTGCAATCCTTGCAGGATGTGCCAAAGCCTTTGCAATTTTTGCCAGCTTGTTTTCTTTTACACTGAACTCGTATGATTTTGTTGCACCCATAAATAATATCGCAATATTACGATGATTTTTAAAGACAGAAAATAAAATTTTACCAAAGGATTCAGCGGGTTTTAAAAAATATCATTCACCCATTATTTTTAAAAAAATTGGTTGTAAAGTCACTGCTAGTATTACTATACATGCTATTTCAAAACGGGGGTAATATTTTTGCATACGAAGCCGGGCGGCAATTTTCCATTTACTCGTCGTACATCAACACATACCTCACACCATGAATGCTAAGGAATATCCGTTTTACATTAAGAGTACTGTAATATTATTTGGGCTCGTGCTGCTTTGTTATTCGCTGGGCCAGTTACGCGACATTTTAGTGCCGGTAGCCTTTGCAGGCATCATTGCCATCCTGCTCAATCCTTTGGTGAACAGGTTTAAAAAAGCCGGATTGTCCGCGATACCCGCTATCAGTATTTCATTACTCATCACCATTGTAATTGTTGGTGGTATCCTATATTTTCTGTCGTCACAAATCATTGGCTTTGGCGAAAACCTGCCACTACTAAAATCAAAACTGGCAAGTATTTTACACAACCTGCAATCATGGTTGCAAATGAGGTTTGGAATCTCATTAAAAAAGCAGGTAGAATTAATTGATGAAGCGTTAAACAGCAGTAAAGGATTGATTGGTGAAACGGTCGGCACAGCATTGGGCATCTTGAGTGTTGTATTTCTTTTACCGGTGTATATTTTCGTTTTACTCTATTACAAATCCCTCATCTTAAATTTTTTGTACGAAGTATTTGCCGAAGAAAATACCGGGCAGGTAAAAATGATTCTCGACCAGACAAAGAAAGCCATTCAAAGTTATATGGTAGGGTTACTGCTCGAAGCATTGATTATTGCGGTACTAAACTCAACCGCGTTACTCATTCTTGGTATTGACTACGCCATCTTAATCGGCGTAATTGGCGCGCTGCTAAACATGATTCCTTACATAGGAGGAATTGTGGCCATTGCTTTACCCTTGCTAATGGCCACCATTACCAAAGACGGCTATTCGTATCAATTGGGAATATTAATATCGTATAGTGCGATCCAGTTTGCAGACAACAACTTTATAGTGCCGCTCATTGTTTCTTCTAAGGTTCGCATCAATGCGCTTTTTTCTATTCTTGTTGTGTTGCTTGGCGGCGCATTGTGGGGTGTGTCAGGTATGTTTCTTTCCATACCGATCATTGCGATCATCAAAATAATTTTTGATCGTGTAGATGAATTGAAACCCTGGGGTAAATTACTAGGCGATGAAATACCTACGCGCCACAAAGGCCAGGTTTGGAGCCGCGGCAAAAAAAATAAGTCAGTATCTGAAGATATAGTGGAGTAAGTATGGTGGTAAGTTTTTAGACTGATGGTAAGCAAGTGTCAAAAACCAAACTTATTTCACTGAATACGGTTTGCTGTCATTTATCGCATCTTTGTGACCATGACCACACTCTGCTTCGACTTTGGAAACACGCGCCTGAAGTGTGCGGTTTTTATCGATGGAAAATTTACTAACCTGGATGTGCTTCCCGATGACAGCGAAGGAACAGTTGGAAATATGTTGCAGAAGTATAGCCCGTCTAAAAGCATCCTCTCCTCTGTGGTAGAACACAACCCACATATGGAGCAACAGCTTGCGGAGGCAACAGTTTTTCATAAGTTATCCTACGACAGTAAACTACCGATTACCTCTCCGGTTGGAAAACCTCATACCATTGGTGCCGATCGGCTGGCGATGTGCGTAGCCGCAGTGGATCTTTTTCCCAATCAACACAACCTTGTTATTGGCCTGGGTAGTTGTATAACGTACAACTTCATCAATAAGTCTCACGAATTTATTGGCGGAAGCATCTCCCCCGGAATGGAAATGAGGTTTAAGGCGCTACAACATTTTACGGCAAAACTTCCTTTGGTAGGAGCTGATTGGAATTTTCCATTACTGGGCTACGATACCAAAACAAATATTCAAAGTGGCGTGCTATTGGGCATGGCCAAAGAGGTAGATGGAACCATTGATTCTTACAGAGATAAGTTTAGGAACTTTAACGTCCATTTAACCGGGGGTGATATAGCCTTTTTTGGCGCCCTGCTTAAAAACGAGATATTTGCAGACCCCAATTTAATTTATAAAGGCCTTTATGCGATTAGTGAGTACAATTAAAAGACCGAAACATAGCGTATTTTTTTTCCTGATTTTCGGATCTCTTTGCGCCTCAGCTCAACAAAACTCTCCTTTTTCACGGTTTGGTTTGGGTGACATGGTTCCTTCAGGGAATTTACTGAACCGTGCTATGGGTGGAGTAAGTGCTCCTTATGCGGATGGTCAAAGCATCAATTTTGTAAATCCGGCAAGCTATAGCAGGCTAAACCTGGTAACCTTTGATGTGGGACTTACCATCGACAATCGCACTTTAAAAAGTGCCAATCCTTTGGGGAAATACAACGCCGTAAACTTTACGCCATCTTACCTATTGCTTGGCTTACCACTCAGCAGCGATAAGCAGCGAAAAAACAAACGTACGCTCGGACTAGTAGCGGGCCTAAGGCCGGTTTCAAGCATCAATTATTCCATTATTGAGGGTAGAAAACTTCAGTTGACCAATGCCGACAGCGTTGTTTACTTGTACGAGGGCAGCGGTGGTCTAAACGAGGCCTTTGTTGGAATTGGTAAGCGCTGGGGTGATTTTAGTATCGGCATTAACGCAGGATATACGTTTGGCAGAAAAGAAACAGGCACCCGTACATTCATTGTAGATACCTCCGCTTCACCAAGTTATCGCTCACTCTCTTCTTCTAATACTTCTTTCGGTGGCGGCTTTATTAACGGGGGCTTTCAATACGAAGGCAAAGTAACTAAACGTAACTATGTACGTTTAGGTGCTTCGGGAAATCTTGGTCAAAAATTAAATGCACAGCAAGATGTAAATCGTCAAACTTTCTTTTACAACAATGGCGGCACGTCCGTTCCTTTAGATAGTATTGTAGCCTTAACGAACGTAAAGGGAACGGTTCAACTCCCGTCTACTTTTTCGGCTGGGGTAATGGTAATTAGCAAACTGGAACACAAGTCCGGCTACACGATTGATGATAGGATGATAGGCATCGAGTTCTCTTCGACCAACTGGTCCAATTATCGTTTTTATAATAACTCCGATAATCTTGTAAATAGCTGGCAGTTGAAAGTGGGCGGACAGATTATGCCAAAACCTTTCGATAATAATTTTTGGAACAACGTAAGCTACCGCGCTGGTGTAAATATTGGTAAGGATTACATTACTGCACAGGGTAAAGATTATAATACAACGACCTTTTCAATTGGTGCAGGTATACCGGTTCGCAATTGGAGAAACTACGACAGGCAAACTACATTGGTCAATACTACCTTCGAGTTTGGAAAGCGTGGAAACAAAGCAAATAATATCACGGAAAATTTCTTCCGCTTTTCACTTGGGTTGAACTTGAGCGACGTTTGGTTTATTAAGCGTAAATATGATTAATCTTACTTTCAGCATATGTTTAAAATTAGCAGCCGTTGTCACTGGCTGCTTTTTTATTATGTCGTGCGAAAACGATTTGACCGAAGTGCGCTCTCTTAAAACCAAACGGATTGGCATAGAAGAAGGAAGAGACATTGAATCGTACCTGAGCCAGGAAGGGAAGGTAAAAGCAAGACTTACCTCGCCGCTCATGATGCGTTACCAGGCGGATACGCCAAGGGTAGAGTTTCCAAAAAGTCTTAAAGTCGATTTTTACAACGACAGCCTGGCTGTAAGCAGCAAAATGTTTGCGAAGTACGGTGTGTACCGCGAAAACGAAAGCAAGGTTTTCCTGAGGGACAGCGTAGTGGTATCCAATATATCGGGCGATACCCTTTTTTGCAAGGAGCTGTATTGGGACCAGCAAAAGGCAATCTTCTACACAGATAAAAATGTGATAGTGCACAAGCCCGACCAAAAGATTTATGGCCGTGGCCTTGTAGCCGACCAAAGCTTTAAATGGTTTACGATCGTGAAGCCCCATAACAGTTACATCAACATTGCGGACAGCAGCTTTTTGGGTCAATAAAAAAGACTCAACTTCAAACAGTTTGACATTTTTTGTTTTGAACGCCCGTTTTCTCTTTGACCTTTCCCTACCCACAGGTGGTGGTACAAACAACATTTCTTGTTCTTCACGCCGCGAGGCATAATTTTATCAATCAAATATTTAAACCTTAGCTTATATGGAATATCGTCGTTTAGGAAAATCGGGCCTTCAACTCAGTGTACTAAGCTTTGGAAGCTGGGTTACTTTTCACAAACAAATACAGGATAACAACGCCGATGAACTGATGTCGATTGCCTATGAAAATGGCATCAACTTCTTTGACAATGCAGAGGCCTATGCTTTGGGTGAAAGTGAAAAGATGATGGGCCGCATTTTAAAAGAGAAGCAATGGGACCGCACCTCTTACGTAATATCTTCTAAAGTTTTCTTTGGCTGGCGCGGCAGCAAAAACAAACCAAACCAAACCGGCCTTAGCCGTAAGCATATAATTGAAGCCTGCAATGAAGCGCTTCAGCGACTACAACTAGATTATCTCGACCTCTTTTTTTGCCACCGGCCCGATAAGAATACGCCTATAGAAGAAGTGGTTTGGGCAATGAACCACCTGATGCAACAAGGAAAAATTTTGTACTGGGGAACCAGCGAGTGGAGTGCACAGGAGATTATGGAGGCCCATATGTACGCACGGGAGTATCACCTAATAGGCCCCACCATGGAGCAACCCGAATACAATTTATTTAACCGCGAAAAAGTAGAAAACGATTTCAGGCAAGTGTACAAAACCGTTGGCCTGGGCACTACCATCTGGAGCCCGTTGGCTTCAGGATTACTTACAGGCAAGTACAATGGCGGCGTGCCCGAAGGATCGCGCCTTGCCATTGAAGGGTTCGAATGGCTGAAAGACAAAAGCATCACAGATCAAAAACTGGAGAGCGTAAGAAATCTGCAATCGGTTGCTGACAAATTGGAGTGTAAGCTTTCTACGCTTAGCATTGCCTGGTGTGTAAAGAACCCCAATGTAACTACCGCGATACTAGGCGCAACAAAAAAGGAACAGCTCGTAGAAAACTTAACAGCCTTGGACGTATTGCCGAAACTAACTCCCGAAATTATGCAAGAGATAGACGACATAATGGGCACCAAACCAAAGTTATCCGAGTTTTAAATGGCGTTGCAGGTTACCTTCTACCAAATACAGCATGAAGACAGCCCATGTACAACACCGGTTTACAAAGGCAAAGCGGCTTTACAAAGTCGCATGAAGCGCAGGAATAAAACGGATAGGAACCTGCGCATCTTTTACTAATTTTAAAATTCCATGAACGAGATTTCATTTAACATTTTCTGGATTGTAATTACCCTTCTTTTTATCGGATTTTTTGCCGGAGTCGAAATTGCCTTCGTTACCGCAAACAGGTTAAGTATCGAACTGAAGAAGAAGCAGGGAAAGATGAGTGGCATCATCCTCTCCAAATTTGTAGCTGAACCTGCACGCTTTATTGGTACTTGCCTGATTGGTGTAAACTTTTTCCTGGTAGTATACGGGTTGTTGTTCAGCAATATGCTTCATCCTATTTGGGAGTATTGGGGTATTCAAAATACCTATTTCAAAATGGTAGTCGACACGGCGTTTTCTACGCTTATTGTACTGGTATTTGGAGAGTTTATTCCAAAGGCAATCTTCAGGGCAAAGAATGACTCACTACTTACCTTTTTTGCACCGGCTACCCGTTTTTTCTACACCATATTTTACCCAATTGCCAGCATACTTGTTAGTATAGCAGAGTGGCTTCTAAAGTATATTTTCAATGTGCGGGTAAAAGACCGTAACGAAGCGTTTGGCAAAGGTGACCTTGAACATTTCTTTCAACAGAATAGAGAACTGGATGAAGACAGCCAGGAAGTAAACACCGAGTTGTTTGAAAATGCTTTGTCGCTGCCAATGGTCAAAATCCGGAGTTGCTTGGTGCCACGCACCGAGGTGGAAGGTTTCGATATTAATACACCAGTGGAAGAAGTGAAGCTGCACATGATTGAGACCAAGCTGAGTAAACTGGTTATTTACAAAGACAATATTGATAACATATTAGGATACGTACACCAACTAGATATGTTTAAAAACCCGGTGGATGTGCAATCAATTTTATTGCCCATACCCGCTGTGCCGGAGAGTATGAGTGCAACAGATTTGATCAATAAGTTTAGTAAAGAGCACAGGAGTATAGCCTGGGTAGTAGATGAATTTGGTGGCACCGCCGGCATTGTAACCATGGAAGATGTGTTGGAGGAAATTTTTGGGGAGATTAAAGATGAATACGACGAAGAAGAATTTGTAGAAAAACAAATTGCTGAAGACGAATATATTTTTAGTGGAAGGCTTGAAATTGATTACATCAACGAAAAATATAAACTGGAGCTTAGCGTGGAGGAATCCGAAACGCTATCCGGCTTCATAATCCATAAGCACGAAACCATTCCAAACCACAAAGACAGGATTATCATTGACATGTATGAATTTGAAATTTTAAATGTGAGTGATACAAGAATAGAGATGGTGAAGATGAAGGTGCTGAGATAACCTAAATGAAACTACCTACCTACCCGTTTACCCAACGGGTATTTTTTTTGCAGTAAGAAGTAGTGCATCTTTGGTGCTATTAAATTATTTTATAATCATTATGAGAAACCCAGGTCTTTGCCTTTTCACCGCATCGCTTTCTTTTCTTTCTTTTACGAGTTGTAATTCGGAAACAAAATCCAATCCGTCCTCAACAGACAGTACCGTAAAAGAAGAAAAAGCCACCACTACAGAACCAGCGCAACAGAAGTTAGATACCGCTCGGTATAACCAACTGATGGCTGCAATGAGTAACAACGACACTACCGGAAAGTGGCCCGTAAAAGGCCCCTATCCTTTAGCTGGTGCCATCCTTCCTTTTAATAGAGTCATTGCTTTTTACGGCAACCTATACTCTACCCGAATGGGCATATTAGGTGAGCTACCTAAAAATGAAATGCTGAAGAAGTTACAAGGTGAAGTAGCAAAATGGCAGGCGGCAGACTCCACCATACCAGTTCTACCTGCGTTGCATTATATAGCTGTTACCGCGCAAGGAGCAGGTGGCAAAGATGGAAAGTACCGGGCTCGTATGCCGTTTCACCAGATAGATACCATTGTAAATTGGGCAAAGGAAATTAACGCGCTGGTGTTTGTTGATATACAGGTTGGGCATAGCTTATTGCAAAATGAAGTTCCCGAGTTAGAGAAATACCTGCAGATGTCCAATGTACACCTTGGTATTGATCCGGAATTTTCCATGAAGGGTGGACAAGCACCCGGAAAAGTTATTGGCTCATTCAATGCGGATGATATTAACTATACCATCGGATACCTATCTGACCTGGTGCGAAAAAATAACTTACCCCCTAAAATATTAGTCATCCACCGGTTTACACAAGGAATGATGAAGGACTATGATAAAATAAAGTTGACACCTGAAGTACAGGTTGTGATTGACATGGATGGATGGGGAGATAAAACATTGAAGCGTTCGTCGTACCTGCGTTATGTATACCGCGAGCCGGTACAGTTTACAGGTTTCAAATTGTTTTATAAGAATGATACTAAGACCGGTGTAAACCAACTATACACGCCGGAAGAATTGCTGAAGTATACGCCAAAGCCAATCTATATTCAGTACCAGTAAAGTTTTATAAAAATGATAGGCCGCGTTGAAAGTAAATACCCTTCAACGCGGCTTTTTTCTATCCGCCAAAACTTCTCTCTACTCTATTGATGTTGTTATCCATTGTATCATACGCATCATCTGCTGCATCTGCTATATAGTCCAATCCATCTTTATCGGCTTCGGTTACAAAGTAAATAGCAATGGCGGCAGCAATGCCTGCAATACCTGCGAAAATTAATAAGCTTCTCATATCATTTATTTTAGAGAATAGTTGCAATCGCTATACCAGCCCATGGAGGCAGCTAGGTGGAGCAAGCCACACTTAGCAGATCATCATTCACCTTTTGTTAGGCCATAGGTTGAGTTTCAGCTAATGCCTTTACTTCCACCGGGGTTGCCACACTATACGCCCAGCTTAGTACTAGTAAGGCAAGCATATAAATTTCTTCGTGCGCTTTGTCGTACAAGGTTTCGAAGCTGCAGGTGAAGGATAAATTAAAACTCTGAATGCTTATCAATTGCTCTTTGGGGTGCAATTTGAAATTGAAATTCAAGTGGGGTTCGTGCACAAGTAATGCGCCTGAATGTTCATGCAGTAACGATTTCTGAACGATGCCGATCTCGCTTCCATAAACATTTCTAAACACGAATTTGCGGTTGGCGAAAAGATGTTTGTCTAACAAGAAAACGCCATGGTGTTCGCCAGACTTCATGCGTATACTTCGCTGCAGGCGACTGTATTTAAAACTGATTTGATGTCCGTTGGAAGAGGTGATTTCGAATTCTGATATGTGATCAGTATTTACCTTGAACATCCATTTCATAAAGCGGGGGTTTGTTTTATGGAGAAAGCCTGAAGGAAAAATAGT
Source organism: Segetibacter sp. (assembly GCA_031425015.1). GTDB lineage: Bacteria > Bacteroidota > Bacteroidia > Chitinophagales > Chitinophagaceae > Segetibacter. Next base: position 824,548 of record JANPIM010000003.1, on the reverse strand, counting down.
GGGTGTCTTCCAAAAACCAGAACATTTGACCGATTACTAATCAACAGGTTTTCCACCAGGTTATCAACTAATCAGGCCAAAAGCGTTTTCACTACTACTCTATTCACTTCCCCAGCTTAATTTCTACCACCAACTTGCGTCTTCTTTATCCGGAGATGGGTGCATGCTCATGTACTTTAGTTTCCTTTTTATCGGCAAGGCCTTGATTGAAGGAAAGCTATTCATCGCTACAAGGCGTTTAGTTTTTGGCTGGCTTCATAAATTCGCCTCAATCATACAAACCTTTCGTGCCAGCACCGTTGGTGACGGCATAAAAAAACCGGCACTAAGCCGGTTTCATCAAACTATTTCACTGTTTTAAAAACAGCTTCGTTCACTTTAACGGGATACTTCTTTTTCAATGTGGCCAACCATTTGTCCTCGAGCACTTGCTGGTAATCGCTGATCACCATGCCACGGGCATCTTCGAAAGAACGCTGGTCCGTATCGCGGTACACTTTAATGATGTAATTAAATGAGGTAGTGCCATCGGAAGCATTGCTCACAGGTGCAGTTAGCAATCCGGGCGTGAAATTCGTTCTGCCGGCTACAGGCAATTGGCTCAATTCGTAACGGCTACTATCGGCAGCCACCTGGCTACCGTAACCATCGGTGATGCCACGCCATGCATTCAGGTTGCTTAAAAGTTTCTTTTGGAGTTCTGTTGCCACCTGTTCATTCTGGCAAGTAATAACCAATGCATCTGCGCTTGGTGCCCATTGGTACTTCGACTTATGCTGATTATAATATGCCCGCAGGCCTGCGTCGTCTTCATTTGCTTTGGCCCACACATTTTTATCCATTACGCCAAACAACAAGTTGGCATCTTTAAACTCCTTTACCTGTCGATCAAATTCCACACTATACTTATCCAGGTTGTTGCGATAGTATTCATCTGCCGTTACGCGTACATAATCGGCTAGTAACTCCTTGTATTCTTTACCCGAAAATTCGTTGGGTGCACTCTTTACAGCCCGTACAAATTTTACCCAATCACCTGCTTTTATACTTTGCGTTGCAAACGAAAACAACACCGTATTTTCTTTAATGGTGTTTACAGGCTTAGCAGTTGTCTTCTGCCAGTTTGTATCAGTAAAAGCAAATAGATCTTTTTGATTGTAAACGGCAGGCTTGTATTTTAAAACCGAAAGCTGCTTATTCAACATCTGTTTTCTTGCCTGCGCCAGCCTTCCATCTTTGGTTACTTTTTCCTGCAGGGTAGACAGGTACATTTCATCTTTAGCATCGGTAACAACAGGTTTAGCTTCTAACAATTTCAAAATATGGTAGCCATACGTAGTCGCAAATGGTGTTGATACCTCGTCTTTATTTTGCATGGCAAAAGCAGCTTTTTCAAACACCGGATTAAATGTACCAATACCGAATTCAGCCAGTTGCCCACCATTATTGCTTGTGGTCATGTCGTTGCTAACAGAAGCCACCAGCTCTTCAAATTTTGCCCCGCCCTTCAAGAGTGAATAGATCGAATCGGCCTTCTGTTTCGCACGTGCTTTCTCGCTGTCAGAACCGTTTGGTGGAAACGCAACCAGTATCTGCGCCACACGCCTAGTACCCAACGGAGACCTTTCGCCTTTATTCTTAAAAATGTGGTAACCCAAACTTGTTTTCACCGGTGCTGAATAATTGTTTGCCTTTAAGCTGTACGCAATGTTTTCAAACTCGTACGGCAGGGTAAACACGGTAATATATCCAAGGTCGCCTTTTGATTGGACTGTGCCTGCGTCGGAGGAATACTCCGCTGAAACGGTCTCAAAATCTTTTCCTTGCTGCAAGGCTTTGTAGGCTTCATGAATTTTTTTGAATGCTGCCACAGTATCGCTTTTAGCAGGCACTTCAATAAAAACGTGTGCGAGATGAACATCTTTCTGGCTTCGGTCGAATGCCTCCTTCACCAGCTCTTTTACATTCGATTTTTCATTGATGATGTTTTCTGCAATTTGCTTTTTGAAATTCTGCAGCTCATACAATTGTGTTTGGTCTTTATCAAGCCCTGCATCGTAGGCTGCCTTAACCTTTAATTTAAAATTGATGTAAAGATCAAGGTATTCACGAATGGCCTTTTGCCTGTCGGGCGTATTGACAGGATTTTTATTGAAGGCTCTTGCAAATTCATCTTTTGAAACGGCATTTTTACCATAGGTAAAAACAGCTTGTGCATTTACTGCGGCTACCAAAGAAAACGAGATTACAGCCAGTGCTAATCTTTTCATCGATCGATTATTTTTTAGGGAGCTCAGGGTTTTTTAGTTTGGCCTGAAGCACTTCATCAAACTGTTCTATTGTTAGCATTTTACCAATGATGCGCTTACCGCCATCTAACAAATATAGAGTAGGTGTTTTATAAACATCATACAATTGCCGGTAGTTTGCTATGCCACGTTTTGCTTCATCTTCTTTCACCTTTTTAGGCTGGTAAATGTGTAACCATTCCGTCAACTTGTTGTCACGCACAAATTTTTTCCAGCTATCGTTGGCGGCCTCGTCTATGTTTACGCCTACCAGTTTCACGCCCAACCCTTTCCATTTAGCGCGATAAATTGAATCTACCCTAGGCACCGTTTCTTTACAGTGTCCGCAGTTTGGATCCCAAAAGGTGATAAAGGTGAAAGGAGCATTCAATGCATACAACGTCACATCTTTCCCAGTTGTATCAAGCATTTGCAATTCGGGCGCAGGCTCGCCCAGTTGGTTGGCCATTAAACTATAAGCCCGGTCAAAAATGTATTGACGTTGTTTTACGCCAAGCCATGCCGTATCGCCTTTGCTGAAGTACTTATCAAACAAAAACAAGAAAACCTTTTCCTGCCCCATATATTCGGGGTTGATATATTTATCAGTAAACTTGCCCAGCAGGTACTTAAACATCTCCCTGTTTTCGCGGCTTACCAGCAACATATAATTTACTTCGGGAATGATTGAGTCTGCTTCAGGCACTACGTAATACTTGTAATACTCTTCGAGCTTTTGCTCAAAGAACGGTGTGCGAACCAAGCCTTCATTCGATAGATCAACACCATCCCACCAATGACCTTTTACATACCGGTAAGGATAGCTAGAGTCCGGTTTACCATTTGCTCCTATAGGCACTTGCGGTACCTCTGGTCGTTTCATTGTATAAAAAAACGTAGACAGCATTGCTGTAGGATGCTGCCGCATGATGTCTTCGCGGTAGTCCTGCAATTCTTTATTTCCTTTTATCAAGGCGGTTCTGAACCGTATAGAATCTGCAGGGTTCTGGGCGGCGGACATTTGCTGTTGCAGTTGGTTTAACTCCGGCGCTTTCAGCGATAAAAATTTAGTGTACTGTTGAAATAAAGTGTTGTCGGCAGATCCCGTAATCGTAGCATTTTGCAAAGCGGTAGTATCAGCCTTTATTGAAAACTGCTGTTCTTTATCTACCAGTAATTCAAACAACAAGAATTTATTTGGAGAAACGATAAAGTAGATACCCTGCGGCAATTTTTTATTTCCCTTAAAAACACCCTGGCTCTTATCATTTAACCACGCAGAATCTGCCATATTCTTGTATTTACCAAAGTGGCATCCCAGGTAAACCCAGGTATTCTTAAGCGGCGTGAGTGTAATGGGAATGCTGTACCCTTCTGAGCCGCCTGGTTTTAAACCAACACTCTTGTTGGCTGCTGGTGTTGGTTTTGCTGGTGGCCTTACCGTCTTTTTGATTTGCGACTGCGATTGAAATGCACACAATAAAAGAAAAAGAATGGGTATAACTCGACGCATAGTATTGGGTTAAACGATGGGTAAAAATATCGTTTAAAGGTTAATTGCAATTTTTCATTTTGTTAATAAGAACCAAAGGAATAGCTACAAAAAAGAGTAATCAATAGAACGAAAAAGAATGGTTTTTAGTGTGCCGATTGTTGATGGTTAACCTGCTTTACTTCGGGATAACTACTGATAGCCTCACCCTTACACTAAAAACTTACTTGCTGTGGTAGACAAAGCTTTAGGAAGACCTAAACTTTCCATTTACCTACTTTTACCGCATGAGACGCAAGAAAGTGATTTTGCAAAATGTAGTACTGGAAAAATATGCAGCAGAAGGCCAGTCACTGGCAAGGGTAGATGGCAAGGTGATCTTTGTACACAACACCATTCCCGGCGATGAGGTAGATGTGTTGGTTCAAAAAAATAAAAAAGATTGGGGCGAGGGTATTGCTTTACAATTTCACAAATACAGCGAGCTCAGGGTTACACCTTTTTGCCAACACTTTGGTGTATGCGGCGGGTGCCAATGGCAAATGCTTCCTTATGCGCAGCAACTTGAGTACAAACACCAGCAGGTGGTTGATAATATGCAGCGCATCGCCAAAATCTCTATGCCGGAAATAGCCCCGATAGTTGGCGCCGACCATACCACGCAGTACCGTAATAAAATGGAATATACGTTTGCCAACAAACGATACCTGCTGCCCGGCGAACTGAACGATCCGAATATATCAGGAGATGAGAATGTTGCCGGCTTTCATGCCCGCGGATTTTTTGATAAGGTTGTGCCGATTGTTGAATGTCATCTGCAGGCAGAGCCGACCAACCACATACGCAATAGTATCAGGGATTATGCAAAACAACATGATCTGCCACATTATGACATTCGCCAGCATACAGGCTACCTGCGCAACTTACAGGTAAGGTTGGCTACTACTGGCGAATTGATGGTGAACCTTGTAGTTGGCTATGAAGATGATGCAGTTCTTTTTCCGCTGCTCAACTATATCAAAGAAAATTTTCCAGAGATCACCACGTTATTATATACCATCAACACAAAAAAGAACGATAGCATGTATGACCTGGAGCCGGTAGTTTACACAGGCAAAGGGCACATCATTGAAAAGCTCGAAGACTTCTCATTCAAAATTTCACCGAAATCTTTCTTTCAAACAAACACCCGGCAGGGAGAAAAATTATATGACATCGCCCGTGCGTTTGCGGAGTTAGATGGAAGCCAGGTGGTGTATGACCTTTACTGCGGCACCGGCAGCATCGGTATTTTTGTAAGCCGCTTAGCAAAAAAAATAATTGGAGTAGAAGTGATACCTGAAGCAATTGCAGATGCAAAAGAAAATGCCGCACTGAATAACCTGGAAGGTGCCGAATTTTTTGCCGGTGATGTAATTGACATTGTTAACGATGCCTTTTTTGAGGCCCATGGCAAGCCTGATGTGGTGATCACCGATCCTCCACGTGCAGGCATGCACGAGAAGCTGGTAAAAAAACTGCTGGAGATTGCTGCGCCAACCATTGTGTATGTTAGCTGCAATCCTGCTACGCAGGCACGCGACCTAGCTTTGTTAGATGAAAAGTATGCGGTTACCAAGGTGCAGCCTGTAGACATGTTTCCGCACACCCTTCACATAGAGAACATCGTTCAGCTAAAACTCAAATAACCAAAGGCGGCTCACATTTGTTAGTACACCACTATTATGACGCAATTTAGACCCAGTCGTTTCGAGATACTGCCCACAGTAATCAAGAACCTACTTATCATCAACGTTCTTTTCTTTTTGGCAAAGGTCACGATTGACAGAGGCGAGATGTCTTACATGGTTGATCTTTTGGGCTTGCATCATGTAAAGTCGCCTTTGTTTCAGCCATGGCAAATCATCACCCACCTGTTTATGCATGGCAACCTGATGCATTTAATCGGTAACATGTTTGCCCTGTGGATGTTTGGTTCAATACTAGAAGGCCTCTGGGGACCAAAACGTTTTCTCACTTTTTATTTTGTTTGTGGAATTGGTGCCGGGGTCATCCACCTGCTTTTTTTGTACTACGATTATCACCAGATGCTGGTCGATTTTGAATTGATAAAACAATCGGCTACACAAAATAAGATCATAACGTTCCTGCAGCTTTACGGTCCCCGAAATCCTGCTATATTCAACAATATGAATGGTCCGGGTGTATTAAATTACCTGGCGAGCAACGAGGTAGATTTTGCCGAAGTTCAAAAGTCTGTTACCTACGTTTCTAGTTTCACGAATAACGTACTCAACATACCTACCGTGGGGGCAAGCGGGGCGGTATTTGGTATTTTGGCAGCGTTTGTTTACCTATTCCCCAATACTTATTTGTACCTGTACTTTTTTGTACCAGTAAAAGCCAAGTGGGTAGGGCTGGTCTATTTTGGTTACGAGATCTACTCCGCTGTTCAAAACAGCGCTGGCGATAACATTGCACGTTGGGCACATATAGGCGGTGGCTTGGTAGGATTTTTATTGGTTCTTACCTGGAACAAAGCGAACCGGCGGAAAATGTATTAATTTGAATACTGAATAAACAATGCTGGCATGAGTGTACTTGAACAAAACAGCCGCAGAAAAACACTGTTGGGCGAAGATGGAAATGCATTGACAATGCTGCTCATTTTTAATGCAATTATTTTCGTTTGCATCAGTTTTGTAAAGGTGCTTTACCTGCTGAATGACCGAACCATTCCTGACTTTGTGAGTGAGGTGATGAGCTGGGTAATTGTGCCGGCTGCAGCCGATGTATTTGCCAGCAGGCCATGGTCGCTTATTACGTATATGTTTAGCCACGTTAGCCTGTGGCATTTTGTAAGCTCTATGATGTGGCTCTGGGGTTTTGGTTACATCCTAAACGACCTTACCGGTTCACGAAAAGTAGTGCCCCTTTACCTGTACGGCGGTTTGGTTGGCTCTATCGCTTTTATTCTCACCATTAATCTTATTCCTTCCTTACGCGAAAGCGTGCACCTGAAAGCTACTCTAATGGGGGCAGGTCCATCATTAATGGCGATTGCAATTGGTACAACGGCGTTATCACCCAAGTATAAAATAGCTCCTCTCATAAACGGTGGCATTCCATTGTGGATTATTACAGCTGTTTTTATCATTATCCATTTTGCTACCATAGGCGCAAGTATTGGTGTGGCAACTGCCTATGCTGCAGCAGGTATAATGGGATATGTTTTTGTATACCAGCTAAAGCGGGGAAATGATTGGGGCCAATGGATGACTGACCTCGTCAACTGGTTCGATGATCTTTTCAACCCTGAAAAAAAGCAGGTGGAAAAACCATTGAAGCAACAACTGTTTTATAAAGCAGACCAAAAGCCGTACGAAAGAACGCCAAAAATTACCCAACAACGTGTAGATGATCTGCTCGACAAAATCCACCAGAAAGGATATTTTTCGCTAACAGAAGAAGAGAAAGAATTTTTGAAGAAGGCAGCAAAAGAAGAGCTTTAGATTGATGAAGCGATTCCTTTACCGTTTCTTCATTGCAGCCACCTGGTGCCTCGGGCTTATTTATCTTTTATCATGCGCCACGCCTTTTATTTCCCCGCTACATTTCTGGCCCACGGGTTTGCTTAGCATTGGTTTCCCTTACCTGTTGTTATCTCTTTTCATCACCATTGTTGTTTGGTTTTTTTGCAAGAAAAAGATATCGCTACTGCTTGTCTGTTTACTCGTTCTCGGTTACAATAACATTGCATCGCTCTATGCTTTAAATCTGCAAACAGCTGAGCCAACCAAACCAACGCTGCGGGTGCTTGGCTGGAACGTGAGAAACTTTGATAATCCATCGAATTACGCTGACTCGCCTAACTCTATTCGCAGGAAAATGTTCAGGTACATCAAAGAACAAAATGCAGATATACTTTGCCTACAAGAAATCGCCGAATATCAAATTCCAAACTTCCAATCAAACGTACTTGAACTAATAAAACTGGGGTATAAGTATTCTTACCGGCCTGCTGAAATTGTTCGTCATGAACCCACCGGGACCTTCAATCTTGGAAACGCAATTTTTTCAAAACTCCCTTTAATGGATTCGGGTAATGTGCTACTAAACGATCCTTCCTACCCTGAAAAAGCCATTTATGCCGATGTAAATTTTAATGGTAGACGGGTGCGTTTTATTTCCGCTCACTATAGATCCATTAATTTACTAGCGGAGAAGCCAGGCAGCGTCATGCCTTTGCACTACGATACCTCCTTCCTATTTCATGCATCTAAATTTGAAAAGCTGAGGGTATTTCAGCAAGAGCATGTGTACCAGTCGGCAATTGTAAAAAGCCTGATTAATGCCAGTCCTTATCCCGTTGTTTTTTCTGCTGACATGAATTCTGTTCCAGCATCCTTTCCTTACTATGAAACCAGGAATAACTTACAGGATTGTTTTTTACAAAAAGGATTTGGATTTGGCGGCTCAATGGATAGCTTACCAAAGACGTTGCGGATTGATTACTTGTTTGCAGACAAAGCGTTGAAGGTTTTAAATTACCAACAACACCAGGTAAATCTTTCTGATCACTACCCGCATTATACCGATCTGCAATGGAAAGATTAGTGATCTATAGCGGTCAAGCATGGTAAGCGTTTATCAATATATTTACAACATGGCAGGCAGAACAATCAGGCATCTTTTCCGCAATACTTTTATCATCATCAATAGCATTGTTGTATTGCTTTTTTTGATTGGTTGCCTTGTTCCATTTTTAAACCCCGCTACCTGGTGGTTCATGGGCTTCTTTGGTTTAATGTTTCCCTACCTGGCATTGCTGCTGTTATTATTTGTTTTTTTTTGGCTGATTTTAAAACCAAAATTTTTCCTGCTGCCATTCATCACCTTACTAATAGGTTACAAACAACTAGGAGTACTATTTGCCATCAATAGGTTTGATAGTTTTAGTGAGAAAAAAGACAGCACACGCATACGTGTCATCAACTGGAACATTAGAAGCCTAGAAGGACTGAGTAATAAAGCCGATAAAAAGAGAGTAGATCGGGCAACCATCCCTTCTACTATTATTGATCAGAATGCAGATGTAGTCTGCCTGCAGGAATTTAATACATCCTCCAAGCAAGACAACCTTGCGCCGTTTGCGCAAAAATTTCCGTTTCATTATTTCTCCAGCGACTTTAGCCGCAGCACACCTGCCGGTTACAAAGCCGGAAGTCTAATCATGTCGCGGTTTCCGATTGTAGATTCCGGTAAATTGCAATTCCCCGGTGCTCAGGGCGAGAGTTTGATTTATGCAGACATTTTAAAAGCTGGTAAAATATTTCGGGTATACACTACGCATCTGCAGTCATTTCGATTTAAAAAAGAAGACTATGATGACCTGGAAAAAATAAAGAACAATGAAAACACAGCCGCGTCAAAAACCATCATGCAAAAAATGAAACTTGCATTTACCATCAGGGGGCAGCAGGCAAGAATGGTACGTGAAGCATTGGATAACTCACCTCACCCGGCGCTAATCTGTGGCGACTTTAATGATGTACCGAATAGCTATACCTACTTCCATATTCGCGGTAAATGGCAAGATGTTTTCCTGGCCAGTTCACTAGGTATTGGCCGTACTTATTTGGCCATAGCGCCTACGCTTCGCATCGATTATATTTTGCCCGATAACAACTTCCATATTCATCAATTCGATATGATTGATGAAGGCCTGAGCGATCACCTAATGCTGGTAACAGACTTAGGGTTGAATTAACTCGCCGATACTTGTTCCATCGAGTACTCAAGATGTTCAACCATCATTCTGTACCATCTGAACGCTCGTCTCCATGCGTTACACAATTGCGTCAAACCACATACAAGGAAAAGTAAACCATTACTTTTGCAACTATTCATACATAAGAAATGAGTCAACTGAAAGTATATAATTCGCTTACGCGAAAGAAGGAAGTTTTTGAACCAATAACACCCGGCTACGTGGGCATGTATGTGTGCGGACCAACCGTAAGCGGCGAAAGTCACCTGGGCCATGCGCGGCCTTACATTACGTTCGATGTTGTGTACCGTTACCTGCAATACCTGGGCTACAAAGTTCGATACGTTCGCAATATTACCGATGCGGGTCACTTTGAAGAAGAGGGGCGGGAAGCGGAAGATAAAATCAGTAAAAAAGCGGTGGTTGAAAAATTGGAACCGATGGAACTGGTGCAGAAATACACCAACCTTTTTCATTGGGCAATGCGCCAATTCAACAATCTGGAACCAAGTATTGAACCTACTGCTACCGGCCATATCGTAGAACAAATAGTGATGATTGAAAAAATTATTGCCGATGGATTTGCCTACGTATCTAATGGCAGCGTTTACTTCGATGTAGAAAAATACCATGAAATTTTTTCCGCTAAGGGTTTACCCTATGGCATACTGAGTGGCCGTGTGCTGGATGAACAAATTGAAAGCACCCGCGAACTCGACAATCAGGAAGAAAAGCGCAACAAATCAGACTTTGCCTTGTGGAAAAACGCACCGCCCGAACACATCATGCGTTGGCAAAGCCCGTGGGGCGAAGGTTTTCCAGGCTGGCATATAGAATGCTCGGCCATGAGCAGCAAATACCTCGGTGATCAATTTGATATTCATGGTGGTGGAATGGACCTTCAGTTTCCGCACCATGAATGCGAGATTGCACAAAGCGCCGTGTGCAACCATGTAGCGCCGGTAAAGTACTGGCTGCACAACAATATGATTACCATTAACGGAAAGAAAATGGGCAAGAGCTACAACAATGTAATTAAGCTTACTGAGTTGTTTGCCGGTACACATCCTATACTACAGCAAGCATATAGTCCAATGACCATTCGCTTTTCCATTTTGCAAACACACTACCGCAGCACATTCGACTTTGGAAACGAAGCATTGCAAGCAGCAGAACGCGGACTAAAAAGATTGTGGGAAGCCTATGAAGTATTGCAAAAAATGGATGTTGCCTCTATGAATTTTATAGAGGAGAACATTGACAAAGACCAGGAAGCCAAGTTGCTAAAAAGCCTGGATGAACTGGATGAATTTATGAACGATGATTTTAATACTGCGAAAGTTTTGGCCAGTATGTTCGACCTTGTTCCAGTTATCAATTCTATAAAAGATAAGCACATTAGCGCCGATGCTTTTAGCAGGACTACGTTAGAATTACTCCAGCAGAAACTGAAGGTTTATGTAGAAGATATATTCGGATTACAGTCTGAACTTGTAGGCGACTACAGTAAACTGGATGGAGTAATTCAAGTGCTGATTGAACTGCGTAAACAAGCAAAGGAAAGAAAGGATTACGCTACCTCTGACACTATTAGAAACCAATTGCTGGCATTGGGTATTGCCCTAAAGGATGAGAAGGATGGGAATATTACGTATTCGTTTAACTGATAAAGAATATTATAAAAAGCCTTGTTGGATAGGCGACAAGCAAGGGCGTAGGTTGCGTTTCTTGGTTACTGGAGAACAACAAGAAATCAAAACGCTTTTGCCACCTTCATTCATCGCCCACCAAAGGATTTGATATTTAAATTAGAATATGACCAATTGAATTTGTTGGTCAGCGACCAACAAACGCCTAATTAACCAACAAACCCTATAGTGTGAGCTGGCTTCAATTGTCAATACGCTAATTTTTTACTGTTTAGCTCTACATGAAAATTAACCTTCGCACCTAATGCATCAAACACTTTTAAAATAGTTTCAAACCTTGCATTTTTCACACTGTTTTCAATCTTAGAAATTTGAGCCTTTTGTACTCCAACAAGTGCTCCCAATTGCTCCTGTGTTAAGTTGCGTTCCTGTCTTGCTTGCTTGATTGCTTGTCCTAGCAGTTCAATTCTCAGTTCACTTTCAAATGCATCACGACGTTCAGTGCCAACTTTTCCAATGTGCTTGTCAATCATGGTATCAAGCGGAACAGTTTTGAATTTACTTGCCATACTATTTAGTTTTTGACTTATGGTTTAAATATTCCTTTCTTATTTCTTCTGCTTTTTTTATTTCTTTTGGTGGCGTTTTCTGTCTTTTTTTCAAAATTCCGTGTGTCGCTACCACCAACGTTTCTTTTCCATCTGTCTTATCCCAAAATGAAAAGAGCCGGTAAGCTCTACTCTTATACAACGTCCTGAATTCCCAAATGAAGTCATTGAGTTTTTTAAAGAGTTCATTGTCATTTATAAACTGAGCCTTCTTGATGTTGTAGTAGATTTTCTCCCTCGCTTTATCATCAAGCGCTTCTAAAAATTCGATGGCTTCTGGCAAAAACTCAATGTCAAAGTTTGGCTTCATTGGCATTTTTTATGAAGGTACTTATTTCCCGACTGGGAAACAAGCGTTCGCCTTAAAAATTATGGTTCGCGCTATGCTCCTAGGTTTCAACTAGTTGGTCAGGCGTTCAATAAGCGCGTAGCGTGCTGCATGTATATACTACAGTACAAGTGTGCGACGCAACGACCGTAACAATAAAGATCAAATGCCGGGCCCCAAAAAAACTATTCTGAAAGAAGCAAATGGGCACTTAAAACAGCAGCTTCACATATAGCCACACGAAGGGCGTGGCTAAAATCAAACTATCAAACCGATCTAAAAATCCACCATGCCCCGGCATAAAGTGGCCGCTGTCTTTTACCCCGGCCATTCGCTTCAATTTACTTTCGAGGAGATCACCCAGCGTACCTACAATAGCTGCAATAGCAGCCACACCAATAAGGAGTTTTAGGAATTCAGGCGCGAAGAAATATGCGAGTAAAGAAATTGAAGCAATACAAAGAATAGCACCACCAATGGTTCCTTCCCATGTTTTTTTGGGTGAAATAGGTGACAGCGGTGTTTTGCCCAGAAAAGATCCTACGATGTAAGCCATCGTATCATTGATCCAGATTGATCCGATAAGAAACATAGGAATAATCCAACCTTTATCTTCTGTTATCTCCGATCCATTCAGCAGCATATGGTGTTGGCGCAAGTCAATCATCAAAGCCCAACTCAAAGAAATATACATGAGCCCGAGAAAAGAGTAACCAATGTTTTTGAACTCCGCATTGCTGGTAAACAGTATTTCGATGATGGGCAGAACAAGCGCCAAAACCAGTAATAGCCAAAAGCCTATTTCATGCAAGGTGACAGTACCGAAGTGAAACGAAGCGTTGGTTACCCACAGCATTAATCCATAACCTAATAACATGCTACCCACTTTATGAAAGGAAGTAATGGTGCTGTACTGCTGATCAATTCTGCCAACCAGTTGCTGGTACTCTACCCAGCATCCAAAGTGGATGATGGAAAAGAGGAGAAGGAAACTCCAATGGTTCCATAGCAACCCGGCCAACATCACTATGGCAAATACGACAGCGGTTAGCGCTCTTGTTTTAAATGTTTGTAAGTTGAATGCCATTGCAGCGGGTGATTGATGATGAGGGCAGGCTTTATGAGCCTTTAATTACAAAGTGCATTGTTAAGCAGGTGGCGTGCAATCTCCTTTAAATAGAATGGTACATACAATTCGATGTCGCCAAAATTCAGGTAGCTGCTATCCTGTTTATTGATCAGCATTACGGGTACCTGGTTTTCCTCGAGCCTTCCTTTTAAAATAGTGGCTTCGGGTAATGTGCCTGCGCTATGTAGTAGTGTCCATTGTTGCATCAGGCAATATAATCATTGTCTTCATCAGTAACAGCTGCAGGCAAAACAGCCTGGCTTTTTCTATGCATATACACGAGGATGGCAACGGTACCCAACAGGCTGAAAATTGCTGCATACCATTCAATACCTACCTGGTCATTCGCCAGCTTTTTCATGAAATCATTCTTGGTAGAATAATATACTGCCAGCACGGCAAGTCCATTATTTAAAAAATGAATGATAATGGTGTACCAAAGATTGCGGGTTACATGATATATGGTACCCAGCAATATGCCCAGCGTAAAAATGGGTAACACCTTAAAGACCGTTCCGTGCAACACGGCGAAAATCGCAGCCGAAAACAAAATGGCAATTACCGGTATGTTCATCAGTCGCAGCATTACTTTTTGTAGTGCCCCACGAAAAAAAAGTTCTTCGGAAACAGCCGGCAGTAGCGCCATAATAAACAAGTTGATGAACAGGTCACCTGCGTTTTTCATTTGCAAGAATACCTGTAGCGCCCGGCTATAACTTGCTTCGGCTGCCTGCATTACTTTTTGCAAGCTGCCAAAATTTATCTTATTGTTTATTATTCCAATCCAACCCACAAAGGGCTGTACCACCACAAGAAATACAAAACACGCAATCACTAATTCTACGGCAATGGATGATTGGATGCCAACGTAAGGCAATGCCTTTGGCGAGGAGAAATAACCAAATAACAATGCGGGAAAAAGGAAAGAAACAACGGCACTAATCACTTGTGCCACTTTAAACTTAGCCACCAATTCCGGTTGAATGACAGCCGTTTTATCCATCAATACCGCTGTAAGGTCACCGAAAAAAAAAGACATGATCAGCAAATTGATGACCATAAAACCTATGGCCATTCCCATAAAAGCAACTAACTGCACGCCGGGTGGCTGATATTTTAAGTAAGTATTCATAGTATATAAAGCGGCAAGAACGTAGCTTTGCCATCGCTCAAAATGGGCTGCAAGATACAGGATGGAACTTGTTTTCATCGCGTAGCTCAGGCACAAAACACACCCATTACAGCGTACGGATATGATTACTATTGGCAACATTCAGTTAAGCGGTTTCCCTCTTTTATTAGCGCCCATGGAGGATGTGAGCGACCCGCCTTTTCGTGCCGTGTGCAAAGAGAATGGTGCTGATTTAATGTACACCGAATTCATTAGCAGTGAAGGATTGATACGTGATGCCATTAAGAGTCGCAAGAAACTTGACATCTTCGATTATGAGAAACCAATAGGCATTCAAATATTTGGTGGCGATGAAGACAGCCTTTCGATGGCTGCCCGCATTGTAGATGTAACCAACCCCGATTTGCTGGATATTAACTTCGGTTGCCCGGTAAAGAAGGTGGCCTGCAAAGGCGCTGGTGCAGGTGTGCTAAAAGATATTGATCTCATGGTTCGCCTAACGGATGCGGTGGTGAGATCAACCAGTTTGCCCGTAACGGTAAAGACCCGCCTTGGCTGGGATGACAATACAAAAAACATAGAAGAAGTTGCAGAGCGGTTGCAAGATGTTGGCATTAAAGCTTTGGCTATTCATGGGCGTACACGCTGCCAAATGTATAAGGGCGAAGCCGATTGGACCCTTATCGCCAAGGTTAAAAACAACCCGCGCATTCACATGCCGATCTTTGGTAATGGCGATATCGATAGCCCGGAAAAATGCCTGGAGTATAAAAACAGGTATGGTGTAGATGGAATCATGATTGGTCGCGCCGCCATTGGTTACCCATGGATTTTTCGCGAAATACACCACTACATGGCTACTGGTGAATTGTTGGCTCCTCCAACTGTTGAAGAGCGTGTAGCTGTGAGTAAAAATCATTTAATTAAATCCATTGAATGGAAAGGACCCATAGTGGGCATTAACGAAATGCGCAGACACTATTCCAATTACCTGAAGGGTTTACCAAACATTAAAGAGTTTAGAAATCGTTTAGTGACCTTAAAAACGGCGGAAGAAGTGATTGAGGTTTTGGACGAAGTAGCGAAAACCTACAGCGGTTACGAAGTGGGAAAGCAAGAAATAGTTTTGGAGAATTACCACGAGCATTGTGCTATTTAACAACTTAATTATCCATAATAGTTCGCCGACGTTTTTGTGCATTCTAACATAGATTTTCATGGCTTCATCGTTGTAGCCTCCCCAATCCGTCAGGCGTGTTGGCGCCAAGCTAAGAACGTTTAATAGAAATCTGAATCTAGCACAGTTCCGAATTCAAGAATGATTTAAAAGGATGAATCTTTCTCGGTTAAATAGGAAACGCCATTCCTAGTATTCGCTCCTGATAACAGTTATTGCAGAGGGACCTCAGCCGGTTCGGTGTCGAGCGTAGCGAAGACATTTGAAAACATGCGCAGCAGTTTTCAAAAGAGGCGGGTGGAGTCCTGGCGCAATAACGAAGCCACGCGGCTTGAGCTAAAAGGTTTCAGGATGTTATAACTTTTAGAGAAAGTTAGTAGCTTAAATGGATCTAGTACTTTCAACCATCCGTGGCTGTTACCTATAATTCTCCCGGATACATCTTCACTCACTTCCCTATCCTGCTATCGCCATTCTTTATCAGCTCACAGGCTATTTTAAGTTTGTCAGCAAAGTCTTCTAAATCTTCGCTGATGAATATCCAACTATGGTGGCTTCCATCCAGGTCAAACTCCATGTTGGAGGCATGTATTTCATCTCTCAATGCTTCAAAATACTGCGGCTGTGTGGCCACAAACACTCCATTAAATTCCGGATGATCTTCTCTTTCGCGCAGCAACAATACATTTTTTCCGTCTACAAAAAGCCCCATACATCCAAGCATTTTTTGTTTGTGTGGGCGTATTGGGTATAGGTAATTCAACACGTAATCGTAGGGAACTTTGTAATTCATATTGCAGTTTGATGTCGGGCAAAAATGCTGTTTTTTTTGGATTAAAATGCTGTAGTGCCATTGGCTAACTTGCAAGAATAATATTTATCAATGATCATATATAATGTAACAGTGAAACTAACCTGGCAAATAGCAGATGCCTGGCTGGCGTGGATGCAGCGCACTCACATACCCGGCGTAATGGCTACCGGCAGTTTTACTTCCTACCAATTCGTAAAGCTGCTGGATATTGATGAAGAAGAAGGACCTACTTACGCGGTACAATATGTAGCAAATTCAAAAGCCGAAGTCGACCACTATATAAATGTGCATGCCCCGCGATTACGGCAGGATAGTATGGATAGATGGGGCGATCAGTTCATAGCTTTCCGTACGCTTATGCAGGTTGTGCAGTAATTGTGGATAGTTTATAGAGGCGCTTTTTACATCTGTCAAATTCAATCCTTCTGAAATGATTAGTGGTTGAATTAGCTACGTAAAGCTGAAAGCCTTTAGCAGCAAGGGTTTCAGCGTATGTAAAAATTTTGTAAGGCTTGCAATTTTTCATCATCGGCTGTAATGCTTGTCCGGCGCGGCTTTCAGCGCATCCGTTCTTCTTTATTTTTTTGTAGAATATTTTGTTGCTAAGCAAAAGCGAATAAATTTGTTTTGTAAACACATAAAAACTTTACTATGAACAAAGCTGAATTAATTGCAAAACTGGCTGACGATGCTGAAATAACGAAGACCCAGGCGAACGCTGCGCTGGACTCTTTTGTGGAAGCAGTGACAAAAACTTTGAAGGGTGGTGGAAAAGTAACGATGGTTGGATTTGGCACTTTTTCTGTTGCTAAAAGAGCTGCACGTAATGGTCGTAACCCACAGACTGGACAGGTCATTAAAATCAAAGCTAAAAAGGTTGCTAAATTCAAAGCTGGTAAAGAACTTTCAGCTAAAATCTAACTGGCGCGAAACAATTTTGAAGCGGACATCGTTCCGCTTTTTTTATGCGCGTAAAATTGGATATACCCTACTGGTATCAATACCCGGCCGAAAGCAAGTTCTTCGTCTTATAAAGTTTTGACGGATTAGCTTAAATAACGAACCTGCAACCTATCAAGCTTGCTTCTCACTATTCTTTGCTCAATTAATCAATAACCTGTAGGTTTGCACCCACTATAAAAAAAAGTACAATGGGAAGAGGTGATAAAAAAACCAAAAAAGGTAAAATTTTCAAAGGATCATTCGGTAAGGCACGTTTAGCTCGTCCATCAAAAGTTGTGAAGCCAGCTGCTGAGAAGAAAGAAGAGGCGTAGGTTGTGCAGGTGATCAGAGATTAGTTACAAGTGATTAGTTAAGCTAATTTCGAATTAAAAAGGTTAATTTGTTCATGAGTAGGTCGTAAAAAAAGGCGATCAGCCGTCGACCTCTTAACCGATCACTGATCAACCGATCTCCTATTGCCTTAACTCATGGAGCCAGTCGCTCTATCTTCCACTCATCCCCATGTAGGGTAAATAGAATCCTGTCGTGCAGCCTGCTGCTCCGGCCCTGCCAAAACTCTATTCTTGTCGGCCTTACAATATAGCCGCCCCAATGTGGCGGTCTTGGTATATTCGCCCCTTCAAATTTTGCGGTGTATTCTGCAACGTTGTTTTCTATTACATCGCGTCCGGTAATGGAAGCACTCTGTGGAGAAGCCCATGCACCTATTCTGCTACCCTCAGGTCTTGAGAAAAAATACACATCGCTATCCTCCGCAGTGATCTTCTCCACCGTTCCTTCAATTCTTACCTGCCGTTCCATTTCCTTCCAGAAAAAAAGCAAAGCCGCCCGTGGATTAAGCTCCATGTCGTTTCCTTTATTGCTTTGGTAATTGGTAAAAAAAGTAAAGCCTTCATTTGAAAAACCCTTCAGCAAAACAATTCGTGCGGATGGAAATCCTTCTAATGTTGTAGTGGCTAAGGTCATAGCATTAACTTCATCTATTTCGCTGGCAATCGCTTCATCCCACCATTTGCCAAACTGTTCAATAGGATCCTTCGCCACGTCTTCTTCCCGTAGGGATTGAAGACTGTAATCTTTTCGTATGTCAGCAACAGATTTCATAAAAATATTTTTACAAATGTAAAAGAGCGTGTAAGCTCACCCAATGATACAGAACATAAAAAAAGCGGCAACTGCCGCTGTTTTTTAACTTACTAAAGTACCCACATCCATGCCCTGCACTACCTGCAGCAAAGTACCCGGTGTATTCATGTCGAATACAATGATCGGTAGATTATTTTCCTGGCACAGGGTAAAGGCCGTCATGTCCATTACTTTCAAATTTTTTGATATCACTTCACTAAAGCTGATCTTATCGAAGCGCTCAGCAGTTTTATCTTTTTCAGGATCCGCGGTATAAATGCCATCCACCCTTGTTCCTTTTAAAATTACATCGGCCTTGCACTCTATTGCTCTTAAAGAACCTGCCGTGTCAGTGGTAAAATATGGATTGCCGGTGCCAGCACCAAAAATCACCACCCTTCCTTTTTCAAGGTGTCGAATAGCCCGGCGACGAATGTAAGGTTCTGCAATCTGCTCCATCTTTATGGCGCTTTGCAGCCGCGTATATACGCCTATTTTCTCCAGTCCCGCCTGCAATGCCATTCCGTTGATTACGGTGGCTAACATGCCCATATAATCGCCCTGTGCACGCTCAATACCAGTTTCAGCTTCATTCATCCCGCGGTAAATGTTTCCGCCACCAATTACGATTGCTACCTGTACGCCAATTTCGGTAACCGATTTTATATCCAAAGCATATTGAGCAATAACAGATGAGTCTAGTCCAAAGTTTTTATCGCCCATTAAGGATTCGCCGCTAAGCTTTAGTAGAATTCGTTTGTATGTTGGGAGCATGTGAGATTTTTTTTATCGAGTGCAAAGAAAATGAAAAGCACAGCGTTTAAAAAAATAATCATTTACCAATCTTCTTAAAAGTGGAAAGGACTAGGCATGTGGTACAATAACAATGCACTAAAGGCGTGCCGCCGGATAAATAGAAATCACAACTTAGCAAAAGCCGAGTACTTTTTAAACTCACCAGGGCCAAGTTAATTTAAATTGAAGTCAACCTTTTACCCCCATAACTGAATACATCATGGGCAGTTTATCGCCTAAGCCTTTTGCACGCCAGTAGCCATCTTCCCCTTGATCTATGTTTTTAAAACAATTGTAATAGGAATAAGGATACTCATTTAATTGCTGCACCGTAATTCCGTTGTTGATGAGTGCATTCAACACTTCACTTAAACTGTGGTTCCATGAGTGCTCGCTGTATTCAATGGCTGCTGTGGGATCGGCATAAGTGCCGGTGCTTGTTTCAGAAATGGTTTCTGCATTGTGATAATGGTATTTGATGTGCTCCAGATTTTCATCAAGCATCCAAACCACCGGGTGGAACTCGATCATATAAAATGTACCGCCGGGTTTCAGGCAATGATTGATTACCTGGGCCCATCTATTCATGTCAGGCAGCCATCCTATTACACCATACGAAGTGAAAACGATATCATATTGCTCGTGCAACACCTCAGGAAGATCGTACACATTTGCACAAAGGAAAGTGGCTTCTATATTGAGCTCACTTTTTAATTCATTTGCCGTTTCAATAGCTAAATCAGAAAGATCGACTCCCGTTACGAGCGCCCCTTCACGAGCCCAACTCAATGTATCCAGCCCAAAGTGGCATTGCACATGCAACAGTGTTTTACCACTTACATCGCCCAGTGCTTCTAACTCAGCTTTGTTAAGTGTTGTTTTGCCTGCTTTAAACGACGGCACATCATAAAATTCGGACTCCTTGTGTACCGCCGTTCTTGTGTTCCATCCTTGCCGGTTTGCTTCAAACATCGCTTTAAGTTCAGCGGTATTCAGGATTGCCATTGCACTCAGTTTAGTTTTGTTATAGTTGCGCGCCTACTCTCTTGCCAATCTTCTATCTAAGTATCATAACAGACCCGTTGATTGGTTTATAGTTGGGCTGGCCCAAATCAATGATGTAATAATACGTTCCAACAGGTAACGGTTTACCATTCAAAGTGCCATCCCATGGTTTGGTGTAACCATTGGTCCGATAAACCGATTGGCCGTAGCGGTTGAACACTTCTACTGTATTGCCCGCATAATCCGGCAAGCCGGGAATTTGCCATATCTCATTCACCCCATCTCCATTGGGAGAAAACACATTGGGTACGCGCAGTTGTTTCAATACGGTTATTCTTACTGTATCTGAACCTGTACAATTACCATCACCTGTTGCTGACAGCGTTAGTGTTTGCGTAGCCACTGTTCTAAACATTGGACGAAGCAATGTGTCGTTATCCAGGTAAAAGGGAGGTGTCCAACGGAACCGAAGCGAAGTATCATTTACAAATGGCTGAAGCTGGTAAAATGAATTTTCCGGGATATAGACACTTACCCCTGCATCCACTTTTGGTTGCAAGAACACTTTAATATCCCTGGATGTATCTGCCGTACAACCCTGTGGTGTGGTTACCTGCAAACTGACGGTGTAATTACCAGGAACACCATATGTCTTTCCAGGCATCGTATCGCTGCTCACACTTCCATCGCCAAAGCGCCATGCATACGTGGCGATAGTGCTTGAAGGGGCAAAGCTCTTGTCCCTAAAAGTTGTTCTTACCCCTTGGCAAATAGCTGAGGAAGAAACATCAAAATCGGCAACGGGCTTCCGGAAGAAAGCAGAGAAAGTTCGGCTTGTATCCTTTGTACATCCAGCAAATGATGTAGCGGTGAGCTTGATGGTATAAAGGTTACTATCGGCATACACATGGCTCGCATTAAAACCTGTTGCCGTGGCGCCATCGCCAAAGTCCCATGTAAAGGAAAGGTCGGTTACGCTACCATTGGGCAAAGTAGAAAGGTTGTTGAAATTTACCACACCACCGGGCATACATACAGAAGTAGGCAGGCCAAAGTTTACCAATGGCGCTGCGCTTACACGCAAAGGTTTGGTTGCTGGTGCGCTATAACAGCCGCTATCACTGGTAACAATCAACTGCACATTAAACGTTCCGGAATTCTGGTATAGCTTATTGAATGGCGGACGAGCTGTAGAAGAAGAACCGTCACCAAAATCCCATGACCAGCCGGTAATGTTACCAGCAGATAAGTTTGAGCTATCCCTAAATGCTGTAGAATCACCCACGCATACACTGCTAAAACCAAAGTTGGCCAAAGGTCGCGGCGATACTACAATGCGCATAGTTGTCGAGTCGATACAACCTCCTATACTGGTAAATGTATAGCGAATAATATGGCTGCCCACTCCAGCCTGCGAAGGTGTAAATAGACCGGCACTAGTTGTGCCCGGACCAAAGAACTGCCCTGCACCCTGTACATTAGAAGCGCCTATTTGCAAAGTAACCTGCGCATCGTTTACACAAAAACGTGTGGCCTGGGTTACTGTCAAAACAGGAACTGCATGAAGTGTAATTGTTTTAGAAATTTCAGTAGCACATCCACCGCGGCTAAACATCACCATCCTTATAATTACCTGTTTTGTAGCAGGTGAAGTGAAGGTTGGATACAAGTGCGAAAATTGGGCGTTCGCTGCGGGGTTGGTAAATGTTTCAAAGACTGTTGGTTGGTTTACAGCATCCCAGTAGACATCTATTCGCGAAACTGTATCTAAACCTGCGTTGGTCGTATTGGTAAGCACAACATTGTTCTTTGAACAAAGCGTATTCTCATTTGCAACTGAAAAAGCTGGAAGAGAGACGGGTGTATAAATAACAGGCATGCGCATCGTATCGCTGGAGCAACCCTGGCTGCTCATCACAACTAAACTTGCATTATAGGTACCTGCAGTGGCATACCTTCTATTGAAAGGAAAACCGTTGGTCCTGACTTCGGTATTCCCATCTCCATAATTCCAGTTCCATAAAGCTATGCTACCAGAAATGGATGTAGACGAATCGCGGAACTGTATAGAATCACACTGACTTCTATAGCCCCATTTCGCCACAGGTTTAGCATACACTATGATTGACGTCGAGTCAGCACTTACGCAACCGGATGGTGTTGTAAACAAGTATTTGATGACATGCGTTCCAACACCTGCAACAGCGGGGTTGAATGTATTTCCCGTTACGCCAATTCCGGAATATCCTCCATTACCTGTAAGATTGTTGGTAACGGAACCCTGTGTTAATGTAACAGGTGCGGCATTGATACATACTACCGGCAACGCTGCGATCGCAACAACGGGCGCAGCATTGAGCGTAATGGTTTTACTTTTTTCGCTAATGCATCCGCCACGTGAATACACTACCCATTTGATGGTGTAGCTAAGGGTTGCAGGCGTAGTAAACAACGGATACAGATTGCTGTAGATAGCGTTCGCCACCGGACTATTGATTTGTGTAAATACGGCAGGTTGAGTTAAAACATCCCAATAGATATCGATTCTATAAATAGAATCTGTAGTTACATTCATTTGGTTTCGAACCTGCACCTGGTTTTGTATACAAAGCGAACTTTCGTTTAAAACGGTATAATTAATCGGCGTGCTGAAGCCACCTATGGTAAATGGAATAACGCGTGTACTCGTACAGCCGTTGGCCGTGGTAACAGTAAGCGAAACATTGTACGTTCCGTAAGCAGAATACTTGTGTGAAGGATTGCGAGCCGTGTCGGTATTGGGGTTTGCAGGGGTTGCGTTCGGATCACCAAAATTCCAAAGGTACCGGATGGACTGGCCATCGCTCATGGTGGTAGTATTTGTAAACTGGGCCACACTATCAGCAAGGCATCCCGTAGGAACAATAAAAGACACTACCGGCTTTGCATATATCTGCAAGGTCTTAATAGCAGTATCGCCTCTACATGTACCCGACTGCGCAAAATGCTTAATGGTATAAATTCCCGCCGCATTATAGGTTTGCGTTTGTGGTGCATTGGTCGGGGCATTTACAATTACTCCATTACCAAAATCCCAAAACCAATTCTGAATGGTTCCGCCAGCGTACGACGATGTATCAGTAAAGTTTACAGTTGTTCCTTCACATCCGCCGGCAGGCGTCATTCCAAAAGTAGCTCGTGGTGGAGGACTTGTAACAACAGGCTTGGTGGTATCTGCCACACACCCATTATCGGCAATCACACGCAGTTTCACCAGGTTCGTTCCTTCAGCAGGAAACACCTTTTTTGTATTGCGAAGGGTGTCCGTCGTATTATCAGGAAACGACCAGCGGTATCGGCTTGCCGTATAACCTGCGCCAGTGAATGTGCCGAATAAAAATGCCGTATCTGTTTTACACCCGGTGTAGGTAAACGTAAAGTCTGCCTTTGGTGGAGGGTTTACCCTAACCCTAAAATCGACTACAGTTGAATTGTTGCAGTTGTCAATGTTTGGAGAAGTGATGATTAGTGGAATGGTGTAGCTGCCGGTATCCGTAAAAATGTATTCGCGCGGAAGGCGATATTCATAAAACAGCCTTGTGCCTACTACAGAAGAATCAGTTGGCAACGGGTTTACCAGTGTAGTATCCTGGTTGGGAAGAAAATTATTAACCTGCGAAAACCGCCACACCATTTGCGTTGGCTTGTAAGAAAGTTTCACTGAAAAATTGAACGGTGACCGTGGACAGGTAAAACTATTTGTGCCCGTTTGACTAAGCGTATTTTGAATGGCCGGCACCGCATCGAGGTTATTGACGAGTGTTCCTGCATTTAAACCATAACTTTCGAACGTTCCAAATCCGTATGTAATGGCGGTGAAAGCAGAATCGCTTTGGATTGTATACTGTGCATTGGGTGTAAGTGATTTTACCACCACCCGGTAGGCTGAGTTTTGTGGGTGCGCCCTGATAAG
Organism: Segetibacter sp.; assembly: GCA_031425015.1. GTDB lineage: Bacteria > Bacteroidota > Bacteroidia > Chitinophagales > Chitinophagaceae > Segetibacter. Next base: position 800,321 of record JANPIM010000003.1, on the reverse strand, counting down.
ATCAAATGCACTGCTGCCATTAATTGTAAGAGAATTGACTCCACCTGTAGGGATAATGATACTAACAAAAACGTTTACAATACTTTGGTTGCTGGTGGCATAAAATGTTGCTTTGTTAATCGCCTGCTCTATCGGACTCAGGAATATCATTTCAGGATCACCAGAACCAACATAGGTACAGCCGCCGGATGTTTGCTCAGACGGTGCATACTGGCCCACCAATACGGGTTTGTCTGCTTCTATGTATTCGCCAAAATTGCCGGAGAACTCGTAATAAAAGTTGTTGATAAGGTTAGTAAGAACAGTGCCATTTCTTTTTACAATAGTAGTTGGATCGCGCACTGCTACCCGGTAAAAATTATTGTTACTCTGCCCAATGTTCGTTGTTCTAACCGTTGGATAAGTCAAATACCGCGTTCCCCATGCACTTGCAGGAAAAATTTGCTGCTGCATAAACTCCCCACTAGTGCCGCAAATAACCATTCGGCTGGCGCCGGAAAAAACGCCGATAGGATGACACTCCCCATCAGATCCTGCAATTGACTTTATCTTACTGCCACTTAAATCAAAACCTGTAAGTCCGGATGATTGACCGAACACATTATATATCTGTCCGCGACTTAGGTTAACAACAAATGGCACATTAGCGGCCTGGCCATTTTGCGTACGAACTGAAGGAGTGATTTCCACCCTAGTGTTATTTTCGCTGGCTACTATAAAAAACCAGGAATAGGATGGAGTAGAATTACTTTCCTGCGTGTAATTAAGCGAGTAGTAGGTGTATCCAAATGTTTCAACCGGCATCAACATGGTGGCGCCTGAAGAGTTACTTCCATATTGGTGGGCGTAGGCAACTATGGGTACATCGCTAATGATATTAATGCCACGACTGCTAAGACCTTCGCTCCTAATGCGTGCATCATTGGTACCCGTTTTCGGTATCTCAACGGTTTGCCTTACTGTATTTGCAGGTATGCTATAAGTCTGCGAAAAACTGGTTCCATTAACTGAAATCGTTACGTTGGCCGCTTGCTCTGTACTGAGGTACAAAACCAATTGCTGTCCATTTCCGTTGTCAAACAAATTATTATGACCATAACCCAGCCAAAATTCTCTGCCCCGGTTACTTAAGTTTTGGGCGTCTAAACGGGCAAACGCCATTGAGCAAACAAGAACACAAAAAAATAAAAAAATACGCCCCATAAAAAATCCCTGTATTTAAAATCCAATCACATTTACGAACCTAATATTGTTTCCGTTTTACACACTTCTGTTTTCAGAAATGATAATTGTTTTTTTAGGCAGATGCCAACGCATCTGCCATGTAAGTGGTTTTAGAATATGTATAAAGCGGATTCTAAAAATACGCCTTAAAACATTCTACACGCCTTCCGCCTGTAAAATTAAGGGTGCTCGGTTGCTTCTTTTCGTGTGCAGTAGTAGTGAGATACCATTGCAGCAGCTGTTGCTGTACGTGTGGGACCAATTTGCTCTACTTGTTTTATTAGCCCGTTCTGAAAGACTGCAATAGCCATAAAAAAAGAGCTCCCGAAGAAGCTCTTTGCATATTATAAGGGAACCGATTAATAATGCAACACTTTAAATTCTACTCGCCTGTTCTTTGCTCTACCCTCAGGGTTATCGCGGCCATCCGCCTTCTTGTTTGGCTCAACAGGAACTGTTTCACCATACCCTTTGCTGGTCAACCTTGAGGTTTCAATTCCCTGCGAGGCGAGATAATCTACAACAGATTTAGCGCGTTGTTCAGATAGGTTCATATTATACGTATCGTCGCCCAAAGCATCCGTGTGTGCTCCAATTTCAACTGCTGCAGTTGGATATTGTTTTAGCAAAGCAACCAGTTCGTTCAGTTTAGGATAGGATGCTGGCAGCAATTTGTATTTGTCGAACTCATAAAAAATGTTGTTCATCAATACCGGCTTCTCTACTTCAAACGGTACAACAGGTACTGGCTTTACCAAGCATAAAGCTGTATTTTCAACCGTATTTAATTCTTCGTTTGCAGGTGTAGTAAACTGCAAAGATGCCGGTGCTTCAAAACTATCTGCTGATGCAGTTATCTGCAAGGGTTGATAATCCTCGAGTGTAAATTCGTATTTACCATTGCTTGCAGTTGTAAGGATAGCTACCTGCTGGTTGGTTGCGTTATCTATCACCTTAACCGCCGCGCCTTGTATCGGCTCTTTTGTTTTGCAGTCAACCACCAAACCCGAGATCACTTTTTTCATTCTTGTTTTTGCAAGCGTAAACATTTCCAAGCAGCAAGGGGACAAACGATCGGAGCTGAAGAAAATGTTATCGAGCATGTGTTTACCTGCAGTACTCACTACGTAAATATCATCTTTTACTGAGTTTACCGGATAGCCAAGGTTCACAGGTGTTGAAAGGCTATTTACCTCACCCTTTGCCTGGTAAAAATCAAAGCCACCCATGCCCACTCTTCCTTTGCTCGAAAAGATGAGGCTTTGTGATCCTGTGTGGTAGTAAGGCGCCTGCTCATCTTCTTTTGTATTGATTATCTCTCCTAAATTTTTAGAAGCACCTGCGGCTCCGCCGGCATCTACTGCAACTATGTACAAATCAAAATTTCCCAGTCCACCCGGCTTGTTAGATGCATAAAGTAAATACTTACCATCAGGAGTAACGAACGGCTGCTGCGCACTGTAACCATCCATGTTCACATCGCCTGGTAAAGCGCTTGGTTCGCTCCAACTATCTCCCGATTTCCTGCTCGTGAAAATTGACGCCGTATTTTTTCCGTTCTGACCAATCCAGCGGGTGAGGTACATGGTGTTACCATCAGGCGAAAAAGAAGCGACGCCCTGGTGTACATCTGCTGCCTGCGGTACATTTATTTTAGTAGCTGTAAGTGTAGCACCACTTGCGGCCGGGCCAGCATATAAGCGATTGATGTGGGGCGAAGTTTTACTTTCTTTTTCATCGGCCCTTGTAGAAGTAAATACTACTGTAGTATTGTTTAGTAAAGAAGGTGCATAATCTGCGCCACTGGTAAAAGCATCTGCAGATATTTTTTGCACTGCAAACATGCTGGTGTCCTTCTTCAGTTCCTTCTGAATGAATTGCAAATTCGCAATTTCTTTTCTAGCATCTATCGTATAATCATCGTCCGTAGTATACTGTTGCAGAAAATTACCAAAGGCCGCTTCTGCTTCATCAAACTTTGAATTATACCTTAGGCTTTTACCCAACCAATAGCGTGCAATGGGAAAGGCGGCAGTCTTTGCCTCTGCAGCCTCTTTGTAATAGGGTTCTGCTTTTAAATGATTGTTTACGAGCCGGTAACTTTCAGCCGTTTTATACACCAGTTCATCGTGGCTGGTGGTAACCATCACCTTTTTATCTTTTGAAAGGGACTCTACTTTATAAGGATCTATTTTATCCATTTTGCTCGGGCGCTGCCCGAGGGCACGTTCATAATATTGGGCTGCTGAAAAAAAGTCTCCTTTCTTAAAATACTCATCTGCGGCCTTCACGTAATTGTAGGCAAATTGTGCCTGCATGGAGTGCATCAACATGAAACTTGCGGCTAAAATAATTGCCTTCTTCATACAAAATATTATGGGTTTATTCATCTAATCGCTACTGCTGTTATCAACCTAAAGAGGAAATAAAATGCTGTTATAACCTCGGGCAAATAAAGTTTTCGCCAGGGGTTGACACCTTTTTTCTGCCAATAAATGATAAGGAAATTTCGAAGCTGCTTGCCCCGCGTGCTACTCTTGCAAGGTCTGAGGTTGTAATATCATAACTAACTCCAAGCACCATATTCTTGTGGTAAAATCCTACATACGGAGAAATGGCATCATTGAGACGAACGTTTGCGCCGAGCAAAAACTCCGTTGTTTCGGTTGCACGCATTTGTGCATAGGCTCCAATCATTTTTTCTTCGGCATTACCCTGGCGCGTGTACATTACGTTTGGTGTAATGCTTAGCGCGTCAGATACTATTAGCCGAACACCACCATGCAATGTGAAACGCATCGGCAACTTCTCCTTGCGGGATTGAACGAAGGCATCTTCGGGTTGGTTGAGGTGTGCAGTAGAAAAACCACCATAGAAGTTTGCTTTTTTGCCTGGCTGCGCATCGTAATATAAAACGCCTGCGCCTATGTCTAACACCATCGATCTATTTACAGTAGGTATATCCATTGAAGGATTGGAAGGACTGAATCCGGTAGCGGGATTGTATTGATCTCCAAATGTAAACTTGCTGCGATCGAAACGCCTGTTGATGAAGCCAGCTTGCATACCAAAAACCATTCGCTTGTTTCCATTGGTTCCAAAGCGAACACCGGTATAAGCCAGCGAGGCATACGCCGTCATGTACCTATAGCCTCCATCACCAGCCGACTGGTTTAAGGCACTGATGCCGTAATTCAAATTTTTGTTTCCGGCAAAATCTACGGAAATACCTGGCGTAGTAAAGGGGGCAGAAACATTTGCCCACTGGTTGCGGTAAATTCCGGCAATGCGATAGTCTCCATCAAATGCGCCAGTCAGCGCAGGGTTTAACCACGACGGGTACACATAATATTGGGTAAAATGCGGATCAATCTGCGCGGATACTCCCCTACCCATCATCAACAAAACAAGTAAAATGGATAACCTGTAAAAAAATTTCATAGTGTACGAATTAATATTAAAAACTTGTTCTCCTCTTTTCTATTTCAGCAATGTAATTGAGCCTGATACCTGGTTGAAACCATTCTTCAACTCAATGATATAATAATAGGTTCCTACCGGTAAGGCATTTCCTTTATAGGTGCCACTCCATGGTAGTGCGTAGCCGATGCTTCTAAACATGCTTTGGCCATACCTGTTAAATACTTCTACTGTTGCTCCCGGGTAATCTTTAAGATTTGGTATTTGCCATGTATCATTTACCCCGTCGCCATTGGGTGAGAAAGCATTTGGAATGCGCAAAGGCATCAACACTTTTACATACAACGTATCGCTTGCGCTACACTGGCCTTCACCGGTTGCAGTCAGTTTGTAAATAATGTCACTTTGAGCAACCGTAGTTGGCCGAAGGTCTGTTGCATTACTCAGGCTTGTTGCAGGTGTCCATTGATAAGTAAGATTGGTTGAGTCTTTCACCTTGGGAACGAACTGTAGTAAAGTACCCTGCGGTACTACGAATGAAGGACCAGCATCTATCACTGGCTGCAAATACACCTTCACTACGTAACTACTATCGCCCTGGCAACCTTGCGCGTTCAACACAGTCAAACGAACACGATAAGTACCCGGCAATTGATAATTTTTGATTGGGTCTTTCTGGGTAGAGGTAGAGCCATCTCCAAATGACCAATTCCATGTTTGAATGGTACTTCCTTGCGCTGAACTATAATCTGTAAATACGCTCGGTGTTCCCTGGCAAAGTGTGTCTGGATTAACGGTGAAATTAACAGCTGGCTTACGCAGGAACGCAGGTAGCGTTTTTACCAACTGGGTAGTACATCCCTGCGCAGAACTTACTGATAAGGTTACCTGGTGCGGGCCAGGTGTTGTATAAGGGTGAACAGGATCTTTATCCGTAGATGAACTGGCATCACCAAAGTTCCAGTTGGAAGAGAATATTCCGCCGCCCGGTACTGAAGACTGGTTACTGAAAGAAATGGTAGTCTGCCCATTTATATCCATACAAGCACTTGCCGGAAAACGGAAGTCTACAGAAGGTAAAGGATTAACGAAGACAGCAATTGTGGAAGTGTCACTTACACAACCGAACGCGCTGGTTTGTCTAACGTAGTAAGATGTTGTTCCTACTGTTGCAGTACTTGGGGTAGGAGTAACTGCGTTAGCTCCTATCAATGATGGGCTGGTGAACCAGCTAAGTGAATTACCTGTAGCTGCAGTGGCGCTCAATGGCATTGGTGTGGCATCCTGGCAATAGATCACCGGTCGCACTACTGTTGGTTTAGAAGGTACGGGATTAACGGTCACTGTAATCGACACTGGATCAGCTACACATCCATTTGCATTTCCAGTGATGGTGTAGGTAGTTGTAGTATTTGGTTTGGCTGAAACAGTGCTGCCAGTTGTGCTGTCTAATCCTGCTATTGGTGTCCAGGTATAGGTGGAAGCTCCACTTACTGTTAACGTTGTAGAATCTCCATTACAAATAGCAACTGCCCTGCTGGCAGTAACTACGGGTTTTGGATAGACGATAATTGTTGCAGGAGAAAACCCGGTGTTGTTCAAACATCCATTATTATCGGTTACCCTGCTTACTACCACATCATAGTTACCAGGCGCACTATTGGCAGCTATCACGTTGATGTTGGTGGGCACCGCATTTACAACCTGCGTTCTATTGGTTACAGCTCCACCGGGATCTGTTACCGCTAACACAACTGTAAAAGGAGCTATACCAATCATTGGATTGTACACTACGTCTGCGGGCTCGTAGACACATATTGAAATCGGGGCTGCAATGTTCCCAGTTGGTTTCACATTTACCCTAACTAACACAACGTTTGATGTATCGCTACAAGTGCTGTTATTGACGACCCTTCGATAGTAAGTAGCGGTAGTTATTACAGGCGGCTGGTAATCTTTTGAGGTGGCCCCTGCAATTGATGTATACGAAGCACCCGTTGGTGAGCTCTGCCATTGATACACGATTGTTCCACTGCCTGCAGATGCGGTTTGGCCGGTTATTAATGCAGGTGTTACTCCCTCGCATACTGTTTGATTCGCGGAAATCGTCGCTCCGGTAAACGGAGCAAGAACAGTAATAGCAACCACATTGGAAACGCTGCTACACTGACCACTATTGATCGCTCTCCTAAATTGTGTATTTGCCGTTAGCGTGCCAGGGTTAAAACTGGCAGCAGTTGCGCCACCTATTGCATTCCATGTTGCGCCTCCATCCAGGGAACGACTCCACTGGAATGTGTACGAACCAGAACCACCGACTACAGTAGCAGCACTCACCAGGGCAGCAGCTGCGCCGGCAGAACAAAGTGTTTGGTCTGCAGAAATGGTGTTTCCCGAAATGGTTGGTTGTACAACGACAGTAATCGTTGCTGTATCACTTTCGCAATTGTTGCTGTTTGTTTGTGTCACATAATAAAGGAAGGCTCCACTAGCGGCAGTAGAAGGAGTTGGCGCAATGGCCGATCCGCCAGTTAAGGCTGAATTGGTATACCACTTAATTATATTTCCAGTAATGGCAATTGCTGATAATGGAGCTGCTACCGCATTTTGGCAATAGGTGATTAAGTTAGTAGTTGCAGGTTTAACAGGCAGAGGATTTACCGTAACGGTTACACTAACCGAGTCTGCTTTACAAGCATTCGTTGTTCCGTTTACCCAATAGGTAGTGGTATTGGCAGGGTTTGCTACAACAGAACTTAGGTTAGTTGCACTTAAGCCCACTGATGGTGTCCATGTATAAATATCTGCTCCACCTGCATTAAGCGTAGTGCTTCCTCCACGACATATTGCTACAGCAGAACTTATGGTTAATGTTGGTTTGGCATTTACCTGGATACTAACTGCGGTGAAACCGGTAGTGCGAACGCATCCGTTACTATCCGATAATCGTGTAATTGCAATTGAATAGGTTCCGGCCGTACTGTTTACCGGTACAACTGTAATGGAAGTCGGTCCTGCCGTTGGTATAATTTGATTGATGGTCCTGGTTCCTCCTCCAGGCAAGGTGATTGTTAGCTGAACGCTGAAAGGTGCAGTACCTGCAGTTGCTGTAAACATTACCGCTGCAGTATCGTAACTACAAATGGTAGTGGCTCCACTGATTGTACCATTAGCAATAGCGGTTACTTTAATCTTTACGACCGACGAATTTGCGGTACAAACACTATTACTAATTACACGCCTGTAAAAGCGGGTAGAATCCAGCAAGGGTGGCTGATAGTCTTCGGCAGTTGCCCCGGTAATCGTTACCCATGTTGTACTATCCGTAGAAACTTGCCATTGATAACTAATCGTTCCGCCGCCAGTAGCAGTCTGTCCATCCAACAGTGTAGGTACCGTTCCGGCACAGATAGACTGGTTCGCACTAATATCGAAATTTGTGAGCCCGGCAACGATGGTTACCGTTACTACATTGGAAGTTGCTGTACACAGTCCGCTGGCAACTACCCGTCTGAATTTTCTAGCGCCATTCACCGAGCCGGGGAAATAAGATGCAGCCGTTGCGCCGGTAATATTGCTAAACGTTACTCCTCCGTCTGATGATTGTTGCCATTGGTAAGTATAAACGCCGATACCGCCAGCTATGCTAGCCTGGGGCCTTAAGGTGTCGGCAGATGCGCCACTGGAACATAATGTTTGATCGATACCAACAGTATTGCCGGTAATAGTTGGTGTTATCTCCACGGTAACCCTGGCCGTATCACCTTTACAACCAAAAATACTTGTCTGATTCACATAATAAAAAGTGGTGCCCGAAGCTGTAGTGACCGGCGTTGGAGCAGTAGCCGTACCGGAGGTGAGTGCCGGGGTAGTAAACCAGGTGAGCGTGTTGCCAGATAAGGCGGTTGCGCTCAATGGTGTTGCTACTGCATTTTGGCAATATGCAACTGGAGAAACTACCACTGGTTTAGCAGGCACCGGATTTACGGTTACATATTGGCGGGCCGTATCTATACAACCACCGTTCGAAATATATACCCAGTAAATTAGGTGAGTACCGGGCCCAGCTATCGCTGGATTAAAGTTGCCCAAGGTATCCGTTCCTGCACCATAATACTTACCGCGGCCTGGAACATTATTAGTCACGCTGGCATTGGCAATTGAAACTACGGGGCTGTTTGCACAAACTGAATCAATCCTCGTAAATACCGTTGTTGGCTGCACATTCATTGAGATGACTACAGATGTATCACCTGAGCATCCAGTTGCGGTTACTACCCTAAGTCTAACTGTATAGCTTCCAATTCCGCTATAAATATGGGCAGGGTTTTGAAGTGTAGATGAATTAGGGTTTGTGGGTGTAGAATTGGCTGAATCACCAAAATTCCAGAGGTAGGATACTATTCGCTGCCCGCCTACATCAACCGAATCGGCCCTGAATTGTGCGATCCCCGATGGAGGCAAACAACCCAATGGATATGTGAAGCCTAGTACAGCGCCCGGCAACACTCTAATTGTTTTTCTAACCGTATCGCTTTTACAAAAGTCAGAAATCCTCACTGCATGCTTTATGATGAATGTTCCCGGTGTAGCGTAAGTATAAGTAAACCCATTGCCATTGGGGTTATTCCTGATTTGGCCATCGCCTAAATCCCAATGCCAGTTTAGGATAGGAGCTGTGCCTGTATAAATGGTAGAGTCGGTTAACGTGACTTGTTGACCGATACAAAAGGCAGCTGGTGTTGCACCAAAATTTGCGATGGGTTTGGGCGGTATTACAATCGTCATGGTGGTATCTGCCAAACCTCCATCTTTTACTGTAAGGGTAAGTTTAACCTGGTAAGAACCGGTATCGAATAAATATTGCGGTGTTCTTATGTTGGATGTATCTCCATTTGGAAATAACCAACGCCATTTTAGCACCTTGAAACCGGGAATAGAATCTGGTGCTGAAAAAAACACTGTATCTCTGCCACAACCTCTTACAGAATAGGTGAATGTCGCTTGTGGTTTAGGCCGAATAATAACATTTATATAAGCCGTTTCTTCATTCAGGCAAGAAGTGGCAGATCCCTGGATAGGTGATGTCAACTTTACAGGAATGATGAAAGTATCGGGTCGGTTAAATGTGTAAGTTCCGGGTAAACGATATCGATAGTACCACGCGCTTCCTATCAACAAAGAGTCAAGTGGTATCGGGTTGTTAACCGTAACATCGGCATTAGGATTGACGTTTGTCCCAAGCGCACTTAGCTTCCAAATTATCCTGGTTGGTTTGTAGGAGAACAAAGCCCCCAATTCCATGGGCGTGCCAACAAAACCGATAGGGTGGGCGTACGAGTAATTACTGGTATCAGGAATGTTATGAAAATCCGCAATGGCTGTTAGCGTGTTAAAGAATGTACCAATATTATATCCATAGCTTTCTGCTCCGCCTAGTCCGTAAGTAATACCATTTAAAGCCGAGTCGCAGCTGATAATACATTGTGCTGGAGGAGTGGCATTGTACCCTTTTATTACTACTGTATAACCCGCTTTGGTATGCGCATAAGTGTGGCTAAATACACCACTTCCATCAATTCGAAGAGAAGGGACTGCGGCTGTAGGTACGATTAACGTGACATAGTTAACGGTTATTAGCTGTTTGTTGTTTCTATACAAGCCTACTTTCGATTTCGCCTGCTCAATAGGACTTAAATAAATCATTTCAGGATCACCCTGGCTTCCGCCTGAACAGGCTGAAGCTCCCGACATAAATTGAGCTACCATGATTGGTTTATCAGCCTCAATATAATCTGTTCTATTACTTGAAAACTTGTAATATTTTCCTCCAATCAAGCCGGTTAGTCTTACTCCATTTCTAAATACTTGTGTATTAGGATCCTGCACCAACACTTTAAAAACACTGGTCATGAAAGTACTTGGTTGTGGTGTAGAACCTGTTGCACTAGAAAAAGGAGCGGTCAGGTATCGCTTACCCCAGGTTTGTTCAGGAAAGCATTGTTGCATGTCATTATCTCTTCCTGAGCCAGTACCGCAAGTAAAGGTTTCACCTCCTGTTCTGCTACTGCCTGAAAACACGGCAACGGCATGGCAAATTCCATCGGGACCTGGAATAGAAACTACTGTTGTGCCGGTCAATTCAGCGCCATCGCCTGTTGTACATTGGGCATTACCAATCAATTGGTAAATCTGCCCCTTTTGCAAATCAACCGTAAATGGTACTCCAGCCGGCTTTCCTAACCTGGATGCTGCAGACGGCGTAATGATAACCCGGGTATTATTTTCTTTTGCAACTACGTACATCCACGAGTAGGAACGGTCTGCATTTCTTTGCTCACTGTTCATGGATGTATAAGCAAAACCCCATGTTTCAGTGGGTAATAACATGGTTGCGCCTGAAGAAACACCTCCGTAGATATGTGCATACGCTACAATCGGAACAGAGCTTTCAATATGAATTCCCTTTTTCCTAAAAATACCTTCGCCCCCGGTACCCGCCGGTGGTGGATCTGTAATTAAACGAGCATCAAAATTAGTATTGCTTGCGCTGTTTGCGGCGTCTACTATTCCTTTGGGTAAATTCTCTGTAGAAATAACTGTATTGGCTGGAATAACGTACGTTTTCCTGAACCATGAACTGGAAACTGGCCCGCTGCTATCGATGGTTAATACAACCGTAGCAGCTTCTTCAGCACTAAGGTAGATGACCATGTTCATGTCGTTGGGAGCACTCCCGGTTCCGGAGCACGGCGGCTCCATATATTGATGGTGCCCATAACCCACCCAAAACTCTTTTCCCTTATTGGAAATACCTTGTGAAAAACCTGCCATTCCTATGAATAGCAGGTTAATCAAAGCAAATATTTTAGATGTTCCTTTCATAACAGCGATTGATGTAAGATTATCTCACCAGGTTAATTGAACCTTTCCTATCGACCACGGTACCATCAAGCAAAGTAATCTTAGCTGTATAGATGTAAACACCCACCGGCTGCAGTTTTCCTTTGTACATACCGTCCCAAAGCCGGTTCTTGTCTCTTGACTCGACGATCTTTTCGCCCCATTGGTTGAATACCATAAAAATCACATCCTTAACCACCCCACCATAAACTTGTAATACATCGTTTAATCCATCTCCATTCGGGGTAAAAGTGTTCGGTATAAATATCTGGTCACCTAATGCTCTTCCGGTAGCTGCAGCTGATGTACTTGTTTGACATGGTATGTTACCTACTGCCCGAACAATTATTGACAATTGCTGAAGCGGCGCGAGATTGGGAACCGTATAACTATTCGCTGGGTTGATGGCACTAAAGGTTACCCCATTGTCAATGGAAACCTGGTACCCGGTAGCACCTGGAACCTGTGGCCAGCTGAACGTAACACTGTTTGGTGTCGCACTGACAAAGGTTGGTACAGGTGTAGCAAGTAATCCAAACACAGTCACATCTACCCTAGTACGCGAAGGACTGGTACAAGTACCCGCTGTTTGCTCTACAAAGTATGCCGTTGTATTTGTAATCGCAGGCGTTGTAAACGTAGTACCCGTTGCTACAGACGTTCCTCCTGTTGCCTGGCTAAACCAATTATAAGTTGATCCTGTTACAGGTGATTGAACATTGAAAGTCGCAGTACTTCCGCTACAAACTTGCAATGAGGTAGGTGTAACAGCAACTGTCGGAACATTACAGCCGCATACAGATACAGACTGGCTATTTTGACACGCATTCTGCGCCACGGCTCTTACAACTACACACGTAGATTGAAGGGACGTTAAACCAGAAACTGTAAAAGTGGTAGCAGTGGATGCTGCGCTAAAAGCTCCACCATTTACTGACACCTGGTAGCCGGTAGCACCCGTAATAGCTGGCCATGTAAAGGTGACTGACGTAGCAGTAGTGCCACTTACAGTTACCACAGGCTGTGGTAATACAGCAAGTATGGATACAACTACCCTTGTACGCGTGGCCCCAGCACAACCCGCAGCTGTAGATGGTTGAACCCAGTATTGTGTACCCGAGGTAAGCACCGGCGTAGTAAATGGATTGCCCGTGCCCACTGCTGTTCCGCCAGTGGCTGCGTTAAACCAGGTATAGGTAGTTCCCACCGGAGGATTTTGAACTGTGAAAGTTGCCGTAGCTCCACTGCATATTGCCAGCGAATCAGGAGATACAACAGCGGTAATCGGATTGCACGCACATACTTGCACTGACTGACTATTCTGGCAAGTAATCGTTGCTAATGCCCGGACAATAATACAAGTTGACTGACTACCTACAATACCAGTAACCGTATGTGTAAGACCAGTAGCACCTGAAGAAGGAGTGATGAACGTACCACCGTTTACACTTACCTGGTAGGCTGTAGCTCCCGTTACGGCAGCCCAGCTAAAGGTTACTGTGCTTGAAGTACTACCGGTGTTGGTTACAACCGGCAGTGCAAGTGGTGTATAATTGTTTACTACTACTCGTCTTCTGATAGCGCTTGTACAACCGGCGGCAGAAACTGCCTGCACATAGTACACTGCAGAACTGGTAACATTGGTAACCACGAACCTCGGACCAGTTGCCAGCACCGTTCCTCCTGTAGGTGAGTTGTACCAATTGTATATGGTGCCAACTATCGGTGATGCTACATTGAATGCTGTATCTGTACCAGTACAAACTACGAGCGAATCGTTCACCACGTTTACCAGCGGAAGTGGGTTCACAATTACGGGTTTTGTACTATCGCCTATACAACCGTCAGGCGTTACGGTACGCAGCGTTACATTAAATGTCCCGGCTGTATTGTAAGTGTAAGATGCATTTCTTCCCGTTGAGGTAGTATTATCATGGAAAGTCCATCTCCAGTTATTAATCGTAATGCCATTTTCCGTTTGATTATCACCAATGAACTGAGCCTGTTGTCCGATACAACCAGGGAAATTGATGGTGAAGTTGGTACGTGGTGAAGGAAGCACCTGGATATAAATTACATCACGCTGTGTGTTGTCACAACTTTCTACATCGGGATGCGAATAAAACACCTGGACCGGGTACAGGCCGGGAGCCGCAAAAGTAAATGTTTGATTAACCGAGAATTGATAATAGGTTGTACCATTGATTATTTGTGAACCAATAGGAACCGGGTTAGCAATAGTCGTGTCTCTACTAGGTGACAGTCCGGGTACAGAGCCAAACTTCCATGTTATGGTGGTTGGGATCAGCGGCAACAATGCAGTGATGCGGAACGGTGATCCGACACAGGTAAATTCATTTACCTGGCGCACCGTATCCAATGTATTGTTGATGGTTGAAAGTGCATTCAACGTTTTCACCAAAGTGCCTGCATTGTAACCATAGCTCTCCACATTGCCTAAACCATAAGTGATTGCAGTGAAAGCCGAATCGCTTTGGATAGAGTGCTGCCCTGGTGTAGCTGACAAATTTTGTCGCACACAAGTAAAGCCTGGAAGCGATGGGTGCGGGAAAGTATGGGTGAAGATAGCCTGGTTGTCAATTTTTAGACTTGCCAAACCACCCGTTGGTATTACCACATTTATATAGTTTGAAGTAATAGCGCTTGCGTTTGTGTTATAAAAAATTGCCTGTTTTATACCTTGTTCAATTGGGCTGATGTAAATCATATCCGGATCGCCTACTCCTGTAGGAGACACTATACCAGGGCATCCATTTGCACCTCCCGTGGATGCAGTGGTTGAGATCAGGTATTGAGCAACAAGTACAGGCTTATCTGCTTCAATGTATACGCCAGAAGTAGTTGCATCACCGGAGTTTACAAAGAAGTCGTAGTAATTACCGGGAGTTATAAGAGAGGCTACTGGAAGTGTTACATTATTTCTTTTTACAACAGTAGTGGGGTCTTTCACCATTACCCTAAACTTATTGGTGTTGTAGTTACTGTTAGATGTAGACTGTGCAGTAAGGAACGTAGCATACCGCTTACCCCATGCAGAATAAGGAAATATTTGACTGATCATGTTGTCTCCATTAGAAGTGTTACAGATAGCAGTTCTACTGCTTCCGCCAAATACCGCTATTGGAAAACAATCCCCATTTGCATTCGGTACTGATTTAAACTTACTTCCAGTCAGATCTGTTCCTGCAGATCCGCTAACAGTACCCATAATGTTGTAAATTTCTCCTTTGTTCAGTGTAATTCTGAATGGTACATTCGCCGGCCTTCCCGCCCTCGTTGCTACAGAAGGTGTAATCTCAACTACTGTATTATCCCTATCCGCAATTACCAGTGACCAGGAATAGGTATTGTTTGCATAATACTGACTCGAGTTTAACGAAACATATTCGTAACCGTAAACCCCAACCGGCAATAGCATAGTTGCACCAGAGGTAGCTCCATCATAGGTATGGGCAAAAGCTTCAATAGGCTCTTCACTCACAATACTGATACCCCGATTGTATAGACCTTCGTTATAAATTCGAGCATCGTCGCCATTTGGAGTCTTAGGCATTGGCTCAGTTACAATGGCAGTGTTTGCGGGAATGGTATACGTACGGGTCCAGCTCGTTCCGTTCAGTTTTACCTGAACAGTAGTTGGCTGCGTGGCGCTTAAATACAATACCATGTTTTGTGCACCGGCAGCTGCACCGTCACCCATACTTTGGTGATGTCCATAAGCAACCCAAAATCTTCTACCCCTGTTAGAACTGTCTTTGTCTGGTAAAATGGGCGGAGCATAGGGATTAACCAGGCCGGTGAACTTGTCAAAGAAATCAAGCCCGGTTTGACGAATTGTTTTCTTTCTCACATCAACACGACTGCTGAATCCTACTACCCAATTTACAAGTGACTGGGTAGTTTTACCAAGACCAATTTGGTTTTGGTCAGGTATAGATCCCTGCCATGGATCAAGATAAAAAAGCTGCATTTCATAAGGGAAATTTCCACCAGCCGTCGACTCTAGTTTGGTATAGAAGTACATTGAATCTTGTGTCGGCAGTAAATTCGATGGAACGACACCTGAGTATCTTCTCCCTGTAACATCCGGCGGAGCCGTTGCACCCCATTTCACCTTCATTACTGTGTCGGTACCATACATAAAGGTTTGTGTGGTATTGGGTGCAGGAGTAGCGGGTGTAGCTGTAAGAACTGTGGGCAATGCAGTCGGTAAAAATTCATACGCTCCCAGGTCAGGTACACCAGCTATCAAAGTAGTTGGTCTAAACCGCGCGTTGATATCTCTGTTGTTTCCCGGAATTTGCACACCACGACCGTGCATGGCCCATACATCAGGGTTGGCAAGGTTTGGCTGCAAATCCGTAGCAGCAAACGCTGGCTTATATACAATTGAATTCAGATCGTAGAAAGTTCCGGCATTAAACGCTGCCAAAGTATTGTAATTGGCTGCTGGAGCACCGCGTTGTACCAGCACCGTTCCGTTGGTGTACAACATATTGTAATCGGAAGCACCCGTTTGTGTGGTTGAATTTAGATACAATGCGCGTCCTACACCGAGGTTACTGAAAATGTTGTTGCGAATATTTAGGTTAGCTGTTGCAGCTGACTGGAAGTTTGCAGCAATGCCACTTGTTATAGATGGAGAGGTAATTTCAATTGAATTGTTCCAGTAGATTCCTCTGGTTGTGTTCGTCCATAATCCAAACGAGAATGCGCCGGTATTACTTAAGGAGATAACATTGTTTACCGCTCTATGACCGGGTGAGTTGAAAAGATACAGACCATACAGGCTACCCGTATTGGTTCCTGTACCGTTAATAATGTTATTGGAAACAGTGCTAAATCCAGACACAGCGCTATCACTCGCATTAATGTACAAGCCATACACCGATGATGTGGTATTGTTCATCGTGATACGGTTATTGGTGAACAAGTACCCGGAATCACTTTCGTTGGCATAAATACCATAAGCGCTTCCTGCTAATGATGCGCCCAATTGAATGTTGTTCCTGGTAAGCTCTAAGCGCTTATGGAAGCTGGTATAAATTCCGAAGTTATAGGCTCCAACTACCGTGTTGCTATCAATCACATGATCAATGGTAAGGTTGGCTGCCACCCCTGTTCCAGTGTAGAAAATACCATAAGCACCATTGTTGATTGTATTCCCTTTGATAACATTTTGCGTTCCTTTTAAAGTACTAGCGTAGATACCTGTAAGGTTCGCACTTGCTGTTGTAGTAACTGGAGAATTTATAATACATGTTACCAGGCTATCGAATGAAGCCGTAGTGGCTAATTCCACCGCCCGACCGTATAACGCATTGGTAGCAGAAATAGTTAGATTTTTGAAAATGAAGTAGCGTGTGCTATCCAACTTCAACGTATAATTATTGGCTAATGTGGCGTCAAACGTAAGGTTTGCAGAACCTGCTACACCATTGGCAGCCTGGAAGGTTACCGTTCTGGAAGGGGTTACCCCGCGAATGTTACCGATACGTATTTGTTCATTGTACGTACCAGCCGCTACATTAAACACAATTTTTCCCCCGATACCACACTGCATTGCAGTTACTGCCGATTGAAAGCCCTGAAAGTTTGTACCGCCCGGATAGGTAGTAGGGTTGCTGCTGATAGTATAGTTTCCTGCAGGTAAAATATCACCCAACGTAATTTGTACCACGTTGCTGTTCGTACTTATTCCATTGCAGGTAACTGTAAGTCTGTAATAAGTATTGGTCGTAGCAATGGTATCATAGCTTGGTCCAAATAAGATTCCACTAAGCGGAGTATAGGTAACCCCATTTGCAGAAGAGAACCACTGAAAGGTCATAGAACCTACTGGTGAATGGCCAGTGCTTCTTAGCTGAATGGGTGTCTCCAGGCAAATACCAGTATTTGGCGTTACAGTTGCAATCCCTGCTACAGGTGGCGTAACGCATGCTGGCGGATTGAATTCGAATGCGCCAATATCCGGACGGGCGGTGCCGGATGTATTTGTTGGACGAGCTGCCAGGAGTATATCCACAGGAACGCCAACAAAAGTTCCTTTATCATTTAATGGTGTAATTCCCGCTGCAAAATTTCCATTTGCAGAATCAATGTAGAGCGGGTTAATGTCTAAGGAATTAAGGTCTTTGTTGGTGGCAAGTCTCCAGTCAGCCAATGTAATTCTGTTCGCACCATTAAAGCCTACAAAGCTGGCTGGCCCTGGTACAATGAAAAAGTTATTATAGTCTGAGGCTACTTCAGAGGTAGTTGTGCCCAGGTAAATGCCGTGTTTGAAAGCTGAACCGCCACGCGTAATGCTGATGAGGTTATTTTTAAAATCGATACCTACTGCTGCTAGTGTTTGGAAAAAAGCAGCAGTTGCTCCTGTAGCTGCACTTGCAGTGTTATCTAAAGAAACAGTGTTGTGATAATAGCGAACGTTATCAGATCCGCTATTGTATAATGCGTATGCAGGCCCATTATGTTCTATCCGGTAAAACAGGTTATTTACTACATCGTTTTCACCGCCTGTAGTGGCATCAGCATTGTTATGATTGACCCCGTAAAAAACAGACGTGCTGGTTGGCGCAGCAGTAAAGAAATTATGGAACCTGTTTCGAGAGATGACCAATTTGGTACTACCCGCCGTGGTTACAAAAATCCCGTACACCGTACCAGGATGATTGGTGACATTAGGCCTTGTAAATCTATTTCCTTCAATTAAAGTATTGCTGGTACCGGTTATTTGTATACCGGCAAAGTAGAAGTCTCTTACGATGTTATTGGTAAAACGGTTATTTGCAATATAGCCGCCAACCGTTGTGTTTCCGATTAACGTGGCGCCATAGTAACCCCCGATAATGGTGTTGCGATCAAAAATGTTTCCATCGCACTGCGTATTGCCTGTTCCAATTATGCCAGCGTCAGTTGCGTTTACTACAATACCTGCGAAGTTTGTGCTGGTGGTTACCGGTGTTAGTATGGTACACTTACGAATGGTATTACTATCTGCATTGTTTAGCATCTGCACACCCACTCCAAAAGTTCCACCTGTCGCATCAATGGTAAGGCTGTCAAACGTGATAAAATCAGCCGCTTTAAATTTAATTACTGCTTTTTCGCTTGTATTGGGAGCATCAAATTTTAGGGTGGTCCCATTACCATTAAATGTAATGGTTCTGGTAGGTGATGTTCCTTTTATGCTATCTAAAATCAGCTGCTCTACGTAAGGACCGGTTCCTGCAACTACGTTGAAAGTGACAGCTCCTAGTATACCGCAACTCATCGCATTCTTTGCAGCATTAAAGGTTTGGAAATTAGTACCGGTAGCTGGCCCGGTATAGGTTGTAGCCTGTCCACTATTAATGGTATAGGTGCCTGCTGGCAACGCAGGGAAAACTGTCAACTGAACTGCATCGGTAAATACGGTGGTGCCGCCGCAGGTAACCGCGGCTCTTATCCAGGTGGTCACATTTGCCAGTATAGTTGTATCGGGGGTTATAAGCGGAGAACCCAGGTTGGTGTACGTACCTGTTTGGGTTGCAGAAGTCTGCCATTGAAATGTTTGGGCAGAACCGTAAGGGCCAATATTAAGCGTAAGAGAAACGGGTAATGCCTGGCAGGAGGAAGTTGGTGTAAGTACAACCGGTCCGGTTACGGGTGGCAACACGCAAGCTGGTGGAATGAATTCATGTGCGCCAATATCCGGCCTTCCACTTGGGTTCGATGGGAGAACCGGAGTGCCGTTTGCACGGACAATATTATTGATGTCATCATCAATGTTGATGTACTGTCCTTTGTTATCCACTGCGGCATTTCCCGGAATTCTATTGATAACAGAAGTTCTATCAAAGAACGGGTTTATAGCTAAAGAAGCAGCTTCGTCATTCGTAGTCACTTTCCAGTCTGCTACAGTTAATACGTTTGTAGTCCTAAATCCTGTGTAGTTATTGCCGGTTAATGGAAAGACATAGTAGTTGTTGTTATCCATTCCAGCAAGCAGTGCTGAACTTAAATATACTGCATGCTTTGTACCCGTGCCTGTTCTGGAAATTGAAATCATATTATCATAGAAGAACAAACCTGCAGATGTTGTACTCTGGAAAAACCCCCGTGTTGTAGCTGCTGATGTAGAAGTTTCATCGTGCAGATCTACCGTATTGTGGAGATAGAAAACATAACCCGCAGCAGTATTTGAAATACCAGTCCAGGCGCCATTACCATTTACGTTGTAGATTAAATTATTGACTACATTGTTTTCACCAGATCCTGCAGTGCCAGCAGCGTTCACAAAGTTGATACCCGTGAATGAAGAAGTACTTGTAGGTGCTCCTCCAAAAGGATTCAGTATTCTGTTCTTTGCTACATTCAGTAACGTACTCTTTTGGGTAGTCACCAAAATTCCGGTAAAGTCTCCTACTGTTGTTCGGGTTGGACGGTGAATGGTGTTACCAATTATCTCGGTACCATAAGTACCCGCTATATAAATACCGCTGGAAAAGAAATCGCGGATGTCGTTGTTCAAAATCTTATTGTTACCGCTTGCCCCACCAGTGAAAGTGGAAGCGATGGTGATACCATACAAACCTCCGTTGATTGTATTTCCTGCAAAAATATTTGCATCGGATACTACGTTTGCACCCACTGCAACCGGATCTGTATCAGACCCGCTCAAAACAATTCCGGCAAAGTTTGAAGTACTAACGGTAAGCGAACTATTGATAATACAATTGCGGACAATATTCGAATCAGCGCCAGAACCCGCCGCCACGTTTATCAACTGAACACCATATCCGAACGTGCCGGTATTACAATTGATCACGAGACTATCAAAAATAATATGCTTAGTGGCGCGTAGTTTTATTACGGCTCTTTCAGCAGTGTTGGCAGAAGCAAATTGTATTGCTGCTACTCCATTTCCTTTGAAGGTGACCGTGTTGGTGCTGGTTGCGCCCGGAACAGCAGTCATAATCAATTGCTCATTGTAAGGTCCTGTACCAGTCAGAACATTAAACACTACCGGCCCTGCTATACCACACTTTATAAAGTTGTACGCGTCGTTGAAGTTGTTGAACGTTCGTGCAGGCACATTGGTAGCCGCCGCATTGTTGATGGTATAACTACCAATAACAGGACTTGGGGCATTTACAACAACCGGCACTGAACCAGCCGAAGCACTTGAAAAACTACAGGTTACTAAAACTCGGTAGAGTGTAGTAACAGTTTGTGTACCTGTGTAAGTGAGACCAGTGGCGCCCACAATATTTGTCCATGTAGTTCCATTGTCCGTAGAACTCTGCCACTGATAGCCAATTCCGTTTCCTGAAGTAGCACCTGTAAAACTCAAAGTGAATGTTTCGCCTACACACACGGTAGACTTATTTGTACTTGTTGTGCCGCCAACTGGAGTGCCTACACAATCTGCAAACGTTATTAATATAATGTTGTCCAGGCCAATATCGGTAGCTCCGATGTCGGAGGTAGCTTCAAAACGAAGTACACTGGTAGCAGATGAGGTATTAAACACAACTGATTTAGTGCGCCACTGGGCAGCAGTTCGCACACTATCTAACCGTAAAAATGAAGCACCACCGTTAGTAGAAAGCAACACTACTAAACTGTCATTTCCGCTGGTGTTTATAAAGTCAAATAAAACCTGTTTAGCAAGTGAAGTGGTGTTACCATTAAAGTATAGGTCGAGTTGTCCCTTGCTTCCGTTAGTCGAGTTAAAAGAATGGAAACGAGCTGAGAAGTTGCCCGCGGTTGACACAGGCGTGTATGCACCATTTACGGTAGTCCATGCGGCAGCTGTACCATCATCATGTCTGCGCCAGGAGTTATTTCCGGTAACGGGTGTGTTTCTCCAGTTTGCTGTAGGTAGTTCGCGAACACCACAAGCACTTAACCAGTTGTTTTCAAAACTTTCAGCATATGGTAAGGTTACATAAACTGGCAGTGTGTTTGATGTAACTAAAACAGCGACAGAATTATTACTCTGACCTGCACAGGTTACGATTGCACGGTAGTAAAGAGAAGGTGCCGTTTGGGTAGTAATATAACTTGAACTTGTAGCCCCGGTGATGTTGTTAAAATTAATATTATCTACAGAGGATTGCCATTGATAAGTAAGACCTGAAGCCACTGTTGCCCCGGTTAATGATAAGGTAAACTGTGCACCTGCGCAAAGGAGAGTATTGTTGGTAGTAACTGCAGTTCCCCCATTTGGTGCACCAGAACAAGCTGCTGCCGGTGTCCATGCAAAGGTTACGTTTGGACGCGTAGTTTGTGTTCCGGAATTGGTTGTAGTTGCCGAGCCACATAGGTTACCATTATTGTCTTGGGCTAAACTATGGGAACCATTAAAAGCGAGTCCGGTTGTCCACGGTATCGTTGGGTTATTTGTCCACCAGGTCCCTGTAGCATTACCTGGTTCTCCATTACATACTTCCACAATTATATTGCTGGAACCATCCCAGAAAAAGGAGGACGGTAGATTAAATGTATTGATACCAACAACTGGTTGATAGTCTACCTGGGCGGTAGCAACAGGATTATTGATTGGATCCCATGCAGCAGTAGAAAGCGTATTTACCGTGGTGCTTCCAATTCTAATCGACATTTTTTCGATTAGTCCGGCTCCGTTTAGTGCCGTAACATTCCATTTAATGGCTGTAATAGTACCGGGAGACATACCTGCGGCGGTCAATTCCGATGCACGATACAAATACTGCATCCGGCTGCCTTCAAAATAATCTTGCAACGGGCATGGATAGGAAGTACCCGTATTTCCCACTGTACCAGTTCCGATGCTAATGTCCTGTTGTCCATACGTACCAGTAAAACCAATTGCCAAAAGTAAAATCAGCGTAAAAATTCTTCTCATTGAGGAAATGTTTGAAAAAAAGTCAGAGATATTATAATACCCGGAAAAAAAAATCGTTTGACGTAAATACTCCTGCGTTGTTAGGAACCCTTTTTTAGGAAAGGAGGGGCTGGAATTGATATCCATTCGATAGGATGTTGGTTGTACGAAAACATCATTTACTATTTGGGGGTGTGAATAAACGAGCTTTAAAAATAAGTTAATTCACATAAATTCTTGTGCGTTTTCCAAAATAACCTCAAGTGCCAAGGTCAGTTCACCAGATCACCGAAATAGGAAAACATCACTTCTTCCGCAACCTCTCGGGTGATACTTTCACTATGTATTCAACTTAAACATTTTAAATCACTTACAATTTCATCATGCATCGAGTGCTTATGAAAATAAAGAAACGTGAACTGATAAATCATTTTTAGAATTGAACATTATAGAAGATTTATTTCCCTCAATTTCATTAATCGGGCCTGGCAGATAAAGCCAGGCCCGATTAATACCATCTACCTTTTACTGTTTCACAAACTTTTGAATAGCTGCTTCGCATCCACTTGCGCAAATGGTTTTAATCATGTAAGTGCCTGCCTGCAATAATTGTAAAGGAACTCTCAATTGGTTATCACCTGTGATGAGTTGCGCTTGTTGCTGCAGCACTACCCTGCCCGAAACATCGGTAATCATCAACGTCACCTTTTCTGAAGCAGGTGCGCTCACCACTACATTTAGTTCGGTTTTGGCAGGGTTAGGATAGATACTACTAATCATTGTATTATTCACCTTCGCTCCCTTAATCAGTACAATGGTGGAGTAGCTGAACTTACCATCTTTATCAACTTGCTTCAGACGATAATAATTGTTGCCAGCCAAAGGTCTTGCATCATCATACGTATACGTGATCGCGCTAGTACTGCTTCCATTAATAGCCCTTGTTGGGGTAAATGATACCGTAGTGAAATTGCTACCATCAGAACTGCGTTGTAATTCAAAACCTGCGTTGTTTACTTCGGTGGCCGTAGTCCAGTCAAGCTTGTTTACGCTACCTGATCTCTCGCCTTTAAAGTTTGTAATGGTTACAGGTAAGACTGTACTTCCGGAATGAACAAAGAAACCAGAGAAGCCATTTATACTAAAAGTTACCTGCCATCTTCCCGCAACAGCATTCCAAACGATACTATCATCCGCAGGATTAATCAGTGTTCCCCCACCGGTAAAAGCACCAGGCGTAGTACCTGTACCCGAGAATTTAGTAACTCTAAAGTTTTCTATGCCAACGGAATCGTTAGGCGCAGTAGGCAATGCAGGGTAGTTTCCTCTAACTGCATTGAAGGCATTGAACTCACTTTGCAAATAGTATAATGTAAGTTGTGCAGAAGCGGTAGTAGGATTGGTAGCAGGTGTTATATTATAAGAACGTTGTAAATATGGTTCACCCGTTGTAGCATTTTGCACAGTTGATGCTATAGTAACACATGCATTAACGGATCCATTTATTGGAGAGGAACCACCCGGCTTGATCGTAACTATTGGATCACAATCAGTATGGGAGATTAAGATTTCAGAACCTGCAATGTTTGCTGATGCACATTCAGTGCTTCCTATAACTCCCGCTGCGGCAGAAGATGCCGGTGTAACAGATGCTACCACGGCAGTTCTTGCACTTGAACAACCAAATCCTGTAAATGGCAACGTCATTACCGGGTTGGTAGTACCAATGGATAAGTTTTGAATAGAGAAATCAGTTGCGCTTTCATTATCACTCGTGCCCTGGCGACTAACACTTTGTGTGGCACCAACGCTTGTAATGTCAAACCCATTACCACTCCATTTAGTACCAACCGTTATAGTAGCAGAGCCAATAACCAGGCTTGCCCCCTGTATATTAGCAGCTGGCCAGTTCATAAAAATCATATCAACAACATTGTTATTGTTATCCAATATAACTGCCCAACCGGTAAATGATGGAAATGCCCCGGGGTTATAAAGTATGTTGTTACCCCAATAATTAGGACCTGCCGATGCGTCCGTCCATGTTTTGATTTCACCGGGATTCATTACACCACTTAAAGTTTGTATAATGGTGTTTACACTATTGATGTCAGTGTAGCTATTGCTTACCGCAACCTTCCAGCCCGTTACATCCACAGGACTGCCGGAAACATTTTGTATTTCAACCTGGTCATTTGTTCCAAGATCAATCTCTGTAACTAAAATCGGGGATGCCCCTCCTGAACCCCCGGCTATTTTTGCCGCAACAAAATAAGTAGTGTTGGTATTTATAACAGGAGTTACAAAAGTGGAACCAGTCGCCAGAGGCGCTCCGCCTGTTGCAGCCTGGAACCATTCAAGTGTTGTTCCTGTACTACCTGCGGCTGAAAGTGTTACCGTTCCGGATCCACAACGTCCAGCGGGCGTAGTGCCCGTTATTTGAGGGTTATTGTAAACGACAGTTACTACAGCACTACTATCTGTTAGTGTACCACACCGTGCAACCAACTTGTAATATTGAGTTTGCGTTGGAGCAGCAGTAATGGTAAACGGCGTAGTATTGGCCCCACTAATGTTTGTATAACCGCCAATTGCAGTTGTACTCTGAACCCACTGTAGTGCGGATGTTCCTGTTGTGCCTGTGGCCGACAAAACAATGTTGGCCGGAGTTGAAACGCAATATCCTGAAGGACCAGTAGCTGTGCCTGCTGTCAGCGCTTGTTTGGTTCTTGTAACAGTTCCCATCGCATCATTTTCAGTATTTACATCTCCACCAACAGCCGTACGTGCATTGATGGTGTATACACCAGCTGCGGTCATATTGAGCGATGTTGTCATTAACACGTCTAGCGTAGCATCTGACGCCAGTGTACCACTGTTTACTACCGCACTTAGCACCTGGTTGACTGCGCCGGTTACTTCTGTTGTAACCGTAACGGGGTTGGTAGCGAAGTTGATTGTATTTATGCTGGAGTTACGAATACGGATAGTGACTGGCTCGGTAGGTGCATAGCAACCACTAGACTGAATTACCGGAGTAAGTAATGCCATTGCACTCATATTTACTCCGCTGGTAAGCGTCGAAAATTCGTATGCACCCGCATCAGGTGTAGTTAGTTGCCTAACTGTATCGCGGATGTCGGTCGTAATGCCAACAGGTACACCCATATTGTCCGCTAAACTAGAACCGGGAATAAAGTCGGGGCCATTAGGGGTTGCAAACATAGGATCAACACTTCGGCTTTGCTGATCGTAGGCATTGGTGTTGGCTGTTTGCCAATTGGCCAGCGTAGCAAAACCTGTACTGTAAAACCCTATTTCGTTGGTCCCAGCAGCTGCGTTCATAAATAGCAGGTTATTGTTCGATACAATCGTTGAAGTTGTCGTTGCGAAATAAAGTGCATGCTTAATACCGGTTCCGCCTCTGCCAATAGTTATTAAATTGTTTTTTAGGTCTACTCTATCTGCAGCAGTTATCTGGTAAAACCCACGGGTAACGGAAGTGCCTGTATAGCTTGCATCATTTAACACAACAGAGTTATGGTAAAACCTGGTACCATCTGATGAGCTATTGTATAAACCATAGATAATTCCGCCTCCGTTAAAATTATAGATCAGGTTATTACTGATAACATTTTCCCGGCCTACGGTAGCATCTGAACCCGTGAAGTAAATACCATAAGCAGCACTTGTGCTTGTAATGCCAGCAAAAGGATCGTGTATCCTGTTTTTGCTCACCATTGCTTTTTCACTCAAACCTGTAAAAAAGATGCCATTGAAGGTTGAAGTATTTACAGACCTCACCAATCGGTTGATATCATTTTTTTCAACCAGCAAGCTGTCTGTGTCGGCCGCATAAACTCCATAGAAATACCAATCCTGGATCTTGTTGTTGGTAATCCGATTGCCTTTGGCAGGTGTACCAGCCGCACCCAGCACAGTGATACCATAGTAGCCCCCATTGATGATGTTGGAGTCGATCACATTGAAATCAGCATTGGAACCACCTGTAGTAGCAGAAGATGTGCTGCCACTCAATACAATACCTGCAAAGTTTGCAGATGTGCTTGCAGCGGTCAGGTTAATCGTGCAATTCTTTATCGTATTGCTATCTGCACCATTGGTCAATTGTATGCCAAAGTTGTAATCGGTAGTGGCAGTACCCGTACCCGTTATAACAAGGTTTTTTACGATGATATTCGACGCACCATCCAGCAAAATAGCAGCCCTTGCGGATGCAACTGTTGAATTGAAATTGATAGCAGAGCCATTTCCTTCAAAGGTGATCTTGTTGGCAAGCGATGCTCCATTTATTTTCGGAATTACTACTTGTTCAGAATAAGGGCTACCCGGAGTAATGTTGAATACAACCGGGCCATTTACACCACACTTTATAAAATTCAGTGCATCGGCAAATGTCTGGAAGTTGGTTCCTCCCGTAGGCAATCCGTTATTGATTGTAAACGTGCCTGATACAAGTGCTGGCGAGGTAACCAAAACACTAACCGAAGGAACCGCTGTTCCTGCGGCACACTTTACCTGTGCACGGTAGTACAAACTGGTTAATTGAGCAGTAGCAAAAACGGGTGATGTACTTGCTGAGCCGATGGCTGTCCAAGGTGCTGAGTTGTTTGGAGATGATTCCCATTGGTACGTTTGGCCACTTCCTGTGTTATTATTTTGCAGGTTTAGCGTGAAGGTAGAACCAATGCATACGCTTGTAACAGAGGACACTGCCTGTCCGGGCGTAGGTGGATTGGTACAATTTCCCAGGCTAAACTCATATGCTCCTGGGTCTGGGCTAGCCAGGTTACGCGCCACGTCAAGTATGTCGGTTGCTATGCCCACATTGGAGCCTATGTCATTTATTAGTGCGCTCGAAGGTTTAAAATCACCACCTCCAGGATTAGCAAATAATGGATCAGCAGTTACGCTTGCCTGGTCGAAGGCATTGGCGTTGGCCGTTTTCCAGTTGGCCAAAGTAGCAAAGCCGCTGCCATAAAATCCAATCCCATTCGTACCGGAACCAGAGGTATTGTTTAGCACGTTGTTGTTTGAGACAATGGTAGAGGTTGTGGTACCGAAATACAGTACATACTTTTCTCCTGCGCCACCTCTGCCAATACTAATAATGTTGTTCCTGATATCAATACGAACAGCAGCAGTTATCTGGTAAAATCCACGTGTTGCTGCAGTGCCAGCGTAGGCTGCATCGTCCAGTACTACCGTGTTGTGGTAGTAAAAAACCCCGTCGGATGAGCTGTTGTATAACGCATAGATAATACCTCCACCGTTGAAATTGTAAATCAGGTTGTTGCTTACTACATTCTCCCTGCCTGCCGTAGCATCTGACGCGGTGAAGTAAATGCCGTAGGCCGCACTTGTAGAAGTCAGAATACCAGCAAACGGATCGTGTATCCTGTTTTTGCTTACCGATGCTTTTTCACTAAGGCCGGTAAAAAAGATTCCGTTGAAGGTGGAGGTATTAGCCGAACGCACCAACCTATTCACATCGTTTTTCTCAACAATAAGGCTGTCGGTATTAGAAGCATAGACGCCGTAAAAATACCAGTCCTGCAAAATATTATTGCTGAGTCTGTTACCCTTTGCTGGGGTACCGGTTGCACCCAGAACGGTAATACCATAATAACCCCCGTTGATCGTATTTGAATCGATGACATTGAAATCTGCATTAGATCCTGCAGTAGTGGCAGAGGCTGCCGATCCGCTTAGCACAATGCCGGCAAAGTTTGTGGAAGTACTGGCCGCGGTTAAATTAATCGTACATTTTTTAATGGTATTGTTGTCCGCATCGTTTAGCAAATGAATACCGAAATTATAATCTGTTGTAGCCGTGCCCGTTCCGCTAATTATGAAGTTATTGATCGTGACGAAATCGGCTCCATCTAATTTTATAGCTGCACGCTCATTTGTATTGGTAGAGTTGAAATTAAGCGCAACGCCATTTCCATTAAATACAATTTTATTTACCGCTGATGCTCCTCCAATCGCAGGAATGGTTACCTGTTCTGAGTACGGTCCGCTGCCAGGCTGTACGTTAAAAGTAATAGGCGCATTGATTCCGCACTTCATGTAGTTAACCGCATCTGCAAATGTTTGGAAGTTCGTTCCACCAGTAGGCAGGCCATTATTAATGGTAAAATTACCTGATACCAGTGGAGGTGTTGTGATAAGTAAACCAGCTGAATTTACAGGCGTACCGCATGTAACAGTTGCACGGTAATAAGTAGAAGTTGTCTGTGCTATGGTAAGCGTTCCACCGGTTGCACCTGGAATGTTAGTGTAGCTAACATTGTCTGGTGATGACTGCCATTGAAAAGTTTGGCCGGTACCACCGGTGCCACCTGAAAGACCGAGCACAAAGTTTGCGCCTGAACAAGCAGGATTTCGTGTGGTAGTAACCGTACCTGGCACGGGTGGCGAGGTACAAGGGCCTACGCTTTCAAAAGTTATCGAACCAATAAAACCACGATCATTGTTTGCAAATACCGCCGGGATAGCTGCTCCTGCCCATCCAATATTCGTACCAGTAATGATATTGCCACCACCATTTGAAATGGTATATGATCCGGCAGTAAGTGTGCTATAACGCAAACTGGAAGCCGAAACAACGATACCATATGTGGCTCCCGCAGGCACTACAAGGGTTAGTCCTGTCATGAACGTTTGGGGCGTAGTAGTGGTAGTGTTTGCCACACCCGCAATAGTAGCACTACCAAACTGAGTCCATCCATTTGCAGTGGTAACAGCAGGAGGTGCTGTAGTGCTATTGACCGGAGTTGTATTGAACCACGCTTGCACAGGCACTGATCCTGTAGTACCGGTGATGCTTGCAATCTCTGTAATTCTTACAGGATAGCCATTTGTATTCTGAAAATTAAAGGTTACTTGCCCACTGCCATTGTTGTTGGTAAACGTAGTGGTAATGGTAGAAGTTTGACCCATTACAGTCGAACCAATCAAAACAAATAACATCAAAAAGAAGGCGTAAAATTTTCGCATCACGGGGGTATTAAGATGATTATAAAAATGAATTATTCAAAAAAGGACCGTTGAAAGCAACTTTAGAATGGAGGTCGGGGTACGCTTTTCCACTCAAACGCATGTGCATTATAAAAAACATAACCGTTCACTAATTGAGTATTAATCATAACAGGAAGTCTCTATATAAAATGGTTTATTGCTACTTTGTCAGCCATGAGCCTTCAAGTTACATTAACAAAATATACAAGCACCTTAAAATTGATTTTTCGGATACCCCACAAAAAAAGAGGAGCGCTTGCTCCTCTTCAAAAATTATTGTTCATTACTATACTATCCCAGTGCTACCCTCTTAAAGTCAATCACCTTCAATTCGCTATCAATGCTCTTCAAATAATCAGAAACAGTTTTGCTGTTGTCTTTTACAAAAAGTTGTGCTGCCAATGTATTGTCCTTAAAGAAAGCATTCAACTTTCCGTCAGCAATTTTAGCAATCATCTCGGCGGGTTTTCCTGCCATCTTAGGATCTGCTGCAATTGTTTCGGTAACGATGGCTCTTTCTCTTTCCACTGTTTCCACTGGTACGGCAGAAGGATCTACTGCTAATGGGTTCATCGCTGCAATCTGCATCGCGATATCGCGGCCAGCTTCTTCAGCTGTTTTGTTGAAAGCTACCAATACACCAATACGATTTGCTCCATGTATATACGATGAAACATAAGGCGCTTCAATTCTTTCGAAACGGGCTACGCCAATTTTTTCGCCAATTGCTGCCAACTTATCGTTGATCATATCTGAAACCTTGGCGCCATTTACGGTTACTTCGTTTAGCTCTTCTGCAGTTTTTACATCGTTGCCAATGGCAGCGTCCGCAATGCTGGTAGCAAATGCAACGAACTCTGCGTTCTTACTCACAAAATCTGTTTCAGAAGAAATAGTAAGCACGATGCCCGTAGTATGGGTAGCGTTGGTCCGTGCTATTACAACACCTTCTTTTGCTTCGCGATCGCTCCGTTTTGCGGCAACTTTCTGGCCTTGCTTGCGCAACCAATCAATGGCTGCTTCAAAATCGCCGTTGGTTTCGGTAAGCGCTTTGCGACAATCCAGCATACCGGCGCCGGTAGCCTGGCGAAGTTTATTAATATCCTGTGCGGTTATAGTTGCTGTAGACATAATAATCAATTTGAAAATTTGAGAATTAGATAATTTGAAAATGAAAAACCACATAGAGAACGTAGGCGCACAGCTATGTGACTTATGTGTCTATGTGGTGCCCCCAACCCCCAACGGGAGTTAGTGTATCAATGTTAGTTGTTCAGCTATAACAAAAAGTACAAGCGTGCGACGCAAGTAAAGCTGAAATCAGTTATCTGCCGGGTACATAATTATTCTTACTAATCACCTACTCAACCGATCACTTGTCAACTTACCTCGGCCCACCACCACCTTGCGGACGACGGCTTGCTCCACCTGGTACACGACGCTTAGGCTGACCGCCCGGACCTGCGTTTCCGCCACGTCCACGACCACCACCACGTGCTGCTTCAGCTTCTGCCTCTGCTTGTAAACGGGCTGCTTTCTTTTCTGCATCGTTGTCTACATCATCTACGTTGTCGTCGTCTTTAGAAGCCTGGCGCTCAGCCAAACCTTCTGCGATAGCAGCGGCAATGTAGTTGGTAATGATGGCAACAGACTTTGTAGCATCGTCGTTAGCAGGGATAGAGAAATCAACTTTGTTAGGATCGCAGTTGGTATCCACCATGCCGAAAGTAGTAACGCCTAAACGCTTTGCTTCAGCAAGGGCAATATGCTCATGTCCTATATCTACCAGGAATAAAGCTGCCGGGGCACGACCCAATTGGGCGATACCACCTAAAACTTTTTCCATTTTTTCTTTGTCGCGGGTAAGTGTTAGACGCTCTTTTTTAGTAAGGCTTTCTGCGCTTCCGTCAGCCAGCATTTTTTCAATGCTCTGCATCTTCTTCACGCTCTTACGAACGGTATTGAAGTTGGTTAACATACCACCTAACCAACGCTCGGTTACGTAAGGCATGTTTACACGCTGTGCAGCTTCGGTTACGATTTCTTTCGCTTGCTTTTTAGTAGCAACAAACATGATTTTCTTACCGCTTTTAGCAATAGATTTCATGGCAGCCGCCGCTTCCTGCAGACCTTCTACCGTCTTGTTAAGGTCGATGATGTGAATACCTTTTTTCTCAGCAAAGATGTAAGGCAACATCTTTGGGTTCCACTTCTTCTTCAGGTGACCAAAGTGAACGCCGGCCTCCAGAAGTTGCTGTTGTAGTGAAGTGTTATTTTCCATTATTTAAAGTTTCGTGTTTTAAGTTTCTTGTTTCTTGTTCCGATGACGGGCCGCAGTTCCTGAGGTTGAACAACCCGAAACCATAGACCACAAACCAATTAACGTTTAGAGAACTGGAAGCTCTTTCTTGCTTTTTTCTTACCTGGTTTTTTACGCTCTACACTACGTGGATCACGCTTTAGTAAACCTGCTGCTTTTAATGCAGGACGCACTTCAGGATTGTATTCAATTAGGGCACGGGCAATACCAAGCTTTGCAGCTTCTGCTTGTCCTTTGAGTCCACCGCCTGTTGCGTTTATCTTGATGTCAAATTTGTCTGTTCCTTCAACAATATTCAAAGGCTGCTCTACCTGGTTTTGTAAATAAACCAGCGGAAAGTATGCTTTGTAATCCTTATCGTTGATGATGATTTTGCCTTCGCCGCGACTTAAGAAAACACGTGTAACGGCTTCTTTACGGCGACCAACTGCGTTTTTTTGCTTTTCCATTATGGGAAATTTGAAAATTTGAAAATTTGAAAATTTGAACGTTCAAATCCTCTCTTTCTGCCCTCCTTGCGGTGGGCTGGGAGGGGTTTAGAATTTTAGTTCCTTAGGTTGTTGTGCAGTATGCGGATGCTTATCGCCAGCGTACACAAAAAGTTTTTTATACATTTTGCGGCCTAGGCGATTTTTTGGAAGCATGCCCTTCACTGCTCTCTCAACAATCACCTCAGGGCGACGTTTCAAAAGATCTTTTGCTACTTCTTCTTTCTGACCACCTGGGTAACCAGAATAGTTCAGGTAAACTTTCTCGTCCATTTTGTTACCCGTGAATTTAACCTTGTCGCAATTGGTTACAATTACGAAATCACCACAGTCAACGTGTGGAGTGTAGTACGCCTTATTCTTACCTCGAAGAATTGCCGCGATTTTAGCACAAATGCGTCCAACGGTTTGATTAGTACCGTCAACAACGTACCAATTACGTGTCACGGTAGCCTCGTTCGCACTTTTGGTTGTGAAATGTAGTTTGCTCATTGTTCTGTGTTTTTGTTTTACCGGCGCTATCCCACCGGATTTTAAATAATCCCTTGTTAGGGGCGGCGAAGGTATGGGCAGGATGTGGAACACAAAAGCTTTTTGCAAAGTATTTTTTATCAAGCACTTATAAGCAATTGATTTTCAGTAATTTTTTTGCCATAGTATTTAAGTCTCCAGAAACAATACCCAAAATTCTAAGTATTTACATTAGGCTTTTACTCCAATTACCACCAATTGTGCAGCTTAACGATAGCAATTGCAATCGTATATTTAAAGAAACCCTACCGTACCCTGCCCTTATGAAACCAAAACTTTTGCTGATACTACTCCTTACTATTGGCAACCTGCTACCTGCACAGGAAGCACCCGGCAAACTAAAAGTATTTATAGACTGCAGCAATGTGAGCTGCGATTTCAACTTCATCAGAAACGAAATAAAAGTAGTTGAGTACCTAAATGACCAGCTAGCGGCAGATGTGCATGTATTGATAACTGCAGTAAAAAATGGAAATGGCAGCAGCAATTACCAGTTGATTTTTTTTGGGCAAAACAGGTATGATAAAGAACAGGAGACCTACAGCTTTAATGCAGAACCCAATGCCACTAATGCTGAAATACGGATTGAACTGATTCGCATGATCAAGATTGGGTTATTGGGTTTTCTTGCCCGAACCCCTTATGCCAGGCTGATAGAAGTAGATATGAAAATGGAGGAGAAAAAGAAACAGGCGGTAATGGATCCGAACCAAAAAGATCCATGGAACTATTGGGTATTTAGGGTAGGGATAGATGGCACTTTTAATGCAGAGCAAGTTTACCGCAGCCTGAATGGCAGTAGCTACATCAATGCTAACAGGGTTACGGAAAAAAGCAGGATCAACGTTTCAGCTTTTGGTGGTTATAACCAATATATCTATCGGTACGAAGACAATGGCAGCAACATCAACTTTGAAGTGATTAACTCCAATTATGAATTCAATCATTCTCTCATTAAATCGCTGGGCAAGCATTGGGGAATGGGATACAAGCTGTCGTACAGCAACAATACATTCAACAACAACAAACAAAGGATTAATGGTAGATTAGGCTTCGAGTATTCGATCTTTCCATACTCAGATGTAAACACTCGATTGTTTACCATCAGCTATGGCGTAGATGCACGATTAAATACTTATTACGACACAACCATCTACTTTAAAACCGAAGAGCAGCTATATGGCCATTTTGCGCAAGCAAATCTTGTACTAAACAAACGGTGGGGCAACCTTGGATCAGCCTTGAAGTACACCAGTTATTTTCACGATCCATCGTTAGATAACCTTTCACTCAACATCAATATGAGTGTGCGGGTAACAGGTGGGTTGTCCTTATACCTATACACCAGTGGCAGTATCGTAAGAGACCAGGTATTTTTAGTAAAAGGTAAAGCCACTGAGCAAGACGTACTCACCCGTCGACGCCAGATAGCCACCGACTATACCATCTTCTCCGGCTTTGGTATAAACTACCGGTTTGGAAGTAAGCTGAATAATTTTATAAATCCGAGGTTGGAGGGGTTGTAAAGTTTTGGACCGCAAATTTTTTACTAAATAATACCCCGGATGGTTCTGCCAATCTCCCAATTTTGTTTGCTTATAGATTCCAATAAGTTGAAATCAAGAAATTGCTTGTCGACAATTTGCAACTTTTCATTTAACAAATGCGCTTCATTATAATTCAACACCCATTCGCCAAGCCCTACTGCTTTCATAAATTCGTCAATCTTTCTATCACCGGAAACAGCAATTACTTTCAACCCCATTGCAACTGCAATTATGCATCCATGCAGTGCAGAGCTGACTACAATTTTAGATTGCCTGTATATCGAGAGAATATTTTCCATCTCAGCTTCTCCACCTTTTGATACCAGGTTATTCGTTTCACGATAGGTTATATCGTTCTCCTGAGCATAGCCTTTAGTTATGTCACACATGATTTCATAAGCCCCTGGTGTTACGGTGGTATAATTTACTGCATGTAAAATGTCTTTACCTAGTTCAATCACCATAGTTACTATATTTAAACTTGGACATGGAATAGGATCGGGCAGTGAAGCATATGGCAGGTATGACCGTGATAATTCATCCCTTACAATGCACAGCCGGGCTTTATTTACAATTTGTTCTATCAGTTTATTGGGTGGTAATGAAAGCTCATGCTTGATATCGCAATAACCAATACCCCAAATCACGAAAGGAATTCGTTCTGCAATTGATTGGAATGCCTGCCAGAAAGGAATGAAATAATCCATTAAAAGGCCACCACCACCAATTACAATAAGGTCATCCTTTGTCGCATTTTTCAACACCTCCATAGTTTCGCCTACAAAAGGTTCATCGCAGAAGCATTCTGTTATTTCTCTGTCACCTAACAGCTTTTGTATGCCTTTGGCCGATAACCAATCCCCAATGTTAGATTGGTTGGCGTATATGTGGTAAATCATAGCTTCATTAATTTAAATACTTCAGCATAGTCACCACCGGGCCAGCTATGCATTTCGCCGCGGTAACGATTAAGAGCCAATGCAGATTCGTGAAATTTCAATACATCGCATTGGCTTCTATGCGCAAGTATGGCCCATTTCTTTGCTTCAACATAATCCGAAATATCTACAATATGATCCATTGAGGAAAGCGGAGTCCATACCTCATACATGTACACTACGGGCTTCTTTTTCAATGTGGAGAGCGGAACTGATTTTTTAATGATTTGGGCTGCTGCCTTATGATCCGGGTGCTGTTCATTGTCATGTGTTACAAAGATAAATGACGGTTTAAAGGTCTTCAGCTTTTTCATCATCCTTTCAACATTGTGCTTGTTTGCCTTACAGCTACCATCAGGTTGTTTCCAGAATTCAATATGTTGTATCCCCAGGATAGCAGCAGCGTTTTTAGCTTCCTCTTCTCTTATTAGTATGGTTTCTTCTTCACTTTTGCCATGGCCACCCTTTTCTCCCGAAGTAAGAAATATTACATTCACGGTGTACCCTTCTGCAATGTGTTTGCAAATAGTTCCACCACAACCAATGGCTTCATCATCGGGGTGAGGTGCTACTACCAAAATATTCATTTACCATTAGTTTTAGGGTATAGACCTATATTAATCACTGATCTCGTTCCTGTAGCAAATCGTTGTTTGAATGCTTCGTCACCTAAGCCAAAGTCGAACATATCTGCTCCAATTTCTATTGCATATAACAACAGGTTGCGAAGCAATACCTCGCCAGGGGATTGCTTTGAGAATTCTACAGCAAAACTTGGTTTATACCATAAAAACTGGGTGCAAAAAAAGAAGCCAAAATGATAGGCAATTGGTTTGTCTTTATACCTCACTGTTGTGAAATGAATATGACCCGTGTCATCAGCAGCTTTTGAAAGCTCTTTATAAAACAAGCATTGCTTTTCATCATTAAAAAGACTTGGAAATGGTGTCGATTCCCATCTTCGTTTATGTTGTTCAAAAAAATCTGTAAGCTGTGGAAGTATCTCTTTAGAAGTGGAGCTATGCTGTACCTGCAATTCACCATATTTTATAAACCATGCCTCGTGACGCAAAAGGCTTTTCTTTCTTGTGGCTGCTAAGGTTTTCTCAGGAAAATCTTTGATGGAAAGAAAAGGTGCTGATTGCTCTCCTTCAAAACAATGCATGAGATCTAACTCATTGGCAACCCTTGTAAATAACTGCAGTTTTTGGGATGACTTCTGTACATGATAAAACAGGAAACCCAAAAAATTATCAGCTCCTTTTATTGCTGTGGTAAGCATCTTCTGCAGCAATTGCTCTTGCTCCACATCTCCAATAAAATCCAAATAGTCGGAACCTCCCGAACCTACAAAATATATCATTCCTGCATCTTCAAACAACGGAGCTATGGCAATAATATCAGTACCCTTCCGGGCAACAACTATAATGAGTTTACCTCTTCCAAAAGCTTTCCACCATGCTTTTTGATAATGCCATGTCATGAAAACTGATGCGCAGGATTCTTCTACCAGTTTATCCCAACGAACAGGAGAAATCAATCCATCATCAAAGTGGTGTAATATATCGTAGCTAATATTAGTTGCTGCTACTAAACTCATAGCTTGGCCATCTTCATTTGCTGAACTACTGAATAATAAAAAGTTTCGAGTGTACGCACACATGTATTGGTGTCTGCATTACGCACGGCAAATGCTCTTGCTTTCTCTCCCATAATATTCAACTGGTGCTTATCAGAAAATAATTTTCGCAAAGTGTAAATCAGTGCATCTACATTTCGTGGCGGAACAAGAAATCCATTTTCACCGTCTTCAATTATTTCTTCTATTCCACTTCCACTACATCCAATAACCGGAAGCCCACATGCCATCGCTTCCAGGTATACAAAGCCGGGCCCGCCTTCGTAATAAGAAGGTGCGGCAAATACATGGGCTTTGGATAATTCTTCAGGGAGCAGATCATTTGACACAAACCCTTCAAAATGCAGAACACCTAATGCACCTTTTTTTGCCTTTAATTTCCGGACCATATTCTCGTCACCTCTACCCAGTAGCCGAAGTTGCAAACCATCAATTTCTTTTGCCAGGTAAATAGCGGCATCAACCAATTCCTCTACTCCTTTATTTTGCACAAGCTTACCTGCGAATACAATTGTTGGTCTTTCATATTTAGGCAAATCTTGTGGAGCGAAAACCTTCGTGTCAATTCCCAAATGAAGCACAGGTATATCATCTGTTGTTGTCTGATAATGATCCCTGATCCATTGTGCTGAACAATTACTTGATGAATAAACTGCATCTGCTAACTGCACACAAGTAGCTTCCATTTGCGTTCCAACTTTATAAAAAATACTTTCCTTATCAGGCCAATTTAGTGTATGCGCCAGCATGACTAATGGTCCATGCAATTGAACCACTGCAGGTATTCTTTTCCATTTAGTTCTATTAAGCAGGTACACATAAGCCTCCGCTGCCCATTCAGGAAAATCAATCAAATCAAAAGGTGATTCGCTGTGAAGCTTTTCTATTTCGACGGCTACCACTGTGCTATGTGTGAGCCATTCTACAATTTCTGTCATTTCCGGTATTTGCTGCTCCATTCCCGGAATACGAATTACATGCACCCCATCAACTTCTTTTTGAATCCTGTAGGAGTTGGTGCTGCGGCTAATCACATATACTTCATGACCCAGCGCGGTCAATCCCTTTGCTTTAGCATAAGTCTGAGAACCTATACCACCACGAGCCGTTTCAGGAGGATACTCCTGCGATACAAGTGCTATTCTCATATTCAGCTAAAGCTGGTTTAGTACAGTTAATTTTTTTTCTTCCAGCTGCCTGAGGTCATAATCCCTTGCAACATCAATTAGTTTTCCATGCTCCAAATGCAGGATAACATTGCAGGTACGCAATGTATCTAACCTGTGAGTAATCATAAAGCTGGTTCGCCCTTCCATCAAACGCTCCATTGCCTCCATTATCTGCGATTCTGTTTTTATATCCAATGAACTTGTAGGCTCATCTAATATCAACACGGGTGCATTTTTTATAAAAGCTCTTGCAAGCGAAATCCTTTGCCGCTCTCCTCCTGATAGCTGCATTCCTCTTTCGCCCACCATAGTTTCATAACCATCTTTACTACGCATTATAAAGTCGTGTGCATTAGCAGATTTAGCTGCTTCAACTATCTGTTCCTCTGAGGCACCAGGTTTTCCATACCTGATATTTTCCTTTATCGTGGTTGAAAATAAAACGGGATCCTGCAACACTATACTGAATTGGTTGCGGTAGTCTGCAAGGCGAAATTTTCGGATGTCGGTTCCATCAATTAAAACGGTTCCCTCCTTTGCATCATAGAAACGCATCAAAAGACTGATCATGGTGGTTTTGCCTGATCCTGTCGATCCCATTATACCAACCCTGTCACCTGGGTTTATAGTAAATGAAATACCGTTCAGGATTGGTTTTTCCTTACGATAATAAAAACCAACTTCAGAGAATTGAAATGCGCCTTTTGATTTTGACATTGGAAGTGGATGTTCTGTTTCCTCTACTTCTTGCTCGTGATCTAATAAAGTAAATACACGCTCAAGACTTGAGATGGAAGATTGAACATCGTTAAGTTTTTTACTAATGCTTTGTAGCGGGCCAAAAATCTGTGCTATATATGCAAGCAAAAGTGTAAGCTCACCTAAGGTCATTTTACCACTTTGAATGTACGCAGCGCCTAAGTATAAGAATGATGCTGTGGCAATCGCAAAGGTCATCCCAACTATAAAATAAAAACCTGCACCGAACCACGCCATTTTCATATGTCCGTTAACTGCCCTCCCCGATTTTGATGCAAACCGGTGACCTTCGCTTTCCTCTTGCCCAAAAGCTTTTACAACTCGCAAAGAACTCAATACTTCGTGCACAACAGACATCGCTACACTTTCATCTTCCTTTACCTGGTTCCAACCCTTCTTCATTCTCTTGGTAGAAAAACGGATAAGAAAAAAAAGTGGCGGCATGATGCACAGCGCAATAGCAGCAAATACCCAATTGATGGTGAACATGACTGCAACCATGCAGACAAGTGTGAAAATGGATGAAATGAGCGGAGAAAGGTTTGTAAGTAAAAATGTGCGGATGGCTACCGTATCCCATTGTAACCGGTACAGTGCATCAGAAGATCCTTTTTGATCGTGGTAGGCAATTGATAAGCGTTGTATGTGGTTAAAAAGTGTTGTTCTAAAACTAAGTACAAGTTTTTCTCCTGCATACGTTTCTATAATCCACTCAAACATGTTAATCGTGTTCTCAATCAAAGCGATTAAAACGTAAAGACCCGCCGCAATAAAAATGACTGAGGAAAAACCGAAGTCAAAATCATCTGGAAAAAAGAAACGGATGAATGGCGGCAAAGGTTGATTGCCAAAGCCAGAATCAATTAAAAGCTTTAGCGCATAAGGCTTAAATAATGCAATAGGTGATGCGAGCAACATCAACAAAAACATCAACGCAATTTGCCGCCAGAATGGCTGCGCCTGCTTGAGTGTTCGCTTTAATATTTGTGTGTTTGTATAATTCAAGTTGTGATGTTTGTCAGGAAAACATTTTTATGGCTGCCGCTTTTATTACTGGCGTGTCATCAGGTTCTAAATATTTTACAATGCGGGCCGGATTTCCTACTACAACAGCATAAGGTGGAACATCTTCGGTCACTATGGTTTTGCAAGCAACTACAGACCCTCGACCTAACCTTACCCCTGGCATCACCACGGCATCAAAACCTACCCACACATTCTCTTCAATTACAATGGGCTCACATGCTCCAATATCGAGGTACCTGTTTTTAGAATGTGCCAATTGCTCCAGCATCTTTCTTCGGTCTCCGGATGTATGTGAATCATCCAGCCAGTCATCCACAATTTTTGAGCCCCATGAAAACATACAATGGTCTCTAATCTCTACGGTATCATTTGCCATAATAGACATAGCTTCTAAAACAACATATTTTCCAATAACTACACTCGCCTGTTCACCTATAATAAAATGACTGTGGAGATAATTTCCAGAAGCATAACCCATACTAAAACCTATGGGTTGCTTGGAATAATAACCGGCAAAAGAGTACATGGTGTCAAGATATACTTTATCACCTGCTTCCAAATTCTTAGGTATCGGCATCGAAAACCAATCAAATTCTATGAATTGATTTCCCTCTAAATCTTTCACAATTGGTTGAGCAAGATCACCGAGCATGTTGCTGAGTTATAATTTTAGCAGGGTTACCTGATACTGTTGCATAAGCGGGAACATCTTGCAAAACAACAGACCCCGGTTGAATGATAGCACCCTGGCCAATTCGTACCCCTTTTAAAATGGTAGCATTGTACCCAACCCAAACTTCATCTTCAATGATTACCGGATCAGAAATAAATTTTGGACGGTATCGTTTATCTCCAACAGGCGATATTGCTATTGTATCTGTCAATCTATCTGCAGGCGTTATCGGGTGAAAGTCACTGTCAACAATATTTACTCCACCTGCGATACAAACATAATTGCCAATTGAAATGCTGCAACTACTGGCAATGGAGGCAAAGGATATGTAGGTATAATCACCGATTTCAATAGATGCATTGGGTTCGGTTGCCAGTGTAGAACTTCTGATGGTTACATTAGAGCCTATCCGTAACGCAACAGGCTTAGTAGAAAAAAACTGTTTGAAGCATGCAGATGTATCAACAACCGAATTTTCACCAACTTCCATATTTAATGGGATTGGAAAATCGCACCAGTCATCCTGCAACTTTTGACCTGGTACCAGCAGTTTAAAAATATTGTTTGGCCTGTTGTCCATTTCTATTCAGCTTATTTTATTCAGCAATTGCTGCAACACAACATTGCTGTCAAAATATTGAGATGCAATTTCTTTAGCAAAAGAAGAATGTCTTTTGTAATCACTTTTTACTTGCTCTATTGCTTCCATTACATTATCAATATCATCAAATGCAAACAAGCCTTCGCCGGAAGGTATATATTTTGACCACCTGGTATCCTGCGCTATGACAGGCTTACCTGCTGCCAGGTAACAAGCCGATCTACATGAAAACCAACCGGTGTTCGCTTTTACATAAGTTTCTTTAGCAACATTTAGTTCGCCAAATGAATTCCAAATAAAATTTTGGTAGTCAGAAGGTGAAGGAATTGTAGTGGAAGGATCCAAAATTTTCCAGCCTAACTTCCGTAAACCAACTTCATCGAAAGAACTTTCAATTTTAAGATTCCGGTTCATAATAACCTCAAATAATGACTCATGTGAAAGCTTTGGAATTTCTTTGAACCTTTCGAATTCAACATCCTTTTGTCCCCATGTTTCATTTGCATATTCAAGCTTCTTTCTACCCGACCAGTTCATTATACTGGTAAATGCAGTGCCGTATGACGAGCGATCGCTTTGCCATTTTTCAATGCATATAGGTTGCCTTGTAGTGTTCCATTTAAATTCAAATAAAGGTATACGGCAATCGGTTGCTCCTATATTCTCGCCAAAAGTAAAAATGTAGTTATGCTCCTGAAGCATTTTTATGGTACTCCACACCGATGCTTCTAATCCACCCTCTAATTCCAAAGCATATTGTACTTGTGTAAACATAGGGTCAGAATCTATAAGAACCCGTTTTGGAATTTTCATAAATTCTTCTCTTGGAAAAGTAGAACATGATATATTGATGAAGATGTCTGCAGACTTGCAGATTTCCAAAATTTGACCTTCACTCATTCCAAATGTTTTTCCTGAAGCTGCATCCCGATATGCCCATTTATCCTTTAAACCAAAAAAATCCATTGCTTCTTTTAAATAAGCTACGCAGGATGTAGCGTCATCCCATGCATCTTTGCCTTTTTGAAATACCGGGTACTGCCCTGTGTCTTCAATATAATACACATCATGGCCAAGCATCTTTAAACCTAAAGGATATTGTATATAATCCCATGTAGCTCCCCCGGTAGGGTACAGCCCAATATATCCTCCAACCACTATTCTCAACCTTTCCATTATAACTCACTTTTCATTTGCATACCTTTTTCAGAAGTGGCCGTATTTTCAATAATTAAAAGTTTTGTATTATCATACTCGCTTTTTACGATTGTTAGTTTTGGCTCAGTTTCCGGCAACTTCGTTAATTCATCAAATGCATGTTGTACGCACCCAACTACGCCAACTACGTCCCAAACATATTTCACAATTACCATCAAAGTAAAAAACAACAAAGCCGCAAAAGCAGCATATGCATGTTCTAAAGCAGCTGCTACATCTATACTAATCAGAGCTGCTAAAAAGAATAGAATGCTCCACGAGTGCCGTACGTGATATTTC
The DNA here is from genome assembly GCA_031425015.1 of Segetibacter sp. Classification (GTDB taxonomy): domain Bacteria; phylum Bacteroidota; class Bacteroidia; order Chitinophagales; family Chitinophagaceae; genus Segetibacter. Next base: position 757,672 of record JANPIM010000003.1, on the reverse strand, counting down.
ATTTTCACGAATTGCTTATTAGCACCATGCTCTTCTACCGTTAGTATACCGTTTGCTGTGGTAAACAATCCACTACGAACCTGCAAATCCCAGCGATCAAAATCACCGCCTCTTTTTACTCTGGCCTTTAGCGTTATCAAGTTAGATTCTATTTCTTCTAACCAGGTTTCGTTTGCTTTCCATGCGGCTTCCGACCAATGTGTAAGCGTTTTGTTCCTTGACAAGGAAAGCTTCGAAATGCTTCCTTTTGCACCGCGTTTTCGCCAGGGGGTTAAGCCATGCTTTATCCTTCCACTTAATCTTGCGAGTGGCTGTACAATATGGAATAGGGTAATAAGCCACCTGTATCTCCAATTAGCCTGCTGTTCTTTAGTAAGTGAATGATTTTTTAGTGAGCTTATAACCGCCTGCACTATAATGGTGGAGACCGAGAGCGTAAATAAAGCCCACATCCATATAAGTGGAGGCCAGAAAAATCCAACCATTCCCAGTATACCTACTAATCCTGTAAATAAATAATACTCAGGCATTAGCGGAATGCAATTGAGAAGGCCATCTGCAGGTTGATAAACACTTTGGAAGAGTGCGCTTCCCCATGTACCATGAAATATTTTGTCGCGTTTGGTTTTTATCGGCAGCGTAAACCCGCTCCCATAAATCCTTCCTGCCCAGGTAAGGTGTCCGAAGCCATTATACTTCTCTGGCCACTTTGCTTCAAGTAATGCCTCAGCTTTACCGTAGCCTTTTTGTTGCTTCCAATATGCTTTCAATGAATTTCTTCTGTGGTGCCACACCAGTGCTGAAGGATGAAAGCCTATGGTGTATCCTGCTTCCTGTATTCGCCAGCACACATCTACATCATCACCGGCAGATCGGTAAATAGGATCGAACCCGCCGATTTTCATTAACACATCTTTTCGCACTGAAAGATTACAACCTGGGATGTGTTCGGCAATTTCATCTGTTTCTAACACATGCACCGGACCTCCGGGTGCATTGGCCACACAAGTGGCAATTAGTCCATCTTCCTCCGGAATAATGTTAGGTCCGCCCATACCACCATGGGTGGAGTGTGTGTATGCATAAGCCAGGTAGTGCAACCAATGTGGATCGGGATAAGCATCGTCATCAATGTAGGCAATGATTTCGCCCGTGGCATTATACATACCGGTGTTACGGGCACTGCTTAATCCGCAATTAGATGTAGTGATTAATCTTACCTGCTCATATTGTCGAACAATTTCTGCAGTATTATCTCTCGAACCGTCATTTATAACAATCACTTCATAATTGGGATAGCGTAATTGTTTTAATCCTTCTAATGTATCCTTAATAGTGGCCGAACCATTGTAAGTACAAACAACCACTGAAAAGGACGGGGTATAGTGCTTCAGAGATACTGGTAATTCGCGCATAGCAGCAGATACATCTTTTAAGGCTGGCTTTGCATTTCTATCTCTATCCACGAGCCCAAAATCCCAGTCTTCAATTTCAAACCCACCTCGCCACCACTCGTCTGTCCAGGCAAATACAAACATGCCCGCACATCCTTTTCCGAAAATGGTTTCTACTTGCCACTGCAATACTTCACTTTGCTTCTCTAAGCCGTTGCGCATGCTATCAAGCCCGATCTCCGCCAATACCAATGGGCGATTTCCGGCCAGGTTATGTAAACGGGATATGTACTTGCTTAGCTTTTCAGGAGTTTCCAGGTATACATTGAAACAATCAAAATCAAGGAAGCTCAGATCGAGATATTCTGTGGTTGGATAATTTACGTAAGTAACCAACGCGCCGGGTGCTTCATCCTTCACCGCTTTGTACAGCTTCTTTAAAAACCTTTCAATCTTTTCTTTACCATACCACCTTACAATGGGGGCTGGTATTTCGTTTCCTATAGTGTAGCAGAGTATTGCCGGATGACCAGCGCTTGCGCATACCCCTTCGCGAACGCGGCGAATGATATCTTCCTGCCTTTCTTTAGTGTCTAAAAATGTGATGTGCTGCTCCCAGGGTAAGCCCACCATAACCTGCAGGTGGTTTTTTGCAGCAATGTCCATTAATTCTTTAGAAGGAACAGTGTAGGTTCTGATGGAGTTAAAACCATTGACCGCCATAAGTTGCAGGTCCTGTTCTATTACTTCAATAGATGGAAACTGATGACCGTGCTCATCCGGAGCAAAAGTGCCATAGGTGACCCCTTTGATGTAAAATTTTTTTTTGCCGCGATACAGAAATTTCCCCTTTACAACAATTCTTCCGATCGCTGAATTGGCATCTAATATAGCCATATAGTTAGTTTGCTCTTTACAGTTTGGAGGCAAGTAAGTGTGGTCGGAATTTCAAGGATAAAAGGAGAAACGAGGACTAAATATAGAATAGCTTAGCTCAAACTGCAAGGGTTCAACTTTTGCTGATCATATATAACCTTGATATGTAGATTAAAAACACATCAACTTTTTTAGAAACCATTGAGTTTGATGTGGTACAAGTAAAAATGATTGCATCCTTAAATTATTTTAATATTTGGATTGCCGTCGTCAACTGCAAGTGAAGTATGAACATGGACACGTAGCGTTAGATTGCAAGAAGTAAAAAATATTTACAGGAATAAAAATTGTACAACTGTTTATTTACAACCTTGCATCAATCATGTTAATTCATATTCATCCACAAGACCCACAGCCCAGGCAAATAAAAGCAGTAGTAGAATGCTTGCTGGATGGCGGTATTATCATTTACCCTACTGATACCATTTATGGCCTGGGATGTAATATTTACAAGCCAAAGGCGATCGAACGCATTTGCCGAATAAAGCAGGTGGATCCACAAAAGGCACAGCTCAGCTTTGTGTGCCATAGCCTGGCTTACATGAGCAAGTTTACCCGGCAGATATCTACACCATTGTACCGTATGCTACGGGAACATTTACCCGGACCCTACACGTTCATACTACCCGCCAGTAAAGAAGTGCCGAAGATTTTACAAAGTAAAAAAAGCACTGTCGGTTTACGTATTCCCAACAACAATATCCCCTTGCAGATAGTTGAATCGCTTGGGCATCCCATTCTAAGTGCATCGCTACCGGGCGACATGGTAGAAGATTATACAGATCCAGAATTGATGTATGAAAATTTTGGAAAGCTGGTTGATATGGTGATTGATGGTGGCATTGGTGGCATGAGCCCTTCTACTGTTGTGGATTGCACCAACGAACCTTATGTGTTGGTGCGTAAAGGATTAGGCGATTGGGACGAAGATGAATAGTCCGTATATTTTATCCTTCTTATGTGTTTGCAAAATGAACGTTTGAGCTCTACCTTGATTGAGGAATTAGCAGGCCGCAAACTTTTATTAATACACTGTAAATGCTAGCGCACCGGGTGCCTTATATCTGGAAGAAGATGCCTTTCGTAAGAATAGTCATTCCATTTTTAATTGGTATACTACTGCAATGGTATTTGAAAATAGAGCCCACTTTATCAGTTCCTCTACTTGTCATCAGCGTTTTTATTTCACTCATCATTTCTTTACTACACATCAATATTGGCTATACCTTACGATGGGTGCAGGGAGCAGCAATTAACATCAGCATCATTGCTTTGGCAATGCTGCTCACATACGGTAAAGACAGTCGAAATCATGCTGATTGGGTTGGTCACCACTATAAAGATTCTGGTGCTGTTATCATCTCGCTACTAGAACCACCTGTTACTAAACCAAAGTCGTTTAAAGCAGATGCAAGCATTCAATTTGTACAATCGAATGGAGCATGGCAGCAAGTGCAGGGTGAATTGATTGTTTACCTACAGAAAGATTCGGCTGCGCCGCCTTTAGATTATGGAAGCAAGATTCTTTTCATCAAACCACTGCAGCCCATAAAGAACTCTGGTAATCCTGGTGCGTTTGATTATGCCCGTTTTAATTTATTTAAAGGGATAACCCACCAGGTTTATTTAAAGACGGGAGAGTACAAGATTTTGCCAGCCAGCACGTCAAGCGATGTAACAAGATTGCTGATAGACATCCGGCAATATGTGATTGGCGTACTACAAACATACATAACGGGCCCCGAAGAGAGTGGCGTGGCGGAGGCACTTTTGATTGGTTATAGGAACGACCTTGATAAAGATTTGGTACAAGCCTATAGCAACACTGGAGTAGTACACATTATTGCTATTTCGGGTATGCACCTGGCCATGATATACGGCATACTAGCCATACTGCTAAAGTGGATTAAACCAACTCTGCGCAACCGAATACTTAAAGCAGTTGTGATATTGTCGGTGCTTTGGATTTTTGCGCTTGTTGCGGGTGGTGCAGCGTCTATTGTACGGTCGGCAGTGATGTTCACCGGCATCGTACTTGGTGATTTGCTCAACAAAAAAGGATCTATTTACAACACACTTGCCGCTGCAGCATTTGTAATGCTTTGCAACAATCCATTTGTGTTGTGGGATGTTGGTTTTCAATTATCGTTTACTGCGGTGCTAAGCATTGTGGTTTTTATGCAACCCATTTACAAGCTGGTGTTTGTAAAAAACAAGCTAATGGACAGCCTATGGCAACTGAGCGCTGTAACGCTGTCGGCGCAGGTACTTACGAGCCCGCTAATCTTTTATTACTTCCACCAGTTTCCGTTGTTGTTTATGGTGAGCAATTTTGTAGCCGTTCCACTTTCTACCATTATACTTACGCTCGAGCTAATACTGATTGCTGTATCACCAATAGCTTTTGTTGCGCAGTATGCAGGTCAAGCTTGTTCGCTTTTCATTTGGCTTATGAATACATTCATTCGTAAGGTTGACCAGGTACCTTATGCTCTGTACGATAATGTGCAGGTGAACCTGTTGCAAGCATGGCTGATCTTCCTGGTTACTACCGCACTTGGCTGTTGGTTGCTACGCAAATGGAAAGTGGGTTTGCCCATTGCAGGCTTGTTGATACTGACGCTTGTGGCGGTCAACAAATTGGAAAGCTACAGCCTTGTCAATAGCAGTAAAGTGGTGATCTATAACATTCCACAACACCATGCCATCGACTTTATCTACGCACGTAGCAACCAGTTTGTTGGTGATGCTATTGTAGCGTCAGAACCAATGCTACAGAACTTTCATCTGAAGCCGGCGCGTATCAACTTTGGTATTCAATCGTCGGAATTATTGCCGGTTCTTTCTTTCAAACATCCTTTCATACATTTTAATGAAAAGAAGTTGCTGGTAATTGACAAGCCGCAAAAGTTTGTAAGCGCGAAAAAGATTAAGGTGGATGTAATTGTGCTGGCTAATAACCCTAAAATCTACATTAGCAACCTGCATAAAACTTTTGATTGCGACCAATATGTGTTTGACGCTTCTAACCCGCAATGGAAAATTAACCTCTGGAAAAAAGATTGCGACAGCCTACATTTGCGCCACCATTCCACACCCGATAAAGGTGCTTTTGTAATGGAGTTGTAAGCCGGTTTAATGGTTCAGAATGAATGCAGTACTGACGCACTTAGATTGCTCCATAGTATTACTTCAGATGAACGGAGCGTCGCAATAGTGCTTAACCGGAGTTACAATGCTTGCCACCAAAATATTATCAACTCAATCTTTGTTGCAATGCAAAAAAAAATTCAATCGGCACTTATTTCTGTTTTTTATAAAGACGGTGGACTGGACACCATTGTACAACAACTGCACAAACTAGGCGTGGTTATTTACTCTACCGGAGGTACTGAAAAATTTATAAAAGACCTCGGCATTCCTTGTGTGCCGGTTGAAAGCATTACTTCATTTCCGTCTATACTTGGTGGACGGGTAAAGACGCTACACCCATCGGTGTTTGGTGGCATTCTTGGCAGGAGAGACAATGAACAAGACTTGCAGGAAATGCGTGCTTACAATATACCTGAGATTGATTTGGTGATTGTAGACCTCTACCCTTTTGAAGAGACGCTTGCCTCGACAAACGAAGAGAAACTGATTATTGAAAAGATAGATATTGGTGGCCCATCCATGATAAGGGCGGCGGCCAAAAACTTTCGTGATGTATTGGTAGTAGCCGCAAAAGAACAATACAGTGCGTTGGAAACATTGCTGGTAGAACAGGAAGCAAATACTACAATAGAACAGCGCAAACATTTTGCAGCGCGTGCCTTTGAGGTGGTAATGAAATATGACATTGCGATCAGCAATTATTTTAATGCAGACAAGCCCTTGCAAACCATACAATCCACGCATCAGCAATCGCTTCGCTACGGTGAAAATCCACATCAGCAAGCGATATTTTATGGTGATCTGAATAAGGTGTTTACCCAACTGCACGGCAAAGAAATATCGTACAACAACCTGGTAGATATTGATGCCGCGATACAATTGATTAAAGAGTTTAACGAGACAACGTTTGCGATTATCAAGCACACCAATGTGTGTGGCATTGCATCGCGCCACACCCTACGCGAAGCATGGGATGTAGCATTGGCAGGCGATCCTGAAAGTGCTTTTGGTGGTGTGTTGGTATGCAATGGAACGGTTGACAAATCAACAGCAGAAGCCATCAATGAAATATTTTTTGAAGTATTAATTGCCCAACAGTTTGATGCGGATGCAATGGAAATTTTAAAAAGTAAAAAGAACAGGATTCTACTATTGTGCCATCCGCATTTGGTGCCGGCTACGTCGCAGGTAAAATCAGTAGCAAATGGATTTCTTACACAGCAAAATGACGAAGGAAACTTTACGGAGTGGAAAGAAGTGGGCGGAAGAGAAACAACTGAAGCTGAAAAACAAGACCTGCAATTTGCTAACCTGGTGTGCAAACATCTAAAGAGTAATGCAATTGCTTTGGTTAAAAATAAACAGCTTATCGGAAAAGGTTGCGGCCAAACAAGCCGTATAGATTCACTGCGTCAGTCTATTGAAAAGGCCAGGCAGTTTAAGTTTGATTTAAATGGTGCAGTGCTGGCTTCTGATGCATTCTTTCCTTTTAATGATTGCGTGCAGATTGCACATGCAGAGGGTATATCGGCATTCATCCAACCCGGTGGCTCTATACGCGACAAGGATAGTATTGATTACTGTCTAGAAAACAAGCTCCCGATGGTGCTTACAGGCATGCGACATTTTAAGCATTAAGGTTGTTGTTTTCAGAAGAATGTTTAGCCGGAAAATCTAATCCAATACTTCGGTAAATGGAAACCAATAAAAATAATTTGAACACTTCGGTAATACCATCGGCTAGCCCAAACAACACCAAAGCCTACCTTGCCCTGGGCATGATCAGTGTTTTTTGGGGAAGCACATGGGTAGTAAGTAAAATTGGTGTGCAGGGCGTTCCCGGTTTGCAATTATCCTACATCCGGCAGTTTTGTGCCGGCTTAATTTTCCTAACCTATTTTAAGATTAAAGGTGAGAAGTGGCCAACGTTTCCGCAATTAAGATGGCTGCTGGTGCTATCATTATTCATGATAGTTTTTGCAAATGGTATTGCCACATGGAGCATTAAATATATCCCCAGCGGAATGGCTGCATTAATTGGAACACTGTTTCCATTATGCGTTGTGATCATTGAAATGATTTGGTTTAAAAACAATCCTAATAATAGTATTACAGTTATTGGAATGATCATGGGCATTGCCGGGTTAAGCCTTGTGTTTTATCAAAATGCATTTACCAGTCATCCGGATGGATATGTTTTTGGCGTTGTGCTTTCTCTTCTGTCAACCTTATCCTGGAGCATCGGTACGCTATTGGTTGCCAGGAAACAATTGCAGATGAACCCTTATTATGCCATGGGCTGGCAAATGTTCATCGGCTCGTTTTTAATTTTTGGGATGGCAGTAGTAAGCGGCAATAATATTTCGTTAGCCGACATACCAGCCAAAACCTGGATTGCAGTTAGCTATTTAATCTTAATCGGATCTGTAGCAGCTTTCGTTGGGTTAATTTATACCATGAAAAACTTACCTGCAGCCATTGCTTCTCTGTATGGCTATTTCAATCCAATTATTGCACTAATGATTGGTGCGGTAGTATTGGGAGAGCAACTAACCTTCACCATCATTATTGGATCGATAATTACATTGGTGGGCGTGTATATTGTAAATAGAAGCTTTAAACGGAAGTAAGTACGTCTAATAACTGCTGGTACATTCTCCTCCATTTAATTCTATTTTCTTGCGCCGTAATTAAATGGTTGTGGAAAACCGTGATCATCATTCCGTTTACTTCTTTCACTGCTTTGTAGTAATGAGTGGCTTCTGCTAGCGCCTGATCCGCGGTAAAATGCTGTTCAAAAATTGAATTGGCTTCCATATAGCAAAATGGAAAAATAGTAAGGGTAGTAACTTCATTTTTTTCTACATCAAACCATTTAAAGGGTAAACAATAAGAAGCCCTAAAACCATTAATGCTGCCATAGCCCATTGAATAATCTTCGGTAATTCCAGCTTCCAACAATTGTCTGTAAGTGCCGGGGAATTTCATTCTAATATAGTGTTGCCTGCTTTGGTAGGCTTTTCGATTAGCGAACTGGCTTAACAGATTAATTTCCTGCTTTAATAGCTTTTCATCGTTTCCACTTTGCCATGAAGGGTGAATGCCTGTTGCATATTTATCGGATTGAACGCGGATTAATTGCTGAAAGTTTTTATTCGCAACAGGTATGTTTTTATCATAACCTCTATTCTGTTGTGCTAACAAGAAAAAGTAAATAGGCTGCAGTTGCTTACTTAAATGCAATTCATTCAACCATCCATAAATGTCAAATGGATCTTTGGCTATTCCCACTAGTACTTCAATCCTTTCTTTAGCTTCAGCAAATTTAAATTTCAACAAAGATTTGAAAAGACCACCTGCATTTCTTGCATATCCTTTATTCAGGTAACTCCATGCTATATCAATATCGTAAGTTGGTATAAACTGGAATGCCGAAGGCGTAAATACAGTAGGTAGGAATTTAGCTGCTATTTCAAGTTGCAACTGGCGAAACCAACTATTTACCAGTGGCAGTTGCAGAAAATCATTTTTAAAGGCCGTGGAATTCTCATGTGCAAAACGGCCATACATATCTAATGTATGCGGCAGGTATTCTTCGTAGCGACTGATTAAATAAAATGCAGCTGCCAATACATCGAAAGGGAAATTACCCTCTGTTTTAAAAAAAGCAAAGTGGCCCTCGTAATTAAACCCACTAATTGTTTGGGGATGAATATTGCTTTCAAATAAAAGTGAGACAGGCGCTATGTGTATTTCGTTATCGGTAATCGGTACAGCAGCGTAATTTATCCGCGCACTGGGATGTAGTTTAAATTCAGCTATATCGGTTGTCAATTTAGTCTCAATTCCAATCGCCGCCGCCAGTTCTGTTGCCATGTAAGCCAGCCGGGGAGTATTTGAAGTAGAATAAATCAGCAGCATGGTTCAGTATTTTACTGCTTCCTATCGTCCCACATTTCATTGAATGTCTTTTGGCTAAAATCCAGTTGACCTCTATGCGCAGTCCATGGAGTAAAAATCTTATTTACCACTAAATTCTTCAAACGACCATTACCCATGTTCATCATCTTCCTATTAAGGCTTGCTGTTTTCCAAACCTTCCATGCCATCTTCTCACTAAACGACGTTAGTCCGAATTCCACTGCTTCGTGCCGGTTTTCTAAAAGCAATTCATGTATATTAATTCGAACCGGACAAACCTCGGTACAATTGCCGCAAAGAGACGAAGCATTGCTCAGGTGCTTAAAGTCGTCCATGTCATTTAAATGCGGTGTAATCACACTGCCTATCGGTCCGCTATAAGTAGCTTCATAAGCATGACCACCTATGTTTTTATACACCGGGCAGGCATTTAAGCAGGCGCCACATCTGATGCAGTACATCGCTTCCCTCGTGGCTGGATTTTTCAGCAGGTTGGTTCGCCCATTGTCCAGTAAAATCACGTACATCTCTTCAGGTCCATCAACCTCGCCGGGCTGCCGCGGACCAGTTATAATCGAGTTGTAAACCGTAACTTTTTGCCCGGTGCCAAAGGTGGATAGCAACGGCCAAAACAATCCCAGATCAGCCATGGTGGGAAGCACTTTTTCAATTCCCACAATGGCAATGTGCGTTTTAGGAAATGCGCAACTCAACCTGCCATTGCCTTCATTTTCTGTTATAGCAATCCCGCCAATATCGCTGATGAGAAAGTTGGCACCCGTTACGCCAACTTCCGCCTGCACATATTTTTCACGCAGTTTATGTCGGGCTACAATCGTTAATTGCTCAGGGGTAAGATCCGGCGGCGTACCCAGCTTTTCAGCAAAAAGCTTAGCCACATCTTCCTTGCTTTTATGCATCGCCGGTGTCACAATGTGGTACGGCGCTTCGCCATCTAATTGTTGTATGTATTCGCCCAAATCAGTTTCTACACTCTCAATTCCCTGCTTTTCCAAAAAAGCATTCAGGCGAATTTCTTCCGTCACCATACTCTTACTCTTCACCAAAGTTTTGCAATTTTTTTGCTTGCAAATGGCTCCAATTTCCTTCAATGCTTCTTCGGCTGTCTCAGCCCAAATTACTTTACCGCCACGCTTGGTAAACTGTTTTTCGAATTGCTCCAACTGGTGATCCAGTGTTTCTATCGCACGCCATTTCGCATTCTTTGCCCGCTCACGTGCCGTCATTACATCGGTAAACTGCAGCTTGCCTACAGGCACCACTGCATTGTATTTACCTATATTAAAATTTATTTTCCGCCGATGCTCACGGTCGGCAGCTTTAATGGTACTCTTCGCTAAAAATGAAGCAGCATTATCGTTCATCTGTTATTATTTATGAGCCCGGCAATTTATTTTCTATTTAGCATCGTTGCGTCGCACACTTGTACTCCAACAATTTATTGAGCAGGTACCCTATATTCCCTTACCCGCCTTCAAGGAAACGGTGGCTCCCTTTACTACGCCCTGTTCTTCCAAGTGTTTTGCGGTAGCTTCCAATGCTTCGTAAAACGCTTCCCCGTACTTTCTTATAATTGAATCTTTTAAAAAAACATAAGTTGGAACCTTTAATTTTTTGCCCAGCTTACAAGCCGCAGCACACAAATCCGGACGCGGCTCATAGTTTACATAATCCATTTTTTTGTCCTTGCTTTTTGTAATGCGTATAGGAAACAAGTGGCAGCTAATCGGCTTCTTCCAGCCAATCTTTTCATCATTATATGCCTGTTCAATAGCACACTTAATAATCCCTTGCGGATCGCGGTAGCCATACGCACATATTTTACCATCTACGGTGGGCGTTACCCATCCAAACTCCTGGTCGTACACATACTTACCTTTCTGTTCAATCACTTTGCGGCCTTCGCTAGTCATGTAAGGCGCTACGATGTCGTAAAACTCTGTGAGGTGACTTAACTCTGCAGTTTCAAGCGGGGCACCGGCATCTCCATCCTCGCAACAGCCACCTTTACATTTCGTAAGGTCACATACAAACTGCGCTTCCACCACTTCATCGCTCACCAGTACATTGCCAATAGCTATCATAAATTCAGGGTTCGAACAACGAAGATAAAGGTAATATGCACCGCTGCAGAATGCATTCCGGGGAGCAAAATATTGAGAGATGCCTCTTGAAAACTAAACCAAGACTTAAAGATTTTGTAGAGAGCATGAATTTAACTCACCCACCACCAAGCATAATCCCATTCTTCCAGGTGCAATGATCAAAACTAAAGGTTCGCCTTATTTCCACTTAAAGGTATTGATGAGGTGCCTCACATCTTCTTGTATGTATCGGTTAACCACGCCCAACGAGTCCTCATTGGGTGTAGCATCAAAATACAAGGCGCCACGCAAAAAGTGCCTGGTAGAGTCAGTGAGAAAAAACTGGTTGGCAGTAGCTACGTTTCCCCCTACTGTAAAATAAACACCATGCACATTGTTGGGTGTTTCCATTAGCGAGTCATTAATTCTATTTGCTTTAAGCGTATGCTTATTCGTCATGGTGTATGCATCCGTAATTAGTTTATCAAACTCGTTCTTTCCAATTTGCTTATAGCTAATATGTACTTTACTATTAAACTGGGGAAAGTCGAGATTGATCCACCACGGATTTTCAGTTGCTTTTCCAAAAAAGCTACTGTCTTTTACCACGTTGGCATATACGGGGTACTCAAAAGAATACGGATAGTTGGGTTGATCAAAAAGGCGGTATTGCTTCTGCGGAAAATCAATTTTAAAATACCCACGCGGCTTCACGGTATACTCACTGTTGCAGGAATCGGCACCCAATGCCAGCACCACAAGAAGTAGGAAGCTGACCCATTGAGGCCGTATGAATTTTTTGGTTGCTGGCATTATAAATGGATGTGGCATCAGTCAAAAATCACTTACTCTTCAGCGTGTTGATTGATGGTGACCTTTATTTTTTGTAAACGATTCTTTTCAACTTCCAACACAGTAAATTCAAAATCGCCTAGGGATAACACTTCGTTCACCTGCGGAATTTCACCGGCAATTTCCAACACAAGACCGCCTAACGACTCACTTTCTCCCCGCATATCGTCAAATGTCTCCATTGGCAATTCCATCACCTTGCACACATCGTAAATCATCAACTTACCATCAAAAATATAGTTGTGATCATCCACTTTTACATGGGCAATATCTTCTTCGTCAAATTCATCTTTTATATCACCAATAATTTCTTCCATGATGTCCTCCAGCGTTACAATTCCACTGGTGCCACCAAACTCATCTACTACCACAGAAAAATGGATTCGTTTTGCCTGGAATTCCTGCAGCAAATCTTCTATCATTTTCTGCTCATGAATAAAATAGGGTGGTCGCATCAGCGTGTGCCAATCAAATCCTTCTGGTTTATTCAAGTAAGGAAGTAAGTCTTTAGTATGGATCATTCCAACCACCTCATCCAGGTTTTCTTTAAATACCGGTAAGCGGCTATAGTGAAGTTCCTCAACCCGCTTAATGACCTCTTCAAAAGAAGTTGCATAGTCCAACCCACTTACATCGAGCCGAGCTTTCATAACTTGCCGGGCTGTAATGTTGCCAAACTTTACTATGCCCTTTAAAATGTTCTTTTCCTTTTCCGACGCTTCTGTATCAGTCGTGATATCAATGGCGTGATCAAGTTCTTCCAGGCTGTAAGCCGTATTATTCTTTCGTGCAAGTTTCTTTTCAATAAAATCTGATGTACCAACCAACCGCTTGCTTAAAACCTTAAATAATATTGAAATTCCTTCTACAAGTGGACCTGCATCTTTGGCAAACCGGATGTTGTTTTGTGTTGCCATTACTTTCGGCATCACTTCGCCAAAAAGCACAAGGATAAAGGTTACAGCCAGCACTTTCACAAGAAACTCCACCCACCAGTATTCACTTTTGAGCGGCATTAGTTCATCTATCACAAAATTGGAAATGATAATAATGGCAATGTTTACGAAGCTGTTTGCAATCAATAACGAAGCAAGTAACGTTTTAGGCTGCTCCAGTAAATCCACAATGCGCTTGTAGGCTGGTTGTTGTTTTGTTTTCAACATATTTACATCCTTGTAGCTAAGTGAGAAGTACGCAACCTCAGCTCCGGAAACAACAAATGAAATAACCAGAAAGAAGAGCAGCAGAAAAATTAAAATAGTAGTGGCGTTGGAGTTAATTGCAGCAAACTGCGTAGGAAGAAAATAAGTAAGTGCCGAGTGATGATCCAAAGCTCTGGTTTTGATGAATAATAACTGGCTGAATAAAAAAATATTGCCAGTGCTGTTTAAGCCTGCAAATATATGCGCATTGTTAAAGCTAAAATGGAAGGTCTTCGGAAGGCTCGCCAATTGGCGGCACATCGGCACTGGTCATTCCTTCCATCCCTTCATGATGACCAAAGTTGTGCATGCTGTGACCATCTCCACGCTTTTCCAGCATGATCAGGTTGTCTCCCACTACTTCCGTAGCAAATTTTTTATTCCCCTCTTTGTCTTCCCAGCTTCGGGTTCTCAATCTACCTTCTATGTACACAAGGCTTCCTTTGTGAAGATATTTTTGGGCCAGATCTGCCAGGCCGCGCCAAAGCACCACAGTATGCCACTCTGTTTGAGAGACAAGTTTACCGCCGCGGTCTTTATAGGTTTCTGTTGTAGCTAAACTAAATTTGGCGACACCAATGTTCCCTTCCAGGTATTGTACATCCGGGTCTTTACCTAAATTCCCAATTAGCATTACTCTGTTTACACCTCTCATGTTAGTCGTTTTATTTTTAATTCGCCTGATGAAAAGGTTAGCGTTTTAAAATTAGTTGTTTTTACAATAACAATATAAGCGAAAATGCAAATTGTTGGGATGGACTTATCGGTGGTTAATTCTGTAGGCCCGCGTACAAATCCTAAGCAGTAAAGGTTTAACCATAGTTGAATGGTTGAAGCATTTCAGCCCGCATGTTTGCGAGATAGCTCGTTATCATTTTTGGAAAGGCAAGCTCATCTAATTTGCCAATTGGTACTTTTTCATACCCCGGCAAGACATTCAGGGAATCGAAAAATTTCACCACTATAAATTTACCGTGAAGCACCTGGTGGGTCAATAATTGTTTGTAGTCGTCAGAAACAGATACCACTTTCCATTTGCTTTGCTGGTTGCATTTTTTGATAAATAAACGGATTGCTGGTTTTTTCCAAACAGTTACGGCCTCAGTTTCTACCAGAACAAACTCATGCAAATTTTGCCAAATACCCTTTTCTTTTCGATGCTTTATCAATAAAGACTTCTCGTGAATGAACACGAAGTAGTTGAAATAGCGGGTTACCTTCTTTAGCTGCTTTTCTTTAATGGGCAATACATGTACAATCCCTTGTCTCAAGGCAACGCACTTTACACGAAGCGGGCATTCGTCGCACAATGGTATTTGAGGCGTGCAAACAGTGGCGCCGAAGTCCATGATGGCCTGGTTGTAACTTGCCGGATCGTGTTGGAATAAAAGTTTACCAGCCAGCTGGTTAAAAAAAACTTTTCCTTTTGTGGAGTCGATAGGAATACTTTCCCCAAAAAATCTGGACAAAACACGAAATACATTTCCATCTACAACTGCATGTGGTAGGTCAAAAGCGAAAGAAGCAATTGCAGCCGCAGTGTACGGACCAACTCCTTTTAACTTCAAAAGACCAGTGTAGGTATCGGGAAACTTACCTTCAGCAGCAATTTGCCTGGCGGTAAAAATTAGGTTTTTACAACGGGAGTAATAGCCTAAACCCTCCCATAGCTTATAGACCATTACATCCGGCGAATCCGCCAAAGCCTGAATGTTAGGGAAGGTTGAAATAAACTTTTCATAATAAGCAAGCCCTTGCTGCACGCGGGTTTGTTGCAAAATCACTTCACTCAACCATATTTTGTACGGGTCCTTTTCACCCTTCCATGGCATGGTTCTTTTATTCTCAGTATCATGCCATTGCAATAATGTGGTCGAAAAAAAAGAAGCCAGAGCGTTTGACATGGCGTGAGGAGGAAGGTTAGAAGACGATATTAATTATGTATTCGCTTATTCTAATATATAATTAACAAGTATCTGATCTGTAAGAATGTTGCGCAAACTTTTCGCCTAATTTTACAGCACAACTGTAACAAAGGGTTCAAAAAATTTAGTCCTAATTCAGTTCAACTGTAACAAGACTTCAAATAAAACAACACACCCAATGAGAAAGTCAGACCTGATCAATCAAATTTCAGAAAAAACGGGAATACCAAAAGTAGATGTTTTGGTTACACTTGAAACAATGTTTAAGGAAGTAAAGGAAAGCCTGGCCCAGGGAGAAAATATTTACATCAGGGGTTTTGGAAGTTTTATTACTAAAAAACGCGCCGCTAAAATTGGGCGAAATATTAAGCGCAACATTGCGGTAGAAATCCCCGAGCACTACATACCTGCGTTTAAGCCGGCAAAAGAGTTTGTAAGCGAAGTCAAATTGAAGAGAAAAGAAGAAACCAGTCAACCTTCTAATTAAAGGTTTGCCTCGTCTAAACGACCGTCTGAGCAATAATGAAATTCAATTGGTATACTTTTGCGCATAATTTTTAAGCGTGAAAAAGCAGCAATTGATATTGGTTGGTACGGGATTGGTTTTACTTCTATCTCTATACATTTTTGGGAATACAGTTCCGGCAAAGAAAGTTTCAACCGTAGCTGAAAACACTTCTCATACGGAAAAAGCTATAGACGTCGAAAAACTATTGGCCCATGCTAAAGAGCGCCTTTCGGTGCCCCAAATACAGAAAGTGACTTCTCTTGAAAATATAGTTGTTCGCGGCGACGTGAAAAATCAGCAACTAAGTGCATACCGCCAACTGGCGGCTTTTTGGCGTGATAGCATACGTTTGTTCGAACCCTACGCCTACTACACGGGAGAAGCAGCTAAGTTGGAAAATTCTGAAAAATCCCTCACCTTCGCAGCCCATTTGTTTTTAGACAACCTGAAAACAGAGCGTGAACCAGCGATGCAGGTATGGCTGGCGAACAATTCGAAAGTTCTTTTTGAGAAAGCTTTGGAGATTAACCCGGCAAATGATAGCAGCAAAATCGGATTAGGCGCATGCTATATTTTCGCACCAATTTCGGATAACCCGATGGAGGGAATTGGTCCAATCCGGGCAATTGCTGAGAAAGATCCGAATAACATGTATGCCCAGTTTATTTTGGGATTAGGTGGCATAAAGAGCGGGCAGTTTGACAAGGCCATTGAGAGATTTGCAAAGGTAGTTGCGAAGGAACCGAACAACCTTGAAGCTGCAATCAACATGGCTGAGGCTTATGACCGAAAGGGCGATAAGGAAAACGCGGTAAAATGGTATAACTATATTAAGGAGAAGATACCAAGTCCTGAAGTGCAAAAAGAATTAGACGACAGGATTAAAGCATTACGATAACATTGATTTTTTTATATTTTAAATTTATTTGAACATGCCTTGCGGAAAGAAAAGAAAGCGTCATAAAATTGCGACGCACAAACGTAAAAAGAGACTAAGAAAAAATCGTCATAAGAAGCGGAAGTAGCTTTCGTTTTCTGATCCTGTCATTTACCTTATGCCGGAGATGTTACCTTTCTCCGGCATTTGTAATTTACTACTGGTTCTTGCCAACCATTGTTTTGCAACTTTTACCTTTTCCTTATCAACCTCGAAAAAAGTGGCAGGATACCTCTGTGTTGGTACAACACGGTGATGACCGACTATACTCCAAACTTATTTGGAGATGTGTGAATATTTAAAAGTTGCAAATTGAACAAAGAATTGATTATAAATTCTACTCCTCAAGGAGTGGAAATAGCGTTGCTTGAAGATAAAAAACTAGTAGAGCTACACAACGAACTAACAGATGCCACATTTGGTGTGGGTGATCTTTATCTTGGAAAAGTCAAGAAACTCATTCCGGGACTCAATGCCGCCTTTATAGATGTTGGGTTTGAAAAGGATGCCTTTCTTCACTACACAGATTTAAGCCCTTACGTACGTTCAATTTTAAAGTTTACGCAGTATGCGATGAATGACAAAAGCGAAGCTGGTTTTGAGTTTAGTAAGTTTGAAATTGAACCCGAGATTGTTAAGACCGGAAAGATCAACGAAGTTCTAAGTGGCAAGCCCAATGTTCTTGTCCAGATTTTAAAAGAACCTATAGCAGCTAAAGGACCTCGATTGAGCTGCGAAATATCGCTACCCGGCAGGTTTGTAGTACTTACTCCATTTAATGATATCGTTGCTGTTTCTAAAAAGATTCATAGCAGTGATGAACGTAAACGTTTACAGAAAATAGTAGAAGCCGTTAAGCAAAAAAACTATGGAGTAATTGTACGCACCGCTGCTGAAGGAAAAAACACGGCTGAACTACATGCTGACCTCACGGCACTCATCAACACCTGGCGCGGCATACAAAAAAATCTGCGGGGTGCGGTGGCACCTGCGCGTATACTAAGTGAGCAAACAAAAGCTACCAGCATGCTGCGCGATTTGCTCACTGAAGATTTCAACAAGATTGTGGTGAATGATAAAACCGTGTTTGAAGACACCAAAGCTTACATTCAAAAGATTGCACCAGAAAAAACAGAAATCGTTTCTTTTTACCAAAATGGCCTTTCCATCTTCGATCATTTTGGCATTACAAAGCAGGTAAAAAGCGCCTTTGGTAAAACAGTGAACCTTAACAGCGGTGCTTACCTTATCATTGAGCATACCGAAGCATTACACGTCATAGATGTAAACAGTGGCTACAAAAGCGTAAGCAACAACCAGGAAGAAAATGCCCTGCAAACCAACATGGAAGCAGCGGAAGAAATTGCACGCCAACTGCGACTGAGAGATATCGGAGGAATTATCGTGGTCGATTTTATTGACATGAAGCTCCCTGATAACAAGAAGAAACTGCAGGACGCAATGGACGGATTTATGCGCACAGATCGTGCGAAGCACGCAGTGTTACCTATTTCGAAATTTGGGTTGATGCAAATTACCCGGCAGCGCATGCGACCAGAGGTAAACATCAATACTTCTGAACTTTGCCCTGCATGTAATGGCACCGGAAAAATATCATCGAGCCTTTTACTGGAAGATGAAATTGAAAAGAAGTTGCTTTACCTGGTTACTCACCAGCACAAGCACCTCACCATTCATGTACACCCTATACTACATTCCCATCTTACAAAAGGATGGTTCTTCAACTCTATCAAGCACAAGTGGAATAGAAAGTATAAAACAAAAATCAACGTGGTACCTAACAATACATACCATCTTGCTGAATTCCATTTTTATAACCAGAATGAAGAAGCAATAAAGTTTTAAAAAACGCCCGGTGTTCCACCGGGTTTTATGTTGCTAGATGTCCGGTTCAGTTGATAAATTGACGAGTATATCGGTCGACATTAAATCTTCCACTGTGTCAACGTCATTTAATTGTTCCAATTCATGCCATGTCAACTTGCGTTGAGTTAAGTCGGTAATGGAATCATCGAAAACACTGGATGTCCCCCAATCTTTTTGTTGAAAAAGAAAGCTGTGTGTTTGTTTCATGCCTATTAAATAGTAACCACCATCGGTTGCCGGACCAATGACCAAATCGTGCTCTTTTAACCCTTCAAACCCTTCGTGGATGTGCGAAGGCTGGAGCTGGTAGCAATCACTCCCTATTATACATATGTTCTGGTGACCGACTGCAAATACCTTATTAAACGCAAGTTCCATGCGAGCACCCAAGGTTTCACCCTCTTGCACGAATTTGGTAAAACAGTTGTCGTCAAAAGAATCGCCAATGTGTACGTAACCAGAATAGAAAACAAAGCGATGGCAATTGACAGCTAAGGCAATATCACTGGTGTACTTCAACAGGTATTTATAAACCCCGAGTGTTTTCTCGTCGCCTAAATCTTTCGCCATTCTTGTCTTCACTTTTCCAAGTTCAGTATTTCGAACAAAAATTATGAGTGCATCTAAAACGGATGATTGCATGTGGTAATATTTAAGAGACCTATTCTGAATTCAACTGTATTTACTGATACAATCGGGCCATCAAAGGTAAAATGACAGCGCAGCAAGGGAAGTGCTGAATACAACGCAAAGCATGAGCATATTTTCCAGTTAGTGCTGAAACCAGTCGTGTTCATAAAATACAAGGAATACTCACAAATGAAGCTTCAACCCCTCTCGCAATAGTGAGGGCTTTAGAACTAGGTTGAGGAAAACTACATCAGTATACCTTCTTCTTCAAAATCAAAACTCATTTGCTGTGGATTGATGTTGAAGCTCATCCGGTGGTATTTGGTTAACCCATGAGCATCTATAGCCAACCGATGTTCTTCGGTTCCGTAACCTTTATTATTGCACCACAGGTATAATGGATGTTCTTCATGAAGCTTACGCATATACTCGTCGCGGTAGGTTTTTGCAAGAATACTGGCAGCCGCAATGGACGCGTATAAGCCATCACCTTTAATGATGCACTTATGCTTAACGTCCTGATAGGGAGTAAATCGATTGCCATCTACCAAAATATACCTTGGTTTTTTCTTTAAATTATCTAACGCAAGGTGCATTGCTTTAAATGATGCCTTTAGTATGTTGATCTTATCAATCTCATGATTGTCTACACTCGCTACACTGTAACAAACAGCCTCCTTCTCTATAATCTTTCTTAACTCATTGCGATTGGCTTCCGAAACTTGCTTACTATCGTTGAGCAATGGATGATAAAAATCTTTGCGAAGTATAACAGCAGCAGCGAACACAGGTCCTGCGTAACATCCACGACCTGCTTCATCACAACCCGCTTCTATAAATCTTTTTTGATAAAACGCCTGCAGCATACAGTGCAAAAATGATGTTTGCCAAACGAATAAAGAAAAAATGATGGCATTCTTTCTTCAGAAAGTTATCCAGATTTATATCTGGTAATTTTGCAACCTGTTTACCGTCTAGGTGTTTAGCATTATAAAGAATTAGAAGCATGGAAAAAGATAAAGGCGCGAGAGTTGTCGCCAATTGGATTTATGTAGGCATTGCTATGCTGGTGGTGCAAGTTTTGCTTGGCGGCATAACACGGCTTACGGGTTCAGGCTTATCAATTACGGAATGGAAGCCAATTATGGGTGCATTACCACCTATGAACGAAGCAGATTGGCAAAGTGCATTTATAGAATACCAAAAAATTGCACAGTTCAAATACCTGAACCAACATTTTACACTGGGCGATTTCAAATTCATTTTTTTTTGGGAATGGTTTCACCGCCTTTGGGCAAGAATGATTGGAGTAGTATTCCTTATTCCATTCATCTTTTTTTTAGTAAAAGGATACTTTAAACGGTGGATGATTTTGCCGCTTGTTGTGTTGTTTGTGCTTGGGGCAATGCAAGGATTTGTGGGATGGATCATGGTGAAGAGCGGATTAAATGAAAACGATTTGTACGTGAGCCATATCCGGTTGGCTGCGCACTTTATATCTGCAATGATCCTGATTTGTTATGCCGTCATTTTTGCCATCAAGCTTACTGCCAAACCCGCCAGTTACGTAGAGCAGCCAGGGTTACGAAAAGCAGCCATTTCAATCATTCTGGTTATTGTTATACAGCTAACCTATGGCGCTTTTATGGCAGGTTTAAAAGCCGGTCCTGCGGCTGCCACGTGGCCTGATATCAATGGATCGTACTTGCCAGCTAATATGTTTGACAATGGTTGGTACGATGCATTTCACAACAAACTTGCTATCCATTTTATTCACCGCAATCTTGCTTACCTGCTCGCTTTACTTGTTCTAATTTTTTGGTGGAGTGCAAGACGAACGAATTTTTCCAGTCTGTTCAAACGCTATAACAATGCTGCTATTATTTTGGTATTTGCACAGGTTTTGTTAGGAATTATAACCGTGCTTACAGCTAATAAAATGCAACCAGGCGCCTTTGGTAAGTTTGAATGGTCGGCGCTCATCCATCAATTAAATGGAATGTTACTGTTGTTAAATTTCATTGGACTGGCCTACCTAACCGGTCGAGGTAAGCAACACTTGTAGGAGAATACTTGTCTAACAGGTACCAGAAATCCTACAAACTTGAAAAACTACCTGGTTGGTTTTTATTATTCGTTACCTGTGCAGCTGTTCCTTTTACACTGCAGGCGTTACCAGGTTTTACTAGTCTTCTGGTACATTCTCTTTGCCGTTATCAATGGCACTTTCTTAAAAGCTTTTGGCGCGTACTCACTTTATCTTTCCCCGGAATACATGGGTGAGGTAAACCCGCTGAGTGCTGCCATGGTCGGCGTTTCCATCGGCATTTTTGTAATGAGTTGGAACATCACCACATTTATACTTCATGGTAAACACCTGCGTTTTTTGGCAACCACGGCCAATCCTTTTTTGAAGTATTGCATCAATAATGCGATCATCCCGGTTGTATTCCTACTCTTTTACCTGGTGAAAGCATTCTCCTTTAATCGATACCAACAACTATATAACGTAAGCGAAGTATTGTGGTTGATTGCCGGGTTTGCTTTGGGGCTGCTGTCATCCATTCTCGTCGCGTTTGTGTATTTTTTCGGAGCTGATAAAAGTATTTATCGCGGCGTTGCTTCGGTTATAGACACGGCTAACAAAAAATATATCATTACAAGCCGCAAGAAAAAGTTGCCACCGGCGAAAACTGAGATGCGGGTAGACTGGTTTCTTTCAGCTCACTTTCGCTTACGTAAGCCGCGGGATACCCGCCATTACAGTGAAGAATTCCTGGAAACTATTTTTAAAAGTCATCATATTGCTGCAATCATTTCCATAGGTATCGCCATTTTATTTTTATTGTTCATGGGTTTCTTTTTAGATAACCCGATCTTTCAAATTCCCGCAGCTGCAAGTAGTACCCTATTTTTTTCAATATTAATTTCTGTAGCGGGTGCGTTTACGCTATTTCTTAAAAACTGGAGTCTTGCAGCACTCGCAATACTCTTCCTTGGTTTGAATTTTTTGGTTAGAAACGACCTGATTGATCTGCGTAATAAAGCGTACGGTCTTGATTATGGATTGAAGAAAAGACCCGTTTATTCAAAGGAAACAATTGCTGAATTAGCCTCTGCGAAAAACGTGGCTGCCGATAAAAAAGAGTTCATTAAAATATTGGACAATTGGAAGATGCGGCAAGTGGAAGAAAAGCCTGTAATGTACCTTGTGAATGTGAGTGGCGGCGGAAATAGAAGTGCCACTTTTACAATGGATGTGATGCAGCATTTAGATAGCTTGACGAATGGCAATTTTATGCGCCGTACACTTATGATCAGCGGGGCATCAGGAGGCATGTTAGGAGCCGCCTATTTCAGAGAAATGTACTACCGCAGGCAACAGGGCGAAGCCATTCAATTGCAGGATCAACAATATGTCGATAACATCGCACGAGACTTACTCAACCCCTTATTTTCCTCCTTTATTGCACGCGATATTACATCGCCAGCACAACGCTTCTCCTTTAATGGCAAGCGATATATAAAAGACCGTGGTTATGCTTTTGAGAGAAAACTGGACGACAACACTAACCATTTTTTAAACAAGCAACTTAAGGATTATTTGGTGCCGGAGCAACAAGCTCAAATTCCGGTCATGTTTTTCAACTCCACCATTACACGCGATGGACGACGTATGATGATTGGAGCGCAACCAGTTCGCTTTATGATGAAGCCTGTCTCTCCATCATCTGCCACAACTGTTCCCAATGCTGACATCATCGATTTCGTTTCTCTTTTCAAAGACATGGACCCGCAAGGGCTCAGCATATTATCTGCCCTGCGTATGAATGCTACTTTCCCCTATGTTTTGCCAAATGTATGGTTGCCCACAACACCGGTGATTGATGTAATGGACGCAGGCCTGAGAGACAATTTTGGTATTGAAACAACCTTACGCTTAGTAGATGTTTTTAAAGATTGGATAATAGCAAACACCAGCAAAGTAGTGATTATAGATATCCGAGACCGGGTGAAGGACGATTGGGAAGTGGAAGAAGTGCCGACCGTATTATCGTGGCTAACCAAGCCCTTAACACTCATGCAAAGCAACTGGTTCAAGATCCAGGATTACAATCACGCTAATCAATTGAGCTATGTAAGCACGAGTATGCCTGACCATATCAGCCAGGTAACTTTTCAATATGTTCCGCTAAAAAAAGAGAAATCAGCATCACTAAGCTTTCACCTAACCAACGCCGAAAAGATAGACATTCAAATGGCGAAACGCGACCCAATAAACCAGCAATCCTTTCAAAAATTAATGGAGCTAACACCCAACACCTTCCGGCTGCAAGAGCTTAAAGCACTGCGGTAGAATTTGAATCCTGTATTCCTCTTCCATAGCACGCGGTTCACCATCTACATGAAAAGGCGCGTGTTTAAAATTCTTGATGGTTAGGGACGATGCTTGAAAATAGAGTACATTTTTTTTCGACACACTTTCTACCAATTGTTCTAAAACATTATTGCCGCGAATTTGCTTTAACACTGCAAAAGGAAGCCGCGCCTTATTCATCTTTTGAACAATAACTATATCCAGCATTCCATCTTTTATACTAGCCTGTGGAGCAATGGTTACATTGTTTCCAAACTGGTTGCTATTAGCGATGCAGATGAGAAATGCATCGGTGAAGAAAGAAAAATCCTCCAGCACCACCTCAAACTGGTAAGGGTGAGCTTTGAAATAATGATACAGGCTTTGCTGGGTATAAGTAAATAAACCACGGGCTGATTTGTTGGCAAAATCATGGGCCACCTGTGCATCAAATCCAAGTCCGCTAAGCATACAGCTGAACTGGTTGTTGATGGTAAACGCATCCACGTAATCTGCATGCCCTTTAAAAATAACCTCCAATGCTCGTAAGGGATTTTTGGGAATGCCAGCACAGTTTGCCAGGCCATTGCCACTGCCCATGGGTATAATGCCAAAGTTGATTCTTGAATCCTTCAAAGCACCGACGACCTGGTTTACAGTGCCATCTCCGCCTACCATTATTACATCGGTAATGCCTGTTCGTAGTATTTCGTCTTTTAGATAATCATAATTGCCGGAAGAAGTTGTGGGCCGCACCTGATAGGCTATCCCCATTGAGGTAGTCTTTGCCTCAATGATTTCTTGAACAGCACCTTTCTTACTGGTACCGGATATAGGGTTAATGAGGTAAACTATTTTTCTCATTAAGCCTTCCACTGAATTTTGCACAGTAAAAATCTTCTAACCCGAACGGTTGCTGCCATGGCAGGATCATTTGGCAATGAGATGGTATAAAGAAAAAGAGCCTTATTGGAAACAGCTGCTTTTTTCAAATCGCTAACGCGGAAACTAACCGAGCCGCTTTGCTTGTTCATTTCAAAACGCTTTGCTGTTTTTTCGCCTTCATCATTTAGAGTGAAAGTGCGGTTCCAGTTATCCTCTGGCGCCTTGGTTTGATACATTATTGTAATCATCCCCTTTCCTTGCAACATCTCTTTTTTACTAAGGAATATTACAGGCTCTGCGCTTTCTATCGGGGTCTGAAGCAACACCTTTTTATTCAACCGAATTGACCAGCTGTCGCCTGATTGCGCTTGTGCAAAGGGCAGGAAGATGGTTAGCAATGTCAATAGGAGAAGTATACTTTTTTTCATAGTGATAGATTGAAGTAGAAAGGTCGCGATCTTTTAGTTAGAATGTTGAATAGAAGTGAATTATTACCATCTGATTAACGCGCTTGCCCAGGTAAATCCACTGCCAAACGCCGCGAGGCAAACAATATCGCCGTCCTTTACTTTACCTTCCTGCCAAGCCTCGCATAATGCAATAGGTATGCTGGCTGCGGTTGTATTGCCGTAGCGCTGTATGTTGTTGTACACCCTGTCGGCAGGCAGTCGCAAAAGTTTTTGTACCATTTGGCTAATGCGCAAATTTGCCTGGTGTGGTACCAATAAATTAATATCGCTTGCCTGCAAATTGTTGGCAGCAAGTGCTTCGTTGATCACTTCAGGAAACTTAACCACAGCCTTTTTAAAAACTGACTGACCATCCATAAAAGGAAAGAGTTGCGCATTGTCAATCATCTGGTGACTCATAAACATATCCGCAATTTCAGCTTCATTAAAGTCAGCATAATTGCCCCAATGGTTGGCATGGGTTCCGGGATTATACATGGCTAATACTTCTGCGCTTTCGCCATCACTATGCAGGTGCGTACTTAAAATACCGCTGTTCGAATCAGTTGCCTGCAGCACAACGGCGCCGGCGCCATCACCAAAAATCACACTTACACCCCTACCCCGCGTGGTCAGATCCAACCCAAACGAATGCTTCTCACTTCCTATCACCAATATATTTTTATACATTCCCGTTTTGATGAATTGATCCGCTACGCTAATGGCATATACAAAGCCGCTACATTGGTTTCGAATGTCCAATGCACCTACCTCTTTCATCTTCAGTTCGCGCTGTACCAATACGCCACAGCCTGGAAAATAATAGTCAGGACTGAGCGTTGCAAATATGATGAAGTCAATATCCGTTGGTTGGAGGCCGGCGCGATCAATGGCAATCTTTGCTGCTTCAATACCCATGGTAGCAGTAGTATCACCAGTGCGATGTGCATACCGCCGCTCCTGTATTCCTGTACGTTCTTGAATCCATTCATCGGTCGTTTCCATGTAGCGCGTCAGGTCGCTGTTGGTTACTACATTTTCCGGTACATACATTCCAATGCCTGCAATTTTTGCACGTTTCATAACAATCGTATTTACTGGCAAAGTAAGAAAAACTGGAAGGATGCAATGGTTTGCTTGCCGACTGGGAAGGTTTTATGAAAGAGTTATTTATAAAGCCAAAAAGCATACGCATTAATGCTAACCCGGGAAGCATTCAGCTAAAAAAATATACGTGAGCCAAAACATTTGAAAATACCTGTCCATAGCAGGACTTGGCATTGTAGTGATTGGTGTAGTCCTCAATTTCTTTCACCACAAACTGCATTGGTTAGGAAGATTACCCGGCGACGTAAGAGTTGAGAAAGAAAACTTTAAATTCTATTTTCCCATTACCACCATGATCATTGTATGCCTCGTCATCTCGCTATTCTTTCATCTCTTTCGTAAAATGTAATGGTGCCAACCATTGGAACGTTTAATTTGCAGCATCAATTTTTACCATGAGTAGTATTTTATTTTCCGTTGAAAATGGCCTTGCCACCATTACCCTCAATCGCCCTGAAAAGCTGAATTCGTTCAATCGCGAAATGGCTTTTGAGATGCATGCGCGGTTGGATGATTGTAAGTCGGTAGAGGTTCGTGCGGTATACCTAAAAGGAGCGGGAAAAGGTTTTTGCGCCGGCCAGGATTTGGCAGAAGTAGTGGACCCCAAAGGCCCAGGAATGAACCGCATATTAAGTGAGCATTACAATCCATTGGTTTCGCGCATTCGTCATTTAGAGAAGCCTGTATTAGCTGCGGTAAATGGTGTAGCAGCCGGTGCCGGTGCCAACATTGCATTGAGCTGCGATATTGTGGTAGCAACCGCATCTGCTTCGTTCATACAAGCGTTTAGTAAAATTGGTTTGATACCCGACAGTGGCGGAACGTTTATGCTGCCCAGGCTAATTGGATGGCAGCGCGCCAGTGCGTTGATGATGTTGGGCGATAAAGTGCCCGCTGCTGAGGCAGAACGAATGGGCATGATCTATAAAATGTTTGAGGACGCTGACTTTGAGGCGGAGTCAATGAAACTTGCGAGGACCCTTGCAGATATGCCTACACGAGGACTGGCATTCACAAAGCGTGCACTTGACTGGTCGTTCTCACACACCTTTGATGAGCAACTAATGAATGAAGACAAATTACAACAGCGTGCAGCAGCTACCGCAGATTTTAAAGAAGGAACAAAGGCCTTTCTTGAAAAGCGCAAACCGGAGTTTAAGGGAAAGTAAAGAAGTTGAAAGTTTGAAGTTTGAGGTTTGAGGTTGCTCTGCTATTTGTAGTAGTATGTTTGCTTTTTAGCAGTGTGAACCGCAGATGAAATCTTCATAATGCCCTTTCGAAGATTTATAAAATACTTCAAACAAGATCCCTTCGATTTAAGCACATTAGTGAACAGTGCAAGAGCTTAACCTTAAACGTCAAACCTCAAACCCCTCCACATGACTCCTTCTGAAATAATTACAACAATGATGGAGAAGGATTACTTCTCGCAATGGCTGGGTGTAGAACGATTGGAAGAAGGACCTGGCTTTTGCATATTGAAGATGACCATTAGAAAGGAGATGTGCAACGGCTTTGGCATAGCGCACGGTGGCATCACCTTTTCATTTGCCGATAGTGCCCTTGCCTTTGCCTGTAACAGTCATGGCCGACAAGCAGTGTCTATTGAAACATCCATCTCACATATTAACCCCGTACTGGAAGGCGATACCATCATTGCCGCCGCAAGGGAACAAAGCACCACCAATAAAATTGCCATTTATGAGGTGAGAATAGAAAAAGAAGGAACGCTCGTTGCGCTCTTTAAGGGAACTGTTTTCAGAAAAGAAACGCAGTGGTAAAATATCAAACCTTTGATTAACTTAAAGGGATGGAAGCCCTAAAAGTAATTGCGAGATGGAGCAGGAATAATCTTGCCTTTGCACGCACCATTATTGTGGTTTTGCACATTGCTATTGGAATTATCTGCACCTATGTCGGCATAACGTTAAGTTCAATGCACGTTCACATCCCCGTGCTTCATTTCTGGCTTGCCTGCTGCACCTTTATTGTTTTTTCATTTAGTTTCAGAAAGGTTGTCACCCGGGCCAGCACTTACAAAAGCAGGAAAACTTCAGAAGGATTAATCCTGCTTTCCGTAATGGCGATGACGATAACTTCCGCCAACCAAACTACCCCAGCGCATTTTATTTTTGATGCGCCGCTTCACGGCAACTTCGTAAAGATTAAAGTGACAGAGAACACCACCTTAACCACAAAAGATTTACCTAAGCCTTCACCAGAACCCGGCGCAAAAAAAGGAGCCTCAGCCGGTGCTATCATACTAGCCATACTAGTAGGTTTATTGCTTGCTGGTGTGATATTGTCACTGGCCTGTAGCCTGGCCTGTTCCGAACAAGGTGCGCTAGCCATATTGGTAACGATAGGTGGCCTGGTAGGTATTGTCTTCCTGATGCGGTTAATTATTCAATCTTCCAAGCGAAGAAGAAGATCTGCAACTGCATCGGCTTAATAACCTCCAGTTTTTCGGTCTATTCCTACCTTCATCCTATGTTTTACGAATTCAAAGGAATGCGCCCTGTTGTACATCCTTCCTCATATGTGCATGCGCAGGCAACCGTTACCGGCAATGTAATAATTGGCAAAGATGTTTACATCGGTCCCGGTGCTGCCATACGGGGAGATTGGGGCGCTATCATCATCGAAGATGGCTGCAATGTGCAGGAAAACTGTACCATCCATATGTTTCCGGGCGTAACCGTAGTGTTGAAAGCAGGGGCGCATATTGGGCACGGCGCTATTATCCATGGCGCTACCATTGGACGCAATTGTTTGGTTGGGATGAACGCCGTTATTATGGACAATGCAGAACTAGGTGACGAGTGCATTGTTGGCGCTTTAGCTTTTATAAAAGCAGAGGAGAAAATTCCATCGAGAAGTTTGGTGGTGGGCAATCCTGCAAAGATTATAAAACAGGTAAGCAATGAAATGATCAATTGGAAAACGGAGGGAACAAAACTATACCAATCGCTGCCAGCGGAGATGTACAAGTCCGCTACACCGTGTGAACCGTTATCAGAAATTGAACCGGGCCGACCGGTTCAGGATAACAACTACAAACCCTGGAAAAGTTAGGCGGTTCTTTATTGAATTTTTGTAAAAACAAATGTTGCGTCTACCAGTCTTTCTCCTGCATACCGCCGGTAGGCTGTTTGCCTTGTTTGTCTTGCTGCAATCGCTTTTCTTCCTGTCGTAGTGCATTCAGCATACGCTCTGCCTGCTGCTCATTGAGCTTGCTTTTGTTTTGCGGCTTATTCTGATCCTTGTTTTGATTTTGATCCTTGTCTTGTTTTGGAGGAGGCTGTTTCTTCAGTTCGTTGATGGCCCTCTGCAAATTCTCTCGTGCCTGCTGATCATCGGGCCTTAGCTTCAGTGCATTTTTATACGCACCAATACTTTCCATCAATTGTTTTTGCCTGCTATGCGCAACACCTTTGTTGTACAGCGCATTGGCGGTAAGCTGCTTATCAGGATTTATTTCACCCGCAGCTTCAAAAGCTTTTTCAGCCTCTTCTATCTGTTTATTTTTATACAGTGCATTGCCAAGGTTGTACTGCGCTTTCGCATTGTTCTTATTTAGTTCGGCAGCTTTTCTATAATCTTCAGCTGCTTTATCAAAGGCACCTTTCTTATACTGCTCGTTGCCACGCAGAATAAGCGATTGATCATTTTGCGCATACGCAGGTAGAGTAAGCAGCAAACCTAGAATACCATATTTTACTTTGCTGAAAACCATTTCATTTTTCTTTCGGGGATAATAATTTCAATTAACAAGAGCAATAAAGCTACCAGCAAAAACCATTGGAAAAAAGCATTGTAGGAACGTTGTTCACCGCTATCAATTTGCTTCTTTTCCATGGTTGATAACTGAGCCATAATTTTTGCAGCCACTTCGTCGGCATTAGAAAAAAGGATGTATTGCCCGCCTGTTTTGGTTGCGATTAACTGCAACTCTTTTTCATTCAATCTGGTGATAACGGTGTTTCCCTCGTTGTCCTTTCTATAATCGTTCGATACCGGATCGAAAATGGGCGAGCCCTCGGGTGATCCAATGCCGATGGTGTGTACTACAACGCCAAACTCACTTATGTCGTTGATGGCGGCCTCCAGTTTTTCATCGTGGCCTTCACCATCAGTTATTAATAGAATCGTTTTATACTTTTTCTCTTTTGTATCCAGCGAAGCGTTGCACAGCTTTAGTGCGTCACCAATTACAGTACCCTGTACCGGCACCGCCGATGGTGCCGCATTGGCTACAAACATTTTTGCGGAACCAAGGTCCGCCGTCAGCGGCATCTGAAGAAAAGCCTGCCCTGCAAAAACTACAAGCCCCATGCGGTTGTTGTCGAGCTTTTCAATAATCTTGTTGAGTACCTGTTTAGAACGTTCCAGGCGGTTAGGTTTTATATCCTGCGCCAGCATACTATTGCTTACATCCAGTGCCACCATTACATCTACGCCGGATTTATTTCCGGAAGAACCGGCCTTTGGAGTGCGCAAGTTGGCTGCGGCTAAAATGCACAGTGCCACTACCGCCAGCAGGACAAAAAATTTCAGCCTGAAATAAGTAGATGAATAGCCTTGGGTAAGTTTGTTTACCAACTCTTCATCACCCATCTTCCTGCGAACGTTTCTCTTCCACCGAAGCACGAAGAAAAACAACAGCACCAATGGCACCAGCACCGTTAATCCAATTAAGTATTCTGTATTTTGAAATGAGAACATGCACCAATGAAATTAAATCGTGGTAAGCAATCAAAAAATGAACCAGTTACATTTTTCCTTTCATCAGGCCAAGTTGTTCAAGCGCACCTTTTAGAATGTTCATGCGCACCTTTACAATGTCAGTGTTCTTAGGCCCTTCTATATTAAGTGCAAAAAAATACGGGTGCTTATTCTCTTCGATCCATCCTACTATCCAGCCTAGTTCATTTCCTTTTTCGGTGGTGCCCCACCCTGTTTTATAAGCAAGTATATAGTTTGAATTCTTCTCCATAATCATCACATCCTTTACAATGCGCATCGTACGCTTTTGAAAAGGAAGCTGATCGAAGTATAGTTTTTTGACCAAGCCAAGTTGTTCATCAGCAGTTACTTTTACCGAGTTATCCAGCCAAAAAGTATCCACCTTGCTAATGGTGGCCGGCTTGTAGCGGGAGCCATACCCAAGCGTATCGAGATATTCCTGCATTGTGTCTTTGCCAATGCGCCGTGCCACTTCCTGGTAGTAGGGCACTGCTGAAAATTTGAAAGCCTGCTTCATATCCAGGTCCTGGTTCCATTCTGCTATGCTCCGCGTTTTACCATCCCACGGGATAACCATTTTTTCATTTACGATCCTACCGGTTTCAATGCCTACTAATGAATTCACAATTTTAAATGTGGAGGCGGGCAGGTAGGCACTATCCTTAAAACGGTTGAGATTGTAAATGGTAAATTCTCCTTTCCCATTGTCATATAAACCAAATGTTCCGGTTACTTTATTCGATGTAAAATGCTTGCCGAGACTTTCATCAACCGTCACATCATTCTGATTGCAGGAAACCGAGGCCAGAAAAACCATCGCCATCAAAAAATATCTCATCCTTAAAAATTTTTTGCAAAGCTATCTATTTAAACCTGTGCATTGCACCTGTTTATCTATCAACAATAGCCTGTTTTACATTGGTGGTGTAATCGCCTTGCGAACCATACACTGTTCCGGTTTACAAGTGTGTTTAAATTTAGTGTGCACTGGCGGGGGCCTTCTTACTTTTAAAAAAGACGGGTAAAAATATCTCACTAACTGCCATAGCAGAAAACCACTGCCACCTTAGTTCTTAAAGTGAACTCTTTGAAACTCGAAGTGAAGGAGATATTTAAATATTCTACCTGGCACTGTCTTTAGATATGACAAGACCATCCTGTGGTATGCCGAGTAAAATACTGCTTTCGTTGATCAACGGTTTTATTTCGTTAAGATCTAAAGTTAAAGTGTCCAGCAATTCGTTTTTTAGGTAGAAAGATTTTACCTGGTTGTTTCCCTGGTGCCAACGGATTACTTTACAATTGCAACTGGCATTTTCAATTTCATTGATCACTTCTTCTATCGTTCCCCCTTTACCCAGTTTTATATAAATCTCCCGAATGCCGATGATTTTATTTTTTTCGCCAATATCAAAATTCCATGAAGCAGAAATGGCCGCTACATATTTTTTACCCGAGTTTAAATTCAACAAGGAATGACGGGGCGATTCGGTGTTATTGGTGTTGTTCTTAATCCGGGAATAGACAGATACAAGCCCGGGTGATTCAAACTGCATGTACCCGATATGATTAAAGCTAGCGCCGAAACGGTTGAAAATAAAGTAACCATCTTTATATTTTACATCAATCAAGTTCGACACAACTTTATGGTACCGTGAAGCATCAGAAATTCTTGCTTGAGGAGAACCTATATAAACTAACCAAATGCCTTCAAGGCTATCAATTTCCAGTTGGGTTGGTTGATAAGGAAGGATATTCATGTTCTTCTTGATCGTATGCCAATCATCCGTTGCATTTCTATTTGCCACGAATTGTACAACCATTGCTATACATAAAACAGCCCCAATAGCTGAAATGATTTTTATGACTTTTCCCTTTGACTTGTTTTGATTTTTTAAAAGATCAATTTGTTCTGTAAGATCTGAGTTCTTCTTTTCAGAAACCTGGCTTTCGTCTTTCTTGTCCTGTGTTGAAAATTCCAACAGCTTGTCGTCAACAGGATTTTGCTTAAACGATTTACGGCCTATCCCAAATAAATAAATATAGCAGGCATCCACCAAAAATGGCCTGGGATTCGATACGATTCCACTCAAGGCGTCTTTTATTTGCCCCCCGGTGATATCATATTTTCTGTAGGGATATTCCTGTCTTTTTGGGTTGATCTCTTGCCTGTAGGTTTCGGCACCGAGCGCTTCAAAATTTAGGGGTAGTTGATTACTGATCTCACTTAGTACAATAGCTAATGATTCGTAATTTTTCCTGTTAGTATTTTGAACTATTTCCTGCCCGGTTTCTAATTTATACTTTTCGATTGCCTTTGTAAGCAAATAAATAATTTCTTCTTTCCCGGTTTTAATATTTGCCATAATCTACTGAATACAAACCATTTGTATAACTTCCGAAACTAGGTAAACCGTTTCGGAAAACAAGGTAATGATTTTGTAATAATTCGGAAGCCCCTCTCAAGCGGCTACCAATCATTACTTCTCTAAATTGTTCCGACTTGCTCCTCAAATCAATGCCAAAACTTATGCGTATGAAAAAAATGTGTTCACTCTGCACATCCCCTAAAATCAATCTGTCGGTTGTATTTCTTATCGGTTTGTTGATTTTCCAAAATAACCATGCATTTGCCCAAGCCAATGGACTAGTAACTGAAAAACAAACTGGCCGACCGCTGGAAGGCGTTAGTGTGCTAGTAAAAAATGAAAAAAGTGGAACTGTAACAAATAATGCAGGCCGATACCTGATAAAAGTTGTTAATCCGCAGAAAGCAGTTTTAGTTTTTAGTTTAGTTGGTTATAAGACTGTTGAGGAGCCGCTAAATGGAAGAACAATTATTGATATTAGCCTTGAAGATTCATCAGTGATGCTACAATCAGTAGTGGTTACCGCATTAGGTTTTGAAACACAAAAGGATAAGCTGGGATATGCCTCCTCAAAAATTAATGGCGAGCAAGTAGCTAACTCCGGCGAGGTAAACCTTGTGGATGCAATGGGCGGTAAGGCATCCGGTGTAAGAATCTCCCGGTCATCTGGTTCCGACCCTGGAGCCGCTTCACAAATTTTGATTCGTGGCCAAAGTACTATTACAAGAGGAACGGGTCCCCTTATTGTATTGGATGGTGTACCTATTAGTAGCGACAGCAGGGGCGAAACAAGCCAGGGTGTGACAAAACAGAGCCGCTTAAACGATATTAACCCCGATGACATCGCATCCATGCAAGTTCTTAAAGGTGCATCTGCCGCAGCACTTTGGGGTACAAAAGCTGCAAACGGGGTTGTGATTATTACTACTAAAAAGGGCGCGAGTAACAGTAAACTAGATATCAGTTTTAAAAGCACATATTCAATAGATGAGATCAACTTCAACTATCCTTTGCAATCAGCTTTTGGACAGGGTACCAATGGGGCATGGGCCGCTAATAATGCCAGGAGCTGGGGCGATAAAATTGCTAGCCGTGCAGGCGGTGCCGATGCAGTGAATTCGGCCGCTGATTATTTTGTGGGCTATCCAACCGGAACAATTTATTATCCTGTAACAACAAAAAATAGCCAGGAAACATTCTTAGACAAAAATTATAATAGTGCTTTCCGCAATGGCCATTACCTCAATAACTCTTTATCTGTAAGCGGCGGCGATGCCAAGTCGAACTATTTCATGAGCCTTGGCGATATGAACCAGGAGGGTGCTATCAGAAACAACAGCAATTACCGCAGAACTACTTTTCGTATCAATGCGTCAAGACAATTGAATAATTGGTTGAAAATCTCAAATAAAGCCTCCTATGTATTAACCAACTCCGATAGGGTGCGCAGAGGTGCAAGTAGCGGTGGGGTTATGCTTGGCTTATTGCGTACACCGCCCGATTTTGACAACACCGATTATGTGGGCAGTTATTATTCTTCACCCACAGCGGCTTTTGTTCCCAACAGGCAACGGGCTTACAGGAGTTACCTGGGAACTACAACGCCTGGTTTCAGTAATCCTTTATGGACGATGTATAAACAGGACAACAGTAACAATGTAAACCGGTTTATTAATAGTGCCGAATTATTCATTACGCCCAACAAATGGCTGGATGTAACATTAAGAGCCGGCCTTGATAATTTTTCAGAAAAAGAAATCACTTACCTGCCTTATTACACCATTAACGCAGCATCGGGCCTGTATAGCAGGGATGAGTTTAACCAAACACAATTCAACCTTGATTTTATTGTAAGGGCAAAGAAAGATTTTGGTGAAAACATAAAAACAAATTTCCTTGCCGGGTTTAATTACAATAGTTCCAATGAAGGATTTCTTAGTGCAACCGGCACAAGTTTTATTATCCCCGATGGACCAAGAGATATTGATAATTCACTTATAGCAAATAGACTGATAGCCGACCGGTTTGAAAAAACCCGGACCAATGCAGGCTATGCTACGATAGGCACAGAATTATACAACCAGCTTTTTATAAATTTTACAGGAAGATTAGAAGCGGCTTCCACTTTTGGAGAACTTTCCAACAACAGTTTTTTCTACCCTTCTGCAGATATTGCCTGGCAGTTTTCTGATCTATCACTCTTTAAAAATTCTAAAATATTCTCGTTTGGTAAATTAAGGACATCATTTGGTGTCGTTGGTATTCAGCCAACAGCTTACAGAACATCCACCAATTTCTTTGTACCTAACTGGACAGAGTTACTCGACCCTAACCTTGATGGAAGTTTGTTTGGAACGGGCACCTATGTTCAAAGCCGCTCAAAAGGAAATCCTTATTTAAGACCCGAAAAGAAAAATGAAATTGAAATTGGTACTGACCTTAGGTTTTTCAACAATAAAATTTCATTAAGCGCTACCTATTATTCCAATAAAACAACAGATGCATTATTGGATATTCCCCAAGCACCTTCAACGGGCTTTACTACTCTTTATGCCAATGCAGGTTCCATTGAAAACAAAGGATTTGAAATTGACTTAGGTTACCAAATATTGAAAAGAAAAAATTGGCTGGTAAGTGCAGATTGGAACTGGACAAGAAACAGAAATAAAGTAACCGATTTGAACGGCTCCGCTTCCATTCTGCTTGGCGGATTGAATGGCG
This sequence comes from Segetibacter sp., assembly GCA_031425015.1. Classification (GTDB taxonomy): domain Bacteria; phylum Bacteroidota; class Bacteroidia; order Chitinophagales; family Chitinophagaceae; genus Segetibacter. The sequence goes on along the minus strand of JANPIM010000003.1, from coordinate 721,588 downwards.
TTTCCTCAAGGGCCGTAGAAGGTTACCCGCAGGGTGCATTATGGGGAATCGGTTTTCAAAAAGATGTAAAGGGAGATTACATTTTAAATTCTAATGGATTTCCAATTTCCGAAGTTGAGCAAAAAGTGCTGGGTGATCCTAACCCGGATTGGAGAAGCGGTTTAGGATTCAATGTAGAATATAAAAATTTCAAATTTTACGCATTGTTCGAACATTCACAAGGCGGTGATATAGTTGATGCAACGGAAGCCGTACTGTTAGATTACGGGGTTAGCCAAACAACAGGTAATGAAACAACAGCAACATCAAACCTTAAAACTGCCAGTGGCGCAATCATTCCGGCGGGTACAACCTTCAGGGGTAATATTGGAAATTTTGGTGGTGGAGATGTTGCCTTAAATCAAAGCTGGTATAATGGCCTCGGAGGTTTTTTTGGAAATGTGCTAGAGCCATTTATTACAGATGCCACCTGGACAAGGCTTCGGGAAGTAACATTATCCTATCGCATTACAAGGAAACACCTTCCAAAGTTTACCGGGTTAGGCTCTGTCAATCTTGAATTAAGCGGCCGCAACCTTTGGGTAGACAGCAAGCTAAAAACCATTGATCCGGATAGTAATTTGGAAGGTTCGGGTTCGGGCAGGGGCATTGTTTATTTCAACAATCCCGGCTCCAGGTCTTACCTGTTTTCCGTAAAACTTAATTTCTAATTTTTCTAATCAGCTTGTATATGAAAAATATAATCGCCTATATCTTATTATTTATTTCCATCTCTTTTTTTTCCTGCAAAAAAATAGTGAATGGAATTAATACCGACCCCAATAATCCACAGGATGCAAATGCTGCCACCATGCTTACGGGTGTACTCCTCTCCAATGCAATTGTACAGGAAGGTGAACTGGCAAGAAGGGCAGGCATGTGGAGTGGATATTTTTCCGGTCAGCTTTTTCAATACAACAGCTACCAGTTGTATAACGTAATTGCCAACGATTATAATGACACCTGGAGCCAGGTTTTTGCTGCGACCATAAAAAACTGCCGTTTTATGAGGCAGAAATCTTTAGAAATAAATAATATGCACCTGGCGGGTGTTGCTAGAGTCGTAGAAGCACATGCTGCAGGTACCGCATTGGCTTTATGGGGAGATATTCCTTTCAGCCAGGTGTACAATGAAAATTTTCCGAACCCGGTATACGAACCCCAGGCCAAAGTATACGATGCGCTGCAGGTATTATTAGACAGTGCAATCAGCAATCTGAATTCAACATCTTTTATAAGTTTTGCCGCACAGGATATCTATTACCAGGGCGACAACAATAAATGGAAACAGTCAGCATACACTTTAAAAGCACGCTATTATTTACAAACAAAGCAATACGCTTTAGCATTGACTGCCGCCCAAAATGGCATTAGCGTGACAGCCAATAATATGATGATGGTGCATATTGATAATGCAAATGGCTCTAACCTTTATTCACAATTCATGGTTGATGAAAGACCCGGTTTTATGAGTGCAGCTGGAACTTATGCAGTTTCAATTATTAACCCGGCAGGTGCCAGATACAGGGGCAATACCAAAACCAACGAGACAGCCAGGTACAGGTATTTATACAGAAGCGGTACGGACATAAACTATAATAATGTTGGCGGCGCTTTTCACAAAACCACCGCATACCCATTAATTACTTATGCTGAAAATTTGTTGATATTGACAGAAGCCGATTACAGGCTTAATGGCTTTACAGCCGGTCTCACAAGATTAAATAATTACCGTGCATGGTTAGCAACCGGCGCCCACTTAAGCAGCACCTATGCCATTGCCGGAACATTTAGATACGACCCTTATGTAGCTGCTGACTTCGGTACCGGCGGAATAGAGAATTCAAATAATCCTTTTGTTACTTACCCACTTACGGCAAATGCTTCAAGTACGGTTACAGGGCCAGGCGCAGCTTCCATTACACCAGCTAATGTAACTACCATTGGGTATTCAACACCTGTTTATAGAGGGTTGGGGATGAAATTAACGGGTAATGCCAATGGAGACAGCACAACAATAAATCCTAACTGGGCCGCTGAAGGAACAGCTACAACTGTAAATGCAAACTTCTCCGGTATCACTTTTAATAATACAACCCGTTATGTACAATACGATATTACCAATGCAACAGGATCAACTTTTGCGATGCAGAATATTTCGTTGCCGGTAACTATAACCGGCGCAGGATCATTGTTTGCAGCCGCTGCTTATTCAACCGATAATTGGGCGACACATACCTACCTCACACTAAATGGAAATGCAGGCGAATCGATCAGCAGTACGGCACCACTCTCGGTTGGATTAGCGGCAGCTGTACCTATGACAGCCAACCGCTTTTCGGTAAGGTTAATTATCTGGAGAAAATTTGCAACTGTTGGAAACTTTGCATCAGCCAATGTTGGCAGCACGGTGTTTACTTTGTCCACTTTGCCGCCAGCGGCATCATTAACTCCCGACCAGGCTTTGCTTAAGGAAATTTTAGAAGAACGTTATGTAAGTTTCTTTGGGCAAATTGAGGGCTTTAATGATATGAGAAGGACACAGAATGAAACAGTGGTTCGGGTTCCTATAGCACCAAATACAGGAACACAATTACCACAACGCTTTTTGTACCCGCAAAGTGAAATAGATAGAAATTCATCAACACCAAGCCCCATTCCGGGAATGTTTGTGAGAACCCCGGTGAACCAGTAAATGGCCAAATACTATTTGGGTTAAACCAATTTTTTAATTGCATTTTACAATGGCAAAACAATTTTTATGTTGCTGAAAAGATTCCTGTTTTTATCTATAATTATATTGACGTGCTCTTGCAAAGCGCAGCAGGTAATTTCCCTGTATAAAGGATTGCCACCGGGTTCTTTGCCAGTTGAAAACATAGAGCGTTCTTCAAAGTCTTCAGCCGGCAATGGCCGTGCTTTTACAATAAATGTTACCAACCCAACTATAACTATTTATCAACCAAAAAAAATCAATGCCTCGCGAACTGCTGTCATCATTTGTCCGGGCGGTGGTTACTCCAGGTTGTCAATAGAAGATGGTGGGTATGAAGCCGGTAAAGCACTAGCTGAAGAAGGAATCACAGCAATCGTTTTAAAATACAGAACATGGCGAGACTCTGTTTACACAGATTTTAAAAAAGTTCCTTTTCAAGATCTGCAGCAGGCCATAAACATTGTATATAAACATGCTAAAAAGTGGAATGTAGACACCACACATATTGGCATATTGGGCTTTTCTGCAGGCGGCCATCTTACCGCCATGGCTGCTACCACATTTGAAAAACGTAAACCGGCTTTTACACTTTTAATTTATCCTGTTATAAGTTTTTTAGATTCACTTACCTCAACAACATCTAGTTCGCGCAGCATTTTATTGGGTAAGAATATTCGGGAAGAAGATAAAATAAAATATTCTCCCGAGTTGCATATTAATAAATCTACGCCACCTTCTTTTATCGTTCATGCAGAAGATGACAAGACATCTTTGGTGGGAAACAGTATTGTCTATTATAAGGGGCTTGTCTCAAATAAAATTCCAGCCGAACTACTTCTTTATAAAACAGGTGGGCATGGGTTTGCTTTGTACAATAAAGCTGAAGAAAAATACTGGATGCAGAGTGCTATTACCTGGATGACCAAGGTGGGCTTTTACAAAAAATAAAATCGACACCTGTTTAGCTCAGAAAATATCTCGACAATCAAACACAACCGATGAAATATCTCAAAATTCTTTACGTGCAGGTGCTTATTGCCATCGCTATTGGGATATTACTTGGTTTCTTCTACCCAAATTTTGCTGTGCAATTAAAACCATTGGGCGATGGTTTTATTAAGCTGATAAAAATGATGATTGCTCCCATCATATTTTGTACGATTGTTACCGGTATTGCAGGTATGCAAAACACAAAAAAAGTTGGACGGGTTGGTTTAAAAGCCATTCTTTATTTTGAAGTGGTAACTACACTGGCGTTGATCATTGGATTGGTGGTAATTAATGTGCTGAAGCCTGGTGTGGGTATGAATGTAGATGCCACATCGCTTGATTCCAAAGCTGTCGAAAATTATATCACCGAAGGAGAGGGCCAGTCTGTTGGAGATTTTTTACTCCATGTTATTCCGGAAAATATTGTGAATGCACTATCCACCAGTAATATTTTGCAGGTGTTGATTTTTTCTGTGCTGCTCGGATTTGCTATGTCAAAGATTGGTGCAAAAGCAGCACCACTTTTAAAAGGCATTCAATCTTTAGAAGATGCTTTATTTGCTATCATCAAAATTATTATGAAAGTAGCGCCATTGGGTGCGCTGGGTGCAATGGCATTTACGATTGGTAAATACGGCATTGGCTCACTCGCTCAACTCGGGCAATTAATGGTTTCATTTTATATAACCTGCATTTTATTTATTGTGTTAGTGTTAGGGGGTATTTTAAAATATGCCGGGTTTAATTTATTTCGATTACTGGCCTATATAAAAGAAGAGTTGCTGATTGTTTTGGGAACTTCTTCATCCGAAGCAGCATTGCCAAGCCTCATTAACAAACTGGAGAAAGTTGGTTGCTCAGAACCGGTCGTTGGCCTGGTGATACCTACCGGGTATTCATTTAACCTGGATGGCACTTCTATATACTTAACGATGGCTGCAGTATTTCTTGCGCAGGCCACCAATACCCCGCTTGATATTGGCCAGCAGGTTACATTGCTCCTTGTTTTATTACTCACATCGAAAGGAGCGGCGGGTGTTACCGGCAGTGGTTTTATTGTATTGGCAGCTACGTTACCAACAGTAGGTCATATACCCGTTGCGGCCATTGCATTAATTTTTGGTATCGATAGATTTATGAGTGAAGGAAGGGCGCTTACCAATATTATCGGTAATACCGTTGCAACTATTTTCGTAGCGAAGTGGGAAAAAGAAATTGATTTGGCAACAGCCAAAAATCTTATCGGCTGATAAGGGTGAACATACTGTTCATGAATTTGCCCGATAAAAATCTAGACACTGTGTTGTAGTGTCATAAAATTGAATGCTGCAGCCGACAGTCTCACAGGTAACACCAGTTAGCCGCAACAAAAAAGCTGGCATTCAAAACGCCAGCTTAGTCCTCTTATTTTTTCTATCCTTTACATTCCTTTCTCAGCCGATGCTTCCAATGGTTCGCCGTTTAGTGCTAGAGTCGTTTGTGGTTCACCTTTCAGCACACCCATTTCCTGCCCTACTTTTATAAAGGCTGCAATGGCTTTATCCAAATGTTCTTGCTCGTGTGCAGCGCTTAACTGAACCCTGATTCGTGCTAAACCCTTTGCTACTACCGGGTAAAAGAAACCAATCACATACACGCCTTCATCCAACAGTTTTGCCGCAAACTTCTGCGCAATGGGGGCTTCGTACAGCATGATGGGAACAATGGGATGATCCCCCGGTTTGATGTCGAAACCAGCAGCCGTCATTTTCTCCCTGAAATATTTCGTGTTTGATTCCAATTTGTCGCGTAGCTCAGTGGTTTCAGTCAGCAGATCGAATACTGCTATGGATGCGCCAACTATACTTGGCGCCACGGTATTACTAAACAGATAAGGCCTGCTCCGCTGGCGTAACAATTCAATAATTTCTTTTCTACCGCTGGTAAAGCCACCACTTGCACCACCCAATGCTTTGCCTAAAGTGCCAGTAATGATGTCAATTCTTCCCATCACATTTCTATACTCATGCGTGCCCCTGCCCGTCTTACCCAAAAAGCCGCTGCTGTGGCATTCGTCAATCATCACAATGGCATCGTACTGATCGGCCAGGTCGCAAATCTCGTCCAGCTTTGCAATCGTTCCGTCCATACTAAACGATCCATCGGTTACAATTACTCTACTGCGTAAATGTTGACTCTCCTTAAGTTTTGCTTCCAGGTCCTGCATGTTGTTGTGCTCGTAGCGGTAGCGCTGTGCTTTGCATAAACGCACACCATCAATAATAGAAGCATGGTTAAGCGAGTCACTAATGATTGCATCTTCCTCATTAAACAAAGGTTCGAAAAGGCCACCATTCGCATCAAATGCTGCTACATATAAAATGGTATCCTCCGTACCGAGGAAGTCAGCAATTTTTTGTTCAAGCTCTTTGTGTATATCCTGTGTACCGCAGATGAAGCGCACACTACTCATACCGAAGCCGTGACTGTCAATAGCTTTATGCGCAGCCTCTATCACTTTAGGATGCGAGGACAAACCCAGGTAGTTATTGGCACAAAAATTCAGCACCGTCTTTCCGTTTACAATAATCTCCGGCCCTTGCTCACTGGTGATGATTCTTTCCTTTTTCATCAGGCCTGCGGCTTCTATTTCTGTCAGATCCTGATGGATTCTTTTTACAAAATTTTCGTTCATATTTCGGCAAATTTAGATGGCGGTAAAGGTAAGAGAGATTTAGTTTGGCTTCGATCTTTAAAGTTTTACACGATGGTAGACTGAAGCGCTCCAACCCTATTAGACCAAGTCCATTATTACTTCAACATAAAGTAGCACAACCCTCTTTCATGTTCCTGGTTGAATTCGCTACCCATGCGCAGCCGTTCGTACGCTATCCTGTCCGCCGGTCATTAAAATTTGCTTTCAGGCTAATTTTTTTGAAGCACCTGTAACTTTTTACTTTTGTACACGTAACACTACAAACGCACCTACTGCATCCCTGCTGTTTATGACCGAGAAAGAATATAATGACTGTGTAAACCTGTACGCCGACAACGTGTTCCGGTTTATAGTAAAGAACCTTAAGCACGAAGAGGATGCTCGTGATATAGTGCAAACAGCGTTTGAAAAAATGTGGCGGAACCGGGAAGCGGTGGAGCACGAAAAAAGCAAATCGTACTTATTTACCGTTGCTTACAACCAGATGATTGACCACATCAGGAAAGTAAAAAGAATTAACCTGCAGGATGAGTTTACTGAAGATGGACAAGTGAACCACCAGCAAATGCCCAACGTAAAAAAGGCTTTGATGGAAGCGCTCAACAGGCTAAACGAAACACAGCGCAGTCTTGTAATGCTGAAGGATTATGAAGGGTACAATTATGAAGAAATAGGACGAATAACCGGACTGAACGAAAGCCAGGTAAAGGTGTACCTGCATCGGGCGAGACTTACGCTAAGAAAGTATTTGGTGAGCCCGGAAAATGTGTTGTGATTTTATAAAAGAAGAAAGACTTAATACAGAAACCGAAGTGAATATAAACAGGCATAACTACGAAGAATTCTTTCTACTGTATGTAGATGGTGAGTTGGACACAGCTCAGCGCAACGCAGTGAATGTATTCATTCAGCAAAACCCGGATTTGGCTGAAGAGTTAGCTATGCTGCAAGACACGGTTTTGCATCCTGAGGCGCTTTGCTTCCACCAAAAAGATGTTCTGTTTAGAAGCGAAGAAGGTATAACGCAAGCGAACTACGAAGAATATTTTTTACTGGCTACAGACAATGAGCTTTCGCCAGAAGATCAACAACGGGTTGAAAAATTTGTATTGCAACACCCGCAGTTACAAGATGAATTTACTTTGTTGCAACAGACCAGGTTGCCTGTTGAACACATTGAATGTCCGGATAAAGGGTTGCTTTACCAGACGGAAGAAAAGAGAAGAATTATACCAATAAGCTGGTTAAGGATGAGTGCCGCTGCAGCCGTAATCATACTGATAACCGCTACCTGGATAACACAGTGGGACAGGTTTGTAGACACAAATAATCCGGTAGCTACAACAACACCGGCCGTAAAAAATGGCGATAGCAAAAAAGAGGTGACGCTCCCGATGCAAGCACCTAAACAAGCAACTGAACAAATTGCTTCCACCAGTAAAGAGAGTGCAGAAATAAATAGCCCTGCAAAGTCTGAGAGTAGCATGAGACCAGTTGCGGTTGCAAACGTAACGATGGCCCGCAACAACAGTAAGGATGCGAAAGTGATTGCGCCGGTAGAAAATCCGCCTACTCAAAAGCTGCTGCCTCCCACCACTGAAATGATGGCTGCATTAATCAGAAAGACACCTGGTGATGTTTCCGGAACACCAACAGAGCTTACTAATAGAAACAGTTCCATTAATCAAAATGCGATAGCGTCCGCTAAAGTAAATGAGGAACCCAATGCTTCTATCACTCAAACTGCGGTGTACAAGGAGTTTGAAGAAGATGAGGAAAGCAAAACCATTTACCTCGGCGCAGCCGAAATAAACCGCAACAAACTAAAGAGCATTTTCAAAAAAGCCTCTTCACTTTTTGAGCGGAAAGAAAAAAACGGAGACGAAGATCACACGATCAGGATTGCAAGTTTCCAATTCAAAAGTTAACAGACCACACGTTTTAAAAATCAAAAAAAAGATGAAAAAGATTTACTTATTAGCTGCAACCCTTGCGGTTGCCCTAACAACTATTGCCCAAACAGATACGACAGTTGTAAAAAAGAATGATGGTGTAGACACCATTAAAGTTGGGAAGTACATAATCATAAAGAAGAACAAGCCTGAGGGTACCTCCAAAACGGTGACCATTGAAAACAGGAAGTCTTCAAAGCCGTCGAACCTGAGTACCAATTGGTGGATACTAGATCTTGGTTTTGCCAACGTAGAAGATAAAACCAATTATGCTTCAGCCGAGACAAGAGGGTATTTAAATGCACGTGGACAGCAGCCGTTTACCAAAGACGATATGAAGCTTATCCCAGGAAAAACAAGCAACGTGAACCTTTGGATTTTGATGCAGCGACTGAACATCAGCAAGGGCTATGTAAACCTGAAGTACGGAGTTGGACTTGAAATGTTCAATTTCAGATACGATAAGAACATTAGTTACAGAAACAACCCGAGCAGTCAAATTATCAGGGACAGCATCAGCTTTAGCAAAAACAAGTTGTATGCAGGGTACCTAAGCGTTCCACTTATGCTGAATATAAATACAACACCCGGTCGCAAAAAAGGATTAAGCTTTAGCGCTGGTGTAAGTGCCGGTTACCTGGTAGCCAGCCGCAACAAACAAATCAGCGGCGAAAGAGGTAAGGAAAAAATCAGGGGCGATTTTGACCTCGAAAAATTCAGGTTGGCTTATGTAGGCGAACTGGGAATTGGACCTATTCGCTTATTTGGAAGCTACAGTATGACCCGCCTGCACGAAAGAGGATTAGAACAATACCCTTATAGTGTTGGGATTAGATTGAGCAATTGGTAATTGTTGCCCACGGTACAAAAAGTACAAGTGAGTGACACAACCGGAGAACCATAGAGGTATACTGCTGACTACCAAAAAAAATAACTGCCTGGCAAATGCCGGCAGTTTTTTGTGTGAGTGAATCTGCTGTTTATACCTGGGTTGTCAAGCACGTGAGTGGCACAATAATTTATAATCTATCTGTGCCACCCGTTTGAAAAAGTTCCTACAATATTCAGCACGTGCCGTTGCTATCTTTATTGGTCTCATCATTTTGATGTATGCACTCGCTTACATTTATGTGGCCAGCAACCGGCAGAAAATTATTGATAAAGTAACCAGCGAAATAGCCGCGAAACTGCAGGGTACCATTGGCCTCGGCGATGTAGATGTAAGCTTCTTCACAAATTTCCCCAAGGTTTCTGTGGTATTCAAAGATGTGAGTATTCGCGACAGCCTGTATAGCCAACACAAGCACAGTTTTTTTGAAGCAAAGAAGTTGTACGGACACGTAAGTCTTGTAAACTTAATTCAAGGCAAAGACCCACTGAATGGACTGCGCATTGACGATGGCTCGCTGTACTTGTACACGGATACTTCCGGCTACACCAACTCCTATTTATTTACGCCGAAAAAAAAGGAAGTTGACACCACAGCAACCACAAAAAACAGCGATGGATTTAAATCATTACGATTTAAAAAATTTCGCTTTGTACTGGATAACCAAAAGAAAGAAAAACTTATTGATGTAGAAGTGTATTATGCAGATGTGGACATTCGTTCCAAGGACGAGTTGCTATCCCTGCACATCGAAAAAAATTCTATCATTCATTCACTGGCTTTTAACCTGTCAAGAGGAAGTTATGCCAGGGAGACTTCTTTTGAAAGCGAGTTTGATTTGACCTTTGATAAAAATTTACGCAAGCTATATTTTAAAGAAATGAAGGTGTTGCTGAAAGGACACCCGTTTGTGTTTGATGGCGAATTTAATTTTGCAGGAGACAAAACTTACAAGCTGAATATTGCCACGAAGCAAGTGAAAGACACTTTTGTACATTCTCTACTTACGCCAAAAATTGCTAAGGGCATTTCGATTGTAAAGGTAGAAAAGCCAGTAGATGCACAAGCGCACCTGATTGGTGTACTGGCACCCGGCGAACCACTCGTTGTAGTAGAATGGCAGGTAAAGAATAACAACATTCAAAGCGCATTCTTCGATGTAACCAACGCTACGTTTACCGGTGGCTATACCAACGAAGTAGACAAAAACGCTCGCCGGAATGATGAAAACTCTACACTGCACGTCGACAACTTTACGGGCAACTGGGAAGGACTACAAGTGTCATCGAAAAGAGCCGTGATTAACGACCTTGTACATCCTATAATTGATTGCGACCTTCAATCAAAATTTCAGTTAAGCACCCTCAACAATTTGCTTGAAAGCAAAAGCTTTATCTTAAAAAAGGGAAATGGTCTGTTGGACATAAAATTTCACGGTCCAATGATGGAAAATTCGAATCGAAATACTTCTATAGATGGAAAGCTCAGCTTCGACAACGGCAATATTTTATACGCGCCAAGGCAGATGTCGATGGAAAATGCCAGCGGCGCCATTCAATTCAAGCATTCAGATGTATTTGTAAGCGACCTGAAATTCAACGTCAAGGATAACTATCTAACCATGAATGGCACAGGAAAAAACTTGTTGTCGCTCATTAAAAGCAATCCTGGTAAAATTAGTCTGGACTGGCAGATATTTTCTCCTGCACTCAACCTTGAGTCTCTGACCCCACTGCTGAAAAAAAGAAACAAGGTGGTTGTTTCTACCGCGTCAAGAGGGAAGCTGAAAAAGATAGCCGGGCAAATAGACGAACTACTGAACACGTCTAATCTTAAGTTACAGGTAAAAGCCAACAAGCTACTATTTAAGCGTTTTGAAGCAACCGATGTTAATGCCAATATTGACATGGAAGCGGAAGACTGGAACCTGAAAGATGTAAGCTTGAAACACGCAAATGGAATGATGCGCCTAAATGGTAAACTTAAAGAACAAGATGCCAGGAGCTACGCTGCTGCAATCAATGTGACTATGAATAACGTAGACATCAACAAGGTCTTGTACTCCTTTAATAATTTTTCGCAGGACGCAATTAAAAGCGAAAACATTCGCGGCAAGCTCTCGAGCAATGTTGTGATGAGCATGAACATAGACCGGCAAATGCAACGTGAGCCAACCAACCTGGAAGGCTTCTTAGACTTTTCGCTGAAGAATGGTGCGCTCATCAATTTTGAGCCGATGCAAAAACTACAGTTTTTTCTTTTCAAGAATAGAAATTTTGACGAGATACGTTTTGCTGAATTGAAGAATAGAATAGAGTTGAAAAACCGTTCGTTTATCATTAATAGAATGGAGATACAATCTTCTGCATTGACCTTGTTTGTAAAAGGCATATATAGCCTTGACGGAAACACTGACTTAAGCATGCAAGTACCACTTAGCAACCTGAAGAAAAGGGGAGAGGATTATAAACCTGAGAACATTGGAGCTGACGCTAAGGCCGGACCCAGTGTGTATATAAGAGGTAAGCCAGGAGAAGATGGTTCAATTAAATTTAAATTGGACATTCTGAATAAAATACGGAAGCGAGTAAAAGGCGATGACGAATAATTGAAGATTTCCTAAGAACTATTTTACGCTTGCTGTAGTATATATGCTTGCACAACACGTACAGTGGGATAGTTGAACAGATTCCGGTTAACTTTGCGCCACTCTCATAAAAAAACACAGACAGCACCAGATACATGGCGACGAGCATTATAAAGCGAATACAATCCGGACGAAACCAGCAGGAAGAAATGACGTTTGTGGATCATTTAGAAGCACTGAGATGGCACATTGTTCGGTCGCTGGTGGCGGTGTTAGTGGTAGCCATTGCCATCTTCATAAAAATAGATTGGGTTTTTGATCGCGTAATTACGGGGCCACTACAGCCAGATTTTTTTACTTATATCAAGCTTTGTCAACTCAGCCATTTTCTTCACCTCGGCGATGCGTTGTGCATGCCTGCCATTACGGTAAAGATGCAGGCAATAGGATTTAGCAGCCAGTTTATGAGTAGCATCACAATCGCTTTTGTGGGTGGTTTCATAGCTGCGTTCCCTTATATTTTTTGGGAATTCTGGCGGTTTATAAAACCTGCGCTTACCCCTTCTGAAGTGAGAAGTACACGCGGTAGTATTTTTTACGTGTCGTTGTTTTTCTTTATGGGCGCTGCATTTGGCTACTTCCTGCTTGGACCATTTACTTTTAATTTCTTATCCAATTATACACTAGGTACTTCTCAAATCCTGGAGACAAAACCAACACTGGATGATTACCTTGATAACCTGGTAAACCTGATCCTCGGTTGTGGTATTGCTTTCGAATTACCGGTGCTTGCGTACGCACTTACTAAGATGGGGTTGATAACGCCAACATTTCTGAAGGAATACCGCAAATATGCAATTGTAGTAATCCTGGTGGTTTCAGCCATCATTACGCCAAGTCCCGATTGGACCAGTCAGCTACTCGTATTTATTCCCTTGTTTTTTCTGTACCAATTCAGCATAGTGGTGTCTAAAAAAGCAATGAAGGAAGAAGAAGAGAAAGAAGCCAAAGAGTGGAGCTAATCGCTATTGATCATTCTGTTTAAAAACACGGATTACTTTTACAAACCTGCCCATGTAATAACCATTTAGTGGTGTAGTAGTAACGGCATGAGCTTTACCAGAGGTGGAGTGTATAAACTCATTCTGTCTTCCGCTTCCCAAAAGAATTCCCATGTGTCCCACTTCTAAAATGGTAGAGTCAGTACCAGTGAAAAGAACGATGTCGCCGGGCTTGGCTGAGTCTAATGGTATTTCACGTTCTACATTAGTAAAATCGATAGACGATCGGGGAACCGTAATATCAAAATGATTGAAAACATAGGTAATGAACCCAGAGCAATCAAAACCATTTGCCGGGTTCGTCGATCCATACAAATAGGGGGTGCCAATGAGTGTTTTTGCAAAGGCAATTAATTCATCAGGCTTCGTATTGCCAGTTTGTAATTCTTTTGAAGCAGCATTGTACGGCCGAACTTTTCTGTCTGGCTCTACACGTGTACGATCCACTTCTGCCACTGGTTCCTGTGGCCCATCAATAAAATTTTTTTCTGAAGTTGGAGGTTCTTGGCCACAAGAAGCCGCGAGGACCATGAAAAGGAAAAGGGTTAGCGTTCGCATATTTACCCATTGGCAAAAAGCCTACCAGTATGCATTAAATACAAAGAGAACTGCTTTGAAAACGAGGTACCCTTAGGTGTTTTCCTGGCCGGGATTATTAGGGGGTGGCGTTCTTTCGCCATCCTTCCTAAAATTCCAATCGGGCTCATTGTTATTATCATCGTGCGACATTTCCTCCGGCGACGGATCCTTTAGATAATGTTCCGCCTCAGCTGGTAAAATCGATTCAGCAGGAATTCCCCGCTCCTGAACATCTTCCCACTTGGCGCTTTGTTCGCTTATCCCCTCATCTCGTTCTACAATGGGTGTTTCAACCTTTTGCCCCACACCACTGGTATTGCTCGGATCTATGGGCAAGTATTTTTCATCATCCGTGGAGTTAGACAGGTTGTGTTTATCTCCTGCATCTTTTTTATCAAGCATGGCATTTTATTTAAACATTTAATCGAACCAAAAACGAGGAAGATAGACTTGCAAACTGCAATCGACCGCTTACCCAAGCAAAGTGCCGGCATTGATAAGGGCATCAATTTGGGCGGGTGTCTCTCTTACTTCTATTCCGAACTTTTCGGTAAAGAATACTTCGGTCACAATGCTTCCATCTTCGTTTTGCTTAGCATAATAGTATAGTAGTTGGTTGGCATTAACGTGAACGGTTGTACCGGAGAGATCTAACCGAATAATAACTGGCTTCATGTTTTGTTTTTGATGATTGTAAAACAACCACGCCAATACCCATTAACCAATGGCCACGTAAAATTTTTGAACAGCCACGCACGAGCAACATCGCTCGCTATCAAATTCTATCGAATATTCGTTCAGTTTTTTTAGGCTGGACTAGCTTTTTGGTCTGCAACCACACAGCAGAAAAGCCTGAAACGGTTTACATCAAGTATATTTGGCACTATTAAAAGAATACATTTTGAAGTTTACTGACTTTGGGTTTGACGAAAGATTGGTGGAAGGAATAGAATTCACAGGATACGAAAACGCCACCCCTGTACAAGAGCAAGTGATCCCACACATAATGGAAGGCAGAGACATTATTGCCTCTGCACAAACAGGAACCGGCAAAACCGCCGCCTTCCTTTTGCCGCTCATTCATAAGATTATTTCAATGCCGGAGCATGACCATATCAATGCTTTGGTAGTTGTGCCTACCCGTGAACTGGCGATACAAATTTCTCAAAACCTTGAAGGGCTTTCTTACTTCACACCCATTAGCAATATAGCAGTGTATGGTGGTGGAAGCGGTGCTTCCTTTGTGCAGGAACGAAGTGCTTTATCTAAGGGTGCGGATATCGTGATCTCCACACCGGGCCGATTGATTGGCCACCTTGCGATGGGATATGTTAAGCTGCAAAGACTTGACTACCTGGTGCTGGACGAAGCAGATAGAATGATGGACATGGGTTTTAACGACGACATTATGAAGATTATTTCGTTTTTGCCCAGCAACAGGCAAACGTTATTGTTTTCTGCCACCATGCCTTCGCGCATTCGTGAGTTAAGCAGAAAAATATTGAGGAACCCCGTCGAGATCAACATCTCTGTCTCGGCTCCGCCGAAGTCCATTCACCAACAGGCTTATGTAGTGTACGATGGTCAAAAATTGCCGGTGATCAAGCACCTGCTTACCAACAGTTCTTTCAACAGCATATTGATTTTCTGCTCAAAAAAGCACAACGTAAAAGACCTTACCCGGTTGCTTAAGTCGGCTAAGCTTTCTGTTGATGAAATACATTCAGACTTAGAACAAGGTAAACGCGAAGAGGTATTGGCGGCATTTACAAACCGACGGTTGCGGATATTAGTAGCTACCGATATCCTGTCACGCGGTATCGACATCGACAATATTGAACTGGTCATCAACTACGACGTACCAAACGATGGTGAAGATTATGTGCACCGAATTGGTCGTACTGCACGGGCCCAGACCGATGGGGTAGCCATCACTTTTGTAAATGAACAAGAACAACGCAAGTTTATGCAAATAGAGGCGCTGGTTGGTGAAGTAGAG
The DNA here is from genome assembly GCA_031425015.1 of Segetibacter sp. Taxonomy (GTDB): domain Bacteria; phylum Bacteroidota; class Bacteroidia; order Chitinophagales; family Chitinophagaceae; genus Segetibacter. The sequence goes on along the minus strand of JANPIM010000003.1, from coordinate 706,081 downwards.
AAGCCAAAAATTCCTGATGAATTCGGACCTGTTCCTGCTTATCAGCCTTCCGCTGCGCGGGATAGAAGAAAGCCGATGCAGCACAGCCGCAAGCCTCGTCCTGGTAACCGATCGTGATAATCAGCAGCCATAACAAAAAAGGGTAATCATTGCGACTACCCTTTTTTGTTATCCAATCTATTTTGCCACACTCCACGAAGCACACTGATTTGTATGTCAACGTTTTGATAAAATTAGACTTCTTCTCCTCTGTAGAAAAGTTTCCCCAACGATGGTAGATTTTTCGCGTATTACCTAAAAACATTGCCCTAACCTACAAGTATTTCGCGGCAAAGGAATTGACTTTGTAACGTGCGGTATTTGCTAATGAATGTTCGATACCAGCAGAAGACCTATGGTGAATATCTTAAAAACAACGTGCCCGTTAGTACTCGCTTGCCTCATCGCACTTACCTCTTGCCAGGGCAAACGAATTAAATATGCTACGGTTCCGGGATATGAGTTGAACAAACCTATAACGGTGAACCTTAAAACAGACCTGGATGAAATATCCGGTCTTTCGTTTTATGAAAAAGACACTACGGTATTTGCCCTGAACGACGAACATGGAATGTTGTATAAAATTTACATCCGTGATAATGTGCAAATAGACCAGTGGAAATTTTCGAACGACGCGGACTATGAAGACCTCGTTTTGGTTGATAGCACCTTTTACGCTTTGCACAGCAATGGAGACATTACCCGGTTTCGTTTCGTTTCTAACGACTCACTCTTTACCGAAGAAATCAACTTGCCCATAAGCGGCAAAAACGAATTCGAATCTATTTACCCGGATCCGTCTGGCAACAAATTGGTACTCATTTGCAAAGATTGCAAAGCAGATAAAAAAAGTGTAAGTGCCTATGCCTTTGATACAGAGAAAAAAGAATTTAACCAAACGCCCTACTATTCCATCGACGGTCAGCAGGTGCTGAACAGCCTACCTGCTGGTGATAAAAAGTTTAAGCCTTCTGCGGCAGCAATTCACCCGCTTACAGGCGAGTTGTTTATTGTTTCAGCAGTGAATACTGCTTTGGTAATTGCTGATTTGGCCGGAAAAGTAAAGAGTGTGTATGCGTTAGATCCTGCGGTGTTTAAACAGCCTGAAGGAATCACCTTTTCATTAAAGGGTGATTTATTGATATCGAATGAAGCAGCAGAAGTAGGTTCTGGTAATATTTTAATTTTTAAGAACAAAAAGCAGTAATGAAAAAAAGAGTTGTCGGGCTATTTATCAATTGTTTGCTATATGCAGTTGCATTTGCGCAAGAAGATAGCATACAAGCCAGGATCGTGCTGATTGGAGATGCAGGTAAACTTTTCAATGGCCGTCAATGGGTAGTAGAGTCGGTTCGTAAACATATTAAGCTCGACAAGAAAACGACCGTGGTGTACCTGGGTGATAACATATACCAACAGGGTTTACCTGATGAGCAATCAAGTGCTTTTGGTGGAATGAGGGCTGTGCTCGATTCTCAGATAAAGATAAACAGGGGCACAGATGCAAAGGTGTATGTCATACCGGGCAATCACGACTGGAACAATAGTGGAAGAGATGGACTTCAGTCTGTAAGGCGTCAACAAGATCTTATCAATTTTATTTCAACAGACAGAAAAGTAGAATTCCAGCCGGAAGATGGGTGTCCGGGACCTGTAGAAGTTCAGCTTACAAAAGATGTCGTAATGATTATGATGGATTCGCAGTGGTGGCTACATCGCTGGGAAAAACCTGGGATAGAATCAGATTGCCCTTACAAAACTGAAACGGAAGTATTGAGCCAGCTGGAAGAACTGATTGCCAAAAACTCAAAGAAGCTGGTGATACTTGCCACGCATCATCCTTTTAGAAGTTATGGAATCCACGGTGGCTACTTTCCTTTTATGCAGCACATTTTTCCACTTACTGATATCAAAAAGAACTTGTACATACCATTACCGGGTCTCGGGTCTGTTTACCCCATAGCACGAGGCGTATTTGGAACGCCGCAAGACCTACATCACCCCGCCTACGTGAATATGGTGAATAAGATTTCAAAGGTTGCCAACCAACACCCAAACATCATTTATGTAGCCGGGCACGAACACAATCAACAACTTATAAAAGACAGTAGTTACTATTACATTGTGAGTGGCGCCGGCTGTAAAGAAACCCGCGTTTCCAACGGTAAAACATCTTTACATACCTCCGATTCAATGGGGTATGCTGTATTAGAAATTTCGACAAGGAAAAACGTACGTACCTCTTTTTACAATGTAAAGGAAGAAGAGACGAGGCTGGCCTACGATTCGAATTTGTTCAACTTTTCAAAACTTCCCCCGCTTCGGTTTGAGGACACCGTACGTGTAGTATATGTTCCTTACAACGCAGACAGTATTACGATTGCGGCTAATCCTAACTATGCTGAGGCCTCGGGTTTTAAACGATTTTTAAACGGTGACAATTACAGGGAAGAATGGGCTACACCCGTTAGACTGCCGGTTTTTAAAATTAAAAAGCTTGGGCTAACGCCTGTAAGTATTGGTGGCGGCAAACAAACAAAATCCTTACGGTTAACCGATAAAAATGGTAAGGAGTGGATGCTGCGAACAATAGACAAAGACCTGGAAAAACTGCTACCAGCCGATTTCAGGGCTACTGCCGCTCAGGATTATTTAAACGATTTTATTTCTTCAGCACACCCGTATTCTCCTTTAATTATTCCTCCGCTTGCTAAGGCCGTAAATGTGGTGGTGGCCTCACCAAAATTTTATTTCGTTCCAAACGATAACGACTTTGGCGTTTACCGTGCAGTGTTTGCAAACAAGATTTGCATGCTGGAAGAAAGAGAACCCGTTGCCGGCTCTGTAAATACACGGAGCACTGCAAAAGTGATTAATAAGATGTGGGAGGACAACGAACATACTGTAGACCAGAAAGCAGTTCTTAGGGCAAGACTATTAGATTTTTTAATTGCTGACTGGGACAGGCACTTTGATCAATGGCGCTTTATTGTGGGCGATACCGGCAAAGGCAAATTATACATCCCCATTCCACGCGATCGTGACCAGGGCTTTTCTCTATCCGACGGTTTGGTTATAAAAGTTGGACGAGTTCAGATGCCTTTTTTAAGGGGCTTTAGAAAAGACCTCGATAATGTAAAGTGGCTTGCTTACTGGGGCCGGGATTTCGACAAGCTGTTTCTAAACAATCTTGAAGAAGATGAATGGAAGAAAATAATCGCTTCATTCCAAGCTAAAATAACAGACGATGTGATACGGAATGCAGTGCATAGAATGCCTCCCGAAATTTATGCGCTGAAGGGACAATTGATAGAAGAAAAACTAATGAGCCGACGAAACCTGTTGCCGAAAGAAGTAATGGAGTATTACCGGTTTATATCGCGTGAAGTAGATGTGGTTGGCAGCAATCAAAATGAATTTTTTAAAGTATCGAGAGAAGGCGACAAAGTACATGTGAGGGTCTATCATCGTAGCAAACAGGATACTACTAGCGTGCTATACGATAGAAAGTTTGATGATGGCGTAACCAAAGAAATCAGGCTGTTTGGATTGAATGGGGATGATTATTATGACATAGATGAAGACGTTAGTTCAAAGATCAAAATTAGAATTATCGGGGGCAGAGGCAACGACACTTTTAATGTGAAAGGCAAAGTTGAAGCAATGATCTATGATTTAAATACCGAACAAAATTCTATTACTGGTGGTACAAAAGTTAAAAGTAAACTTTCGGACGACCCTACGGTGAATGAATATAGTCCAACCGGATTTAAATACAATCGTGTAACGTTTCCAAACCTGAATGTGGGTTACAATATAGAAGATGGGCCAATGGTGGGTATTGGCTTTGTACGTCGTACGCACGGTTTCAGGAAGGAACCGTTCGCGACCCAGCAAAAATTATCGTCGCTGGTGGCGCTTGCACGAGGGTCTTACCAGGTGAATTATAAGGCAGCTTTTAATAACGTTTTTGGCAAAACTGATCTGCTGGTAAATGCTGACCTGGTGAAACCAGTTTTAAATAACTTCTTTGGTTTGGGCAACAATTCAGAATCGAACCAGGCACTCAATCCAACATTTTACCGCGTTCGCTATAATTATTTACAAGGCGATGTGCTGTTGGGTAAAAGGCCTAATTCTGTTCTCACCTATGCAGCTGGTCCAACGTTTTATCATTACTGGAACCACCCAGAGGATAACAAGGAACGCATACTCAGCAAGCCTTCATTGATCGGCTTAGACTCTGCAAACGTGTATAAGAACAAAACTTATGTAGGTGCCAAATTTATTGCCCTGATTAATAACCTGAATAATGAATTGTACCCTACACGCGGGGTTAACTGGGTAACGCAGTTTTCGGCAATGGGCGGGGCAAATAAAGCCAGCTCTCCGATTGTCTCGTTCAACACTGATATGACTGTTTATTCCAGCCTGGCAGAGCCGGCCAAACTTATGTCGGTACTACGCATTGGTGGTGGCCATATTTTCTCAAAAAACTTTGAGTACTTCCAGGCAATGAATCTTGGCCAAAACAATTTTATGCGTGGCTTTAGAAAAAACCGCTTTTCGGGTTCCGGACTATTCTATACCAGCATTGAGCTTCGCTACAAATTATTTCAATCAGAATCATACATATTCCCGGGAGCCGTTGGTATTATCGGCTTCAACGATTTGGGAAGAGTATGGCTGCGCGGTGAAGAATCGAAAAAGTGGCACCATTCAGTTGGAGGCGGCTTTTATTATGCAGCTTATAATGCAGTGCTTATTTCAACCACTATCGCCTATTCCGACGAGGATAAACTTTTCAATTTCTCATTGGGCACAAAATTCAACCTAACATTTTAATCGTAAAACAATGGACTACACAATTATATACCGGAAGGCCGAGCAACACGTGACTAACCTGTATAACACCAACAACACTACCAAACTTCTATATCATAACCTGCAACACACCCAAAACGTTGTTACACGCACCAAAGAAATTGCGGGGCACTACAACCTCGTGGAAAATGATATGGTGATATTGTTTGTTGCCGCCTGGTTCCACGATACGGGGTACCTGTTTGCTGAACCAAAAGTGCACGAAGAAAAAAGTGTAGAATTAATGAGAGCATTCATAGAGTCGGAGATTGAAGACGATAACCTGGTGAACAGTATAGAAGAATGCATACTCGCAACGAAAGCCATTAATTCTCCAAAAAATCTATTGCAACAGATTCTTTGTGATGCCGACACTTACCATCTCGGAACAAAAGATTTTAATGAAACCAATAAACAGGTGTTTGAAGAATTCAGGATGCGCGGTAATACCATTAGTAAAATGGACTGGCAAATAAAGGCAATCCAATTATTAGAAGGTCACCAGTTTTATACTACATATTGTAAAGAGCTACTTACAGAAAAGAAGAAAAAAAACATGAAGAAATTGAAAAAAGAGGTTCCGGAAGCCGCACAGCACAATCCAAAAAATGACTTGCTGGCCAATCAGAATGCATTTACCACCAAAGGAATTCAAACGATGCTTCGGTTAACTTCTGAAAACCACATGCGCCTGAGCGATATGGCAGATGGAAAAGCCAACATTTTGATCTCTGTAAACTCAATAATTATTTCTGTAATTCTGTCGGTATTGCTAAGAAGACTACAGGTAGACACGCACCTAACCATTCCAACAATCATCTTCCTTTCATTTTCGGTGGGTACAATTGTAGTTTCCATATTAGCCACCCGGCCTAAAGTAAGTGAGGGAACCTTTAGCGACCAAGACATTATTGATAAAAAGACGAACCTTTTGTTCTTCGGCAATTTTTACAAAACGTCACTTGCACATTATGAACAGGCGATGGCTAAGATGATGATTGATCCCAATTACCTATATGGTTCTTTGGTAAAAGACATTTATCATTTGGGTGTAGTACTGGCGCGGAAGTACAAATTGATCCGGTGGGCGTACAACATTTTCATGATCGGAATTATTGCTTCAGTACTGGCTTTTGGCTTAGCCGTATTTCTTCACGATGCTTCGGCAGGAACGATTTCCAATTCGTCGGGGTCACCACTATAAACAGGAGAAGAAATGCTGTACAATCGCGATCTTAGTTGGCTTGGATTTAATTATAGGGTATTGCAGGAGGCTGCAAACAAAAACGTTCCGCTATTTGAGCGTATTAAATTCCTTTCTATTTTCTCTTCGAACCTCGATGAGTTTTTTAGAGTACGTTATCCCTCGGTATTTGCCTTTACCAAATTGAGTGGCAAAACACATGCACAGGTAACCTCAGTTTACAACGAAGATGTACCGGCTAAAATGCAGAGTGAAATAAACAGGCAATTAGAAATATTTGGAAAAACACTACAGCAAGACATCATTCCCGGCTTAGCCGAAAATGGAATTATCTTCTATTACAAAAGCGAAATACGGACCGAACACATTCGTGAAATACGAGAGATATTTCTGTCCAATGTGCTTTCTTTTATTCAACCCATATTTTTAGAGGGTGATATCAAACAAAGGTTTGTTCCCGAGAATAATCATTTGTATTTAATTGTTACCGTGAAGGGAACAGACGGCATCAGTCAGCGACACGCTGTCATAAATATTCCCTCAAGAAAGCTTCCCCGATTTTTTGTACTAACCCCACTATTTGATAATGAATATGTCATATTTATTGATGATATTATTCGCAACAATCTGACTTGCCTTTTTCCGGGCAGTGAAATAATCGGTGTGTACAGCATCAAATTCAACCGGGATGCAGAATTAAAGTTAGAAGAAGAATTTAGCGAAGCGCTGTTATACAAAATAGAAAAGCAATTAAAGAAAAGAGAATATGGACCACCCTCCCGCTTTTTGTACGAGCAGGATATGCCGCGCAACGTTCAATTGTTTTTAGCTGGTGCTTTTGATTTAAAGTTTGAAGAGATGTTTGCGGGCGGACGCTACCATCATTTAAGCGACCTCGCTTCATTTCCTACTTTTAATAAGCCGTTGAAATACGAAAAGCAGAAACCATTACCGCTAACCGATATTATGGATTGCGGGGACATCTTTAATATTCTGAATACAAAAGACATCCTGCTTCACTTACCTTATCATTCCTATAATCCCGTATTATCTTTTTTTAATCAGGCCGCGGTAGATTTTAATGTCAGTGAAATTTTTATAACGCTCTACCGTGTAGCCGCCGACTCTCATATTGTAAATGCCCTAATTAGCGCGGCAAAAAATGGAAAGAAAGTAACCGCCTTTGTAGAACTGAAAGCAAGATTTGATGAAGCAAACAATATTAAGTGGAGCAGGCAGATGCGCGAAGCAGGAATAAAAATCATCTACAGTATTCCGCATATCAAGGTGCATTCAAAAATTGCTTTGATTAAAAAGAAAAAAGGGCAAGACATTGTCTCCTATGCCATTTTAAGTACCGGAAATTTTAATGAGGTAACCGCGCAGTTCTATACTGATCATGTTTTAATGACATCAGAACCAACCATTATTAATGAATTGACGCAGTTACTGAAATACCTGCAAAAAGACAATATCGATTTAGAAAAGCCCCGGTTGAAATTTGAGCAACTATTGGTTTCGCAGTTTAATATGGTTGAGCGATTTGAGAAACTTATAGACCAGGAAATGCAAAAAGCAGCTTTGGGTGAAGAAGCACTAATACGCATCAAAGTAAACAACCTGGAGGAGCCACACATGATTAACCGGCTTTATGCTGCCAGCCAGGCAAATGTAAAAGTGCAGCTTATTGTTCGCGGTATTTGTTGCCTGGTACCCGGATTGCCGGGAGTAAGCGAAAACATAACAGTTACCCGCCTGGTAGACAGATACCTTGAACATACACGGCTGTTTATGTTTGGGGCAGGAGATAATCCGGAAATATTTATGGGGTCATCAGATTGGATGACGCGTAATTTATATCACCGTATTGAAGTTTGCGTAGCTATTACCAATATTAGCCTGAAACATGAGCTAGTAGAATACTTTGATGTACAATGGCGCGATAATGATAAGGGTGTGGTGTTATCTCCTAACCAGGAGCAACAACAAATGGCCCAGGATAACAGTAGTGAAATAATAAATGCTCAAACAACAATTTACCAGTACTTGCAAAAACGTGTATGAGGTCACTTAAATCAATTTTTACTTTCAGCACCGTTTTAAAGTACCGTGTATCGCTCATCCTTTATATTGCTGTATTTTGGACACTGCTCGATTTCATCATTTTAATTAGCCGCACCGAACCTACGTATTATAGTTTTGCATCAGCAATCGTTTTGCGTTCGTTCCTTGTTTTTATTATGAGCATTGTGATTGGATACCTGCTCGTATTTAAACTTCGAAAGCAATTTCTGCAGCTTTCATTACTATTCAGCTTTTTATTGCGCAGTTTAATACTGCTGGTAATTGCTTATTTTTTAAACTATATCATTCACGCTGCGCACATTGTTTTCATTTTAGATATGGGAATAATAGAAGCATTTCATCGGTATGGACAAGATGCATTTCACCCTGAATGGTTGATGCAAAAAATTATTTATTGGGTCGGTCTCTTTTTCATTACACAGCTTATTATTGAAATAAATGAAAAGTACTCTCCCGGTGTTTTCATGGATATTATGCTGGGTAAATATGTAGAGCCTAAAATTGAAAGCAGGATTGTAATGTTCATGGATTTAAAGGACTCTACACCAATTGCTGAAAAGCTTGGACATGAACAATATTTTAAATTCATTCGTGATTTTATTCACCAGATATCTTATGCATTGATTGAGCATGGCGGCAGAATATATCAATATGTGGGTGATGAAGTGGTAGTGTCCTGGTTTAACAATCAGCAAAATGCAAAAAGAAGTATGGCCGCATTAATTAGATCGAGGCGAAATCTGCAAAAACAGAGTGAAGAATTCAGGAGAAAATATGGTGTAATACCTGAGTTTCGGGTGGGCATACATGTGGGTGATGTAACCGTAGGTGAAATAGGCGTTATTAAAAAAGATATCGCCATGAGTGGTGATACCATGAATACCACTGCACGCATCAGGAGTGCCTGCAGCGAATTAAATCAGAAGTACATTATCTCCGAGGAGATGCGCGAATTGATTGACCTGAAATCATGGCAAACAGAGTCGCTGGGTATAATAGATTTGAAAGGAAAAGGCAATGGAATTGAACTCTTCTCTTTAAAAATATAAAGCCTTACATGGGCGATAGTTTGCATAAGATATTAAAAACCAGTGGCATGATTATTTATCCCCTTTTGTTTTATCAATTTTAAAAAACACTATCATGCAACTAATCAAAACAACAACTTCAGGCTTCTTAACAAAGATGCTACTGGCAATCTCCATGTTATTTATTACTGTCATCACCTTTGCTCAGGAAACCAAAAAAGTAGACGTTGACATAAATACCGGCGGAGGAGATGGCGGAAACTTTTTTGCGTCACCATGGGTTTGGGTAGTAGGTATAGCCATATTTGTTCTTTTGCTTGTGGCTCTGCTGAGAGGTGGTAGCCGTCGCGACGCTTAATAAAACTATTTATACAGTAGTAGGGCCACCGAATTTTCGGTGGCCTTTATGTTTTCTCTGAATATTCTTTCAGCAACATCTTTTCTTTCTGCGTCAGGCTCTTCATGCCCTTCTGATGAATTTTTTCCAGGATATCATCTAACTGTTGCTGTCGTTGCTTTTTGGTAACGTTGTACCGATCTTCTACCGTGTAATTTCTTTTTGTTTTAAAGAACATGTTATCTATGAGCAAAGCTTCAGGCTTATAAATAATGAAGAGAATAAACGCCACTGCCGGTAGGGCCACTATTAAAATGGTGAGATAGTTTTGAAGTATAACTGAGGGGTTCATCAGCAATGCCAACAGCATGCCGGCAAGTCCACCGCCAAGGTGTGCATCGTGCCCAATGTTATCGTTGCGCGATCGAACACCGTAAATAGATATGCCTACATAGATCAATCCGAATAACCAACCGGGCATGCTAAACGGCAGCAGGAATAAACCGATTTTCATTCCGGGCAGCGTAGCAATGGCGGCAAAAATAACTCCGCAAATAGCACCTGAGGCACCCGCCGAACTATAGCTTGTATCAAATCGGTGGATGAATAAACTCAATAAATTTCCGCCTATGATGGACGCAAAATAAATAATGATGAATGATAACGGACCGAGCGTTTGTTCTATGCTGTCGCTGAAAAAGAATAAAGCAAGCATGTTAAAGATCAAATGCGTCCAGTTGACGTGGAGAAACGCAGAAGTAACTAGTCGCTTATAATCTTTCTGAACCTGCACCTGCGAAACCCTGAAACAATACTTTTCGTAAAAGGAATGATCCTTTAATCCCCTGTACGAAACCAGTACATTGATCAGTATCAAAATGGTGCTAATGGATATACTACTTCCCATACTTCAAATTACATTCATCAACAGTACAAAACATTTTTTGGTTCAACTTTATAAAGATGAAAACAACCTCATAGATACAAAAAAGCCTGCGGCAAGGCCACAGGCTTTGCAAAAAATTATATTGAATTAGTATGTTATCACTTGCTCTTCCATTACCACCGGCATTTGTCTAAACTCGTATTGCTGATTTCTTAGCTGCGGCTCAAAGCCTGCTTCTTTAATGGCTTGTTGTATGCTTTTGCTGGTGAAGCGATGCGGGGCACCCGCCGCACTTACTACGTTTTCTTCAATCATGATACTTCCAAAATCGTTGGCACCTGCATGCAGGCACATTTGTGCTACTTGCTTGCCCACGGTGAGCCAACTGGCTTGTATATTTTTTACGTTCGGCAGCATGATCCTGCTGAGCGCAATCATCCGGATGTATTCATCGGCGGTGGTTAAGTTTTGAATCCCTCGGATGCGGGCAAGCAATGTGTCAACGTCTTGGAATGTCCACGGAATGAAAGCAATGAAGCCCTTTGCATGGGCTGGCTTTTTCGCCTGCACTTCACGCAGTTTCACCAGGTGTTCAAACCGTTCTGTAATGGTTTCCACATGGCCAAACATCATGGTAGCACTGGTGGTGATATCTTGCTTGTGTGCCTCATGCATGATGTCGAGCCACTCTTGAGCGCCACACTTGCCTTTGCTAATCAGGCGACGTACACGGTCAACTAGAATTTCGGCACCTGGTCCAGGTAGGCTATCCATGCCTGCTTCTTTTAGCGCTCGCAGTACTTCGGCGTGTGTGCTCTTTGCAAGTTTGGTAATGTGGGCAACTTCGGGTGGGCCAAGGGTATGCAACTTAAGGTTTGGAAACAATTGCTTTAGTTGGCGGAAAAGATCCACATAGTACTCGAGGCCTAAGCCGGGGTGATGTCCGCCTTGCAACAACAATTGCTCGCCTCCATACCTAAATGTTTCTTCTATTTTGGTTTTGTAGGTTTCGATGTCGGTTACATAGGCTTCTTCGTGGCCGGGTATGCGGTAGAAGTTGCAAAATTTACAGTTGGCAATACAAACATTTGTTGTGTTCATATTTCGGTCAATAATCCAGGTGACTTTGCCGTGCGGTACTTGTATTTTGCGTAGCTCATTGGCTACCTGCATCAGGTCGGCAGTAGGTGCGTTTTCAAAAAGGAAGACACCTTCTTCTACGGTCAGAAATTCGAAATTCAGCGCTTTTTTGTAGAGTTCAGCTAGTTGCATGTTGGTATTATAAAGATGGCAAAAGTACGCTAAAGCATTTGGCGCACAGCTACTGTAACTGCGATAGGTTTCTTAAAATACCAAATACATGAGTGGCTGCCGACACACCATCAAAAGGTGTAATTTGATGGGCTGAATAGCGGAACAAAACCTGAAGTGAGTGACACAACAAAAGCAACATAGTAGTACCATAGCCCGGACAATAAAAATATTGGTTGCACTTACAGGCCTTTTTTGTGCAACGCAAAAATCCTTTTCGCAAGAAGCTTTAGACCAGCCAACGTCAAGGCTCATCACTAAAATGCCTTTTACCTTGTTGAGCGGAGGGGTGGTCATTTTGCATGCTACGATTGACAATTATCCAGATACGCTCAATTTTATTTTCGACACAGGCAGTGGGGGCATATCGTTGGACTCAACTACAGTTGCGTTATTAAAGTTACCGGTTACTCCCTCTAACCGTACAATCCGCGGCATTGCCGGTATTAGAAATGTTTCGTTCGTAATGAATAAAACTTTGCACCTGCCGGGCATAACGGTGGAGCGACTTGATTTTCACATAAACGACTACGACATTCTTACCAGCGTTTACGGTTTTAAAATAGATGGGATCATTGGATATAGTTTTTTGAGACGATACATTGTAAAGCTGAATTACGATACCAACCTCCTGGAAGTTTGGACGCAAGGCAATATGAGTTATCCGCGGAATGGGTTTGTATGGAAGCCTACCATCAACAACCTGCCGGTGGTAAGTGCTTTCGTCAGGGATGAGAAGGCATCTAATGCAAAGTTTTATTTTGATACCGGCGCAGGATTGTGCTTTCTTTTCTCAGAGGCATTCCTGGATGACAATGCCTTGCTGAAAAAAGGTAAGAAGATAATTAACACGCAAGGTGAGGGGCTGGGTGGTAAAAAGCTGATGAAACTAACGACGGTGAAAGAAGTGAGACTGGGACCCTACCGTTTTAGAAATGTGCCGGCTCATATTTTTGATGATGAATTCAATCTTACGTCGTATCCCGAACTGGGTGGCCTGGTAGGAAACGATCTGCTGCGCCGTTTTAATTTGGTGATGAATTATGAAAAATCAGAGTTTCACCTGGCGCCAAATACCCACTTTAAAGATGATTTTGATTACTCGTACACAGGGCTGGGCATCTATATGGTAGATGGTGAGATTGTGGTGGAAGATGTGATTGCCAATTCTCCGGGTGAGAAGGCCGGGCTAAAAACAGGCGACATATTGATAGCTGTTGGCAATAACTTCACTAAAAACATACAGGCCTATAAAGCTCTACTCCAAACACCACAAATACGGTTGCGGATTTTAATTATGCGGGATGGTGTGCCACTGATTAAATACCTGAGGGTGCTGAGTATTTTATAAATGCGTATCAAAAATTTATAGTTGCTGGCGCCTGTGCAACGAGGCTTGTAAAAGGAAATGTGAATAAACACCCCACCTAATTTTTTAAGCTTACAGGATATCCACCCTTGTGGACATCTTTCATCAAAGGGGTTACATTTGGTTTTAATCTCAAGCTTTATGAAGAAAATTACACTGGTAGTCTTCCTGGTAGCGCTGCTACAGCATGCTTTTAGCCAGGTTTCTGTGACGAACCTTGCTTCGCCCTATTTGCAGGATTTCAATAGCCTGGCCAATACCGGCACATCGAATGTGTTGCCGCTGGGATGGTTTCTTTTGGAAACAGGCACTAGTGCAAATGACTCATATGGAGCTGACAATGGCATTACAATTTCTGGCAATACTTACAGCTACGGTGCCACCGGTAATACCGAAAGAGCATTTGGATCGCTTCTGTCTGGAAGCAATTCACCGATTGTAGGTGTAGCCTTTACCAACAACACTGCCGCCAACATCACCTCCATCTCCATTTCCTATACCGGCGAACAATGGAGACTCGGCGCTACCGCACGGGAAGATCGCCTGGATTTTTCTTACAGTCTTACTGCCACTAGTTTAAATACCGGTACATGGGTAGATGTAGACAACCTGGATTTAGTGGCACCCGTACAAACAGGTACGGCTGGAGCGCTCAACGGCAATGATGCTGCCAACCAAATTATCAAAACGGCAACCATCTCTAGTCTATCAATTGCTCCGGGCACTACGTTTTACCTACGCTGGGTGGATTTTAATGCACCTGGTAGTGATGACGGGTTGGGTATCGATGATATCTCAGTTTCATTTAATGGAGCTACGTTGCCACCATGCACCGCACCAACAGCACAACCCACCAACCTGGTTTTTGGTGCGCCAACTACCAGTAGCATCAATGCAACATTTAATGCGGCCAACCCTGTGGCTAACCAATACCTGGTTGTTTTAAGCACCAGTAATACACTTGGCGCTATCCCGCAAAACAACACCGCCTACACTGAGGGAGATGTTATTGGTAATGGAACAGTAGTGGGCAACAGTTCTGCTACTTCAATTAATGCCACGAGCTTATCGCCGGGAACTCAATATTACCTGCATATATTTTCAGTTAATAGCAACTGCTCGGGAGGGCCATTGTACAATTCAACATCGCCACTAACGGGGTCATCAAGCACTACTACCCCACCGGTATGCGCTACACCAACGGGTACACCGGGTGCACTTACATTTAACCCGTCTGGCACTTCTATTTCAGGCTCGTTTGCTGCTGCTACAGGAGCCGATAGCTACCTGGTTATCCGAAGCACTAATTCTACCATTACTTTTTCTCCTGTTAATGGGGCCAATTATACCGTTGGTCAAACGGTGGGGACAGGGAACACAGGCGTAGTAGTAAAGGCGGGAGAAGGAACAACGTTCTCGACTACCGGCCTCACCATTAATACCACCTACTACTTTTTTGTGTATGCCATCAGCAATGTAAACTGTACCGGGGGGCCGTTGTACAATACCACAGCAACAACTGGCAACACCACCACAACTGCCGGAGGATCAGGTGCACCGCCTAACTATTATACTACCACATCGGGTTTAAACTGCGCTGATTTGAAGACGACGTTGAAAAATATAATCAGCACCGGGAATACCCCCAAAACATACGGTGACCTTTGGGGTCAGTATACGGTATCAGACATTAAGCCGCGTGAAGTTGGTCCGGGTACATCGGCAACTGTTATCTGGGATATTTACTCGGATAATCCAACCGGTGTAGATCCTTATAATTTCACGCCCGGCGCAGTTACTTCGGGTGGGCAGCAAGACAATGGAACCAACACGAGCACTGAAGGCCAGTTTTACAATCGTGAGCACACTGTACCGCTAAGCTGGTTTAGTGGCAGCACCAGCACCAACGGGCCTGCTACTGATTACCTGCATATTTTTCCTACTGATAAAGTAGTAAATGCCACGCGCAGTAATTACATATATGGAGAAGTAGCCACGGCAACCTCTACCAGCGCCAACGGAAGTAAGTTGGGGAGTTCTGCTAATGCAGGATTTTCAGGACCCGTGTTTGAACCCATCAATGAATACAAAGGTGACGTGGCGAGGGCTTTCCTGTATTTCGTAACACGCTACCAGGATAACATGCCCGGATGGCCAGGTGGCACAAACGGTACACAGGCATTCGATCCAACTACGTATCCAAGTGTTGACGTACCTTATTTACAATTGATGATCAAGTGGCATAACCAAGACCCGGTTAGCGCAAAAGAAATTGATCGCAATAATGCAGCGTATAGTTTCCAGGGTAACAGGAATCCCTACATCGATAGTCCACAGTTTGTAAACAGGGTATGGAACAGTACCTGCGCAGGCCTTAGTGCTTTGCCTGTAAATGTGGTATCGTTTGGTGGAAAATACCAGGATGATAAAGTAATGCTGGTATGGAAAGCAGAAAATGAATTGAACTTCGACCGGTTTGAAGTGGAGAGAAGCATCAATGGCATTACGTACCTAAAAATTGCTGAAGTAAAATCTACGTTCAGCCGTAGTTATGGCTTTGATGATAACGTAGCCACAATGAAAGGGCAGCGGATTTACTACCGGTTGAAACAGGTAGATCGTGATGGTGCTTATCGCTACAGTGCGGTATTCACACTGCACATTCCGCTACAAAGCAAGCTGTCTATCTTTCCAAACCCGGCTACCAACTTTATGCAGTTGAAGCTGAATTCAAACATTAATGGTACCGTTCAGATAAGGGTTACCGATAACCTGGGCAAAATGGTGCAGCAACACAGCGTGAAAGTGAACGGCAACGCCATTCGCCTGGAGACGGATAAACTTCCAAATGGTTCTTACCTGGTAATTATGTATTACAATGGAGAGCAATACTTCCAAAAGGTGCTCATTTCTAAATAGGCATTCATTCTAAATCATTCGCCGGCTGTCACACCCTGACGCCGGCGTTTTTGTTTAATGAAGCATAAACAATTCTATCAGAGTTATGTCAGTTTTGCCGCTACCAATGATTGAGCTTTATACATTAATTTGCAGCCCTTATAAAAATTATGATACAGTTCGATCGGTTTGTTCTCGATAATGGTTTAAGGGTTATTGTACATGAAGACCACAGCACTCCAATGGCAGTTGTAAATGTGATGTACGATGTGGGTGCACGCGATGAAAATCCTAACCAAACCGGCTTTGCCCATTTGTTTGAACACCTAATGTTTGGCGGCAGCATCAATATTCCCGAATACGATGAGCCCTTACAAATGGCAGGCGGCGAAAACAATGCTTATACCACCAACGACCTAACCAACTATTACATTCAGCTGCCCGCTGAAAATTTAGAAACTGCATTTTGGCTGGAAAGCGACCGCATGCTGAGCCTTGCGTTTGAAGAGAAAAGTTTAGATGTTCAGCGCAAAGTGGTGTGCGAAGAATTCAAAGAACATTATATCAATAAACCATACGGAGATGTATGGCATAAGCTGCGCGAACTATCCTACACCACACACCCGTACCGGTGGATGACCATTGGCAAAGAATTAAGTCATGTGGAAAATGCACACCTGGATGATGTAAAGAATTTCTTCTTCAAACACTATCGCCCGGTAAATGCGATACTGGTGGTTTCCGGACATGTAAACCTGGAGCAGGTAAAACGTTTGTCCGAAAAATGGTTTGGATCCATTTTGATGGGTGAAAAATACGTACGCAACCTGCCACAAGAACCGAAACAAACGCAACGCAGAACGCTGGAAGTTCATTCCGATGTTCCATTAGATGCTTTTTATAAAACATGGCATATTGCTTCACGGCTTGACAAAGGATACTACACTGCCGATCTCATTTCTGATGTACTGAGTGGTGGCGGCTCTTCGCGCCTTTTTCAGGCGTTGGTAAAAGAAAAAAGGATGTTTAGCAATATTGACTGCTACCATATGGGCAGCGTAGAATCGGGCCTGCTAACCATTGAAGGTAAACTGGTGAAAGGCACCAAAATGGAAGACGCAGAGAAAGCAGTACAGGAAGAAGTAGACAAGATGAAATTGGAAGCGGTAAGCGAAAGCGAGTTGCAGAAAGTGAAGAATAAAACGGAAAGTGTAATTGCTTTTGAAGACATGACCATCATGAACCGGGCAAATAGCCTCGCATTTTATGAGTTACTGGGAGACGCCAATATGATGAATACAGAATTGGACAGGTATCAACAAGTAACAGCCGAAGACTTAAGAGTAACAGCCGGGGAAATCTTCGACGAAAGCAACAGTTGCACCATGCATTATTATAGCAACAAACAACAATAACAATTGACGAAAGCAGCGGTGAAAATATCAGCACTCACACCCAGCCTTCTTTTTAAAGCTGCTTTAAAAAAGTAAATTCCAGTTTTTGGAGTTGAACACAACGAAAAATGATAACGACTGACAGAACTCAATCACCCCCCATAAAAGACGCTGTCGACTTTAACCTGCAGCTACCCCCGGCCGATATTTATACACTTGATAATGGCGTAACCGTGTATGCTGTAAACGCAGGTGCGCAGGAACTTACTTTAATTGAATTGGTGTTTTTTGCCGGTAACTGGCACGAAGAAAATAACATAGTGGCAGGAACCGCCAACTTCCTTTTAAAGAATGGCACCACGGCTAAAACAGCCCTTGAGATAAACGAGCATTTTGAATACCATGGCGCTTACCTCAACCGGAACTGTTACAACGAAACGGCCAACATTACCTTGCATTGCCTCAACAAGCATTTAAAAACTGTGCTGCCTGTAGTGGGTGAAATTCTTACCGACTCTATTTTTCCGGAGGAAGAGCTAAGCATCTACAAACAAAACCAAAAACAGCGGCTGAAGGTCAGCCTGAAAAAAGCTGATTTCGTGGCCAATCGTCTCATCGACGAATACGTGTATGGCTTTCATCATCCATATGGTCGGTATACCTCTATGGAGGATTACGAAAGTTTGCAGCGTACCGAAATTGTTGAGTTCTACAACCAGTACTATCGCAACGGCAGCTGCGTAATTTTTGTAGCAGGCAAACTTCCGACAGACATCCTTGAACAATTAAATAATGTGTTTGGCAAGTTGCCCCTGCATGGCTCACCTCAGGTAGCTAAGCAAATAGATAGCATGCAAACAGAGCAAAAGAAGCACCGGGTTACTAACGATGAAAAAGGTGTTCAGGGCGCCATCCGCATCGCACGTCCTTTCCCCAACAGGCACCACCCGGATTTCATAAAAGTGCAGGTGCTCAACAATTTGTTTGGCGGCTTCTTTGGTTCACGGTTGATGAGTAATATTCGCGAAGACAAAGGTTACACCTACGGTATTCACAGCTATTTCCAAAACCATGTACAAAGCAGCGCATGGATGGTAAGCACTGAAGCCGGTCGCGATGTGTGTGAAGCAACCATTGCCGAGGTGTACAAGGAAATGAAAATATTGCGCGAAGAACTGGTGGATGAAGAAGAACTATTGCTGGTAAGAAATTATATGATTGGCAGTATCCTTGGCGATCTTGACGGACCCTTTCAAATAATCGCACGCTGGAAAAATTATGTACTAAATGGGTTGGATCAATCTTATTTCTACAACTCCATCAACACCATAAAAACAATTGAAGCAGAAGAAATAAAACAACTGGCAGAACGATACCTGGTGCCAGAAAATTTTTATGAACTCGTAGTGATTTAAGCATGCAAGGCAAAATAGCCGCCGGTAAATAACAGCATCAATTGCTACCCTCAGTTTTGGTAAAAAAACATTTTATGCATCGTATCATCATCAAGTTTTTGATAGCAGCCATCGCGGTGTTGTTTGCGTCATGGGTGCTGTCAGGCGTAAGTGTCAATAGCTCGCTTACTGCAATTCTCGTTGCATTGGTACTGGGTTTACTCAACACCATAGTAAAGCCGATACTTGTTTTATTGACCATTCCAATTACCATTTTTACGCTCGGCCTATTCCTCCTTGTCATCAATGTACTCATCATCATGTGGACCTCCGATCTCGTCCCCGGATTTAGGGTAGACAATTGGTGGAGCGCACTATTATTCAGCTTCATCGTTTCCATTTCCTCTTCGTTGATCGAGTCGTTTTTTGGGCTAAATAAAAAGGACAAGTAGTTCCTTTTTTTGGTACCCGCATAGTTTCCTCCCCCAACATCGTTGCGTCGCATTCCTTTCATCTGCAGTGCTACTATGATTCTTTTGCCTTAGGCTCATTGAGCTCGTCATATTGCGTTATAATTCAACCCCACTGGGGTTGGTGCCAATTCCTTGTGACCACACCCCGGTTTGCAACCGGGGCTATGCAAATTCAAGCCCTTCAGGCTTGTGTTGATTTAAACATCAGCAGCTGTAAACTTAAAAATGACATTTACCTACTCAAAAATCTCAAACTTAGCCACAAGCCCGAAGGGCTTTAATTTGAATAGCCGTAGGTGAAACCTACGGATAATGTAATCCAACATCGTCTTCAAACCCTGAAGGGGTTTAATATGCTAGAAACGCGATGAATAAAAGACATAATTCAACCCCGCTAGGGTTGGTGCTTGTTCTGTATTATAACACCCCGGTTTGAAACCGGGGCTATGCAAATTCAAGCCCTTCAGGCTTATGTTGGTTAAAACATCATCAGTTGTAAACTTAAAAATGACGAACACCTACTCAACAATCTCAAACTTAGCCACAAGCCCGAAGGGCTGCAAATATTATAGCGTAGGTGAAACCAACGGATCATGTAATCCAACATCGTCTACAAAACCCCGAAGGGGTTTAACGCATCAATCGTTTTAATCATCACCAAATAAATCGGACGAAAATCTGCGCTATCAATTATTCAATCTGCTCATACACGCGGTGCTGTATCTTAGCCACTCAATATTGACGTATGCAATTTCATCGCAATGGCCTTACAGACGAGCAGCTAATATTTACCTATAAAAACTTGCTACTGCCCCGCATGATTGAAGAAAAGATGCTGGTGCTATTG
This sequence comes from Segetibacter sp., assembly GCA_031425015.1. Lineage (GTDB taxonomy): Bacteria > Bacteroidota > Bacteroidia > Chitinophagales > Chitinophagaceae > Segetibacter. The sequence goes on along the minus strand of JANPIM010000003.1, from coordinate 685,953 downwards.
AGGCAGGGCAAGATCAGCAAATGGTTTAGTGGCATAGGGCAGGAAGCCATTTCTGTAGGTACAACGCTTGCACTCAACAGCGATGAATGGGTGATGCCACTGCACCGGAACCTCGGTGTTTTTACCAGCCGGCAAATGCCACTGCACAAGTTATTTATGCAATGGCAGGGCAATAAAGATGGGTACAGCAAAGGCCGCGAAAGAAGCTTTCACTTTGGTTCAAAGGAGCATTATATCTGCGGCATGATTTCTCACCTTGGTCCACAACTCGCCATTTCCGATGGAGTAGCTCTGGCCTATAAATTACGTAAGCAAGACAAAGTATCAGTTGCGTTTACCGGCGATGGTGGCACCAGCGAAGGCGACTTTCATGAGGCCCTGAATGTAGCAGCCGTATGGGATCTCCCGGTGATATTCATCATAGAAAATAATGGGTATGGATTAAGCACCCCGGTAAATGAACAATACCGCTGCGAAAGCCTGGTGGATAGGGCAAAGGGATACGGTATGCAGGGAGTTCGCATCAATGGAAACAATGTGCTGGAAGTGTACGATACCATTAAAGGCGTAAGAGAATATTGCATAAAAGAACAGAAGCCATTTTTAATTGAGTGCATGACTTTTAGAATGCGTGGACACGAAGAAGCCAGTGGCGTAAAGTATGTGCCCAGTCACTTGTTTGATGAATGGGGCAAAAATGATCCCATCAAAAATTACCAGCATTTTCTGCTTGAATCAAGTGTGCTGAACCAGCGGGGAATTGAAGCTATACAGGCGGAGTTTAAAGCCTACATTGAAAGTGAACTACAACTGGCGTATGATGCCACTCCTATTCAGCCCGATACCGCCGAAGAAGTAAATGACGTTTACAAAGATTACAAACCCACTGCAATAGTTCCGGATGGAGCAGATGGCGAAACCAGGGAATTAAGATTTGTTGACGCGATAAAAGAAGGCCTGCACCAATCGATGGTGAAGCATGAAAATCTTGTGCTGATGGGACAAGACATTGCGGAATATGGTGGCGCCTTTAAAATTACCGAAGGCTTTTTGCGGGAGTTTGGTAAAGACCGCGTACGCAATACACCACTGTGCGAAAGTGCTATTGTTGGTAGCGCACTGGGGCTAAGTTTAGAAGGTTTTAAAAGTGTCATGGAAATGCAGTTTGCCGATTTCGTTACTGTAGGATTCAACCAGATCATTAATAATCTTGCGAAGATCCACTACCGCTGGGGTCAGAATGCTGATGTAGTTATACGAATGCCGACTGGTGGCGGCGTAGGTGCAGGACCTTTTCATAGCCAAAGTAACGAAGCGTGGTTTGTGCATACACCTGGACTTAAGGTGGTTTATCCCTCCACTCCCGAAGATGCCAAAGGGCTGATGATTGCCGCCATCAATGACCCAAATCCTGTGTTATTTTTTGAGCATAAAGCACTGTACCGAAGTGTGAGTGGACAGGTACCATCAGCGTATTATGAAATTGAAATCGGAAAAGCAAGGCAGGTACAGAATGGAGATGATCTTTCAATAATTACGTATGGCAGTGGTGTACATTGGGCTATTGAATATGCTGCACAACACACTGAAATTTCTTTGGACATTTTAGACCTGCGCAGTTTATTACCGCTGGATTACACAGCCATTCGACAAACAGTTGAACGCACCGGTAAAGTACTCATCTTGCATGAGGACACGTTGATGGGAGGAATTGGTGGAGAGATCAGCGCATGGATAAATGAACATTGTTTTACAGCCCTTGATGCCCCGGTAATGCGCTGTGCATCTTTGAATACGCCTATTCCCTTCAACCTGGAACTTGAAAAGAATTTTATGGCGAAAGGCAGGTTGGATGATTACGTTCAAAAGCTGCTGAACTACTAAGTACTTGCCGCATGGCAGAACTTTTGATTGAATAAAGATTATGGATAACATTGAGGTATACTGTCCCAAATGTAAATGGGAACCGTTGGAAGAAAGTAAATGGCAATGCGAATGCGGGCATGAGTGGAACACTTTTGATACCGGCGGCCGCTGCCCTAATTGTAAAAAGGTATGGGACCACACACAATGCCTGGGTCCCGATGGCGGTTGCAATGAGTGGAGCCCGCATTTGGAGTGGTATCATGGATTGGAAGCAATTGTTCAAAAATTGAAAGAAGAAATTATGGAGCGCTGGAGAGAAGAAGAATTAGTGGAAGTAGGAGCAAAGGAAATGCCCCAATATCAGCCACAGCGACAGAAATAGTTAAATGCACATTCAATTATGAGCTAACAGGCAGAGACAAATCAATGGTTGATTAGGTCCCTGCCGGTTAGATTTTAGTACCTGCTCCTGTTGGTCGCTGACCAACAAGCTTCCAAGCTTTATGCATTTATCAGTAAGGGGCCACCACATTTCGGTTTCAATATTGAAACTTAAAAGCAGTAAGATCCGGCTGGTATTGCCTTCCCCTTTTTAGTTCATACTCATAAATCGTTTTGCCAAGCAACCTCATAAAGGGAAAACCAATTGTTTCATAATCGTACTTGTCATCATTAAATATTCCATCTTGATTGGACATTATGGTGGCGCTCACCATAAACTCAATGTCGTTATCAAAATCAGCGAAGTAAGCAATGTCGGTAAGGAAACCATAGGCCAGGCCAGATTTATTGAAGCACCGAATATTATTGTAAGCAGGCACATCTTTTAGACCATCCAGCAAAAACTTAACGTACACATCATTGTACTCTTTGTCCACATATTTATTCTCCAATGCCTCGCGTGGATAACCACTCATACTTCGCAATAAATAAGCATAATCGTCCGCAGTTATATCAAATCTCTCCTTTTGCGGAATTGTTTGAGGGAACAAAACCGTACGGAGCATCTTGTTTAAATCGCTGAGCAAAACCCGGTTTTTATTGCCAAATGGAAATGGTTTACTAATCAACTTGCCACCACCTATATATCCTTTACCAATCTTTATTTCAGGCTCTCTAAACTTTGCATCGCTTTGTTGTTCTGGTTGTGTGTACAATAAAGCATTGTCTTTACCGTAAAATTTCATTTGATTGGTTTGTGCATTTTGCAGATCAGTTAATCCAACACTAAGTCGATGCCGGATTACCGCATCATTATATCCCTTTGCCTGCAATTTCTGCTGAATGGACTGTTGTCCTACAAACTCATACAAACGATTAAAGGCCTCATTATCGCTCACTGCAAAAATCTGCTCCACATAATTACCAATTGTTCCTTTCGAATTAAATGAATAAAAAGGCGATTTTCCGTTGAAACTTGAATCTGTAACAGCCAATGTATTTCGATCAATTCCCTTTTGCTTTAAAGAATTCAATTTCTCCAAAGCCAAAAAAGCAACGGGCATTTTTACCGTGCTTGCCGGGTAGAAATAATCACGTGGATTTACATTAAAAGAATACTCAGTAAAAGACGGTTTATTATTTTCATTGCGATCAATCCGGGTGTACATAATTTGAATGCGCAAACTATCCTTCTGATCAAGAAACATTTTTAAATCCCTATTTGATTGTAGCAGGCTATCAAAGAATTGCTGATCGTTTCCCGTTGCTTTCATAATGGGTTGAGGAGATTTGCAGGCTATAAAGAATAAGGTACAAAAAAGAAAAAGTCTATACATTTTATCCGTTTTAATTAATTGCCGCTAATATCTAAGAATGAAATAAGGCCTACCAATTATTTATGAATCTCACAGACCAAGCACTGCTTTCAGTTTAGTGTAACCGCTCTGGCTAACGGGCACTTTCATACCGCGTCTAAGTATGGCAAGGTGGTTTTCCTTTTCGTAAGGTTCTATTTTGCTGACCTCTTTTACATTTACAATAAACGACCGATGTGTTCTTACAAAATCTTCTTTCAATAAGGTGTTCTCAAAGAAGGACATTGTTTTATTCTTCAAAAAAGTACCGTTCGCTGTGTGGATTTTTACATAATCATCGGCTGCCTCAAGGTATTCAATACTGTGTACCGGAATGATATTTATTTTCCCATTTACTTTTACCACTACACGCTCTGCCTGCGGTGCAAGGGTTGGTTGCTGCAATAATTTTTCTGTCTGTTCTTTTTGCAGCTGAACAACATTTAAATCTGTTGCCCTTGCTATGGCTTTATCAAATCGTTCTTTGCTAAATGGCTTTAAAAGATAATCGACCGCATGTGTTTCAAAAGCTTTCAATGCAAATTCATCGAATGCCGTGGTGAAAATAACGGCAGGAGGTTTGTCCAATAATTCCAGCATTTCAAACCCATTTATTTTAGGCATTTGAATATCTAAAAAGATAAGATCGGGATGGAATTGCTGAATGGCCTTTATTCCTTCAAACCCATCACTACACTCAGCGACTAAGTTTATATTTTCGTGTGAAGCCAAATACTCCTTCACAATGGATCGTGCTAAAGGCTCGTCATCAATAATAACAACTGTGATCATATTTTTTGCGGAATTGTAAGTGAGGTGGTAAAGATATTTCTGTGGCCTTCTGTTTTCAACAGATCGTTTTTAGCAAACAACAAGTACAGCCTTCGCTGAACAGAGGCAAGACCAAAACCAACTCCCTTTCTTTGCTCACTAGTCGTTTCATCATAAGGGTTAGTAATCGTTACAATAAGATTTTGGTCGCGCTGCTCTGTGTGTATTGTAATCGTAATTACACCAGTTAGATCGTATAATCCAAACTTGATTGCATTCTCCACAACAGGTTGTAATAGCATGGAAGGTATTTGTAAATGGCTGCCGGCCTCACTTTCTATAATAGTACTGAGCCGATGTCCGAAGCGAACTTTTTCTATGTCCAGGTATAATTGCAACTGTTTTATTTCTTCCTCCAGGCTGCTCCATTGGTTTTCTTCCTTCTTTAAAGTACTACGTAAAAAATCAGATAACTGTTCAATCATTTTACGCGCCTGCTGTGGCTGTAGGGTAATTAAGGCGTTAATAGAATTGAGGCTGTTGAATAAAAAGTGTGGCTGAAGTTGCTGGCGCAATTTATACAATTCCGCTTCCTTCGACAGCGCTTCGGCTTCCATCTTTCTCTGTGTAATTTCCTGTTGCTCTTGTTGTGTATAATACAAAACACTGATGAGCGTAATGCAACCTAGAATTAATAACCCAAAAGCAAAACGGATCACGATTGATGCATTAAAAAACTGCTGGTAATCATCGCTGCCGATCACTAATAACAACACCGCTCTGTTAATGACCATCCAAATAATACAGAGCACTACCACCAGCCCAATTAAATAAGTGTACCGGTTTCGTTGCGGAATAAAATGCTGTAATGTAACTGCAATCAGCAAAGCCACACACGCCAGGATAGTGTACGTAATTGCTCCATCAATCAATGCTGTTCGCCAACTTAGGCCATAGTGATGCAGCAGTATTGCCTGGGTTTCAGCAAAGCTAAACCAGCATATACCGAAAACCATTTTGAACCTAAACGTTGATAATAAGGAACTGGCCACTCCAATGATTTATTTGATATTATTTTAAAAACCGTCGCTCCATTTCATGCGCCTTTGCATTAACTAACGAAATATAACCCGTTGCATCGGTCACCTCTCTAATGGTTGAGTATACTTCAGCCGCATCCACGTGTTGATTGATGCAATGCAGTTGCGACACATTTACAAACCTCCATTGCACCAATTGCTTTCCTTCATTCAAAAAAATCTGCTCTTCCTGTTTTCCAATCTGCATTGCTTTTACAAACGCCAGGGTTTCGTCGCTGGCAAACACAAGACGAAGTTGCTCGTCAAATTGCGGCGCATGGTTTCCTGCGCCGCAAATGATTTGGTAAACGACTGTCGCAAGATACTGGTTCATGATTGCTTGCATTATGGATTAGAAGCTTTTGATCTCTATGCCACCAAAAATACAGGTGCCATCCAGGTGAATAATTTTTGAAGGATCGTGGTTGGTAGCAGGAGGCCGCTTATCTTCCACCCCACCAAAAATGGCTACCACATCACTTTGTATATTCCAGTCCGGGGGTACGATTAGTTTTACACCGCCAAACATGGTAAAGCTGTCAATCTTTATGTGGCCAACGTAATCAGCCTGGGTTAAATCAATGTCTGCTCCACCCATAATGGTTACTAAATCTCCTCCTTTAAAGTTCTTACTAACCACTCTTTTCTTAACACCCGAAAACACGGTAGTTATATCTAATACGTCACTAAATTCAGCAAACTCATTTGTCCTTAAGGTTGATGTTGTGCTCGTATCCTCATAGCTGTTCGGCACATCGGTTTTAGCATCGTTGTTTATAAATTGAGAACGGGTTCGTGAAGGCTTTAAAATGATGTAGGCACCGGCAATAATAAGAATTGCAGGCCACAAGTACGGACGCAAATAAAGGGTGTCATTCATTCGGTCAAATAAAAACACACTTCCAATTAGCAGGGGAAACATCCATCCACCGGGCCGGAATTTATGGTTCAATCCTGAGAAGATACCTACCGCAATCAGGATCATCGGCCACGAAAAAATCCAGTTTGGCAGTGGCACTCCCGCAGCCCTCGCAAATAATGCTCCGCCTATAATTAATAAAGCAACACCCGTCCATGCTTTACTGGTACGACTTCTATGCCTGTGAAAACGATGTTCCATTTTTTCTTCAAATATTTCTTTGTTCATGGTTGATATTTTTTACAAAGAAATAAAACACCCAATGCAAGCGCAACGGGTTATAGGCAGGTTGGGTGTAAACCTTCGGCGAAAGCCGTAAAAATGACGGCAGAAGCGGAAAGGGCGATGTTGTGAGGTATGATTTGTAACAAGTGAAGTGGTGAAGACGGCTAATCTTTCCCGTAGAAATCACTATGTGTAAACTTCGGGGCGCACTATATCCGACATCAGACTTCTACATATCCTACTTCATCATTTCATTGATTTACCTTCACTGCCTAATATCTCTATAATGAAGTTGGAAGAAGTGCTGGCAAACAGGAGCGACAATAAGTGTGAACTATGCGGATCTGCAGAGCTGTTGCAGGTGTACGAAGTGCCACCTAAGCGTGTGAAGAGTGCAGACAACTGTATAATGGTATGCAATACATGCCTCGCACAAATAGACAAGAAAGAAGAATTGAAAAGCAATCATTGGAAGCCATTAGGTGAAATCATGTGGAGCGAAGTGCCCGGTGTGCAAGTGGTAGCGTGGAGAATGCTGAACAGGTTGCGCAATGAGAGCTGGGCCTCAGATAACCTCGACATGTTATTTCTGGATGATGAAACTTTAGCCTGGGCAAAGGCTACCGGCGATCACGAAAATGATGGCAGCGTTCCATTGCATAAAGATGCTTTTGGCAATGTGCTCTCTACCGGAGACACAGTGCTGCTTACTCAATCACTCAATGTAAAAGGAGCTTCGGTAAATGCAAAGGTCGGAACACTGGTAAAAAATATTCATTTGGTAGATGGGAATGTGGAACAAATTGAAGGCAGAATAGAAGGACAGATGATAGTGATCTTAACCAGGTATGTAAAAAAGCAAGTGAGTTAGACGTGAGTTGTGAGTTGAAGAACTGGCTTCTAACAATAAACTCCAAACTTCTTTTACAAACAAAAACTATTGTTGCTTTTTCTTTTGTTCTTCAGGAAGTAATTTGAAATAAGTTGCCTTGAACCGATTGTCTTTCACCTCACCTTGCACTTTCGCTTTCCTGATCGCGTTACAAAATCCGTCTTCAGCATGCGCATCACCATGCTCATCAATGTTTGCCCCGTCTACAAAGTAAGACTGACCATCAATGCGTACCGCCAGTTTACAATCATTGCCGGGCAAACCAAATTTGCACTGACCACACGACGCTTCTACCAAAAGAAGTTTCTTGGTTTTATCCGGTTGTGAAGGTTTGTCCTCTTTTGTTTGTGCAGCACACATACTTACAGAAGCAAGAGAAAGAAGCAGAATGATGATTGATTTCATATGAAAGTTTTAGTCAGATAACGGCGAATAAAAATTGATTGCAATCTACTTTTCTTTTGCTGGTTTATGTAAGTGTACTAATGTACAAATCTTCAACCTTCTTACGTGCCCAGGGTGTTTTTCGTAAAAAGGTGAGACTGGATTTTATACTGGGGTTGCTGGTAAAGCACTTAATATTAATCATTGACCCAAGCTTTTCCCAGCCAAACCTATCGACCAAAAAAATTAAAATTGACTCAAGTGTTTTACCGTGCAGGGGATCGTTGGAGATCATTTTCCTTTTTTTCCTGAAAGGTACGATGCGGAATAAAGCCTTGTAACAACATTCACCTTGTGCAAATTATTATGATGATGCAATCGCCACTATTATCGAGAGAAAAGGTCATCCTGTGATGAACATAAAACGATAGTTCTCACATTCTGAACATTAAGTCACACTTAAAACATTTTCTTTGTGAGCTTGTTAGCACCTTTGCAGTAGATATTTGTTAATGAATTTGAAGAATATGGTGAGTAAGGTTAAGCATATATTTTACGTAGATGATGACATTGATGACATTGAGTTGTTTACAGATGCGTTGCGCGATGTATGTGATGAAGTGCATCTCACCACGCTCTCCAATAGTCAGGTATTTCTATCAACATTGCAAAAAATAGATGCACCTGATGTAATTGTGTTGGATGTAAACATGCCCGCTGTAGATGGAATAGAATGTCTGAAGCAGGTGAGAGAATCAGACGAGTTCCGGCACATACCGGTTATACTTTTTTCTACCAGTATGTACGTTACAAAAGTGCAGGAGAGCATCCGGTTTGGTGCAAACCATTATGTATTAAAAGGCTCTAGCCGACTTGAGTTTACCACCTTTATACACGATTTGTGCCAGGGTAACTTATCTCCCTTGGAAAATATTGAAGCGGACTAACCAGCCTTGGTCGATTTGAACTTTCGGCTACTGCACTTCTCACTGCAGTACTTTACTTCGTCCCAAACCTTTTCCCATTTCTTTCTCCATGTAAATGGCCGCTGGCAGGTAGTACAAACTTTTACCGGCAAGTCACTTTTCCTGATATGTTTCATTAGCTGCGTATCATTTTATGAGATCGTAAAACATCAAGGGAAAGAGCTGTACCACTATTTAAATTTTTGTAAGCAACTACATCACACAAGAAGCCGGTGTGATCACCCCCTTCAAAACTACTGATCACTTTCAATTGCATTACTGCGAGTGCATGCTTTACTACCTGGTAATCATTCCATGTGGTTAATTCGCCTCGCTTGTGTAGCCGCGCCACTTTATCTATTGTGAAACCAGTTTGTTTGCCCAGTAAATCAACTAGCCTGTATTGGTGGTCTGCCAACAATTGCAAAACAAACTCACCCGATGCCTGAACATGCTCTATTGTTTGTGTGCCATGGTAAATCCCACACACAAAACGCTTTGGAGACATACTGATTTGAGTAACATAAGTGATGATGTGCATGTTGCTTTTTTCCCCCGACTTACTGCTGATGCTATACACCGGAAGGTTCACCCTGTTCCATGGCTTTTTGCGCATACCCGAAGCAGCAACATCTTTAGGCGGAATATTATTTACTTGCTTCATTATCGAGTTTTCTTATTAGTTGTAGGATCTGTATCGATGAAGTGTGATCTTAGCCGTATAAACAGGATGCTCACAACTTTGTTGAAAAGCATACAAACTACTTTCCATTTCTGGGTATGCTATCTGGTCATTCACCGGTAATTGTACAACTTGCATTGCTTTTATCGTGTAGATTGCTACCCTTATAAAGGCTTCACTTATTTAAAACAATGTCGTCGGACAACGCACTTACTTACTTGCAAAACTATGCGCCCATGCTGCCGCAAACGGGCAATGATGCGCATAAGTATTTCGAGTCAAACACCAAACTCATTGTTGTATTTAAACAACATCGTTTTTATAAACAGTTGTGTGTTGAACTATACAAAGCTGGATCTACAAAGTCGAACAAAATCAAAAATCCACTTACACTTATTAACCCGCTTGACCTTGTCTGGCAAACCAACGAGCCAAATGAACTAAAGTTCTTTTCAGGCATTGCTCGCTTTCAAAACAACGCGACCCTGCAACGATCTCCGGCAGATATTGATGCGCTGAAAGCAATACTGCACAACCCGCTGAAGTTGGATTTCTATATCCATGATGCTGAAATTTCTACAGCTGTGGTAACAGCTTCTCTGTCACATGTGAGCGCAGGGTCAGAAGTAAATGAGGGCACCATTTACGTAAATAAAAAAGATGGAGCCTACACGGTCGATTTTCAACTCAACATAGCTGGTAAATATCAGAGTCTTTCAGTCTTGCAGGTAAAGTATGATTACCTGGTGGCCGTAGAATCTACCCTTCACTTATTGGCAAATTACCCCTTGGTAAATGCAGTGCAAAGCCTGAAAGCCTTTGTTCAGAGTCCCGGAATGAATGAGGCTGCATTGCAAGATTTTAAAACACAGGTTCTATCCAACCTCCAAGACAAAATAGCTGTTGTTTATACGTTTATAAACCAGGCAACCAACGACCAAATGGAAGCAGGTGATTTGCAGAAACCACCACAAAAACTCATTTACCTATCTGACCTGGATAATTATATTTTGATCGATCCGGTAATGCAGTATGGCAACATTGAAATTCCGATTAGAACCAAAAGACAGATCTATTGCAAGGATAAAAAAGGTGAGCTGTTCATGGTAGCACGCAATGGACCTGCTGAAGATGCTTTTACGGCAATGCTATTACAACAGCATCCGCATTTTGCCGAGCAGCTCGAATATGAACTCCCCTATTTCTACCTGCACCGGCATCGCTTTTTGGACGATGAATGGTTTCTACAGGCGTTTGATCAATGGCAGCAGCAAGGCATTACTATCCTTGGATTCAATAAGCTAAAAGGCAATAAGCTTAATGCAAATAAAGCAAACATCAACATACGTGTTACCAGTGGCACCAACTGGTTCAATACTGATATCTCTGTTCGCTTTGCCAAAAAGAGGGTGCGATTAAAACAGCTGCAACAGGCAGTAAGAAACAAGAGCAAGTTTATACAATTGGATGATGGCACCATGGGTATTCTACCTGCAGAATGGTTGGAAAAATTCTCCACCTATTTTAATGCAGGCGAAATCATACATGAGTTGGTGGTGATACCAAAAGTGAACTATAATGCAGTAAGCAAATTGTTTGACCAGGAGTTTTTAGATCAAGAAGTACTACACGAATTAGAGCTGTATCGCAACGCAATTGACACCGCAAACCCAATAGCCGAAGTAAAAGTTCCTGCTGCACTAAAAGGCAAATTGCGCAGTTATCAAAAGCAGGGTTTAAACTGGTTAAACTTTTTAGATGACCTCAACTTTGGAGGCTGCCTTGCGGACGATATGGGTCTGGGTAAATCTATTCAGATCATTGCTTTTATTTTATTGCAACGGCAGAAAAGAAAAGACAATACGAACCTGCTGGTAGTACCCACTTCGCTCCTTTTTAATTGGAAGGCTGAAGTGGAGAAGTTTGCTTCATCTATTAAAATCTTTACCGTAAATGGGGCTGTCCGCCCAATAGATTTAGATGGTTTGAAAGCGTATGAAATAGTGCTCGTATCCTATGGAACCTTATTATCGCTGGTGAATGAATTGAAAGCCTTTTGCTTCAACTACATTTTCCTGGATGAATCGCAAAATATAAAGAACATCGACTCTCAACGGTACCAATCAGTTTGTCTTTTACAATCGCGCAACAAGGTGGCTATTACAGGCACGCCCATCGAAAACAACGTGTTCGATTTGTATGCACAACTATCCTTTGCGTGTCCCGGACTTTTGGGAAGCAGGCAACACTTCAGAGATATTTACTCTATTCCAATTGATCGGTTTAAGAATAGCAAGAGAGCAAAAGAACTGCAACATAAAATTGCTCCCTTCATTTTACGCCGCACCAAAAGTGAAGTAGCCAAAGAACTTCCGGGCAAAACAGAAATGGTGCTGTACTGCGAAATGGAACCAGCGCAGCGCAAATTGTACGATGCCTATGAAAAGGAATTTAGAGAATATATCTCGAGCAATACAGATGAAGACATCACTAAAAACTCCATGCATGTTTTAAAAGGAATCACTCGCTTACGCCAAATTTGTAACTCACCTTTACTGCTCGAAGATGAAAAAGAATACGATGAAACTTCGACTAAAATAGAAGTGTTGATGGAGCAAATTGAGAACAAATCCGCGCATCATAAAATTCTTATCTTCTCGCAATTTGTAACCATGCTCGATCTTATTCGCAAAGCTTTACTCGCTCATAACATCGAACATGAATACCTTACAGGCCGCACAAAAGATCGGGAGAAAGTCGTCAACAACTTCCAGGAAAATAGGGACACGCGGGTTTTTCTAATCAGTTTGAAAGCCGGAGGAACTGGACTGAACTTAACGGAAGCCGACTATGTTTATTTGGTTGACCCATGGTGGAATCCCGCAGTTGAAAACCAGGCAATAGATCGCAGTCACCGAATTGGGCAGCAAAAAAATGTGGTAGCCATTCGATTGATTTGTCCCAATACTATTGAAGAAAAGATCATCAAATTGCAAGAACAAAAAAGAGAACTATCCAAAGATCTTGTAAAAACCGGTGATGCATTACATCCACTCTTTACTAAAGCGGAACTGCTTTCACTGGTTACATAAACCAATCGTTTATTCGAGTGAACACCGTTCCTTCCAACTAAAACCAATAATAAAACACGACAACGATCAACAATGAAATTTGAACTTCAGCCCATACTGACAAATGAGTTTGTAACGGCAAAACCATTGCAACACGAAGACTTTGAAACGCTGTACAAAGTGGCTTCGGACCCGCAGATTTGGGAACAACACCCCAACAAAGACCGTTATAAAAGAGAAGTATTCGAAGTGTTTTTTAGAGGCGCCATGGAGTCGGGTGGTGCGTTCTTAGTGAGTGATACAAAGAGTAGACAAGCTATAGGAAGTTCGAGATTTTGTAACCTAGACGATGAAAAGAAAAGCGTGGCCATTGGTTACACTTTCTTCGCGAAAGATCATTGGGGAGGTACCTACAATCATGCTTTGAAAACACTGATGATTAATCATGCGTTCCGTTTTGTAGACATCATTCATTTTCACATTGGTGCAGTAAACATTCGTTCTCAAACTTCCATTATGAGGTTATCAGCAAAAAAAATTGGTGAAGCTGAAATGGAATATTACGGAGAGGAAACAAAGTTGAACTACATCTACGAAATCAAAAAAGAAGATTGGTACAAATAGTGTTTATCGAATCCTCCTCTTCTAATTATCCATTTAATCTTTCAATTCAAAATCCCTGAAGTCGAATCCGGGACTTACCTGGCAGCCCACCAAACAGTACGCTGCATCAACCGGTAGACGCGCACCAAACCAGCGGTTTGCTTTTACTACATGCTGCAACACTTCTCCATTATGTAGGTGTTTACCAAGTCTTGTTATTATTTCATTTCCCTGTTCGTCTATTTCTATAATCTCAATGCCATCCCCATCATGATAGTTCCATATTTCATCACTCTTAATGCGGTGCAACGCGGACACCTGTCCCGCCTTCAATAAAAAATAAATACTCGTACAAATGGATCGCTCACCTTCGAAAGCATCAAGCGATATATTCATTTCACTCCGGTACGTTTCTTTGTAAAATCCACCTTCCGGATGCGGTAACATTTGTAGATGCTCTACGTAATAATCAGCGTTCATGAGGTAGTGAGTTCGGTGTTTGAGGTTTGAGGTTCGAGGTTCGAGTTTAAAGTCTGTTGATTAAGCTATCGATTTCATACTTCCAATTTCATCTTTCCCATTTCCCATTTCAAAATTTCCCTTTACCTCGGATGATAAACTTTCTCCGCTTCTTTATAAATCTTCTGCTTATCAAAAGTCATTACCTTGGTTTTCTGCGCTACAAAGTTTTCCATCTGGTCGTCGTAATGTGGACTGCCTTTTTTGTTGCTGGCGCCATAGCTGTGTATACTTTCTATTTGAGGACCGTCTTTACCAAAACGTACTAGCTCGATATAACTTTCACCCTGAAAACCGCGGACTTGTCCATTTTTGTACGGCACACTTTCCATACTTGCAATTACATCGGGCAAACCAAAAAGCGGGATACTTTTATCGCCCCGTACCAGCCGCTGATATTCACCTAAAGGAACATTCACCTTGCCAAAATTTTTCAACAGGTAATCTTTTGCATAATTAAAAAGTTCTACCGCCTTTGCTTTGGTGATGTCCTGGTAAGCAGCACGTTGTTCACGAGAGCTTACCGTATGATAAAAGATTATTCCAAAAATCGTTGCGCCTTCATTATCGATTGTTGCTTTTTTATCCCAGTTATTCATCATAGCTATTACATCTGCTATCGCAGGATAGTCTGATGGCTTCAGCATAAACAATGTATCGGTTTTGGCACGAAACGCAAGTGTATCCGGATACTGCAGGTCAAACTTTATTCGCTTAAAATCTTCGTAGGAAATTTTACCTGTACCCTTTATCAAGTCTGCAAACCGGATGCTTCGGTTGTTCTCATTGCGTTCGTAGCCCATGGTCGCGTCAAAATTTTTCATGGGCATATAGTCCTTACTATCTGTTGCATGAAAAACGGAGTGATTGCTATTGAATAAATATCCTGAAGCAGGATTAATCATTTGTGGCAAATCTTCTATTGGATGTATTTTGTTCCATAGCGTTGCAGAAGTATTGCCGGGCAAAGTAGACTTCCAATTGTATCCTTTTGTGCGATACGGAATCTGCGCATTACTTAGGTAATAAATGGTATCAAACCGGTCAGCATACATTACGTTATAACCGGGGATAGCTTCCATCTTCAGCGCCTTTTTAAACTCGGTAAAGTTGCGAGCCTTATTCATCCAATACCATTGCTCCAGCCCACGTATATCAAACAATGCCGGCATTCTTATGCTGAATGTTCCGCGTTCAGTAATCACCGTCGGTCCGTACTTACTCCAGTACGTTTTTCTTGAAACTCCCAGTTTTATTCCCGAAACTTTCACTTTCAATTTTGCCTTTCCTTCTTCAAGTGTTTCCCATTTGTTTTCAAAATTATATTGCAGCTTGTTGGCAGGATTTACCTGTAATTGGTACACGTCTATTTTATCAGGGTAATTTACCGTGTGTGCCCACGCAAGATTTTGATTGCAGCCCAATAAGATGCTCGGGGCACCGGGGAATAATGCACCTATAATATTCCAACCCTCGTTACTACTGAGGTGCGCTTCGTACCAACTTACCGGCCCTTCTAATGGCTGGTGTGCATTGATGTTTAAATACGTTTGTCCATCCGCCGTTTTGTTTGAATTGAATGCATATGCATTTGATCCTACCGGTTTCATTTTTTCCAATTCAATCGTTGGAACCGTATTGCCAAAAATGGATTTCAATGCTGCATCCGCACCTGATAGCACGCACAACTGCAGCACGGAATAACAGAGCATATCTTTTGGTGTGATGGGAAACAATTGCTTCAGCAGCACTTCTTCTTTATGCGCCTTTGCATAGGCGTTGATGCCCGCGCTGTACCCTTCCAACACCTTCTTGTACTGTGCTGAAATATCTTTTTCATAATGCGATTCTACCAGCTCACGTATGCGCAGCAAGTGCACCACATAATCTACCGAAGCACCGTCTTTGCCTTTGTATCGGCCAAGCATTGCTTTGCCACCCATGAAGGAAGTTTGAATAGTATTGAAGTCATCTTCTGCATGTGCGTATGCAAGCCCATAGGCCACCTCTCCATCGGTGTTGGCAAATATGTGGGGCACTCCCCACTTATCTCTTACAATATCAATTTTAGTTGGGTTGATGGCTTGTGCCGAAGCGCCAACAAAAACCAATAACAGCAGCACAGAAACAACAATACTTTTCATAACAACTAAGATACTGGGTGAATAAAGAAGACGGTCATGCAAACGATCTTCAATTTTCAAAAGATTGCTTTCGCTTCACAACAATGCATCATAAAAACGTAAGAGGGCATAAATGGTTTACCCAAATAAACTGCGTGCTCTTCTTTTTGGTGGCACGGGGATTCTATTTGCAAACAACTTTACCAGGAAGATACCGGCAATAAAACCACCGATGTGGGCAGCATAGGCTATGCCTCCAGCTTCTTCGCCGCCTAGTGTACCCAGCCCATTTAACACTTGGAAAACAAACCACAAACCAACCACGAGGAAAGCCGGAATAGTTAGCACAAAAAAGAAGATCCAAACATGCACTCCGCGGCGCGGGAATAAAAACATGTAACCTGCCAACACGGCCGAGATAGCACCCGAAGCACCAAGAGAAGGAATGAGTAAGTTCTGCCCAAGAAAAAAGGTAGTGAACACGTGAGCAAGTCCTGCCAACACGCCGCAAAGCAGGTAGAACAACAAGTATTTAAAATGTCCCATCACGTTTTCAAGATTGTCTCCAAATACCCAAAGAAATAACATGTTGCCACCAAGGTGTGCCAGGCCACCATGCATAAATATAGAAGTGAATAAAGTGAGAAAGACATGGATGGGTGTTCGCTGCAAGCCAGGCAATTCTACCTGCTGACCGGTGTAGGGGTCAATCAACATTTTTGTTTCCGTAACAATGTCGGAAGCAGTTAGGATTTCGCCGGGAACTGCAGCAAAGGAAAAAGTGAATGGAACATTTTTACCCCAGTGTTGCCAGTAAATGAAAACAAAAATATTAAAAGCAACGAGTAAATAATTGACCCATGGGGTTCGGTGCCGGTCCTTATTATCGTCGCCAATCGGAATGAACATAAATTTTGAGGAAGGTATACAAATGTTGTTCCTTGAGGCTTTGGCTGTTTACTTCCGCTTACCCCTGATCGTTATGGGTTTGCCGTACTTCTTTTTCATCTGGTCTCTGCGCGTTACCTTCTTATGCACTTTACTGTTCTTTGCAGACTTTTCATGAAATGCAGCGCCGCGTTCCTCTTTCTTTGGCACTTTCAGCTGAATCTCCTTTACATACACTTTTGGCTGCTCGTCGGCCGTGAGTACTTCAGAAATTTCAAGGTGAACTGGTAACGGTTCGTTGGTAATTTTCACCTTCATCAGTGCTTCAATGGCTTCGCGGGCATCCGCCTCCCGGGGCGAGATAAAACTGAGTGCAATACCTTTTTTATCCGCTCTCCCGGTACGGCCAATACGATGCACATAGTTTTCGGGAACGGGTGGTAAGTCGAAATTAATAACGTGGGTTACTTCCGCTACATCTATACCGCGGGCAACAATGTCGGTGGCCACTATAAACTTATACGTGCCGTCTTTAAAAAGTCTTACTGTATTAAAACGATGGTTCTGTTCTTTGTTGGAATGAATGACTCCCGCTGCGCCGGGAAAAGAAGGTTCCAGTTCTTCAAATAATTCATCTGCTAACTTTTTAGTTGCTGCAAACACTAACACTTTTGTCATGCTTTGGTCTTCTGCAAGCAACAACTTTAGCAGGTTTACTTTGGTATAAAAGTTGGGTACTTCGTAGGCTGTCTGAATAATATTTTCAACCGGGGTACCTGCGGGTGCAGCTTCTACTCTTTCCGGATTATTAAAAAAGTCATTCATTAACTCTTCCACTTCCGGAATTAGTGTAGCAGAAAACAACAGGTTTTGTCGGCTGGATGGGAGCAGGTCCAGTATGTTTTTAAGCTGGGTGCGAAAGCCAAGGTTAAGCATTTCATCTACCTCATCTATCACCAGTTTTTTTATCGCTTTCACTTTAAATGCTCCGGCCATTGCCAAATCGTAGAGTCTTCCGGGTGTTGCCACCAACACGTCGCAACCGTTTTGCAGCTCCAGCTTTTGGGTATTAATGTTTGCGCCACCATATACGCCAATCGCATCCACATTCACGTAGGTACTCAACTTCTTCACCGTTTCTACTACTTGCGCCACCAATTCGCGGGTGGGCACAATCACCAATATCGAAGGATTTTTTTCTTTAGAATATTTCCACTGGTTTAATAAAGGAAGCAAATAGGCCAATGTTTTACCGGTGCCGGTTTGTGCAATGCCACACACATCGGCTCCGCTCATCACTACTGAAAATACGCGTTCTTGAATAGTGGTTGGCGTAGTAAAACCAAGATCGTCCAAGGCGTTTATGAGCGGCGTCTTAAGCTTAAAATCTGTAAAATGCATGGCGCTAAAGGTAGGAAGAAGAGCAGAGAGAGCGGGTTGAAAGACAAATGCTCAATAGAAAAAGCACAGTGAAACTATGACTATACACCTCGTTATTTGATATCTCCTCCGTAGAAAAGCGTTTTAACGGGTTTCAAATCTTTCTTCACCAGCCATCCTTCTGTTCCGCGTTGTGGACCACTTGTAATCACTACATACACAAACCCATTTTCTTCAGCTAGCGCATTAAATGGTGCTGATGTCTTACCCCTTTTTAGCGCTTTGCCAGTACGGGCAGATGCCTTGGGCGATTCATAAATATATGCTGATGACTTAACCAGGTACTGAAGCTTTTCGATTGGCTTTTCCTTTACGATCGGAGTAGCCTTAGGTGCTGAATTGGCCTTATTCGCAGCAGGATTGTTCGGATTTACCGGGCCGGTTGTAGGCGCTGCTACTATTTCATTTTTAGAATCATAAACTGTTTCTGCAGATGAATTAACAGGTATGGGCTGCTTCTCGGTAGTTGGCGTAGGTTCCTTTGTTTCAGGTGAAGTTTTACCAGCAGGAATTGAATTTTCATCCGGTTCGTTTGCTTTGCTTTGATCTGGTTGCTGCTGTTCATCGTTGCTGGCAAGGGTAGTTTGGCTCGCAACTTTTCTATCCGCTCCGTCGCGGTTAAAAGTGAAAGACAATATTACTGCACCAATAAACGTGGCGAGTAGCAAGGCTAATAGCCCTTTTCGGGAAAGACCCTGCCTGGTGTGTACTCTTTTATTATTTTTTTGCTGGGTAATCGTAGGCTTTTCGACAACAGGCTCCGATTTTGGCGGGAGCTCAGTACCTTCAGATGGCCTCAGGAAGACCTCGCTCAGACTGATCCTGTTATTTTTTTCATTCCTTGACATATTAGTCAATGTGCTAATTCCATACCAGAATGGACAGGAGAAATTAAAATCGAACATCGTCGCGTAGAAGCAAGAAAAGTCTTCTGACTATCAGCGATGTAGGTGTGGGCTTTTTTAAAATTTAGCAAAAACATTTCCACAGAGCCGTACATCAGAATCACCAAATAGCATTTGTCCCGCAACTAGCTTTCATGCCATACGGAGTAGTAGAAATAAAAAACCGGGCAGAAATTCCACCCGGTTTTCTTGCAATCTGTTTGTAACAATTATTGCTTTGGACTGTCGGCGCCTACCGTCGTTTCTTCCCATGCATCAATATCTCTTTGAAGTTCTTTGATCTTATTACGGGCACCTTTTAAAGCGCCATTGCCAAGCAACAAACGCAAGGGTGGATTTTCTGATTCAACCACCTTAATGATTGCTTCGGCTGCTTTTACGGGGTCACCGGGTTGGTTTCCACTATAGCCCCGGATGGTTTGTTTGTTTTGACCAGCCGTAGTAGCGTAATCTTCAATTTCAATCTTACTATTATTAGCAGAACGGCCAGCCCAATCGGTACGGAAACCACTTGGAGCAATCACCGTTACTTTTATGCCAAGGGGGGCTGTTTCTTTAGATAGAGATTCAGATAAACCGTCCACCGCAAACTTGGTGGCATTATAAAACCCTACGCCCGGAAAGCCGACCAATCCGCCAATGGAGGCTATGTTTACAATGTGCCCACTTTTCTGCTTGCGCATTACGGGTAATACTTCTTTGGTCATATTAGCCAGGCCAAATACATTGATCTCAAACATGCGCCGTACCTCATCTTCTTCACTTTCTTCAATGGCACCAAAATACCCGATGCCAGCATTGTTTACCAGCACATCTATGCGTCCAAATTTGTTCATAGCTGCTTTAACAGCTTCTTGAATTTCGTTTGTTTTTGTTACATCGAGCCTTACTGCAATCGAAGTATCCGGATAACTTTCTACTATATCTGAAATGTCTTCAGGCTTACGTGCCGTTACCACCACTTTATGTCCGCCTTTTATTGCGCCTTTGGCAAGCTCACGTCCAAAACCGGTAGAACAACCGGTGATTAACCATACTTTACTCATTGTATTTAATTTTTTCACTTTTGATTTACTACAAAAAACTATTCCGCTTACGGATGCTGATGACTAATTGCACCCTTGTTTTTTGTGGTGCAAAGCTAATCGCTAAAGGTGAAAGGCAAAGGCCTAAGCAGGAGATTTAAACGATGGCGTGTGCGTGTATTGATATGCCCACCAGATCAACACAAATTGTAGCGGCAATCTCAACAAAGCCATCCATAAATGCGGGTTGGCATTAGTGTAGTACAAGTAAGCCATGTGGAGGTTCGCCGGAAATATTGCAATGAGTAAAGCAATGATGCCCCATGCGGCCAAACGCCGCGTAGGTGCGAAAAACAGCAGCGATCCTAACAATACTTCCGCGACGCCACTAATAAAAATGAGCAGGCGATGTGCTGGCAACCAGCCGGGCATAATGGCCTCATAAAATGCAGGATAAATAAAATGATTTATGCCGGCAGCTATGTACAAGATAGCCATTGCAATAAGCGAGATTTTTTTCACCTGCTAAATGTAGGTGGATAAAGAAGAACAGTCGATTATTTGCACGATACCCATTTGCTGTGCAGGATGAGTAGTGGCATTACCTAAGCCATCATGCTAAGGGGAAAAAACAATGTAGTCACTGGTTAGACAGCCTTCACTCGCGGAAACCTGCCTTTCTTCATTTCTTTAACTTCAATGGTATCGCCAACGTTTACACTTCCCGCTCCGTTGTGTACCAGGTATTGGCCGAAGTAAATTTTATTGTTGGATTTTCTGTAAGTGGCCAAGGTAAGTAACGGTTCTTTTCCCTGCACCGCTTCGTGCTGATCGATGGTGGTGACAACGCACCGACCACAGAGTTTTGCCCCAAAGAAATGCAGATCGTTCACGGTGAAATGTGCCCATTCATCTTCTTCAAAAGGGGCGGCGCCTGCAATTACGATGTTTGGCCTAAAACGATTCATGGGGATGGGATGTTCCAGGCGATTATTCAGTTCATCTAAAGAAGATTGACTAATGGCGAGATAAGGAAAATCGTCGGTAAAACTAGTGAGTTCTTTATTGGATACATACCGGCTATCCACCCGACGCTTCGTACTGTCGGGCATATACACCAGCTTACAAGGCTGCCCCAAGGATGAAGTAAACCAGTGACTGACTTCTTTGCTTACCTCAATAGCCTTGCCTTCAAAGCTCCACACCTGCACCTTCAAGGTGTCTGCCGATGGTTGAAATGGAATATTGATTTGCACACCGGTTTTTTTATGCTCCACACGCAATCCATCCGCTTCTATAAACACTTGCAGCAAAGCCATCTTCGGAATGGATCGCTGAGACATAAACACGTTTTGATCATCCACCAACATCCAACGCCTGTCGTACTGAAAACCGCGGTCGGTTACAGTTGCCACAGGTACAGAAACACCGCCTAAAGATTTGATTGGGTAAATAAAAAGTTCGCTGATGGTGAGCATTGCCTAAAGATAAAGCAAGCAATAACATGAGAAGATGTTTGCGTACTCAATAATGCAGGAGTCGAAGTAATGATTCGCTCTGGAATAATGGTTTATTGCTCGATGGTAGGATCATTTAATTGGCACTAGCTCTCTCTTGACAGGGCTACAAATCCTCGTTCATTCAAATAAAACCATTTAGTGTAAAAAGGTTTTAGCAATGTTTACTTCCCAATAAATTGTTTTTATCTTGTTTTATCAGAACCTCTTGAAGAAGATTCTACGCTGCTGACCTTTGATGAATTTCGCGAAATAGAATAGTCGGAAATTATATTGAACTGCATAAATCCCTCAACAATTCAAAATGGAAAAGAAAACATTTAACTCAGACAATGTGCCCAGCATGAATAAAGCATTTCCGCATGCAGTGATTGCGGATAAATTTATTTTTTTATCAGGAACTCCCGGGTTTAATAAAATGACGGGGCAGGTGGTGAACGACACATTTGAAGGACAAGCGAGGCAATGCTTTGAGAATGTAAAAACTATTTTGGAGGACGCAGGCAGCACATTGGACAAAATTGTAAAAACAACTGTGTTCATGGTTGCAGGAAACGATCTTGCTATTTTGAACAAGGTGTACAGTGAAGTTTTTGGTGACAACGCTCCGGCACGAAGCACTCCGCAGGTGATGCCATTCCCCTTTGGCATATTGATTTCTGTTGAATGTATAGCCCTGCTGTAAACGCGTGAAAGAATTAACCATCGCAAATAAACTGAAGTTCACCTGGGGCAAACATTCTGCTTGAGCCAAAACTTCGCATTGCTTTGAGTTAGTCGGAATCCATACTTTTTGTAATACTCATGGAGCTGTTGGTTGATTTATCTTGAAGCTACCAGCTGAAAAGGGCCAGGCAAAGTTCATTAGACTGTACCGTTTCTGTGCAAACAGGATGGTTCAAACTTGTTTGACTATATTCATTTAGAATTTTTTAGATCATTACCTTTCACTGCCTGAAATTTTTGTAAAAACTAACTAATCATTTTTCAAGTTGATATCAGAAAAAAATTTGGCACGCATTGCAGGTTTATGCTACCTGGTTGTAATAGCAACAGGATTGTTTTCAGAAGTTTTTGTTAGGCAGGCATTAAGAGTTTCAAATGATGCTGTGGCTACGGCAAATAATATACAAACACACGAATGGTTATACCGATGGGGTATCGTAGCTGACCTTTCCAATTTTGTTATTGGTTTACCAAGCGTGCTAATTATTTATTTTTTATTCAAACGAATAAATAAACTTCTGGTACAACTTGCATTGGTATTCGTCATTATTCAAACAGCCATTATTGCTGTCAACCTTCTCTTTCAGATAACACCCCTCCTGTTATTATCTAATACAACCTACTTAAGTACATTTCAGCCAAATCAACTTGCATCGCTTTCGTTATTATCGCTTCATATACAGGCACAAGGCTATGCCATCGGGTTAATCTTCTTTGGTTTTTACTGTTTACTAATTGGCTATGTAGTTTTCCGCTCGCGAATGCTGCCAAAAGCGCTGGGAATACTATACATGATTTCCGGGTTGTGTTATTTGGTAAACAGTCTTACAATGTTTCTGTCTAAGGGCTTTGCAAACCCATTTTTCATCTATTTAGCGATCCCTATATTTATTGGAGAGTTGTCACTTTGCCTGTGGCTGCTGATAAGAGGTGTAGACAGTTCAAGACAAGTACAACTTGATGAATAGATAACTGCTTGTTGCAATTCTTAGCCGTAGTGCGTGTCTTCACGCACCACCCTACTTACACACTGATGCCAATAGCGCTGCCGACGAACGGAGCGACGCAAGAATGCCTCCACAGAATTACGACTGCTGGTAACAAAAAAATCTTTTACAAAAAGATCGTTCACGGAATAGTGAAGCCACTATACATCCAAAAACTCCCATGCACTCAGGTAGGCATTTTGCGCCTGAGCATAGCTAATGAAATCTGCATAAAAACCCAACTGGGAAAGGGTGGCGCTGTCGCCAATCACCACCAGCTTCTTGCGGGCACGGGTCATGGCGACGTTCATCCGCCTGGTATCTGATAAAAAACCGATGCTATTTTCTGAGTTGCTTCGCGTCATGCTGATGTACACTACATCACGTTCCTGCCCCTGGAAACTGTCGATTGTGTTGACGGCAATAGCATGGCGAACATCCTGGAGTAGTGGTGTGGAATGCACCTGCTGTTTGAGGATTTCTACCTGGTGCTTGTAGGGTGAGATGACAGCAAACGTTGGAAAATTCTCAGCGGGGTAATGTTGCCTTACCTCATTGGTATACATCGAAAGGTGCTTCATTACAAAAGCCGCTTCCTCGGGATTGCTGAGGCTGGTGCCTTCCCATTTTTCATCGAAGCTGCAGCCGGCGGTGTCAATAAAAAGCAGGGGCTGATCGCCGGAAAAAATAAGATGATTGGCAACGGAACCGTGCGCCAGCAGCTGATCTTCGTAAAACTCTGCGGAGGAAAATCCCATGATGGTTTCATTCATCCGGTATTGTTCACGCAATAGCACGACCGCATTAGGGTGTAGCGCTACACATTGTTCCATCAAGGTTTTACTAAGGCCACCTTTGGCTGCTTCGGCAGATTTGATGGTGGGAGGTAACTGGCAATGATCGCCTGCCATCACCACTTTTGTAGCTTTCAAAATTGGAATCCAACAGGCGGGTTCCAATGCCTGGCCGGCTTCATCGATTACTACTGTGTGAAATTTTAACTGGCGAATGGTGTAGTGATTGGCGCCTACTAAAGTGGCAGTAATCACGTTGGCTTTACGCAACACATCATTCACTATGTATTGCTCGGTACGTTCTACTTCCAGGCTAATATTACGCGCTTCGTTGAAGAGTGCTTTACGTTGTTCACGCTCGGCATATCCAAAACTGCGCTTGTATTTGTGGGCCATGTTGCGGTATTCGGATGCTTGCTTTTTTAGCCGCTTTATTTCTTTTATCTGCGGATGCACGGTCATTTTACTGTCGAGCGTTAGCTGGATCTGGCGTTCATTCACGCGTGCCGGGTTGCCCACACGCACTACGTTCAATCCTTCATCCGAAAGTTTTTCACTCAGCAGGTCAACGGCTGCATTGCTCGGTGCAACGACCAATATTTGTTGCCTGTCTTTTTGTATCAACAGTTTGATGGCTTGCACCAGCGTAGTGGTTTTGCCCGTGCCGGGAGGTCCATGCACAATGGCCAGTTTATTTGCCTGCAGAATTTTATTGACAGCTTGCTGCTGGGTAGTATTGAGAGAAGGAATTGGCACCCGCAGAATGGTTTCATTGAACGATGGAGACCGTTCGCCGGTAAGGACGTTTATCAATAGTCCTTCTTCCTTTTTAGCCGCAATAACCGGAGCAAGTTTTAGAGCATTTTCCATCTCCTCGTAGCTATTGAAATCGAACACGGCATCAATGCCGAGTTTGCCATTGCGGCTCCAATCGGGTAGCTCGTCGGTGCGTAAGCTGATGCGCAATTTGCTGCCACTGATGTGCGTGATGGTTCCTTCCACGCGGTCATTTTTTGCATCGTGATTGGAAAACAATGCCGCCGTCATACCGAACCGTAGCTGGTGAATGATGTCGTGGTGCGTAGTACGTTCTACTTCAACGGTCAGGTAGTCGCCGCGGCCAATTTCTGTATCTTTTATAGCGATGGGAAACCAGGTAAGCCCATTGGCCCTGCGCTCGTTTACCGGCAATCTTTCAGTCAACTCCTGGAACGATCTTCGGTCTTCTTCTTTTTCTATTTTCAACAACTGCTGAAGGCGCTTGAAGTATTCCATGCTGCAAATGTAAATGCGATAAGTGGCACACGGATGACAAGGATTATGCGGATGGACACAGATACTGTATTTTCAAAATTGGCCTTTTTGATAAGTTTATTTTGACTCAAAGTAAGTTTCTCTTGCTGTTGTTGGTCGCTGACCAACTACCCTAAATCATGCACTTATAAACGTGGGTGTATAGGCAAAAAGAACAAGATACAAAGAACAGGAACCGTGACTTTTAAAGTTTGTTGGCCAGGCAACCAACAGAGGCGTAGCAAAAATCGTAATTGCGTCAGTACACTGACTGAATTTTCAAAAGATTGGTTGAGTGCTTGCTTGATCGGTAAGGAATTGGTTACTCAGCATATTTATACCCCACACCCCGTACCGAATGAAAGAACTGCGGATTGCGGCTATCTTTTTCAAAGTACTTGCGAAAGTTGAGGATGAAATTATCGATGGTGCGGGTTGTGGGGTACACGTTGTATCCCCACACTGACTGCAATATTTTTTCGCGGGTCACCACTTCATTTTTGTTTTCAATTAGCAGCTTCAGCAGCATCGCCTCTTTTTTGCTCAGTTCTATTATTTGCTTGTTAAAGGTATTTGCCGTTTGTGCTTTAAAGTCGATAGTGTTGTTTCCGAACTGGTAGGTTTCACCCACATTTTCCTTGTCTTGTATTTGCTTGTTTTTCCTGATCAGCTTCTCTACTCGCAGCAATAATTCCTCCAGGTTAAAAGGCTTTACCATATAATCGTCTGCTCCCTTTTTTAAACCAAGTACACGATCGGCGCTGGTGTTTTTTGCACTCAGCATTAATATAGGCAGTTCGCTGTTGGAGAGTCGGATGGTTTCTGCTACGGTAATGCCATCCACATGTGGCAGCATCACATCTAAAATAATCAAGTCGAAGTATTCATCTTTCACCGCTTTCAGTGCATCGTTGCCATCGTAGGCTGAGGTGATTTCATACCCTTCTAATTCAAGGTTTAGCTTTAAGGCATCGTGCAGGTTTTCTTCATCTTCTACCAACAAAATATTTGCTTTTGCTACCTCTTTTGCCATAGCCTTACTGTTTGAATGTTACTGAAAATTCACTTCCTCCACCTTTTTCATTCTTTACCGCAATAGATGCACGGTGATCCTTCGCTATCTTTTTACACAAGTATAAACCAAGGCCGGTGCCTTTGGTAGTCCGCGTCGATTCATTCCCGATGCGATAAAACTTTTCAAATATCTTTTCCTTTTCCTCGTCAGCTATGCCTTCACCTTTATCCTTTACACTAAAAATAATTTGCTGCTGTTGCTGGTACAACTCAATTAAAACGGGTTGATCTTTTGGAGAATACTTGATCGCATTCTCCACCAAGTTGTTCATCATCATTTGCAGCAAATTCTCTTCGCCGTGAAGTTGCAGCTTATCCTCTATGGATGATTCAAATGACCGTTCGGTAAAGCGCTGAGAGAAATCTGACACTACCGATTCTGCAAGATCACTAATATTGAACGTTGTTTTATTCAGCTTGTATGCACCGGCATCTAGTTGTGATGCCAGTAGAATATTGCTACATAAAACATTGAGCCTATCTGCTTCCTGGAGTGTATTAGCAATCAATTTTTTCTTTTGATCTTCCTGCAGTTGTCGCTTCTGCAAGGTTTCCAGGTTAAGGCGGGCAACAGCTATTGGAGTCTTCAGTTCATGCGTAACCGTCATCATAAAATTCTGTTGCTGCTGAGACAGTCTTAGTTGCCTGCGCGTTGCCCGGTAAACGTATACAGCGCCAACCAAAATGACGGCCAGGAATGTAAGCCCTTCCCCTACATATTGCCCATTCTTTCTGCGGTATGCATCGTTGATGGTGGCCGATTTTTGTTGGTATTGTTGATCGGATGCAGAAAGTTCATTGATCAATAGAGTAGTCATCTTTTGGTTCTGCGCTTGCAGCGATAAAAACCAAAAGACCAGTGCGGCAATAATGTACAAAAGCAGGAACCAATAAACGATGGTAATAAGCGCGAGCCGTTTGTTGGTGAGAATATTCATACCTGCTATTTAACCTTCTGTACCCGAATGCCCACATTCAGAATATTGTCCAAAGGGTCTTCGCGCATGTCTTGCGCCAGTGTAAATGTATAGGTGCCGGCCTTGAGTAGTGCGGGTTTGGGATTGAAGGGCATACGGTGTTCAAAAATATCGTCCATGCCACTACCCAGCCAACCTTTAGAACTGGTAGCAAGCGTAAACTCGCGGCGAACGGATACACTATCACCACCTGGGCCTTTGGTGTCGAGCTTAATCCAGATGTTATTGTAACTGTACGCGTCTTTGTGACGAATAACCATCATTACAGTATACAGTGAGGTAGTATCCGTAATTTGAAAAGTGAACGATGGTTTTACCTTACTGCTCCAGCTATGATCGGGGAAAAATGTTGTTCGCTCAAAAACCTCAATGGGTTGACACGCGTTGAACACCAACAGTAAAGTGACTAAATAACTGGTACGCTTCAAGATAATTTTTTTGTAAAGATAATTGGTCGGTTCTTGATGGTTCATCGACTATATACAATGCAGATAGCCCAAAAAAGTTCGCGTCCTATTCTATAAAACATTCAGCACCTGCTCCTTGGCTTTCTCTAATTCATCTTTCATTAGCACCACAGATTTTTGAATTTCAGAATCATACGCTTTTGAGCCGGTTGTGTTTATTTCACGCCCAATTTCCTGCATGATGAACGACAACTTTTTTCCCTTGCTTTCTTCCTTTTCAACCAGGATGCTTCTGAAATAATCACAATGATTTTTTAGTCTTACCTGCTCTTCGGTAATGTCAATTTTTTCTATGTAGTACACCAGTTCCTGCTCCAGCCGATTGCCATCATAATTTTCTTTGCCTACATTTTCTTCCAGCAATCTTTTGATTCCTTCTTTTATTTTTTGCTGCCGCAATGGTTCCAGCTTTGCGATGATTGCTTCGTGAATAAGAATGTTTTCGATGCGCAGCAATAAGTCTGTTTCCAGTGCTTTGCCTTCATCTGCACGGTGTGCTTTCAATTGGTTGATGCCATCCAATAAAACCACTTCAAAATCCTTCCAATCACCATCTGTCAGCACATCGTTTGTGGGCGTTATTACATCTGGCAATTTTAATAGGGTGCTCAATACCGATCCCGATTCCAAACCAAGTTCTTTGGTTAATTCAGCTATGGGTTGGTAGTACGCTTTCGCCAATTCTTTATTGATAGAAACGGGTTTTGAAGCACCATTTTGTTTCAGGTAAATGATACACTCTACGCTTCCCCGAACCAACTTCTCCTGCAATAAATTCCGGATGGCAAACTCAAATGGTTTGAGCAATGGAGGGATGGTAATGCGCAAATCAAATTGCTTACCATTCAATGATTTTACTTCAACTAAAAAAACCTTGTCGCCTACTGCCCTTTCAGCCCTTCCAAAACCCGTCATCGAATGAAGCATAAATTATATGTTAGGCGGTAAATGTAGTTAAATGATGCTTACTGCCGTTGGTGAAGTTGCCTGCCTATACGTGATAGTAAGTAGGGTCAGCGTTAACATCAACCCTTGGGTTGATACCAAAGTAAAAGCCGGCTCTTTTCAGAAACCGGCTTTTGTTCAATTAAATCCTAATGATTCTATCAATTAATCGTAACTGTTTGCGTATGCTCATTTAGCGTTATGATATAGGTACCAGCTGTCATCGGAGTTTTAAAGTTGTTACTTCCGTCCCAAACAATCTTCCTTTGCCCAGCAACCGCACCTGCTCCGCCGTCTTCATAATCAAATGCACCCCATGCCGCACCTGCAAGAAACTTTATATCCTTGTTTCCTTTTAATGTGAGGGTAATGGTCCACACTCCATTACCTGAATAAGTCATTTGTGGTGATGTAGGGGGATCCCAATCATTAACACCAGCCTGGTTGATACCATCACCCACTACGCGCATTTGGCTTGCAGAAGATAGCTCATACTTTACCTGCTGAGGATTGGTTGCATCCCAAATAGCCCTGGTCCTAGGGGTAGAATTAGCCACTAAGTTTCCGCCACCTCCGTCATTGTCAAGCAGGCCCGCAGCTGAACCGATACCCCACCAACGCGATTTGTTTGGCGCACTGTTATCCCATTCTGTTCCATCATGAAACTTAAACTCATCCGTACCATTTGAGTTTGCGATGATGATGAACCTGTTTCTGCCAGCCAGTCCACCGAAAATTGGAGACCCTGCGTTCCATCCCTGCATATTGCCAACTACGCCTACTTGCTTTTGCTGAATGTAAACACGGTTAGCGTCCGTATCGAGTGTTAACCTGTAAACGCCAGCTGAAGGCGCGCTAAAGTTGCCTCCCTGGTCGTAACCTGTAGTGAAGCTACCGGCTGATCCACCCGTATTGCCGTAGGCGCTTCCCCAGTTGCCCACTTCTTTCACAAACTTAAATTCATCACCCGGGGTAAGACTGATGTAGGTATAAAACACCTTTCCGTTTCTGCTACCTCCTTTGTCCGCAACCATTTCAAAAGGAGCATTAATGTTCCATCCGTTGATGCTTCCTACCAGGTACATGCGTACCAGTCTTACAATGCCTATTTGGTTAGTATAATCGCTCCATTGAGTCCAGGTGCCAGAAGTTGCAGCTACTCTCCACTTAAGTTTAGCGGCAGCGCCAAAATCGGTATAACCATATTTTACCAATGAATCAGACATTGCCTTGTAAGAAATAGTCAACAATGTATCTGCACCGTTGGTATTACTTAGTGTGCTAAATACGGGGTTCATTGTTGCATCATCTTTATAAAACCAAACGCGGTAACGAACGGGGTTAGTTGCGCTAGCTGCATTAGATTTAGTCCAGTTAAACCTGAAGTTGTCTGTTGTAGAGGTAGGGCTTACTTCAAGATTGGTCGTAGAAGAAGTTGGACCTAACAAAATAAACGGCGACGCACCATCGGCAAAACGTGTAATGCTGATTTGGAACTGATCTGTTGAACGCACCATCGTACCAGATTCATTCGCAGCTTCTACCGTCCACATCAAATCAACTTTAGCACCTGCAGCTACTCCTTTTGCAAGCAATGCATCGTCAATTTGTTTGAAAGTAAGGGTAAGCTTTGTATCCTTTCCGCTGTTACTCGCAGGGATGCTTAAGTAAGGTGCATCAAAGTTTCCGGCAGAGCGAAGTACTGCAATCCACTTGTACGTTGGCTGCATGGAAATACCCGGCTTAGATGCGGTCCACTGTATCGTTACCGGAACAGTTGGTGTAGCGGCATTCAGTACCAGGTTCGTTGCACTGGCAGGAGACTGCAATCTGAAGTCTCCAAGACCTTCCCCGGTTGGAGATAGATCGTAGTTCGGCTTTTTGCAAGCTGCAAACAATGCAACTACCGAGATCATGATTAAAATTATTTTTCTCATAACTATTTTTTATTTGAGTTTACTAAATGGAACCTCTACTTCTTCGGTTGAAACGGTTACGTCTACGTTACTGGCATTTTTTACAGTGCCATTGAACCTGTAACGAAACTTATCCAACACGGTACCAACCGGTACTGTAAAAGAATACGTAGGAATAAAAGTGCCGATGAAAATGGTGCCCTCTTTTTTTACTGGAAACGTCTTGGTGTCAACCGTTCCGCCTGCTGCATTTACAAGTACTACGGTTACATTGTTTGGCATCATTCTCTGTTCATTTACCACAGTGGCCAACGACTGATCGAAGTTTACACTTACCACATCATCCGGACCTACCTTAGAAGGAAAAACCCGCATCTTAGTCGCCGTAAAAATCAATGGATCAAACTTGAACCATTTGTAATCCGGCGTTTGTTTGCTGCCATCTTTACTTTTTAGCAATAATCCAAGTTCCTTTAAAGCTGCCGGCGTACTGTTATAAAAGTCTACACCAGTAAAAGTGTACCTCCATTTATTAACACCCGCACTTGTCATTTTGTTGACAATGCTTGAACTTCCCCACGATCCATTGCTCACGGCGTCTCCAGCATTGCTAAACGCCCAGAGGTAGGCTTCCGGCTCTCCAGCCATTGGTGTACCTGTTACATCAACCGTGATGGTTACCTGATCAATTGCGGTGAAGACGGACGGAGAGAAGGTGACCTGGGCCGATGCTGTATTTACCAGCAACGCACCCAACCCCGCCAAAATCATACTGAATAATTTTTTCATGATTAAGTTTTTATTGTTTAGCAAATACATAGTCGTATCTCATTGTTGTTTTTCCTGTCTCGGTGTTAACCCGGTCAATTCTTACAGAAAAATCTGATCTGAACGAAGTCGGATATGAGCCAACCAGTGCTCTAACCGTATCTGTGCCGTTAATGAATTGAATGTTGCGTGGCGCATCAGCATTATCTACTCTCCAATTGCCGGTTGCCAGGCGAATAATTCTTGGCGAGTTTCCCGGCGTAGTAGCAAACGTAGTGGAAGCGGTTCCAGTTGAATTTAGCGTAAGCCGAAAATCAGCAAACGGGAAATCAGTGGTAATATCCCTTGTGACAAATGGAGAGTTCTTAATAGGAGCTTCCATATCTGTTTGTGTAGCCTTCACCAGTTTCCAACTGCCTGTTAGGTTGGTGATGTTGCTGACCGACGTTCCAACTATATCGCCAAACTTCTCTGGCCTGCACGATGCCAACGCAAGCAGCGAGGCAACAGCGGTGATTGTTAGTATTCTTTTCATTGTTGTTGTTTTTTATTTTTAGTTACAGCCTCCCTCAGGGTTGCGCACGAATTCTGTATTAGCAGCCATTTCTCCCTGCGGGAATTGGAGAACGAAACCAGGGCAATTCCAGTTCGAACCTCTTCTATCAACGTTGGTTCCCGAGCGTGCACCTATGCGCTTGATTTCTTGTGTACGATTTCCCTCACCTACCATCTCGATGGTGCGTTGCTGGCGTGCTGCTAATATAATATCAGCAGCTGTACCATTCGCTGGTAGATTACGGGTTGCGTTTCCATAAGCTCTCGTCAAAATATCATTCAGGTCGTTGATGGCTACTGCGAGGTTTGTTCCTGTTTCAGCAGCTGACTCTGCACGGATCATTTTGATTTCGGTAACATGCACTACCGGCAATATGAAATTGTCCTTGTTGTATTTCTTAAGCACGTTGATGGTTGGAGTAAGCGTGTCTTTCAACCACCTGCTTCTTCTATCGCCGCTATTGTTTACCTGGTTAAAAATGTCGGTAGTAAAGAACAAAGTTGGACGCTTGGTGTCGCTGCGGAAGTTGTCGCGCAAACCTCCACCCGGGCCAAATTGAACAGCAGTAGGAGATGTTGCTTCAATCCTGATTTTGAAAATGCCCTCATTACTTCCGTTGAAGGAGAAACGATTATCCAGTTCAGTAACTGCGCTTACAAATCCATAGTTAGCCGCTGATGGTCCTGTCAACGTGAGGTTAGCATATTGATATGCATTCGCAAAAGAGTTCATCTGGAAGTAAACTTTTGCAAGAAATGCTTGTGCAGCACCCTTTGTTGGCAATACACCATTTGTTGCCGGTAGTTTTGTCTCTGCCTCTTTCAAGTCAGCAATAACCTGGTCGTACACTTGCTTTACAGAAGCACGGGTACCACTGCTCAGGTCAGATACTAACCGCAGCGGAATGCCAGGGTGTGAATTATCCGATGTTGCTCCAAACGGCTGCGCGAATAATCTCACCAATTCAAAATGAACTACCCCACGAATGAATTTAGCCTGTCCCTCGAGGTTGTTGCGTTCGCTTCCGGCTACATCCAGCTTAGATAAAGCAACATTGGCGCGTGCGATCATATTATAAGCCTGGGTGTAAAAATCATTCTTGAAACCGCCAAAAATGGATGTCTTTCTTTTGTAGATCTCACCAAAATCTTCGGTCAGCAAAATACCATCCAACTGATCTCCCAGTAGCTCATTAATGACAGTTACTTTACCACCATAAAATTTATCTCCTTCACCCATGTCTTTATATACAGAGTTGAGTAAAGCAGCAACTCCTGCAGCATCTTTCAAGGCTATTTCTTCGCTAAGTTGTCCTTCAGGCGGGCGCTCCAAGAATTTTTTACAAGAGGAGAAGGAAAGGCCGAGCAGTAATAGCAGCGAACTAGCCTTTATTATGTTGAAATATGTTTGTTTCATATAATTGTTTTAAGGCTTTGGTTAGAAGTTGATGTTTAATCCAAAGGTTACTGACTTCTGCTGTGGTGCAGTCAGGTAAGTAATGTTAGGGCTTAAGTTGCGGTCTTGTGCATTTTCAAAGTCTCTTGCAATCTCCGGATCGCCACCAGGATACTTGGTAAAGGTGAGCAGGTTCATTCCCGTCACGAATATTCTTGCACCCTTAAGTTTCAATCTCGACGCGGTTGCATTGTTCAATTTGTAGCCCAATGTCAACTCTCTCAACCTTAGAAAAGAGGCATCATGCAAGAACATGGTAGAGTTGTACTGCCACTCACTTGACAAACCATCATATTGATTGGTATTCATGGTAAGTCTTGGATACTTGGCAATGTCACCTGGCTTTCTCCAACGATCAGCAATGTCAGAACGAATGTTCCAATCCGTTACAATTCCTAACTGGCGCTTTCCACTACCATCGTAGATATTTCCACCAATGGTATAGGTGAATAATGCTCCCAGATCAAAACCTTTCCAGGTAACGTTGGTATTGAAACCACCCACATAATCGGGAATTACACTACCTACAGGCATCCTGTTATTGAGAGAAAATGTTTTAGTTTGTTTTCCAGAAAGGTCCAACCAGATTGGCAACCCATCTGTGGGATCAACTCCGTAGAAACGTACTAAATAGTTTGTTCCAACAGGATAGCCAACGGCTATACGAGTATCATTTGTTCCACCTCCAATTGCATCAGCACTTAACCCACCCAGGCTTTTTACTTCATTGTAGTTTTTGGCTATGTTACCGCCAATCGTCCATTTTACATCACGGGTTTGTATCACTGTCGTATTCAAAGACAATTCAACCCCCTGGTTTACAATTTTTGCATCGCTTAAATTGCGGAAAGCTTCAGAAAAACCTGTAGAAGGTGATACGCCTGCGTTTAACAATATATCTGTCGTAGTTCTATTGTAATAAGCCAACTCCCCACTGATGCGGTTCTTAAATAAACCGAATTCTAAACCAGCATCAAAATTTTGAATGGCTTCCCAATGTAAGTCGGGATTACCAGGTCTTGTATAATACGTGGTTGGACTACCGCCGTAGTTCGCTCCGTTAAAATAAGCAGCGTAATAATTGCCCGCAGGGAAACCTGCATTACCCATTAATCCAAAACTAGCCCGTGCTTTCAGGAAATTGATAGCAGGAATATTCTTGACAAACTCCTCTTCACTCAGCACATAACCAATAGCCCCTGAAGGAAAGAAACCGTACTTATTGTTAGATCCAAACTTAGAAGATCCATCAACCCTGGCCAATGCCTGCAGGAACAATTTGTTTTTCCAACTATAGTTTATTCTTCCAAAAAATGAATTGAAAGTATACGCATTGAACTCTGTCTTACGAATTTGATTGGTATTTACTAAAGTATCGCGGAAAAGTTTATAAGCATCTTTGTCTTCGTACCAGGGATCACTTCTTTCGCGACCAATAGAATTATTGTAAGACTCAGATTTGGACTCCTGAACCTCACTACCTAACAAAAATGTAAATGCATTATTC
The DNA here is from genome assembly GCA_031425015.1 of Segetibacter sp. Classification (GTDB taxonomy): domain Bacteria; phylum Bacteroidota; class Bacteroidia; order Chitinophagales; family Chitinophagaceae; genus Segetibacter. The sequence continues at coordinate 650,819 of JANPIM010000003.1, read as the reverse complement.
TCATTTAAATTGTAGATGTAGTTAGCCGTAAAAGTTGATGTATTGTTCGTTGTGGTATTTGGACTTCTGCGTGCATAACCCAAACCAGAAGCCTGGTTGCGGATGCGTGCAGACTCAAACTGATCTTCCATGCCAACCAAATAGTCGAGAGAAGTTACAGCTCTTAGTGTAAGGTTCTTAATGGGAGTTACCTCAAGGTATACGCTTCCCAGAAACCTGTCGTCCGTGTTTTTCCAAATGTTTTCGTTAATCCTAGCAACAGGATTTGCGCCATCCAACCAATAGGAGCCATCATTTTTATACACAGGATAAATAGGTAAAGCATAACTCATCGCATCACCCAAGCCACCTGCCCACGCTGCTGGTACTCTATTGTTCACTCCACGGTTCCAACCTGTAGTAATACCTGCTTTAATGATGTTGGAAAATTTGTAATCGAAATTTGCTCTAACACCATAGCGTGTAAATGAGTTTCCAACAATGTAACTCTGTTGGTCACCAAAGTTTCCACTAAGGAAAAGCTTCGCTTTATCAGTACCCATGTTCATGCTGATGTTGTGCTCGTTAATGACACCGGTACGGGTTAATAAATCCCACCAATCTGTATTGGTATTGCGTGCCTGTGCCCAGGTAACGCCTCCGGGTAATGGAGCAAGTCCGCTGTTGCCATCGTTCTGCCATGCTTCCTGGCGCAACGCCAACCATTCTTCGCTGTTTACAAAACTTGGTTTGTTGGCGTAGGTCGCAAAGCCTATTCTGTTAGAGTAATTGAATGCGGGTTTCCCACTCTTACCACGCTTCGTTGTTATGAGAATTACACCGTTGGCACCACGGCTTCCGTAGATACCTGCGGCGGCTGCATCTTTCAATACTTCAATTGATTCAATATCATTTGGATTGATAGCTGCCAATGGATTTTGGTTCATGGCGCCACTATTTCCGCGTATAAACGGATCTTGTGTAATGGGTACTCCATCTACCACATACAGCGGGTCGCCGCTTGCAGAAATAGAGTTGATGCCACGAATGCGGACCACCGAACCACTTCCTGCAAGGCCACTTCCCTGTACTACCTGAACACCTGCAGCACGTCCCTGCAGGGCCGCTTCGAAGGATGGAGTAGGTAGAGCATTAATTTTCTCAGAAGTGATTTTTACAATGGCTCCGGTTACCTCCCGCTTTCTCTGAGTACCGTAACCAACCACTACCACTTCGTTTAGCGCAGCGCTGGAAGTCGTCAACTTTACGGAAAGTATACCTGATGTAACAGGAACTTCCTGTGACGAAAAGCCAACAGAGCTAATGGAAAGGGTTGTTGCACTTGCGGGCACTCTCAATGTGAAAGCACCGTCTGCATTGGTGGAGGTACCAATGGTGGTTCCTTTTACAATTACGGTGGCGTTTGAAACAGCAGCACCGGTAGCATCAGTTACACGTCCGGTAACTGTTTTGTCTTGCGCATAAGTTTGCCCGCATAATAGGAGCAAGGGCAAGACGAGGGCATAAAGCAGTCGTTTTAAATTCATGATGTTGGGTTTACAATTTTTGATAGTCAATCGTAGTGTTAAGTGTACTTTTTATTATGAGAAAAAATGATGGCAGTTAAGAAAAATCAGTGCATTTCAGACAACTTTTTCTATTTAAGTGATGCTTGTTTTATCTAATTCGTATTAAATTTTAATGTGCTACTTTAAATTGTTGAACCTTCATCTTTCCATTCAACTCCAGTTTCAACAAATAGTTGCCTGCTGCAAGTGAACCGGGATTGAACAGACTAGTGTTCATCGTTAATTGTTGTGTTCCTTTTGGCTTAAAACCATTGTACAACTGCGCCACCTTTTGACCCACCAGGCTCATTACCGAAATATTCACCACTCCGCTTTCAGGCAAATCGTATACAATGGTGGCGAGTTTGTTCACTGGATTTGGGTACATGCTCAGGCGCATATCGAGTATGCGGTTAGCAATGTTGCGAACAGGCGTAGTTACCAGGTTGTTCGCATCACGGTTAGTGTATACGATGTATTCACCCGGTTGCAGCGTTATTGTTTCAGCACTTCCAGAAGCGGTTCGAGTGCCCCCGGTAATATAGTTATACCAGGTGCCTGCATTCTGAAAAGTAACAGTACCTGTAGTGGGAACCACATCAAAGTTTCCTACAACCATAAGCTTTAAAGAATCGCTGGAAACTTTTATCCATTTAAAACCTCCGGCAAGGTTATAGATAACGTCATTGCCTGTAAATGTTGGAAGAAAATTGGGAATATTTCGAAGCGCCAGCAGTTTGCTATACACCCCAAACAGCGACTTCCGATTTGGGTTGTTCTGGTAGTCCCACCTAATGGGTTTTGAATCCAACTTAGTGTTACAGTCCCCACCTTCTCCATTGGTTGCCTGGTAACACCTTGAGTAATCATACCCCAACTCACCAAATTGCCAAATCATCTTTGGACCAGGAATAGTGAAGGTAAATGCTGCATTCAGCTCCATTCTTTTTAAAGCGGTAGCAGTATCCCTAATATTATATCCCCCGCTGCTATTTCCATATTTAATGCTTTTGAAGGTCACCCGCTCTTCGTCGTGGCTTTCCTGAAAAGTGACCAGGTGCGCCTTTGTCCATCCCCTTGCTGTGTGTATCCCGTTGCCAAAATTTGAGTTAGGTAAATAACCCATTGATGCTTCCTGGTATTGTGTCCACACATTAGCCCATAACAGCATGCCGCTATCGGCCAGTTGTCTTTCTTCATTATTATCGCAAAAATGTTCCAGTATAATGTATGCTGCCGTATCAACCGATTTTATCGTATTGGCATAGTCATTTATGATTGCAATACGACTGGCATCGTAAGCTGAAAATGCAGCATCACTGGTAGAAACCTTCTGTGTAAGGCCTTTAGAAAAGTCGACACGGTAGCCGTCAATTTTATACTCTGTTTGCCAGTGTTGCAAAACCCTTTTAAAAAAGTTCCTTGTATTACTGGTTTCATGGTTGAAGTCTTCACCGAAACCAAATGCATGTGGAGCAACCGGATTGTACCATGGATTATTTGCTGCCGGCCTGTTGTTGGCGGCATCCCAATACAGCTGAACCAAAGGTGAAGGCCCGTAGGTATGGTTGAGCACAATATCCATAATTACAGCAATGCCGTTTTTATGGCAAGTGTCAATAAACTCTTTTAAGGTATTTTTTGGACCATAGTATTTATCGGGAGCAAAATATTGATACGTATTGTAGCCCCAGCTAAGATTGCCCTCAAACTCAGTAACCGGCATTAACTCTATTGCGTTTATTCCTAAACGCTTTAAATAGCTTAGCGTATCGCGCAGTGTTTTCCAATCGTGTGCCGCTACAAAATCGCGAAGGAGCAATTCATAAATCATCAGGTTGGCCTTCGCAGGTTTCCTGAAATTTCCGGCTGACCAATTATAGCCAGGTTGACGAGTTTGCAAAACACTCACAATTCCGCTTTGCCCTGCTGGGTAAGGTTTTAAATTTGGGAAGGTGGCAGGCAAAATAAACTGGTCGCTGCCTTGCACTAAAACCTTCTCAGTATATGGATCAGCTACTTTAAGATTACCATCTACCAGGAATTGGTAGCCATATTCTGTTGCTGGTGTAAGACCCGTAATCCGAAGCCAAAAACGATTGCCATCCGGCGTACGTTTCATGAGGTGTTGGGCTGTTACACTCCAGTTATTGATATCTCCGATTACTGACACAGTTTGCTTACCCGGCGCAAGCAGGACAAGGGTAACAGAAGTATCGCCAGGCTCATAATTAATTCCATCTTTTAAACCTGCAGGGAGAGGTTCAACTGTAGTGGCCGGCGTTACAAAAAAGGATAACGTATCGCGTTTTACGGTTGTGCCTGAGGTGGCTTCCGCAATTATTTGTTGTGTACCTGAAGCGCTTATGGTCACATTTGCAGAAGCTGTAGTTCCATTTACCGTATTGGCCACTTCTGTTCCATTAAAATACAATTTGATGGTACTGTTTGCACTTGCAGCCGAAGCAATTTGCAGGCTGTTTCCAATGGCAATAGTAAGTGGCTCGATAACCTGGTTGTAAGTTGGCTGCCGGAAAGGTTGGGTCACCCTTACTTGTAGTGAATTGTTGTAAACAGGCAAGTACATATCGCTGCCATCCCTGTTGCGTTGCACTTTACCGCCCGTTCCATTTCTAAACAAGATGACGATGTGCTGAACCACTTCAGCCGGGTTGGTGATACCGAAGTAAGCACGCAATCCACCCGTTATTGTATACTTCCATTTGTTTGGCGATAGATACGTGGCCTGCGCTGCAGTGTTAGCAGTACCCCATGTAAACTTCGAATATTTCCAATCCGAAGGACCTGTACTCAAATTTGTAATTGCACCAATGTGTACGTATACGTCGGTAGTAGGTGTATGATCTTTCAAACCCTGGTTACCCAGCGTGGCATCCATTATAATGTCAATAGGAGAATTGGATTCCTGCGGAAATGAAGGACTGGTTGTTAGCAGTTGCGCTGATACAACGTGCCCAAGTAAAAGGAGTAAGAAGGTAAAAGTTCTTCTCATAATCGCAAGCTTTCGTTCATTACACCAAACTTTAGAATAGAGGAAATACCTCCGTCACCAAAATAGGGAATGTGTAAATTTTACACAATATAGAAATTATTTAATCTCGCAATGATGGTTTACTAATTTTTTTATAAAAAAGATTTAGGATGTTCAGCGTTCCGCTAAAAATCAATTCCGAACCATACACGTTTGTTTTCTTCGTACTTGCCGAAATTGAACTTGTACAATTTCCCTGGCCGGTGCGGTACATCCTCTTCATATTCGCCAACATCAATCAGAAAATCCATCGAGAAGAATTTCTTTCTGAAATTCCTGCGATCCAGTGTTACCCTTAGGATTGCTTCATAAAGGTTCTGTAGTTCGCGCAGCGAAAATTTTTCAGGTAGCAGGTTGAATGCAAGCGGATGTTCCTGTATGCGCTTCTTCAACCAGGTATTGCATTCATCAATAATCAATTGATGGTCGAATGCCATGTCGCAAAGTTGGTTTACAGAGTGCCAGTGTAATTCGTTGTCAAGAATTTTTAATTGGTGGTGGTGAATGTTTAGAAGCGAGCAATAAGCGATGGTAACTACTCTTCCGCCGGGGTGGCGGGTTGGACCTCCAAATGCTTTTACCTGTTCAAGAAAAATATCATCCATACCGGTACGTTGACGCAACACGCGGTTTGCCGCATCGTCCAGGTCTTCGGTAGCACGAACTACATCACCCAACAACGACCATTTCCCTTCAAAAAATTGCAGGTCGCTCCGGATAAGAAGCACTTTCAATTCATTCTCATCAAACCCAAAAATGACGCAGTCTACAGTAATTGGAACGGCCGGATACTGTTCAACCAGTGAAGTAGGATCTACAATTAACTGTGTTTTAAGCTCGCGTTCAAGAACGCTGTTTGTATCATTTTTCCCCATGGCCGCAGAATCGTTAGTTTGTTTGCTATTAAAAAGAAAGTTTGAAAGTAAGAAGATTTCAATCAATGTGTACAATTTACATAAAAGAGGTACTATGCCAGGGTATCAGAGACGATAACTTCTGAATTACCTTTGGCCGCAACAGAAAATAGCATGTATTCCAAGGACCAGATAATTGCCCTCCAGAACCAAAGCCAATCTTTATTAGCCGACAAACAGGTAGTTAAATCACTTGAAACAACGGAAATCCTCAGAGATGTTTTACGCTTTCATGAGCATCGCTACTATATATTAAATGACCCTCTTATTTCGGATGCAGAGTACGACCAATTGTATCAGCTATTACAATCTATTGAAGCAGCGCACCCTGAAATGGTCACTGCAACCTCACCAACGCAACGTGTAGGCAGCAGTTTAAATGCATCGTTTCAAACTGTAGCCCACCTGGTTCCAATGTTAAGTTTAGAAAACAGTTACAATGCAGCCGATTTAATAGATTGGGATCGAAAAGCCCGCGATGTAGCCAGAAAGGATGAGCTGGAATATTGTATTGAACCTAAGTTTGACGGTGCCAGCATCTCGTTAATTTATGAGAACGATTTGATGGTTCGTGGTGCTACCCGTGGCAACGGATTGGAAGGCGATGATGTGACTACGAACATGAAACAGGTCCGCTCCATACCCTTGCACGCCACATTTTCTAAATATGGCTTGCAAACAATTGAGATACGGGGCGAGGTAATGATGAGCAAAAAAAGTTTCAAAGCATATAACGACCAGTTGGTTGCTCAAAACATTCCGCCCCTTGCCAATCCGCGCAATGCAGCTTCAGGAAGTTTGCGGATGAAGGATCCCAAAGAAGTGGCGAAAAGAAAGCTGGAAGCTTTTTTATATAATGTTAGCTACCATACTTCCTCCGGTACTACGGTAACGCAGGCAAATGAAAACTTACTGCAGACGCATGCCGGCAACCTTCAGATGCTTTGGAATTTGGGTTTTCGCAGCCCAATGAATGAGATGAAAATAGTCCGCGGTATTGATGGTGTCATTGATTATTGCAATGAGTTTGAACAAAAGCGTGATGACCTTCCATTTGAAATAGATGGGATGGTAATAAAGGTAAATGACCTTGAACTGCAGGAGGCAATGGGTATGACTACCCACCATCCACGTTGGGCTATTGCGTACAAGTTTAAAGCAAGGCAGGCAACGAGTAAACTTCGAAGTGTAGAATACCAGGTTGGCAGAACAGGATCGATTACGCCTGTGGCGAAAATAGACCCTGTGTTTATTGGCGGCGTTACGGTTGGTTCCATTTCTTTATTTAATGAAGATGTAATTAAAGAAAAGAATTTAAAGCTAGGCGACACCGTCTTGGTTGAAAGAGCTGGAGATGTAATTCCTTACATTGTAAAATCGCTGGCAGAAGTTAGAGATGGTAGCGAAACAGAGATCCCTTTCCCCACGAGCTGCCCGGTATGTAAAAGCGAATTATATAAAGAAGAAACCGAAGCAGTTTGGCGTTGCATCAATATAGAATGCCCGGCGCAAGTAGTGGAACGCATGATTCATTTTGTAAGCAAAGACGCCATGGACATTAAGAGCTTTGGAGAAGCCAATGTGCGCAAATTTTACGAAATGGCTTTGCTGAAAGATATTCCCGGTATCTACAAACTTGACTTTAGTTCTATCGGGCAATTACCAGGCTTTGGAAAAAAATCGATTGATAACATACAGGCCGCTATCGAAGCATCCAAACAGCAAACTCTTAACCGGTTGATCTTTGCTTTAGGCATTCGGTTCGTGGGTGAAACCACTGCCAAGGTGCTGGCGAACCACGTGCATCATTTACTCGACCTGAAAAATTTTACAGTAGAAAAATTGCAGGAGTTGGAAGACATTGGGATAAAAGTCGCCAGCAGCATTGTTACCTTTTTCAAAAACGAACAAAACCTGGAGATGCTTAGAGAACTTGAGTCATTAGGCGTTAAAATGGAAAACACGAAACGGGCAGTAGTGCAGGAAGGGGGTCTGCATGGACAAACCTTTCTTTTCACCGGAACTATGAACAAGCTGAAACGTACACAAGCCGAAGAGATGGTAGAAGAAAATGGCGGAAAGCTGTTGGGAAGCGTAAGCAGTAAGCTGAATTACCTGGTAGTAGGTGACGATGCTGGCAGCAAGCTGGAAAAAGCCAAAAAGATTAATACGGTAAACATTATTAGTGAAGATGAATTTCTCAGTTTGATAGAACAAAATAAAATAGCTTAAGCATGTTAAAGGCCTCCACATTAGATTACCTGGTCGATTTAAAAAATAATAATAATAAGCCGTGGTTTGATGCCAACCGGCAGCGGTTGGACGATGCCCGTGCCGACTTTGAACAAATGGTGGCTGCTGTACTAAAACAACTTGCTGAAGCTGACCCTGACATGGCTTTGCTGGAGCCAAAGAAATGCATCTTCAGACAATACCGCGATGTGCGGTTTAGCAAAGACAAAACGCCTTACAAACACCACATGGGCGCCAGCTTTGATAAAGGTGGAAAAAGTTCAGGCTTTGCCGGCTATTACTTGCATTGCGAACCCGGAAACAATAGCATGATTGGTGGTGGCTTATGGATGCCTCCGGCAGATGTACTAAAGAAAGTGAGGCAGGAGATAGATTATTGTTATGATGAATTCAAGGGCATCATCACCAATAAAGAATTTAAAAAGGTATATGGCGATTTGGAGAAAGGTGAATATACTTTATCCCGCGAACCAAAAGGCTATGAGAAAGACAACCCTGCAATAGAATACCTAAAATTGAAAAGTTTTGTTGCTGCCAGAACTCCATCTGACAAAGAACTTACCTCGAAAGCTATTGTAGATAAAGTGGTGAAAGAATTCATAGTGCTAATGCCTTTGATCAAGTTTATTAACCGCTCGTTTGAATAGAGAATTAGCATCTATGCTGAAAAAAGAGTAGGTGTACCAGCCATCCATCCTCCCAAAAAGCCGGTAGCCAGTTTTCCATGTTTTGAAAAAGTTAACGGACGCCCTATAATACATATTGGCACCCACTTTGAAAAAGGTCTGGAAAATAATTTCAACATGAAACCAAAATTTACCCTTGCAGTAGTTTGCATACTAGTTACGCTTACCTCCTGCCACCGCTATTACACCTCATCTTCTTTTAACGAGAAAACAGCAACGCACAAAGTAATTGCCATTCTTCCCCCGCATATTGTGATGACGGGACAGCTACCACGGAATGTATCTAAAGAAACAATTGTTGCACTAGAAGAGATGGAAAGTAGAATGTTTCAGCAATCCCTTTATAGTAATATTCTAAAGCGGGCAAAAACAGGTAAAAAAATAATGGATGTTAGTATTCAGCCTTACAGCAATACAATTTCAATGCTTGAAGAGCATAACATTTCAGTTCGCGACTCATGGGAGAAAGATGATAGAGAACTGGCACAAATTCTTGGTGTAGATGCCGTGGTTAGAAGTTCCATTCAGAAAGACAGGTACATGAGCGACGAAGCATCCTTAGGCATTACTGTTGCCAGGGGTATTGTATTCGCTGCAAGTAAATCTCCGCTCACTATCCCGGTCAGCAATAAAACCAGTGATATACAGGCCACATGCACCTTGGTAAGCAATGGCGAAACACTTTGGAATGACTCCTACCGGGAAGGCAGTAATTGGAACAACCCGGCTAATGAGATCATTGAGGAAATAACAGAGAGGTTTGCAAGACACTTTCCGTATAGGAAAAATGGGTAGGTGATAAACTGAAGCACCTAAAAAAGGAAGTATAGCTTTCTTTTTTAGGTGCCTTTTCTTCCGGTAATATCTATTGAAGCAGTTAAAACTATTCTACTATTATCTGCCTTGTACTTGATATATCTCCGTTACTAATTAACATTCTATAAAGCCCGTTACTAAGCGTAGCAGGCAAATTAATCGTTTGTGCAGATGATCCTCCGATATAATCAATTGATGTTTTGTAAAGCATCTCACCAACTGTGTTAAGAAGTCTTACCGAGTATACCCCCTTTGGTTGATTTGTCAATTGAATAGTCACCTGCTTATTTTTTGCAGGATTAGGGTATATAAGGAGACTGTTACTATTTTCTTCAGCGTTTACTTTTACAACCATGCTATACTTCATGCCATTGTCAAATGCTAATGCTTTAACCCGGTAATAATTAAACCCACTCACGGGAAAAGAATCAATCCAAAAATAATTAGCTGCCCCATTCAAATTTGGTAGGGATTGGATAGTTCCTACCTTTTCAAATCTAGTTCCATCTATGGACCGTTCAACTTGATAACTTCGGGTATCGACCTGCATATCTACACTCCACTTTACTTCAATGGTCTTAAATTTCTTAACGGCAGTGATATTGGTGAATGAAACCGGCAAGACTGTTGCAGGTTTAAAAACTATTCTCAAACGATCCATAAAAGATGAACCCAGATCGGTTGTTACATTGAAATTATAAGCTGTGCTCACTTGTAGATTGAGGGGCGTGCTCGTTCCAAGGTAACTGTCTTCTATAAAAGCCACGATGTTTGGAGGAAAATCAAGTGGCGAAAGGGCTATTTCATAATTGCCCACGGTTACCCCTTCCATTCTGAAAAATATAGTGTCGTTGCTAATTATAGATGGTCTTTTTTCAAGTGCGAGTAGTATGTTATCGCGAATGATGGAAAAATTCGTCGTGAAGTTTCTCACCTTAGGGGCATCTTCAGCAGTTACAGCAGAATTTCCGTTGTCACTAAAAACAGCAAACACGCCGTCAACAGGTACGCTAACTCCATTTTGTACACTCATCAACCTTGCTCCTAATATATTGTCCTGACCATTTGTATTTCTAAAAACTTGTTGTTGGGTTGATGCTTTAACCATCTCGCGAAAAACTAGTGATCCTGATGTTGTACCATTTGCACTGCTCACTAAAAGCGCCTGTCCTGACTGAATTAATGTATTGGGAGTATTGGTATAGCTGCCACCGGAAACATTTGGAAGGAATCCAACGATGGCATCAAAAAGCACATATCCACCTGTGCCACTTGGACCACCCAATTTAGGATCCCATACATAAAACCTGTTGGCAATATTGCTACGATCGCCTGCTGCAATTAGCGCCCAGTCTATAGGTGATGGATACGGATTACCCACTACTGAAAAATTAGTTGCCGGCACTGTTATCGCGGGTTGATTCCCCTGTTTAAGATTGCCTGTGGCTCGTAGTATAGTCTCGTTAGGAGCAGCACCACCACCTTGCGCCAAATTAATTGTGCGATCACCTCTTACAAAAACAAAGAAGCCAGGCTGTGATGCAATCGATGTTGCATTCGTATTAGCTAAACCACTTAATGTGTTAGAAATATTATTGTATTGTAATATAGAAGCATTTGCCGATGACCCCTGATCAAAACCACTAGATGCAGACCCACCAGTTATATGAGTTCCGTATCCTGCAATGGAGTTGCCAGTTTCTTGCCATGAACGGTATATAGTTGGTGCGCCTGCAGAGGTAAGGGGAACCGTCAACAATCTCCAAGCTCGCTTTGGAGAACCCGTTGGACCTGGCCCAATATATCTTTCAACGGTTACATTGGATGCTCCAATAATGCTACCAGCCGTTATTCCAATTGAGCCAGTGCCCGCCGAAGAAGACAAAATGGTCACCGGGCGTCCATTAAAGTTAAAGGTTGATCCTGCGCCTATAGTCAGTCGGGCCAAAGGACCAATTTTCAAATTTCCGTTTGAAATAGTTATGTGAGAACCCCCGGTTAGGGTCAGATTACCATTAAGCCTATGATCCCCTGAACCATTTAACAAAAATTCCTGGTTAGCTGAAGTGAAATTTACCGGGGAACTACCAATTCCTCCTAAGGGATCGGTTGTCCAATCATTGGGTTGTGATAAATCAGTGGCTGTAGACTTAGGATAAAAAAGTGCCGAGTTGTTAAGCATGTTTAGAACATTTGCCTGCTTAACACGCTGAAAGATCAAATCATGTCCTGCCTGGTTATAATGCACATTATCACCAAATGCATAAGGCGCGGCAATATTTACAATTGACTCATTTTCGAGGGTAGTCCAAACATCAATAGCTTTATTTCCATACTCATTGAGCGTAGAGTCTTTTATCTGTTTCAACACCAAAAAGAAGCCTAAGTCTTGCCCCCTAGGCCCTGCAGTAGTAAGCCAAACAGGAATATTGCTTGCTACGGCAGTAGCAACAATGTCCCGATAATTCATCATTGTGTAGGTGGCTGGATTGCTGTATCCAGCATCGTTTGAAGGAAGATTGATGATAATTGCATCAGGATTCTGGGCAATAGCAGCGGTTATGTTCCTGGTTGGCTCCGGATATGGCAGCGTATATAATCCTCTTGGAGTTGAACCCGTTGGCATTATATGCCAGGAAGTAAAACCACCTTGTGCCAGATTAATGATTTGATTCGCCGGATTGATACTTTTGACATAATCAGTATACTGCGCCACCCAGGGGTAGCCCGCACCAGTGCCGGCTGCAGTTGAGGAACCGAGAATTACAATCTTTTTCTGGGCGAAAGATGTGAAACAAAACAAGGCACATAAATGCAAAAAAAGATATCTCATGAGGTGCAGGTAAAAATTTGCTCTAAACGACTATTTAGTTCGTAAAATACAAATTTTTGGGCCTAACTGTAACTTTTTGAATGTCGACTCCATTAAAATTTTAACTAGCCTCTACCCCCTGTTAACAATCGATATACAGGCTGCATTCTATTTTTCAAAATACATCCCGTAGCCACGCATAAACAAAATGCCAAAAACGGGGCAACAAAGAACATTAATAATTGGTACTGTGCCGAACTAAAGCCATCAAATCTAATCAGTTTCGAAAAGTTAAACAAACAAGCAAAGATCAAAATATGCATAGCGTAGATAATAAACGAATATTGGGAAATTCCCAAAAACCATCTATTCCTCATACAATAATTCACGACTCTATCGCTACCAAACCACATAATAACGAGCCCGACAAGTGCAGAAATTTTATAAAGAAGGGTTAGTAGCATAGGTCTGTAATCACCCAATAGGTTGTCGCCAAAAGCCAAACATGTCTTTAGAATAAGAAGTGTGATAAACACTGAACACAAAAACCAAAAATTGACCCATCTAGGTTTTTGCAAGAGGTCCCTATTGGTCTTAAACAGAAAAATGCCCGCATTGAAAAAAAATAATCCGTCTCCGTCAATAAAATAAAACTGAAAATGAGAAACCCACAAAAAAAAGTAAAAGAGTAGAACAACTGGAAATCTTTGTATCAGATATAAAAATAGTGGGTAACAAATCCGGTAAATAAACAAAGCTTTTAAAAACCACAAATGGTAGGCAACGGGCGACACGGCTATTTTGTTAAAAGCTTCGCTCATTGAATAATAATATTCATCGGGAAAATGGTACAGCCACACAGCAGCAACACTGATAAAGCTCCATAAAAAATAAGGAATCAGCAACCCTTTGACTGCTTTCTTTAATCGGGCCGTATAGGTTGCTACATCCTTTAAAGCAAAAAGATAACCCGATATACAAAATAGCAACGGTAGCCGAAATCGAACTAATCCGTTTGCAACTAAATACTGCGTAAAGGAATTAAAGGTCAGAGGTTCTTGTAACGTGGTTGATGGGGTAAGACCTAATTGATTAATATTATAAGAGTGCACAAAAAGCAACAACACCATAGACATAAATGTCCAAAACCTAAACTTCTTAAAAAGAAATTCCCGAGAGTCCTCCGCTCCTACTTCTGCAAATCCTGAATAATCAAAACGTTGGAACTTTTTAGGTGTTTGCGCCTGTAGACTGTTAGGTGATACAGCTGCAGCGTTTATTTTAGTTGCAGTCACAATTTGCCCCCAGCCCTGGAGATATTCAATTATAATTCGTTTTTTTTTCTGAAAAGCTTGTATCAGGGCACCCCTACACAGATATACTTCCATAGTCATCCAGTACTTTAGCTACGTTTAGATTTATTTTAAAAAAATCTGCACGCCAAAATCTTACTTCGCAGTTAAAATATTGATGACAAACTCAAAGTTTATCACTCAGTTAGTTTTGGAAAAATGCAGCAGGGGGTAAGTCAAAGATATTGTCTTTCCAGATGACGACTTCAATCTTGCCTTTAATTTTATTTAAAATTCCTTGGGCCTTAGAATGTAAGATTCATACACTAAAAAAAACTGATCCCAATCTACTTATATATAACTACGAATTAAAACTGAATTAATTGCGATTCAATTGCTTACTCATTTCTTTTAAACATATGACCTATTTCTAATTGTAAAAGCATGCTTTCTGAAAGAACAATTCGTAGATGAAAAAAATGCAAAAAGTGATCTACACCAACCCCTTCTCCAACATATACTCCGCTATTTGCACCGCATTGGTTGCTGCACCTTTGCGAAGATTATCACTTACAATCCACATATTGAGTGTATTTGGCTGGCTCTCATCTCTCCTCAACCTTCCAACAAATACTTCATCTTTTTCGTGTGCTGAAAGAGGCATCGGGTAAAGTTGCTCTGCCATTTCATCTTCTACAATTATACCCGGAGAGGTAGCAAGTAATTGCTTCAATTCAGCTAAATCAAAATCATTTTCAAACTCCACGTTTACGCTTTCGCTATGGCCACCTATTACCGGTATGCGCACCGTTGTTGCCGTTACCCGAATATTGTCATCCTGCATTATTTTCTTGGTCTCATTCACCATCTTCAGCTCCTCTTTGGTATATCCGTTCTCCAAAAAAACGTCGATCTGTGGAATGGCATTCAAATCGATAGGATACTTGTAAGCCATCTCACCTTCTACGCCTTTCCGCTCATTGTGTAATTGCTGAACAGCTTTAACACCGGTACCCGTTACGCTCTGGTACGTACTAACCACCACGCGCTTAACGATATACTTTTTATGCAATGGCTGCAGCGCAACCACCATTTGTATAGTTGAGCAATTGGGGTTTGCAATAATCTTGTCTTCTTTAGTGAGTACCCCGGCATTTACTTCTGGCACTACCAACTTCTTAGATGGATCCATTCTCCACGCACTGGAGTTGTCGATTACAACGATACCTGCGGCAGCAAACTTAGGAGCCCATTCCAAAGACGTACTTCCACCGGCAGAAAAAAGGGCAATAGCAGGCTTAGCGTCAATTGCATCCTGTGCACTAACTACTTTATATTTCTCTCCTTTAAACTCTATCTCAATACCAATAGACCGTTCAGATGCCACCGGTATTAACTCAGTTACCGGAAAGTTCCGTTCAGCCAATACTTGTAACATTTTTGTACCTACCAAACCTGTAGCGCCAACAACTGCAACTTTCATGTATTTGTTATTATGGGTTAATAAAAAACCTTCCGGCTTGGGAAGGTTTTCATTTATGCTATATAAATGCAAACAAACCTTCCTTACGTAGCAAAAGGTTTTTTACATTTTATGTTCTTTATTGTCATGGCAGCGAAAATAAGTATTTCGCTTATCTGAACAAAAAATACGAATATTGACAGCCAGACTGTATTTTGGAATTTCGAACAAACGCCCGGGCATGCATGCAATGCAGTAGTGGCCTTATTTAGCCTCGTCAACAAGCATACAATGAAAACAATTTTTCGTGCGATCCTGATTGCTGCCATTCTATCATCTTCTTTACAACTTTCAGCGCAGCTTACAGAAAACTTTAATGATGGTGATTTTACTACAAACCCTACCTGGATTGGCAATACTACCGACTGGATTGTGAACCCATCGTTGCAATTACAGAGTAACAACACCATTGCTAACAGCACCTTTTACCTTAGTACCGCAAGTACCCTTGCCACCTCTGTGCAGTGGGAGTGGTTTACGAGAATAGACTTCAATCCATCAGGACCAAACTCTATTGACGTATTCCTCACAGCTTCAGGCAGCGACCTGGTGAGCAACAATACCACAGGATATTTTGTACGAATAGGGAATACAGATGATGAAATTGCTTTGTATAGAAAAGATGCCGGCGGTACTATCACTAAAATCATTGATGGTGCAAATGGTATTCTAAATACCTCTGCAAGCGTGATGAAAATTAGGGTGATTAGAAACGCCTCTAATCAATGGACATTGCTACGCGACCTGAGTGGCAGCGGTAATACGTTTGTTGCCGAAGGTTCTGTAACCGACGCCACATTTACTACTTCTTCCTTCTTTGGAATTTTAGTAAGACAAAGCACCGTAAGCTTCATACAAAAACACTTTTTTGACGACATTGAACTGAAAGCATTTGTACCAGATGTAACGCCGCCGCAAATTGTTTCTGCTACGGCCATTTCTTTGAATACCGTAGACGTGGTTTTTAATGAACCCGTTGACCTTACCACTTCCCAAATTGCTGCAAATTATTCAGCAAACAATGGTATTGGTTCGCCGGCTACTGCTGTAAGAGATGCAACGAATACCTCGTTGGTGCGATTAACTTTTGCCAACAATTTTGCCAGCGGCCCGGTGCATACCCTTACCATTAATAATGTTCAGGACCTTGCAGGCAATGCCCTATCTAACGCCACGGTAACCTTTAGCTTTTATGTACCTGCCCGCTTCGATATTGTGATTGATGAAATCATGGCGGATCCTACCCCGGTAGTTGCTTTACCGAACACGGAATGGATAGAACTAAGAAACAACAGCGGCCGAGCTCTTAATTTACAAGGCTGGAGATTAACCACTTCAAGTTCTACCAGCGGAGCCTTTGGCAGCTATGTGTTACCCGCAGATAGTTTCGTAGTGATCACTACTACCACCCAAGTGGCAGCATTCACTCCCTTTGGTCGAGTTTTAGGCATCACCTCCTTTCCTTCGCTAACAAATGAAGGGGGAACAGTTTCCATAATTTCGAGAGAAGGAGTAACCATACATTCCGTTACTTACAGTGATGCCTGGTACCAAAACGCCGTAAAAAAAGATGGTGGTTGGTCTCTGGAAATGATTGATCCGCGCAATGCCTGTGCAGGCGAAAACAACTGGCGCGCCAGCAATGATTTACGTGGCGGTACACCAGGAGCAAGAAACTCTATAAATGCTGTAAATGCAGATGCTGCACCACCAACATTGGTTCGGGCTGCGGCCACAGATAGTGTAACTGTAGTATTAACCTTTAGCGAACCGGTAGACAGTGCCCGTGCGGTACTCCCTGCGAATTTTACCATCAGCGGTGGTTCCAATACGCCAACAATCGTTTCTGCATTTTCCAGTGCACCGTTATTTCAAAAAGTACAGATTCGGTTAAGTGCGCCTTTACAAAGAGGCAGCACTTATACCATCACTGCTAATGGAGTTAGAGACTGTACCGGCAATATAATAGGTGCCGGCAATAGCACCAGGCTAGGGTTGCCGAGTTTGATTGACAGCTTTGGCATCATCATCAATGAAGTACTCTTTAATCCGCCCACTAACGGAGTAGATTATGTAGAAATTTATAACCGGTCGAACAACGTGTACGATCTTAAAGATTTGTACATCAACAATCGTTCGGGGTTAGCATTAACGCTAGGTACGCCACGCCAGGTCTCTACCGATAACCTCTTATTATTTCCGGGTGATTATTTTGTACTTACCTCAAGTGGGGCAATCGTGAAGCAACAGTTTGTAGCACAAAACCCGGATAACTTTATCGATATCGCTTCTTTCCCAAGCTATAATACCGATAAAGGAAATGTGGTATTGATGAACGCACAAGGCAGAATTGTTGATGAGCTTGCTTACACCGACGATTGGCATTTTGCTTTGCTCGATAACGAAAAGGGTGTGGCCCTTGAAAGAATAGATTTCAACAAGCCGACGCAAGATCAAAACAATTGGCACAGCGCCGCATCTACCTCGGGTTATGGCACACCATCGTATAAAAATTCCCAGTTCCGCGCAAACGCAGTCGTGCAGGGTGAAGTAACCATCACACCAAAAATTTTCTCACCGGATAATGATGGCTTTGAAGACTACACAATGATAGAATACAGGATGACAGATCCCGGTTACGTAGCCAACATTACCATATTTGATGGAGCAGGACGAGCCGTTCGGGTGCTGGCAAAAAATGCCACCTTAGGATTGAGCGGATCTTTCCGTTGGGATGGATTAAATGATAAGCAACAGCGTGTACCGGTAGGCGCTTACGTAGTATATACCGACATGTTCAACATTGCAGGCAAACGACGTACGTTTAAAAATACCGTAGTAGTTGCTTCGAGGTTTAAATAGCATTTTTTAGAACAGAATAAAGAAGGCTTCCATGCGAGGCCTTTTTTGTTAGGAGGATGCTTCGTCCTAAAATAGGTTGACACAAAAACAGTGTTACCATTATGAACAAAGGACAAATCAGTGTACCAAAGAGGACTCAAAAAGACTACACCTTAGCGTTCAAATTGCAGGTTATAGATGAAGTAGAAAAAGGCGACTTTACTTACAAGGAAGCGCAAAAGCATTATGGAATTCAAGGCAGAAGTACTGTTTTAATTTGGTTGAGAAAGCATGGCAGATTAGATTGGTCAGCAAATAACTGTATGCCAAAGCAACCCTCACCCAACAAGAAAATTCGTGACTTAGAGAAGCAGGTAAAACGTTTGCAGGAGGATAAAGAAATACTCAATACAGCTATTGATATTGCTGATGAGATGCTTAAAACTTATATCAGAAAAAAGTATTTGAGCCTGCTGTCAAAAGATATGAACCAGCAGCAGGCTCAAAAAGACGCAAGTTCACAGTTGGAAGAGTAGCTGGATTGTTAGGCTTTAGCCGTCAGTATTACTACAAGTATTGTATACAAAAACAAGAGCGTACGAGCCACGAAAACCAGGTACTATGGCTGGTGCATAAGGAACGAAAAATTCTTACAAGACTAGGTGGTAAAAAGTTATATCACCAGATAAAACCATCGTTGATTAAACAAGAGATTAAGTTTGGCAGAGATCAGCTATTCAAACTATTAGGCGAAAGAAGGCTGCTGATAAAACCACGCAGAACTTACACACAAACAACCATGAGCAAACACTGGCTACGCAAGTATCCTAACCTGGTAAAGGACGTAAAAGTAACAGCGCCAGAGCAGGTTTGGGTAAGCGACATCACCTATATAAAATCAGATGAAGGCAATTGCTATTTGAACATGGTGACAGATGCATATAGCCGCAAAATAATGGGCTATGCTATTGCAAGTAACATGGACACCGCATCGATGATAAAGGCTTACCAGATGGCTATAAAAAACAGGAAAACAGATCATCCATTAATACACCATACCGATAGAGGCTTACAATACTGCAGCCAGGAATATGTAAAACTATCAACAGACCACGGCATCAAAATAAGCATGACAGAGAACGGAGATCCTTACGAAAATGCATTAGCAGAACGAATGAACAGAACCTTGAAAGAGGAGTTTGGTCTAGGAAGGCTTTTGCCCTCAAAGCAAAAAGCCTTCCGGTTGACCGAGGAAGCTGTCGAATTATATAACAGCTACAGACCACACTGGGCGCTACAACTTAAAACTCCCAATGAGGTACATTTACAAAAAATCCCAGCTACCGAAGCAACTGGGATCTAATTCAAAAACTGTCAACTTATTTCAGGACAATACAGGAAGTGCCCTGTTGACGTGTCTCCAATTGTTACACCATATCAAAGGGCCTCACCCCGGTAAAGATCGAGTAATACGGCAATAAGATTAAAGACAAAATGAAACGCAATGCCGTACCACAGCGTATTGTATTTGCGTCGCAGGTGTCCGAGTAAAAAGCCAAATGGAACGAGCCAAATTAACGAGAGCAAACTGAGGTGCATAATCGCAAAAAGAAAAGCCGTAACTGCAACCACTAGTTTGTCGTCCAAAAAGTTTGCGCAGTAATTATACAACACCCCCCTGAAAGCTACCTCTTCAAAAATAGCAGGCACGATTGCTATACTGTAGATCATTATGGCTGTAGGAAAATAATACAAACGGTATGCGTTGAAATAATTTATATCGGCATTAAAAAAAGAAATATTTACCTGCCGCATACTATAGTTTACCAAACCCGAAGCAAGTGCCGCAAACAATATTATCAATAGGAAGATAGACCACCGCAAATGTGTGAAACGTATAACCGGTAACATTTCCTTACGGTTAAGCCATGCAAACCAAAAAGTAATTATCCCGAGCACAAGTTCTACCCAAAACAACTGATCGTAACCGGCAAACCAACGGGTATGTTTTACAAGCAGGCTAATAAAAAGATACACGAAGTAGAAAAGAAATACCCGCCGCAAGGATAGGTTGTTGAAAATGTTGATGGTAACAACCTGCCCGGGCAAATGCGCGCCACAATACTGGCAATACTCAGATTGGTCTTTTACCGGTTGGTTGCATTCATTGCAGGTGATGGGTATCTCATTTTCATCATTCATTTTGCAATCCTCATTCAACATATCGATTTTACATGCAGCCATCTTGCCGTGCAATAAAAATATGATTAATACAAGCTGCAAAGTCTTTTGCAACGATCGAATAAGCACACTTTCTTTTATTCTTCACCCGCTCTTAAAAGTAAATATGCAGATCAATTTTGCTTGATCTGCATATTTGCATTCTTCCTTCAAAGTGTTCTGTCGCGTTTAAGTACAAACGCAGAGGTAAATTTCATCACTATTTTTTTAGCGGAAGATCGCGGCTAAGCATTTCCTCACGGTTAGCCATTATCCACGCGGTGTGGTAAACGAGTCTGGCGCGTTTACTCATTAATTCAAAATTTATTTTGTCTACCGTGTCTGTTGGTCGGTGGTAATCAGCATGTGTGCCGTTGAAGAAGAATATAATAGGCACCCCTTTTTTCGCAAAGTTGTAATGATCGCTCCGCTCATAAAATCGTTGAGGATCGTTGCCATTAAAAACCCGGTCGAGTTGGAGACCAACCATTTGATTAGCAGAGTCAGCTATGGGTGCCAGCCGGCTGCTTAGCCTGTCATCACCTATTAAGTATACGTAGTTAGAAGAATCTCCTTTATAGTTTGGTGTTACTCTTCCAATCATATCAATGTTTAAATTGGCGGTTGTTTTTACCGTAGGGTAAATAGGATTATCGCTGTAAAACTCCGAGCCCAGTAAGCCCATCTCTTCACCAGACACCGTCATGAACACAATACTTCTACGCGGCCCTTTGCCTGCTGCCTTAGCCTGTGCAAATGCTTCGGCTATTTGCATTACGGATACGGTTCCAGAACCATCATCATCAGCCCCGGGGCTAATCACTCCTTTATTTATACCTAGGTGATCATAATGCGCAGTAATAAATAAGTACTCACCAGCCTGATCGGTACCCGGCAAAATGCCCAGCACATTGGTGGATGCATACCGCTTTGTAAACTTGTATACACTTAATTGGATGTTGGTTTTGTAAGCACCCACATTCGCTGCTAAAATATCCTTTGTAGAATCTGCTGCAACATTTAAAATTGCACCAGCTGTTTTTGCCGAAATGTACACGGCAGGAAATGAGGCCGGCCTCGCTTTTACATATTTTCTTCCTTGTAGAGTAACAGGAGTTTGATACGGAAATGAATTTGACACCACGAAGATTCCCTTGGCACCTTTGCTCTTTGCAATCATGGCCTTCGTCTCCATTGCTCTTAAAGCTGCCATGCCCATTGTCATTACGCTTCTTCCGTTCTGGCCTGGTGCTCCTTCTAAAAGCATTACCCATTTACCGGACACGTCCAGTCCGTTATAATCGTTGCGTGTGGAATCCGAGATACCATAAGCAGCAAACACCACGTCGCTCAAACTTGCATACATCGAGGGCATGGCATTGAAACTGATTTCAAAGTCTTTTTGTACCTGGAGCGGAATATTATTAACGGTAAACGAAAGATCCAACAGCGTATCCTGGTATAAAGGATACACCATCTGGTAACCACCAGGAGTACCCGGTAACAGTCCCGCCAATTTAAATTTGTTCTGAATATAAGATGCGGCAACCCTTTGCCCGTGTGTTCCGGATTCTCTTCCCTCTGTTTCTTTACCAGCAATAAACAGCAACTTATCTTTCAGTGATGTCGCGTTAATGATCGTTTCGAAACGCTGTGCATTTTGCGCGTTTAATGGTACAGTAAAGACGGATAGCAAGAGAACTTGTAGTAATTGTTTCATGGATGTTTTTAATGGGACTAACAAGATATTTTATTTACGCGTGCCTGGTGTCGACCACCTTCAAAGCTGGTAGACAAGAATAGATCGACCATTGTTTTTGCTTCCTCTATGGATACATAGCGCGCAGGAATACAAATAATATTGGCGTCATTATGCTGACGAGCCAATACAGCCAACTCAGGCTTCCAACAAATTGCTGCCCGGATGTTTGCGTGTTTGTTTGCTGTAATTGCAACTCCATTGGCGCTACCGCAAACAAGAATTCCATAGGCTGTTTCTCCACGCTCTACACTTAAAGCGGTGGGATGCGCAAAATCAGGATAATCCACTGAGTCGGGGGAGTTGGTTCCAAAGTCCTTTGTTGCTATTTGCTGGTTTTCTAAATACTCGACTAACGCTTGTTTGTAGTCAAAGCCTGCATGGTCTGCACCAATCGCAACAGCTTTCAGTAGGTTTATCGTTTCTTCCATTTTATTTTTTTAGTGCCCAAAAATACGACTAGTGGTAATCATGCTGTGCGCAATACAAGTATCGAATGGATGGAGGCAGCGGGTTCTGGATGACTAGACAACAATAGTCGGTGGATATCCTATGTAACGTTTACCTACTTGTCCACAGTGATCTATTGTAAGCTCTAAATAGTTTGCCTGAACACCGGAAAGTTGAACAGAAAGCGGCTTTAACAAACACAGGTCTAACCTTTTAAAGGCAATCTTGGTTGTAGTGGTATAGTTTTTTTAACCATCTTTTTTAAGTTTCTTTTTCACAAGTGTGCAATATTAATGTTTGCATTTTATGCAACACATGGATAACATTACCGGTCTTAGAGGAAAGCAAATTATTTTACAACTTTTAATATGGAACTAGAATTTTACAACGATCATCTCACTGCCACAGACGTGGATCATTGGTATTCTGAAGACTTCATTATCGATAGCCTTTCGGAATATTTAAAGGAGAATGGTTACAAGATCCACAAGGATTCCGGTAAGCCAACAGAGCGTAATGAAAAAGTGGTAATTGCCTCAAAGTACTTTACAAAAGAGATCATTGAGGTTAAAGGTTTTCCAACCAAAGGGCTTAACTATTCAGGCCTGCAAAAAGCAGGCAACCAAGCCGTGCACGCCAAACATTGGTTTAGCGATGCATTGTTTAGTTCCCTCATCAATTTTGGCAAATACTACTCTATAGAAAATGCTGAAGTAGCAATGGCGTTACCAAACGTGGAGCGTTACAAATCCATCATAGAAAAAGTACAAGAGTATTTCACGGTGAACAACCTCTTCTT
Organism: Segetibacter sp.; assembly: GCA_031425015.1. Classification (GTDB taxonomy): domain Bacteria; phylum Bacteroidota; class Bacteroidia; order Chitinophagales; family Chitinophagaceae; genus Segetibacter. The sequence goes on along the minus strand of JANPIM010000003.1, from coordinate 627,856 downwards.
CAAAATCTACCTTATAAACCAGGATGGAGAAGTGGAAGTTTCTAACCTGAACGAGAGCATGCGTAAATAACAAGACATTAGATCCATATGAGACGCTTCTATGCAAAGGCATAGAGGCGTTTTTGTTTACATCCGTTGGCAAAATATGCTGCGTTAACGTAGTTTTCTCGGCCACCTTAATGTATTACAACTACAATTTACTGACACTGGTTTTGTACATTACAGCCTAATAATTTCTACACCATGCCTTTAAAAAGCACGCTACTTTTATCAACGATACTATTGGTTATCTGCGCCGCTTATTCCTGCGCCCGTCACCCGTATTATACCACAAACAAAGCCTACACAAAGCAAACAAAATTGCTGGCAAAACAAATTCAGCAAGACCCTGTATCTAAAGTAAATCCACCAGCTAGTCAATCTTACTGGATTGGAACTACAAACTTTAATTTGCGTAAACCAAACATCGTAGTCATTCACCACACGGCTCAAAACACCTGCGATCAAACTTTAAAAACATTCACGCTGGTACGCACACAGGTAAGCGCCCACTACGTGATTTGCAGAGACGGCACGGTACACCAAATGCTAAATGATTACTTACGCGCATGGCATGCTGGTACAGGTAAATGGGGAAGCCTGAACGATGTAAACTCATCTTCTATTGGAATAGAGCTTGACAATAATGGCTTTGAAGTTTTTGCAGAGCCACAGATAAACAGCCTGGTTACTTTATTGGATACGTTGAAAAGAAAATATAGTATTCCAACTGCCAATTTTATTGGACATGCTGACTTAGCACCAACGCGTAAAAACGATCCAAATGTTTTTTTTCCATGGCAACAATTATCGAAGCGTGGCTTTGGTCTTTGGTATGATGAGAACCCAACCGACAGTGTTCCTGCCAACTTTAGCCCGCTGCTGGCGCTTAAAATAATTGGCTACGATATAAAAGACACAACTGCTGTTATAGCTACTTTTAAAAGAAAGTATTTTGGTGTTGAGAAAACGCCCCCCAGCTTCAATGAAAACGAAATGCGCTTACTCTATAATGTGATGAAGAAAGCCATGTAATCCTTTTGTTTGACGAAAACTATTTTAGCGTGGGGATAATGTCTTGAGATTTTGTAGCGCTACATTTCTGCCCGAACATTAGCAGAGATGTTGATAGATACCTGATGTAATCTTTCATTTTAGCAAAAGCGTTTCAAAGCTGTAAGTATTGCTTTAGGTGATAAGTATCATAACAAATAAGCATGTTGCCTGCGTTTTACAATTGATGAACATAAGGTAGCTTTGCCTCCATCATGAACAGTAAAATAATTTGTGTTTGCGGAGCTGGAACAATGGGTAGCGGCATAGCACAGGTAGCTGCGCAAAGTGGGTTTGATACCATCTTGTTTGACCTCAACAGCGACGTTCTTAATAAGGCGAAAACATCTATTCAGTCTACACTCGTAATGCTTGAAGAGAAAGGAAGAATTGCTGCAGGAAGCAGTGATTCCATTTTCAACAAGATCAATTTTACGACCACTATTTCAGACTGCAAAGCAGATATTATCATCGATGCGATTATTGAAAATCTACAGGCGAAAATTTCACTATTCAATCAGCTCTCATCGGTGAATTCCGCCTCTACGATTTACGCAACCAATACATCATCATTACCCATAACCGAAATAGCAATTGCTACAAAAGATCATACACGTGTTGCGGGGATGCATTTTTTTAATCCTGCACCCCTGATGAAATTGGTAGAGGTAGTGGCTACCGAAAAAACCTCCGCTGAAGTGGTGAATGAATTGGTGGAACTATCTAAACAAATGGGTAAGACCCCGGTGGTATGCAAAGACTCTCCGGGCTTTATTGTAAACAGGGTTGCACGTCATTACTACCTGGAAGCAATGAAATTGGTTGAGCAGGGTATTGCTGATTATGAAACGATTGACAAGGTGCTGGAGGCAGCAGGTTTTAAAATGGGGCCGTTTAAACTGATGGACATGATTGGCCTTGACATTAATTACGGTGTAAGTAACATAGTTTGGGAGGCATTAGGAAAACCGCCTCGTCTTACCCCATCATCTATTCAAAAAGCAAAGGTGGAGGCTGGTGAGTTAGGCAGAAAAACAGGAATTGGATTTTATAAATACGCCAAATAATTGTCAGCCGATCTTTACTACAAAAACTTTGAATGCATCTCAACCCTGACATAAATTTCACATCAAAAAAAGTATTGGTTACCGGCGGGACGGGACTTGTAGGTGCCCACCTGATTGAAGCATTGGTTAGTGAGTCGTACCATGTGCGGGCACTGTATCGGTCAAACATTCCTGCAATGATATACAGTGAAAAAGTGGACTGGGTACAGGGTGATATTCTTGACGTGATTACATTGGAAGAGGCGATGCGAGGTGTAGATGAAGTATACCATTGCGCAGCTGTTGTTTCTTTTAACCCGAAAGATGTTGGCCAAATGTATAAGGTGAACATTGAAGGAACAGCCAACGTAGTGAATGCATGCATTGTAAACAATGTAGCCAGGCTATGTTATGTAAGTTCAGTCGCTGCGCTTGGGCGCATTAGAAATGGAGTAGAAATAAATGAACTGATGACCTGGACACCTGAGACCAGTAACAGTGAATATGGTAAGAGCAAGTACCTGGCAGAGATGGAGGTGTGGCGAGGGATTGGTGAAGGACTTAATGCCGTGATCGTAAACCCTTCAATCATACTTGGTGCAGGTGATTGGTCCACCGGTTCAACGAAACTTTTTAAAAGCGTGTACGATGAATTTCCATGGTATACTGAAGGGACAACTGGCTTTGTTGACGTGCTGGATGTAGTGAAAGCAATGATAGGCCTGATGGAAAATAATGTAAATGCACAACGCTTTATTGTGAGTGGCGAAAACACTACCTATCGTCAGCTTTTTAATGAGATAGCACAAGCGTTTGGCAAGAAAGCACCACACAAAAAAGTAACACCATTTATAGCCGGAGTTGTTTGGAGACTAGAAAAATTAAAGGCAATGTTTTCCGGTGCAAACCCGTTGCTCACAAAAGAAACTGCGCTTACTGCACAGGCCACTGTACGTTACAACAATACTAAACTGTTCCGATATCTTCCCGGTTTTGCGTACACTCCTTTAAAGCAAACTGTTGCGTCTATTTGTAAACAGTTGCAACACAAGTATAAATTGTAGCCCTATTTCATTTCCGTAATTTTCTTCCACATTTCAGGAAGACGTTTCACCCAAACAAGCTCTCTTTTTTTCACCAGGGCTTCATCTGCAGGGCTACCCCAATACACCTTTCCTTCTTCTAAATCTTTACCTACTCCGCTTTGTGCCAGTACAGTTACATTGCTATGAAGGGTTAATGTCTTGCTTACACCTACCTGGCCCCATAAGGTTACACCATCTTTCAACGTAGTGCCTCCGGCAATGGCTACCTGTGCTGCAAACAGACAGTTCTTACCAATCACTACATCGTGACCAATATGAACCTGGTTATCCATTTTGGTGCCTGCACCAATTCGTGTTTCAGCGGTTACTCCACGATCGATGGTACAACTTGCACCTAGCTCTACGTCATCTTCAATCACTACATGCCCGCAACTTTCCATTCGCTTAAACCACACATCACGATTCTTTTTAGTGTTGTAGTAAAATGCATCACTGCCGATGACAGATCCCGCTTGTATCACGACGTTGTTACCGATAATTGAATATGCATTGATGGAAACGTTTGGATGAATGACACAGTTCTTACCAATGGTAACATACTCACCAATGAAAACATTCGGCATAACATTGGTACCACTTCCAATAACTGCAGAGTCACTAATAGCTTTTGAAGAAGATTGAAAAGGTCTGAAGTATCGGACAATTTTGAGGTATGCTTCAAAGGGATCATCCACTACCAACAAAGATTTTCCAGCGGGAATAGTTACGTCTTTAGTGTTGATAATAATGTAGGTGGCTGCGCTTTGTAGCGATTTGTTGTAATACTTAGGATGATCTACAAAGCAAAGATCGCCTTCTTCAACTCTATGAATTTCATTGATGCCTGATGCCATAGCAGCACTATCGCCTACTACTGTCGCGTGCAAAAATTCTGCTAACCAACTAAGTGCCACTGGTGATGGAAACTTCATAAAAATTATTTTGAAAAGCAAAGGTAGTGTTGACTTGGGCTAGTCAATTTTTTTCTCTCGTCATAAAATGGTTGGGGAGATTCATGATGGAAGTTCAGTGCGCTTGCGTTATACACGATGAATAAATTTGAACAAGGGGCGCAACCCTATCATACAATATCCTTGTTCTTGCACAATCCTATATCCCACACACATCATTGCACTTGATTTTCGAAAAATATTTTCAAGCACACATGCTCCTGGCACTTGACAATGAGCTTGTGTGCATGCAAGTAGAACGCCTCACATACCACCCGATTTTTGTTCGCATAACACCATTGGTTGTATGAACCATTGGCTGCTGAAACATTGATGAATAAAGGGTTTCAAGGCAATCATGAAAAGATAAATACTGATAACAACCAAGATCAATGAAAACAAACTGCCTTCCATCATGAGCAAAAATGTGTACTGCGCAATCGCTCTTATCAACAACACGAATCAAAATGTGAATAAAATAGTGAACAATTTTTTTTGTGTTAGAAAAAAGTATTTTTAATATTGTGTAAGGAAATTTATTTCCTGATACTTACTAACCCATCCATATAAAAGAGCCCGGTTTTTACCGGGCTCTTTTTATTGTGATATGCTACACTACTTCGTCATATACAAACCATACTTCACGTTGTCCCAGTTTACCTCGCACGAAGGAAAACAAACACTTGGTGATGTCTTCAATGTTCCGAAAGATGTGTACCCGGTGGGGCGACTAGATTATGATAGTGAGGGCTTGTTAATACTTACAAACGATGCAACATTGAACCAGCGTTTGCTTCATCCCAAACACAAACATAAACGTGCCTACTGGGTGCAAGTTGAAGGCAGCATTACAACAGACGCACTTCAAAAGTTGCAAGGTGGTGTAAGCATTTCAATAGATGGTAAACAACATCGCACCCTACCATGCAAGGCGGAAGTATTACCAAGCATGCCTTCAATACCAGAACGTAACCCTCCGATACGTGAAAGAAAAAACATTACAACCAGCTGGATTAAACTTGTACTTACAGAAGGTAAGAACAGGCAAGTAAGGCGAATGACAGCTAGTGTTGGGTTTCCAACACTTAGGTTAATCAGGTGTAGCATTCAAGGTTTATCGATTGCCGACATGAACCCAGGCGACATAATTGAACTGGATCGGTCTGCCATTTACAAGATGCTTTTTGGTTAAATAAAAGGCAACACCAAACTACCATCAGCCGCTACCATTAATATCTACTTAAATACTAGGGAGACTGCAAAATGCTTATAATTTTGTGCAAAGCGCACAAGCATGACCCTACAACCCGTTGACGTAGTAAATGAAATTACCCCATCAGACTTCAGGAGTAAGTATTACGCTCCTAAAAAGCCCGTTATAATAAAAGACCTGGCGAAGCAATGGCACGCCTATGAAAAATGGAATTGGCAGCACTTTAAACAGCTTGTAGGTCATCAAAAGGTTGGATTGTACAACAATGTAAAAAGCGATGCTTATACGCCGATCAATACAGCAGATGATTACAAAACTTTCGGGGAGTACATAGATATGATTACAAATGGTCCAGCAGGTTGGCGGATATTTTTATTCAATATTTTTGATCATGCACCGGAACTTACAAACGATTTTTCTTGGCCACAGGAATTGATGAAGGGCTTTGTAAAAAAGTATCCGATGCTTTTTGTAGGAGGGGCCTCCAGCATTACTCACATGCATTTTGATATAGATCTTTCCCATATACTGCACACACAATTTGTTGGCAGAAAAAGAGTGCTGCTGTTTCCCTACGAGGAGCAACACAAATTGTATCGAAAGCCTTTTGAAGTGCTAAGCATGGCTGATTTTTCTAACTACCACATCAGCAGTGGCAATCCCGATTATAATTCTTTCCCGGCTTTAAAAAAGGCGAGAGGGTACGAAGTGATACTAGAACATGGCGATACGTTGTTTATGCCTGCAGGATACTGGCATCATATGGAATATTTGGACAACGGCTTTGCTATGAGCCTTCGTGCAATGCAAGAATCCATCAGCGGTAAATTACACGGCGTATGGAATCTGTTTGGCATGAGAAGCATAGACACAGTGCTTAAAAAAACAGCTCCAAAGTCTTGGTATAACTGGAAGAAGAAAAAGACTTATAAACAGGCGCAAAAGGCACTCACTGAACTCGCATGACAAATACCTGAATGCTCGACAACGATATACGAAGCAGCTAATGCCATTGCCGTACGTTTTGCAACACCGTACAAAACAAGTGGCAACAATTGTTGAAACACCTGAAGCGGCCCACAATAAATCCAGCTGGTAAATCCGGTATAAAAAAGAAAAACCGCTTCATTTCTAAAGCGGTTCTTTATCGATAATGTTGCCAGTTAAGCAATCTCCCAAACTTCTCTTCCGCGCAATAGCTTATCAAGATCACCTTCTCCTTTCGATGCAATGGTGTCCTCAATTTGCATTTGCATTACATCTTCGTAGCAAGCTCTTTCTGTTTCGTAAAATACACCAAAAGGTCTTGGATAGTGACCGCCCGTTTTTTGAGGATCATCAAACATGCGGACCAATATCTGAGCTTTGTAAAAATCCTTTTCATCATGTACCCAAAGGTCATCAGCAGTTATTCCGTTACCAAGTTCAACAACCACTGGCTTAAATCCATCCAACTTGATTCCTTTGTTTTGGGTAGCGCCAAAAATGAGTGGCTTACCATGTTCAAGAAATAAAACCTCTTCGGGTTTAGATGCCTTTTCAGTAAATATTTCAAATGCACCATCGTTAAAGATGTTACAGTTTTGATAGATCTCAAGGAAAGAAGTGCCCTTATGCTGGTGGCTTCGGGTAAGCATTGTTTGCAGGTGCTTCGGATCGCGATCCATACTGCGCGCAATAAAAGTTCCATCGGCACCTAAGGCCAATGCTAAAGGATTGAATGGATGATCGATGCTACCAAGGGGTGTACTCTTCGTTATCTTTTTTTCCTCGCTGGTAGGTGAGTATTGCCCCTTTGTTAAACCATAAATCTGGTTGTTGAATAACAACACGTTTACATCAAAATTTCTACGCAGCAAATGGATGGTATGGTTACCTCCAATGCTCAGGCTATCACCATCACCGGTTACAATCCAAACACTTAACTCGGGGCGGCTTGCCTTTAAACCACTGGCAACAGCCGTAGCCCTGCCGTGAATGCTATGCATACCATAAGTATTCATGTAGTAAGGAAAACGACTGCTACAGCCTATACCACTTATGATCACAATATTTTCTTTTGGAACGCCAATGCCGGGCATTACTTTTTGTACCTGTGCCAGTATCGAATAATCACCACAGCCGGGGCACCAACGTACTTCCTGGTCAGTTGCAAAATCTTTGGCCGTAAGTGTTACAGGAGGGGTTTCGAGTAGAGTTGACATGAAATAATTTGTTAGGTAAGCAAATTTCCTATAAATATATTATACAAGAGTACTAATTCAATTATTTAGCTTTTACAGTTGCAAAATTGTGTTTCTCTCTTTGGGCAATTACCTAAGAAGCAACTAAACAAGACCGGCACAAGTCAAAGTATATTGAATAAATGTTTTAAGAATGAAAACACGTTTACTACTTCTAATTACCACCGGCAGCTTGTTTTTTGCTGGCTGTCGCAAATATGACACGGTACTACCCGTTCAACCGGCAGCTGAGGAATTGTCTGCATCTATTGCGACTGAGTGGATGGAGCAATACCGCCAAATTGTAAAAACACAAGGGTTAAATCCTCCGCAGGCTTCAAGGATTTATGCTTACAGCGCTATTGCTTTGTACGAAGCCGTACTGCCAGGCATGCCCGGAGGCCGTTCATTGCAAGGACAGGTACCATTGCTTACTGATTTACCTAAAGCAACCGAGTTTCCAAATATGAATTACCTGGTATCCGCCAACGAAGCCATGTACCGAGTTGCCAAAAGTGTTTTCCCAAATCTTACTGCAGCAAATTCAGAAGCGCTTGACAATTTGTATAAAAAGAATAATGACGCACTTGTAAAGCAAGTGTTTACACCGAATTACCAAAACTCAAAAGACTTTGGCCAACTGGTTGGTATGGCAGTAATAAAACGTGCCAATGCAGATGGTTTTGCTGAAACGCGTACGATAAATTATTCGGTTCCACCCCGCAGCTTGAACCCTGCATATTGGGCGCCTACCGGTAGTGCTACTTCACCATTGGAGCCATATTGGGGCAAAATAAAATGCTTTGCGATGGTTAAGGCTGATGAATGTGAAGAACCGCTAACCATTGCTTTTAGTACTACAAACGGCTCAGCGTTTCATAACGAGGCCATGGAGGTTTACAATGTTTCAAGAAACCTAACACAATCGCAGAAAGATATTGCTTTATGGTGGGCAGACGGTGGCGGAACCCCAACCCCTCCGGGTCATTGGCTAGCCATTGCCAACAAACTTGCTACCAGCAAGAAGCTTAGCTTAGGAAAAGCTGCTGAAATGTATGCATTGCTGAATATTGGATTGGCCGATGCATTTATTTCCTGCTGGGATGCTAAATACAAATACAACTTGCTTAGGCCACAAACCTATATCCGCGATTTTGTTGCCGGCGGAAGTACCTGGTCGTCATTTATTGGTACACCTCCATTTCCTGAGTATCCTTCTGGTCATTCGGTATCGTCGGGCACTGCCGCTGAAATTTTGACGACCATTTTTGGGACTGTAGCTTTCACTGATGATACCAACGCAGATATGGGCATGGCACCACGCAGTTTCAATTCTTTCTACCAGGCAGCAGACGAAGCAGCTATGTCTCGATTATACGGAGGTATACACTACCGCGTGGGAAATGAAAACGGTGTGAAGCAAGGCAAGACGTTGGGAAAACTGGTGTTAAAGAATATAAAGCTCAAGTAAAAGGAGTTTGCAGTTTGAATTAGATGGAAAAAATTGAGCAAATTAAAAAGAGCAGCATTTAATTATGCTGCTCTTTTTGTTGACAGCAAGGGCAATCGCTAAAGAAACAAATGATTAAAATCGATTTCCAAATTCTCAACAATCAATTTTAATTGACCCAATGAAATGTCAACCTTTCCGTTTTCATACTTACTAAGCGTTACTCTTGAAACGCCAATGTTTTCTGCTAAATGGCTTTGCTTAATTCCTTTAAAGGCTCTTTGCCTTTTAATGTTTTTTCCCACCCCCGGATTTTTGTTCATGCGCAGTGCTTTAAAATAAGTAAGTTAATTGGGGGTCAATCAAAACTCAGGTAAAACCATCAAATTACCAAATTATATTTTCAAAATAATACAGTGAACATATGAAGCATAAACCCCTTTACATTTTGTAAACTTTTCTTTACAAAATGTAAAGGCAAATAATTGGAGCCCTAATTTATGTAGTACACTTTTGTGATGTCCTAAGGCGCCTGGGATACGGCTAACTCCGAAACCGGTAAATAAGTAGGAAAAAAATATACAAATGAAAAAGGTTTTATTAAGCACAATTCTATTGGTAACTTCTTTCCTGGGTTACTCTCAATCAGTTCAAGAGCTCGAAAACGATGAGGATTTTAGAACATATATTCTAAAATTTGAGGAGCTTACGGATATTGTTTCAAATAATTTAAATAATAATAAGATTGAATTTGCGAATGCATCTACTCTTATTGAAGATGGCAAAGGCCAAAATCTGAGTGAAGATGAGCAATTGGCTCTAATTAATTCAGCTTTTTCGCTGTCTGCGGAGGTTAACTTTATGGAATATAATGAACAAATTTCTTCCAGTTTAAGTAGGCTTAAACAAAAATATGAATCTATAGATGGAGAGGTTTTCAAAGAAGCAGCAGCTAAAATCTCAAGGTCTGGTTGTGGCTGGAGATATACACTTTGTGCAAGTGCAGTTGCAATCGAAGGCGCTGGAATATTGGGTTTTTGTACAGCAGCTACTGGAGGTACATTAGCACCATTGTGTTTAGCTGCAGCGGTGATATGGGCTGCTGACGGTATACTTGAATGCAAAGATGACTATTGTTAATTATATTTTTTGTTAACAAGTTATATTTGATTATTTATAGCGAGGTTTGTTGTTCAACCTCGCTGTAAATTATAAAAATTGTAAGATGAAAAAGGTAACGCCAGCGGTTTTAATTTTTATACTGATAATACTTTCACAGTTTCGAAAAAAAATTGATCTAGGTTTAAATCTACAAACGGGTATCTATTTGTTCCTGTTAATCGTTGTTGTTTTTGCTTTATTTAAAAGTGCTTGGAAAATTTCTGGAAGCATAATCTGGCTATACCTCATTGCTTTTGTGTGTATTATTGTTTTTTTATTAAGTATAATTTAGATTAGACTAATTGCTAACTTCCACTATGATAAATTAGTCCATCAGATATTTCACAGTTTGAAGTCCTTTAAAAGATAGTATTTTACCGCTGGTGCTTAACCCAGCGGTTTATTCTAATTAAATATTATCTGCACTCACCCTAAAGTTTCTTACAAAGAGCAAACATTTGTTATACTATTTTACTTTCCAGTACTTACCAAAATTTAAATTTTGTAATTAGATATAATCATCATGTTGCGGGTTCTACTGATTACAATATTAAGTAACGTTTTTTGTGCTACAAATATTTATGCACAGAAAAATACAGACATTGTAGTAAGCCTAGAGGATAGTACTACTATTATAATTGATACAACTAAATCTACAACAGAACACGGAGTTATTACAACTTCTTCCCATGCTACTAAGGTATATAAACCCGTTACTACCTCCACTTCCCCTTCCAAAAAACCAGAACTTTTCAATTGCGGCTTTATTGATTTTCAAAACAGCGGGCAGATGAATGCTTCGGCAAGGGTGTTTAAATTGTACATAGGAGAACCCAAGAAATTCATGATACCCATATCTGTTTATTCGGGTGTTTCGGGTAACAATTTAAATGCAGGCACTGCCGCTTCTAAAGGCAGCGAGCAAATGGTATTGGGATTAATAAATCCCATGAGTGGCATGTTTAATATTTCTATAGATAATACTATTGGAATAACTAAAAAAGAAAAAAGCATTACCGGTGTTTCGCTGGTGTACCAGGCGGGGGAGAAGTTAATTTCGGGCCAGCAGGCTATTACGCTCAGGCCTTTTAGTTTTTTTAGCACGTATGCTAACAGTGGCCTGTTGCTGCAAACTGGTGCATGGGAGAAGGATAAAGAAAAGAATATGGGTGTATTCTGGTTGTTGTTTCGTTTTCATGTGGTGCATACCAGCAACACTTTCCAAAAGCTTTCCGGCTATCCGCCAGATCATAATTTATTTAAGGGATATTCTATTGGTATGGGTATCGAAATAAATAATGTGCTTAATATAAAATCTTATTACTACCGTTATTTAAATGCCGGCGCAGAAATATTTAATATACCCATCTACCAACTTACTTTTAATTATTCGATGAAGAATTAGATAAAGCAATAACTAACTGAATAATATAAAGTCAAAGAACACTGATAACAAGTTTGAGACTTACGGAATAGCTGCTGGTGTGATAAACTGTAATTCATCAGTTCTTTACATTTTGTAAACTTTTCTTTACAAAATGTAAAGGCAGAAAATTGGAGCCCTAAATTAGTTAGTACATTTTTGTTCTGTCCTAAGGCGCCTGGGATACGGCTAACTCCGAAACCGGTTAAAAAAGTAGGAAACAACAATCTTAATAATGAAAAAAGTATTCTTTATTTTAATGTTATCAGTAGGTGCCTTATTTTCAAATGCTCAACTTCCGCAAATTCCTGAAGATATAATTACCGATTTTGGCGAACTTGACACTACAAATGCTTTATTTAGTAGCACTTACCAAAGCAGGGTGTTAGTTAAAATACCATTTAGTAATAATACACCTAACAATCAAAGGTATTTGACGATTTCTTTTAGGCCTTCATCGCAAGATTCGTGCATCTACAGAATCGTTGGATTTTCTTCTAATAAAAGTATCGAAGAAATCAAAGAAAGTGCTACATTCGGTTCAGGACATACTTCAATTCATTATTTAAATGAAGGCATTAAAACGATTATTGAAGTACAGGATAATGAAATAGTAGATACTACAACCAATGAAATGAGGGAATATAGTTTATTTGGATCTGGGAACATGCCCTGTGTTAAAAGTTGTTATAAAAATACTATGTCGCATATGAATGTAGTTGAATGGGCTGTTTGTATTGCTGCAGTACCAGAATGTATAGCTACTATATTCTTAGTTTGCGAGTGGGACTGTATTTTTAATTAAAATCTTTGGATATGATCTTTATTTATGTCTTTGGAGGAGCTTTATTTTTTGGATTTCTCTACTTTTTATTGAAGAAACTTTTAGGTTTAAAAGTTGCCGCAGCAGTCACTTTGATACTATACGTGGCTTTATACATTGTAGGAGCAATACTTTTATTTTCTTTTGTAGACAGCACTGAAAAGCTAATCATATATGTAATAGCGCTAACAGGTGGAATTGGGTTTAGACTATACTATTTCTTTCGAGGGTATAAATCTGCATAAACAAGAATAATCTTTAAATTGCCTCACTCTGGTACACCATAATTATGGAAACGCCTACAGAGTGAGGCACTCTTTTTTATATCTCCCTCGTTTTTTGTGCAGCAAACTCCAGCTCTTCCCAGTACTCGGCAGCGCGGCGTGTGTGAGGTATTACAATGGTTCCGCCTACTATATTAGCTACCGCAAATATTTCATACATCTGCTCGGTAGTTATACCCAACTCATGGCTTTTGCCTAAGTGATATTTAATGCAATCATCGCAACGTAACACCATGCTGGCTACGAGGCCCAGCATCTCTTTTGTTTTCTTATCCAGTGCACCTTCATCATAGGTGTTGGTGTCAAGGTTCCACAGGCGTTTCATCACCAGGTTATTCTTACTCAGTATCACTTCATTCATGCGCGCTCTATAGCCATTGAATTCTTCTACCAGGTTGCTCATAATTTTCTATTTAGACGGCAAAGATAAAACCACGATTTATCGGATTTCGTTTTTCAATCATTATTTACTCTATTGACCAGGATTTGAAGGAAGCTTCAACAAGGATGTCAGGAATACAAATCAAGATGTTGGATTGGTAGCAAATATTTTCTTATGAGGATAACAAAAAACCCCGGCTTTCACCAGGGCTTCTAAATTTTGTCAAATAAAAACTTACAACGGATACTTTCCATCTGCAATCAACTTATCCGCAATTCTTCTTCTTGCATCTTTGGTGTTGAATGGCTCTACTTTCGTAAAACGCTTAATACCCAATAGCATCATCCTTTGTTCATCACCACTGGCAAAGCCGTTGATGGCATCTTTACCATACTTGTTGATTTTATCTGCGGCATCAGTAAGGTACACTTTCATGATATCCATCTCGTGCTGCACATTCGCTTCGCCCTTGCGCTCCGCCAGTTTCATTACACGTAGCAACGCACTTTCCGCATTAAAGGTTTCAATGGCCATGTCTGCAATATTCATCAGGATTTCCTGCTCACTTTCCAGCTTCATCATTAACTTCTGAACGGCAGCGCCAGAAGTCATTAGTATTGCTTTCTTAAAGTTGGCTATAGCTTTCAGCTCCTTTGAAAATGCCGTTTCGTCTTCACTGCCAAAGTCTGGAATGCTCATTAATTCCTTCTGCACACTCATCGCTGGTCCCATTAGGTCAAGTCTGCCTTTCATGGCTCGCTTTAGCATCATGTCAACGGTAAGCAAACGATTGATCTCGTTGGTTCCTTCGTAAATGCGGTTGATGCGGCTATCGCGATAGGCTTTGCTTATGACGTATTCATCACTATAACCATTACCACCATGTATCTGCACACCTTCGTCTACTACAAAGTCCAACACTTCGCTGCCATATACTTTTAGCATGGCACACTCAATAGCAAACTCCTCGGCCGCAGCCAACAAGGCTTCAGTAGAAACTTTACCTGCATGTTCCATTTCTGATTCTTTATCGTCGATCCATTTGGCAGTTCTATACAATGCAGACTCACATACCCAAACCTGCAGCGCCATCTCGGCTATCTTATGTTTGATAGCACCGAAATTGCTAATGGATTGCTTGAATTGCTCCCGGGTTATCGCATATTCAATGGAGGTATTCAAGGCGCGCTTTGCACCACCTAGTGTAGCGGCACAAAGCTTTAGCCGGCCTATGTTCAGGATATTAAAAGCAATAATGTGCCCTTTGCCTATTTCACCCAACAGATTCTCTACCGGCACCTTTGCATCCTGGAAGTATAACTGAACCGTTGATGAGCCTTTGATTCCCATTTTATGCTCCTCGGGTCCATTGGTAAAACCTTCCGTTCCTCTATCAACTATAAAGGCGGTAAACTTGTCGCCATCTACTTTGGCAAATACGGTATACACATCGGCGAAGCCGCCATTTGTTATCCAAACTTTTTGCCCATTTAGTAAATAATGCTTTCCGTCATCTGACAGGCGGGCAGTTGTTTTTGCACCCAATGCATCACTACCGCTGTTCGGTTCTGTTAATCCATAGGCTCCTTTCCACTCGCCTGTGGCCAGCTTGGGAACATACTTTTGTTTTTGCCCTTCTGTCCCAAAATACAAAATGGGCAGTGTACCAATACCCGTGTGTGCTGCTACGGCTACAGAAAATGAAAAGCCGCCACCCAATCCTTCGTTTACCAATGTAGAGGTAATGAAATCTTTTCCCAGACCGCCTAAATCCTCAGGCATAGAAACCCCCAATAAACCCTGCTCTCCCGCTTTTTGAACCAGCGAAGGCATCAGCCCGGCCTCCATTTTATCAATGCGTTCAATTACAGGTAGTACCTCAGCATCCAAAAAATCGCGGCACATGTCTTTTACCATCTGCTGCTCCTCGTTGTAATCCTCGGGTATAAAGGTGTCAAAAGGTGAGCTCACTTTAATGAGCCATTCGCCTCCTTTAAGGCTTTGGGTTTTTTCTGTGGTAGTGCTCATGATATTTGAGTTTGATGTTTGAAGTTTGAGGTTTGAAGTTGCTCCGCTTAGATTTTGGAACACTGATTATTATGATTGTTAAGAGGAGTGATGTTTTTTGACTTTTGACTTTTGACTTTTTAATTGAATTTCCATTCCATCGTTACTCAAGTTTTCAGATTATCATACACCTGCTGAAGAACCGCCTTACACATCTCAACATCTGCCTTACTCACCCCCTCCAGCGCTTCATTCAATGTTTGATTTGCCATGTTCATCGTTTCTATCTGTAACTCGTTGGCTTGTTCGGTCAGGTAAATCAAATTGATCCGCCGGTCGGTTGGCGAGGCTACACGCTTCACCAACTTTAGTTTTTCCAGGTTATCTACCAGCCTTGTTATACTTGGCTTATCTCTAAAAGTTCTATTACACAGCTCTTGTTGGCTAAGCCCATCTTCCTTCCATAAATGATAAAGCACGCTCCATTGTTCTATGGTGATGTCCAGGTTAGCCTGCTTAAAGTTCTTCTGCAGCCTCCGGGCCAAAGCAGTAGATGCCATCCCGGTAATGAAACTGTAAAGCTCCCCTCTCTTAAATTGGTTGTTTGGCATATAGTTAGTTATGCAACTATCCAAATGTAAGTAAGTTTTTACATTGCGCAAAACCAATGTTTTTATAAAACCTTATTTGGGTGTATTTCATTTGCCAAACTCTACTTATCACAATACTACCTAACAGTCAATAGTTCAGCATTTAGGAAAAGTATTGCTACGCAGAAAAAAATCAATTGAACAACGAACTGTACCATGTGTTTAAGGTGCTCCTCATAACAAAGTATTAGAATGAGGTACAGTTTTCGATACACTATTAAAAAATGAACAGTTACTACATACAGCATAAGCACACCAATTTCCACTACCGAAAATTTGGCTCTGGACGTAAGCTGGTTTTTGCATTTCATGGTTATGGAAGGGACAGCTATACCTTCAATTTTTTAGAGCGGCATCTTGGCACCGATTACACCATAGTTGCAATCGATTTGCCCTTTCATGGTTTAACCAAGTGGGACAAAGAATTGACGTTTTACCCCGACTACCTGGTGCAGGTAATACAGGAAATAAGAAAACAATTTGGTGCCCTGCAAAATAATTTTTTGCTGATGGGCTTTAGTATGGGTGGCCGAATAGCATTGCAACTTGCACAGATCATGCATCGCCATGTTGACCGATTAATGTTGATTGCTCCAGATGGATTGAAAATAAATTTGTGGTACTCCATTGCAACACGAACCTGGGGCGGACATAAACTTTTACGCTACACTGTTAAGCATCCACAATGGCTGCTGAAAACATTAAACGCTGCAGAAAAATATGGAGCCATTACCAAAAGCATTTCGGGTTTTGTACACTACTATATGGACGATCAGGAACAACGCATGACGCTTTTTCAGCGGTGGACTACCATGCGAAAGTTTGTGCCGAATTTACGAAAGCTAAAAGGTTACATTCAACAGAATAAGATAACAGTACGAATGCTTTTTGGTCGTCAGGATAAAGTAATCCTCTATAGTGGAGGCGAAGCTTTTGTACAAGGCATTGAACCCTTCGCATCCATTAAAATAATTGATACAGGTCATAACCTTTTGCAGGATTACAATGCACGGTACATCGTAGGATTGTTTAATGATTAATAGTTGTTTTCTTTGTCCGCAATGGGTTTTACGATCATCATCATCGCGGCAATATTCACAGCAGGTAATGCGGTGCTGATAGAGACGTATAGAAGGTGGTTTGTAAATGTGCCCATCTTTAATCCAGATGCTTCCAGAAATAAGGGTCCGGTTAACTCCTTTTCCGTCATCATTCCTGCAAGAAACGAAGGTGCAGTTATACACGATTGTTTGTTATCTGTATTGGAACAAAATTATCCCGCCACTCATTTTGAAGTAGTTCTTGTTGACGATCATTCAGACGATGACACCGCTGCCATTGCGAAAGGTTTACAAGCAAAATTTGTAAACCTTAAGGTGATACAATTGCATGAGATCTTAAAGGGCAAACAGCTAAATAGTTATAAGAAAAAAGCAATTGAAGTGGCCATGCAATACGCCACACACAGTTGGATTGTAACGACCGATGCGGATTGCGTCGTAACGAAAGAATGGCTAAATACGTTCAACCTTTTTATAGAAGAACGGCAGCCTGTTTTTATTGCAGCGCCTGTGGCATTTACTACAGACGGTTCCTTTGTTTCGTTGTTTCAGTCGCTTGATTTCATGAGCTTGCAAGGCATTACAGCGGCCGCTGTACATCATCGGTTTCATAGCATGTGCAATGGGGCTAACCTTGCGTACAAAAAAAGTGTATTCGAAGAAGTTGGTGGCTTCTCAGGTATCGATAACATTGCCAGTGGTGATGATATGCTACTCATGCATAAGATCTATCAGAAGTACCCAAAGCATGTATCGTTTTTACTGGCGCAGAATGCAATTGTAGCAACAGAACCCATGGAATCGTGGCGTGCTTTCTTCAACCAACGCATACGTTGGGCAAGTAAGGCAGATAAGTTTCAAGACAAGCGAATCTTCTTTGTTTTGCTGTTTGTTTACCTATACAATTGTTCTTTCCTTTTATTACTAATAGCAGGTTTTTGGTGGAGTGGTTTATTGCTATTATGCCTTGCAATGTTGATTGCAAAAACGTTGATTGAACTTAGATTTATCTGGCCCGTTGCAAAGTTCTTCAAGGCTGGCAATTTGTTGTGGTGGTTTCCGGTAATGCAGCCGGTACACATTGGCTATATTATTATTGCAGGATTACTTGGTAAGGCAGGTTCCTACACCTGGAAAGGAAGAGCAGTGAAATGACGAAAACTTATACCCCACGATTTAATTTCATGGCTGACTGCTGACTTTCAAGTTTGGTTTGCAACACAATGATCAATCCAAGGCTTAGCCAAAATAAGCTGCCAATTTTATCTGTTTCCACTAAATCACTCGACAGTAAAAGGCTGCCAATCATCGCGAGCATTACGCCGGTTGCAACTGCTAATTTTTTATAGAAAAGATTGATTAGTAAATGATGAAGTCGTTGGCAGTGTATGATCATCCCAATAAAAAAGGCTGTAAAGAATATAAAACCAGGAATTCCTTGTTCTACCAGCGTCAATAAAAAATAATTGTGCACCGTAGAGTGCTCAGGGTTGTCGCTCACCCATGTTCGAAACGACCTTTCTGTATAGGGTTTATAGTTTTGATAAAAAGTATTTGGACCAAATCCGATCACAGGCTTTTCTGCTATCATATTACCAGCAGCGACCCATCTATAAAACCTTTCAGCATTCGAAACGTCTTTTAGCTGTACCGTTGCAGCAAGGTGTTCATTAATGTTTTCGTGAAATATAGTGGTGTTGTAATCGGGAGCAAAACGTAAATAATTACTATTAGCGGATAGCCAGGTTGCTAATGCCACCACACCAACAATCATCACTATCAAAAAGGGCTTCATAAAGTTGAAGTAGAAAATTACCAGGGCAATAGTCCCTACAATAATTGCCAGCCATGCGCCCCGTGAATAGGCAAATACCAAACCCCACAACGCGATCGCAGCGCCAATTGTAAAATACTTTTTATAGGGCTTTGCAGTGCTACTTCTTAACACAAACAACATAGGTAAAAGGCACACTAACATTGCTGAATAATTCACGTGGTTCCTAAAGAAAGGAGAGAGTGTTTCCTTAATGCCTTCAAATGAAAACTGGTAGAAGCTATGCCGAAGCAAGGACTGCAACACGACTAACAACATGGGCAATATCAGCAAGTAGAGTACTTTCTTTATTTGGCTTTCATCCAACTTTATCAAAGAAGGAAGTACAACAAAAGGAATGATAAACCAGATCTTGGCCAGTAGAAGTTTGAAGCTTAACAGCGGGTTTGTAGAAAGCAAACTCGTGCAAAAGATCCACCCAAGATGAATAACCAAAAGCAGGAAAAGGGGATGCTTTAAAACGGCGGAGGGGAATGTTTGGGGCTTGTGGATGAATACTAAAAGTGCAAGGCCGGTAATCAGCATCATTAGTATTTCATCAGGAAAATCGATGCCTAGTGTCGGTGTAAAATTATACTCCGTAGATAGTGGTAGTAAGAAAATAAGGAGGTAGAAAAGTCGATAGGTATGGCTGATAATAATGGGTAAAATAACCGGCAGCAGCAGCAATAAAAATGGAACTAACAAAATGAGTGGCTGCTCCGTTAATAGTGCAGTAGCCCCCGCTGCCACAAAAATGGAGGCTGCAAGAAAGAACCTTTTATAAAAAGCACTGAATAACATCACCGGACATCTTGTCTATCGTAAATCAATGCTGCTACAATAGCAAAAGCGAATGTTGCAATGAACGCCAGTAACAGAACCTCCAATTTCTTTGGCTTGGCAGATTTAAAGGCAGGGTAAGCTTTCTGAAGTACTACAAGCGTAGCAGGCCTATTGTTGAAAGCAAGCTGATATTCATTCGACGCTTTGTAAAACTGTTGCAATTGCTCCACCAACGCTGCTCGTTTGCTAAGCAGTGCTAATTCGCTACCCATACCTGAGCTATTGCTTTTCAAACTGTCTGCAATAGAAGCTAATTGCAATTCTGTTTGACCTACCTGGTTTTGCAATGCTTCATAAGCCATCGAATATTCATTCCTCCAGGAGATTTCGCCCAGCGACGACATGATATCAACCATTCTGTTCACAAGGCTTGCAGCTAGCTTTCGATCTTTAAGCATTACTGAAACGTGCAATTCATCATGCTCAGTTTTTTGAACCTCAATATCCTTTCTCAAACTGACCATTGCCTTTTCCAACCCATTCGGATTGTCTGCGTACTCGTAGTAATCAACCATTTTAAACTCTTTAACCAAAGCAATTGCAAGCGTATCCAATTTTGCTATCGCTTCCAATCGGTTGAGATCATCTCCTGAGCCATAAGGGGAATAAAGATGCTGAACGTTGCTGTTTAATATTCTTGACTTATCAGATAAAACTGGGTTAGCAGCTACAATTACTGCAGTAGATTTATACGATTTAGGAATTACGAAGAATAGGAGTAAAGCGGTAATCACCAGCACTACAGCAACAAATGAAGCAATTAGTTTCAAATGCTTGTTAATTACCTGCCAAACCCCTGCAAGGTGAAATGCAGACGACGTTTCATTCATACAGTAAAAAATAGATTTTGAAGATAGTGCTACATATTGGTTACTACTACGTTCCTATTAAAGCTCTCTTGCAATGAAATAAAAGTTTCGGTCCTTTCAATGCCTTTTATCTTTTGTAATTCATCGTGCAAAACATATCGCAACTGGTTGATGTCTTTACATACAATTTCCGCAAACATGCTGTAGTTGCCCGTGGTATAATTTAGGCGTACAATCTGAGGTATTTTACTGAGTTCTTTTACAACTACATCATATAACGAACTTTTTTCCAGGTAAATACCAATGAAAGCAATTACGTCGTACCCTAAGGCTTTCAGGTCAACATTTAAGCGGGTTCCCTTTACGATGCCCATTTCCTGCAGCTTTTTTATCCGAACATGAATGGTTCCGCCAGAAACAAAAAGTTTTTTCCCAAGATCAGCGTAGGAAACTTCGGCTGTTTCCATCATTTCGTAAATAATTTGATAATCTAGTTTGTCAAGACTGAATTTTGCAGCCATTTATATTTTTTTTATTTGATAGCTTCTATCTGATTAGGCAAATATTTAAATGTATTCTAAACTTTCAAAATATTTATTGAAATATTTGCTTCGTATGGGCACTTTGGCCTAACATTGCATTCTTAAGTTCTTATAACATTGTGGGGTGATGAAATTTTTGGCAGACATGCCCTCTTGTCTCGGGGGTGAGGATCACAGGATAAACGTAGTGTAGAGCCGCTTGGGTAGCAATACTTGAGCGACCAGGGTCGACCACTGAAACTTTGCGCTATAGCTAACTGCCTCGTGTAGGTTCGACCCCTACCCCTACAGCTTTTTAAAGTCCGTAACTTCTCGTTAATGTGTGAGTTGCGGGCTTTTTTTATGTTCTTAATTGAACCATGTTTAATAAGATCATAAATAAGCCCACCATTTTCGGTGAGCCATCTTCAACCGTTCAATCTTTTAATTCAGCACAGCTGTATCCTTCTCGGGTATAATTCCTTCCTGGTCTTTAATCTTAGCCCATCCCCCAAGTACATTCCGTAGGTTATGAATGCCTTGCCTCTTCAGCATCGATGCAGCAATTACACTCCGGTAACCACCGGCACAATGCACATACAAATTATCAATGTCATCGATATCTGCCATACTTGCTGGATCAGTCATTTCTCCTAAAGGAATATTGATGGCCCCTTTTACATGACCATCTGCAAACTCAACTTCTTTACGCACATCAAGCACTACCAGCTTAGGGTCAAAAGGTAGGTCCATCGCTAGTTCATCAGGTTCAACGTCCACAATTAAATCAATTGTTTCTCCCGAGTTATTCCATGATTCAAAGCCACCTTCCAGGTATCCTTCCATATTGGCAAAGCCTACCCTTGCTAACCGAATAACGGTTTCTTTCTCTTTTCCCGGGGCTGTTACCAGTAATAAAGGTTTGTCGAAAGGCAATAAGCTACCGGCCCATTCTGCAAACCTTCCTTCTAATCCAATACTAATAGATCCCGGTACAAATCCCTGGACGAATTCAGCTGCATGGCGGCTATCCAATAAAATATAATCGTCCGCTAACTTCTGTTTCAATTGTTCAACGGTAAGTGGCGTAAGTGCTTTCTCCAAAACGGCATCAAGACTTTCATATCCTTCTTTATTAATCTTTGCATTGATAGGAAAGTAGGTGGGCGGCGCGGCTAACCCATCTGTAACTGCCGTAATGAAATCTTCTCTTGATGCTTGTTGCAAAGCGTAGTTAGATGCCTTTTGTTCGCCCATTGTGCTGAATGTTTCAGGCCCTAAATTCTTACCACAACTACTTCCCGGTCCGTGTGCTGGGTAGACAATAACTTGATCTGCCAATGGGATAAGTTTGCTTTGAACACTGTCGTACATCATTCCGGCAAGGTCTTGCATGGTTATCTCCATACCCTTTTGTGCAAGGTCGGGGCGGCCAACATCGCCCACAAAAAGCGTATCGCCGGTAAACACGGCATAATCTTCACCTGTTTCGTCCTTCAGTAAATAGCACGTACTTTCTAAAGTATGTCCCGGTGTATGCATTACTTCCAATGATAATTTCCCAATAGAAAATCTGTCCCCATCTTTTGCAATTGTAACCGGCAGACGTGTTTCAGTTTTTGGCCCATAAATAATGGGTGCACCTGTAGCCTTTGCCAGGTCTAAATGACCGCTTACAAAGTCTGCATGAAAATGAGTTTCAAAAATATACTTGATGCTGGCGTTTCTTTCTTTAGCCAACTGTATGTAAGCATCTACATCGCGCAGCGGATCAATAATGGCTGCTTCTCCTTCGCTCTCTATATAATAAGCTGCCTCACTCAGGCAGCTGGTATACAATTGTTGTACAAACATGTCTCTCAATTTTTGTAAAAGTACGCTGAAGATTTAAGGGGAATTCTTAAAAGTAGTACAGGTAGTGGGTGCAAAGGTTACACCCAAACTTGTAAGAAACCTTGTTGTATTCACGACGGATAGCTAAGTATAATATGGACTAATCATTAAGTAGATGATCGGTCCAGTAACGGCAACATACAACCAAAGTGGCCAGGTATATTTGGCGAGCTTGCGATGTGCCTGCCACTGACCGGTGAGTGCGCGATAAGCGGTAAATAAAATAAAAGGAAGAATTAAAGCAGCCAGAAATATATGTGTGATAAGCAATGCCAGATAGAAAAATCGAGTAGCTCCTATCTTCAACTTTTCTTCAGCACTCACTATGCCATCATGATCAAAATCACCAAACTTAGCTTCGCCTGCAAGTAAATGATGCGCGATGTACGATAGCAGAAAGAATATCGACAATATCATAGCTGTCACCATAATGTTGCGGTGTAAAACCCACTTCTTGTTCTTAACGGCTACTAAAGCTGCAACCAACAACAGTGCTACGGCAGTGTTGATCACTGCATTAATTGTGGCAAAAATGTGAATGTCGAAATTGGGTGAGAATTGTGCATCGAGTTTACCAAGGAATGAAACCGCGACGAATACAATTACAGAAAATATACCGATGAGCCAGTAGGCCTTTTTATCATTTTGTTGAATAGCAGCTTGAAGCATGTAGGTTGAGTTTGTAAAAAAACAGGAATACAGGTAAAGTGTTTACTTACGAAATAGATTTCTTTTTTTCTTTTTGTCTTTCTCCAACATGAGTAGCCCTATGTCTACTGCCAGCTTACGCAGTGATAAAGTATCAGTGCCATCGTAATATCCACGCACTACTTTTTCCCGGTCAATCAACACAAATTTTGGTGAGTGAATAAAGGAACTATCAACCCCTTCGCCATCCTGCAGTCCCAGTTTCAATTCATTTAACGCATAATCGTAAATCACTTTTTTGGGGCCAGTCAGCATCCACCAACTGTCATGATTTACATGAAATCTGTCGGCGTAATTTTTTAGTGCGGGAACCGAGTCGCGTTCAGGGTCTACACTAAAAGACAAAAACTTTACAACAGAAGAATCTATTACGCGCCTACCCTCCTTCAACCTCGAAAACGATTGCTGCAGTTTAGCCATGTTGCGTGTCATAGTTGGGCAAATTGAAGGGCAACGTGTAAAGAAAAAGTCTGCAACGATCATCCTGTTTTGAATATCATAGAGACTTACCGTATCACCCAATTGATTAACCAAAGTAACATTTCCCACTTTGTGCCAAACCGTATCAGTAGTCGTTTTGCCATCTACTGTTTTGGTAAGCACGGTGTCTGCATAATATCGCGGTGGCATAGCAATGTCACTATCACTTTTCCATTTTACTATAAGGTAGCAGGTTAACGGGATAAGTATTACCAGGGCAAGAGCTAAGGCTGAATTCTTGTTCATCAGGATTTTGTATTATAAAACAAAAACCACCGCAACTGGCGATGGTTTTACTATTTGCAAAAAATTTAAGGTCACTTTGTCCAATGGTCAATCGCCGGCTATTGGTTGAGCTCATTTGCACGATGCTGTGCATCTTTATCCTTGGGAGTATTATAGCTCTTATTGCTCTCTTCGTAATGATGCCTGTCGTATTGGTTACGTAAGGTTTTATAACTGTTTCCATCATACAAGAATGCAATGATAAACCAGATGAATAATGCAAGAGGAACAACAATGGTCATAATCAGGTTTTTAACCTCGTGGCCAAGGTGCATGAAATAAGCAACAATGTAGAAGGCTTTTGCAAGCATTAAAATAATGATAACACCTTTGATCAACCCGCGGCCAAAGCCCTGTATCTCTGCTGCAAACATCCAATATCCTAAAGCAAGTTCTACCAGTGTAAGCACAGAAAGAATTATGGTAACATTTCTTACCTCGTTCTTATTCGCGTTATGTTCTCCTTGATGGTGTACTGTGTGTGCTACGTTGTGTTCCATATTAAAAGTTGATGCTAATTAAAAGTGTTTACGATTTAAATAAGATAAAAACAGGTAAATACGAATACCCAAACAAGATCTACAAAGTGCCAGTACAGGCCCGCTTTCTCAATCATCAGATAATGTCCTTTACGCTCAAATGTTCCATTCAAATTCATAATCAGCATAATGATATTAATAAGAACACCAGAGAAAACGTGGAAACCGTGAAAACCAGTAATGGTGAAAAAGAAATTTGAAAAATTTGCAGCGCCTTGAGAACCATCAGCGTTCGGAAAAGGATTAGAACCCCACCAGGCACCCTCGTGATGCAAGTGAGTCCACTCCCAAGCCTGGCAACCAAGAAAAGCCGCTCCACCTATAATAGTCCATATAAGATATTTAGCAACAGCAGACTTATTTCTTTCGTGACCGGCCTTTACCGCTAACACCATAGTGACAGAACTGATGATCAGGATAAATGTCATCAAACTCACAAATAACAACGGTAATCCATTACCTAAACCAGGGAAAGATTGAAACACTTCATTTGGGTCAGGCCATCCGTTACTTGCAAAACGACTGGTACCATATGCAATGAGAAACGCGCCAAAAGTAAACGCATCACTCATCAAAAAGTACCACATCATTAGTTTACCATATTCCACATTGAAGGGGCTTTTTCCTCCACCCCACAGTTTTCCTTCTACCGGAATTGTTGTTGTCGCCATTTGTTCTGTTTAAAGTTTGGTATGCAAATTTATTGTGGATGCTGTATCCAACGCTAAAAATCCAATTTATTTTCACCTATCGATCTATCCGCTCACATACAGGAAAAACAGGAAAAGATAGATCCATAGTATATCTACAAAATGCCAGTACATACCCGCCATTTCGATAGAGGTGCTGCTATAGTTTTTTGAACGGCTATTGAATGCTCTAAAAAACATGATCAGTAATGCTACCACACCACCTAGTACGTGAACCATGTGTATGCCTGTAATAACGCCAAGGAAAGAGCCGGCAGCATTACTGCCAGCACCTAATATTTTTACGCCGTTTAAGATGAGCCAATTAAAACCAATACATTGAAGCACTACGAATAAAATTCCAAGGCCCGCAGTCAAAGTAATCAACGTTCTATAACGGGGCATTTCTCTCGCTCTAAACGCTTTGGCTGCAAGATGTACCGTTAAACTGCTTGTCAACATAACCAGCGTTGAATACCAGAATGCAGGCGGCATAGGAAATTGCAGCCAGTTTACCTGGTTACTCTTTACCACATACGCACTGGTTAAACCTGCAAACATCATCACTATGCTTCCCATTGCAATCAGCAATGTAAACTTGTGTGGATGTAGTTTCTTTCTTTGTTCCTGACTTATAGTTGCCATCATCACAATTCTATTTAGTTAAAGTCAAATCTTATGTACAAACCCGGAAATCAGTTTATCTTATCGGCCAACAATGCAAGTAGCACAATCGGCAAATAGATATAGCTACTGAACATAACCCGCCTCGCTGCCTTTACATCCATTTCCATGTATAATCGAATGCACTGAGCCACCATGGCGATGTTACATGCTAAAACAATCCACAAACTTATACTTCCTGTAATCCCGATGTATTTGGGCAGCAAACCAATGGGAATCATCAATACTGAATACATAATAGCTTGCAACGCTGTAAACTTTGTTGGGCCTTTGTCTGCCGGTAATAATTTAAAACCAGCTTTGCTATAGTCCGTGTGTGCTACCCAGGCTATTGCCCAAAAATGTGGGAACTGCCAAAGAAATTGAATGCCAAACAAAATCAATCCAGCACTCCACCAAATCGGCTCTTCAGGCGCAAATCCAGCTACCCAACCGATCAAACAAGGTAATGCACCGGGAAAAGCACCCACTAAAACAGCAATAGAGTTTACTTTTTTTAGCGGGGTGTAAATGAATGCGTATAAAAACAAGCTGGCAGCAGAAATTAATGCCGATGCAAGATTAAAAAAATACCACATCATCAAAACACCTAACACGCCTGCAAAAAATGCAAATAGGTATGCTTCCTGCTGGCTCATCCTACCGTCCGCAACCGGACGCTTTCCAGTCCGCTTCATCATTGCATCTGTATCCTTCTCTACTGACTGATTGATGGCATTTGCACTTCCTGTTACCAGCATACCAGCAACAAAAAGCAAAACAACCATCTTTAAATCGTAGGTAATTCCTGGAGCAAGCAAGTAGCACACTACACAGGAAAACACAACTGTAAAACTCAAGGTAAACTTGATCAGCTGGAAGTAATCTTTTACTTTGTCAGCTAACCTGAAGCTCCCCGATATGTTTTCCGTTGTACTCATCATACAATTACGCACCTTCAATTTTAAGCCAATGCCCTGAATAAATCAGGGCATTTTATTATTTCAACATTCCTGTGCTAGAAGGAATAGAACGATTCTAATGTTTGCTTTCGTCTGCCCCTACTGGTTCTACCTGCGCAATGAATTCTCTTCCATCTTTACCGTAATCATATGCCCAGCGATGTACCTCAGGAATTTCCCCTTCCCAGTTTCCGTGTCCAGGATTTATTGGTGTCGTCCACTCCAAAGTGTTTGCGCCCCATGGATTTTGAGAGATAACTTTTCTACCCTTAAAAATGGAGTAAAAGAAGTTGAACAAGAACAATAACTGAGCAGCAAATACAACGATTGATACAATAGAGATGAATTGATTTAGGCCGGAGAACATCTTGAAACTTTCCCAATTGCTAAAATCATAGTACCTGCGTGGCATACCCGCCAATCCCTCGTAGTGCATTGGCCAGAATATGAGGTAAGCACCTACCAATGTAACCCAGAAGTGAATGAAACTGATGGTGTCATTCATGAATCTACCATACATTTTAGGGAACCAATGGTAAATGCCAGCAAACATTCCAAACATACTAGCTACACCCATCACAATGTGGAAGTGAGCAATTACGAAATAAGTATCGTGAAGGTGAATATCCAATGCTGAATTACCCAGAAAAATACCCGTTAATCCTCCGGAGATAAATAAACTTACAAACCCGATCGAGAAAAGCATGCCGGGTGAAAACCTGATGTTTCCTCTCCATAAAGTGGTAAGCCAGTTAAACACTTTGATAGCAGAAGGAACTGCGATTAGCAACGTCAGTAACACGAAGAACGATCCAAGGAATGGGTTCAATCCAGATACAAACATGTGGTGTGCCCACACAAGGAAAGCTAACACAGCAATCGCAAACAATGATCCAAGCATTGCCATGTATCCAAAGATTGGCTTACGAGAGTTTACACTTAATATCTCTGACACCATACCCATTGCCGGCAGCAGGATAATGTACACCTCAGGATGCCCAAGGAACCAGAATAAGTGTTGATAAAGAATTGCACTCCCACCTTCGTTTGATAATGCACCTACTCCATTTACATATATATCACTTAAGTAAAAACTTGTTCCAAAGTTTCTGTCGAAGATCAATAAGATAAACCCTGATAGTAAAACGGGGAAGGAAAGTACCCCTAACACGGCGGTAAAAAACAACGCCCAGATGGTTAGTGGTAAACGGGTCATTGTCATTCCTTTTGTACGCATATTCAAGATGGTAGCAATGTAATTCAGACCACCTAATAAACTACTTACAACAAAGAGCGCCATACTTACCAACCACAAATCCATACCGGTTTTAGAACCTGGCGAAGCTGAACCCAATGCACTTAATGGCGGGTAGGCTGTCCATCCACCACTGAATGGTCCAGTTTCAACAAAAATTGATGAAAGCATTACAATACCTGCTACAAAGAAAAACCAGTAGCTAAGCATGTTCATAAATGGCGATGCCATATCGCGTGCACCCACCTGAAGTGGAATTAAGAAGTTTGCAAAGGTTCCACTTAGTCCGGCAGTCAGTACAAAAAATACCAGTACAGTGCCGTGGGTCGTTACCAAAGCATAATAGGCATCGGCAGTTATGTGTCCGCCCGGTGCCCATTTGCCCAATAGCGTTTCCATCCATGGAAAGCTGGCATCCGGATAGCCGAGTTGTAATCTAAAAATAACCGACATAAATCCACCAATAACGGCCCAGACCATACCGGTGATAAGAAATTGCTTAGCAATCATCTTATGATCCTGGCTAAAAACGTATTTGGTAATAAATGTCTCTTTGTGATGATGATGCTCTCCATGATGAGAATCATGATGTGCATCGTGACCATGTGCTGGCGCTGTGTGTGTGTGTAATACCTGCTCGTTAGTCATACCTATTTTTTTTAGCCGTGTTCGGGCTTCTGTTTCTTATGTTATTTTCTTACTTCAATTGTGTGCTTTTTGCACCTGATCTAACAGCTGCAGTTACTTTCGTACTATCTGCAGCAGCTGGTTGTGCAGGCGTAGCAGTAGGATCCTTTTCAGGGAAAGCAGCAAAGTAATACGGCTTTTGAGTAGCCATCCATGCGTCGAATTCCTGTTGAGTAACCACTTCTATTGTTCCTTTCATTGAGTAATGCCCATTACCGCACATCTGGTCGCAACTTATCTCGTACACGAAATTTGGATTGCCTGTCTTTTCTTTCATTTCAGCTGTAGTAAACTTCGGTGTAAACCACAGTGTAGTGGGTGTTCCCGGAACAGCATCCATTTTCATTCTAAAGTGTGGAAGACCTACATCATGTATTACATCACGGGCTCCAATGATAAGCTTCACAGGCTTTCCTTTCACGATGTACATCTGTTGCTGAAGAACAACGTCATCGAATCCATAAGGATCAGCTTTTTGGTTTGCCTCAGCATTGTCTTCCCATATTAAACCCAGAGCATTAGTTGCATCATCTATGTTCCGGTAGTACTTCCTTCCGAATTGGCCATCTTTACCAGGATAACGCATAATCCACCCAAACTGTTTACCTGTAATTTCAACCACCATAGCCTCCTTAGGAGCATCACCTGTAAATATGAACCAGTTTCTTAAACCAATTACAACTAGTACAGTAAGAATGATGGCGGGTATAACGGTCCAAATAACTTCTAGCTTATTGTTGTGAGGGAAAAAGTATGGCTTATAGTTTTCCTTTTCCTGGTATTTATAGCTGAACCAAAAAAGGCATATTTGAGTAATGAGAAAAGCAACACCTGTAACTGCGATGGTCAAATACAGCATAGAGTCAACCTTCTCTCCCTCTATCGAAGCGCTCTCGCCTAATACTCGTCCCTTTAAAATTTCGTTGCAATAATAAACGCCAATCAGGCCAAGTACCAGGAAGGAAACCATCAGGAAACCGTTTACCTTATTAGTTTGCTTCCTTGATTTTTCTTCTCCTTTCAAAATACCTACATACTCGCTTGCCTTGGCTATCTGAAAGATGACCACAAACACTAAAACAATGACGGCGATGGTGAAATACATTGACATGATTTATTCTGCTATTTTCTTATTCTTTAATTGAGAGCGATCGTTCTATTCTTACGTATGATGAATGATACTTTCTTTCAGGAACGGGTGGTTTCGTGCAAGAAGCGGTGCTTTTGCAAGTGCGCTTCCAACAAAGAAGATGATCATTCCTGCATACAGTGCCATGATACCGAAATCGAGCCATCCAAGTGTAACATGATCTTTAGAAACACTTGCCATAACCATTTGGTTGAAATCAATCCAATGTCCGAAGATGATTAATACCGCCATGAAAGTAACGAGTGTGTAATTCCGCTTAGCGCTACGTTTCATCAAAATTAACAACGGACAAACGAAATTGATTATAAGATTAAGATAAAAAATCCCTTTCCACGGACCTTGTACGCGGTGTTTAAAGTATATGGTTTCTTCGGGCATATTCGCATACCAAATAAGCATGTACTGGCTAAACCACAAGTATGTCCAAAAGATTGAAAAGGCAAACATGAACTTACCCACGTCGTGCAAATGTTCGCTGGTGGTATACTCCAGGTAACCCCTGTTCTTCAAATAGATAATCCATAATGCGATGAGTGACATTCCGCTAACAAACGTACTGGCGAAAGTGTACCAGCTATACATGGTACTGTACCAATGTGCATCAATACTCATTAACCAAACCCATGGAGTTACTGAACCAACTGTTAACCCAAACCAAACTGTAAACGCAGCAGCAATCACAGTATTTTGAATGGTCCACCTTTTTCCTTCCTCTAAGGTCATTGGCCTCGCATCGCTTTCGCGGCTCAGTTTACGCATGCGCATACCCAGGTAACTCCATAAACCGATGGATAAAACGGTCCAAATCACAAAGAAATATGGATTTAAAAACCCCTTTTTACCCATCAATAATGCATCGCCCTGCGGATGAATCCAATGGTAGATGGGATGATGTTCCTGGCCATGACCTAATCCAAAAACGATGAACATTAAAATGAAGAATGCAATTAACCCAAAAATGGGCACTACTGCCGAAATTGCCTCTGGTACTCTTCTGAAAGCCACCTGCCATCCACCATGGGCAAGCGTGGTTACACAAATGAAGAACATACTCGCATTACAGATCAGCATGAAGAAAACACTGTTGTATAAAAGAGTTCCCCAAAAAACACCTTGTTGATGCACATCGCTACTGAACCCTTTGGTGATAAGACCAATAATAAAGGCAAGTATACCAACTGCCATCAGGCCAAAAGACCAGGTCTTCATTTTTCCCGTTACTTCAAATTGCTCTCTTATAGATGCCATCTTAAATTATTTTGATTGCAGTTTGTGCTTTATTTATTTGGTAGTTGCAGGAGCGGTTTTGCCTGCGGCTGCAACTGGAGTTGCAGGAGCAGCTGTACTATCTTTTGCAGCAGCTCCGGCTGGAACACCAGCAGCTGCACCCTGTTGTTTTCCTTTAATATATTGAGCGATCATCCAGCGTTGCTTACGGGTTAGCTGCGATGCATAACTTCCCATTAGGTTTTTTCCATAGGTCAAAACATGGAAAATAGTACCCTCCGAAAGCTTTTCAATGTTTGCATCGCCAACCAGCGTTGCAGGCTTTGCAGGATAAGGACCCGCGC
Organism: Segetibacter sp.; assembly: GCA_031425015.1. Taxonomy (GTDB): domain Bacteria; phylum Bacteroidota; class Bacteroidia; order Chitinophagales; family Chitinophagaceae; genus Segetibacter. The sequence goes on along the minus strand of JANPIM010000003.1, from coordinate 596,136 downwards.
CACCTTTATACAGCGGACCATTTCCATCTAACTTAGCGCCATGACAAATAGCACAGTTGATTTGGTAAAGGCGATCCGCTTCAGTCAGTTGAACAGTGGAAAGTTTTGACAATGGGCTCGCTACCGCGCCACTTTGATTGTAGCCAGTACTGTCATTGGTCAAATGATATGGCATTTCTTCACCTCTGGATACCGTTCCATTTACGGGTGTGGTGTTGTAGTTAAACTTGTCTGCTACTGCGCTGTGGTCTGCATAAGTTTCGTACGCACGGCTGTAAGCCATATCTGGCATGTATACACTACCGGGTGTACGCTTTACATCGTCGCCGCAGCTAACCACCACAAAAGCTGTAAGTGATAAAGCTGATATGATTAATAGTTTCTTCATTTGTCTTTTCTTATAACAGGATTAACTTACCACAACCGGTTGTTCTGAGTATAGCTTTTGTTCTTTATCGTACCTGCCTAACCACCAGCCACTTTCCGCCACCTGGAAGTCAACTTCTACCGCGCCGGCGCTGGTTAAAAACCCTTTAAGGTCGTCTATGTTCGTTCTATCAGTACACTCAATTGCCATTACAAAAAGATCGTCAGTTGCCCGGGGATGAAAATGATGACGTTTTACAAACGGGCCTAATTGGCACAAATAACAAAACGTAAGCACCATACCTACAGCGGCAAATAATACCGTCAACTCAAAAGTGATTGGAATAAAGGCAGGCAATGGAAGGTTCGGCTTGCCCCCAATATTCAAAGGCCAGTCTTTCGTGAAAATCCAGCTCATGGTACTTAATGCAGTTGTAGTACCAGTAATGCCGTAGATGAAACCTGCGGTATGTAAACTTGTTTCACGCATGCCCAAAGCATGATCCAGGCCATGCACCGGAAACGGTGTGTACACATCCTGTATTTTGTAGCCTGCATTGCGCACCTTTTTTACAGCAGGAAACAATACCGCTTCGTCATCAAAACAACCAACAACGTATCTTTTTAAGGCCATACCTTTTTAAATTAAAAAGTAAAAAATCAAAATTTTAAATCCTTCACCACCATGATCTACCACTAGTGCGCGTTCTCGTGTGCAAACTCATCCACTTTCGCAGTTTCAATGGTTGTCATTCTGTCTTTGTAGTTTTCGCCACTAGTCTTCAATACATACTTAATTTCAGCAACTGCAATGGTTGGGAAATATTTAGCAAATAAGAAGAAGCAGGTGAAGAACAGCCCAAATGTTCCGAGATAGAAACCGATCTCCCAAATGGTGGGGCTGTAGTAATAGCTCCAGCTACTTGGTAGATAATCGCGATAAAGAGAAGTAACGATAATTACAAAACGTTCGAACCACATACCGATGTTGATCAACACACTCATAAAGAAAGTGAAGCCAATGTTTCTTCTAAGCTTACGCGACCAAAACAATTGTGGAGATACCACGTTACAAAACATCATTCCATAATAACTCCAGCCATAGGGACTAAACAAATTACCACGGCTATAGAAGAAGGTATATTGCTCGTATTCGTTCATACTATACCAACCTATAAACAACTCAGTTAAATATGCAATACCCACAATTGATCCTGTTAATACAATTACTTTATTCATTGCCTCAATGTGGCCAATGGTAATGTAATCCTGTAGGTTCAATACTTTTCTTACAATAATTAATAACGTTTGCACCATTGCAAAACCGGAGAAGATTGCTCCTGCAACGAAGTACGGAGGGAAGATGGTAGTATGCCATCCGGGAATTACTGATGTAGCGAAGTCAAACGATACAATGGTATGAACCGAAAGTACAAGAGGCGTACTCAATCCTGCAAGCACCAACGATAAACTCTCGTGACGCTGCCAATGTTTTGTGCTACCATTCCATCCAAACGATGCCATACCATATAATAACTTGCGCAATTTTGTTTTAGCACGATCACGTACGGTTGCAAAGTCAGGCAACAAACCCGAATACCAGAACAACAACGAAACGGTGAAATAAGTAGAAATCGCAAACACATCCCAAAGTAATGGGGAAGAAAAGTTTACCCATAAAGGACCACGTGTGTTAGGATAAGGCAATACAAAGAATGCCATCCAAACACGACCCATGTGGAAGATCGGGAACTGACCCGCACACATTACCGCAAAAATTGTCATCGCTTCAGCCGCACGGTTTACACCTGTTCTCCAACCCTGTCGGAACAACAACAAGATGGCCGAAATTAACGTACCAGCGTGACCAATACCTACCCACCAAACGAAGTTGGTAATATCCCAACCCCATCCAATAGTCTTGTTTAAGTTCCACTGGCCAATACCGTAGGTAACTTCCCTGTAAACACTGTACACACCAAACAGCAATAGCGCAACTGAAATGAAGAAACCAACGTACCACAATGTGCTTGGCTTCACTTCTATCGGACGAATGATGTCTTCCGTTACCTGGTGGTAATCCTTATTACCATCTACCAGTGGTTCCCTAATTTGTGATTCGTACTTTAATTGCATCTGGTTTGGTTTAGAACCAGCCATACTCCGTGGCCAGTTTTAAATTTTTTATTTACTTCTTATTGTAATCCACATTTATACTTTGCTCAGCATCGTTGTGTCACTCACTTGTACGCCAGAATCATATTCAACAACTCAACCTTTCAACCAAACAACTAACTAGTGTTTATCTTCACTCGTCTTGTTGTCCAGCTGCGTTTCGCCAGCTACCGTTGATTGCTCTACTTTTCCTATCGGCATGGGAGTATCTACATTTCTTACTTTAGCCAGGTAGCTTACGTTTGGCAGTGTATGTATCATTTCCAACACATAGAACAAGCGCTGCGGGTTATCCTGCCTGTGCAAGGATACCTCGCTCTTCGCATCGTTTACATTACCAAAAACAATTGCATCTGCCGGACAAGCTTGCTGACAAGCAGTCTTTACATCGTATCCATCAGCGCCGGTTCTCAATGGGCGGCTTTCTTTCTTAGCCTTCAACTTACCTTCTTGTAAACGCTGCACACAAAAAGTACATTTCTCAATCACACCGCGGCTACGCACCGTTACATCCGGGTTCAGCACCATACGGGTAAGGTCATCATTCATCATCAGCGAAGCGTCAGAAACTTCTCCTACCTGGTTGTTCGGGAAGCTATCGGCACCCATATAATCAGCCCAGTTAAAACGACGTACTTTATAAGGACAGTTGTTACCGCAATACCTTGTGCCGATACAACGGTTGTAGATCATTTGGTTTAATCCTTCGCTGCTGTGGTTGGTTGCAGCTACCGGGCAAACGTTTTCGCAAGGAGCGTTGTCGCAGTGTTGGCAAAGCATCGGCTGGAAGACAACATTTGGATTTTCCAGGCTTCCGCTGAAATACCGATCGATGCGCAACCAATGCATGTCATGCGCTCTGGCTACTTCTGTCTTTCCAACTACAGCCACGTTATTTTCTGCTGTACATGCCACCACGCAAGCATGGCAACCGGTGCAAGTATTCATGTCAATACTCATTCCCCATTTAATGCCCGGCTTAGGGAACATTGGGTAAAGTGTACCTTCTTTTTCGTAATTCCCAGTCTTCGGTGCAAAGTCTTCGTGTAGGTGCTCCCTTCTTGAAATGATTATTTCAGGATTACTCTTCAAGGATGCTAAAGAGGTTTCCAAAACCACTTCGGTACGACCGTGATAGCCTTGCGCCGTCTGGTTTTGTGCCACTTTAGATTTGTATCCTGCTTTTGCTACATCAGCAGCGTAAACAAAGTAGTCGCGGGTTACTCCGTTGAAGGTTACCATTGGAAACACATTCTTACCAACTGCTCCACCAGCTCTTCCAATATTCATCAGCGCTTTGTCAGAAGCATCGCTCTTTGTATCGCCCTTTTCATCTTCATACACCGCATTCACTCCGCGACCGTAGCCTAGTGCTACACCCACCGTATTTGGGTTAGTTCCAGGAACAATGATGATCGGAAGTTCAAGTGATTTATTTCCTACAGTAATCTTTACTACAGGTTTTTCTGGATGTACTTCATAAGCATCTGTATCGCCGTCTTTTTGTAGATCAATGCCAAAAAGAGTGAGCGCCATTGCAGGTGAAATAACTGCATAATTATCCCAGGTTGCCTTAGTAATCGGGTCAGGCGTTTCCTGTAGCCATGGATTATTTGCTTGAGTACCCAGACCCATCGTTACCTTTTGGTATATCACCAATTCAGTACCGGTAGACTTGGCCGCTGTAATGGCCCCGGCAGCTTGCGCCATACCGCCACCAATAAAAGAAGCTCCCTGGGAACGTGCACCCATTGCAGTAACCAGCGCACCGGTTGGTGTCATACTACCAGCGGTATCAGGCGCACTGCTCGTTGCATTGCTCATGGTGGTATTTACACTGGTAGTTCCTGAAGGAGTGATTACTCCATCCTGTAAAGCCTTATCCCAATTGGTTTCACTTCCTAATTTACCTATCCAGAATTGCTTAACATACCCCAGGTAATCGGTTGTTGCGCCACTTAGTTTTAGTAAGGTATCCTGCCACTGACGAGTTTTAAACAGTGGGTGAATGGTAGGTTGAATTAAAGAAAACTGGCCTGTTTTTGCTTCTGCATCACCCCAGCTTTCCAGGTAGTGATGATCCGGCATTACATATTTGCAGAGTTCAGCAGTTTCATCCATTTTTTGATTGAAGGAAACAGCAAATTTCAATTGCTTCATTCCGCTCACAAACTTCGCCTGGTCGAAATAGGTGTAGGCAGGATTTGCTCCATGAACTAGCAATGCACCAATGGCTCCACTGTTCATGTCGTTTACCAAGGTTACCATTTCAGCATCAATGCCCTGGATCGTATTGTAGGTAGTGCCCCAATCAATCACAGATCCATTTGCGCCAATGGCGTTATTAATTCCGTTTACTATCAGCTGAATATTTACATCATTGCTTCCGCAAACCACGACTGCGGCACCACGAGAATCGGACAATGTTTTGGCAGTTTTAGCAATCGCCTGTTGAAGATTTGCAGGCAAGGCAGGCGCAGTAGCAGCGCCGCCCAAAGCAGCATACAAAGCCAATGCTATCGCCCCCGTTTCAGATGGACGATGGTGGTATCTTTCATCCGCATTTGCACCCGTCATTGTCATGATCGGCTCAAAGTGGATGTGGCGGCTCATGACCGGGTTCTTCTCATTTATTCTACGAGTTTGCGCATATTGCTTGCTAAATTCTACCGGGCTAACCCATGTTCCTAAAAAATCTGCGTTTAAACTAACAATGGTTTTAGCTGCAGCAAAATTGTAAGATGGAATGGCTCGCTTACCATAAGCAGCTTCATTGGCCAGTAACATACCGCTATAACTTACTGCATCATACTGTACATGACGGCCGGGATATTTTGCAAGAAACTGGGCGATCGCATCGCGGGTAGAGGGTGACGTAATGCTGCCGGTTAATAGTACAACTGGTTTTCCACCCAATGCATTTAATTCGTCAGTCAACATTTTATCGAAGGCCTCAAAAGTGCTAACCTCTTTGTTGTTTGCCCTGGCAACTGTTAAACGACTTGTATCGTACAGATCCAAAACGGAGGCCTGCATTCTTGCAGAGGTACCACCTTTGGTAACTGGGGATAAGTCGTTTCCTTCAATTTTAATGGGTCGGCCATCCCTCACCTTTGCCAGTGCAGGGATCACTTCGTTATCTTGTACGTAGGTAGTTGCATAGTAATTAGCAACACCCGGTATAATTTCCTGTGGTTTGTTTACAAATGGAATAGCCTTTTTAACCGGCATTTCACAGCTGGCAGCTACTGCAGCAGCTGCAGTACTGAAGCCCATGAACTTTAAAAAATCTCTACGGGGTGTTTTGGCCTCCAGAAATCCTTTATCATCCGCCTCAATAGGCAGATCTTCCTGGAACTCGTCTTCAGCAGCAGTTTGATTGGCTTCTGATTTATTCAGCGCTCCAAAACTTGCCCAATACTTTGTTTGCTCCATATCTGTTAGTTTAGCTTTAATACCTCAGTGGGTCTAAAGCTGCATTTGTTTTTATGATCTAAGATGTAAGTAGCCATCCCGCTACCGGGACTAATTTAGTAGTGGCACTTCTGACACTCTGTTCCACCTATTTTTTCTACAGTAATTCCTTTTGCACTGTCGATCTTACCGTTCTTCAGATCGTCATGAAACTTCTGGTAAATGCTGTAGAAGCCGTTGTCTTTAAACTGCACTTTCGTTTCGCGGTGGCAGTTTACACACCATCCCATGCTTAGGTCAGCAAATTGTTTTACCTCACCCATTTTTTGAATTTCTCCATGACAGGTTTGGCAAGCTACTTTACCCGCAGTTACGTGCTGTGCGTGGTTGAAATAAACGTGGTCAGGCAGGTTGTGAATTTTTATCCATTCAACCGGTTTACCCTTAGCAGGCTCCCATGGCTTTCCAACTTCAAATCCTGCGTACTTATATAACTTTTGAATTTCTGCGGTTCCATTTACTTCTGTTCCATCTTCTTTGTAGAGCTTCTCGCCTGCATACTCGTTAATCGCCAAGTGACAGTTCATACAAACATTTACCGAAGGTATATTGGCATGCTTACCCTCTTGGGCACCGCCGTGGCAGTACAAACAACTGATTTGGTTGGTTCCCGCGTGCACTTTATGTGAGTAATAAATTGGTTGCTCCGGCTGATAATTTTGACTACGTCCCAAACCAATTGCGCCAGTTACTGTAAGGTAACCGCCAATGCAGAACAACAAAATTGCAAAGGTTGAGATGTAAGCTTTGTTGCGCCAGAATGGAACCGGCTCCAAGACAACCTCTCCTTGTTTTTCTGCCGATAGCTTGCGAAGATTTGAGTTAACCTGTAACAATATCAACACGATAACTGCCAACACCAAAGTGAGTATACCGTATAGAAGCGTATTGTCTCCTTCTGCTGCCGGTGCACCTGCAACACCCGCAGCAGGTACAACATTTTTTGGATCAGGAACTGTTTTAACATAGGCAAGAATTCCGTCAACATCTGCATCAGACAATTGGTTGAACGCCGGCATGTTCGTCCTATTGTACTTTTCCCACAGCGCCACTGCATATGGATCGCCTGTTTTTAGGTAAGCCGAACTGTTCTTAATCCATGAATGAAGTTTTGTTTTATCCGCCCAACGCTCTTCAACCCCAGCTAGTGCAGGCCCGGTCAAATTCTTGTGAACAGCATGACATGAGGCGCAATTTGCCTGGAACAATGCCTGCCCGTTTGCCTGGGCATTTATGTTGGTTGAGAAGAGAAAAGAAAAAGCGAATGCTACACTTAGAACTATGGTTGTGGCAATGCCTCGGTGTTGTATCATATACACAAAAAGTAGTGCTTTGATGTGGAAAAATCTCCGTAAACGGGTGCAAAAATAGGCTACGATATTGACATTATATCAACATCTTCAAAAAAAATTTTCCCTTGTGTAGCAAGGGTTTGAAGCGATTTTTGTGTGTCTATAAATCTCATTGTCATTATATTGTAACGTAAGTTATAAGTCATTTATTGAATCCGCTAAACGGAAATTTTAAAACGATTTTTCAGCCACCTTTACTACATGTTTAACCGACTGAAAGAGAAATGGCAGGTGTCTGCTAAACAGTTCTGGATCATCTTTATTGCGTTTGGCTGCACCGGAATTACAGCGGCCTACTTAAGTAAAGTAATTACCGGATGGCTGGGCATGGATGCCGATACGTTTTGGGTGTACCGTTGGCTAGTAAAGTTGTCGATGCTATTGATCGGATATCAATTTCTACTTCTGTTTTACGGCGCTTTGTTAGGTCAATGGAAGTTTTTTTGGTCCTACGAAAAAAAATTATTGCAGAAACTTGGATTGATAAAAGCCCAGGAGACTATTTCTTCACAACCTCTAACTATTACAACTGACGGTAAAGTAAAGGACGGGATTATACCTAACATTCCGAATAATTCTCACATTCACCACATCGCAATATTTGCTTCGGGTGCCGGTTCAAATGCACAAAAAATAATCCACCACTTCACAAATCATCCTTCAGTAAAAATTGCTTTGATTGTTTGCAACAAGCCGGAAGCCGGCGTGCTCTCCATTGCTGCAGCAAGTGGAATAAACACTTTTTTCATTGAAAAGGAACGATTCTTTCGTGGTGATGGGTATGCAACTGAATTGAAGAGCAAAAAGATAAGCTTCATCGTACTCGCAGGTTTTCTTTGGAAAATACCCGCAACATTAATTGAGGCGTTTCCGCGGCGAATTATCAATATTCATCCGGCGATGCTACCCAAGTTTGGAGGTAAAGGGATGTACGGTAGCAAAGTTCATGAAGCGGTAATAGCTGCCGGCGAACCGAAAAGCGGCATTACCATCCACTACGTAGATGGCCACTACGACAGCGGCGACATCATTGAGCAGGCGACCTGCGACATCTTACCAAATGACACCCCTGAAACCCTGGCCGTAAAAGTTCATGAATTGGAATATGCTTATTACCCAACAGTAATTGAGCAGCTATTGATAGCCAACCCGTGCTAACTCAGGTAGATTTACAAATAAAGGAAAAGTGCAAACGAAACATTTCATGCTCTGTTTGCACTTCAACAAGCGATTTTTAGAGCTAGCCTGGGATGCGGGAAATATATTTCTCCAGTTCTTTTATTTGGTCAACTACTTGTTTGGTTTTGGGTTTCAGTGCTTTTGCCTTGCGGAAATAATCCTTCGCCGCCCTAAATTCCCTTTTGTTCATAAAAATCTGGCACATACTTAGAAAAGCCACTGCCTGGCTTTCACTATCGGGAATACCTGCCCTGATTGCCTGTCGAATGTAACTTTCCCCCACTTTCATTTCTCCCTTTTGCAACGCCATCATTCCCAGCTGTAGTTTATTAGCACCTTCCGCTTCTGCCATTGGTGAACCGAGTTCAAGGCTTTTTTTCATGTGCTTTTCAGCGCTGTCAAAATCCTGGTTCATCATGGCCATGTTACCCTTTAAAGTATAGTATGTAGAACGAATAGGCTTGTACAACAGGTTGGGGAACCAAATAGAGTCCATGATCTTTTTCACCTCTTCCATTTCGCCCCTTTCCATTGGGCCTTGTATTAGCCGCAATGGTCCAATCAGGAAATGGCTCACTACACCGATTAGCGCCAGGAAATACAATATGAAAGCAGGCCAAAACCCCGCAGAAATATTCACCCATATTGCCAAGGCTAAGGCTACTACACTTAATGGTAAACGGTATTTGATTAATAAGTTGTAAAACTTCATGCTGTAAAAAATTGGGCAGCAAAGATAAGAGCCGACCGTCAGAATGATGTTTTAAAGATTGAGCACAAATCTGCTTGAATAACGGTCTACTAAAAACGGCATTTACGACCCACATCCAAATATATTAGTAACTAATACTAAAAAAGTTAGTGTTAATAAGTTAATTGCTTTACCTTTACTCAATTTCTAATTTTACTAAAAAATAACCCGCATGAGCAACGCAGAAAAGCTAAAAGCCCTTAAGCTTACGATAGATAAGATAGACAAGGATTTTGGAAAAGGCAGTGTGATGATGATGAATGAAAAGGGCACTGCTGACCTAGAAGTAATATCAACAGGATCAATCGGATTGGATGTTGCGCTGGGTATTGGAGGCTTGCCAAAAGGTAGAATTGTAGAAATATACGGACCGGAAAGTAGTGGTAAAACAACCATAGCGATTCACGTAATAGCCGAAGCACAAAAGAAAGGCGGCATGTGCGCCATTATAGATGCGGAGCATGCTTTTGACAGCAACTACGCACAGAAACTTGGGGTGGATGTTGACAACCTTTTGATATCTCAACCAGATTATGGCGAACAGGCTTTAGAGATTGCAGATCGATTAATTCTTTCGGGTGCTATTGATGTTTTGGTAATTGACTCAGTTGCGGCACTTGTTCCGAAAAGTGAATTGGAAGGAGAGATGGGCGATAGCAAAATGGGATTGCATGCGAGGTTGATGAGCCAGGCTTTGCGTAAACTCACAGCAACTATCAATAAAACAAATACCATTTGCATTTTCATTAACCAGCTTCGTGAGAAGATTGGGGTAATGTTTGGTAACCCTGAAACTACAACGGGTGGTAATGCATTAAAATTCTATGCATCCATTCGATTAGATATTCGCCGGCAGGCACAGATAAAAGATGGCGACGCTGCAATAGGTAACCACGTAAAAGTAAAAGTGGTTAAGAACAAAGTGGCGCCCCCGTTCCGCTCTGCTGAATTTGATATTATTTATGGTGAAGGTATTAGTAAAGTAGGGGAGATAATTGATATGGGCGTTGAATTGGGTATCATCCAAAAAAGCGGAAGCTGGTTTAGTTACGATACAAACAAGCTTGGACAGGGCCGTGAATCGGTGAAGAATTTAATACAGGATAATCCTGAGCTGCTTGCTGAATTGGAAGTAAAGATCAGGGCGAAGATTGCAGAAGCTGCTGCGGCGTTATAGTTCTAATTTTTTGATTGAAAAATCCCGGTGCTGAGAAGTAGCCGGGATTTTTGTTTAGGAGATTTCAATAAGAGATAAAGGAGAGAAAGAGAAAAGGAGGAAGCAAACCACAAGGTCTCTTTTTCTCCTTTGCTCTTTCGTCTCTTATTGAAATATCTAAAAAGATCTAATGCGCCTCTAACCAGTTTTCGCCGACGCCTATTTCAGCACTTGCAGGTACTTCGTTTGGTAAAACCAATGCGGTCTGCATGCATTCAATAATCAACGGCTTTAGCATATCTACCTCTTCTCTCACCGCATCAAACACCAATTCATCATGCACCTGCAAAATCATTTTTGATTTGACGCCACGTTGTTTAAACTCACGATGAATTTTGATCATGGCTAGTTTTATCATATCTGCTGCCGTTCCTTGAATGGGCATATTAATGGCGTTGCGCTCGGCAAATCCACGCACAGTAAAGTTTCCACTATTGATGTCTTTTAACCAACGTTTCCGTCCCAGCATCGTTTCAACGTAGCCGTTTTGCTGCGCGAATTTTACCTGGTTATCCATGTACATCTGGATGTTGGGAAACTGCTTTTTATAGTTGTCAATGATCTCTTTTGCCTCGCCGCGACTAATCTTTAAATTTTCTGCCAACCCAAATGCCCCTTGTCCGTAGATGATACCAAAGTTTACGCTTTTAGCCTTGTAGCGCATTTCCTTCGTCACCTCTTCTTCTGCTACATTATACACCCTGGCTGCCGTTGCGGTATGAATATCTTTACCCAGGCGAAAAGCTTCTACCATGTTTGGATCTCCACTGATAGCAGCTACAATGCGGAGTTCAATTTGCGAGTAATCGGCACTAATCAACACGTGGTTTTCATCACGTGGAATAAAGGCTTTCCTTATTTCGCGTCCACGCTCAGTGCGTACCGGTATGTTTTGAAGGTTGGGATTATTGGAGCTTAATCGCCCGGTAACCGCCACCGCCTGGTTGTAACAAGTGTGCACTCTGCCGGTCTTCCGATGGATCATATTTGGCAAAGCATCAATGTAGGTACTCTTTAGTTTTGTCAGCTCACGAAAGCCCAGTATGTCATCCACGATTTTATGTTCTCCCGCAAGTTTAAGTAGTACATCTTCGCCAGTTGCGTATTGGCCTGTTTTAGTTTTCTTGGCTTTGGGATCCAACTTTAATTTTTCAAATAAAACTTCACCCAACTGCTTTGGCGAAGCAAGGTTGAACCGTACTTCCGCAACGCGGTATACATTCTCTTCGCAGCAAGCAGCTTCCTCTTCCAGTTGCTTCGAATACTCATTTAAAAATCCTTTGTCGATCCGCACACCTTCAAACTCCATATCCAATAGCACCTGCATCAAAGGCGTTTCTATATCGTTGAAAACATTTTCAACCACCCGTCTTTTTATTATGGGAGCAAAGGCCTGCTTTAATTGCAATGTGATGTCGGCATCTTCTACGGCGTACTCTTTTACTTTTTCTACCTCCACGTCGCGCATAGTTAGCTGCTTCTTGCCCTTGCCAATTAAATCTTCTATTGGGATTGGCTCGTACCGCAAATATTGCGCACTCAGGTAGTCCATGTTTCTTCGCCCTTCGGGATCTATAAGGTAATGCGCCAGCATAGTGTCAAAAAACTTTCCCTGCAATTCAATACCATACCACTTTAAGATAGTGAGATCATACTTTACATTCTGACCCACCCAAAGCTTGTTTGCATCGTTCCATAATGGTTGAAACAACTCAAGCAGATTCAAAATTTCATCATGATTTTTTGAGCAAGGAATGTAATACCCTTCGCCCTGCTTATATGAAAAGCTTAGACCTACCAGTTCAACATCGTGGGCATAGGTGCCAGTTGTTTCTGTGTCAAAACTTACCTCTGTAAGTGGCAGCAATTCCGCCACTAATTCTTTTATCTTTTCCTCGCCTTCTACCAATATATAGTTGTGTTCAGTATTGGTGATATTCTTATCAGCTACCAGACCTATCTCCTCTTCCGGCTCTTTTTGAAGGGTTGCTACCTGCACGCCGGTTGTAATTCCTTCTTCAACAGTTACAAACAAATCCATTTGTCCGCCGCCCGGTAGTGTGACCACCTTTTCAAACACATTGAACTCATCGCCCAATATTCTTTTACCCAATGCCTTGAATTCAAGCTCTGTGAATATTTCGCGTAACTCGGCAGTGTTCCATTCTTTCAGGCGGTAATCTTCTTCATGAAACTCCACCGGAACATTGGTGATGATCGTTGCCAGCTTTTTACTCATGATGGCCGCATCCTTACCACTGCGTATCTTTTCGCCAAGTGCTCCTTTAATGCTATTTGCGTTTTCTAAAACCTTTTCGAGTGTACCGTATTCGGCCAATAATTTACAGGCGGTTTTCTCGCCAACGCCTGCAATACCAGGAATATTATCCACTGCGTCACCCATCAAACCAAGCATATCAATTACCTGGTCCACAGTTTCGATGCACCACTTTTCAGTAATCTTTTTTGCATCCAGAATTTCTTCTTTACCTCCCTGGTAGCCTGGCTTGTATATGTAAACGTGATCGCGGTTAAGCAACTGGCCATAGTCTTTATCGGGTGTAACCATAAAGACTTCATAGCCCAGGTCTGCAGATTGCCAGGCCAAAGTGCCAATCACATCGTCCGCTTCATACCCATCCAATTCAACAACAGGAATATTGAATGCTTTTATAATCCGCTTAATGTCAGGTATTGCTGCAGAAAGATCTTCCGGCGCCTTCTGACGCTGTGCTTTATAAGCTGCAAAATCGGTGTGACGTTCAGTAACCGCATCCGTGTCGAAACATACGGCCAGGTGCGTTGGCTTTTCTTTATTGATGAGATCAATTAGCGTAGAAGTAAAACCAAACTGCGCATTGGTATTGCGGCCTTTGGTGGTAATACGCGGAGAACGAATCAGGGCATAATACGCCCGGTAAATCAATGCCATTGCATCCAGCAGGAATAACTTTTTAGACATGGCTGCAAGATAAGTAAACAGCAATTGTGGCTACTGCAATAGAAACCTAAATTGGGAAGCACGAAGAATTTGAAAATTTGAAAATGGGGTAATTTGAAAAATAAAAGTGCGGCTAACTTTATACCATGACCATCCAGAAACAATACCTGCCGCTAATGCCTTACATCAGTGTAAATGATGCCAAGGCCCTGGCTAGCTTATTACAAAAAGTTTTTGAAGCCAGCGAACAACTAATGGTGCTTACTGAAGACGGGAAAATAAATATGATGACTATTAAACAATTTAAACTCACGTTGCTAGGACTATTTTTATCAATTATTGTAAATGGGCAAACTATTTCATCAATAAAGCATGGCAATAAAGAAACAGCTCCTGTTAGTATTCGGCCAGAACAAAAGTGGTGGAACTTATTACATTACGAAATTGATATTACCCCTGATTACGGTAGAAAATATATATGCGGAACTAACAGTATAATTTTTTCCGCTTTGCAGTCCGATACAATACTGCAAATTGACTTGCAAGCTCCTATGCGAATTACCAGTGTTAGGTGGAAAGACAAAAGGCTTGTCTTCAAACAAATTAAAGAAGACACGTACCTCATAATTTTCCCAACACTCATTAAAGCAACTGAGAAACAAACAATTTCAGTAGATTTTGAAGGGGAGCCGAAGGAATCTGTAAAACCACCCTATGACAATGGTTGGATATGGGCAAAAGATTTAAATGGACGACCATTTATTAGTGTTGCTTGTGAAGGTTCGGGGGCAAGCATCTGGTTGCCGTGCAAAGATGTTTTGTATGATGAACCTGATGATGGTGTTTCATTCAGAATCACGGTACCCGATACTTTGACAGCAGTTTCCAATGGCAGACTAAAAAAGAAATCGCCTGGAAAACATAAGACGACTTCATATACCTGGGAGGTGGTGAACCCGATCAACAACTATAGTATTATCCCATATATTGGAAAATATGTAAGCTGGCAAATGAACTACAAGGGATTAAAAGGAAACCTTGATTGTAATTATTGGGTGTTGGATTATAATCTTACAAAAGGGGAAAATCACTTTAAGCAAACCGACTCGTTGCTGAGAGCTTTTGAATATTGGGCTGGACCTTACCCCTTTTATGAGGACAGCTATAAAGTGGTGGAAGCTCCTATGTCGGGTATGGAACATCAAAGTGCTTTGGCATATGGCAATGGATTTAAAAATGGTTTAAATGGAAAAGACATTATATCAGGAAGTGGTTGGGGGCTAAAATTCGATTTCATCCTTGTGCATGAAAGCGGTCACGAATGGTTTGGGAATAGCGTTACTACTAGCAATTATGGAGATGGCTGGATACACGAAGGCTTTACAAAATACTTGGAAACATTATACACCTCATATCAATTCGGTATTGAAGCAGGGAATGACTACGCCATCGGAACATGGAAGAGAATAAAAAACGATGAACCAATATTGGGCACGAATACGTCGGATAAATATTATAAAAGCAGTGCTATGCTTCACATGATAAGACAATGTATTGGAGACTCACTATTTAGAGGGCTTTTGGTAGGATTATCTAAAAAGTTCTATCATCAGACAGTTACTACAAATGAAATACTCGGTTTTTTCAATCGCTATACGAAAATGGATTTTACGAAAATATTTGACCAATACTTAAAAACAATTCAAGTACCGACACTTACCTACTCTATAAAGGACAGTACATTGCAATATCGTTGGGAAAACTGCATAAAAGATTTTGCGATGCCAGTAAGAATAACCGTAGATGGAAAAAATTACGAATTTATTTATCCGTCAACACAATGGCAAACTTCTAAAGTTTCGACACCTGGTTTGAAAGGTCTTTATGTTGACAGAAACTTCTATATAACCGTTAGCGAAAACAAATGATCAAAAAACGAACGCACAACAAACGGTTCGCGGCTGAGTAGAGATGAACATCGGAAAAAGGAAACAGCCCGCTTCTATCTCTTTTTAAATGGGGTGAAACAAGTGTATGAACGAGCACTCTTTTCTGGTTCCAAACCCTACTACCCCCACAGCTTCTTAGTATTGGGTTTACTGCCGGCTTCGAGGACCCTTTCGGAAATGAATGGTGGATTATGGAAGGTGAGATAAAAATACAAAGTGGCTCACTCCTGGCAGAGTGAACCACTTTAATTTATATAAATCCACTAATGTCTACAAACCATACTTGTACTTATATCTTTCGTACAGTTGTTTGTGTTTGTCTGTCAGGTTAAGTTCTCTTCCCTGGATGTATGCACTGGAAACATTGCTGGAACGCATGTCTAAAATATCTCCGTCAGCAATTACAATGTTCGCATCTTTTCCAACTTCTATACTACCGGTTTTATCAGCTATACCCAAGACTTTCGCGGCGTTCAATGTAATGGCACTCAACGCCTGTTCTTTACTTAGACCATAAGCTGCAGCAGTACCAGCGTTGTAAGAAAGATTGCGGCCACGTGTTTGACCATCTTCATCGGTAATGGCAAACAACACCCCTGCCTTTTGCAAAGCTGCCGGCGTTTTGTAAGGCTGGTCTACATCGTCATCAGGTGAAGTAGGCAGGCTATGCATTTGCGTTAAAACAACGGCTACATTGTTTTGCTTCAACAAGTCTGCTATCAGGTAACTTTCACTACCACCCATAATTACCAAATCAAAACCATATTCTTTTGCAATGTCGATGGCTACCAACATTTCTTTTACGGTATTGCAGTTTACATACAGCTTCTGCGATTTGTCGAATAAACCTTTCACCGCATTCAGCTTTAGATTAGTGCTGGCGTAATTGCTTCCATTGTAGGAGGCTCTTGCTTCGCTAAAAAAAGATTTCATCTTGTCGACCTGCTCTAGCGCACGTTTCACCGGATCTACTGGTGGCGGTCCACCTACTACTTCTGCAAAACGGTTGGGGCGATTGATCATACTCGGCATGTTGAAGATGATTCCACCATCGGTTTTATAGGCCGCATCTTCCCAGTTCCATGCATCTAACTGCACCACAGAGGATGCACCGCTAATTAACCCGCCTTGCGGAACAATATTGGCCAATAATATCCCATTGCTCTTCAACGTACCAATCACTTTTGAGTCCGTGTTATAAGCAACCAACGCATGAATGTTTGGATTTAGCTCACCCAGTTCACGCTGGTCTTCTGTAGCACGAACACTGTTAACTTCCACCAACCCAAGATTGGTAGAGGATAAGATTAAGCCGGGGTAAACGTGTTTGCCGGAAGCATTCACCGTTTTGCCATCACTGCCTGCGGTGATACTTGTACCTACCTGCTCAATTTTTCCGTTCTTAATCTTAACGGTTCCGTTTTGAATCACCTGCCCGTTGCCCACATGAATGGTAGCGTTCGTGATGTACGTGATGCCTTTGTTTTCTTTAGCAGGATAAATGTTTTCCTGCGCCTTTCCCACCATGCTTAGCAAGAGGAAAGATGAGTATATAATGAGTCTTTTCATTGATAAATTGCTTTTAATAGTTGGTTACTTCTTCTGCATCTACCACCAATAATCCATGGCTGTGTGCATGGTCGCTGCAGGAGTGCATCAATTCCATACTTGCCTGGGCTGGTGCCTGTGCTGGGCCACCTGGTTTTTTCTCGCCCACAAACTTTTTAATCAACCTGTTGCGCTCCGTGGCCACCTGCTTGCGTAGCTCCATGTCTTTTGCGCGATCGAAGTACACGATGCCATCAACAATGGTTGTTTCTGCCTTGGCATAAATACTCAATGGATTGTCGCTCCAAACTACCACGTCTGCATCTTTGCCCGCTTTCAGGCTTCCAACTTTATCCGCTACATGCAGCATGATGGCAGGATTCAGCGTAACCATTTTCAAAGCATCCTCTTCACTCATACCGCCATACTTTACACTTTTAGAGGCTTCCTGGTTTAGCCGGCGCGCCATCTCTGCATCATCACTGTTGATGGCTACGTTTACGCCTACTTTATGCATAAGAGTAGCATTGTAAGGAATGGCATCTACCACTTCCATTTTATACTGCCACCAATCGCTGAAAGTAGAAGCATTGGCTCCATGCGCTTTCATTTTATCGGCTACTTTATATCCTTCCAGTATGTGGGTGAATGTGTTGAAAGGAAAGCCATATTTCTCTCCAATTTTCATGGCGCCATTGATCTCGCTTTGTACATAAGAATGACAAGTAATGAAACGCTTCTTGTTCATGATTTCAACCAGTGCATCCAATTCCAAATCACGTCTCACATTCTTTGCATCCACACCTTTTGATGCTCTTTCATAATCTTTTGCACGGGCAAAGGCATCATCCAATACCTGGTTGACGCCCATACGCGTATCGGGGAAGCGGTTGTTGTTTGACGAGCCGGTGCGCTTCACGTTTTCGCCTAAAGCGAACTTTATAAATCCATCTGCGCCAGCGAATTTTAGTCCCTCATCGTTCGCGCCCCAGCGCAATTTTATCAACTGGGTTTGTCCACCAATGGTATTGGCAGAGCCGTGCAGAATGTGAGAGGAAGTAACGCCGCCACTGAGTTGGCGATAGATGTTGATGTCCTCGGGGTTTAAGTTATCGGCTATCCGAACTTCAGACGTCACACTTTGTGCGCCTTCATTTATTGAAGCAGCAGCAATATGCGAGTGTTCATCGATTACGCCTGCAGTTACGTGCTTACCGGTGCCATCAATCACTCTTGCTCCGCTTTCAGTTATTCCTTTTCCCACACGCGCTATTTTACCCGCACGGATCAGCAAATCAGCACCTTGTAGTATGCCGTCTTTTTCATTGGTCCAAACAGTAGCGTTGCGGATGAGAATGGTTTCTTGTTTGGGTTCTTCTGTCCAACCAAAACCGGTGAAGGGGTAAGTTACCTCACCCATGTTTTGCGCCATGCGCTTATTCTTTGCACTATCGTTTTTGGGTGCGGGTTGGTTAGCCATCACTGCCGACCACCAAACCTGGTTACCTGCAGTATCTACGCCTGTACCCTGCCATTCTTCACCGGTTCTAAAACCACTCAGGCGAATGTTTGCTTTTACTTTTTTCTCTGGTGAAAAATTGAAGCGGATGGCATTGCCATCGTAACTAAACTTACCAGCGACGGTGTCTTTAGCAATTAAGCTGGCGGCTGAATTTCCAGCCACATCCACCGTATACTTTTGTGGAGCACCGGTAGCAGAATTAATAGTGAATGTATACGTACCAGCAATGTTCTTCCAGGTGTCTTCCTTCACGGCATATTTAGAACCTTGTATCCAATTGCTTTGGATGGTTGTTTTTTCTGCAAACAAAGGACCTGAAGTAATGATGAAGTTTGCAAGCTTGCCATTGTCTAAACTGCCTACGGTATTGTAAACACCCAGCATGGTAGCAGGCGCTTTGGTTAATGCCTCCAATGCTTTTGCTTCAGTTAAACCATAATCAATTGCCTTGCGCACATTGGCTAAAAATGCTTTCGGATCGCGTAGATCTGCAGTAGTAAGAGCGAAAGGAATGTTTGCTTTCTCGAAAGCGGCAGGATTGGTGGGTGCCAATTCCCAATGCTTCATATCGGTTAGGCTAACAAAGCGTGCATCATTTGGGTCTTCCAAATCCTGCGGATGCGGAAAGTTTAGCGACAAGATAAATGGCGCTTTGGTGGCGACCATTTCTTTGATACGCTGGTATTCGTTTCCACCACCTTTGATGATGTACTGCACACCAAACTCATCACCAATTCGATCGGCGCGAACGGCTTGCCATTTATCATTCGCATCAAATATTTGTGGCAAGGCCTGGTTGTCGTTCCATGCTTGCAGCGATAAGTTTAACCCTTCTTTCGCCGGTTTGTTTTTGTACCAACGGCCATCCAGGAAGGTCTGGCGTAGCAAGGCAATGGTTCCCATTAAACTGCTCGGATAGCTTTGGGTGCTGGCACCTTTGCTGAAAGAATAGTGGGCAGAAGCGCGGTCCTTAATCACTGTAAGATTTTCCGCATTGTTGTTTAATGTAGCGAGCACGCCTGTACCTCTGGCTATGCCATCTTTTTGATGTGTAAGCACAGTACCAAAACCTTGTTCGCGCAATACTTTCGCCTTTGCATCGTCGTTGGCAAACAGCTTTACAGCATCTACATCGGTACGCATAGCCTGGTTCCAACCGAAGGCGCCTTTTTGGTTAGAAGTTAATTGAGCGGGTGCACTAAAATTGAATCCGCCCTGCTGACGCTGCGGAGCCGGCACGCCATAATCGCTGTACAGATCAATAAAAGAAGGATAAATAAATTTGTCTTTACAGTCTACCACTACTGCATCTTTCGGAACCGCGATGCCGGCACCAACCGCTACAATTTTTCCGTCGCGGATTACGAGTGTGGCATTGCGCAAAGTTGTTTGAGGATCTTTAACGATGGTAGCATTGGTAAAAGCATACGCACCTTCGCGGTGGTCTGCTACGCCATTAAGCGGGTAGGTTTCCTGGGCAGTAGAATGATACGTCATCCACATGCCAGCCAGTACCCACAGGAGTTTCTTCATTTGTATAAATTATAGTTAGGGAAAATAAACAGGCTTTAAAAGTAAAGCATACAACGTCTGAAAAATGAAGCCTAGCTAAATTCTCGTTGAAAATCGGTGAGTTCAATTCAACCTGCCTCGCCGAAGTAATACCTTAATCCGTTATCGTTCCATTCAGGCTACACCGCTATGGAGAAAATTGCAGTGGCAATCCATTGAACGCTTTATCTTCAAACGCATAGAACTTTTAATCTTCCATTGTATGCATCATCGTTTACTACGCTCCGCTTCAACTCTCTTCTTCTTTCTCATCGTAGTATCTACTCACTTGCAGGCTCAATCCAATGACGAACAGGCAATCAGGCACCTGCTAACCCAACAAACCATCGCATGGAATGCAGGCAATATCGACGCCTTTATGCTAGGTTATTGGAACAATGACAGCCTGTTGTTTATTGGAAAGAACGGACCTAAGTATGGTTTTAAAACAACGTTGGAGAATTATAAGAAGAGCTACCCGAATACTGCGAGCATGGGTAAGCTAACGTTCGACTTGCTACAGGTGAAACGTTTGTCAGCCCGGTATTTTTCCGTGGTGGGCAAATGGCATCTAAAACGCTCAGTTGGCGATGTGCAGGGCCATTTTACCTTACTCCTCAAAAAGATTGGTAAGCAGTGGCGAATTGTTTCAGACCATAGCAGTTAACTTTAAATCCTCAAACCCAAAAACATGTTACTGATCATTATCGGTTTTATTGCCCTTGTTATTTCCTTCACCATCACCAAATCGCCGCAGCCATTGCCACGGTATGCAGGCACACTGCGGGGCGTAGCGGTAGGTATCATCCTGCTGGGTGTAATCACTGCTTGCATCAAACAAATAGATGCCGGGCAGGTAGGTGTAAAATCTCTTTTTGGAAAGGTGCAAAATGATGTGCTACCGAGTGGATTGAACATGATTAACCCATTGGTGGATGTATATACCATCGACGTAAAAACACAGAACTATACCATGAGTGGGGTGAATGATGAAGGCGAAAAATCCGGCGATGATGCCATACGGGTGCTTACCGCAGATGGGCTGGAAGTAGTAATTGACCTAAGTGTGTTGTATCGTGTGCTGGGCACCGAAGCTCCCAATATTCTTAAGGAAACCGGTGTAGACTATCGCGACAAAATTGTGCGCCCCATTACCCGTACACGTATTCGCGACAACGCCGTTTACTTTACCGCCATTGATCTATACAGCACCAAACGCGACCAATTTCAAACACGCATCTTTACCACCATTGATGGAGATTTTAAAAAACGCGGACTGGTTTTAGAGCAGTTGCTTGTACGAAATATCACCCTTCCGGCAAACGTTCGTGGTTCAATTGAGGAAAAAATAAAAGCAGAACAGGATGCGCAAAAGATGGAGTTCGTTTTACAAAAAGAAAAGCAGGAAGCCGAGCGTAAACGTGTAGAGGCGCAGGGTATTGCCGATTACCAGCGGATCATTAACACCGGCCTTACGAGCAATCAACTTCAGTACGAACAAATAAAAGCGTTGAAGGAAATTGCCACATCACAAAATGCGAAGGTGCTGATTATGGGCAGCAGTAAAACGCCGGTGATTGTGGATAGCAAAGATTAAAGTGCCTCCGGTAGGACTGTTTATGATTGCTCCGATGATCACACATTTTATGAAACCATTACTGACGATTATAATTCTTTTTTTATTTACCACGGTATATTGTCAACCTGCAACATTGCCAACTTGGTTCTCTGACACGTATAAAACAAAAGGACTTGGCAATAAATTAACGATCGCTTCTTTTCTGAAGCCTTCATTTCTGGAGGCAGATTTCAACGGCGACCTGCAAGAGGACGTAGCTTTACTGGTAATCGAAAAGGCCACAAAAAGGAAAGGCATTCTACTGATCCACGGAGGAACGAATGAGCATTTCCTATTTGGAGCAGGTGTTTCATTTAACAATGGTGGCAATGACTTTAAGTGGGCTGATAAATGGGCGCTGTACACAAAAAAAACCGCTTCAGAAACAAGATTTGATAAAGTGAGCGGTGACATTTTAGGCAGCAAAACGATAAAACTGGCAAGACCAGGTATTTTAATTGAAGATTACCAGGATGGCGCTGCCCTTGCCGGGGGAATCATTTATTGGAACGGCAAGAAGTATACCTGGATACATCAAGGGGAATAGAGAACGTGCGCAACAGCCTGGCTCCTAAAAATGTGGCTGAATTTCTAAACTAAATCACCTTTCCAGTAAAGCTATTCATGTTCCTTACTCCGCCACAGCCTGCGCAAAACGATCACCATCCCTATTGAACTGCCAACCGCCCAAACATAAAAGATCACATTTGCTGTAGATACATGCTCCCCAATAAAAGCATTGTCGCCTTTTATCGCAGCAATGCAGAGGATCGCCAGCCACACAAACACAACCCCGATACTGTAGCTCACTTTCTTCAAAAATTCTGTTGCTTCCGGCTCCATATACATGAATCTATTGCTTCAAAGTTAAACCACATACAAGCCAATTGGTTCAATACCTATTTTATGAGCAGCGCTCTAAAGTCGGCACTATCCCCATTGAAAACATTGAAATCTACCCTGCTGCCAATTCCATTTACCCGTCCTCTTTCGCTATGCTGCCACATAATCCATGGCCGCTGAATGCGCGGCTTATCCTTCTCCAGGTAATGCGCCACCCACAGCGGGTAATCATCAAACTCACCCGCCAGGTAGTTGCTGTAAAAACTTACATAGGTATAAATAATTGGCCGTGCGCCATAATGGTCTTCCACCACTTTCAGCCAGTCCCTTACTTCTTTGCGCATCTTGTCTGGCCGGGTACCATACAAATTTTCTATGTCGAGCACCGGTGGCAGATCTCCTGCCTCCAGCTTTACGGTACTAATGAAGTTTTTAGCCTGCGCCTTGCCGCTTTTGGTAGCCAGGAAAAAATGGTAGGCTCCTTTAGTCATCCGGGCCTCTTCTGCCTTTTGCCAGTTGCGCCTAAACTGACGGTCAACATTTCCTAAACCCTCAGTTGCCTTCATTATGGCGAAGCCAATCTTCACGTCATTCACCTTCATTTTCTTTACCGATGGCCAGTCAATATAGCTCTGGTGTTTGCTCACGTCTATGCCGTGTATCTCGTAGCTCTCCGGTATATCAATGCCAAATGCAGGGTAGCGGATAAACTTAGCAGCGTTAATGCGCTGGCTCCTATACCACGTGTATCCAATTGCAGCTACACCCAATACAATGATCGGTACAACCAGCCACCAAATATTCCCTCGTTGCTTCTTCTTTCGTTTTCGTGTTGCCATTCCGTTTTCCGTGTACAGTAACAAATATGATTATAAATGTGTGAAGTAAAGCCGAATATTATGGAGCAGGCATTTTGAAGTGATAGCCACTTTTTTTGCGACGCACCGTTTGTCGGTATCTTTTTAAAGCAACACCTGTGTTATCGCTTCCAGTCTTTAGTCCGGGCGAAGGAAAGTCGTTTAAGCCAGCGCAGGCGATCAATTAGGCAGACAACGGTAAAGTACACAAAGCCGTTATAGGTGCCTTTAAATTTTGCACGCAGATTAATTGCAAACAAACAGAGGTTTAGAAGCGTTAATCCAAGATCATTTAATTAATAGCTACAACAATAAATATAATATTGCTCGTTGAAAACAATTCCTATATTCACCCTGCAGTTCTTCCGCTGCATTTTTTCAAGCTGTACCCCGGCAGTCAAATAATAAGAGGAAAATAAAAAATAAGGAAAGCTATAGGCGTAAGTTAGATATTAATGTTTTTTAATACATCTAAATAATGAACTATAAAACCCGCTACAAATGCAAGTGCAGTAAGCACACAAAACCGCCCTAAATGGTTAAAAATGGCAATATTTTATAAAGGGTTATTTAAACGGAAAATCTTTTTTGGCTGCTTGTAAGAATGTTGATAAAACATTATTTTTCATAGTTGCAAGGCAGATAAGTAAACCTCTTTGGTTCCACCTATCTCCCATGTCATTACGGCACAAATGCTTCTCAAAAAGAAAACTTCCAGTCTTAAACCGTTTTTAATTCCTATTTACGAAAGCTTTGCTAATATGATTGCCGTTGGCCCGAATTTTAAAAAGAACAATTATTTCACATTGCCTACTGGCAAGTCTTAAAATACAATCATTTTAGGTAAATTAATTATTATGAAAAAAAAATTATTGTCAATTTTTACATTTTGCGCATTGCTACTAAGTCTCGTTGCCTGCAAGAAGTCACTGGATGTTCAAGAGCTTCCAAATGTAAGTGACACGGAAACTCTTGGTTTTACTGCTGGCTCTTCAAATTCCCTCAACTCAATTACACTAAACACGTATGGATTTTTAGAGTTTGCTACAACAGAAGATTTCGAGGTTTTTAGGGAAATGGTTTCAGGAAGCACCCACGGGGCTGTGCAACAGTACCTTTCTGGACTAGGGTTTACAAGTTATGGTTCGACTATTTATAACTCATTAAATGACACAGTTACTGACGCTGAGGTCATGGATTATGCTTTTAATACCGATAAAATTCTGAGTATTCAAGATGTTATAATGAAACCGATAAGCTCAAATTATTTCATTTTAGCAATGACACCTATGAACTTGACTAGTTCCAGCTATTCAAATTTGGCTGCAGGAACTTACGATATTTCTACTATGAACAAGTTTGCTACTAGCCCATCATCGCCCAGAACTTACGAACTTTTTGCGTTTATGGATAGAACACCATCAGGTTATGAAGAAACTCAAGGAAATGACCCTATCATGTTACAAAGAAGATTTCTAGGGATCGGATGGCACACCCATCATTTGGGAGGGTACATTGAGCATAGCACAGGCTGCTGGATTCAGACTGCAGTTCAAACGTATTCTATATTTTGGATAGAAAC
The DNA here is from genome assembly GCA_031425015.1 of Segetibacter sp. Classification (GTDB taxonomy): domain Bacteria; phylum Bacteroidota; class Bacteroidia; order Chitinophagales; family Chitinophagaceae; genus Segetibacter. Next base: position 571,212 of record JANPIM010000003.1, on the reverse strand, counting down.
TGGAACACCTCCAAGAGAAATACAGATAGGTAGAGATTGCCCTTAAGAATTAATATTTAATTTACTAAATACTCCGACAGAGGCTACTATTAATACAGTAGCTTCTGTATTTTCAAATAATGAAAAGCACTATTTTCTTACTGGTATTCTTAATTCCAATTTTACTCTTAGCACAGGAAAAAATCGAAGGTAAGATCCTTAATAAAAATAAAGAAAAAATTCTCTTTGCTTCAATTGGCTATTATAATACCAATATCGGAACCGTTTCGAACGCTGAGGGGTTCTTTTCAATAATCAAAAAAGTAGGGGACTCTATTAAAATTTCTTCTGTTGGATACCTTCCTAAAACGATAAGGGTAAGAGAAGGAATGCTTGTAGAGGAAATAATACTGGACGATGATATAAGAAAGCTTGAGGAAGTAACAATAAAAACAAGGACAAAAACAAATAATGAAATAGTTCTTGGACACTATAAAAAATCGGATCGATATCTTTATTTAATTGTTCCCGAAATGCAAGACGCTACATTAATTACCAATCCAAACAAAATTCGTGGTTATATCGATCAGGTAAAATTTAGACTCTTAGAAGTCTCTGGTTCTAGTTATTTGCTGAGGGTAAGGTTGCTAAACATTAATAAAGAAACAGGAATGCCACAAGAAGATTTGTTATTTTATGAGAATATTTTATCAGCCCGGCAGCTTAAACGAGTTACTACTCTTAATTTAAAATCTAAAAACATTTTCCTGCCAGAGGATGGTGTTTATATCTCATTTGAATGGATACCAACAGAAAAGACTGATAGAAAAGAAAAGCCTCCCTATTTATCAGGAAATGTAGATGCGGACAGCAACTATGTAGTTACTAGCTACAAAGAATTGAAATGGAAAAAAAGTAGTTCTAAATCAAGCATTTCTGACGGTTATAGCGTTCCCAATGTTGCTATAAGAGTCTCTTACTAGATTAGAACACCTAAGCCTGTTAACTGGATATAATTTTCCGCCTTTTCAGATATTCTTCACCTACAATAACTACCCGTCATAATGTATCCGCGCTAACCAATGAAGTTCCCAACGGCACACCATTGAGGTTGCCTGCTGGTATTCTCGGTCCGAAGGTGTTGCTGATAAACGAATTGGCAGGGTCGGGCGGCGATTTCTTTCCTTGGATATTTCGTCAGCAGAAAGTAGGTCCACTTGTTGGCACCCGTACCTGGGGTGGATTGGTAAAATCATCGGTGCATTATCCGTTTATAGATGGTGGCGCAATGACAGCGCCAGACAACGGAGTGTTTGACCCTATTGCAAATAAGTGGGTGGGAGAGAACATGGGAATTGCTCCAGATGTAGAACAAAAGATAAGTGCCGTAGCAGCAGCACAAAATAAAGATTTGCAACTTGAAAAAGCTGTACAAGAGGCATTGAAACTTTTAGAAAAAGAGCCATGGCCAGCAGTTAAAAATCCTGTTTACTCCACGCCGGGTAAGAAAAAATAAAAAGAAGTTCATCAGCGCTTGGTGTTCTTCGCCTGAAAAAAAGCTTGTAAGCATTTCACTACAGAACCAAAGTGTTCGAGCAGAATGTGAATTACATTCATAATAATCCTGTAGGAGCAGCTTAATGCCAATTTGCTTTGGATGATCATTATTAATCTGCCTCCTTTTATCCAAAAGGACAGGAAGGCTGGAAAATGTTAACTCATTATAAAGCGTAGTATGCAGTGAAGAACCTTTGCAAAGGCAAAAAAAGAAAATGATGTGGTAGCCGGCAGTTGAGGGTTTGGCGGCAGTGATTGCGACGCTCCGTTCGTCGGTATCTTTTCAAGCGGCACCTGTTCTATTGGTTTCAATCTTCGGTAGGGCGAATGAAGTTGGCGGAAAAATATCGAAGGAAATAATCGGGATTATATTCGCTTTTTTTGACAGAAAAAAGATAGGAAACAAGCTGGTTTAATTGCAAGATTTGCAGGTGAAGAACACCTGCAAAAGCGAAACACCTGCAAAAGCGAAAAATTTTACAAACCAATGTCGACTATTGACCCTTATAGTAACTTCCGTTGCTTTTTAAAAACTAATAAACTTGTTTATGAGAATTGCTAACCTATTTCTGCTTTTATTTTTTCTTAATGGCACAGGCAGTGCACAAGGCATTTACCAGTTATATGGGCATATGCCTTATGGCGGCTCGGAGAACGGAGGAATAATTTTTAACACAAATAGTACAGGCGGAAATTTTCAAACACGCTACGATTTTAGAATAGGAATGAATGCAGGTGCAGAGCCGTTTCATACCAAGCTTGCCGAATACAATGGTAAGTTCTATGGGATGACATTAACCGGTGGCGCCAGTAACAGCGGGGTAATCTTTGAATATAATCCTGCTACAAACATTTATACAAAAAAGATAGATTTCATTGGAAGCAACGGCAGCGCTCCCTATGGCAGCCTTGTACTATCAGGCTCAAAGTTCTATGGCATGGCGGCGACTGGCGGCAGTGCATCAAAAGGCGTTTTGTTTGAGTGGGATCCGACAACCAATGCTTACACGGTAAAATATAATTTTAATTTAAACGGGTATAGCCCCATGGGAAATGTAACTGTTGTGGGTGGCATATTGTATGGCATGACAAAGTTTGGAGGTGCGGGTGGCGGTGGCACTATCTTTCAATGGGACCTGGCAACAAATACCTACACCACAAAGGTGGACCTTACAAACTTTAATGGTTCCGAGCCGCAGGGAACACTTACCTACAGCAATGGTATGTTTTATGGCGTAACTGTAAAGGGTGGAACCACCGACGGTGGCACTATCTTTCAATGGGATCCCGTTACCAATATTTATACTAAGAAATACAATTTTCTTACAGTAAGCGGTTTGGGGAATTACCCCATTGGCAGTATGACAGCATACGGAGGTAAATTATACGGAATAACCTATGATGGCGGCACGGGTTATGGCGGCGTTATTTACGAATGGGATCCTGTTACAAATGTCTATACAAAGAAGATCGATCTTTCGCCAGTTACCGGCGAAAAGGCAAGCGGAGAATTAACATTAAGTAATGGTAAGTTTTATGGTCTTACGCTAACCGCCAACAATTTTGCAGGAACCATATTTGAGTGGGACCCGGTAACAAATGTGTTCGTAAAAAAAATTGACTTGAACGACGTAAGAGGAAAGGCGCCGTCTGGCACCATGCTGTTAAGTAATAATAAAATGTACGGTCTTACAAAGTCGGGCGGAGCAGATAACCTTGGAACTTTATTTGAATGGGACCCTGCCAGTAATGTTTTTGTAAAGCGGGTTGATCTTGGAGGTAAAGATGATAAGTTTCCAACAGGCACCCTGGTTCCTTTAAACGGCAAACTCTACGGCGCCACTACCAACGGAGGTACTAATGGAATAGGTGTACTTTTTGAGTGGGATCCTGCAACCAGCAGCTATTCAAAAAAATACAATTTTGCTACACAAGACGGGCGTAACCCAAATAGCAGTCTCACGTTACTGAACAATAAGTTGTATGGCATGACAACATTTGGAGGGGCACAGGATAGCGGGGTAATTTTTGAATGGGACCCTGCCGTAAATGTTTATACAAAAAAAATTGACCTTTCCCGCACCACAGGTAGCCTCCCTTACGGCGACCTGGTTGCATACAATAATAAATTGTATGGCATGACGAGCACTGGCAATGCAGGCAACACAGGAACTATTTTTGAGTGGGACCCTGCCTCTAATATCATCATAAAAAAGATTGATTTTACAGGTCCTAGCGGCTATCACCCTTTTGGTAGCCTGGCATTGTTTAACGGAAAGTTTTATGGCACCACTATAGATGGCGGTACCACTTTTTATGGTACCCTGTTTGAGTGGGATCCTGCTACAAACCTCATCATCCCCAAACACAATTTTACGGCAGCAGGCGGCAACCGGTCGTACGGTACACTTACTTTGGTTAATAACATGTTTTATGGCGTTACTTATTACGGCGGTGACAATGGTAGAGGTGTTTTATTTACTTACGATCCTGTGGCGGGAGTATATACACCTCGGGTACACCTTGCCGTTAGTAGCGGAAGCAATCCGCAGGCAGGTGTAACCTATAGTGAGGGTAAATTGTATGGCATTACCAGCCGGGGTGGCGACTATGGCTGGGGAGTAATGTTTGAATGGGACCCTGTAAGTAATGCGTACTCAAGAAAATACAATTTTGCTAATTTTTCATCTGGATTGTATTATAACAATTACTTACTTAGGGCGCCGGCTTTTGTTGCAAACGGGGTGGCCAATACCTGTACTGCTATGAGCAACATAACTATTAACAGCAGCAACAACAATGTATGGGTTCCCATCACAGATATTAAAGGCGATGCCATAGGCGAAATAAAAGCAAATGGCAATAATCTTGGATTGGTTAGCACGTCATTGTATATAAACAGTGGGCCTGTAAGAGAAGATGCGCAGAAACGATTATACCTTGATAGAAATATTAGTATTACGCCACAGGTGCAGCCTGCTACACCTGTAGACATCCGGCTTTACCTGAAGAAGTCAGAGTTTGAAGCGTTAAAGACAGCTACCAATTCTTTAGGTCAACCATCGGGTGTAAACACAATCGCCGATCTTTCTCTCTTTAAAAACAGCGACCCTTGTTCAGCTGTTGTAACCAACTCAATGAATCCTGTACCAGTAACCGCTGCTCAGTGGGGCGATAACTATGTACTCAGTGCTTCTATCAATAGTTTTTCATCCTTCTTTGTTACCAGGAATACAACAGTAATTCCGGTAATCCTTTCACGATTTTCAGGCGCCATTGTGCAGCATGATGCACAGCTTAACTGGACTACAGAGACAGAACAACAAATGGCGGGTTATGAAGTTGAACGAAGCCTGAATGGTATTGACTTTTCCCAGGTTGGCGCACGTATCCTTGCCTATAATACTATAACGACAAGGAATTACCAGGTAAAAGATCCGCAAATCTTTCTACGTGAAACCGGCAGTGTTTATTACAGGCTTAAAATGATTAACGTGGATGGTAGAGTAACCTTTTCGGGTATTGTAGTTTTATCAAATAAAACAAAGAGCGGTAACAGGCTTTACCCTAACCCGGCTACCAATAACATTTTTTTAGAAGCTTCACTTTCTGGTAATAGCAAAACTTTTTATTTTTATAATTCAGCAGGTCGGCAGATAAGATCCGAAGTGAAACCCGTAGCTGCAGGAAGAAATCTATTAGTTTTTGACATTGCAGAATTACCGGGTGGATTTTATTTCATAAGGTATAATGATAAAGGCGTAGAATGCAAAACAGCATTCCTAAAAGAGTAGAAGAGGAATATTCGGATTGATACTATTGCTTTCTCATAAAATCTCGAAGATGAATATTTCACAGATATCAATCAAATAATCTCCAACCTATCAACCCGGCCTAAATGGTTCATGTTATCAGTTGCAATTTTTAATTTATTGCTGATGGCTATAGATGCAATAAGAATATCTTCAATATCTATCATCATCCCTTTTGATTTTAGGTCTTTGTAGATCTTGCCGGCTTCCATTGCAGCAGTGGCCGTAAAATCGAGCATGGTTATTTTGGAAAAGAAGTTTAACCAGAAAGCATCTTCTGCACTGTTGTCACCTCTGTATAATTCATATGCTGTTATGCTTGTCACGGCAAATGAGTACCGAGTGGAAAGTTGGTAGAGCCTTGTTGTATCCTTTTGCTTCGACCGTTTATGGTCAATTAAAATGTTGGTGTCAAGACATATCATTTCCATGCATTCAGGTGTTTTCGCTTTTCATTTATAAACGAAAGCTCTTCATCGGTCATAATAGACCATTGCAATAAATCTTGGCTCAAGTTGGTTGGGGGTAAAGAGGCTTCTTCGTTCGATGCCCAAATGAGAACATCCACTTCTTCGGCTTCAAAAGTATCGGGTAAGGTTAGAATTAGCTGGTTTCCGGTGCGTTTGATACGGGTTTTTTTTATTGCTTCCATTCTAAAAAATTTGAAATTAAAATTAATCCTTTTGAAGCAAAGTGAATGAATGATGAACTTATAGCAAAAGGGCTTTTTCTTACTTAATAGTTTACACACTCTTTTCACCTCTGTTGATGTTCTTCACCTGACACATCTTAAGTAAATGGTGACACCCATATTTTAACCGGACACTGTCCTACACCATTTTAGATTGAAGTGTCCATCGTAACATTTTAGACCAGCGAGGGCACTTTGCGTAAACTTCTTTGCGTCTTTTCCTAAACTCACGTCTTCGTGAAAACTACATGTGCCTTTGCGTTCTGCCTAAAAGCCTCCCCACCCAACTTTTACTTTCCATTTACCTGCACAACCTTAATTTTACCGCCATGCCTTATTTCAACTGGAACGATACCATCAACCTTTTTAGCAAAGCCACTCCCCGCCGTGTTTGGAATGCAGCCAAAGTGTGGAGCAGTTACCGGTTGAGTCGGCTGGTGGGCAAACCAATTCAATGGGGTTATCCTATTTCCATTTCGTTTGAACCCACCACTTCGTGTAACCTGCGTTGCCCGGAGTGCCCTAGCGGATTGCGCGCCTTTACCCGACCAACCGGCATGCTTGAAAAGGATTTTTTCCGCAGAACCATTGATGATATTTATAAAGAATTGACCTACCTCGTTTTTTATTTCCAGGGCGAGCCTTACCTGAACCCCGACTTTTTGGAGATGGTACAATATGCCTCCGGCAAAGGCATTTACACCGCCACCAGTACCAATGCGCATTACCTGAACGATGCCAATGCTAAAAAAACAGTAGAGAGTGGATTGGACCGTTTGATCATTTCTATTGACGGCACCACCAACGATGTGTACCGCCAATATCGCGTAGGCGGCAACCTGGATAAAGTTTTGGAAGGCGCTAAAAACATCGTAAAATGGAAGCGTGAGCTGAACAGCAAAACGCCGTTTGTCTTCTTCCAGTTTTTGGTGGTAAAGCACAATGAACACCAGATAGAAGAAATAAAACAACTGGCAAAAGAAATAGGTGTGGACCAGGTGCGGTTTAAAACAGCGCAGGTGTACGATTTTGAAAACGATCCCAATCAGCTCATTCCATCTATAGATAAATACAGCCGATACCGCCGTGGCAAAGATGGTAAGATGAAAAGCAAAAGCGGACTCGGCAATCATTGCTGGAAGCTTTGGCAAGGCAATGTTATTTCGTGGGATGGATTGGTGGTTCCCTGCTGCTTTGATAAAGATGCTACGCACCGATTGGGCAATCTAAAAATGGAATCTTTCAAACAGGTTTGGAACAACGACAACTACAAACAGTTCCGGAAGGAACTCATGACCAGCCGCGCCAATATTGATATTTGTTCCAACTGCAGCGAAGGCTTAAAGGTGTGGGAAGATTAGAGTTAGCCACTCTCTTGGAGTGGTTCACTCTATACGGGTTCTTGCCAACTGCTAACCGCTTCAACACAAAAGAGCTCCAATGTTTCCATTGAAGCCCTCCTGCTGCATAAAGTTTCTTGCTTATTCAATCACGATCATCTGCTTTGTACTGGTGAATAAAATGTTGCCATCTTTGTCTTTTACCGTCAGTTTGTAAAACAGTATTCCTCTTGCAATATCCAGGTTGGTGCTGTTGAGTTCCACGTTATACATGCCTGCTGCTTGTTGTTTGTTTAGCACGATAGATAAACGCCTGCCATCCGCCGATACTAACTCTAGGGTCACCATCCCATCCCGCGCTAATTGGTAGCTTATTCTCGTTTCGCCCAATACCGGGCTGGGATAATTCTGGTTCAATACAAATGCGCCACGTTGCATTACATCCAACACTACAATGTTGCTGTACCTGGAATATCCGGATTTATCAATCATTTTCAGGCGATACAAATATTTTCCATCCGCAAGATTTTTGTCGGTTGACTGGTAGCTATTGCCATTGCTGGATCCCCTTGCATTTACCAAGGCTACTGAACTCCAAACCGGAGCTGCCGCAGCACTTGCCCGTTGCAGTTCCATTTTTTCCAGGTTAATCTCATTGCTGGTATTCCACCTTAATTCTGCATCTCTTATTCTTATTGAACCGGTAAAACTCACCAGGAAGTTTGGTAAAGAAATGGTCGATTCATCGGCGCCCATGTAAGGGGCAGCAGGATTTCTCAGGTCTCCATCAAAGTCGTTGGCGATACCGGGAATCGGTGTTCCTTTTAAATTAAAATCACCCTGCGATGCACCGGTTAAATGCAAATCCGCTACAAGCTTATCCATAAAGTTTACCATCACTGAAGATGAATTTGCATCGCCACCCGAAGTAGCTTTAAACGTCGCAGCTGTCATGGGCGTTGCGCCCCATAGCACTGTATTGGAAGGTGTGGCCGAATACAGATTATTGAAATCTGAAGCAGTCGCATTCCAACCAGCCCCAGGTACAGTATTGCTATTCATTACCGCGTAATTCCCTGCCGATCCACCTGTACGCTCGTTGTAAAAAATGTTGTTACGCAATTGTACCGGTGTATTTCCAGTGGCGTTGTTGCGTGTCAAAGCAGCCGATGCATTTGACCCGGAGGTGTTTCCACCAATTACAATAGAGTTGTAATTCATGCGCAATTCGGCTAGTGCCGTTGTATGGTTCACCCCAAACACACCTACATTGTTACCAACATTTTGCCCCAGTGAAACCATGTTATTCACCAGGTGTGCCGAGCCTGATGAACCTGTTCCGTCAATTACAATCCCCGAAATAAGCGAGGAGCTTGCAGTCGTATTTGGAATACTAAGATTATATATCCTGTTTCGTGATAACTGTACATTTTCATTGGCTGTTAGCATAGCCGCCAACCCATGCACCGCCGTATTGATGTTGGTATTGTTAGCATTTACCAAACTAAAAATGGTATTACCCGTAATGTCCGTACCGGTAGTTGCACTTGCATTCTGGTACAGGATACCTGCGAGGTTAGTGCCCGTCGGTCCTGAAACGGTAGAGGTGAGGTTGCTAATGGTATTACCCGTTGCAGCAAACCTGCCACCTATACAACCAATTCCTACTACGTTGTAATCGCCAGCCGGTGTGGGTGTAATCATGTTTACATTTCGTACCACATTATTGGCAACAATGGTTGGTATAACCGATCCAACATTCAACTCCATTCCCCACCAGTTATTTGAAGTGCCTGAGGTAAGGTTCAGTAACCCTAGAGCTCCGGGACTGATTCCACCAATAAAGTTTCCTGAAATGGTATGGCCGCCCGATGTAGGTGCACTGATGGAAATCATCCGCATTAAAGCAAAGGTTCCCTGGTCGAAATAGACATGGTTATTGCTGATCGTCCAATTGTTACCAGTGCCGACATTCAGTGCAATGGCTCTTTGAACGATATTTCTAAATGAATTTTCCGTGATGGTGTTATCACTGTTTGGCGCACCTGCGCTACCATCATTAATTATTCCCTGCCTGCCTTGTATGGACGCGGATGAATTGAATAAATTATTCTGCACGGTATTAAAGCTGTTGCCATTTGGAGTACTGGTGGTTCTAAACATTACACCTGCTGAGAGTGAAGCTGTATTGGCGTTCGCACTGTTGATTTCCACGTTCCTGATGGTATTGTTGCGGGCACCATTAATGAAAGTAATCGAACCGGTACCTGCCAGCGAACTGGAAGAAGTATTTTCAATCGTCAGGCTTCGGCTTTCGCCGGTACCCCGCATGCGTCCATCAATGATTACATGTCGGGCACCATCTAACCGGATGAGCGCATCCCCGTTTACTGAGCCTGAAACAACGGAGAGGGTATTGCCCGCAGGCCTAATGGTAAGCGTTCGTGTAGCACTTGCATTGGGATTATTTATAATGGTAATCGGAAACTGTTCTCCTCCTCCATAATTTGCTGTAAGCTCAAACACGATTGGACCGGTAATGCAACTGGCGGTATTGTAGTCGTTCACGGCCGCTGTAAGCGTTAGATAATCTCCTTCAGCACCCACCGCATAAATACCTTGCATTTGGCGCAGTGAAACCAACGTTGAAGCAGTTTGTGTACACCCACCCGAGGTTACACTTACAGTATAGGTTCCGGCAGTTGCAGCAGTTACCCCTGCTATTTGCGGGTTTTGTGTAGTTGAAGTAAAACCGCCGGGGCCAGTCCAGCCGAAGGTGGCACCCACGGCGGATGTGGTGGCCACCAGTTGTAATGTTCCGCCAACACATAATGGATTCTGGTAGCTAGCTGTAACCGATGGTGCATTATTACCATTCACAGTCACTGCGGTTGAGAGAATATTGTTGCATCCGTTACCTCCTGCAATGGTAACCGTGTAAGTGCCGGCCCCGGCTGCCGTTATTCCTGGAAGCGTAGGATTTTGAGCAGTGGAAGTAAACCCGTTTGGACCACTCCAGCTATAAGGTGAAATAATGCTGTAGGTGCCATTATAGCTGCCCAGCGATTGTGCAACGGAACTTGAAATTGTCCAGTTGGTAGCGGTGTTATTGTCTGCCGCTGCAGTACGCACTACTCCGGCAATATTCGTAGTACCTGCTATGTTTCCCGACCAGTCTGCAACAGTTACGCCGGAAACGGCAGGCCAAATACCACTGTTGGTAACTACTGCATCTACAATGGTAGCCCCGCTTCTTACCAGGTAACCGCCAGCCTGTCCCGAGGTAATGGCATTGGTGCTACCACCGGTATTGTAATACCTGTTTGCAGGATTATCAGGACCCACGCCCAGGTGCAATAACAATACCCCATTCGGCGGAATGGTTACACCGGGAGGGAAAGCAAAAGAGCGGTTGAACGATAAAGCACCACCTGAAGCCGCAGGCCCCCAAAACTCGAACACTGCTCCGTCCATTTTCACGGCGTTGGTATTGTCAATATTGCTGATCTCCACATAATCATCTGCATTACCAGATAGCACGGGGGGCACATACGGCGGATAGCTGGGCGTTTGACCCGCACCATTTCTAAACTGTGTAACCTCTGTGATTTTAATCGAACTAAACTTATTAGCCTGCGCAGGTGAAGTAAACAATTGCAGATTGTTGCCAATGCATACCGGGCTATTGCTACCGGTTGAATTGGAGGCATTGGGCAAATGAATGGTGGTGGATGCTGTCGCAAAGCATCCATCTGCATTGGTGGCCGTGACCGTGTACGTGGTAGTAGCCGCCGGAGTGGCAATTACTGTGGCACCTGCTGTAGTATTTAAATTGGTGGATGGTGCCCATGTGTAGGTAGATGGATTGCTCACACTGGTGCACCCATTAATAATCATCAATGGCCTGCTGGTGGAAGTGCCACTCGGTGCAGCGAAATTACTACCGGAGATTTCACAAACGGAACCCTGGTTGCTGCGGGTAACAACTGAGTATGATGTAAAGCCGGGGGTACTAAAATTTACAGAAGCGTTTGCGGTCGCTTCATTGGTCGAACCTAAATCATTATTATGGCAAATTTCCACCAACAGGTTGGAGGTGCCATCCCACACAAACGGATTGTTTAGCGTGTGGGTATTGATCCCGGCGACGGGCGTATAATCCATTTCATATAAAACAGGCACCGCATTGAATAGGGCCATACCCGTTAAAGTTGGTGAAGTGGTTAGCGCCATCCGGATAGAATAACCTTTTAAAAGGCCCACACCATTGGTGGCTACCACATCAAAACCGATGGAGCTAATTTTTGTTCCGGCCACCACACCAAGCGCTGTCAGCTCGGAAGCTCTGAATAATAGAAGGCTTTTTGTGCTTTCCAGGCTGTTAGCATATACAGAAGGAAATGTGGTCGCGGTATTTTGTCCTGCATTGGTGCCCACGGTTACATTTACCGTGTTGGCTCCACAGGCTGTACTGCTAATGCCGCCGGCAAAAGCAGGTTCTGAAACTGTAAGTGTAACTGCCGCTGGCGCACAAATAGCGGTGTCACCCGGCAAAAGCGTAATTCGCGGCGTGGGTTTTATCATTACCGGCAAAATGGTTTCAGGCGTTTTGCAATTACCATTCGTGGCAAAAATGCTGACATTACCGGGAATAGCAGACTGTCCGTAGCTAACCACAATACTTGTAGTACCCTGCCCTGCAGAAATGGTGGCACCGAATGGAACGGACCAACTATAATTGGTAGCACCGGCTACCGGGCTAACACTGTAGGTGACCCCGGAAGTGTTTCCGCAGAAACTGGTACCGCCCGTTATTGCACCAATGGTTGAAATCGTGCTGGCAGGCACGGTAGCATAGACGGCTATTGCTCGATCACTCACCGTGCCAAGCAAATTGTTTTTCGCCCTTATAGTAAACCAACCCGTTTCGTTTGGTGTAAGGCCACCAACTGAATGTGTAGTGGTAGTAACATTGTTTGCAACCAGGTCAAATTCACCAGTGCTCTCATTCAATTTATAAATGTCGTAGTGGCTGGCATTGGCTACAGCGGTCCAACGGAAACTGGCGGAGTTCGCAATGCAGAGGTTTTCGACTACGGCAAAACTTTTGGGAATACCGAGAATGGTAAAAGCTGCGTCGCTTACGTCCGTAATCGCGCCACTTGTAATGCGCACCAATACGGTTGCGCTGTGTACATTCGGTACAGTCCATGTAAAACGTGTAGTGGCAGGACCAACGGTAGCTATCGGGTTCCAGCTGGTGCCATTGTCAAGGGAATATTCAATGGTTTGGTTGGCTGTTAATCCAGCATTATCCCATGTAATTGTTTCTGCTGCCCCAGGGTCCAACGCTTCGCCGCCGTTTGGGTAGGTCAGTTCTATACCTGGCTGCTCCACCATCCATGTTATTGAATATTGTTGAGAACCTCCAATGGGTACCGATGTTCCTTCTACCCTAAGCACATAAGTACCTGCTGCAGGATTATCTATGGTTACTTGCTCAATATTGCTCACATTGTCTACGCCACGGGTAGCATTGTTGGCGGGGCTTACCGGATCCAATTTCCATGGAAGAGTGGATGCTTCATCTTTCAGTACACTAAAGTTCAGGTTGTTTACCAATGCCGGGTTAGCATTTACAGTACCAGCAGGGTCGTTCCAGGTGAGGACTGCCTTTAACCGAACTGCACCATTTGGTACATTGATCGATACATCGTTCACTCCACCTGTAGCAATGGAGTTGATCAAGTAACGATTTTCCTCTAATGTTCTTACTGCCAACAATCCATTGATGCGGCCAAAGCCAAACCTATAATCCGGTCCCGGGTTGCCAAGATCGAAAGCGGTATTGCAAACCACCCCTTTTAATAAAGATGAAAGTGGTTCTGCATTTCCGTTTAATTGCCGGAAGCGCTCTACCAACAATGCCATTGTACCCGCCACCCCCGGCGAAGCCATAGAAGTACCAGAAATGGTACCGTAGGTATTGTACGGTAAGAATGTAGAAAACACGTTGGTGCCAAATGAACTGATCTCTGGTTTTACTCTGCCATCGGCAGTGGGACCAAAACTGCTACTGCCGGAGATTGCTTCAGTAGTAGTAATGTTGGCTACTACAATGTTGTTCTTCGCCAGCTTAGAACTTCCGGTAATGGTAAACCAGCCATTGGTACAAGAGGTTTGAGAGTTTCCCGATGACTGCACATGCATGTGGTAGGGATAATTATTCAGGTTAATATCATTGTTTCTACTGTTGCTAGAATAGGCGATCTGGCTGCCAGTCAGGGCACAGGTAGCAACAGATCCGCCATACGAGTGATTGCTGACCGACAAGTTGAACAGGGGAATGGCTGCCGCCATTTCGACTGCTATGTTTCCATTAAAATCATAGGAGTACAACCTTGCTTTGGATGCCATTCCGCTGGCCTTCGGATCAATTATTCCAGCTCCAGCCATAATACCTGCCACATGCGTGCTGTGGTCAGAAGCCACCCCGGGTTCCATATTGCGCAAGCGTGTTGCCAGCGGCGCAAAGTCAATGTGTGGGCTTACACTTCCACCATCCCAAATGCCCATGTTTACACCGGTTCCTTTTAAGTTACGCAGTCCATCATTCAGCATATTTACGCGGTGCAGGGTTCTGCCCAAAAAATTCTCTGGCAGATTTGGTGGATCGATAGGTTCCACCCACTGAACAAATGGCAAACTCAGAAAAGTTTCTATGCTTGCCTGCGGTACACGTACTATGAAAGTTCGAAACATAGGTTGTTGATCGACCACAATTGCGTTGATCGCCGCAAAGGCCGGTTCTACTTTACTGCCGTCAAACTTTTCATAGGTAATCACCGTTACGTCTATAAACCCCGCTTCTTTCACGGCCCATTTTGGAAATTTTTTCTGGTTGATCTCCTCAGATGCCTTTTGGTTGGGTGCCAGCATAAAAATGCTCCTGATTGAAGGAATTCTTTTTACTGCCTGCAGATCAAAGTCTTTATTAATGGCAGTGGTAAAGGTGTTGTCAGGTAAATAATCGATGAGCAAAATTCCATTGGCCTTCAATAAAGCCTCTGTGGTTTTATCCGGCAGCGAATAAAATTGTAAGGCGAGGTAGTGCTGATTGCCGAAGGTGCTCCGCAAAAAAATAGAAGACTCTTTGGTAATTGCCGCCAGGTTTTTTTCCGGAAAAAAGTCTCCTGACCTAAGTTTTACTACGCCATCTTCGGGTAATTGCGCAAAAGCAAAAGAGGGCAAAAGAATCAGGAGTACACAGTAAGTGAAAAAAGCAGGCGTAAAATTTCTCATGTTCATCGTGTTTGGATAGAGGAAAATACAACAGTTTAGATCGCAAAAAGATTAAAAGGATGCGTAGGTTGTAGCATACTGCTTATTGTTTGATCCCCGCTGCTCGTAAGCACATCATTAATAGAACCTATTTCTAAAAAATCTAATCTTAGTTAGATAGCTTTACGCCTACTTTTGCAAAAACGGATGAATGGGAATAGAAAATGAAATTCAGCAGTCAGCCTTTAGAAATGAACACCAGAAAGCCATGGTTAACGTCATTTTTACTTGTAACCACCTGCTTGAAAAAATGAAACTATTGCTCGAAAGCGAAGACATAACTCACCAGCAGTACAACATTCTCCGCATCCTTCGTGGCAACAACAAACCGTTGTCAACCCTCCAGATCCGCGAAAGAATGTTGGACAAAATGAGTGACACCAGCCGTATTGTTGAAAGGCTGTTAAAGAAAGGCCTGGCAGATAAAAAGGTGTGCGCTACCGATAAACGATTGGTAGATGTAACCATCACAACTGAGGGCAGCGCGTTACTGGAGCGTTTAGATAAACTAAATCATTTAATCGATAACCTTACCAGCAACCTGGATCAAGATGAGGCAAAACAATTGAATTTTTTGCTCGACAAAATTCGTTAGTATTTCCACCCCTACTTATTTAATTGAAATTACACTTACGCAGATGAGGATACTTTTTATTGCATTACTTACCACAGCGAGCTACCTACTTAGTGCACAATCGCCACATTACGAGTTTAGAGGCGTGTGGATTGCAACCGTCGAAAATATTGATTGGCCAAGCAAGCGTACTTTATCGCCAGAAGAACAGCGACTAGAGTTTACAAAGATCCTTGACCTGCACCAACTGAATGGGATGAACGCCGTGGTGGTGCAAATTCGCCCGGTTACCGATGCGTTTTACCCCAGTAAATACGAGCCGTGGAGCGAATACCTTACCGGCAAACAAGGATTGGCGCCATCACCCTTTTGGGATCCGCTAAAGTTTATGATTGAGGAATGCCACAGCCGCGGAATGGAGTTTCATGCATGGTTCAACCCGTATCGCGCTATTTTCAATGTTACGCGTTCTTCTGTTTCAGCCAACCATATTACCCGCACCAACCCTAATTGGTTTTTAACCTATGGCACCACCAAATACTTCGACCCGGGTTTGCCAGAGGCGCGCCAGCATGTAAACAATATTATTCGCGATGTATTGGAGCGCTACGATGTAGATGCTATCCATTTTGATGATTACTTCTACCCGTACAAAATACCGGGTAAAGAATTTCCTGACCAGGCAAGTTTTGCCCGCTTTGGTAATGGCATGGGCCACGATGAATGGCGCCGCAGCAATGTGGATACGATCATTAAAATGCTGAGCAAAACCATCAAATTAGTCAACCCACGGGTGAAGTTTGGCATTAGCCCGTTTGGCGTTTGGCGCAATAGTTCAAAAGATCCGAGAGGCAGCGCATCCCGAGCTGGCGTGACTAACTACGATGATTTGCATGCGGATATTTTGCTCTGGCTGCAAAATGGCTGGATTGATTACGTAGCGCCGCAGCTCTATTGGGAAATTGGGCACAAACTGGTGGATTACAAAATGCTCCTCGATTGGTGGGCTTCCAACACTTTCAACCGCCATTTATATATTGGTCATGGCATATACCGCAGCGGAGAGGCTAAAGCAGGGCCATGGAAAAACCGCAACCAAATTCCGGATCAGATAAATTACCTGCGCCAAAATGAACAGGTAAACGGAAGCATTTTCTACAGCAGTAAAATTTTCAAAGTCAATCCCATGGGGTGGAACGATAGCTTGCGTAACAACTACTACCGCTATCCCGCTTTGGTGCCGCCGATGCCTTGGATCGATGATGTGCCTCCATTAAAACCACTAATAAATAATCTATCAAAAAATGAAGTCCGGGTTTTATACCGCGGCGCAGAACCCATCAAAGGATTTACCGTGTATGCTATCCCGAAAGGACAAACGATAACGATTGACAATGCAAGCCTCATTAAAATAATTGTAGCTGATAAATCGGCCGATATAAACTTATCGATGATGCCGGCCCAGGATACCGACCGTTTATTCATTGCCGCCGTCGACAGGAATAATGTTGTGAGTGAATGGGTACAGGTGAGGTAGAAAAAGTGTAGGCTTTTTGGTACCGGGTATATGCTATATGCCCGGCTCCGGTTGTATCACTCACTTGTACGGTATATCTTTTTGCAGCTTTTTCTAACGCGGTTGCAAGCCGTACAAAATATTTCACCTTTGATACACTTTATCGGGCGTTCAATTCTTCTACCTTTGCCTCTCTTAAATACTACTATATGCCAGGCTTTGAACTATGGGGCGCCGAAGAGCGCAAAGAAGTAAATGATGTATTGGAAACAGGCATCTTAATGCGCTATGGTTTTGATGGCCCCCGTAAGGGAATGTGGAAAGCAAAAGAGCTGGAACAACAAATAACAAAAACCTTCGGATCGAAATACGCCCAATTGGTCAGCAGCGGAACGGCTGCCCTCACTACCGCTATGGCCGCACTTGGTATTGGCGCAGGCGATGAGGTCATCATGCCTACGTTTACTTTTGTCGCAAGCTTTGAAGCAGTATTAAGTGTAGGTGCAATACCTGTTTTAGTAGATGTGGATGATTCCTTAACCCTAAATCCTGCAGCAGTAAAGGCAGCCATTACTGAAAGAACAAAGTGTATTATGCCCGTACACATGTGCGGAAGTATGGCAGATATGGATGCACTGCAAACCATTTGTTCAGAACATGACCTGCTGTTGTTAGAAGATGCCTGCCAAAGTATTGGTGGTACCTATAAAGGCAAAATGCTCGGCACCATTGGCGATGCAGGCACATTTAGTTTCGACTTTGTAAAAACAATTACCTGCGCCGAAGGAGGAGTAGTAATGACAAACAAAGAAGACGTTTACATAAAATGCGATGGCTACCAGGATCATGGCCACGATCATACAGGAGTAGACAGGGGCGCCGACCTTCATCCGTTTGTGGGTTACAATTTTAGAATAAGTGAACTGCACGCAGCTGTGGGTCTTGCGCAAATCCGCAAACTTGATCAGTTCCTTGAAATACAAAAGAAAAATAATCAACAGCTCAGGGCTATTTTAGAAACAGTGTCGGAAATCTCTTTCCGTACCGTGCCCGATCCTGCAGGCGATAGCTACAGTTTCATCAGTTGGTTTTTACCTACCGCAGAAATTACCCAGGCCGTAGTTGAGGAAATGAAAGCGCAGGGAATTCTCGCAGGGAACTTTTATTGGTTTAATAACAACTGGCACTACATCCGCAAATGGGATCACCTCCGCAATGTTGATTTTCTCAACAGGCAGTCTACTGCGGTAAGCAACCAGCTCAAACAATACGCAGCTGATGCATTTCCAGCAAGCGACGCCATCATGAGCCGTTGCGTATCTACTGCTATTAGTTTAGTTTGGACAGCAGCGCAAATACAGGAAAAAGGAGAGAAGATGGTGGCGGCTATCAACAAAGTATTGGCTGCAAACAGTGTGTCTGCTTAGAAAAAAGAGCATTGGCATCGTGGCAAGATCTATACCCGGCAGTTCTGGGTATGAGCTTTTCATTGTCAACATCACCGTTTAAAATTTTCTACTATTCTTTCTATCTTCAAGCTTTATGCAACCAGAAGAGCTCTCTATGCCGGATAGTAATGAAAGTTGTAAAAGCTGCGGCGCCATAATTACCGGCAAATTCTGCAGCCAGTGTGGCGAAAAGATTTTTACCAACCACGACAAATCCATTCTTCATTTAGTGGAAGAAGGATTCCATTTTGTTACTCATTTTGAAGGAACCTTTTTTACTACACTTAAAGCTTTGGTTACGGCACCAGGCAAGGTATCGCTCGACTACTGCAATGGAATTAGAAAAAAATATTTTAAGCCGTTGTCGCTGTTTTTACTCCTAGTAATCATCTATTTACTCTTTCCATTGTTCGATGGCTTGTCGATGCAGTTGAAGTATCATGTGACCAGTCGTTATTATGGTAATTATGCAACAAAACAGGTAAACTTGCTGCTGCAAAATGGAATGCAAATGGATGAAGTCACCCGGGTATTCAAGGCCAAGTCTGCTACCACGTCGAAATTTCTATTGCTTATTATCATCCCTTTACTGGCCCTTGTATTTTGGCCCTTCACTTTTAAAAAAAGAAAATGGTTTTACGACCAAATGGTATTTTCCGCTGAAATAAATAGCGTGTATTTATTATGGGGGTTTCTTGTGCTACCGATCTTTTTGAGTCTTGTAGTGAAAGTCACCAAATTTTTTACTACTCAATCAATACCCCTGACAGACGATTTTACGGGCTTGCTTGTAATGATCCCCGTTTGCTTTTATGTAGGTTTCGCCAGCGGGCGATTTTATGTAATCAAAACGCTGCCGTCTTTCGGCCTTACGATCGTATTTTTTATTGCACAAAACTTCATCGTGCATTTGATATATAAGTTCATTTTGTTTTTTGCGGTAGTAAAGTCTATGGGCATATCGCTTCACTAAAGCTTTTCGTATCTGCTAAATAACTGTTGGAATTAAGGCAATAGTAATCGTTGGTAAATTTTTGAAAGTTCCTTTTTAGCTTTCATTTCAAATCGAAAAGGGGCGGCCACATTCAAGCGAAAAAAGAGGCAACAATTGCTAGTTCTTTCGCCCGGTTTGGGTAGCTCCCAAGCCTTTTCCTTCCAACATGTTTGTGTAATCCAGGCTTCCCAATCTAAATCGGATGGGAACATTGGTCACCTTTTCAAGTTGTAATTCTTTTCTACAAAAAAAAGCCAGGTGACGTGTGTAAAATTCATTAGGCAGCAACTGAATACGTTTATTTGTTTGAAATGCACCGCGGGTAGATAGCATGAATTTGCTGCTGTCGAAAGCATTTGTCGCGTAATAACACGAACTGGAATATTCGCGACCAATCGGTGTTGCGCCGATACTTACTGGTTGTGCAAAAACCGGGTCAGGTACTAAAGAAAGAAGAAAGAAACAAATGAGAAGGCTGCGCATGTACAGGCATTTTGTGTGTAAATTTACAACGGGAGTTCTAGTCCACAATGTTTAGGCCAGAAATCTGTTTTTTGGGAAAATTAAAACATCTTAATGCCGACTTTCGCGGTTTGAAGGAGAAAAAGAAACAATGTCGTTAAGTCAATCAATACAGCAAAAGTTACTGCAGAAGCTATCCCCTCAGCAAATTCAATTAATGAAGTTGCTGCAGGTTCCGACGGCTAACCTTGAAGAACGAATAAAGGAAGAATTGGAAGAAAACCCCGCGCTGGAACAAAGCGATGATGGCCACGACGAATACAACGACGACCTGAAAGATGAATTCTCCAGCGAAGGAGAGGAAGAATACGAAGCAGAGGCTCCCGCTGATGAATATGACAATATTGATCTGAGTGAATATGTGTCGGACAGTGATGACGAAGTGGGCGATTATAAACTCCGCGACGATAATTACCCCGAAGCAGACGAAGGCAAAGTCATTCCGGTAAGGGTTGAAACAAGCTTTCACGATTTGCTGATTACCCAATTGGGTATGATGGAGCTTGACGAACGCACCCATAAAATAGCCGAGCAAGTAGTAGGTAGTATTGATGATGATGGCTATTTGCGCCGAGAAATATCTTCGATTGCAGACGATCTAGCTTTTAGGCAAAACATTGCGGTAAATGAAGCTGAGATTGAGGCAATGATCAAACAGATCCAGCAATTTGACCCGCCCGGTATTGGTGCCCGCGACCTGAAAGAATGTTTACTACTTCAATTGCAACGCAGACTACGTGAGGGAAAAGAAGTAGAATTGGCGATGCAGGTGATTGAAAAATACTTTGAGGAATTTACCAAGAAACATTACGAAAAAATACAACGGGGCTTAGGGCTAACGGATCAGCAATTACGGGACGTGATCAACCAGATCATCAAACTAAACCCAAGGCCCGGTGGCAATATTGGCGAAGTAAACAAAGCCGAAAGCTATGTGGTTCCCGACTTTTTCATTTTTAATAACGCCGGCGTTTTAGAACTTACACTGAATAGTAAGAACGCACCTGACCTCCGCATAAGCGAAGGGTACCGGGATATGCTGAAGGATTACGAAAAAGGTACAAAGAAAGATAAGCGGCAGAAAGAGGCTGTCCTTTTTATCAAACAGAAAATAGACTCTGCCAAGTGGTTTATTGATATGATCAAGCAGCGGCAACAAACGCTCATCGGAACAATGTCGAGCATTATGAACTACCAGCAAGAGTTCTTTTTAACGGGTGATGAAACAACGCTGAAGCCAATGATCTTAAAGGATATTGCGGAAATGACCGGCCTTGACATTAGTACCGTGAGCCGGGTGGCCAACAGCAAATTTGTACAAACCGAGTTTGGCACTTATCGCCTTAAGTTTTTCTTCAGCGAATCCCTGAGTACCGAAAGCGGTGAAGAGGTGAGTACACGAGAGGTTAAGAAAATTCTTAGCGATATGATTGAAGCGGAAGACAAACGCAAACCGCTAAGTGACGAACAACTCACCGACATGTTACAAGACAAAGGTTACAATATTGCCCGCCGTACCGTGGCCAAATACCGTGAACAACTAAATTTGCCCGTAGCCCGCCTCAGAAAGCAGCTCTAATTTATTTTAATGACCACTACTTCCCTGCAACAGCAAACAAATTTGCCCGTAGCACAACCGGCATGGCTTCGGTTGATCGCAAAACTGGTGTCCTATGTCTTGCATCCGCTATTTATTCCGGTTTACCTGGCAGCATACGTTATTTACGTTCACCCTTATGCTTTTGCAGTACTAGATGAAAAACAAAAGCTCATCCGCTTGGTCTCCATTTTTGTGATCACAGCTTTTTTTCCAGCTGTAACAGTGTTGCTTTTGTGGAGGCTGAAGTTTTCTGATTCTATTTTTCTGCGTACTCAAAAAGAACGCATTATACCATACGTTACCTCCGTTATTTATTTTTTTTGGGCTTTTTACGTAAGCAAAAATCTGCCGGGCTCGCCACCTGTCATTACCTTTTTGTTCCTGGGAATTTTTCTGAGTACCAGCGCCGCGTTAATGGCGAACAGCTATTTTAAAATCAGCCTACATGCTTTGGGTGTTGGTGGTGCCGCGGCTTATATGATATTACTTTCAATGGCCTCCTCGCAACCAATGGGTCTCCCCATCGTAATTGCAACAATTGCAGCCGGCGTTGTGTGTACCTCCCGTTTAATCGTTTCTGACCATCGACCGTACGATATTTACTGGGGACTTTTGATAGGTGCTGTTAGCCAGTGGGTAGCTTACCTGGTCATTATTTAATCGGTCTGTAGTATTACACTCGTTCGTCCTCAAGCTTCAACTTTTCATGTTCTGTACATTGGAGCTATTATTCTACTTAACCTTTTCCGCGCTGCGGTAAAATAAAAAAGACCGCATCACTGCGGTCCTCCACATTCTAACGACAAGTATTATTTTAAAGTAGAAACCGAATTAGAAGCTGATGATCCCATTAGGCTAACCTCGGCTGCGGTGTTTTGAGATAAGGCAAGTGACGTTGCGTCCAAATCAAAACGGGCATTCAATACAGTGGAAACGCGCTTGTACATTTCGTCGGGAGCATGAATGTACAAGCAGCTGCCACCTTTAATTACGTCTATTATTCGGGCATGAACGCCGTAGGGAACCGCCGGACAACCAAGACTTTTACCTATCGTGCCACGATCATTCATAATGTATTCGTTCACAAACCTGCTACCGTGTAAAACAATATCGCGGTTTCTAACTTTATCGTTGATGCCCCTCTCCATTCCGTTAAAACGCAAGCTATATCCAGCTTTGCCACTGTAAGTTTCTGCAGTAATCATAAATCCAATACTGCTCATGTTACTGTTGGTCATGTTGGAAAAAGAGCTCGCAAATTCGTCGCCGCTGTTTTTACCATGAGACACATAAGTGTTGAAAAGCAACCTGCCATTTAGCAAATCAATTACGTACAGGCGTTTATTATTGATGCTTTGGCTATAATCACAAACGGTTAGCAGGTTACTCTTTTTTAACGCGTCCTTCGTTTTGAAAAATTGCAACCCTTTGTAAGCCGAAAAAAATACTTCTCTTTCCAAACCGTAGCTACCTAATCCAATAATATCGTACAACGAATCTGCGGCGCGTTTCATGATCGGGGCATCGGCAGCAGAGGAAAGAAGTGAAGGAAAATTCTTGGGATCGGGTCCATCAAAATTTTTAGCGTTGGCTGGAAATGTACTTCCTACTATAACAGTAAGCAACATTGCGCTCAGCATCCTGGAAAACTTATGCATTGGCGTTTGGGGCTTTTTTCAAGTTAAATAATCTACTTTGTCAGAATAGGAACAGGCAAAGTAGAGTGTTTATTGTGCCCTGGCAAGTTAAAATTTCCCCGACTTGAGTAAAAATTTACACTTTCAGCTGATTTTCAGCAGCTTTTCTCCTCTCTACAAATTCGCTCATATAAATTTTTACCAGAAGGATAAACATTGAAATCAGTATTGGTCCGAAGATTAGCCCGATGAACCCAAACAGGTTTATCCCAATGATTACGCCAAAAACGGTTATTAAAGGATGAACGTCGCCCATCTTCTTTTGCAGCATAAAGCGAAAGACATTGTCGACCGTTCCAATTACACCAAAACCGTAGATGAGCATAAATAAGGCTTTCCAGTGTTCATCACCCATATATAATACAATGCAGAGCGGCACATAAGCCAGCGCAGCCCCTACAAAAGGAAGCATGGACGCGATGCAGGTAAAAATGAACCAAAACCACACATCGTTCACACCCAATACGAGGTAGGCCACCAGCCCTACAATTCCCTGTAAAATTGCCACCAATGGGATTCCAAGTGCATTGGATATAACCAAACTTTTCATCTCCTTGCCCACTACGTTAACATTTTCATCGCGCATGGGTATGAAGTCGTGCACCCATTGCTCCATCTTGTTTTTACTTACCAGCATGAAATAAAGAATGAAGTACATAACGGCAATAGAAGTGATGGAACTAAAAGTGGCATTAGCGAGGCCCTTTACAATATTTGCAACGGTGCTGCTTACATTTCCAGTATTTACCCGGCTTAGGATGGATATTCCAAAACGCTGTTCTATTCTTCGCACAAAACCGTTGAAGGCCGTAACCATTTGATTGCTATTCTCCATTGCATTGCCAATACGGTCCGACAAAATATTGATGGTAAGTATAACTGGTACCAACACCACGAGAAACGATAGCAGCAAGAGCAAAGCTGCAGCAAGCGACTTTTTCCATTTTCTTTTATCAACCAGGTAAGCCATCCAATTGCGCATCAGCGTATAAAAAGTAATGGCGCCAAGAAACCCCGGCAAAAAGGCATGCATTTGCAAAAACAGAAAAATGAACAGGAAAATGAGGAAAAGTAAAAAGAATACCTGTCGCAGTTTTTGATTGTCTATTTGTCTGTCCATACAAAGTATTTCAATAAATGTAATTGATTGGATGTGAATTTTTACTTGAATTGAGGTTGAACTACCTGCGCCTACACTGGCAGACTTGTTCTAAAATCTGCAGGTCAGCAGAAAGATCTGCATCGTCACCAACTAAGAAGCTGGCTGAACGCCGTAGAAAAAGGCACTTAAAGAACCAAGCCATCAATGGTAAAATAATCGTCTCCCCATTACTGGAAATGTGTATTGCTTAAATCTTAACCAACTTCCATTTCCCTTTTTTAAAAATGAGGTACGTGCCAATTGTGATAGAAGTTTCTGCAATTAATATGGCTACAAAAACACCGAGCGGCCCTAGTTTAAAAATGATGGCCAATGTGTAGGCTAATGGAATTTGAAATGCCCAGAATCCAACCAGGTTAATCCATGTTGGGGTGAGGCTATCTCCTGCTCCGTTAAAGGCATTCATCAATACCATCCCTATTCCGTAAGAAACGTACCCAAGGCTTACAATACGCAAGGCTTGTGTGGCAATTCTCAGAACCTCCGGATCATTGTTAAAAAGCGAAACAATGGGCGCGGCTGCAAACAAAAAAATAAGCGTGACGAACGCCATAAAGGTCATATTGTATTTGGCCGTGGTCCATACACTTGCTTCAGCACGGTCGGGTTGATTGGCGCCGAGGTTTTGCCCCGTAAGCGTAGCGGCCGCATTGCTCAATCCCCAGGCGGGTAAGAGAAAAAACATCAGAATACGTAGTGCAATGGTGTAACCGGCAATGGCAGAACTTCCAAACCCGGCAATGATACGCGCTAAAAAGATCCAGCTTGCTGAGGCAACCAAAAACTGTAACGTTGCAGTAGAAGCAACATTTAAAAGCCCTCGCTGTACTTTCCAGTTGGGTAGTAAATAACTCAGCTTCATGTTTAAAATGCGATTGCCCCTGAACAAATGAAACAGCTGATAAACTACACCTGTACCCCTGCCAATTGTGGTGGCAACGGCTGCGCCTGTTAGTCCGAACCCGTTAAAATCACCAATGCCATAAATCATTATCGGGCAAAGAATAATGTTGATAATATTAGCGATCCATAAACTTCGCATAGCAATACTGGCATCACCTGCTCCGCGAAAAATTCCATTAATCAGGAATAGCATGATGATGACAATACAACCACCAAACATCAGCCGTGCGTAAGGAACTCCAATGGCTAAAACGCTTGCCGGGGCACCAATCAGTTGTAAAATGTTGGGGGCGTAAATCACTCCCGCTATGGAAATCACAATGGTAAATACCAACGCCAATAGTATTGCCTGCATACCGGAGCGGGATGCTTCTTCCGTATTTTTTTCACCCACACGGCGGGCCACCATTGCGGTTGCGGCCATGCTTAAACCAATGGCAATAGAATAAATAATGGTGAGAAATGATTCAGTAAGCCCTACAGTAGCCGCTGCATCCGGGCCAAGTCTGCCGACAAAGAAAATATCAACAACGGCAAAAACGCTTTCCATACACATTTCTAAAATCATAGGTATGGCAAGCATGAACACTGCCCGCCGAATGCTGCCGGTAGTAAAATCTTCATTGCTTCCCTTAATAGAAAGCTTGATGAATTGGAAAATAGATGAGAAAGTTTTCCTGGTGGAAATGGTTTGATTGGTCATGGTTATAAAGTTCCCTGTTAAATAATAGCGCAGCACTGCTACACAATTCAATAATCTAAACAGTACGTCAACAACAAAATGCTGACTGAACTAGAACTTCATAATGGTAAATTTTTAAGAACCTCAAAAGTAGCGCAGTTTTTTTTCTATTACTCCGGTCTATATATTCTTTTTGGCCGCTTATACATTTAATGTGCATCGTTAATTTGTATGTATTGGTTGATATCGTGCACGGAGAAACATAAATATTCCATAACAAACTAACCCGAGTGCAACAGCTGCTAATAGAATATCCCCGTAGGTACTGTCCTGTAACCATTTGAAGGCATCAGCTGCATCACCTGCTTCTTTTGCGTTTGAATTGAGGGCTGCCTTCATAAACAACCAGCCTACAATAAGCCAAACAATACCACGAGCGGTATATCCTGCCTGTCCTGATTTAATTAGCAGCGACCGTGACTTTAGATCGTAACCCGCTTCCTGCACATACTTTTTATACTTGCCCGACCATGCGCGGTGCAATTGCATTATTCCAACGGCAATCATGCCCAATGCCACTATGCCAGCAAGCCATATACCCAGCGGCTTATTCAATAGTTCAGATGCCAACTGCTGACGATTGTTGCCCCCACCCACACCTTTATCCAAAACCCGTTTAATCGCAAGTACGCCAAGCGATCCATATACCAGGCCGCTAAAAACGTATACGATCCGTTGCCCCCAACCTTTTAGTTGAGTGCCTTTGTGCTCCGTATCCTTTACGGCCATTATTATCCGCCATGCGGCGTAGCAAAACAGGCCAATTGCTATAATGCCGAGGAGAGCCTTTCCAAATGGCTGTTCATCAACCATTTTTAAAATACCCCCCTTATTTGCATCACCTGATTTGGCGTTGCCAATACCAAGGGCTGCGAATAATGTAAGCAGGCCAGTGAGGCAGTATACAATTCCCTTCGCAATAAGTCCTGCCTGGGCCACAGGCTTTATCCATGTAGCATTTGTGGAGAAATTTTGCATAGCAACTTGCAGCTAAAAAATCGTTCCTCTAAACCAGTTACAATTGCATTAAATAACAGCGCACCCGTATCGCAGGTGCGCTATTATATATTCTGGCAGTAATGGTTAAGATGAAAACTGCTTAATACTTAAAATAGTTTTGACTTGTTTCAAATCGACCCGTTTTGTCATTTAAATGAATGCGGAAAAACACACCGCCTGCTTCTTTCTGAATTTCAGCGGTAGTTGAATTAAATGGCCACTCTGGTCCAAGGTGAGTAGTGTTACTCGAGGCGATCGGCAGCCGACGCTGAAGCAATAAGCTTAATGCCCGCTCCTTTTCCTGGTCCTGCTTTAGTTCTTCAAACGTGCCCCACGCTATTACGCTTTTCCAATTCGCCATATCTGTCGTGTTGTCCACTTCAAAACAAACTTCAGGATTCTTGCGCATGAGTTCAAGCTTCATTCCTTCGTGTGTATGCCCGTAAATATTCTCTCCATCATAGGCATAGCTAATTGGTACCACGTAGGTAAACCCCCCATCGGAGCAACCAAGGCGACCAATCACACTTTCATTCAGTAGTTCTTCGATTGCGAGGTCATTTAATTTACTAATCATGGCAAGATGTATTAAGAACCTCAATTTACAATGGCCTACAACCGTGTGAAATGATGCATGTCAGCACAAATTCTGAGTGTTATCATCACTTAAAAAAATACACGGTGATTTTACAAATCGGTTTTTAGAGACCCTTGCCATGGTACGGTAGCCTGCCTTAGTCCATTGACAAACATCATAACCTGCAGTGACTTCCCTCATAAAAAGTACGGAGATAAGCAAGGTACATTTACCGTTAAGCTGATCTCCGTTATTCACGTGATGTTGGCTGGGGTACAAATGCACCACCCGGGTGCATCTGCACTTTGTCAACCATAGAAACTAAAACTAAACCCGTGAAAAAGATTTTATTGATAGAGGACAACGATGACATCAGGAATAACACCGCCGAAATTTTGCAGCTAGCTGACTACACGGTATTTACAGCTGCCAACGGCAAAGATGGAATCGGCATTGCATTGAAAGAAATACCGGACCTGGTAGTAAGCGATATTATGATGCCCGGCCTGGATGGGTATGGTGTATTGCACCTACTTAGAAAGAACCCCCAGGTAAAACATGTTCCCTTTATTTTTTTAACAGCAAAAACAGAGCGGCACAACTTTAGAAAAGCAATGGAACTTGGTGCCGACGATTATATCTCAAAACCTTTTACTGGTACAGAACTGCTTAACGCTGTTGAGACGCGTTTAAAAAAAGCTGAAGACTCTCATGACAGCTACTTAATGGAAGCACAAGCTGCCGCCGCTTATGATGACATTGCTGAAGGCGACATCATTACCAATTTCACCAGCCATCGAGAAATACAAAAATGTAAAAAGAAGCAACAGATTTATCTACTGGGGAACCGCCCATCTAAACTTTTCTATTTAATAAAAGGAAAGGTGAAGACGTATAAAACAAACGATGACGGAAAAGACCTTGTACTGGGTTTATACAACGAAGGCGATTTTTTAGGCTACAAGGCTCTGCTGGAAAACTGCCAATATAAAGAAACAGCGGAAGCCATGGAAGACACGGAGCTTGCAATTATTCCAAAGCAAGAATTTGAATTATTAATTAATGGCGATCATGCGTTCTCAACAAAGTTCATAAAGATGATGGCCACCTATATTTCAGAAACCGAAGAACATTTATCCGGACTTGCATATAATTCGCTGCGCAAAAAAGTAGCTGATGCATTAATCCTGTTGCAAAGAAAATTCAAGATCAATGGCCAGGATTACAAGATTAATTTAACCCGCGATAACCTTGCAAGCATTGCGGGAACCGCAACTGAATCACTGATAAGAACACTGGGAGATTTTAAAACAGAAAAGCTAATTGATATTGATGGCGGGGTTATTACCATCATCAATGAAAAAAGACTGGAAAACCTTCAAAACTAAAAAGCTAATTATTCAACCCTCTACCGGCAACGGTTCCAATAAGAAAAGCAGTGAAACAACCTTCACGGCTTTTTCATTTTTGTCCAGGGCATTATTTTGATCGTTGGTCCCGAACCTAATTACGTATGGCTCTTAAATTACTTACACCATTCCTGCCCAGGAAGTTTTTTGCATGTGCCAATTCATGATTGTAGTTAGGCTGACCAGGAAGTATTACTAGCGGAACATGCACTTCGTACATCATTTCTTTTATGTGACTGCGCGTAAATATTCTTTGTAAAAGATTGTGTTCGCGGGCTACCATGGCAACCATATCTACGTCATGGCTTTCAACAAATGCATTGATGGCATGTGCTACATCCGTATCATCCAACAGTTCTTCTGAAGTATACAACTCCTTTAGGTGCCATTTTATGGCGGAAGCATTGTGCAATCTTTGTACTTCCTCCTGGTTGGGCTTATCTACCACTTTTAAAATGAATAGTAAGATTGGAAACAGTGCGCCAACTCCTGTAGCGGATGAAGTGTGTGCATACTAATATCTTCATCTAGATCATTAGCAAGAGCAATAGAGGATGGAGCGATATAAGCTGCATGCTCAGGTACCACAATCAAAGGGATAGAACTAGCGCGGCTAATGCTCACCGCATTGCTGCCAAATATCTTTCTAAACAGCTTGTCTTTTGCTTTCATACCAACTATAACCCACGAGGCATTGGTTTGACGGGCTAGCGCTACGATTTCGTCTGTTGCATTTCCATCTACACATTTTACGTCTACCGGTACACCATAGCGGCTAACCGAAGATGCTTCAAACTCCAGCAAACTCACACTCTCTGCCACCAGTTCATCGTTGTTTACAATATTGATCATGTCGGCAGAATACATGACCGGTTGCACCACATTTACCAACATAATATGAGCTTGCAGATCTCTTGCAAGTTGTGCCCCATATACAAGTGCATTATGCGCCGCAATAGTAAAATCGGTAGCAATTAAAATGGTATTCATGGCCTACATTTTAGACAATAAATTTACCGGTAGCTATAAGCGCATAAAATGATAAAAGTTAGGAGGGGTGCTGATGAAGATCATCCGCATACAGGCAAGGTGGAAGAGAAGAGAAGTAAAAGAATTCTTGTAAAGAAAACTAAAGATGTATTTAGGTACTATGGAATCAACGGGTATGTTATACTACGCCAAACTGCTGCAGGTGATGCATCGCATGCTTATAAATCAATTGGATTTGTTGGGTATAGTCTAACTCGCCAAACACTGGATTCAAAATGGTTTTACCCGGCGTGGCTTCATACACCACAAACATATCGTTTAGCTCTACCTCTAATGCATCAATAGCTTCAGGCAACGAAGGAAACCGGTGTGGTGAAGGCTCCTCTGGCAGTACCGGCGATTTAGTGTTTTCCTTGAACGGCGTTTCAGTCATTAGGAAGCTGCGAATTTTTTCCAGCCGTTCCAAATCTGGATTATGTAAAGGCAATTGTATTTTACCGTTGGCCACTTTCAGCGACTGCCTGAAATGCTCCACCATTTGTTGCGCATCCATTTTGCCCCATGCACCTTTTTGTCCGGGCTGCAAACGCCGCAGTGCAGCAACGAATTCAGTTTTAAGAAACACTAGTTTTTCTGTAGTCATACAATGCAGCAATTAGGGGAAAAAGAAAGAACCCCCGGTTGATGCCGGAGGTTAGTGTATTAAGATTTTCGGGTATCAATCTCTGCTCGTAGTGCAGCAAAAATTTCATCTACTGTCCCTTCGCCGGGTATGTGTACTACTTTATCAAATTGCCTGTAGTACTCTGCCACAGCGGATGTCTTTTTGTGGTACTCTACAATTCTTGCCCTGATTACTTCTTCATTATTGTCATCGCTTCTGCCGCTGGTCAATCCGCGATTCAGCAGGCGCTGTACCAATTCTTCTTCACTTACATCAAGGGCCAATACCACGCCAATTTCTGTTTGCTTCAACTTCAGCAGTTTATCCAATGCTTCAGATTGCGCCTCTGTCCGTGGAAAGCCATCAAATAAAAAACCGGTCACTTTTGGATTTTTCTCCAGCGCCGTGCTAATCATACCTATTACTACTTCGTCCGGAACCAGTTGGCCCTTGTCCATAAAGTTTTTTGCCTCCAGTCCCAGCGGCGTTTGAGCGGCTATTTCTGTACGAAGCAGGTCGCCGGTAGACAGGTGCTTGAAACCATAGTTGGCAATCAACCTTTCGCTTTGCGTGCCTTTGCCGCTACCGGGAGGGCCAAATAAAATGATATTGAACATTTAGCTAAAATCCTTGAATGAGCAGCAAATATAAGGGTGGGCGTTTATATTTCCTTTAACACCGTTATACTCGCATTGCCAATAAGTTGGCTATCTTTTATCATGGCTCATCAAACCTTCTGCACCCCTCAAACGTATCTTTAGCAAGAAGAAAAATTGTATGAAAATTTATTTAGTGGCAGTGGCAGCGGTATTGTGGACTGGTTGCTATGCGCAAACGCCTTCACCCAATAAAAGTTGTTATGAGCGATCAAAAGAAAAATACAGCATTCAACAAAACAGACACTACACCTGTTGTATTAAGCAACGAAGAATGGAAGCAGCTGTTACCCGATGAAGTTTATAGGGTAGCACGTGAAAAAGGAACCGAGCGGCCATGGACAAGTAAGTTTGAAAAGTTTAGTGAGATTGGTACGTATTACTGTGCTGCCTGCGGAAACGCACTTTTTAAAAGCGATACAAAGTTTGACAGTGGATGCGGATGGCCCAGCTTTTACGAACCAATTAGCAAGTCCGCTATCATTTACACACCCGATAATGCGCACGGGATGGTTCGTACCGAGGTGCAATGCGGCAAATGCAAATCACACCTAGGCCATGTGTTTGAAGATGGACCACCGCCAACAGGTTTACGATATTGCATCAATGGTGTAATACTGGATTTTGAAAAAGCAAAAAAGGCCGAGTCTGAGTACAATAAAACAAAGCCTCAAAAAAGTTAGTTTGGTTGATAGTTTAAAGTTGAAATGGCTTCCAGTCTTTGGAAGCCATTTTTTGTTTCCGCTGTTGCGGACGTGCTCTTCTTTAGGTTTGAATTTTTTACAGCCAACCTTTTATGCCGGGGGCTGTTTCTTATTTTTTGTTGACTGTAGTAGAGAAGTAAAGGTTTTATATCTTGCCAACATCACTCATCCATACTAAAAACCGGTAATTGTAATGAAACTAAGCCACCTGTCTGAGACTTTAATTGGATCCGAAATTGTAAAGTTGGGAAACGCCATTAGCGAACGCATTCGCAATGGTGAGAAGATCTACAACTTTACTATTGGAGATTTTGATCCCTCTATTTTTCCTATCCCGAAACGGTTGGAAGAGGAGATCATTAAAGCTTACCAGGAGCATTATACAAATTACCCTCCTGCCGACGGTATTCCTGAATTGCGCAAAGCAGTAGGCGAGTTTTTAAAAGATGGCCAGTCGCTGGATTATGCAACCAATGAAATATTGATTGCTGCCGGCGGACGTCCGCTGATTTATACCATTTTTAAAGCCATAGTTGATAAAGGAGACAAAGTAATCTATGCCGTTCCATCGTGGAATAACAACCACTATGTACACATGAATGAGGCGGAACATTGTAAAATAGAAGCAAGTGCCGACAACCTCTTTATGCCATCAGCTGACGAGCTTGCACCACATATTCCCGGCGCTACTTTGCTTTGTTTGTGTACCCCGCAAAATCCCACAGGTACTACCTTAAGTAAATCAGAGCTAGCAAAAATCTGTGATCTTGTACTAGAAGAAAACGCTAAACGTGGTGCGGATGAGAAGAAGCTTTATGTGATGTTTGACCAGATGTACTGGACCCTTACTTATGGCGATACGGTGCATTATAATCCTGTAGCCCTTCGCCCTGCAATGAAAGAGTATACCATTTTTGTGGGTGGAATTTCCAAAGCGTTTGCGGCAACCGGTGTTCGCGTTGGCTGGTCACTAGGGCCGGCCGAACTAATTGGTAAAATGAAAGCAATACTGAGCCACATTGGCGCATGGGCACCCATGGCTGAGCAAAAGGCTACGGCAAGATACCTGTCGCAAAAAGAGGATATGAAGGAATACTTTACCCACTTTAAGGCAGAGCTGGAAGAAAGACTCACACGCATTTACGAGGGTTTCATCAAACTAAAAGAAGAAGGTTTTTCCGTAGATGCTGTTGTGCCACAGGCTGCCATTTACCTTACCATCCGTTTCGATTTAGTTGGTAAGCAAACGGCAGACGGTGCATTGCTATCTGACCAGGCATCAGTTGCCGCCTACCTGCTGAGCGAAGCTAAATTAGCGGTTGTTCCATTCTATGCTTTTGGTGCAGATCGTTCCTCGCCATGGTACAGGTTGAGTGTGGGCACTTGCAAAAAAGAAGAAATAGATGAGATGCTCAACATGCTGAAGACAGCATTGAGTAAATTGAAATAAATAAAAGAGCAAGTTTCTTATATCCTAAATAGACCATTGCTTTTTGCATGGTCTTTTTTGTTTTTGTAGATTACAATTCTTGTGTTGTGCGTCATGTATCTGCATTCATTTAAAATATGAAAATGATTACCATGAATAAGAAAGTATTTATAGTTTTCCTTTATTCCATACTCTTAAATATTGCTTCTTTTGCACAAGAACTTACTAAGAGCATTCCCGTTAATATAAATGAGTTAAATATAAAACTTGACAGCGTTTTTAAACCATTCAACAACAAAACCTCGCCAGGTTGTGCTATTATAGTTTTGCAAAACGGCAAACCTATTTCTAAAAAAGCATATGGAATGGCCAGTATAGAATTGCAGGTTCCCTTTTCACATCAAAGTGTAGTACGAATAGGATATTCTGAGGCGAGGGAGTTTATTTCCATTGCTGCTGTGTTAATGGAGAAAGATGGTATTCTTTCTTTGAATGATAAAGTCAGCAAGTATTTTCCAAAATTACCTGCATGGTCAGAGCCTGTAACGATTTGGGATCTGCTAAATCACCGCAGTGGCTTTGTAGATGAATGGTCAACTTTATTATTGATGCATGGCGCTATGTCAAATCGTTTTGATAAGGAACAGTTTTTCCGATTGTTATATACACAATCAGAACCTGAAATTGAACCTGGCAAAGGATTTATGTATTGTAATTCTGATTTTGGTTTATTGCGATTGATCATGGAAAAAGCGTCCGGGAAAAACCTAAGTGACTGGATAAAACAGCGAATATTTGGGCCATTGAAAATGAATAATACAAGAATGCAAAAAAATGCACTTGATATTATTCCAAACCTTGCAGCTAAATATGAAATGAACGAAACTGGATTTGGATTCAAACATGAAAATTTCCAGAAGACTTCGCCGGGCGGAAATTATTTTATCCTAACCTGTGCTGATGATCTTGCGAAATGGTCATCTGCAATTAGTGATCCACTTTCGGAGTTCAATGCGGCGTTCAATAAATTATTGCAAAATGTACGAATGATACCCGGCAAAAAGAATCACTATGTTACCGGGTATAGTATTGATACCATCAATCAAAATGAGGTCGTTATTCATGAAGGCGTGAATAATGAAAATTATCTTACCCGTATCCCTTCAAGGGGAATTGCGATTATACTATTAGGAAACCTCGGTGGTGATAGTTTTTCCGATCAAAACAAATTGCTGCGTAATCATTTGATGGGCTTAAAAAATTCGCCATTTGTCAAACCAGTTTTTGTAAAAAAGCCAATCAGCATTACAGAAGCAGCACTAAAAAAATACGAAGGTAAATATCGCTGGCTAAACCAGGTATCATGGCAGAGTTATAATGAGCTCAGAAAAACCAGCGACTTTTACGTAGAGAATGGCAAACTGAAATCAAGATACATTGGCAATTACACTATTGAGCTTATTCCTGTTGGTAAAGATGTTTTTTATTATGAAGAAGGCTATGGCATGCAGGTAAAATTTTCTCAGCCGGAAGGCAATACTACAATGAGAGTCACAGCAGATTTTGATGATGATTACCCAAGTTCTATTATGGAAAAAGAAGCTAACCAGTGGCAGCCATCAACAGAAGAACTTAAAAAATTTACTGGAAAGTTTTACAGCAAACATCTTGACTACTATTGGAATTTTGAGGTGAATGACGAAGGTAAAATGGTTTTAAAAAGAGCTACCATGCCAGATGCGATTATCTCACCCGATGGCGAGAACCAGTTTCATTATATTGGCGAAAAATATCCAGGAGCTGGGTTTGATCAATGGATACTTTTTAATAAAGATGAGCAGGGTAAAGTTGTGGGATTAACTGTTTGGTCGGCCCGTGTAATGCATCACCGGTTTGATAAGCAATAATAACCGCATGAACGCACAACATGGGTGTCGCCAAAAGTGGGGCTAGACATAGGAACAATCAAACATCAGTTTCGGGCGGACGAATATAAAACTCACCCATCGGCAATACCTGCCTGAAAGGCGATACAGAATAACTTATTGCTTTATTCCTTTCTGCTCTAATTGCTTTTATTTTCCGGACTTTCTATGTTGAACATGTTGCCCTCTTCCTTTTTCCTGAAACCAAAATTGTAGCGAAGGTTTAATCCGAACCGGCGTGTATCGGATTCGCGGTAGCCGTTGGCCGTTACACTTCCCTGTTGAATAGAAAATTTATTGTTATTGGTAAATAGCACATCGGTAGCGCTCAACGAAATCATCAATTTTTTATTCAGCAATTGCTGGTTTAAACTAATGTTCAAAGAACCGAAAGAACTCAACTCATAAAACTGCAATTGCCCATTGAAACGGGCAAAACCGTTTACCGTAAGTTGAGTGTTTGGCTTAATCTTTAAAGTCTGGTAACTAAAAATCGACCAGCTTCCCCGTTTGAATTCGAGTGGCCTGTTTTCATATTGTCCCTGGTAGTGATTGTGGTTGTACTGCGCACCCACCACTATAAAATATTTTTTACCCGGCGGTATGGCACCTAAAATTCTAAAGTACGTTTCTTTATTTGCTCCCAGGTTATCGTAGGTGCGGTATGCAAGGCTCTTACTGGTATCTGCCTGGTAAATTACATTAGTAAAAATGTCTTTGGTATCATTTACACCCACGGCAAAAATAGGCCGTTCGTTTACAGAAATATTCGCTTCATAGTTCTGCGTAAACTGCGGCCGCAGCGATGGATTGCCCGTTTCAAACAGGTATTGATCTATGTAGCGCGCAAACGGATTGAGTAACTCGTACGACGGCCGGCTGATGGTACGGCGATACACCAGGTAGGCACGCAGTTCATATGTCATGATCGTCATTAGGTTCCTGCTTACGTACACATACGGAAACAGGTCGGTACGGCGTATGCTGAAGGAGGTATCCTTTGGGACCAACTGATTGCCCACCATATTCGTATTCTCCAGGCGCGTTCCCACTTTTATCAAAATGCCCGAAAAGTTTTTAGATGCCTGCACGTAGGCTGCGTTAATGTTTTCCCTGTATTTAAAAGCTGCCGTTCTAAATGGATCTGGTACGCGGCTTCCGTTGCTCTGCCTGAAGAAACTGGTGTTATTAGAGAAATTTACAAAGGTGGCTTTCAAACCCATTTCCACCGTTATTTGTTTAGGCAACTTTAAAAGCAGGTTGGTAGCTGCGCTCGAGAAATTAAAGCGTGTATTAATATCGCCATTTCCTGCAAAGGGTGAACGGGAGGGTAAGGTGTACGTGGTGCTAAAATCCTGGCTCGAACTGCCGGGCGTCCCTGTATACGACAGGTCGGTTGTCCATTCAGAACCTGCACTATCAATCCTATTCTTAAGCGAGATGTTTTGCGATACAGTGGTACTATTACCGGAATTAAAGACGTTGGTTCGATTGCTCGTCAGGCGTTGTTCAGTACTCAGTTTGGTTATATCGGATTCATTTACTGAGCTGTTGTCAAACTTATTCAGGCTTAGCCGGCCATCGTAATTTACTTCCCACTTTTTACTAAGCTCGTAACCAAAGCCTGCTCCAATATAAAAGCTGTTTCCCGGGTAAACGGTACGTGCATCTTGTCGCAATAATGAATCTGAGGCAAACAGTCGGTCAGTCACTATATTGTCGTACGAATTACGCCTGCTGTATTGCATGTTCACAAAGGTGTTCAGTTTGCCGCTACTATTGTTCAGGTTCAAGCCAACGAATTGATTACCGTATTGTCCCTGGTTAAAACCGGTATTCACACTTCCGGTAAATCCAATGCGTACGCCTTTTTTAAGCACCACGTTCACAATACCACCACCACCACTCGCATCGTACTTCGCCGAAGGCGTTCTCAATATTTCGATACTCTGTATCGAATTTGGTGGCAAGCTTTTCAGCATGGTAGCGATGTCTGCCGAGCTCATTCGTTGCTCACGCCCGTTGATGTAAATGCGTGCAGGGGTCGTGCTACTCAAGTACACATTACCATCCTGGTCTACAAAAAGCCCGGGCGTTTTTTCCAGAATTTCGTAAGCATTGGTGCTGCTCGCCGCAAGGTTCTCCGGGTCTACAATTGTTTTATCATCTTCCTGCCGCATCAGCGGACGGGTAGCAGTAACTACAACCCCGCTAAGCGTAGTGCTACTGTTGTTCATCGTTATTAAAAAGCGATTATCCCCGGTGACCACAATCTTCTTCTCCGCATCGCTAAACCCGATGGACGAAACACGAATAAAAAATTGCGCTCCTTGCTCCAACTGGAAAACGGCCACGCCGCTACTGTCCGTTACCCGCTGATTTTTCTGCAAACTATCGGAGGCTGCTATAGCACTCACTGTCGCCGATGCCAGCGGTTGACCGGTAGTATTTTTCACAGCAATGGTTACCCGGCGTGGTTGTGCAAACAATGCTGCATTCACTAATAGAAGAAAAGAAAGGGTTACTAAAAATTTTGAATGGCTGTTGCCTGTTGCAGTAAAAAGAATCATGTTGTTGGTCTACTTGCTTAAAAAAATGCTGATCGGGTCGCCAAAAGTAATGCGGCCTTTTTAATGCAGTACCCTTTTAACAATTTGGAGATGATTTTAACAGGCTCCTACTTTTTTCCACACGATATAGATCACTACTCTCTGCGTACCATCCCTTATTCCCCAACTGCTTCACAAATCCAAATCTTTTCTTAGTTTGTTGCATAAACAATTTCATGAGTACATCAAGTTTAAACAGGTCTCTCGGTTTGCGGCTTGTAGTAGTAGTCGTAATTGGAAATATTATTGGGTCGGGCGTTTATAAAAAGGTAGCGCCCATGGCTGCTGAACTGAACTCTTCGGGCTGGGTACTCATCTGTTGGATACT
Source organism: Segetibacter sp. (assembly GCA_031425015.1). Lineage (GTDB taxonomy): Bacteria > Bacteroidota > Bacteroidia > Chitinophagales > Chitinophagaceae > Segetibacter. Next base: position 533,044 of record JANPIM010000003.1, on the reverse strand, counting down.
GGCGGGCATGATTAGCTTATTTGGTGCGTTGTGCAATGCAGAAGTTGCCGGCCTCTTGGCCGACACCGGCGGAGAATATGCTTACTACAAAAAGATCTACAACCGCTTTTTTGCTTTCATGTATGGTTGGTCATTGTTTGTGGTGATACAAACTGCGGCCATCGCTTCCATTGCGTATGTTTTTGCTGAATCATTTCAAAACGTAGTACAGTTTTCGCCGTTGTTTGAGTCGGCTAAAGACTTCAATATCGGCGGTGTCTTTTATCCCCTTGCAGCTTTCAATGTAAAGCTTACTGCTATCATTCTAATCATACTACTCACATGGGTAAACACCCGTGGCGTTAAAACCGGTGCAGGGGTGAGCACGCTATTGCTGCTGTTGGTATTTGGGGGAATACTTACCATCATCATTTTTGGATGGGGAAGTGGTCACGCCAGTTTGAGCCGCATCAGTTTGCAAACCACCAATGGTTCCACTGTTACGATCAGTTCAATATTTACTGCTATGCTTGCACCCTTTTGGGCTTACCAGGGCTGGGCTGCCATTGGCTTTGTTGGCGGAGAAATTAAGGATGCAAAACGAAACATTCCCAAAGGGATTACGATTGGCGTCTTGGCTGTAATAGCGCTTTACCTGATGGTGAACACCACCTACCTGGCGTTGTTGCCTATTGATGATCTCACAAGCATTTATAAGTCGGGCAACCAGGTAGCAGCCATCGAAGCAGTGCGCAGTTTCTGGGGGCAGGGTGGCGCCTTATTTATGGCTATCCTCATTTTGGTCACCACATTGGGATGTACAAACGCAACCATATTGACGAGTAGCCGCCCTTACTTCGCTATGGCGAGAGAAGGTTTGTTCTTCAAAAAAATTGAAAAGCTAAATGATAAGCATGCACCGGCAAATTCGTTGCTTTACCAATGCATTTGGGCTTGTATGCTGGTTCTCTCTGGCACGTTCGATCAGTTGACCGATATGCTCATTTTTGCGTTGTTCATTTATTACGGCGCCACTACATTAGGTGTATTTATTCTGCGGAAAAAGATGCCTGACGCACCCAGACCGTACAAAGTTTGGGGTTACCCGGTAGTGCCCGCAATTTTTGTGTTATTCTGTTTAGGCTTAGTGTTCAATACTATTTTCAGCAGGCCACGTGAGGCGGCAATCGGAATGATCCTGATGCTCACCGGTGTGCCCATGTATTATTATTTTAAAAAGAACAACACCCAGAAAACGGTTTCAACCGAACAAGCATTGAGCGTGAAAGAGTGATGTGCATGCAATCATATATCACCACTTCAAATTCTTAGCGGCTATATGTTTGCTGTGACATGTGGAACAAGTTTATTATACTGATTTGTCATGACTATGGGTATACAACAATTAGCATTGAATATGAACCTGCATGCATTGCAGCCCAACCTAAAATTAGAGCTTTACTACATTCTTGCTATCGACGAGAATAACTTCCGCTTTGCAGGATGGGATGATGAACCGGCTGCAGGCGAAACCCTCCAACATTTAGTTTGCTAACTTACCTGACCGCAAAAACACCGGCTTCCGTACAATCACCTCAGAACCTTTTGCCAGGAAAATGGAAGAGGGTTCCTTCGCTAAATAGGGTACAAAGGCAGGGCCGTATAACGTAGCTGCATCCAGGTCAAGCGACGCTGTGTTGATGTGATGCACCTGCCAGCTGATATGCTCTACCCCGTATTCGATGGTGGTAGATTGATTGTATTTGTTGTATCCCCAATAGTGCTCAAAAATAAATTCCGCTTCACTGCCCTTCGTTAGGTCCGTTAAAGATGCATCTGCAGTCACATTCATATTATTCCATCTCCCTTTGTTGCGCCACTGGTAATTGATGTGCCATTCATCTTGAACCAATTCAATTTCATGTTTCATGCGCCGCGCTGCATAATGCTCGTGGTATAATGTGTTGGCCACAATGGCGATGGCAGGACTGGGAACAATCTCACTTATAAACACGACGCCTCTTTTCCAGGTAGTTCCATCAAAATGTTTTACATAAAAACGCAGGTTTACTTCTTCGAACGAAGTGTGCCAAGGCCAGCGTACGCCCAACATACGGGTGTCATTAAACATAAAGCCGACCACGCTAACCAATGCACGACCATTAAAAGTATCTAACACGGTATAGGCAGGTAAATAGGGATGCAATACTTCCTCATCTACTTCATAATTGAACATGGCTAAATGCTCCCATTTTGCCTGTAAGAATATTGGACGTTTTGATTGCATGATTTTTTATTTACGTAGAGACGTTAGCGTGGGTGCAGCATATATTTAGCTGAATAGTTCGCCTAAAAATTTTGATGCTGTACTTCGGCAAAAGCCGCGTGGTTACGTATGTATAACAATACTTGAGGGAGAATGTTTTCTGAATGCCTGTGTTGCTGTTTGGTTCTATGAAATCCTTTAAAAACATCAGCTTTGATAGGATCGATCTACGAAATATTCCCACTTAGGGCGAACTAACCCTCTTCAATAATCTCCTGCACGCGTCCAATCTGTCCATCTTCTAATCGCACCTTTATTCCGCGATGATGTTTGGGTGCACTGGTCAATAGGTCTTTTACAATTCCTTCAGTTAGCATACCGCTGCGCTGATCTTTTTTCAAAATGATGTTTACCAACATTCCTGGTTTTATATCTGCCCTGATTGTTCCGTCCATTTGTATCAAGTTGAGACCGCAAGGTACACCAGGTTGATTGCTGGGGATGCTTACAATTGTATGTACTAGTATGCCTGCTACATATGTCAGTATAGCTCTTATTTTTTTCCCATCTCACCAACAAACTCCTTCCACTTTACCTGCAGCTTACCAAAATTTGATAATACTTCTGCTACTGCCTGTACGGCTTGCGTGGTGGGTTTTGCATCCGCATCTTGCAATACATCCAGCAGCGTAGCAAGTGCTGCATCAAGTGAACGAATGCTAACATCCGTATTGCCTGCTGAAGTAAACGTTGACAGCTGCTGAAGCTGGCTAGTCACTGCGTTCATATCTCCACTGGCGTTTTGCTTTTGGGCAATTAATTTACTGTTGTATTTACCCGCAGCATTCAGCATTTCCATCGTTTGTTGCTTCGCTTTGTAAAGCGATACAGAAAGATCGTGTTGTTGTTGTAACGCGGCCGGCGTAAGCTTGACACGTGGGTCCATTTTTACTTGCAGGGGTTGCGTGTAGGTTTTGTTTCCGGCAGTTAGTTTTATGGTATACATGCCGGGCATTACCCAAGGCGAAGTATAATTGGGCGCCGTATTTTGATACACCGCACCGATCGGATAAGTAGGCGTAATATTTAATGGTTGGTAATGCAGGTCCCATACAAAACGATGTGTTCCTTCTTGCGTACCCGGCTTCGCTGTTGGTCGTATCCAATACAAAGGAATGTTTGGCTTGCCGACGTTTACCATGGTATCGTTGCTGCGGAAACGCGCAACAGTCTGGCCGCTCTTGTCTGCTATTTCAATGTTTACCGATCCTGTGCTTTCATTAGCTAAGGTGTATTCAATCATGGCTCCATCCGGTGGGTTCTGGCCGGCAGGCTCCTCTTGCGGAATGGGCGTATCGGTATAAGTATTCCACCGAACACGCACTGCTGCTTGCGGTTTAAACAGCATGGTTCCGCTTGTTTTCAATCCATTCATTTGCCTGAGCGAACTGATGTTATCCAATATCCAAAAGCTGCGGCCATGTGTCCCCACTACAATATCATCGTCTTTTATCACGAGATCTCGAATGGAAGTTGCAGGCATGTTCAACCGCAAAGAGATCCAGGTTTCCCCATCATTATCGGATACGTACACCTGCCTTTCAGAACCTGCATAAAGCATCCCTTTTTTGGTTGGATCTTCCCGCACTACATTGATGGGATCTTGGAGGCCTGATGTAATTTCTTTCCATGTTAGCCCACCATTATGTGTCACATAAACGTGCGGCTTCATATCATCCAAACGAATGCGATTGACAGCCACATACGCGGTGTTGTTATCAAAATGGCTGGCATCAATCAGCGAGATCTTACTCCACGAAGTGATGGCTGGCGGCGTAATGTTTTTCCATGTTTTTCCACCATCCGTTGTGCGATGGATCAGTCCATCATCGGTGCCGGCCCAAATGGTATTAATATCCTGGTGAGAAGGCGCAACCGTATAAATGACGCCACGGCGCGGCATTGTCTTCAGATCGTTGCTCGCATATATCCCAACACTTGCCGGGATATCCCATGAATCACGGGATAGGTCGGGGCTAATGGTTTGCCATGATTGACCACCGTTTAAAGTTTTAAATAAGACATTGCCGGCAAAGAATAAGGTCTTCTTATCAACCGGAGAAAAGAGAACCGGAGCCGTACGCAGGAAACGATACTTACCAGAACGTACCGCTTCTGGCGCAATGTTTTGTACTTGCCCCGTGCGTTTATCCAAGCGTGTAATCTTGCCTCCGTAAATGATATTTGCATCCAATGGATCGGGTGCTACGTAACCATATTCTTCCACACCAACTGGCTGCCATTCTCTAAAAGTAATTTGTCCATGATTGCCCCGCGATACAATGCCTACCGAACCACTTTCCTGCTGACCGCCGTATACATTGTAGGGAAATTCATTGTCGGTAATCACATGATAAAACTGTGCGGTAGGTTGATTGTACCACGACGAAAAAGTCTCACCACCATTTACCGTCACAATTGCTCCCTGGTCGCTTGCAATTAAAATAATATTCGGATCATTCGGGTTGATCCACAGCCGGTGATAATCATCGCCACCGGGCGCTCCGCGAAAGGCGCTCCATGTTTCGCCGCCATCGGTCGACTTCCATGTAACTACGTTGGCGCTATACACGATGTCAGCATTCTTCGGGTCTACTTTCAACTCCGCAAAATCATTTCCACGACCAAACAATCTTTCATCTGTTTGAATACGTTTCCAGCTTTCACCGGCATCATCGCTCCGGTACACGCCGCTATACGTTCCTGCTTCCAACACTGCATACAAGCGCTGCGCATTGGATGGCGCAATGGCAAAACCAATACGTGCCAATCCTTGCTGCGTGGTAGGCAAACCATTGGTCAGTTTCTTCCACCTATTGCCGCCATCGGTTGATTTAAACAACCCGCTCTCCGGACCATTCCATGCACCATTTTCCCACGGCCCCTGGCGGCCGGCCCACATGTCTGCGTACACAATGTTTGGGTTAGATGGATCGATGGTGACCTGCGCAGCACCCGTATTTTCATCAATGTACAATACCTGCTTCCACGTTTTTCCACCATCCGTTGTGCGATACACACCGCGCTCTTTATTGGGACCATACGGATGTCCGAGCACGGCAGCAAAAACGCGGTTCTCATCTTTTTGATCGATCGATAATCCGCCAATTTGTTGCACCCCCGGCAACCCGATATCAGTCCATGTTTTACCCGCATCTACCGATTTAAACATGGCATTTCCCTGTGCCACCACAGAAAGATCTGGTCTTTGCAAACCTTCGCCAGCGGCTACATATACTATGTTTGGGTTGGATGGCGCCACTACTACATCGCCTATAGAACCGGTATGTTCCTTATCAAATATGGGCAGCCATGTTCTGCCAAAATCGGTCGTCTTCCAGACGCCTCCGTTGTTTACTCCAATGTAAAAAACGTTAGGCTGCTGCGGCACGCCCACTGCACCAACAGTTCGTCCACCGCGGTGCGGACCAACCATTCGCCATTGTAAATGTTGGTGGGAAGAAGCATCAGAAGTTTGCGCCTGTAAAAAATGCGTAGAAAGCAGCAAAGCAATAAACATAAAGCACGATGTAAAGCGAATCATAGCGTTAGAATTGAAGGGAAATTACAGTAATGCAAAATGAAAAATGTGAAATGTAAAATGTAAAAAAGCTACCGCATTTGGAAGGGGCTACTGTTTTGCTCTCTCCTCACTTTAGGGTCGGGGCTTCTCCCTCCTCCCTTTAGGGCCGGGGCGTCCTAAAAATATTGCACAATCTTATCCAGCTCTGCTTGAATTTCTTGTTGCTTTTTCTCACCGGCTAATAGAAAAGAGTTTTTGTTTGTATCCAGTTTTTGTTTGGTGATGTCAATGTCTTGAGACAGTTGATTGATCTCTCCTTTCAACGCATTTATCTTTTGAGTAAGCTGTTGTAACTCGTTGGCTTTTGTTTGAATCAAGTTTTCTTTCTGCTTTACTTCCTTCTGGTATTGTTGGGCGTAGGCGCTTTGAAATGCGTTCATATCGCGCCCCACCAGGTTGATGTATTCCTGGCCAGTAGCCAATAATTTTTCTTTGGTAAGCCCGGTACTTTTCAACACATTGAAAGCAGTTTTATACCGAAGTGCTTCATCTGTTATATCGTCTATGTCAACCTTGCTGTCCACAAATTCTTTGTAATCTGTCCCTTGAAAAAAAGGTAGTTTCAAATTTGCTTCATCAACCAGTTTTTCAAAATATTGCTCATGCTGCGGCAGCGCACCGGCTATAGTACCAGCCGGTGAATAGATAGGAACCTGGTCTGGCAACGTTGGTGCAGCATTCACATTAATTAATGGATGCGTACTCGGAACAGGCGCCGGAATAACAGGAGAAACCTTCGGCGCTACGGGTACCGGTTTGGCGGGCTGCACTGGTTTTGAGGTCGTTGGTGCCGCAGGATTATTTACCTGCGGCGAGGTATTCTTACCAGGCGCTACAGGTTTATTTGTTTGTTCATCAAATTCAATAAAAGGGGTGAGCAACTGTTTTAAAAAACTCATACAATCATCTTTTATTTCTTAAGCGAAAGCAAAAAACCGATGGTGAAATTAGCATCCCAATCAAACACGAAAGTGTCGGTTTGCGTAGCATCGGAGATGGCTTTGTAAATGTTTAATCCCGCACCCATTTTTTTATCTGCCGCTTTGTAATCGCCAGGGGCACGTAGTACGGTATATCGCTCTTCTCCTTTGCGGTGTTGCTTAGCCAACGTAAAGGGAACGCCGCCCAAAATAAATGCAACATTGCGCTTACCCTCAGGAATTTTTGCCGCCTGCGTTTTTACGGTTTGATATACTTCCTCATCGGTCGTTCCATTTGCATAATATTTTGCACCGGGCAATTCAAGTGCCTTCACACTTCCATTGTCCTGCCACGAAATCTTTGTATTACCCGAGCCAATATCTATCATGAAAGAGTTGTCGGCAAACTGTGGCGGCACCGTAGCTTTTAAGGCCAGCTTTGCTTCCTGGTCAGCCGTTACATTGTTTACCACGTAACCCATCTTCTTCAGCTCGTTACTAATCAGTGTAGTCTTGGGTTCTTTTTGCGCTCCGCTCGAAATCACGAAGTGCATGTTTTTACTGCTCACACCTTTATCAAACATTGCAGCCAGGTACTTCTTTAATCCAATTCGAATGTCATCAGTAGTCGCCAGGCCTTCATAGGCAAGCGACTCGCCAAAATCTTTCGACACAATTTCCCAGCGGTTCTGATTGTCCATGTTGATCACAAACGAATTGAAACCAGTTGCACCCACTTCCACCACACCGCGTAGCACACCATTCTCAGGTTTTTCAGGCGTGTAATTAAACTCACGGTCTTCTGCTTTACCTGTGGTAGGCGCCGGAGCATTTTCATTTTTATCGGCAGAGGTATTTTCACCATTTGCACTCGTAGTCTGTGTGGTAATGTCAGTCGAATTTTCCTTACGCAGCTCCGATATTTTTGGCGCAAGTGCGAAGTAAGCCAACACGCCGATAATTAAAACAATTACAATTAATCCTGCTGGTTTTAGTCTCATGTTTTTAGTTTAAAGTTTCGAGTTTGAAGTTTGAGGTTTGAGGTTTGAGGTTTATGGTTGCTAATTAGTACTAGGTAATATTGTTTTGTCATGCTTTTTGTTTCATTCAATTTCCTTACAGTTCATAAAGTCAATGTTCTGTCAATGAGATTTTTTTGAGCCATGGTCTTAGCTTCTATGAAGCTCCGGTTGCGTCGCACTCTTCAACCTTTTTTCCTTTATTGAGCAGGCATCGGTCCATCACATCAGCGCCCAACTTCAAACCTCAAACTTCAAACCATTCATTTATTCGCCATACTCACCACCACCACTCGTCCGCCTTCTTCATTTGATAGCAATAATTTCTTGCCATCAGTTAGATCAACCATCGTACCTATCGGCACTTCCTTGTCTTCAGTAACATCTTTAAGCGAAGTAAGCTTTTGGTTTACCAACACCCACTTATCATTGTGATAGGTGAAGTAGCCTACGGGTACTTTATCGGCAGCTGTCAACTTTTCGTTACGCACCACATTCCTGTTTACATGCCATAGAAAAAGGTATTGATTGTTGTACACCATCAACCGGTGATTCTCTGGTTTCCAAACCGTTGGTTTAAACTGGTAATATAAGTCGAGAACGGGTAATGTCCCTTTAACCGGGGTGCCACAAAACGAACAACGTGGTGCGGCAGTATTGTCAAACACAAACCATTTTTGCTGGCAGCTTCTATTGCTGCACGGTTGCATCAGGTCAGTTGTTTTAAGTAGCGCCTGCTCCCATGTATCAGCATTGGGTCGCTGGTTCGGATGGTGCAAACCGGTGATAAAAGCCTGCTCAAACAATGGCTTTAAATACGGGCCAGTCAAAGTGTAGGGCAACTTTTTTACATCAGCCCACGGCAGTGCCCATTTAGAAACCTGGTTAAGTTTTGGCTGGTTCGATTGATCAGTAGGGTGTTCAATAAACAAAGCCTTTTCACCCATGGATAACAAGTCGTCCTGTTCGGTATCCAGCGAGTTTACCTTACCTCCTTTTAGCGGATGTCGATACAACAAATACATATAGATCATCACAGCCAATGCATGTAAATCCGTGGTGCGGTTGGCATGTTTTCTATTGGCATCACGCAGAGGCAATTGTTTGGTGGACAGCACTTCGGGCGCAATAAAATCAGCCGTTCCAATTACATCCGGAGGGTACAATCCCGGCACCACTAGCCCATCAATATCTATGATGGTTGCTGATTTACTAACCGGGTCAACCAATACATTTTTATAAGATAAATCGGAGTGTGCCAAGCCTGCAGCATGCAAGCGCTTTACGCCGCGTGCAATCTTTACACAAATTTGAAAGTAAGAAAGCCACGTGCCCAACTCACTATCATCTAATCGCAAGCTAAACTGCGGGTTCCTAAACTTTGCAGATGCAAACCACAGCCCCTGCTTCTCCTTTCCCTTCACCCCATCGCTGGTAGCATAACCTTTCGCAAAAAAGAAGTTCTTATTGTAAGTAGGTACGATCATCCCGGTTTGGCCATTTTGCTCCACCATATCGGTAGGCCAGCAGTATAGCTCCTTATAATATTCACCGCCATCACGATTGAAAAAACTGTCGTAGTAAGAAGTAACAATTTTCTTCAGCCGCTCTTTTGAATTATAATCTTGTTTATCCCTGTAAAATGCCACCACGTAGCTTTTATCCGGTGCAAAAAACACATCCTTCATTCCGCCACGCATAGGTTCACCATTGTCTACATACTGATATGTTTTACCCGCATGCACCACCGATGAAACCGTCTTTATATTAGGTCTGTTGATCACTTTTTATTCGTTTAGGGAACGCTGATTTTTGATAAATGGAACGTTGATTTTTATGGTTGTTATGATCAATATGATTTTTGGTATCTGCAATCAAAGTCAACACTACCAAAATCCGTTTTTCTCCGAATAGATCCGCGTCATCCGCGTTCCATTTTTAATTCAATCAAAACCCCCTGCGCAAATCATTAAAACCATAATAATCAGCGTTCAAATTCTTTAAAACACGATGGCCAGCGTTCGATCATCATGATTGCCGGCGCTCCAGAAATCCATCCATGCCGAAAATTGTTCTTTGATGTCCTTGTTATCGGCGCGCAGTTCCACCTTTACACCATCATCATTTTTACCATCCAAATCTTGCAAAAACTCCTGCCACTTTTTTATGTTTGGCAGGTTGGCTTCCACTACAAACTTAGGATCGTAGATACCATCTGACATCATTATTAAATATGAAAAATCATCTACCATTTTAAACCCAAATCGCGTTGCAAACTTGTCACTTTGAAATATTTCAGGCATGGTGATAAATCTTGTTCCCCCACCAAATTCACCTACATCCAACCAGTTCATCAACGTAACTTTTGTTACGTCCTTATTCAACACAGCAATCGGGCAATCGCCTACGCCAAACGACAGCATGGCATATCCAACTTCATACTTTTTAAACAATGTAAAGATCAATGTGCTGTGCAGATCTTTCAAGGGCATTCCCTCTTTGGTTGAAAATTCCTGTAGCCGTTTATGCGCTGTAAGCGCTGCCTTTCCAAGATGATTGTAAACAAAATGATTGAGCTTCTTTTGCGTGTCTTCACCTTCACTATTCTGGTGTTGCTTTAATAATTCATCGAACCCGGCCATGCCAGCAATAGACTGTTCCTGCAGGAAATATTCAACAATACCTGCACAAGCCAGCGCTGATCCTTTTCGCGAAGCCTTGGCACTTCCGGCACCATCTGATACCACCACAATACTCCAACCATTCGCTAAATTCTTAAAAGCAAAATCGTCTTCTCTAAATGAACCCACATTTGCATGCGAACGGCCACGCTTTGAAGAAACAAGAATATGCCTATCACCCAAAGGTGCAAAAGCAGTTACGTTGTTTTCCTTCCAGTAAGGATCGTCTTTATTGCTCTCCACATCTTTCCATAAACTCTTCGGATCGGGGTTAATGATGAGCGTAAAAATCTTTTCATTAAAAGGAGCATCATCCGGCTGCCCTTCCACTTTAAACTTGAACGTCACTTTGATGTCACCACTTTGGGTAGGCACTCCGGTAAGTTGTTTCGTTTGTTCATCGTAGCGCAGGCCAGCTTCTTCCAGTCCTTCAAATTCATACGCAGCAATACCTGTCCAATTCAATTTTTCAATATCAAACTTCGTCTCGTACGACTTTCCCACCGTAGCATTCAGTACGCGAACAGGCTGTTGAATTATGTCAGCTATTTTGTCTTCCAATTTCCATTTGGCCATAAGCCGATCCTGTTGTTGAATAATGAGTTGAATGGTGTTGATGTTCGCTTCATCCTGCACAAAACGATTGAACAGTTCTTTCCGGCTGGCAGGTATCTCTACATTATTTTGCTTGAATAGCTGCGTTGCCCATTGCTTTACCTCCTTCATTCCATTGTGTTTGATGGCTATACGACAATGTTCAATTCAGACGGCGGTGGCGGCAATTCTCCCAGGCCGGTAACTTCGGTTCCACCATCATCTACTTTTGTAGAAGTGACGCCAATGGATGCTGTAACCCATGTAAAGAATTTAGCGATGCTGTTGCTGTCTGCAGTATCAAGAGCTACTACGTTTTCAGTGATTTGTTTCAGCAGGTTGGCATCAGCACCACTGCCCGCAGCACACGCAACGGTGTAAGCTGTTTTGCGCTTTTTAAATTCTTCCAGGCCGCTTTGCCAATCGTCCGTAGGTATACCATCTGTCATAATGAAAACCAGTGGTTTCCAGTCTCCCTTTTGTTCGGCTGTAGTCTTTGCTACTTCATTATCGATGCAGGTTGATACAACTTTCAGCGCATCGCCTAAACATGTAGTGCCTGTTGCTTTTATATCCACCATTTGAAACGAAGCAAGATCCGTAAGTGGAACGACTTGCTTTGCCACGCTGTCAAAAGTGATGATGCTGATGAATGCAGTCTCAATGGCCTGTGGATTTTGCCGCAATGAACTGATCATTACCTGCACACCATTTTTTACTGCTTCAATGGGCTCACCAGTCATGGAGCCTGAAGTATCCAACAATAAATACACGGGTAAACGTCTCATTTTTAATTTGTTTAGTTTGTAGATCGAAATTACATCAAGCCAAGTGGTTTGGCAGGTGTATAATTATTTTATTCTTGGAGGATATGCAATTAATGCGCCTTAAAAGTGGATGCTGCCATTGCGAGGTACAGCTTGCCCGTCATTGCGAGGAACGAAGCAATCTGCTTTGGCATTGAAGCCTCTCTTTTTACATCTTCTATTGCAAGCATTTTTGCTCTGGCCGCATGGCGCTCGTTATTGCGCCAGGACTGCACCCGCTTCTTTCAGAAACTGCTACGCATGTTTCTGAATGTCTTCGCACGCTTGACACCGAACCGGCTGAGGTCCTTCTGCAATAACTGGTGAAAGGTGGAAAAACTTGTGATGATTTTCTTCTTCTTAAAGTGTTTTGCAGTTGTTGGCACCTATGCTATCTCTTTTGAAAAAAACACATTTCAAGGCTTTAGCAATTATCAGTCTACTTTTGAAATGATGAAATATGTTGTTAGTCCAAAGTCCGAATGTTGAAAACTAAATACTTCAACTTTGCCCTTACCAGCATCAACTCTTACCTCTTTTTTTGTAACGTCAATCTTTCTTCCCGCTTGGTCGTAGTTCGTAATTCTTAATTTGCCTTTAAAATCTTTTTTGTAATCAATAAAAATCTCCAAATCATTTGTATCTGAATTATACTTTTCCTCTGCTCTGCCAAGTTCAAGTCCAGCGTTTGTAAGTGAACTGTCAATAAAGATGTTTTTATTTCCAAGTGTTGAGTCAAAACTTGACGTTAGTGTCTTGATTGATTTTCCGACTACCGTTGCAGATTTCTTAGCAAGTTTTGTGATTGATTCATCATCAAGTGTTGTCGCCAAACCATCTGAAACGCCTGAAGAAGCTGAACCAATTGTTTGTCCAACTAACGCTGAACCTTTTTTAGTGTCTTCTTGAAATTCTTTACTCTTAACATAGCTGAAAACCTTTTTTGTATATGTCAATGCTGAAAATGCACAGCCAATTGTCCCAATAACAAAAAGTATCACAGCCGTTCTTAAAAGACTTTTTCGCCTTTTGATAAGTCCAAAAATTAATGTCGCAGCTGAACTTAAAACGACTGCTCCAAAAATAATAATCAGTAATAAATACAAAAGCATAATGACTGGTGGTGTTTTGTCTAAAGTTAAAGTCAACATTTAGGATTCAGCCGCATTAATTTTTGCGGTACAAGAGTGCGACGCAAGAATGCTTAAATAGCATTTCTCCTGCCTGGCCCATTATTCCCTTCTTACTTGCCGCTACTAAATGAATATGGATAAGCAGCTTCATTTATTCCACGCTGCTTATTTGGTTTTGCCTCCATACTAAAATTTATTGTGGGTCCCTTTATTAGATCAAAATGATCTATGCAATTTTTATAGTGCGGCTTGCCATTGAAAGACATGCTTTGAATGTATTTATTCTCCAGGGAATTGTTGGGTGCGTTCAATATGATTTGCTTTCCGTTTTCAAGGGTTACGGTCATCTTTTTAAAGAGTGGCGTGCCCAAAACATATTGGGTAGTGCCGGGGCAAACGGGGTAAAATCCCATAGCTGAAAAAACATACCACGCAGAGGTTTGGCCATTGTCTTCATCGCCGCAATATCCATCGGGTGTGGGCTTGTACATGCGGTTCATGGTTTCGCGAACCCAGTGTTGTGATTTCCAAGGCTGGCCGGCGTAGTTGTACAAATATATCATGTGCTGAATAGGTTGATTTCCGTGTGCGTACTGGCCCATATTGGCAATTTGCATTTCGCGTATTTCGTGGATCACACCCCTATAATAACTTTCATCATACACCGGTGGCATGATGAAAACCGAATCGAGCATTTTTACAAACATTTCCTTTCCACCCATAAGCTTTTGCAGCCCCGCAATATCATGAAAAACGCTCCATGAGTAGTGCCAGCTGTTGCCTTCGGTAAACGCATCGCCCCACTTAAAAGGATTGAACGGTGACTGGAAACTGCCGTCTTTATTTCTGCCACGCATCAGCTTTGTTTCGGCATCAAAAAGGTTGCGGTAGTTCTGGCTGCGTTTGGCGTAAAGGTCAATTTCTGCCTGCGGTCTTTTAAGTGCTTTGGCCAGTTGGTAAATAGTAAAATCGTTGTAAGCATATTCTAACGTTCGCGCTGCATTTTCATTAATTTTTACATCGTACGGCACATAGCCCAGCTCATTATAATATTGAACGCCGGCTCGTCCAACGGCGGTTAGCGGCCCTTCATTATTAGCACCATGCAGCAGCGCTTTGTATAAAATATTGATGTCGTAACCACGCATTCCTTTTATGTAGGCATCAGCCACTACAGAGGCGGAATTGTTCCCGATCATCACATTACGCAAGCCCGGACTTGACCACTCCGGTAGCCATCCGCTTTCTTTATAAGCATTTGCCAAACCTTCCTGCATCTGTTTGTTGATGGAAGGAAAAACAAGGTTTAAGAATGGATACAAGGCACGGAACGTATCCCAGAATCCGGTGCCGCCAAAGAGGTAGCCGGGTTCTATTTTACTATTGTATGGGCTGTAATGAATGGGCTTATTTGCGGCATCCAATTCATATAATTTATTGGGAAAAGAAACCATGCGGTACAGGCAAGAATAGAATGTTTTTACCTGGTCAACAGAGCCGCCTTCTACAGCCATTTTGCTGAGCACTTTATTCCATAACGCTTTCGATTTTTGTTGCGTAACATCAAATTCGTCTTTATCAATTTCTCGCTGCAGGTTTAATTCTGCCTGTTCGTAGCTAATAAAAGAAGAGGCTACTTTTAAATGCACCTTTTGGCCTTTCGTTGTTTTAAAACCAACCACTGCACCTGCGTGGTCTGCGGTTACAAAAAGTGAATCTTTCAGCAACGTGCTATCGCGCCACGCATACGAAAGGGTGAAAGGCTGATCAATATAAATGACATAATAGTTTTTGAAATTATTGCCTACACCACCACTATTGCGGGTGGAGTAACCAATAATCTTTTGCTTGCCGGGAATTATGGTAATTGCCGATCCACGGTTGAAGGCATCCACCACTATAAAGGCGCTATCCGTTTTCGGGTAGGTAAAACGAAATTGCGCCGCACGTTCTGTTGTGGTTAGTTCGGTGGTAACATTAGCATCGGCCAGGTATACACTGTAGTAATAGGGTTTGGCAATTTCTGCTTTATGCGAAAACCAACTGGCACGGTCGTTCTGCTTAAACTTTAGTTGACCTGTAACCGGCATGATTGAAAATTGTCCATAATCATTCATCCACGGGCTGGGTTGGTGGGTTTGTTTAAAGCCTCGAATTTTTTCTGCACTGTATTGGTATTGCCAGCCATTGCCCATTTCATTGGTTTGCGGCACCCACAGGTTCATGGCCCACGGCACTGCAATAGCGGGGTAAGTATTGCCGTTGGATAAGCTTGGTTTTGAATCCGTTCCCATTAGTGGGTTCACCCATTCTACGGGGTCCATTACTTTTTGAACCAACTGGCTGTTGGCAGTAAAACATGTGAACGCAGATAGAAGCAAGCTGAAAATGATACGCATGAATGAATGTAAGAAGTTTATGCTTGAACGAGAGATGCCCGGGTAAGCATAATTAAGTGTGCGATGGCAATCTCTAACGATTGTTGCTTAAGAATGTATTCCTGGCTGAACGATTAAATTATATGAGGCGGGCTCCTTTCAACTTTACAAGCCTTGCTGCGTGAACAGTTTGAACGACTTCAAGTTATTCTTACCTTCAGTATATCCGGTGGAACATGTCTGTTGTGTACGATCTTTTAACGAGTGCTGAAACGTCATATAATATGGATAAAAATGAAGTTTTTGAAATCCTTGTATCACAAACTAAGGAGGTATTACCAGGTCTTGAGCACCACACATTCTCAAGAGGTGACCGCTTGGTTGATTTGGGTGCAAACTCTATTGACAGAGCGGAGATTATGATGCTTTGTCTCGAACTGTTACAACGCTCCATACCCCTACATATCCTGGCTAAACATTCCACTTTAGGTGAATTGGCCAATGCAATTGCAGAGCACTAATAATATGAACCTCAAACCTCATACTTCGAACGTCCGAATACTGTCATTTTGCTTTCTGTTCCTCATTCATTCAAAAGCTAATGCGCAAACGGCGTCGTGGCAAAACGAGCAATTAAATACCGCTGCGAATGCCTTGTACATGTTGCCCCAAGAGCGGGCAATGATCTATGAACTAAACAGGTTACGCTCTGATCCGCCACGTTATGCCCGGATGTTTGTTGAGAAAGAAATGCGGGAAGCAAAAGAATTCTTGCAAACTGCGGGCAAGGGCGGTTCAAGTTATTCGCTCCGTATCTCATTCCGCGATAATAAACCTGATAAAACGGATACCATTTATCACTATGTAAACGAGGAGAATTTTCGAGCGCTGCAAACATTGTACGACACACTGTTACAATTGAAACCACTGCAGTTATTGCAACCCGACCGTGGTATTTATACAGCCTGTAAAAAACACGCAGCCGACCAGGTGCCAACCGGTACCATTAATCACCAGGGCACCAACGGTTCGTGGCCGTGGGAACGTATAAAGGCAGATAGTCCGGGCATGGCCGATGGAAACGAAAACCTCGCCTGCGGCACCTCTGTGGCACGCGCCGTGGTGTTACAACTTTTGATTGATGCAGGTATTAGTAATTATGGCCACCGCTACAATATGCTACAGCCGCAATGGACGCATGCTGCTTGCTACATGGTAAAGGAAAATATAGGGGGTTGCCGCTGGTGGATTCAAAATTTTGCAGTAGCTACAAAAAAGAAAGGGTTGAAGGCAGATAGACAATAGAACAACGTTACCAGGGCAAGAAAGCTTGCCCACCTAAGGTGCTTAGTTCTACTTTTGCCGAAGCCAGGAAAAGCTACTACCAAAATATTTCACCATGAATTACAGATCATTTAAGGAAACCCAAATTGCAGAAGTAGGCCTTGGCACCTGGCAGTTGGGTAATGCAGACTGGGGCAACGTTTCAGACGATGATGCGTTTGCTATTTTAAAAGCTTATTACGATGCCGGCGGCAACTTTATTGACACCGCAGATGTGTATGGATCGGGTGTAAGTGAGCAGGTGATCGGCAGGTTTTTGAAGACCGTTGACAAACCGGTGTTTGTTGCTACTAAACTTGGTCGCAGAAGCGATGATGGCTTTGGCTGGCCGCAAAACTTTACCTACCAAGCCATGCGCAGGCAAGTGGAAAGCTCACTTACAAACCTGGGCATTTCGCAATTATTTTTAGAGCAACTGCATTGCATACCTACGGATGAACTAAGGAAGGGCGATGTGTTCAATCACTTAAATAAATTGCAGGATGAGCAATTGATAAAACACTGGGGAGTAAGTGTAGAAACAAGTGAAGAAGCGCTCCTCTGCCTGCAGCAAGATGGCATTGCATCGTTGCAGGTAATCTTCAATTTATTCAGGCAACATGTGGCTGATGAAATATTTGCTTTGGCAAAAGAAAAAGGCGTAGCTATCATAGCCCGGGTGCCATTAGCGAGTGGTTTGCTTACAGGCAAATTTTCTGCGGATTCCAACTTTGCTGAAAATGATCACCGGAACTTTAATGCTGATGGTAAATCTTTCAATGCAGGCGAAACGTTTGCTGGTATTGAATTTAAAAAAGGCATTGCATTGTCAAAACAAATAGCTGACATGTTGCCCGACGATCAACAATCAAAGTGGGCTATTCGCTGGATATTAGATCATCCCGAAGTAACTACCGTAATACCCGGCGCATCCAGGATTTCGCAGGTAGAAAGCAATGTGGCAGCATCATTGGTACCATCGTTATCTGCTGAGGTACACAGCCAGCTTCGCAGTTTGTACGATGCCGAAATAAAGCCGCTTATCCGTGGACACTATTGATGACAGTAGCGTTTTGAAAATAAGTGTTTACTCATATTAGGTCATCTTTTTCTGTTGCGTTTAGTCATTACTTTCACCTCTAGCAAAACCTTACATTATGGCTCATGAATACGTTGCAGCGCTTAACCGGTACGAACAAATGCAATACCGCCGTTGCGGAAAAAGTGGCATCCATCTTCCACTCATTTCGTTGGGCCTGTGGCACAACTTCGGCGAGGTAGATGCCATTAGCAATTGCCGAAATTTATTGCATACGGCCTTCGATCATGGCATCACGCATTTTGATTTGGCCAATAATTATGGACCACCCGCCGGAGCCGCCGAATCAACGTTTGGTAAAATTTTTAAAGAAGATTTTTTACGCTATCGCGATGAGTTATTACTGTCAACCAAAGCCGGCTACCACATGTGGGATGGACCTTACGGCGATTGGGGTAGCAAGAAATATCTGATCGCAAGTCTCGATCAAAGTTTAAAGCGGATGGGTGTAGATTATGTCGATATTTTCTATCACCATCGACCCGACCCGAATACGCCGATTGAAGAAACAATGGCTGCGCTGGATATGATTGTTCGGCAGGGGAAAGCCTTGTACGTAGGCATCTCCAGCTACGAGCCTGCTGAGGCTGCAGTGGCGATTAAAACCTTACGTGCATTTGGTACGCCGTGCTTAATTCATCAGCCCAAGTATTCCATGTTTGTAAGGTCGGTAGAAGATGGCTTGCTGGAACTACTGGCAAAAGAGGGCGTTGGCTGCATTGCTTTCTCTTCGCTTGCGCAAGGGTTGTTAACGGATAAATACCTGAACGATATTCCCACCGATTCAAGAGCCGGCAGAGGCTTAGAAAATGGTGCGATAACTGTCGATGCAATTACAGGAGAGGTGCGAAATAAAATTCAACAGCTGAATAGAATTGCCGATAGTCGCGGACAATCGTTAGCTAAGATGGCGCTGGCCTGGGTGCTAAAAGATGAACGCGTAACCTCGCTGATTTTAGGCGCCAGTAAAGCCAGCCAAATTGAAGATGCATTGGATGCAATCAACAATATTGACTTCGACAAACAAGAATTGACAGAAATAGAAAAGGTGTTGAAAGGATAAATTGTAATGGTAGGGATAGCTTAGAGAACCATCCCTACGATTACAATTTCAAAGACAACTATTTATACTTCACCTGCATCTGATCGTAGTAAGATTTCAGCGTATGAAACGCCTGCTTCTTCTTACCCAATGCAGAGATTAGACCCTTCCGGTTCCAGAAGTCCTGGAAATATGGATGCTGCCTGCGGGGCGATTTGAAATCTACCAATATCCACGGTGTCATTCCTCTTAAGCCACTAATGGTTGACAACATCTTCAACTGATTTTCGTACAAAGCTCGCTGCCATTCTTCACTCCAACGCGTGTCTTCATCACCATGAAACCCTTCCAATGCCTCCCCGCCAAATTCAGAAATAATTACCGGCTTATTATATTTTATGTTGAAGCGATATCTCGTGATCTCTCTTGGTTTATCCCCCGAATACCAGCCCACGTATTCATTAAAACTTACCAGGTCGAGCTTCTCACCTAATGGATCATCCAGTATAATTTCATTGCCTTTAAAATGCACTTCCAATGCTGCAGCTATCAACCTTGTGTCGTCTAATTCACGAGCATGCGCAGCAAGATTACCCATAAACAATTGTCGTGCTTCGCTAAGCGGCGTTTCGTTTCCAATAGACCAAACAATAACGCTTGCCCTATTTTTATCTCGTGTTATATTATCGGTCAGCTGTTGTTGTGCGTTGTTATAGGTCTCCGTATTCATCCACGAAATAGTCCAATACACGGGCACTTCAGCCCACACCAATAAGCCCATTTCATCAGCCATGCGCACCATCTCTTCGTTGTGGGTATAGTGCGCCAGTCGCACATAATTACAGTTAAGTTCCTTCGCCCAGTTCAGCAGCATTTTTATATCGCCTTGTCCACGCAAGCGCCCCGGTATCAAAGGGTTTTCATCATGTATAGAAATGCCGCGCAGGAAAATAGATTTGCCATTCAGCAATATATTTTGACCGTCCACTTCTATCGTTCTAAATCCAATCTTATCAACGACAGTATCCGTGTTTGTAGCAATAGAAACGCGGTACAACCTGGGGTTTTCAGGTGACCAGTAAGTTAGATTCTTAACCGGTAAACTAAAGCTTGCTCTTCCCAGTGTATCGGTATTTACCGTAGTAGATATGCCAGCTTCAGGAATGTTTATTGCCACCCGTTGTTCTTTATTTGAACCTGCTACCCGCACATATCCTTCTATCATTTTTAAGTTCGACCTAGCCAACTGAATTTTATAATCACTAATGTGCGAAGCAGGTAATTCGGCTAAGTAAACATCGCGAGTAATGCCGCCATAATTCCACCAGTCCGTGTTCACGGTTGGTATCTCATCCTGGTGGCGCGTGTTATCTGCTTTTACTACTACAAAGTTTTCACCGCTGTTCAATTTGCCGGTCACATCCAATTGGAATGGCGTAAAACCACCTTTGTGAATCCCCAGTTTTTTACCATTCAAATACACATGCGCTTCATAGTTAACCGCGCCGAAATACAGCAGGTATTGCCTGCCTTCTTTTGGCAGCACATTAAATTTTTGCCTGTACCAAACCGTGCCTTCATAATACTGAAACTTTTCACCTTGCGAGTTCCAGTCGCCCGGCACATCCAATGTGGGCGCTACATCAAAATTGTATTCAAGCAATTCACTTTTATCTTTTGGATTTCGGGCTTCATAAAAGCCGCCTTTGCCCGATGGAATTTGATCGAACGGTACATGACGATAGTTGTAGTAACCATTCTCAAATGGATCCATTATGTAGTTCCATCTGCCATTCAAACTAAGCAGTTTGCGCCCCTGTATGTTTTGAATAAGATTGCTCTGGGCTTGTAGCATACTCACTGTCAACAACAGCAAAATCATCATTCCAAATCTCCAGTCCATGTGTTATTTGTTTTGGTACCAAGCTATTAAACTTTACTCAACTTTACTTGCGTCGCACTCTTGTACGTTCTGTTCTTATTCGGCTTCAGCTTCCCGGGTCTGAATCACTATTAATTTCAAACGAGAAAAGATGACATTTCACTGAAATAGTTCTCTCATTTTGAGTTTTTATAGTTGTAGAAAGAGATTTGTGCTGCTGGAGCTCTTTCAGGCTAAATCGCTTTACTAAAGCAACCAGTTTACTTATTACCCCATTCAGTCTGACACGTTCCGCACTTTAATCCGCCAGTGGCTTCACTGAAACATTCTCCTTCTTTATAGGCTGCTTTTTCCCATCTTTGCCGCCGCTAAAAATGTCAAATTTCAACAACATAAAAGAATTAATCAACACCCTTGCCTGGAGCAAAGAGCTGCTGGTAGAGAAGTTTGAGAAGCGCAAGTCGTTTATATACAAGTACGACCAGGCGCTTGAGTTGTTGGAAGAAGAGCGCATTGAAACGCTGATCAACAAATGGATTATAATATGGTTCCAGCCTTAAATGCGTCTGCGTTGTACAAATTCTTTTTGCCTGCTTTAATTGGATAAACATTGTAAATAAAAAATGTTCTCCACCGGCAAGGGCTACTCATATTATAATAGACTGCTTGCAACTGAAGAACATCCCTGGTAAAAATTACTTTCGCCTTTCTAGCCCACCGGTTTCTTAGTAGTTATTTCAATTACACCATTTGTTGCTTTATCACCATATTTCTCAATGGCTTTTCCACCCTTCAATACATTTATGCTTTCGATATCGTTTGGTTTTATTTGCTCCATTTCTACAAAAGGGATTTGTTTGCCATTCAAATAAACAAATGGATTTAAATCTTTCGTTGAAAATCCTTTAACTACAATTTCTTTTTGACCATTTTCTTCTAATGACTTCTTTTCTAAGCCGTTCACTTTGTCATTACTCTTGGAAGTAATAATGATAACACCATTCTTCCCCTTTGCTCCGTACAGGTCAGCGGCTGATTCGCCTTTTAGCACCGATACCTGAGAAAACTCCGAAGGTTTTAATTTTTCTATTTCTGATCCATTTAATTCTTTGCCATCTACAATGTACAGAGGTGGTTCTTTTCCATCTTTGGAAGTTATCTTGGTACCAGAAGCACCTTTATCCATTTCCTTGCCGATAACTGTAATTTCATTTTGTTGATCCTGGCTTGCCTTAAGTTGAATATTCACTTTCTCTCCTGCAGAACCAACCATAAACAGCTCTTTAATATTTCCCCGAACGGTATCGCTCACAATAGTTATTACCTTTTGGTTAGGTGATGGTTTACCTGTCACTGTACTGGTAGCAGGGGCTTTGTCTGCAGGCAGCGCTGTCGAACTTTCTTTTGGTTTCACCGGTCTATCATTTTGCTGCGTTTCTACCCTTTGTATAGTAAGTGAAAGTAGTACAACAGAAAATATCATAATTACAAGCCCACTAAGGCGGCGGAGGTAACTATATCTTGGTTCACTGGATGTAGTAATCATAAATAAACGTCTTTTAATTTGTGATGAAAAAAATGGATTAACAAGACAATTGTTAACTGCAGGTTGTAAATGCATTGCATGTAAAATCATTTCTGCAAACGCAGTTCCATCGTGCTTTTCTATAGCCTTGCTGTCTGCTAAAAATTCATGTATCGTGTTTAGCTCACGACGTATCAGCCAAAAGAAAGGGTTCATCCAAAAAAGGCTAAGCAATACTTCGGTAAATATTTTATCCCAACTGTGTCGCTGCGTAATATGCGCCAGTTCATGCGTTAGCATACGGTTTCCGGTTTGCGAAGCAGGATCTATATCGTGCCGCCAAAACAGCCAGCTAAAAAAAGAAAAAGGCGCATGCTTGAAATCAGTAAGGATGAGTCGCACCTTATCATCAAGACTGGTAACTGGGTGCATATAATATGCATTGATCAGCCGAACGATACCAACAAGAATCTTTAGCAACATGAAAGCAGAAACAATTGCAATACAAACAAACGCCACATTTTGCCACGTAAGCAGACCTGATTTTACTATTTCAATAGGAGCATTTCCTGGCAGTGAATTGACAAAGATTAAAAGGTCTGCTGTTTCTTCTTTTACAAAAAAAGGAATGCTGATCAAAGGCACAATTACAGCAAGCAACATACTGGTTAAAAGATAAAACCGATTCCACTGGTGAAACTTTTCATTGTAAAGCGCTGCCCGGTAATAGCCAAACAATACTGCTGAACAAACCATCATTTTAAGCAGGTACAACATCAATGTTTCCATAGCTTACTTGTTTTTTACTTGCTTCAATAAAAGTTCCAGGTCTGTAAGGCTGAGTTGCTTTTGATCTATTAAAAAAGAAACGGCATTACTATACGAACCATCAAAGTAATTGCTTACAATACTGTTCATACTTTGCTTGCTGTAATCTTCTTTGCTAACAACAGCGCTATACAAGTTATTTCGCCCTGCTGGTTCTGCGATTACATATCCTTTATCTATTAGGATTTTAAGAATAGTAGCAACAGTATTACTGTGCGGCTGTGGTGCTGGCATGGCTTCCAGAATCTCTTTCAAAAAAGCCTTCTGTTTTTGCCACAACGAATGCATTACCTGTTCTTCCGCTTTTGTAAGCGCCTTTTCTGGAATAGCAGAGAGCTTGGCCGATGCACGTTTTTTCATAAGAACCTTTCTTTTTATTTTGCCACTCCGGAATGGCAAAACAAATGTAACTAACTTTATAGTTACATAACAACTATTTTTTTAGTTATAAAATAATGTGGGTCCATCGTAGAACCTTAAAGGGTAGATAGTCGTTCTAAGGCAACCAGTTTACAAAGTACACACCTGTTGAGTAAGAGCCGCGCTTCTTTAAACACTTGTTACGCACTGCAATTCCACCAAGTGCCGCAGTCAAATATTCTCCTTCTTTATAGGCTGCTTTTTCCCATCTTTGCCGCCGCGAAAAATGTCAAACTTCAATAACATAAAAGAACTAATAAACACCCTCGCCTGGAGCAAAGAGCTGCTGGTAGAGATGTTTGAGAAGCGTAAGTCGTTCATATACAAGTACGACCAGGCGCTTGAGTTGCTGGAAGAAGACCGCATTGAAACGCTGATAAACAAAGGGATTATCCGGCAAAATGGCGGTTTGCTGGAGATTGATGACCAATTCCAATTGTTTTTTGAACAGGTGCTGGAGGTGAATGAAGACATCAATACATCGTACATCAACGAGAACATCAACCAGATAAAACAACACATCAACTTTTACCTGCAGGAGAACAATGAGAACAGGAAATATGCTTACCTGAAATTGGTAAAATCTGCACTGCGCAAAATAGGAAGGATCACGTTGCGCAATATTATCGATCTGAATCGCAACATTGAAAATGCGTTTAAAGCAGAGCCGAATTATGCCATCAAGATTGCGAAGCTTGAATCGTTTGATGAAAAGCGTAGAGCTGTGTATGCTTTGATTGAGCAAGCAGATCTATTGGTCACTGATGAAGAGCGTACATTTTTCACTACTGCGTTGGATGATGAATTGAAGCAACTGGTAACGAATTTAAGAAGGCAACTAACGGAGGCGCGACATAATTTAATTGAAACGCAGAAGCAGATCATCGAGTACCTGAACCAGGTAAAATACCAAAGCCGGATTATTGAAAAGATCAAGCAAATAAAATACCTGAAGGACCAGTTTGAGTTGAAGCATAAAACCAACCTGCCATCTATTTTAATGCAGATAAACCCAGTATTGTTTGAGCCTAAACCGTCGTATGGTTTAAAGCTTTCATTGGATGAATTGCAGAAAGATGAATCGAGGTTGCTGGTAGAAAAAGTGGCTGCGAGATTGAAAGTAAAAAAGCGTGCAGGTTTACCCGTTGCAGATGCCATTTCTGAAGACCAGTTGTTGGTAGAAACAGAAGATGAAATATTTATCAACCTGGAAGAGATTAAGCAAGGCTTTATTGCATCAGGTCATCACTTGTACAATTTCATTATGAACTACCGCTACCCACGCGAAGTAGGTTTCGATGAAAAGATTACGATCTTCTGCCAGATGGTGGGCATGTATGAAAGCGAGTTTGATGTGATGGATGAGTATATGCAGGATGAGGAAGTGGAGTACGCTGTGGTAAGGCCTGTGGTAAGTGAGAAGTCAAAAGTCAAAAGTCAAAAAATGGAAAGGATTAGCCACTAAGGCGCGAAGGCACAAAGGAACGCGAAGCAAATAATTTTGAATTAGGACAAAGGCTAACACATAACCTTTGCGCATCTTACCTCCTTAGCGACTAAGCGGCAAGAAAATAACCAGTAGTATCTTTAAAATCATGAGTTTAGATTCCTTTTCAATTCTTCCAATTAAGCAATTGCCTTTCGACGATTTCGAGAGTAGGTTGATGATGGATATTGAGACGACTTTGGAAGAACTGACAGCGATTGAATTGACACCGCAGGCATTTAAGTTTTATACTTCAGTATCCGTTATTTCTTCCTCAAGAATAGAAGGAGAAGCAATGGATATCGATAGTTATGTGCAGCACAAAATGCAGCATATCGAATACTTACCCGAACTAACCGAAAAGCCCAACGACTTGTTCAATGCATATGCTTTTGCTCAGGAAAACACGCTTACGCATGAAAATTTTCTTGATGCGCACAAGCTTATTACCGCTCACCTCTTGCCGGAAAAAAGCAGGGGCGTTTGCAGGCAAAATGAGATGTTGGTAATGGAACACAATACAGGACGGATACAATATGAAGCTGCGGCGGCAGCACTTGTAAAAACAGAATTTGAAAAGCTTTGGATGGATATTGAAACACTACAAAACAGTACGGTTACTACTGCGGAACAATTCTATTTCGCTTCTTTAATTCACCTTGTGTTTGTAAATATTCACCCGTTTAATGATGGGAATGGGCGTGCAGGAAGGTTGCTTGAAAAATGGTTTTTATCGGGTAAAATTGGAGACAGGGCATGGATGATTCCATCAGAGAAATATTATTATGAACATGTAAATGAGTATTACAAAAACCTGGCGGTGCAGGGAATGTTTTATGATCAAATAAATTATAGTAAAGCGATGCCGTTTATTTTGATGCTGCCGAATTCTTTAAGCGGTACGAAGGATTAAAACTCCGTGTTTCGCTGTGCCGCCGTGTCTTTGTGGTTCAAAAAAAGATGAATAAAGAAACAACAGTATAAGAGTGCGACGCAAGAATGATCAATAGATTACAACTGCCGGGTCCATAAAAAAGAACATAGCATAATTAAATAGAAAAATGAAAATACCTACCCAGACAGCAAACGTGTTTGAGCTTTTGAGCAAGGGGCAGTTCATTTGTTCAAATAGCGTAGACGATGATCAGCGGAAGCTGTTCAATATTGTGGATGAAAATTTTGAAGAGTTATACAACTACTTTTTAGCCATCGGTTTTGTGTTGGAAAGAGGCGATGAATATTTTTATTTCAGCCGCAAGGAAGCACGTGCAGATCTTGAAAGAAAGATTGAACAAGCGTATCGCTGGATAGATGTGCTGGACTTTTTTAAAACATTCAACAGCGGGTTTGGACCGGGGTATCGGTTTACACCCAGCGATATTTTGGTGCAGGTAAAAATAGACGCAAACCTGAAAGACAAACTGGAGCAACTAAAAAAACCTTTGGGTGAAGGCCCACATACTGACCGCGTAAAACGCCTGATTGATGAGCTGGAAAAATATGGATTTGCGGAACTGGATAACGAGATTACCCAGCAATACAAAGTGCTAAGCGCTTTTAAATACATTGAACAATTAATTGTGAGCATTCACATTACAGAAGAAGTACAACATGAGGTTTCTACATAAACTTGTTTTTATAAACAGCGCCACCATTCCTTATGCGGAAGTGATGGTGGATGGCAATGTACACTTGATCGGAACGCAGGGTGTGGGTAAGAGTACGTTGCTTCGAGCTATTTTGTTTTTCTACAATGCGGATACACTGAAGCTAGGCATCAGCAAAGAGAAGAAGAGCTTCGCCGAATATTATTTCCCCTATCAAAATTCATTTTTGATTTATGAAGTAATGCGCGAAACCGGACCGTATTGCATCATTGCTTTTAAGAGCCAGGGCAAGGTTTGTTTTCGATTTATGGATGGTGGTTATGAGCGGAAATATTTTATTACTGCAGACGGTCAGGCATACCAAAAATGGGAAGACAACCGGCAGGTGTTGGATGCTGATAAAATATTTTATACCCGCAAGATTGATCGATACGAAGAGTATCGAGATATACTTTATGGCAATAGCGATACAGGTAAGAAAGAGTTTACAAAATATGCATTGCTGCAGAGTAAGCAGTACCAAAATATTCCACGTACCATTCAAAATGTATTTCTAAACAGTAAACTGGAGGCCGAGTTTATTAAGCAAACCATCATCATGTCGCTGAATGAAGAAGACATGAGTATTGATTTGCAGAACTACAATCATCACCTGAAAAATTTTGAAGAACAGCTTGCAGATATTTATCAATACAAACAACCGGCTGTACAAAAGCAGGGTGAGAATGTGGTGAAATATCATCTTGCGATCAAGCATTTGGAAAAGGATAAAAATCAGTTGAGCCTTCAACTGGCCTGGGCCGCAGCGCATGTACATCGATTGATTCCAAAGTTGCACGAGAAGAAAGAGAAGGCGGCGGCAGACAAAGAAACCATCCAACAAAAGATAGAAAATGCAGAAGTGCGCTATCGCAATAAAGCAGAAAAGATAAAGGGTGAGATTAGTGTATTAGAGAATGATCTGAAGAAAGCAAAGGAGAAGAGTGAGCATTATACAAAGCTGAAAATTGATGAACTGCTGAACCGTGTAAGCAAGAAGAAGGAGCATGAAAATATTCAGAAGAGTTTAGGTAAAGAGTTGGAGTTATTGACTGCAAAGTTTGGTGAAGTGTCGCAGAAATATGATGCACTGCTGACTGCATTGGATAACGATGTACGCAGCTTTGTGCAGGAAAAGGAAAACGAAATCCTGCGGATCAAAGCAACGACGATGGAGGATGAAAAGGTTGCGCGTAAAGCGATGCAGGTTTTGATTGAAGATATCCGCCAGAGTAATCAGCAGGCAGTGCAACAAGCTAGTGAAGCAGTGAATCTGCAACAACAGCAATTGCAAAATGAACGCATTAAAAGAGAGGCAACAAGGCATCATCGCTTTTTTGAAACAGAATTGATTGAAGCTGCGCAACAGTTGAGTGACCTAAAACTTTCGCTACAGCAAGCGGAACAATTGATCGCACATAACAAGAGCAAACAAGAAACCATTCAAAAGCAATGGGAACTGGATGAAGCGACCATCAAGCAAAATAATCTTCGCCAATCAGACAAGTTGCAGGCAGAAGTTGAGCGGTTGCAAAAGTTGATTATTGATATAGAATCAAAGCTGGCAAACAGCAGCGATGCATTGTATGGCTGGCTGAATAAAAACAAAAAAGGTTGGGAAGAAACCATTGGTAAAGTTGTGGATGAAGCTTTGTTATTCTCCAATGAATTGTCCCCACAAATAAATGATGAAAGCAAAACGTTGTACGGCATTTCTATCAACCTTGCTGATGTAAAACTGAAGGTGAAAACATTGGCCGAGTATGAAAAAGAAAAGCAGAAGCTGGAAGAACAATTACAAAAAACACAACAGCAGGTAAGTGAACTGACTGCTCAACAAGCAGAGCAATTAGAAAAGCTTCGCAAAAAATATCAACCCCAAATAAAAGAAAGTAAAGAAGCAAATACTGAACAACAGTACCGGCTGGAACAAGACACGCAGCAACTGCAATATGCGCAACTAAATAAAAAAGACTTGGAGCTAAAGGCAGCCTCCAAAAAGAATAAAGCATTGGCTGAAATTGATGCCTCCATTGCCGCGCATCACGAAGCATTGTTGCAGGCGCAACAACAATTGGAGGCAGTAAAAGAAGATGTACATAAACAGGTAAAGGCTAAGGAAAGAGAAGTAGAAAGAAAAATTGTTGTACTTGAAAAAGAACAGAAAGAATCGTTTGCAGTGATTGCTGCCACTATCGAAGCTTACAAGGAACAATTTGATGTTCAAAAGAAAGAACTGCAGCAAAGACGCACCGAAGAACTGGAAGGAAAAGGTGGCGATACTAAACGCATAGCTGAAGTAGAGAAGCAAATTCAACTCATGAAAAATGAGCTGGAGTATATTGAAAAGAACAGGGATGTAGTTGCCGAATACAAGAAAGATAAACGAGAATTGATTGATAAGATAGATGATTTTAAAAGCCGCAAAACACTGCTGGATCAACAATACGAAACGGAGGAGCAAAAGCACAAGACGAATAAATCGCAACTGAAAAGTGAGATAGCAATAAGCGATGCGTTAATACAAGAGTTGTCACTTCAAGTGAAGCAGGCAGAGGAAGATAGCAATGCATTTACCAGCTTCATTGTAACGGATGCATACCATAGCATTGATGCAGCATACAAAGAGGAAAAGGATTTGTATAAGACAGACAAGCGTTGCAAGTCTTTGATCGATGAGATCAATCGATCGTATTACAACAGCATCAAGCGGCTGGATGAACTGCGCGACACAGCCAATAAATTCCTCGGATATTTTTCTTCGCAAAACATTTTCAACTTTAAAACCGGGCTTAGTTACCAGGAAGAATACCTGCAGTTTGCAGAGCAGTTAAATGAGTTCATCAACAACAGCAAGATTGAAGAATTTGAAAAGCGTGTGAATGAACGCTTTGCTACCATCATTCATTCTGTGGGAAAGGAAACAGGAACACTGATGAGTAAGGGTGGCGAAATCCAGAAAGTGATCAACGACATTAACCGTGATTTTGATAACAAGAATTTCGTGGGTGCTATTCAGAAAATAGAATTGCGCCTGGATGAAAGTGCCAACAAAGTGGTGCAGCTATTATTGCAGATAAAGAAATACAATGATGAGCACGCTTATGATATTGGCGGAATGAATTTGTTCTCTTCTGTAGACCAGGATGCAAAGAATAAGAAGGCAGTTGAACTATTGAAACAACTGGGCAAAGCTGTAAGCGAATACAAGAAAGATAACATTGCCTTGAGCGACACATTTGAACTGAAATTTAGAATTGAAGAGAATCAGAACGATACCGGCTGGGTAGAAAAACTGAGCAACGTAGGTAGCGAAGGAACGGATGTGTTGGTGAAAGCGATGATCAATATTATGTTGCTGAATGTATTTAAAGAAGGTGCATCTAAACGCTTTAAAGATTTCAGGCTGCATTGTATGATGGATGAAATTGGGAAGCTGCACCCAAACAATGTAAAGGGCATTTTACAGTTTGCAAACGATCGAAACATCAACCTGATTAATGGTTCGCCAACTGAAACGAACGCGCTGGATTACCGACACATTTACAAACTCGAGAAAGATGCCAAACGCAATACCCGCATCAAACGAATCATAACCAACTATGCAGTGAAATGAAACTCCCCATCAGCATAGCAAAAAAGTTGTTGCAGATGGTGCAGGGCGAACGATTGCCGGCATCATCCCTTCAATATGATGTGGTGCAAAAAATGGTGGAAGATGGCGTGGTACAAAAAATACAAAGTGGTAAAAGCAAAGCCATTTTATTGGTGAATAATGGAGATGCACTGTTGCAATACGTCAGCAATCGTTTCAGCATCAGTAACCTGCAAGCATACGTAGATCAATATGCTACAGATGATCTTTCGCGGAGTGAAGCAGTGATGCTCTCTGGCAATTCAAAATTGAAATCTATTCGCACGTTCAAAGGTTTTCTCGTAAACGCTTACAGTTACATTAATGCATCGCTTCAAGGCCAGGCAATAGAAATCAAACCCCCTGGTGGTTCTGCCTTCTTCGTACATAATTATGACAGCTTTACGCTAAACCCGTATGTAACGGTAGTAGGTGTTGAGAATAGTGAGAATTTTTTTTGCGCAGCGCAACAACAATATCTATTTGAAAGCATTCAACCGCTTTTTGTAAGCAGGTATCCGCAAGGCCACGATCTAATCAAGTGGTTGCAAATGATCCCAAATCCTTACCTGCATTTTGGTGATTTTGATTTTGAAGGAATCAATATTTACTTATATGAATACAAACGTTACCTGGGTGATCGTGCAACATTTTTTATACCGGAAAACATAGAAGCGTTACTAGTGCAATACGGCAACAGGGAATTGTACAACCGCCAACAAGATCGGATGCATGCCCTGAAAGAGATAGACGAGCCGGCACTTCATCCATTGGTACTATTGTTTCATAAACACAAGAAATGTTTAGAGCAGGAAGTACTGATAAAAAAGTAGTGCACAACTTTGTCGAATGGCTCGCATTCAAAATATTTCCTCAATCTCCGCGTCGAAACACAATAATCTCTACCCGCCTGTTTAGCGCTCTTTCGGCCGGGTTTCTATTGCTGGCCACAGGACGGGACCGGCCAAATGGATGTAATGTTATTTTATCAGTAGTCAAAATTTGGTTCGTAATAAACCAACGCATAACAGCTTCCGACCGCTGTTCACTTAGCTTTAAATTCCTTTGATCCGATCCCAGTGAATCTGTATGACCTTCAATATATACACTGTCTATTTCCTGACCATTACTGCTTTGCTTAAAAAATGTCTCCAGCCTTATTACGGCAGCTGTCTTTAATTCCGCTTTATTAAAGTCAAACAACACATCGCCCAGCAACAGCGTGTCAGGAAGCATGGGTGCCTTTACAGGAACACTCAACTTTGTCAGATTGTCTTCGTTAGTTGCAGGAAAGTTTACAGGCAACTTTCCTTTGCCATAAAGCGTGTAGTCCATTTCTTTGTGCCGAAAGTCGTACTGGTAAATTGTTTGTTTGTTCAGCGAATAAGCCGCACATACCACTTCCTGTGGATCAATTGAAGTCAGTGAAAAATTATCCAACATAAGCGAGATGGATTCGGCGCCGGCGAAAGGCTTCTTTGCATGAAGCGTATCGGGCATAATAAATGTTCCAAACGTCAGGTACGTTTCGTTTCCATTCGCTATAAAAGAATACGAGAATTCGTGAAAGGCGGTTCCTTTTACAGGAGTGAGTGCAACGATGCTATCGGGCTTCATCTCCTTTGAAAATGGCCGTTGTGGCACATAAAAATTTTGACTGATACAAACACCCGGCTTCAGCAGTAGCTTCGGACTAAGTTTGGCCGCGATCCACCCTTTAAAAAAATATTGCTTTCCTTTTTGGAGACTACAAGGGAGTATGGTGCCAATGACAGGAGTAAACTTTTTGTATCCGCTCCAGTTATAAAAAAGAGAGAAAGTATTTGCTCCCCGTGCCTCCACGCCTGGCTCATTTCCAATCATCTGCACCTTCACATCTTTCAGGTAAAACCATGCTTCCACTCCACACTCAGCGCTATACTCTTTACAGGTATTGATATCGTCGAAGCCGCCATTTAGCAAAAGGTTTGTTTGAGCAAAACCGTTGCAATAAAAGCCGCAAAAAGCCAGCATCAAAAAAATAAAGTTCCTGCCCGGGATACGCATGGCATGAAGGTACATTGCAGCGTTATAAAGGTTTGCAAAAGTGTAGAGAGGTAAAATCCTACACATTGCTCGAACTTTAAGGAAACTGCAAAAGGCACTGTGACAAACAGGGAATGGTAGAACTGCTGCAACATTGCCTTTGCTTCTACACAAGAAAAACCGGGAGCTGCCAACTCATTTCTTTTGCTGAAACCACTGGTACTTATTTGCTTTATTAACTGCTTCCACTTTGGAGTGAATATGCAGTTTGCTGTAAATATTTTCAACATGCTTGCGCACCGTACCATGGCTGATGAACATACAGTCCGCAATCTGCTGGTAAGTGTTTCCTTCTACCAACAGTTGCAAAAGTTCCGTTTCTCTTTCTGTTAACCGGTAATCGGCAGGCTTGGGATGCAGATCGTTTCGGTTAGCAGAATCTCTCAGAAATTGCAAAGTACGCGATGCAATGTGTGGACTGATAGAAGCGCCACCTTTCATAATGTCTTCTATAGCGGTCATAATCCGGTGTGGCTTACAGTCTTTTAACAGGTAACCAGAAGCGCCTGCTTTAATCGCCTCAAAAATTTTTTCATCCGTATCAAACACCGTTAAGATCAGCACTTTTATATCGGTGTTATTGGCAATGATAGCCGTTGCTTCTATGCCATCCATTACCGGCATTTCAATATCCAATAGTATCAGTTGCGGTAACTTGTCGCATTGTTCCAGCGCCTTTAATGCCTCTGCACCGTTGGATGCTGAGAATAGAATTTCTAATTCCTCAAAAAGGGACAAGTTCTCTCTCAACTGTTTTTGCAGCTCAGGATTATCTTCTACAATTGCGATGGTTATAGGCATAATTCGTTTGGTAAAACTCTTCTTAATCATTTATAATCCTGTACGATGATCATCATATTTAAACAGGCAATTGAACTACGATCGTGGTGCCTTTGCCACTTGCGGAGTCAATCGCTATTGAACCATTTAAAGCAGCAATGCGTTGCCGCATGTTGGATATTCCATTGGATTGATCTCCTGCTTGCGACAACATACCAATACCATCATCCGTAATGGTGATTTGTAGATGATTAGAAGTTTGCTCAAAAACATACAACACGTTCGTTGCCCTGGCATGCTTCAATATATTTTGCGAAGCTTCCTGCACTATTCTAAACAAATGCAAAGTTTGCTGTGGCGATAAAAGAATGGCTTCGTCACCTTTCAAAGTTACGTGCCACGATACCGCAGTTGCTTCATACAAGCGTTGCAAAAATGTTCTGATCCTGATAATTAACTCACCCAATTGATGTTCATTTTCCTGGACAGCCCAAATGGTTTCGCGCAGTACATTCATTACATCGCGGGCCTGTGTACCCAGGTGCGCCACTGTTGCAGATGCTTCGGCTATGGCATTTCGGTGCAGCTTCGTTTCTACGCTATCAACTTGCGCAATCATCGTTACCAGGTTGGTACCTAAATGGTCGTGCAGGTCTTTAGAAATTCGTTCCCGCTCCTGTTGTAGTAGTTGTTGTAAATGAAGCTTTGCTTCCAGTTTTTTACGCTTTGCTTTTTCAATCAACCTAAATAAAAAGTAAGTAAGAATAATGGTGGCAATGAGTGATAGTACCGTAAACCATAGGGTTTGCCAGAAAGGCTTTTGAATGGTAAAAGATGACAGCGTAGTAACAGGAGACTCTAGTTCATCCGCATTGATGATCTTGGCTTGTAACTGGTAAAAACCCGGCCGTAGTTTTGGAAAGCTGATGACTAAAGAGTCTTGCAGAAACTTCCAGTCGCTACCGGTTATGCGGTAAGCAATTTTCTCCTGGGATAAAGGTGAAGATGCAATCGGTGCACAGGTGAAACGCAGGTCTTTATACAAGTAGGGAATGCTTGCGTTCGCCGCCACCTTTTGCCCGTCAACAAACGTGTACAGCAGTCGTGGCGTTTTCCTGGTGGTATCGGTACGTAGTTTATCAATGTCTATTAAAGAAATGGCAGAGAGCGAGCCGGTTGCCAGTAAGTGAGAAACCGGATCGTAAAGTGCCGACGTAAGCAAGTCTTCTTTACTGCTGATGAGTGGGTGAGAAGAGATAGGTTGTAGCCTGTCGCCATTCAGCAGGTGTAGGTATTTATCACTCACTACCCACAATCGCTTATGTTGATCATGGAAGCTGTAAATCGCTTTGGTTCCTGCAAAGCCATTGGCCGTACTCAAAGATTTTACTATCCTTCCTTTCGCATACAAACTAATCCCTGCTTTGGTAGCTATGTACAATGTATCATTGAGTTCATGTAAGTGAAATACGCTGTTGCTTAGCAAACCGGACCGCTGTGTCAGGTGTATTCTTTGATTGTTGTGGTGGGATAAAACAACTCCATCCTCATAGGAAAGCGCTGCAAAACCAAATGAAAGCGGAATGACATCTTCGATGATTTTCATTGGAAATGCAGTCTCCCTTTCGATAATCGCTTTGTTAGTGAAAAGGATTAGCCCGGAGCCATAACTGCCTGCCCGGTAGGTATCTTTTGAGGTTGCATATACCGACGAAATTCCTGCACTTAATGGCATAAAGTTTTTAGGTGTGACATCCTTATCATTCAATGAATAAAATTGAATGCCTTTCAACGAGCCAACCACCAAATTATTTCCACTCACGCTCATGGTTAGTGCTGAAGGCTCAACGGTTGCGAGTGGCTTAAGCACTCTGTCAGCCGGACTAAATTCTATCATACTGTTTCCCGTAAGGGCAAGCCAACGGTCATTGGCTTTTACTATACTGCGTACCGCTTTATTGTTGGTACTGGCAGATTGCAGGTAGCTGGATTTTAGCATTTGCAGGCCAGCACCAAGGGTTGCAAATATGGTTGTATTGTCGTTTGCTTTATATACCTGGTTAATGTAGTCGCTGCCGATTCCATCTGTACCATTTACAAAGGTTCGGTTCCCTTCGTTGTCTATAAAATGATAACCTGTTTTTATATCGGTCACATAATATCCGTCTCTACTATTAGTAGTAAAAGCATACTCATTGCCTTCCTTAAATAATTTTACCTCCTTACGCAGCGATCCATCTTTATGTAGAAGAAGTAAGCTTGTGTTTGTTACCAAGGCGTTGAGTGAAGCATAATAAAGTGTTGAACCCGGTATGGTAACACGATGTTCAACAGTCTTCCATTTCCCTACATACGAATCAAATAGAGCGGTACTGCCCTTCTTATTTGAAACGGCATAAATAATCTCTTGAGCAGGTACTGCTTTTATCAACGTATTTGCATGCGGAATAGCCGTAAATACTTTTGTACAAGGTAGCCCAGGTGTAGGTGCTACAACATAGCCGCTAATCGCATTTCCTTTATACGAAAGAAAAAAAAGGTTTCCTTGCTTATCCGCTTCTATGGTTTGTGTTGTAAGCATTCCCGGAAACAGGAAGGGAATAACCTTGCCCGTAGCAATATCAAAATGATAGAACCCTTTGTCACTTATGCTCAACCACAAGCCCTTGCGATCATCGCTTATTATTCTATTAATGTAGTTTCCAGGCAATCCGTTGTCCTTATCCCACACCTGCCAGCTAAATCCATTGTAGCGGCACAATCCTTTGTCCGTTCCTGCCCAAAGAAAGCCTTCACTGTCTTCGCAAACTGCAAACACGTAATTGCTCGGAAGTCCATTGCTGGTAGTTACACTTTGATAGGCAGAAAAGCGCTGAGACTTGACGCTTCCATTTGCGAGTAGAAAGAATAATAATACAACAGTGCGAAGCATACCAGGTAAAAGTCAGTTAAGGTTAGAAACGAAATATACGTATTTCATCGTACGATTAAAAGCGGTAATACAGTGACTTTTAGCAGTAGAAACCTGCATATGAATCCACCCTGTAATTACCCGCTGTATCAATGTCTGATATTTCCACGACCTCCGTTTCTGCAATTAAATAGTAAGCGATCAGCCGCCTCCATCTAATTCATACAAAACCCAAAAGAAAAATGAAAAAAGTTTTAAGCATTGTTGCACTATTATTTATCATTCAATCATCCATTGCCCAACAAGCAACAGATTGGACGAAAGTTTTTCCATCTAAAATCAAATGGTATAAGATTACCGATCCGGGAGTTTTAGTAGCCGGTACAAATGATGGCTTATATGGCATCAACCCCAAAGACGGAAAAGAGATTTGGAAACTAGATCAGATAGAAAATATTCAGGAAGAAAACTATGATCCAATTGAAGGAACGCCCTACGTGGTATTGGCGAAAAGAGGATTGTTTAAATCGGTAAATAACATAGTGGATGTTGTAACCGGAAAACTTGTAGCTGATAGTAAAACTTTGGGATTGGCTGCTGTTACCAAACGGCTGCATCTTATAAAAAGTAATAGCGTACTTTTTTATGGTACTGGTAATACCGGTAAATCAACGTTGATGCTGGTAAACCTTGCTGATGGTACCAAGCAATGGGAGCAGGCTAAGCTTTTCGAAAAAAATTCAGAGCAGATAGTTTCTGAAGCTGGCGAAACCGATGATGCCATTTTTATTGCAACCAATAGAAACATTTATAAGCTCAATAAAAAAACTGGTGAAACAATCTACAGCATAGATATGAAAAGCGATTTGCCAATGGCAGCACCGGCAAAAGACTCGAAAAACATGTTTGCCGCATTCCAGGTAGAGAAGGGAATAGATAAAGATGCGAATGCACAGGCCACACTTACCGCAGCAGATTTTTTTCAAAGAGATGATAAAAAAGTAATTTATTTCTGGAACCAGGATATCATGACCGCCTTCAATGTAGCTGATGGAAAAGAGGTTTGGAAAAGAGTTGAATTACCATCTCCCGTTACAAATATTTTATACGATACCCATGGTATGTTGGTTGCTACCGCAGAAAAAACACAGGAAGATATTGCCAAAGAAAACAAAGGTGGCGGAGGCTTGGTTGGTAAAATAAAAAGAAGCAGCGCAGGCAAAAAAAACAGGGCTTCCCTTTTATGTCTTGATATGAATACAGGGGCAGAAAAGTGGAACAGCGATATTGATTTGCAAGGTGATGTAATGGCATATAAACTTGCCGGCACCAAACTAATTTTAGCTACAGCAAGAGACCAGGGCAACAACTACATCAGCATTGTAGACCTGTACGCAGGTAAATCAATAACAAAAAAACCTTTGCCTATAAAAGGAGAGATAAGAGATCTCCAGTTGGTTCCGCAGGGGCTTTATTTTAGAACAGCCAGTGAGATAAACATACTTGATTTAGAAAATGGTGACAAGACTTGGAAGAAAGGCTTTGCAGTTAAAAACTGTGTGGGAGAAAATGCCAATGCCAAGACAGGGTATGTGTATGCAAACAACGCCATCTACAAAATTGATTATGAGAAAGGTGACTTAAATGAGTGGATCACTGGAATCAAGTTTGACGGAAAAGAAGACCCCTCCTCCATTCGTGTAAGAGAGAACGGAATATTATTATCCTCTGATCAAAATGTAAGACTATACAATTTTGATGGCAAGCAGGTGTGGCATACTTACCAACCAGCTCCAGGCAAAACAATGGCAGGTAAAATGCTAAGTGGTTTGGGCGGACTTGCTTGTGCCATGATTGCCGCTGAACAAGCGGCAGAGTCTGCACAGCTGAGCTATGCAAAGGGCTATT
Source organism: Segetibacter sp. (assembly GCA_031425015.1). Lineage (GTDB taxonomy): Bacteria > Bacteroidota > Bacteroidia > Chitinophagales > Chitinophagaceae > Segetibacter. The sequence goes on along the minus strand of JANPIM010000003.1, from coordinate 495,056 downwards.
ACGGAAGTACAGACCCGTCAACAGATAATGCTATCAAAAATGCAAACGCAAATGCTTCCAATTTTGCGGGTGCGGCTTCAGCAAGTTTCGCTTCGATAAGCAAAAGGTTTAAGGCAACCAAACAGGCAAACAACTACGTTTCCATGCTTACCAATTTTGGTAATAGCAACCAGGCAAAAGATGCAGGTGTAATGATGATTGATAAAAACACCGGTAAAGAAATTCGTAAAATAATTCTTGGTGACAAAAAAGATCCTGATTACAAATTAGACGAGTTAGGAAGGGTGGTCTATTATAAAGCGGATGGAAATGAAATTCAGGGCTTCTTGTTTTAGGCTTATAGAAAATGAGTTGCATCCAGGTTGGTAGTTTCCTTCAAACGCACATTTTACAGCGATAGAAACTTATTGGGAAAAGCAGTACCAATAAATTTCCACTTATAAATATCATTTGGGGGAAGGGGAAGGATTTATCCAACCCCTTCACTTAAAACTTCAAACATGAAAAATTTCCAATCAATTGCTGTGCTGTCACCTTCCTTTACTACTTACATAGATTCAGCGTCTATAAGAGGCATAGTCTTTTACAGGTTAAAGACCACCGATACAGACGGTCGCATTACCTATAGCAACATTGCATGGGTAAATGGAAACAACAAAAGGGAAACAAACATTTACCCAACTGTTTTCACCAACAACTTACAGGTTCAGCATGATGGTCTGCGAACCCTACTATTACAATTACTGGATGCTTCCGGCAAATTGCACTTACTACAATCAATTACAAACGGAACAAACCATGTAAATGCGTCCGGGCTGCCGGCAGGTGTCTATTTCTATCGGCTTATAAATGGACCTGCCGTTAGCAGCGGAAGGCTTGTAAAACAATATTGATCAAACTTTCAGCGCACGAAAGCAACAGGTCAAAAGATGGTCACTGGGGAGTGTTACATAAAGTTGTCGGTGCAAGCCGGCAGCTTTTTTGTTTTAATAGATACCGGCTGCAGTTGATTAAAGCGATATCGATTAAAAAAAATCTTTGGTATTCACAGTTCATCGCTATCCAAACTACACGATACAAACAGCCAGCTTCTGTAAATCGCTGCTCATCTTTTTGCTCATTCAATTCCTTTATTTTTGTTTTCTTCATAAAAACGAATACATGAAATTACTTGAAGGAAAAGTAGCCATCGTAACAGGTGCAAGCCGTGGCATAGGCGAAGCAATCGCGCTTAAAATGGCGGAACACGGTGCACACATAGCTTTTAGTTATGTAAGCAGCGATGAGAAAGCAAAAGCTTTGGAAGATAAATTGAAAACCTTTGGTGTAAATGCCAAAGCCTATAAAAGCAACGCAGGCATTTTTGAAGACTGCGAAACGATGGTGAATGACGTACTGAAAGAGTTTAGCACGATTGACGTTTGCGTGAACAATGCCGGCATCAGCAAAGACAATTTACTGCTGCGCATGACGCAGGAACAATGGGATGAAGTAATGATGATTAACCTAAAGAGTGTGTTTAACATGACCAAGCAGGTGATTAGGCCCATGATGAAAGCGCGTAAAGGAAGCATCATAAATATGAGTTCGATTATTGGTATGCGCGGTAATGCGGGGCAGGCAAGTTATGCTGCATCCAAAGCTGGTATTATTGGCTTCACAAAGTCGATGGCGCATGAGTTGGGTAGCCGCAACATTCGTTGCAATGCTATTGCACCGGGTTTTGTAGAAACGGACATGACGCATTATTTGAAAGAAGGAGAAGCCTCGAAAGAATTCCTAAAGAAGATACCCCTGGGCCGCTTTGCATCAGCCGCAGAAATAGCAGACAGCACGCTATACCTTGCCTGCGATATGAGCAGCTATGTAACAGGCCAGGTAATAAGCGTTTGTGGTGGATTAAATATTTAATGACCTGGAATATTAAGAGTGATTTACAACAACGCATTAACTGCCTGAAGAGCAGGAGTCTTATGCCGGCCATACCAGCCGGTTTTTTCTTGTTTTGCCAGCAGGCGATACTACAGCTTTGGTTTCCCTTTTGTTATAAAGTATCTTCACGCACTTCCATGTTGAAAATAAGAATCATATCGTTTTTATTGTGTTTGTTGATGACACTTCAAATGTTGCCGATAGCACAAATTGGAAGTATGCTGAGCCAAAACCAGTGGACTGAAGAGTTGCCACACAGCAATAGCGACAGTGAAAAATCTGACCTGTTGATTGGTCCTCTACCTTACCTGCCGCCGCATGCAACTTCTTTACATGCAAGCGGTATCAAAAATGTGTCACTGTCCTACATTCACATTTCAGCTACCATTCCGTCCAATCATTCTACTGATGTAGTTTCCCCTCCTCCAGATCTTTTAGCGTAAGCGATTTTTATTTTATTTGTGCTGTTCACCTTAGGGGTGCATGCAGCTGATTTATTGATTTGTAGAAAATACATGTGCTAAATGAAAAAGTTGTTTCAAAATGTTGGAGCCGATATACCGGCGTCCATTGTGGTGTTTTTGGTTGCCCTTCCTTTATGTTTAGGAATTGCGCTGGGCTCGGGTGCGCCCCTGTTTTCAGGAATTATCTCCGGTATTGTAGGTGGTATTGTAATAGGAATATTTAGTGGTTCGCAACTTAGTGTGAGTGGTCCGGCTGCGGGGCTTACTGTTATAGTTGCTGCTGCCATTATAAAGCTGCAGGTATACGAGGCTTTTTTGCTGGCGGTGGTTTTAGCCGGTATATTTCAATTGGTTTTAGGCTTCATAAAGGCAGGAGTGTTGGGCGATTATGTTCCCAATACAGTTATTAAGGGAATGATGGCGGCGATTGGTATCATATTGATCCTAAAACAAATGCCACATCTTGTGGGGTACGATGCAGATTATATTGGCGACGAAAATTTCATGCAATTAGATAAAGAAAATACCTTCTCTGAGCTCTTTAAAATGGTCAATTACATTACCCCGTCGGCAGTAATCGTAGGTATCGTTTCGCTGCTCATTTTAATTTTGTGGGAAACAGATGCGTTTAAAAAGCGGAAAGCGTTAAAACTAATTCCCGGACCTCTGGTAGTGGTTGTCATTGGCATTCTAATCAACCAGGCTTTTATTATGTATACTCCGGCATATGTACTGGATCAGAAGCATTTGGTGAACCTGCTAATTGCCCACAACCTGCCTGAATTTATTTCCTTTTTTACGTTCCCGGATATTTCTTACTTACGTAATCCTGATGTTTGGTTTAGCGGTGCAACTATTGCCATTATTGCAAGCCTTGAAACCTTACTAAGTATTGAAGCCGTAGATAAGCTGGATCCTTACAAGAGAAGAACACCAACTAATAGAGAATTGAAAGCACAGGGTATTGGAAATATTGTTGCTGGCTTAATCGGGGGGTTACCTTTAACCTCTGTGGTGGTGCGCAGCTCTGCAAACGTCATATCGGGTGCCAAATCAAAATTCTCTACCATTTTTCATGGTGTATTAATGTTGGTAGCGGTAATGTTTGTACCCCGCATATTAAACCTGATACCGCTGTCGGCACTGGCTGCCATTCTTATTTTTACAGGTTATAAACTTGCTAAGGTTTCTTTATTCACAGACTATTATAAAAAAGGCTGGGACCAATTTGTGCCTTTTGTAGTTACGGTTGGCGCAATTTTATTGACGGACCTATTGGTAGGCATTTTAGTAGGAATTGCAGTTGGCCTTTTCTTCATGATAAGAAGCAACTTTAGATCGTCGGTATTCGTAGTAAGTGATCAAAATAATTACCTGGTAAGATTACGAAAGGATGTGTCCTTTTTAAATAAGCCAACTATAAAGCGGAAGTTGGATGAAGTACCAGAAGGATCGCATGTAATCATCGATGCAAGCCGTGCAGATTTTATTGACAAGGACATTATAGAAGAAATAAATAATTTTATTTTATACGCCCACCTTAAAGCCATTAAAGTAGAAGTGAAAAAAAGTGAGCATAACCCCATGCATCAATTATTTAGCGCAAACAACTAAACACAACCTTGTATGAAATCGTATGAAAAACTCCTCCTAGAAAATAAAGCATGGGCCCAGGAAAAAATACAGGAGGACCCGGAATTTTTTAGCCGCCTGGAGCATTTGCAAACACCCGAATTTTTGTGGATAGGATGCAGCGATAGCCGCGTACCGGCCAATGAAATCACAGGTACTTCTCCCGGTGAAATATTTGTGCACCGCAATATTGCAAACATGGTTGTGCATACAGATGTAAACCTGCTAAGCGTGTTGCAGTATGCGGTAGAAGTTTTAAAAGTGAAGCACATCATCGTATGTGGGCACTATGGGTGTGGTGGTGTAAAAGCCGCTATGACCAATGCAAACTATGGCACCATCAATCAATGGCTGTGGGGTATAAAAGATGTATATGCCATGAACAAAGAAGAAATCAACAACATCCCCGAAGGTGAAGCAAGGTCGAACAGATTAATTGAGTTGAACGTAATAGAGCAGGTGAAAAATTTATGCAAGACATCCATTGTACAAAAAGCATGGCAGGAAGACAACCGACCTGACCTTCATGGTTGGGTGTACAGCCTTTCGGACGGAATAATAAAACCGCTGTATGAAGCAAGGGCGCAATCGGATGTAGATCCCATTTACCACTTTGATTTTTAAAACAAAAAACCCGCAACACGCGGGTTTTTTGCTACAATTCTATTTTTCCTTTTGTTTGAATTTTTCAATGAAGGATTTGCTGTATTCGCTTAAGATAAGCCTTCCGCTGATGGCAGCACGCTCCATTAAAAGTTCGTCCCAGTGTTCTGTTCCTTTCCAAAATATTTTCTTCAGTTCACTGATTGCGTCAGGGTTGCTATTGGCCAGGTTTTGAGACAATCTCCTGATGGATTCGTCCATGCCTTCCACGTCGGGATGTAATTCTGCAAACAATCCTTTGCGGCGCGCCCAATCTCCCGAGCGCCACATGGAAGCATCGATGGTAAGTTGCGTAAACGCTGATAAACCAATTTTTCTCTCAACAGCAGGCCCAACTACAAACGGTCCAATGCCCACCGCCAGCTCACTCAATTTTACATCTGATCCTTCCACCGAAATAGCATAATCCGCAGCGGCTGCGAGACCTACGCCCCCGCCAATACTTTTGCCCTGCACCCGTACAATAATAAATTTTGGTGCCTTCCGCATTTCATTAATCACTTTAGCGAAGCCACTAAAAAAGCGTAGACCATCTTTTTCGGAAGTAATAGCGGCAAGTTCATCGAATGATGCACCAGAGCAAAAAACCTTCTCGCCGGCCGAACGAAGAATGATCACTTTGGTAGCAGGATTATTGGCCTCGCTATGGATGGTTTGCGCCAGCGCTTCCAGCAATTTACCGGGTAAAGAATTGCTTTGCGGGTGATGGAATTCTATCGTGGTGATACCATGTTCTGTTTCCGTTTTTACATAGCCTTCTTTTACTTCCGTCATCATACATTGATAGTTTTGGAGTGATAAACACCGCTTTAATAATCAGTAATGTACTGTGCGATAAAGGTAAAGCTCACGTTGCTACAAGACCTTTTCTTTTTTATACCAAATGTGTAAAAAACAGTTTACCAAATAAGCCACATTTATTTATCAATACATGATTACTGCCTTTTTCCCCTTGCACCAACGCTAAACAAATTTGTCCAAATTTTATCACCCTTTTCATTCGGTTCACTTACTATCCATCCTGGTTTCGTTTTTTTACCATGGTTAATATTGTTGACACAGCCACTGTTTCATTGGTTTCATCATACACCTCTACGTACCATTTTACAATGCCTTTGGCAATTTCTTCCGGTTCTCTTTTTTCCTGGTCTATCTTTTCTTTTACGGTGAGCTTTACGCCTATGGTGCTGCCAGCATATACTGGTTTCGTAAAGCGCAATTCATCTATTCCATAGTTCAACAGCACTGGCCCTTTCTTCGCATCCACAAACAAACCCGCAGCGGCGCTCATGATAAAGTAGCCATGCGCTACAGGCTTTTCAAACAGCGTACCGACTAACGAAGTATGATCGGTGTGCGCATAAAAATGATCCCAGCTAAGGTTAGCAAAGTTTACAATGTCAGCCTCGGTAACCGTGCGTTTGGCTGTTATCAAAGTCTCGCCAATGGCAAGGTCTTCAAAATGTTTTCGAAAGGGATGTACGTCATTCTCTGTCTGCTTAGCATTGGGCTGATACACATTGGTAATAGACGCAATCACCGATGGCGAACCTTGTACAGCTACGCGTTGCATGTAATGTTTTACGCCACGTACCCCACCCATTTCCTCTCCATTTCCGGCACGGCCGGGGCCACCATGTACCAGCAGCGGCAGCGGACTTCCGTGACCGGTACTTTCTTTAGCACACTCATTATTTAGCACTAATATTCTACCATGGTGCGTAGCTGCCCCAAGCACAAAATCTTTAGCGATGGCGTGGTCGGCCGTTACAATAGAACAAACCAATGAGCCTTTGCCCATTCTTGCAAGTTCCTTAGCCTCCTCCAAACCCGTGTACGGCATCAATGTGCTTACCGGTCCAAAGGCTTCAATGGTATGCACCTCTTCGCCGTCAAAAGGATTTTCATCTAACAGTAATAGTGGCGATAAGAAAGCACCCATGTTCTTGTCGGCATCAATTACATCCACTTCATCCAGGCTGCCATAAATCAAACGTGAGGTGCGCAATAATTCCTGAACATGCTTTTTCACTTCTTCCACCTGCTCTTTTCCTGCCAAGGCACCCATGCGCACTTTTTCGTTTAGTGGATTGCCAATAATGGTTTGGCTAAGTGCTTTCCCGAGAGCAATATGTACATCTTCTAATTTGTTTGCAGGCACAAATATGCGGCGAATGGCAGTACATTTTTGTCCTGCTTTCACCGTCATTTCTTTTCTTACTTCCTTTATAAAAATGTCCCACTCAGGCATGTTCGGCGTTACATCTTCGCCCAATACGATGCAGTTTAAGCTATCTGCTTCCATGTTAAATGGAACACATTCTTCCAATATCCGCTTCTGTGATTTCAGCATTAAACCAGTAGACGCCGAACCAGTAAAAGTGATGACATCCTGCATGTTTACGTGTTGCAGTAAATCGCCGGCACTACCGCAGATCAGCTGCAAGGCACCTTCGGGTAAAATTTTAGAAGCTGCAATTTCTTTTACCACGGCTTCGGTTAAATAAGAGGTAATAGATGCCGGCTTTACAATTGCGGGCACCCCTGCCAACAGGTTTACAGCTATTTTTTCCAGCATGCCCCAAACCGGAAAGTTGAAGGCATTGATGTGAACAGCTACACCTTCTTTGGGAACCAAAATGTGCTGACCCATAAAGGTCCCACCTTTACCCAGCACGTGTCCTTCACCATCTAGCGCAAAGCTTTCGTTTGGAAATTTGCGCCTTAGCGAAGCATTGGCAAACAAGTTGCCTATTCCGCCTTCAATATCTATCCAGCTATCTAAGCGTGTAGCTCCGGTCTGATAGCTGATGTTGTAAAATTTTTCTTTGTGTTCTGTTAAGTGAAGCGCCAGTGCCCGAAGCATTCTTCCGCGTTCGTGGAAGGTCATTTTGCGCAGCGCAGGTCCACCTTTTCTGCGACCATAATCCAGCATGCCGGCAAAGTCTAATCCTTTAGAAGTGGCAGCAGTGATGGCTTCTCCATTTACCGCATTGTATAACACCTGCCCATCACCATCACCGGTTATCCAGCTACCCTGCACATAGTTTTCTAGTTTTTGCATAACAATCGTTTGTAGGGCAGCAAATCTAAATATTGTTGTGAGAATGCGCGCCACATTAACAGGTGAAGACAAATACGAAGAACTGCATAACATTATGTTGATGCGAAATATGCAATTATGTCTCAACAGTATTCGATCACTTCAGAAAACACTTACCCACGCCTTTTTCAAGCAGAGCTCGATTTGCTATAATAAAAAAAGCTGCCTTTGAGAGCAGCCTTTCTTTTTAGTCATAATTGAAAATAATGAATGATTACCTGGCAAACTTTACAGAGTACATCTCCTGATCTACTTGTAACGTGGCTGTGTACATGCCGTTAGCAAGGTTAGGTAAAGCAACCGACCGTTGGAAGGTTCCTGCCAGCCATGAAATGTTTTGCTGTAATACTTTCTTGCCATACACATCCATAATAGTCAGCATGCCATTATTGACGGTAGCGAACTCTATCTGAATGTTCAGTTCATTCCCTTTTACCGGATTGCCGTTTATTTTAAAACTAAAGGCTTTGCTTTCCAGGTTCAATTTTAGCAAATTTGTATAGGTGAATTTGCCATCGTTGTCAACCTGTTTTACTCTATAATACACCTGGCGACCCAGTAGGTTTGCATAATCAAGATGCGTAAAAGTGTAGCTGTTAGCGGAGGTTGCCGGCACCTGTCCAATGGTAGAAAGGCCATTCACCTCAACACCGGCTTCTACTTCAAAATGATGATTGTTGAACTGGTTAGCGACCTGCCAGTTTACGATCGCATTCTTGTTTTGTTTCTGAACATTAAAGCGAAGCCAGCTTAGCGGCAACGGAATAGTTCCGGCGTTAACCGATGCATAACCTCCGTATCCCAACGCATTGTTTGAGACAGTACCAGCGGATGTGGTGAAGAACATAGCGGTCTGATTTGTCTTATCACTTCCTGCAGCAAACTCGATGTAATGATTATAATTACCGTTCTCGATTCCTGCGCCGGTGGTTGCAGTTCCGTTGGGTAATTGTACCAGCTTAATGGCCGACAAATTTCCAACGTTTCCAGCAAACGCCATTTCCGCCACAATGTCTTCGGTGTTTGCGGTATAGCTTTTAGTGGTGGTGAGTGTAGGGGTGATCATGTTAACCATGTAGATATAATCGGTACCGTATGTGGCATTTTGGAATAAAGCGACGGTGGTAAAAAGTGCGCTATAGTTATTGCTCAATAGGCTCATCGCTGGCCTTGCACCAACCGACTGCGGTATGGCTAAAGTGAATTGAATATTCGATGGTTTGTCACTGTAACTACCTGAGGGTTTAATAGCAAAAATTACACTGCTTGCCGTGGTTCCCGGTTTTATCGTTCCCTGGAAGGTTTGTGACTGCGTAGTAAGTGCCAGGGCTAACAAACATAGGGCACTAAAAAATATCTTAATCATAATATCAGCTTTTGGCTTTCTGGTTAGTTGTAAGTGTTAGGGAAGAATCTGTTGATTGATGACGGCAGAACCATTTCCGCTTAAAACATTGGTCAGCAGAAAGGAATGATCATTTGATGGCCCAGAGTAACGCACGTTACCATTTAGGTTTAAGTCACCCCCTTTATAAACTCCTGAAATAACTGCACTACCGTTACCGGCTAATCCTGTTGACAATAAATAGCTATGATCATTGGATGGGCCGGAGTAACGCGAAGAGTTGTTGCTGTTTGCGTTACCTGCCCATAGCATTTTTACAGCACCATTTGTAAAGTATGCCTGTGCATCTCCAAATATCTGTGCATCGGTTGCCGTGGTGAAATCGTATTTATTTAGCCCAGCAGGTTTGGCAACACTCAACGCTTTTACGTCGGATAAATCAGCAGAAAGTCCGAGGTGATTTCTATGCCGAACTGTTATCACAAAATTTCCTGCATCAATATTTTTAAAGTACAGGGCACTTGTGCCATCCACCTCTACTACATCGCCATCTTTTTGCAGCAAAGCACTTCTTGTTTGAACCAGCGCACCTGATGCATTTCTTAACTCTACAAACACCCAGTCAACAATGTTATTATCGTTTGCCAAATCAGCAAATACTGTTGGGTTCGCCACCTCTGTAACTACATTATCGGTGTGCGCAAAAAAAGTTGAATAAGGAGCTGTTTTGTAAGGATCACTCAGTGGAACAAGACCTGCAGCACGCAGGTTATCATTCATTGTTGTGCCGTTAAAGGGCCCTTGCAGAAACACTTTTGCATTCATTAAAACAAACTTGTTCATTGCGTACAATTCGCTACCTGAAGCCACATTATTAAATGCAATTGCGTTGGTAGTTGTATTAATTGAATTGCCGGCAATCGACCAATCGGAGCCATCGTAGCGCAAGCCATTTAGCAAGTTTTCATCACCAGTTACGCTGCCTGCATCTGCATAGGTACCAACTATGTTTACGGTTGCACCTACAATGCCCGAAAAAGAAGGTTTCCAATAGGCTGTGATAAAATCGGTAGCACGTATGGGTCTGTTAGGATGTGCGCCGCTAACCAGTTGCGTACCCACATAAGCGCCGGGATTAATGGTGCCGCCACTTAGCTGGTATTGCAGTGGCATGTAGTTGGTTCCGCTTCCGGAGGGTAGGTCAATATTACCAGCAGAGGTAAATTCCTTTCTTAACTGGCCTGTACCGTTTGTTTCAATAAACTTTCCTGTTCCGGCACCGGTGACTACGGCCGCACTTGCTAATATAAAATTGTTATTGCCGGTTTGGATTTTACCATTGGTGAAGATCAAACTATTGGACACCCTTGTATTTCCCGCAAGCGTAATGTTTGCAGCATTGGATATCTCCAGGTTTGGAATGGAAAAACCATTGGTATTTACTTGCTGGGCAACCGAACCATTCAGCAAAATCTTACCCGTTCCTAACACATCAGTGTTAATCGTAAGATCCCCTTGCACTGCTAACACTGCCCCAGATTCGATAGTGATGGTACCACCATTGATTACCAGCTGAGCTTGCGAACTGGTGGCTAGGCTCATGCATACCAGTAGTAGCCCTTGCCCGATATATTTATTCATATGTTTCATATTTAGTAGTTATGGTTTTAGTAAGGTTAATGTATAACCACTTTTTACAATCAACGTTGCGCCTGGCAATACGGTAATGCTTTTTACTGTAACGTTCGAATTTAGAAGTTGTGCATCGCGAAATTAATAAATCCATTGTCGGTTTGTAAAACTGTCATTGATAACTGCCAGGGAAATGAACGTTGAGAGTTGATCCACTTGTGACTTTAGAAACACCAGATGTAACCTAACGGTTCCAATGATAAGAATGATTTATTGCTACTTTCTTTGTTCAAAAGGAAAAAGCTCCAATGCAAAATTTCATTCCATGAGCTTCCGAATTTATTTATTCTGCACCAGCCTACTATTTACAACAAAGCAGTTGCACTGTTGCAACTGCTTTCACCAAACACTATCATGAAAAACCCAACCCTAAAACTGAATTTGAATCATCTATTTCTACGGTTTCTTTTTTGACGTTTGTCGGCTACCAGCCATTACTTTTTTGATTTGCTCTGCTGTTTGCTTTGCGTAGCTATTATCCGGGTCAATTTTTAATAGACCTTCCAATTCCAGCAAAGCCGCTGGATAATCTTTGAATACATTGGCATGCACATATACCAGGTATCCATAATGCTGAAGGATTAGACTTTTATTTTTTGCAACGTCAATCTTTTCAAGCACCTGTATCAGGTTTTTAACCGCTGGCACCGCCGACCCGATCGTGGTGTCTTTATCCTTAGCGATCGCAGTTTTTGCTACACCTAAATGTCCATAAATCTGGTCAGGATATTTAGTTGCATAAGCTGAAAACATACTATCTGCCAACGTTAGATTACCTACCTGGTAGGCAGCTTCACCAATGTTATAAATATCCAAATTGGATGGGTTTGGGTTGAGCGCATAGCTCTTTTGCAACCATAGTAAGCGGTTATCAAACTCACCTTTCTTTTTGAACAGCGACGCAATGGTATCCATAAACATCACCTGGTTAGCCCTCAGTGTATCTTTTTCCAGCGCAACTTGTAAGTATTTAATTGCTGCATCTTCCCTTCCCGGCATTTTCTTTAGAACTGTGGCAGCTAACAAATAGTCATCGGGCTGTACCTTATCAGCGGCAGCTGTAGAAAGATAATTTTCAATACTCTCCCGGGCTTTAGCAGTATCACCTAACCGGTCGTAATTGTAAGCAAAAAGTACTGGTAAACGGGGAAGCTCTTTGCAGGCTCCATTCAGCATGGCATTTGCTATATCCACAGATTCCTGGTACTTACCTGCACGAAACAAATAGTCCGCATAAAAGAAGTCCACGTTGCAATCTTTGTCGCTATTGCTCATGTAGTTTTCCAGGTAAGTCTTCGCCTTGTTTACGTCGCGCTGCGCATAATAATTGTACAGTTCCAGGTAGGCCGGTGCATACTTGGGATCAGATTCTGTCGCACCAATAAAATAGCCTTCAAATCTTTCCTTATTATTTTGAGTTAAAAACAATTTCCCAAGCCTGTATTTTGCTGCAGCATAATTTGGATCAACCTTCAATGCATTCATGAACGCTTCATAGGCATCGCCGCCTTTATCACTTCCCAATTTTAAAAAGCTAATCCCCATATTCACAAAGGTTTCGGCATCGTTCGGATTGATGCTTGCTGCCCTTTGCAGTGTAGCAATACCATAAGCCGGATCGCCTACCGTTGATGCACCATCAGCATTGGCCCTGCCAATTGCCTGTAGAATAACCGGATCCTCTTTCCTTCTTTTAGTAGAAGTTGCAATAGCTTCCTCAAATAGTTGTCTGGCTCCGGCGGTGTTGCCTTCCAACATGTTTACGTGACCAACACCAACCTGAAGCAATGGTGAGTTTATGCCTCTTTGAACAGCATTTTGATAGAGCTCTCTCGCTTTCTTTACCTCGTCATTTCTGAGATGAGCCTGGCCGAGCCAGTATATCGCCTCAGCATTGTTTCCATCAGCCGAAATCATTTGATTGAGTGTGCTAATAGCACTGGATGTTCTTCCATAATAAAGATGTCGTTTTGCATCGTCCACATTTTGTGCCTGCAACCCAACCATGCCCAATGCCAACGTGATCGTAATTAAAAAATACTTTTTCATGGTGCTTTTTTTAGGTACTCATTTTTAATAAAATTCAAAATGTGTAAATGAGTGTCCAGCATTTTGGCGCTATACTTTTCACATTTTCATTTACCAATATTATCCTTTACAAACTTAGTTCCTGATTGCCTGGACAGCCTTAGTGCCGCATTAGAATGTGATTAGAAAATAGCAGGCAGGAATTACTTTCTAACTTGTTCTACAATTTTGCATGGTGGAAGAAAGAAGAATATTGATCGTAGAGGATGAACAAAAAATAGCCGACACGTTAAAAGTGGGCCTGGTAGAAAATGGGTATGCTGCAGAAGTAGCTTATGATGGACATACGGCATGGGGACTACTGAATAATCACACTTTTAACCTGGTAGTATTGGACATTAATTTACCCGGATTAAACGGATACGAATTATGCAAGAAAATACGTGACAACCAGTGGAATGTACCGGTAATTATGCTTACCGCTCTTAGCTCGCTCGATGATAAAATAGAAGGCTACGATGCGGGGGCCGACGACTACATTGTAAAGCCGTTTCAGTTTAAAGAATTGTTGATGAAGATCCGTGTGCTGCTAAAACATACCATGCGGCCTCAGGTTCCTGCTGGCAATATTTTTACAGCGGTTGATTTATCAATGAATACAGACAAAAAAGAAGTGAAGCGCGGAGATACCACCATTAATCTTACTGCTAAGGAATTTCAGTTGCTTGAATACCTGCTACGCAATAAAAACAAAGTGGTGTCGCGGTCAGACATTGCTATTAATGTTTGGGATATAGATTTCGACACCAACACCAATGTGATTGATGTATACATCAGCTACCTCCGCAACAAAGTAGACAAGCATTTTGCGGACAAACTTATTCATACCTATGTAGGCATGGGCTACATTTTAAAAGGATAGTTATTGATGGGTGTTAAATTTAAAATAACGTTGTTCTTTACCGTACTGGTCATCTTTATACTCGGGCTTGTTTCTGTATTTGTGTACTACTACTTTGCTAATTCGAGGGCCGCATCCATTTCGAGCAGGCTTACCAACAGGGCAATCACCATTGGCAGGCTGTTGAGCCAGCGCGAAATCTTTTCCAACGAGCTAATCATCCGTATCGATTCATCTACCTCTTTCGTGATGAAGAAGAACGTGATTGAAGCTTATGACAGCAACAATCAACTCATTTACGCTTACAGCAGTATGCTGAAAGATTCATTGCGACCGGCTAAAGAGATACTGGATGTTGCCCGAGAAAAAGGTATACTGGTGTACAACCAAGGTGAAAAAGAAGCGGTAGCGTATGCCTACAAAGACAATGGCAGCGACCTGGTGATCATAGCTGCCGGAGAAGACCGGGACGGGAAAGAAGATATGGAGCGGCTCTCTCGAATTCTGTTGGTTAGCTTCCTTGCGGGTACCTCGCTTGCTGGGCTGGGGGGGTACTATTTTTCGACCCGACTGCTTAAGCCTGTAAACCAAATAGCGAATGATGTGAAAGACATTTCGGCGCAAAACTTATCCCGGCGTTTGCAAACAGGCCCGGTACTCGATGAGTGGCACCACCTGTCCTCAACGCTAAATGATTTGATGAATCGTTTGCAGGAAAGCTTTGATATTCAAAAACGTTTTATCTCCAATGCCTCACACGAATTGTCAACGCCGCTCACCTCTATCTCCAGCCAGATTGAAGTTTCACTTCAGCGGGAAAGATCAGTGGAAGCGTATAAAAAAGTACTGCACTCTATTTACCAGGATGTAGTACATATGAGCAACCTGACGCAAACACTTTTGCAGTTTGCACAAGCCTCTGGCACACCTGGCGGTCTTGAAATAGCATTGGTTAGAATAGATGAAATCGTATTAAGAATGCCGTTTGAATTATCGAAAACAAACAACAGGTTTACGGTTCAGCTAAATTTTGATGAACTGCCGGAAGAAGAGGAAAGACTATGCGTGTTTGGAAATGAACACTTACTATTTACCGCCATTAAAAACATTGTTATGAATGCATGTAAATATTCTGATAATCACCAGGCTATTGTTACGCTCTCGATTAATGCAATCGGTGTTGTTGTTACCATAAAGGATAATGGGATTGGGATTCCAGCAGCAGATATGCCCTTGATTTTTCAACCTTTCTATCGAGCCGGCAACCACCACCAGCCACAAGGTTTTGGGTTGGGCTTATCGTTAGCATCCAGGATAGTTGGATTACACAAAGGAAAAATTTCGGTAGCCTCTCAACCTGGGAAGGGTACAACGTTTACCCTCCTGCTGCCCGTCGCCAAAACCTTTATGAATGAAGACAGTTGATGCTCAATTTGCATTCGGTCAACCTTTCTCATAAAAAACATTGATTTAAAAAATGAAACGCTATGCGAAGTATACTATGCATATGGTTGGTACTCTTAGTCTCTCCGGGATGCGATATGCGAAACAGAGAAATGGCTTTGGAACAAAAGGAAGCAGCACTTGCCGAACGAGAACAACAGGTAAGTGCTAAAGAAAATGCCCTTCAGGCTAAGGAAGAACAGCTTTTATTGCGGGAGCAAAAACTCGACTCTTCATTGATTGACAGTATTAAAATAAATCCGTCGTTAGCGGGGCAATGGGCAGTAAAAATGACGTGTACAGAAACTACCTGCACGGGCAGCGCGGTAGGGGATACAAAAAATGAAACCTGGCATTTCAGCATTGAAAATAACCTGATCATCGCGAAAGCAATGGTGGGCGATAAAGTGGTAAGAACCTATTCCGGCACCTACGTAAATAACGCCATAGAACTTACCGTTGATGTAGAAGCAGATGCTGCCTCGCCAGCTACAAAAATAATTGTACGCTTAAACCAGGTCAACCCAAACTCGATGGAAGGTCTGCGGGAAATTGTACGCCCGGATTGCAAAATCGTATATACCGTTCAATTAAATAAACCATAACCATTTTAATCAATTGCATGCTATGGTATTCTTAAGCGAACTCAACTTCGACCTTCCACTGCGTAATCCGGTCATCATATTTTCACTGGTATTATTCATCATTCTCTTTGCGCCCATTATATTCAACCGCATCAAAGTGCCGCATATCATCGGCCTTATTATGGCGGGCATTATCATTGGGCCTTATGGTTTCAATCTTTTATTACGCGACAGTAGTATTGTGTTATTTGGTACGGTGGGCTTAATCTACATTATGTTTACCGCAGGCCTCGAAATAGACCTTGAAGAATTTAAAAAGAACAGGATTAAAAGCCTGGTGTTTGGCCTGTATACTTTTATCATCCCAATGGTGCTTGGTGTAATAGCGGTTTACTATTTATTGCCGTTCGATGTGCCCGCCACTATACTGGTAGCCAGTATGTTTGCCTCCCATACCTTGTTAGCCTACCCAATTGTAAGCCGGTACGGTATCACGCGTAACCGATCGGTAACGCTTACCATTGGCGGAACGATCATTACCGATATACTGGCACTACTGGTACTTGCTGCAGTAGTCGGCACTACCAAGGGCGACATCACCTCTGCGTTCTGGGTTCGGCTGGCTATTTCTTCTATCATGTTTGCAGCCATTGTTCTTCTTGTTTTTCCAATTATTGCCCGGTGGTTTTTCAAAAAATTTGATGACAATATCTCGCAATACATTTTTGTTTTAGCACTGGTTTTTTTAGGATCTTTTTTAGCCGAAGCCGCAGGGCTGGAAGCGATCATTGGCGCTTTTCTCTCCGGGCTTGCGCTGAATAAATTTATACCCCACGCCTCGCCGCTAATGAATAGAATTGAATTTGTTGGCAGTGCATTATTTATTCCATTCTTCCTGATTGGGGTGGGAATGCTGGTAGACTTTAGTGTATTGTTTAAAGGTATGGGTGCATTGCGCGTAGCGGCTGTCATGATTGCGGTAGCGGTTGTTTCAAAATATATTGCTGCATGGTTTACACAAAAGAGTTTTAAGCTGAGTAAAGATGAGCGGCAACTCATCTTCGGTTTAAGCAACGCCAGGGTGGGGGCAACACTCGCCGTGGTTTTAGTAGGGTATAATGTAATTCTTGGTGAAACACCCACCGGCGATCCTATCCGACTTTTAAATGAAGATGTGTTGAATGGAACTATTTTAATGATCCTCGTTACTTGTACCATCAGTTCATTTTCGGTAGAGAAAGCATCGCGCAATATTGCCCTGGAAGAAAGTTCATCCGATAGCAACAAAGCAGATGTTCCCGCCGAAAAAATTCTCATTTCCCTTGCCTACCCTAAAAGCATTCTTGACCTGGTCGATCTTGGCTTTTTACTTCAGCCAAACAAAACAAAATCGCCGCTGTATGCGCTGCATGTAATAGACGAGCAAGAGAAAGCCGCCAACCGTACTACAGCTGGTAAAAAGATGATGGAAACGGTGACAAAGCATGCTGCGGCCTCAGATAATGAGATCATTCCACTGACGCGTTACGATGTAAATATTTCTAACGGAATCATTTACACCATTAAAGAACATGCCATCACCGATGTAGTGATCGGCCTTCATCACCTTGCTGAAGAAGGCAATCATTTTCTTGGACCATTAACGGAAAAACTATTGAGCAGAACAAATGAAACGATCTATATCTACCAGGCGGCACAGCCCTTAAATACTTTAAAAAGATTAGTGGTAGCCGTGCCGCCCAATGCCGTGCTGGAGCAGGGGTTCAATCACTGGTACCAACGCATTTGCACCATTGTAAAAGAAACCGGTTTGCAACTAAACATTTATAGCGATGAAGAATCAATGCAGGTAATGAAGCAACTGAATGAAGAGAAAACAGCATCGGTGACCATTCATTTTACTCCTTTTGAAGACTGGCAGGAATTCCTGGTTTTTACCCGCGAGGTAAAGCAGGATGACTTGTTCTTTATCATCTCTTCTCGTAAAGGCTTTTTATCATACCACCAGGAACTGGAGAAGTTACCAAAGTATTTAAGCAAGTACTTTTTAAACAACAGCTTTATTATTCTCTATCCTTCCCAGTTCCAGAACTACGCTGCTGCTGATTTAAATCCATTTAAAGAGAATGCTGAGATGATTGACAAAGCCGGTAAATACGTGAAGCGAATTATTTCTGGAGGAACAAGCTAAACACATTCTGATTCATGATGAAGATCTCTAACCTTATATTTCTTAGTATTTCTTTCATCCTGGTAATGTTCTCTATTACCACTTATGTCAATTACCGGCAGTCTGAAGAAGTAAGGGAAAATGCCGCGTTTCACGCTAACTCCTCAACGGTAGTAAGATTGAGCAACCAGTTTCAGCGAAACGTTTTATACATAGAGCGGGCATTAAGGGGCTACTTGCTAACCAATGAGGAATACTTACTGCCAACCTATGATTCCGCTTTTGCAGAAAACAAGAACCTACTGGCCGAGCTTGACCTGATGCTTGAAGACACGTCACAACAACAACAAAAATTGACAGACATGCAGCTGTTGTACCAGGATTGGGTAAGCAACGTTGCCCAACCTTTGTTACAGGCAAAACAATCGGGAGAGGTTTCAGCGGCTAACAGTGCGCTGATACAGGAAAAACTAAACCTTGAGAGCATTTTCAATTTGCGCATACAACAAAGGTTTAAAGAACTGTTGAATGCAGAATACGAAAACAGGGAAATGCGGCGGAAAAAACTGGAGGACTCCGAAACCGAAACAAAACAAATTTCCATATTATTCACCAGTTTGTCCATCATCGTTGGCTTTATCATTGCGCTTATACTTGCCAGGCATATTACCAACCGTATCAGTAAAATGGTACGCATGGCTAACAGCATTGCGTCGGGTAATTATAATGTACAGGTAAAGGACAGAAATAGTGATGAGCTAAGCCAGCTTACCAGTTCACTCAATCACATGGCCCAAATGCTAGAAGAAAATTTTGTACAACTTAAGCGTAAAAATGAAGAGCTGGATCAGTTCGCGCATGTAGCGTCTCACGATTTAAAAGCCCCGCTACGTGGTATTGATAATGTAGTAAAATGGATAGAAGAAGATCATGCTGACGAACTATCGCCGAAAGTGCACGAATATCTCGAACTGATAAAAAAGAGAATCGAACGGTCGCAGAACCTGGTGCAAGGCATATTAACCTATGCAAGAATTGGTAAAGAAGAAACGCGGCAGGAAGCTATTAATACTAAAGAACTACTTACGGAAATAGTAGAAGGTTTGCCACAGCGACACGGAATAACCATTGACGTGCAAAGCAATATGCCGGTGGTGTTTACAGACAGGATTCCATTAAGCCAGGTGTTTACCAACCTGCTGAGCAATGCGGTAAAGTACCATAACAGAGTTGCAGGTAGCATAAAGGTTTATTACAAAGATGAAGGGTTGCGCAATAGATTTTATGTAGAAGATGATGGACCCGGAATTGCTGCTGCATATCATGATAAGATTTTTGTGATCTTTCAGACATTGCAAGAGCGGGATACTTTTGAAAGTACTGGCGTAGGCCTGTCAATCATCAAGAAAATATTAGATGATCGTAAAGAAACAATTGAACTCGTTTCAGAAGAAGGTAAAGGGGCTATCTTTTCTTTTACCTGGAAAAAATAATAGCATATGAAAGTGATACAGATACTATTGGTGGAAGATGACAGTGTAGATACAATGGACATTAAACGAACACTGGATAAGACAGCAATATTATACAAGTTGCACACGGCTAAAAATGGAGAAGATGCACTTAAACTTTTAAAAGAAGGCCCAGAAAACTTTGTAGGTAAATTGCCGGACGTGATGCTGGTGGACATAAACATGCCGCGCATGAACGGCCTTGAATTTCTAGCAGTAGTAAAAGCAAATCCTGCATGGAGCGGTATAAAAACATTTGTGTTAACTACCTCTGAAGAAACCGTTGACAAAGAAGCGGCGAAAAAAGTGGGTGTATCCGGCTACATTGTAAAACCACTAAAACTGAACAACCCATCATCAATGGATGCATTTAGCCTGATGATTGACCTGATAAATATGAAGAACTGAGGCAGGGCAACCGCAGGAAAGCGATCCCACATTGCAGTTTGCTACTGAATGCCAACATTTATCTTTGCGCCAAATTTTTGTACATGCTACAGGTAAGTTATATCCGTCAACATCGTGCGTTAGTATTGGAGAGATTGGCGATAAAGAATTTCAAAGAAAATAATTTGTTGGATGAAGTAATACAATTGGATGATGAAAGAAAACGCCTGCAAAATGAATTTGATACCAACCAGGCTAAGCTGAATAGTGCTTCTAAAGAGATAGGCGGTTTGATGCGTACCGGCGACAAAGCTGGTGCGGATGCATTGAAGGAAGAAGTGGCCGCTATCAAAATCACCCTCGATCCGCTGAAGCAACAAATGCAGGAAGTAGAAAAACAACTGCACGACAAACTGGTGATGCTTCCCAATCTTCCTGCTCCGGAAGTACCTAAGGGTAAAACGCCTGAAGAAAACGTGGTTGTAAGAGAAGGAGGCGAAAAGCCAACTTTGCATGCAGGTGCCCAACCACACTGGGAACTCACTACCAAATACAAACTGATCGATTTTGAATTGGGCACTAAAATAACCGGTAGTGGCTTTCCGGTGTATACGGGCAAAGGAGCTAAACTACAACGTGCGCTTATTCAATATTTCCTCGATTTCAATACTGGAGCGGGCTACCTGGAGTACCTGCCACCTTTTATGGTAAATGAAGAAAGCGCGTACAGCACCGGGCAGTTACCGGATAAAGAAGGGCAGATGTACCATGCCACCGCTGACAACTTTTACCTGATACCAACAGCAGAAGTACCGGTAACGAATGTGTACCGCGATACGATTGTAAAAGAAGATGAGCTACCAATAAAGATGACGGCATATTCTCCCTGTTTTAGAAGGGAAGCCGGCAGCTATGGCAAAGATGTACGCGGATTGAATCGCTTACACCAGTTCGAAAAAGTGGAGATCATCCAGCTTACACACCCCGATAAGAGTTATGAAACACTAGACCAAATGGTGCTGCATGTAGAGCAACTATTACAAAGCCTCGATCTGCCTTATCGCATACTTCGTTTGTGTGGGGGAGATATGAGTTTTACCAGTGCCATCACCTACGATTTTGAAGTGTACAGTGCTGCGCAAGAGCGTTGGTTAGAAGTAAGTAGCGTAAGCAACTTTGAAGCATTCCAGGCCAACCGAATGAAGTGCCGTTTTAAAGATGCGACTGGTAAAACGCAATTGGTGCATAGCCTGAACGGAAGTTCATTGGCCTTACCGCGCATTGTTGCTTCTCTGCTGGAAAATAATCAGCGGGAAGATGGGATTTATCTCCCTAAAGTGCTGCATGAATATTTTAGGGGAGAACTGATCAATTAAACTTTGCATTTACCATAAAGCACCACCAAAACTCCTTGCAATGAAAAAATGGCTTAAGCGGATCGTCTATTTCCTACTCTTTATTTTCTTCTTCATCAATGTAGTGGCAGCATTTCACGCTTATCGGTTCACGCACTTTTTTGATGAGAAAACAATCCCTACCAAAAAGCCGGAGGAGATGAATGGATGGGAAAAAACCAAAGTGGTATTAATGGGTGTGAACTATGCGAAGCGCCCGATTACTGATGTTCCTGCTGCGCCTTTTCAGAATGTTACCATCAATACTTCCGACGATTTAAAATTGCAGGGATGGTACGTACCGGTACCCGATGCCAAGGGCACTGTCATACTTTTTCACGGACACGGTGGTACACGCAGTGGCGTTGTCAGCGAGGTAAATGCATTTCACCAGTTGGGTTACAATGTTTGCACAATAGACTTTAGAGCACATGGCAAAAGTGATGGCACGGTGTGCACCATCGGTTACCGCGAAATAGAAGATGTAAAAGCCACGTATGATTTTATTGCGGCAAAAGGCGAGCAGAACATTGTCCTTTGGGGCATCTCTATGGGCGCAGCTTCCATCACCCGGGCTATGGATGTTTACAAGGAAATCAGGCCCTCTAAAGTAATCCTGGAAATGTCTTTCGGCTCGTTGATGGATGCCGTAGAAGCACGCCTAAGGATGATGAACCTGCCACCGCAACCATTGTCAACTCTCCTTGCTTTTTGGGGTGGAGCGGAACAAGGTTTCTGGTCGTTCAGCCATAAACCTTCTGAATATGTCCGATCCATGGAGGTGCCTGTGTTGGTACAATGGGGCCGTAATGATAGCCGTGTTTCCGAAGGTGAAACGAACGCGATTTACGATAACATCCCCACAAATAATAAGCGGCTGGTGATTTACGAAAACAGCGGACATGAAAGCCTGATTAAAAAAGAACCCGCTAAGTGGGTAACGAATGTTGGGTTGTTTTTGGAAAGTCAGTAGGACAGTAGGTCATTAAGTAAGTGAGTCATCAGGGCATTAGATGAAACAGCATAACCACTCATTGACCAAATGACCTAATGACTTATTGACCCAATGACTAAATCCCTCACCGCTTAATCGTAATCCTCGTTCCCACAGGTATCATGTTGAACAACTGCTTCACGTGTTCATTCTTTAAACTAATACAACCTAAAGTCCAGTTTTGAAATTGATCCACGGCAAAGTCTTCGCGGGGCCAGGTGCCGTGTATACCGATGTCGCCGCCAATTTTTGCATAGGCAGGTATCTGGCCCATTTGTTTGCGGCGATTAAATTTTTCTACATCTACTGCAGTCGGGTAATCCAGCCCCATATACCGGCACCATTTGTTGTGTACACGTTTGCTCGTAATGGTAAACGTTCCTTCAGGCGTCTTACGATCGCCTTGAATCATTTTATCACCCTGGTCGTTGTTGCCCAATACAATCGGGTACGAAATCAACCAGCCTTCTGCGTCGTATACGCTTAGTTCAAAATCACTTTTATCTACTATGATGTAGAAGGCGCTTTTACTATAAATGGCTTCATAAAATGAGGTGTTCGTTACAACAACCATTGCCAAAAAAGCAAATACAAAGAGGCGCTTAATCATAGTAGGTTATTGGAGCTTTTTAGTTGAATGAAAACTGAAATTACCGAGAAGATATTTTGGTTTGTGTTGGTTTCACAAAAGTTTAGCTAGAGCAGTGCAGCGACATCTTTACTTCAAATTTTTCCTATACGCTTTGCGCACAGTTACAGCCGATTGTCTTTGTTGTTAATTGCCTTAAGAAAATATTCTTTTATCTACAGGCATAAAAAAAGCCCCTGTTCGGGGCTTGTTATTAAAATTTGGTTTGAATAATATAGGGAAGCATTTTTCGCCACGTTGGCCATTCATGTGGCACGTCGTGTCCCCAAACATCCAGGTCGCACGAAATTCCTTTACTGTGCAAAATGCCGGCAAACCTGCGGGAGGCTTCAGGATCTTCGTAATCGCCACTGCCGGTATAAATATGAATGTGATGACTAGCCCTGATCTTTTCTAAATACCATTCATCGTTAAGTGTAGGAATAAAATGCTGTGGGCTGTTAAAGAATACCTGGTCATCCCAATGCCCCTTTGCATATTCGGTTAAATCATACACACCACTCATACTAATCACTCCGTTAATGATGTCTGGCCGCTTCAAAAATAAATTCATTGCATGCAATGCACCAAACGAAGCGCCACAGGTATACACCATTGTTTCCTGGCTGGTGTGGGTACGTATAAACGGAACCACTTCGTTAAAAACATATTCATTGAACTGGTTGTGTCGGATGGCCTTGTGTTCTGGTAACATTTCATTGTTCAGCCAGCTTTCTTTGTTGATACTGTCTATACTAAACACCCGCATTTTACCGCTGTTGATGAAAGGTTCTAAAGCGTCCAACAATTGAAAACGCTCATACTCCAGGTAATCCGCGGCGGCTGTAGGTATTAGCAATAGTGCAAGACCGTAATGTCCATAACTGGCAATCGGCATTTCCTTGTTTAGCGACGGACTATACCACGAAGTAATCTGTTTGTTCATACAGTAATTGTTTAGTTTAAAATGATAGTGCTGCTGGTCTAAAATGGAAGCTAGGAAATAAAATTTATGCCGCCGTTGCTTTCCTGATCTCCTTCCAAAGGTCCCTGAAACATTGGGCCGCAAAACTGCTGTAGGCAAAGGTTTCTATAGGCGCTAATTGCTGCCCCATCTTTTCTACATCGCTGAGGTAAGGAATGTAATTTTTGAAGAATGACTTGTCTTTGTAGTGGCTGTTCAACACCTCATGGTGTAAATTTTTCCGGTGATCTACCATACTAAAAAACGACTTAATCTTACTAACATCAAGGTTGTTTTCTGTAAAATACTCTTTCACGGTTTCAAAACTTCGTATGCTTAATACGGTGGGAATATTGGGCACCAAAATCCAATCCGACGCCTGGAAAACACTATCGTGTAAAACAGATAAACCGGGAGGGCAATCCAGTATAACTACATCGTATTGCGCTTTCAACGTTTTGAGCGCGGCGTGTATTCTTTTCTTTCCCTGCTTTTCAGATAGTAACACATCTGCATTACGCGCCGATAAATCAGAGGGTATAATGTCCAGGTTTTCGTACCCTGATTGCTGTATGGAACCAGCGAGTTCTAATTCCTGGCTAAGCAAACGGTGCGCTTCCTTTTTTTGGGTAGAAGAAACCTGGAAGTAATAACCTGCCGCAGACTGGGGATCAAGATCCCATAGTAAAGTCCGTTTTCCTTCGGCAGCCGATAAGTAGGATAAATTAACGGCGGCGGCAGTTTTTCCCACGCCACCCTTCTGATTATAGATTGCAAATACGGTCATAAAATAAATATACAAAAGTATTTGATTGAGCACGGTGTAGCTCAACTATGATACGAGTAGTTGATACATTGTAAAGGCGTTACTAAATCAAAAACACAGGCAGGCACTTTTATACCTGCAAACTTCCCCTGACCTTTTATCTTTCATAACACTTTGCCATAGGCACCAGCGAAGTCAGCTCACTTATTTTTACCGGCCTCTTCTCTATTATACTTTTGCGGGCTGCAATACCGATCAAAATAGACATTGCGCCGTCTCTCGTTCCAGCCAAAATGTTGTAAGGGTTGTCTGATGGGTCTCTGAATATCCGGTTGTGCATTCGCTTATCGCCACCGCCATGCCCACCAGCATATTGCGGCACTTTAATGATCTCATGCTCCTTCGCAAAGTTTTTCATCACCATTATTTCCCGGTATTTTCCCGGTACGGCATCTTTATCCTGCGACATTTCTATTGCATGTTTCTGTTCCTGGTTCAATGTATTTTCGTCCTGGTAGGGAATGTCCTGCCAGCTTTCTATTCTTCCATCAAACCCATTGAAAGCAATGCGCCAGCCTTCGTACGGCGAGTAGGTGGTAAGGCTATAGTTAACCATAACGCCATTGGCATATTTTATTTGCGCCGACATTTTATCGTAGATGTCAATCTCTTCCCGCCACACACATTGATCGCGATAGTACCCATCATGCTGTTCATTCTTTACGTACAGATTATTCAGCCATTCATCTTTGGTAATGTCAATGTAAAACTTGCAACTGTTTTTATGTTCACAGCCGCGGCACCGTACACCTCTGAAAGAATTGTTTTTGCCATAGTGTTCCAATGTGCCGTAGGCTGTTACCTCTACCGGCTCCGAGTTTAGCCACCAGTTTACCAGGTCGAAATGATGGGTGGCTTTGTGCACCCAAAGCGAACCACTCTTGTCCATTTTAGCATGCCAACGCCTAAAGTAATCAGCGCCATGGAATACGTTGAGCGTCCAATGGAAATCTACTGAAGTAATCTTACCGACGGTTTGTGCCGCCAATAATTCCTTTAGCTTCATCATATGTGGACCGTGGCGGTAGTTGAACGCGACAGTTACCTTGCGGCCTGTTCTTTTTTCTGCGGCTAAAATCTTCTCACACTTTTTCTCGTCGGTTGTCATGGGTTTTTCGGTGATCACATCGGCGCCCATTTCCATGGCTTTAATAATGAAGGCATCGTGTGTTGCGTCTACCGTTGTTACAATCACCACGTCCGGTTTTACCGTGTTCATCATCGCAGTGAAATCGGTGAAGGTTGGGCACCGCACGCCCATTTTTTCTTTGGCAAACGCTAGCCTGCCGGGGTTAACATCACACAACCCAACAAACTCTACCAGGTCGCTATAGTTATCAACTACAGGCTTACCCCAAAAGCCTACACCACGATGGCCTGTCCCCACCATGGCTAATTTTTTTCGCTTGCTGCTAGTATGAGCAAAAGTTTGTAAAGGCGTTTGTGTTAGTAGAATTCCTGCACTAGCTAATGCAGAGTTTCTGATAAATGTGCTTCTTTTCATGATTATTTCAGTAGGCTATTTAGGTAAACTTCAATGTTAGAATAGACTTTTGATAGAGTAGACAATGAGCCATCGGTAGCATTGGTGGCATCTAAGCCATGCTTCTTCTCCCATTCGTCGGGTATGCCATCGCGGTCAGTATCTTTCGGCGCAGGCGTTGATTTTAATGCAGGCCATGCATGTGTTGTTTTTTCATACGCTGTTCCATGTGGCAAGCCCCCTTGCACATCTATTAAACTGCCCGTACGGTTTACAACGTTTTGAATGATCCTTTCATCCAGCGTATCGCGGCGATAGCTGGCCCCAGCTTGTTTCAACACCGCTTCGTACGCATCCTGTGCAGGTTGGGTAGATATATCTGCAGCCATAAAAGCAACATCAACTTTAGCTTTGGCGGCGTCTTCAATGGTTCCATCATTCATTACTACGCCCAACCAGTTGTTTGTAGAAACCTCAACCGATCCATCTATAAAATTTCCATTAATAAAATATTTACCAAAGGGAATGGATGGCTCCTTTTTGTAAGGATTGGCTACGCGGTATTGTACACTTTTGCGGGTAGACGGGCCGTACTTGTAATAGTTATTTACAATGTTGTAGCTACCCCCTTCACCGGCGTATACATTGTTAGTGCCCCAATTGTATATCACGTTGTTTCTAAAATCAACTAACTCGGTTGGCTGCTGTCGTATTCCATTAAACCTTGGTGTTCTATTGTTACAATGGGCGAATAAATTGTGATGACCCGTAAGGTGTTTTCCTCCCCAAATTCCGCCGAAACCGTGTTGTTCAAAATCTTTATCACCCGTTTCAAAATGGTAGGAATAATTCAATGGTTCAGCAATCAGGTTCCATTGCAAGGTTGTGCTATCGCCATTGTAGATGGATAGAACTTCGTCTGTGCTCCAGCTAAGTGAGCAGTGATCGATGATGATGTGCTTTCTTTTTTGTGCACCCAATGCATCATCGCCGCCGGCGCCATTTACCATGCCTTGATTTTGATATCGATCCCCCATTCGAAACCGCAGGTAACGTACAATAATGTTATCGCCCATTAGATTTACGGAATGATCAGCTAGGCAAACGCCATCACCCGGCGCTGAATGCCCCGCGATAGTTGTGTTGGCTGAAATGTTCAGCGCCTTACTTAAGTGAATGGTACCAGACACCTCAAACACAACCATTTTAGGCTGATCGCCCTTCACTGCATTGCGCAAACTACCTTCTCCATCATCGTTCAGGTTGGACACAAACCTCACTTTTCCACCACGGCCACCGGTAGTGTACTTGCCAAAACCTTGGGCACCGGGAAAAGCAATTTCGTTTGCATCGCCAGCAAGCGTTTGCTTTTGAACTCTCGGTGTACACCCCATCACAAATAAAATGGGGAGGTAAATAAAATGCTTCATGGGAAATATTTGGCGGTAAAAAGGAAGGCTGCCCAAAGAGCAGCCCACCATATTGTATCAGTTATTTTTTTAATTAATTGCCTGGGTTCTGCTTCAAATTTGGGTTATTGGTAACCGTTGCCAGTGGCAATGGAACCAATTCAGATTTACCCTGCGTGTAACCTGAGGCAAATCTTGCCAGCGTATTTGTATTGATTGCTGAACTTCTCCAGGTAGCTGAAGTGGCCCCCGTAACTGCCGTGGGAGCAGTGCTGCTGTAAAAAGAATTCGCCCACAGCGATTTGTCATCTTGCTGCGAATTGTTGAGGAAGAACATACGGGTGGGTGTATTTGCCCAACGCCCGGTTCCCAAAGCAAACGCGGTTAACTCAGCCCTTGTTTCCAGTACTTTGGCATTCAGCAGGTTCCAGCGGATCAGGTCATATTTTCTAACTCCTTCGCCACCCAACTCATAAGATCTTTCATTAACAACACGCGTAAAAAAATCACCTTTATTTAAACCGGCAGGTAAATCAACTACAGCATCGGGTGTAGTAATGGCCTTACCAAATCCGCGACGACGTACCATATTGATGGCATTGTATGCGGCGGAAGTAGGCCCGTTGATTTCATTCTCTGCTTCGGCAAACATGAGCAATACATCAGCGTAACGAAGTATCTGCCATTTTAAACCAAGATACTGGGTAGCGTCAGTAGGTGAAGGACGTGGATTAGTCACCCAGTCGCGCCGATACTTACCATCATTCATAGAAGTAATTGCCTGCCCAACTTTTGTAAGGCCATCGGCTGCAAGATTGTACGGTGCAATGGTTACAAACAAACGAGTGTCTAAAGAATCGAAACTGTAGAAGTAAGTTGGCAAGGGATTTACACCAGCATTGCCAATGGTGCCATTGGTTGCCGTAGTAAGCCGTGGTCCATTATAAAAACCAACCTTTGTATCTGCCTGCGCACCCGTGCCCGGCGCACCAGTTACCTGGAACATCAATTCACCATTTGGATCGGTAATGCCATGGGCACAAACAACATCCCTCCACAAAATTTTATAGTTGGGTGCCAATGAATGCTGGCCTGAGTTCATTATTTCATTTGTTTCGGCACGCGCCATTTGGTAGTAAGTAAGATAATCAGAGCGACGCTCCATGGTTCCTAAACCCGGGCCTCTGCCCCGAAGCGAAAAACCGCCGCGGAATAAAGCGATTCTTGCACGCAATCCTTTCACCGTTCCTTTAGTGATTCTTTCATCTACCGGATCTCCAATGGCTGCCAACTCGTTTCTCCACGGCACCAAACTACTGGCTGTTTTCAGATCGTCGAGAATAACATCATAAAGGCTGTCTCTGTCCGTACGCCTTGGAAGCGGGTCTTCCGTAGCCTGAACGTAGGCAGGTTTGAAGTGGACAGGAAGGTCGCCCCAATTGCGGATGGCCTCAAAATAATATTGCGCCCGTAAGGTTAGTGCCTCTCCATACATGCGTTGAAGCTGTTTCTTTTCCTGCTCTGTTCCATTGCTATACATCGTCATTTTAGGAATGTTATAGATGCAGATGTTACTGTATTCAATTCCCCTGAAAATTTGGTTGAATGGGTTCTCCAATTCCGAGTTGGAAGGTGATGGATTAAGGCGTGTTAGGGCACGACGATCATCCTGTGTACCTGCGGCGCCCACCATTTCATCATTGTCATATGGATAGTACAAACTTAAGCGGGTACCATAACCCTGGTCGCCGGTTAGCCTGCTGTAAGCAGCAATCAAGGCCCGATAGGTGGATGGAACATCTGAGAAAACCACATCGGATCCTACTTCTGTTATAGGTGTCTGATCAAGAAATTTCTTGCATCCCGCCACCGAAACTAATGAGGCACTGAAAACAATGATGAAGGCCCCTTTTAATATATTTTTCATACGAGTGTACAATTTCGTCTTTTTTAAAATGATGCGTTTACGCCAAAAATAAATGAGCGGCTCTTGGGATAGGCTGAGTAATCAAGGCCCGGTGTTACGGCACTTCCTTTTATACTCACCTCGGGATCATACCCCGTATAGTTAGTCAGTATTGCCAGGTTGTTGCCTGTTAAGTAAATACGCAGCCGGCTCATTTTCATTTTTATTGCTGCTTTTACTGGAAGTGTGTATCCAATTGTCAGGTTGTTTAAGCGCAGGAAGGATCCATCTTCGATAGCCCATGAATGCGGGTAAAACGCATTTTGGCCCGACATAGGCTGCCAAATAGTTGCTCTCGCATTGGTTTGGGCTAACACATCGGGTGCGGCACCATAGGCCACTGTTGTTGATTGACCGTTGTTAATACCAGGTAAACTCAACGAGGTTTGCCGCTGTATAACGTTGCCGGCACCATCAATTGTTTTCCAACGACCGCTCATTTCGTCAAGCACATTGGCGTTAGCTGAGTAAGTATTTGTAAACTCTATTTTATTAGCGTTGTAGATATCGTTTCCGTAAACAAAGTTTACAAACAAGCTCATGTCCCAATTCTTGTAGGTCAGTTGTTGGTTCAAGCCACCGTAGAATTTAGGTGTGCCCTGACCTATGATGGTTTTGTCTGCTTCGGTAATCATTCCGTCACCGTTTAAGTCTTTGTATTTTATACCGCCCGGTACTGCGCCACCCGAAAGCGTGTAATTATTCACCACTCCTTGCTTTAGTGTATAAATAGTTGTCGGTTGTCCGCCGATATTGGCCGTTTGATTGTAGTCGAAATCTTCCGTTTTGTAAAACCCATCAGTAACCCAACCATACATCGTACCTACTTGCTCACCCACTTTTACAATATAATCTGTTGGCTGACCTGATACGCCCCAAACCCTGTCGGGGAAGAAGAACTGCTGGTAACCTAACGCCTCAATCCTGCTCCTGTTTGTAGAAATGTTGAAGTTGGCAGACCAGGTGAGGTTATTCTTTTTGCGCAGGATGGTACTATTGATTTGCACCTCCACTCCTTTATTAGATGTTTCCCCGACATTTTGAAGTTGCGAGGCATAACCGAAGGTGCTGGCTATCGGTACGTTCAGCAATAGATCTTTTGAAGAGTTTAAGTAGTAGTCTACGCTGATGTCTACCCTGTTTTTAAGCAATGTAATATCGAGACCAAAGTTTCGGTTGATGTTTGACTCCCACTTCAACTTCTCGTTCACCAGTCGGTTAGAACTATAGGCGCTAATAGGCTGACCGTTTACATTATAAATGAAGCTGTTGTTGGCAAATGTTGTCAGGAAGAGATAATCGTCAATCCGGTTATTTCCCACCGATCCAAAACCGACCCGGAGTTTCAAGTCGTTGATGAAGTTTACATTTCTCATAAATTCTTCTCGTTTTACCCTCCAGGCAAATGAACCTGCCGGAAAGTAACCCCATTGGCGACCGGGTGCAAATTTGGAAGCACCATCAGCACGCACGTTAAAAGATGCGAGGTATTTGTCAGCCAATGAATAATTTACGCGGCCAAAAAAGGAAATGTTCGTATACCTCGTTTCCCTGTTACGTGGGTTGTTGTAAACGTTGCCGCGTGATTGAGAACCGAATGCATCTTCTTTGGTGCTGAATGCTGGAAAGTTTACCAACGTGCGTCCCTTATTGTCGTTATAAGCAACATATGTTTCCTCACCCAGTAAAAAATCAATGTTATGTTTCTTAGCCAAATTCTTCAACCCATAGGTGAAAACGTTAGAGTTGGTGATGATGGTCCTTTTCGCTGTATCCAACACGATCATCGGTTTGCTACCACTTTGCGAAATGGCAATCGGGGCAATTGAATCATAGAATTGAACATCCTGTGTATTCGTCAAATCGTAACCTGCGGTTGATTTGAAGGTGAAGTTTTTAGCGATGGTATATGTAATAGACCCGGTAAGGTTTAATGCGCCCGTATTCTTTTTGCGATATTCAGCACTCGCCAATCTTAAGGGGTTAGTTAGGGTTAGGCCATTACCCACGCTGGTTGGGTTCAAAGGGTCTTCCTCATCCACATCCTGTCCATCAGACAAGAAAGGACGGTATTTCACCGCATTTCTTAACCGCGCAAACGACGAGCCGGATGATTCTGTTGATACACCTGCACCATAAACCACCGTGTTGGTATACCGGGTGCCCAGTGTTGCCTTCAGCTTTTTAGTTAGTTTGTAATCTCCTTTTAGATTAAAAAGATGGCGCTGGTAATTTGAGTTAATCACCACGGCCTTATCCCCGTTGAAAGTATAGCCGAAGTTGTACGTTCCTTTTTTGTCACCGCCACCAAGGGTTACGTTATGGGTCGTCATTAGTCCTGTGCGCCCCATTACTTCTTCCTGCCAATCTATATTTGGTACGTTTTTATATACCTGGAGTGTATCGAATGTTCTACCATAGTTATTACTGTCGGATCCCCTTAGTAAACGGGATCTTTCAAATTGAAGTACAGCAAAATTGTAGGGATCCATCACGTCCAACTTTTTTGCGAGGTTTTTAAAGCCAACCAATCCATTATAGGTCACCCGCATTTTGCCCGGTTTGCCCGATTTTGTTGTGATGATAATTACTCCATTGGCACCCCGTGCTCCGTAAATAGCAGTAGCCGCGGCATCTTTTAATACATCAATGGATTGAATGTCTTGCGGAGAAATGGAGCTTAACCCATTTTCAACCTGCACTCCATCTACGATGTACAACGGTGAATTATCCTGTGTGATAGACATACCCCCGCGAACCCGAACCCTCACCTCTGCGTCGGGTGAACCTTCCGCGGTGGTAGCAGTTACCCCTGCAAGCCGTCCGTTCAAAGCCTCCGCCGCAGAGTTAATCGGAATGTCTTTTAAATCTTTTGCACCTACGGATGACACGGAAGCAAGTACGTCTCTTCTTCGTACAGTTTGATACCCAATCACCACTACATCATCCAATTGCGTTTGTTCTTTTCTAAGGGTAATTGATACCGGGGAAAGACCATCTGCTTTTTGAGTAGTAGGGCGATAGCCTACATAAGAAACAGAGAGCGTAACGGAAGATCTTCCGGTTACATTAATAACAAAATTACCTTCCGAATCCGTGCTTACGCCTTTCTTAGTTTCAGCAACTACAACAGAAACATTTGCAAGACCGGTATTGCTGCTGTCGTCAATAACTTTTCCGGTAATACGCAGGTTTTGAGCGCCGGCAAATACGGTGCTGAGCTGGGCCAATAAAATTGCAAGGAGAAACCTTTTACACATAACAAGCAAAAATTTGAGATTCAGTAGATGAAATTTCAATAACAAATAGGGGGGTTGCGCCCACATCTTAATAAAAAAAGCTTGATTGAGCTACCTCCCGCAGGAATGCCACCTGGACATTGAGACAAATGCAAGCAATTCTACCTTAAAATTCTCAACAAGTCTATCACTTATTTCACTCATACTCAGGCGATGAAAAACGTTTATTTACGCAATCGTTCCCGATAACGATATCAATGGTGCAACGAAATTTACGCTAAAGTTTCAATGGCGAGCATCTTAAATAGTTACTAGCAAATGGGGCCTATTGCTTTACAAAAACTATGGGCATACTAAAGCCCAAAGTCTCTAAATGCGCTTTTACCTTTCTGCCAGATTGTAGCGGCTGCACTTTGACCTTCACTTTTACAAGATGCAGAATTAACTGAATGTAGTTCTGGCACAAAAAGTAAATTGGAGACTCCTGGTACTTGTCCAGGTAAATTCGGGCTTTTTCGGCAGAAATGGCTCCGCAATAAACCCCGGCACACAATCGAATAACCTCCAGGTGTGTTTTAAATGCTATGTCCATGTAAGGCGGATGGATATATTCTTTGACGCGCTGGTGACTCAGCAACTCGTAGGCTGCTGCGAAATGGCCGGTAAACATCAGCCCTTCTGCAAAAACCATTTCTGCACATGGGTAACCCCGGTACAAATCATGCGATTCCCGCACAGTCTCCATCAGGTAATGAACTTTTTCATTCACATATTCTGTAGCATCGGTTCCATCGAGCGCACTTTGAAATACGCTGCAGCTAAATAGTCTTCCAATTAAAAACGGATGCAATGCATTTACCTCTGTAGAAGTATAGGACGCCGCTTTATTGTTGTAGTAAATACAAGTTTCCAGGTCGTTTAAAAAGAAGCCCTTCATACAAAGCATCGCATAGCCGAACACCCTATACTCCTTCCTGTTTTCATGAATCAAAAAATGTTCTAACCCCATCCCATAATGAAGCGCCAGGGCATCGTAATGTATGAACTGTTCAAAAAAATATCGGCGGCCAAATTCGGAAGCAGCAAGTTGCGGATAAACTACCGGCGGCAAGTCAGGGTGGCGTTCAAAAAGAATAAATAGATTTTTTATGAGTTGCAAAAGACCGGGTTCATGCATGTTTTCCGGCTTAATATCTTTTAGTATTTGCAACACGATCTGTGAAGCCCATTCATTGCCCACCTTTGGAAGGTTATCAGAGGCAATTGCTTTCCACTTTTCAAAGTCTTTATAAGATGAAAATTGCAGGTAGCCGGCCAATGCATCCAGTGTAGCCGGGTCAGCTTTGGAGGATGATTTTATTAGACCAAAAAGTCGTTTGATGGTTTGAGTAGAAATACGCTTGCCCTATTCTTTGATAATTGCCTCTTGTAACTGTAATGCGTCGTAATGTGTACTGATGCCTTTTCCAAATTTTTGCAGCACAAGATCCTTGACTTGCTGTATCGTCATAGACGGTTAGTATTGGCTTAATAATTTGCAACTTATTGCTTTATGGATAAAGTTGGAAAAGAAATAATATGGAAAGAACAAATAATATTGCACCATACTACTGAGGTAGCAAAATCTTTTATTGGGGGTTTATCTACTATTGGCTCACCACGTCTGTGGGGGCCAATTTTTTTTATTCCTGATTTACCCGCTTTTACTTCTTTTTTTTGTACTTCAATTGCACGGTTGTTACCCCTTGCTGCACCATGTTCAGCTTTCTGGCAGCTTTTTTACTCAGGTCAATCGCTCTCCCCGCCACAAAAGGCCCACGGTCATTGATGCGTACCGTTACCTTTTTGCCATTGGTAACATTTACCACGGTAACACGCGTTCCAAAAGGCAGCGTTCGATGCGCGGCCGTCCTTTTTGTCTGCCGGAAAATTTCACCATTAGCAGTAGTTCTTCCTGCAAACTTATCAGCGTAAAAAGAAGCCTTGCCGGTTTCCATTATTTTGTTGGCGCAACTGCTTAATACCAAAAAGGCTAAACACGCGATAATAAGCTTTCTCATGGTGTGCAATTTAAAGAACCTGTTTCCACAGTTCTGACTCCGCATACTTTTTAATCGCCGCGTTTCGCTGTTCGAGCAATTGCTTCATATAACCTTCTAGGAATATGAAATTGAAAAGCTGCCCAATCAGCCCATAAGGAGGTGTAAACGAAAAAAGGTCAATCATGATCGTTCCGTTTTGTGCAGTTTTAAAAGCATGCTCGTGCTTCATTTGCACGAAGTCGCCCTTTACCATTTCGTCAGTAAAGGAATCCCACAAATGCATTTTGGTAATCCTGGTCTCCAACGTTCGTGTTTTAAATAAGTGACGGGCTTGCCATGTCACCGTTTCATCCAGGTTAATTAATCCTGAGGTAACTCCCTTGATTGCTTTTTCGCCGGTATGTTTCATTGAAACCGTATGGAGGGTAATGCTACGGCTCAAGTCGAAAACACGCTGCTGCGGAGCAGCTATAAAAGTAGTAAGGTGTATTATTGGCATTCTATCGTAAAGTAAACACAATCGAAACAAACGCTTGTTTTTGTGCGGTATAAGTATATCATTGTTTTAAGATTGTTATTGGTCAATAAGATATGATGCTGCATTAGAAGCCCGATTTTTCTTTACCCGTCCACAAGGTGCATTCACCGTTTTCACTTTTACGGGCACCCGCATGTAGAGCAATTGAGTTTTCTTTGTAAACTATTGAATTTAGTTTATGAGAAAGACTGCTACGCTGTTGTTCCTTTTTATTTCTGCGAATGTTATAGTTTTCGGCCAGTCACGCAACTCGGGCTCCGTAAAAGGCCGTTTGCTCGACTCAATTTCCAACCAAAACTTAAAAGATGCCACAGTCTCTGTGTTGGATTTAAAAGATTCGTCGCTTATTGTGTACGCACTTAGTAAAGGTGATGGCAGCTTCCAGGTCGACAATGTTCCATTCGGTAAACATGTGCTGCAAATTACCTTTCAGGGATATAAAGAAATTGAAAAGGCCTTTACCGTTTCAAAGGAGAGGACTGAATTTGATGCAGGTATTTATCACCTGGCACCATTGCCGGCAGAGCTCGCAGGTGTAACAGTTAAAACCGCACCCGTTGTTATAAAAGGCGATACCACCGAATTCAATGCGGGACTGTTTAAAACAAAACCAAATGCTACGGCTGAGGATCTTTTGAAAAAACTACCCGGCGTAGAAGTAGATAAAGATGGAACAGTGAAGGCGCAAGGCGAAAACGTAAAACGTGTGTTGGTAGATGGCAAACGCTTTTTTGGTGATGACCCCAAAATGGCGACCCGAAATTTACCTACTGACATGATTGACAAAGTGCAGGTATACGATGCGCAAAGCGACCAAAGCAGCTTCAGCGGTTTTGATGACGGAAACAGGGAGAAAACCATCAACATCATCACCAAAAAAGATAGAAGAAAAGGGTATTTCGGCAAAGCAAGCGTAGGCTTTGGCAACGATAGCAGGTATGGCGCCAACCTAAATTTCAATCGCTTTAATGGCAACCAGCAAATCTCTTTTATTGGTCAGGGTAATAATACGAACAACCAAAACTTCTCAATACAAGATATACTGGGTACCATGTCTTCGGGTGGCGGAGGCCGCGGTGGCGGTGGAGGAATGTTTGGTGGTGGAGGCAGTATGATGCAAATGGCTCGCGGTGGTGGCATGGGCAATATCGGAAATTTTTTAGGCGGCACTTCACCCGGTGTAGCTACTACCTGGGCTGCCGGCCTCAACTACAATGATGTATGGAGCAAGAAGACATCTGTAAGCGGCAGTTACTTTTATAATAACATGGATGTAAGAAACAGCCAGGATAAATTCACTGAAAACTTTAACCCTAATGATTCTTCTATTTTTAGAAACAGCACCAGTTTCTCTGATAATAAAAATCAAAATCACCGCGTAAATTTTGAAATTGATCAGAAACTTGATTCAATGAACTCTTTCCTGATCAGGCCTTCATTTTCGCTACAGCAAAGCGACAATTATAGTGAATCGAATACAACTTCTACACGCGGAAAACTAATTAACCAGAACGAAACTCGGAGCATCAATAGTTCTGTGAATGATGGCTACAATTTTAACAACAGCATTTTGTACCGACATCGATTTGATAAAAAGGGTCGCACCTTATCAGTAAACTTTACTCAGGCATTTAATAACAGCGAAACCGATCGCAACACTTTAAACTATACCACCACTTATTTTGGGGCAAATACGCGCAAAGACACCATCAACCAGGTATCAAACATTACCCGCGATGGAAGAACTTTAGGCGGAAATCTGTCTTACACAGAACCCATTGATGCAAAGAGCCAGCTGGAGATGAGCTATAACGTGAACTTCAATCTAAATAATTCGAGCCAGCAAACACTGCGCTATAACAAGGCAACTGCCAAGTACGACAAAATGGACAGCTTGCTGAGCAACACTTTTGAGAACAGTAACAACTCGCATCGTGTTGGGGTGAGCTACAGGCGGCAGGTAAATAAAGACTGGAGCTATACTGCCGGAGTTGGCGTACAAAATGCAAAACTTACAAGCGACAACATTAGTAAAAAGACAAGCCTTAGTCAATCGTTCAATAATTTCTTTCCAACGTTAATGGTTCAATACAGTAAGAACAGAACTAAGAACCTGCGTTTTAACTACC
Source organism: Segetibacter sp. (assembly GCA_031425015.1). Classification (GTDB taxonomy): domain Bacteria; phylum Bacteroidota; class Bacteroidia; order Chitinophagales; family Chitinophagaceae; genus Segetibacter. Next base: position 457,589 of record JANPIM010000003.1, on the reverse strand, counting down.
GTGGAAGCACACGACAGCCAGCTATTTCACAGTTGCAGGAAGTGGTGGATAACACCAACCCTTTAAACATTTCTACCGGTAATGCCGGGTTACAACAGGAATTCCAGCACAGCTTTAGCTTGTTTTACACCAAGTTCGACATCTTCACGTTCAAGAATTTTGTGGCGAGCATCAATGGTAGCCTTACCAACAACAAGATTGGTAACTCCTATTTTATCAACACCGGAAACCTGCCGATGCAAATTTCGAACGATGTGATTTTGGCCCCGCTGGCACAGTTTACAAAACCGGTAAACCTGGATGGCGCATACAATGTAAATGCATTTGTGAACTATGGTTTTCCTACCAAAAAACCTAAGGCAAACCTCAACTTCACCACCAACTTATTGCACAGCCGCGACGTAAACCTCATCAATAATGTAAAGAGCTTTACAAAAAACTATGTGTTTGGCGAAACGCTTAGATATACTTTAAATTATAAAGAAAGACTGGACCTGAATTTTTCGAGTACCTCTACCTACACTATGGCACGGTATAGTCAATCGCAGGTAGCGGATAATCAGCAACAGCCGGATGGAGATTTTTTCACCCAGATGTTTACGGTAGAACCAACGTATAGCACCAAAAGCGGCTGGGTTATTTCGAGCGACTTTGACTACACGATTAACCGTGGCCAGTCGGAGGGGTATAACCAAACCATTCCTTTGCTAGGTGCAAGTATTGGCAAAATGTTTTTGAAGAGTAAAAAAGCGGAAGTAAAGCTTTCGGTGTTTGACCTGCTTAATCAAAACAAGAGCATTACACGGAATGTAAGCCAAAACTATATTGAAGATGTTAGAACCCAGGTTCTCAACCGGTATTTCATGCTGACGTTTACGTACAATTTGCGTTCTTTTAAAGGGCAGCAACAGCAAATGCCTTTCCCGATGAACATGATACCACGCGGAGCAAACAGGCAAATGAGGATAATGCAATAAATTAGGAACCGCTGTATACAATGAACGATCCGGCACACAGCTGGATCGTTTTTATTTTAGCACGGGTTACGTTTCACCAACAAAGTTGTTTACCCGCCATGCGTAGCCAAATGACCAATTACTTCTTGTTTACCTACCCTATTAACCCGGACGGTAACAGACGAAGGAAAAAGCCGTATCTAAGGTTGTTGTTTCAATCCTGGCATCTCGATCAAAATTTTTAAAAACTTTATGGACTGCATCTTTCAAAGTAATTTACTTTTACACCTATTGTAAACAAAGAATGATCATTTAGGAAACGTTGAAAAAGTTTATCTCACATATTCACTCCATCATCCATCATCCAATATTGGATGGACGTATTCCTGTTTTAAATGCTGAAAACTTCACCTACCTAGTCCGACGACCCCGTATTTGATAGCTTTAATCAGCAAAGGCCATTGGCAGGTTTATTGTACCTGCACCGTTACAATCTTCTTTCAAATTTTTAAGTTTAGAATCAAATAGTGGAGCAAGAAATCATCATAAGGGTAGCCCATAGTGGCGACGTTCATTACGCCTCTACCATTACCGACGAAATGGAATCTTCAGCTAAAGCGCGTGGAACAGGTATTGCCAAGCGTAGCCCGGAGTACGTGGCCCAAAAAATAGAAGAAGGAAAGGCGGTAATTGCACATACGCCCACTGGTACGTGGGTAGGATTTTGCTACATAGAAGCGTGGGGCCATGATAAATTTGTGGCAAATAGCGGTTTAATTGTTAGCCCCGAATTTAGAAAGAGTGGTGTTGCAAAAAAGATTAAGAAAAGGATATTTGATTTGTCGAAAGAAAAATATCCCGAGTCAAAAATTTTCGGCTTAACCACCGGGCTGGCTGTGATGAAGATTAATAGTGAACTGGGATATGAGCCGGTAACCTATTCTGAGCTTACAGATGATGAAGAGTTTTGGAAGGGTTGTAAAGCCTGCGTGAATTATGAAACCTTGATGAGCAAGGAAAGAAAGAACTGCTTTTGCACGGCTATGCTGTACGATCCGCAAGATCATTATGAACCGGAAGAAACTGCAGCAGATTTTAAAAAGCATTCCAAATTGTACGAGCGCTTTATGAAGGTAAAACAGAGCCGATTGATGAAAGCCTTGCTGAAGAAAGATGATACAAAGAAACCTAAGCCAAAACGCAAAACATTCCTGAACCTTTTAATGAGCATTTTACATTAATCGTTTTATACCCGATTTTAAAAAAGCAACATAGTAGTACAATTGATGAACGGAATGCGACGCAACGATGCCGCCATGAAAATCTAAGTTGGTACCAAAGGAAATGTAGTGACCCGGTAATTGAACCATTATAAATTTAAACGACAACCAAAATACATTATGTCAGAAACACGCCCCTCAATAGTACTTGGATTTAGCGGTGGTTTAGATACTTCTTTTTGTGTGAAGTATTTAACTGAGTCTGGATACGATGTACACAGCATCATTGTAAACACAGGCGGTTTTTCAAAACAAGAATTAAAGCAAATTGAAAAACATGCATACGACCTGGGCGTGGCAACACACACCGCAGTCGACGCAGTAGAAAGCTATTACAATACCATTATTAAATACCTGGTATTTGGAAACGTTTTAAAGAATAATACTTACCCGCTTAGTGTAAGTGCAGAGCGCTTAATTCAGGCGTTGCACATTTCGGATCATGTAGAAAAGTTAGGTGCGGCTGCAGTAGCCCACGGTAGTACCGGTGCAGGAAATGACCAGGTAAGATTTGATATGATTTTTAATATCATGATACCTGGAATTAAAATTATTACACCCATCAGGGATTTAAAGGTGAGTCGCGAAGAAGAAATTGAATTCCTACAAGCGCGTGGCGTACAAATGGATTTTTCGAAATCGATGTATTCCATTAATAAAGGATTGTGGGGAACAAGTGTTGGCGGTAGAGAAACTCTAAAATCTAACGGCATGCTGCCGGAAGAGGCGTGGCCAACCCAGGCAACAGAAACGGAAGAAAAAGAAATGAAGCTTACATTTTACAAAGGCGAATTAAAAAATGTAAATGACATTGGTTTTGAAAATTCGATTGAAGCAATTGAGTTTATACAAAGCATTGCCGGGCCCTATGGAATTGGACGTGATGTACACGTAGGCGACACCATTATTGGAATTAAAGGTAGAGTAGGTTTTGAAGCAGCCGCGCCAATGATCATCATTAAAGCACACCATGCGTTAGAAAAACATGTGCTTACCAAATGGCAACTAAACTGGAAAGATCAATTGGCTTTGTTTTACGGCAATTGGCTGCATGAAGGACAAATACTGGATCCGGTGATGAGAGATATTGAAGCGTATTTTGAACACTCACAAATACATGTTACGGGTAATGTATTCGTAAAATTAATGCCGTATCGTTTTGTTGTGCTGGGAATTGATTCTGAATTTGATTTAATGAATAGCAAATTTGGGAATTACGGTGAAATGAATACCGGTTGGACCGGGGAAGATGTACGTGGATTTAGTAAAATATTTGGTAACCAAACTTCTATTTATTACCAGGTAAAAGACAGTATTGATGCAAAAGATTAAGGTTGGAATAATTGGCGGCGCCGGGTATACGGGAGGTGAATTAATAAGACTATTGATCAATCATCCGAATGTAGAACTGGCTTATGTGCATAGTAAAAGCAATGCAGGTAAACCGTTATATGCTGTGCATGGAGATTTGCTGGGTGATACTGAACTAATTTTTGCTTCTGCTTTAGATAAATCCGTAGAGGTGGTATTCCTGTGCCTGGGTCATGGTGATGCAAAGCATTTTCTAGATGAAAACATCCAATATTTTGATGATGCTAAAATAATTGACTTGTCTAATGACTTTAGACTATTACTAAATGCCGAAACCAATTATGGAAAAAATGGAACTCCACAACGTTTTATTTATGGCTTACCGGAATTAAATCGCGAAGAGATCAGAAATGCAGAAGCTATTGCTAATCCCGGCTGCTTTGCTACGGCAATTCAACTTGGCCTGTTGCCTTTAGCTAAGGCAGGATTATTACATGAAGTTTATACAACTGGTATCACCGGATCAACAGGCGCTGGCCAGGGCCTTTCTGCTACCGCTCACTTTAGCTGGAGAGCAAATAACATACAGGCATATAAAACATTGTCTCACCAACACCTGGGAGAAATAAGTCAGTCGCTCATTCAATTACAAGTGAAACAAGATGTGGACGTAAGCTTTGTGCCATGGCGCGGAGATTTTACACGCGGCATTTTTATTAGCTCACAATTAAATTGCGAACTAAGCTATACAGATGCTTTCAGTTTATTTGAGGAGTATTATGCGGAGCATCCCTTCACATTTATAAGCCATGACCCGATTTTTTTAAAACAGGTAGTCAATACAAATAAGGCTTTCATTCAATTAGAAAAAGTAGGAACAAGGCTAGTGGTGCATTCGGTTATCGACAACTTATTAAAAGGCGCTTCGGGTCAGGCAGTGCATAATATGAATTTGATGTTTGGTTTGGAGGAAAAGGCTGGACTTAGATTGAAAGCAAATTTCTTTTAATTGGAATAGATACCAATGGTTTACTGAATTTAAAAGAAGAACCTCCCGAAAAAACATGAAACAATGAAATTATTCGACGTTTACCCAATTAATGATATCAACATAACAAAGGCTGAAGGCAGTTATGTTTGGGACGACAAAGGGACTAAATATTTGGACATGTATGGTGGACATGCTGTAATTAGTATTGGACACACCCATCCGCATTGGGTAAAAAGAATTGAAAAGCAATTGCACGAGATTGCCTTTTATTCCAATTCTATAAGAATTCCCATTCAGCAGCAGTTAGCTGATAAATTGGGAGAGGTTTCTGGTAAAAAAGATTTCCAGTTGTTTTTATGTAACAGTGGCGCTGAAGCAAATGAAAACGCATTGAAGCTTGCATCTTTTCACACGGGCAAAAAGAAAGCGATAGCATTTAGTAAAGCATTTCACGGACGAACCTCGTTGGCTGTTGCTGCAACAGATAATAAAAACATTGTTGCCCCGATTAATGAAACGGATCATATAATTTTTCTTCCCTTTAATGACGTCTCTGCATTACAGGAGTGTTTTTCAAAACAGGGTGATGACATATGCGCTGTAATTACCGAAGGCATACAAGGTGTGGGCGGAATTAACATTGCCTCAGATGAATTTTTACAAGCAATAAGGAGCTTATGTGATGAGCATAATGCCGTATGTATTGCAGACAGTGTGCAATGTGGATACGGTAGAAGCGGTTCATTTTTTGCGCACGACCAGGCAGGCATACAGGCTGACATTTATAGCATGGCAAAGGGTATGGGAAATGGCTTTCCTGTCGGTGGCATTTTAATCGCCCCACATATTGCCCCGAAACACTTTATGCTCGGCACCACCTTTGGTGGCAATCACCTTGCCTGTGCTGCAGCATTAGCCGTGCTGGAAGTGATACAGCAAGATGAATTGATTGCACAGGCTAAACTACTCGGCGATTATTTAATGGAAAAATTGAAAGGAATAGACCCGTTGCAGAATGTAAGGGGGAAAGGATTGATGATTGGTTTTGATGTACCTGATGAAATAAAAGACTTAAAAAAGAAACTGCTTTTTACACATCATGTTTTTACCGGCGAAGCAAAGCCAAATGTGATTCGCCTATTGCCTTCGTTGGCTATCACCAAAAAAGAAGTAGATGAATTTCTGGCAGTATTAAAGTCAGCGGTAGAGGAATTGAAGACGATCGAAGCTGCAGCGGCTGAAGCGTAAGTTTTACATTTATAGAAAGATTTTTAATAAAAATTCCTTTTTCAAGATTTGCATTTCATACAAACCAACAGCACTCCATTGAAAAATTTTATTTCCGTAAACGATGTTACCGATATTGATGCGCTGGTAAAAAAAGCCCTGCAATACAAAGCCGACCCTTTTATGGACCATTCACTTGGTACTAATAAACGAATAGGTTTACTTTTTTTAAACCCAAGTTTACGTACCAGGTTAAGCACACAACTAGCTGCACAAAATCTTGGGATGGAACCTATTGTTTTTAATGTAGATAAAGACGGTTGGGCGCTCGAGTTTGAGGAAGGCGCCATCATGAGTGGCAATACCGTCGAACATATAAAGGATGCAGCACCTGTACTCGGAAATTATTTCGACATCCTGGCAATACGCACCTTTCCTTCTCTAAAAAATAAGGAAGATGATTACAGCGAAATGGTGATCAAACAGTTTATTAAATATGCAGGTGTTCCAGTGGTAAGTTTAGAAAGTGCAACGGTTCACCCGCTGCAATCATTAACGGATATTATAACGATTCAGGAAATAATAAATAATATAAACCCGGCTTTAAACTCCCCTTTAGGGGTTGGGGGCAAACCTAAAGTAGTATTAACATGGGCACCGCATGTAAAACCTTTACCGCAGTGCGTCGCTAATTCTTTTTCAGAATGGATGTGTGCCTGGGGAAAAGCCGATTTTGTAATTACACATCCCGAGGACTATGAATTGGCGCCACAGTTTACAAGGGGCGCCCAGATTACCCACAACCAGCAGGAGGCATTGGCGGATGCAGATTTTGTGTACGTGAAAAACTGGAGTACTTACACCGACTACGGAAAGATTTACGAAAACGACCCGCGGTGGATGTTAACTGAAACGCAGCTACAACTCACCAACAATGCAAAAGTAATGCACTGCCTGCCGGTACGCAGAAATGTAGAATTAAGTGATGAAGTGTTGGATAGCAAGAATAGCATTGTTACGCTGCAGGCAAGCAATAGAGTGTGGGCTGCACAGGCCGTTATTGCAGCTATATTAGCCGCGACCTTAAACGGAGAAGGTTAAATTCAGACGTCTTATTTTAGAATAATGGATAAATTATTTGTCATAAAGATTGGAGGAAATGTGATTGACAATGAAGAAAATCTTGCTTCGTTTTTGTCTTCCATTTCTCTAATTGGCGCAAAAAAAATAATTGTTCATGGTGGTGGAAAGGTGGCGACAAAAATTGGAGCTCAATTAAATATTGAACCCAATTATATCAATGGCCGCCGCATAACAGATGCTGCGACGATTGACCTGGTAACAATGGTGTATGGTGGTTTGATCAATAAAAAAATTGTTGCCCACCTGCAATCAAAAGGAGTCAATGCTATAGGACTTACCGGTGCTGATGCCAACCTAATTCCTGCACAAAAAAGACCTGTGAAGGATATTGACTTTGGCTGGGTTGGAGACATTAATAATGATAACATCAACACCGATTGGCTCACATTAATGGTGGACGTAGGCCTGGTGCCCGTATTTGCACCACTAACACATGATGGTGCCGGGCACATGCTTAATACCAATGCTGACACCATTGCTTCATCGCTTGCCATTGCATTATCGAAAGAATACAACGTGCGGCTGGTGTATTGTTTTGAAAAAAAGGGTGTACTTGAAAATGTAAATGATGAAGCCTCCGTCATTTCTTTTATTGATAAAAAAAAATACCAGGAGCTGCTTGCTGCTAACAGGCTTTTTGAAGGCATTCTTCCAAAACTGGAAAATGCATTTAATGCAATAAATAAAGGCGTGCAGGAGGTGTTAATTGGAGATGCTAAAGATTTAATTCAAAATACTTCTGGTGCAATCACCGGTACATTAATTACCGCGTAATGAATATTGAAGCGAAATATGACATTTCCGTAAAGTTATTAAAGCGACTTATCAGCATTCCGTCTTTTTCCAAACAGGAAAAGGAAACTGCTGATGCGCTACAACAGCATCTGATTACACACGGTGTAAAACCTATACGCTTTCTGGAAAATGTTTGGGCTGTTAATCAATATTTCGACCATGCAAAGCCAACCATTTTATTAAACTCGCATCACGACACTGTTCGGCCAAATAAGCAATACACGAAAGATCCTTTTGATGCACACGTAAAAGAGGACAAACTATTTGGCCTTGGCAGCAATGATGCTGGTGGCTGCCTGGTAAGTTTAATCGCCACGTTTTTACATTACTACGATCATCCTAGTCTTTCCTACAACCTGGCCATTGCGGCTACTGCTGAAGAAGAAATTAGCGGGTACAACGGACTGGAAGCTTTATTAGGCAACAAAGAATTTACGGACAAACTTTCCGCAGAACCCGCGTTTGGAATTGTTGGCGAGCCCACTTTAATGAACCTTGCCATCGCAGAAAAGGGCCTGATGGTTTTGGATTGCATAGCACATGGCAAAGCCGGTCACGCCGCAAGAGAAGAAGGCGACAACGCTATTTACCAGGCGCTAAAAGATATAGAATGGTTTAGCACGTATAAGTTTGAAAAAACAAGCGAATGGCTCGGACCAGTAAAGATGAGTGTAACCGTAATTGAAACGGACAATAAGGCGCACAATATTGTTCCGGCTAGTTGCAAGTTTGTGGTAGATGTGCGCATAACGGAGGCTTATTCTCACGAGGAGGTTTTGGCAATTATTACACAGCATGTAAAAAGCGAAGTGATGCCACGCAGTATGCGCTTACGTGCTACGAGTATACCTGTAAACCATCCCATTGTTCAAGCAGGTATAGCACTGGGTAAACAAACATACGGTTCACCAACCAGCAGCGATAAAGCACTAATGCACTTCCCTGCATTGAAGTGTGGCCCCGGCGATAGTGCCCGAAGTCATACGGCAGATGAATATATTTTCCTGCATGAAATAAGAGAGGGTATTGAAGGATACATCAAAATATTAGACGCCGTCATCTTGTAAAAACCCAAAAATTAAGCAATGAAACTCTGGCAAAAAAATACTACAGCTGAGGCAGGCGACCTTGCAAAGCAGGTTGAAAAATTTACGGTAGGCAACGATCGTGATTTTGATTTGCAGTTGGCACCTTACGATGTGCTGGGAAACATTGCGCATGCCCGGATGCTTGCAACCGTTGGGTTATTGACCAATGAAGAAGCAGAAGCGTTAATTGCTGAGCTGAAAAATATTTACGGAACGATTACTAATTCCACTTTCGAAATTCAACAGGATGTAGAAGATGTGCATTCACAAGTAGAATTTTTACTAACTGAAAAATTGGGAGATATTGGTAAGAAAATTCACAGCGCACGCAGCCGGAATGACCAGGTGTTAGTTGATATTAAATTGTTTTTACGTGCTGAAATAGAATTAACTGTTGAAGCGGTTCAATCGTTTTTTCTTTTGCTGAATAGTAAAAGCGAAAGTTTAAAACATCAACTTTTGCCCGGATACACCCACCTTCAATTAGCCATGCCTTCATCGTTTGGATTGTGGCTAGGCGCATACGCAGAGAGCCTGGTGGATGATACCATTACTTTAAAAGCCGCCTATGAGGTGGTGAATAAAAACCCTTTGGGTTCGGCTGCCGGTTATGGTTCTTCCTTTCCTATTAACCGAAAGCTTACAACAGAACTATTAGGATTTGCTGATTTGAATTACAATGTGGTGTATGCACAAATGGGCAGGGGCAAAGCTGAAAGAATTGTAGCAAGTGCATTGGCCAATGTAGCCGATACATTAGGCAGGCTTTCAATGGACGCTTGTTTGTACTTAAACCAAAATTTTGGTTTTATTTCTTTTCCGCAGGAACTAACAACCGGCTCCTCCATTATGCCGCATAAAAAAAATCCGGATGTTTTTGAATTGATCCGCAGCTATTGCAATCGAATTAAAGCGTTGCCAAACGAGATCATGTTAATGACTACGAATTTACCGTCGGGCTATCATCGGGATTTGCAATTATTAAAAGAACACTTATTTCCTGCATTTACTTCACTACGTAATTGTTTGCAAATGGCAACCGTAATGATCAGCCACATGCAAGTAAAGCCTGGAATCCTGGAAGATGAAAAATATCAATACCTGTTTAGCGTAGAAGAAGTAAATAAGTTAGTGCTGCAAGGGGCAGCATTCAGAGATGCCTACAAACAAGTAGGCCAATCAATTGAAGCAAATGAATTTAGTTGTGACACCAGTATCAACCACACACACGAAGGCAGTATTGGTAATCTATGTAATGCTGAAATTGCGGGCTTAATGGAAAAGGTTGTTGGTTCATTTCATTTCGACAGCTATCACGAAGCAATAGATAAATTGCTCAATAATTAAGTGCTTGATGATATAAATCAATCGTTCACTTCACTAGTCCAATCGTAATGATAATGCATTCCTTTCCGTCAAAATCTATTTGTACACCTTCGGTATTTTTTGAAGTTGTGAGCCGTCCGGCAATGGAGAAACTATTTATCTGCAAGTAACTTGCTACGCCAAATGCATTGGTAATATTACTATTGGCTGATTGTAACAAACGTATCGTGGTGGCTTTGGCAGCCACTTGCGTTTTCAGTAGCATCACTTTTTCAACTACATCTAACATATCATCTTCGCTCCATATAAGCTTCGCTTTATTAGTCTTTAAGCTTGCATTTAAAAGCTGATGATTATTGTTTTTTAAATCAGTTGGCAAATTTTCTGATGTACTTTTTGTTGCATTCTTCAACACTACTGGTTGATCTAATTTAATTGCAACTAGTGCTTCATGTGTCTTATTGTTTGGTTGCGGAGCAACTTCATTCTTCAATATTTCCAAAGACTCTATATGCTGCACTTGCGGAATGTTCTCCTTTTTATCTTGAGCTCTATTGATTGGTTTAGTTGTTACTTCTTTTTTTGTATAGACAGATGGCGCAACGACTAATTGATTAGCGGGCATGATCTCATCCCGCTCGTCTATAAATGCATTTACCCCCATAAAAACAAACATAAGGCACAAGCTGATCGCACCGTTGATCATAAACTTTCCCTTTAGGTTTTTACCCGCAGGGTTGTATGTGATCGGCCGGGTAAATGCCTCCGCATTGTCACTATGCATGCCAGAACTAAAAAAGAAAGAATTGTATCGATCATTGTAAGCTCGCCTTGCTATTTCATCGCCCAAAACCTGGTATGCTTCGTTCACATTTTTAAATAATTCCTCGAAAATGTTATTACCCAAATTCATGTCTGGGTGTACTTTCTTGGAAAGGTTTTTAAAAGCTGCTTTAATTTCCTCTGGAGTAGCAGAGGGACTCACACCCAATGTTTGATAGTAATTTTTCATCTTATGTGAAGAACGTAAAACAACCGGGCGTTATTATACACGGACGCCAGCTTATGACGAACGCAACGAGGCGAATGATGAAAAAAAATTATGAAGCTTTCTAAAACAGTAATGTGAACTTACAGTTGACAGCTTTATATCACCTTATTAATACAATCGTACCTTTTCTGGTAATGGGTCCGCAGATGGTAGTTGCTGTTAAATAGTAAACATATGCTCCGGTACCCAATGGCTGTCCCTGGTATCTGCCATCCCAGCATTTGGATGGATCAATAGAGGTAAATACTGTATTGCCCCACCTATCAAAAATCATAAAATTCAATCCTGTAACCCAACCCCAGGTTTTGATTCCAAAACAATCATTTTTCCCATCGTTATTAGGTGTAAACGCAGAAGGCATTAAATAACCACCGTTCGCGTCACCTTTATCTACAAACAGTTGAATACTATCGATACTACTACAACCGGTAGTATTCGTTGCCTGCACTTTATAGTAAGTGGTAGTTTGAGGTGAAGCAATTGTAACAGAACCATTTGTACTAGTTAATCCTACTGGCGGCCACCATTGGTAAGTTCTGCCACCTGATGCAATTAGTGTTGCTGTTCCTACTATGCAATTAATATCGTTTGACTTGGTTAGATTGATAACTGGTTTAGTATTTACTGTAAGTCGTATAGTCGTTACAATACTATCACATCCACTTGTTCCTTTTATCACATCGATATATGTGCCCGCAGTATTTACCACCAACCCAGAGGGCATAGTATAGTTTTCTCCCGTGCAAATAGATGGAGCTGTTGAAACAGTTGCTGGTGAATTTACCAGGAGATTTACAACGGTTACAAGGCTATCACAACCGGAGCGGTACCGAATTGTGTCATTATAAATTCCCGTGACAAATACTGCTGTACCAGACGGAAGAAGATACGGCCTACCCGCACAAATACCTGCTGACATGCTTGCTCGGAAAATAGGTTTAACTGCCAGTGCTATTGTGGCAATCACACTGTCGCATCCTGAAGCATATCGCAAAGTATCATTGTAAATTCCTGCAGCCTGTACCACTGTGCCGGATGGTAATGTAAAACTCTGCCCTTGGCAAATAGTGCCTGAAGCTGACACTCTCGTCGTCGGCTTGATGGAAATTGACGTTGAACTTATCAAACTGTCGCAACCAGAAATATAGCGAACGGTATCGAGATAGGTACCAGCCGCATTTACCGCAATCCCTGATGGTAATGTATAAGATTGACCTGCACAAATACTGGCATTCGCTGTATTTCTATAAAGTGTTTTTACTTGAAGAGTTATAGTATGGATTACACTATCGCAACCAGTATTATAACGCAGCGTATCGCTATAAATTCCGGGTGTTATAATATTTAAACCTGAAGGCAGCGTGTAGCTTTGTCCCGTACATATTGACGCATTAACGCTACGTCGCTGCAATGGTTTAACCAGCAGGTTTACTGTTGTAATAAGACTATCGCAACCGGTAAAGTAGCGCAAGGTATCCCTGTAGGTCCCAGATGTCGTAATCACCATTCCGGATGGAAGTGTATAAGTTGCCCCAGCGCAAATACTAGCGCTCATAGTAGCTCGGGATACAATCTGTATAGAGAGGTTAATATTGGTAATAACACTGTCGCAGCCAGATACATATTTTAAGGTATCACGGTACATACCTGCAGAATTCACAATCGTGCCTGAAGGCAAAGTGTAGAATGCGCCTTCACAAATCTGCCTTGAGATAGATGACCGGGTAACGGCTTTTATTGATAAGGTTATTGCATTGATTAAACTATCGCACCCTGCTGTATAGCGAATGGTATCCCGGTAAATACCTGGATTAGATACTACCACTCCAGATGGTAAGGTGAAGGTTGCACCTTCACAAATGGATGGGTTGCTATTGTTCCTTATGAGCGTTCGTGCTAATAAATTCACTGTATTAATTAGGCTATCGCAACCATTCGTAAACCGCAAAGTATCACTGTACGTACCGGTATTTGTTACCACTAATCCTGATGGCAGCGTAAATGCTTCCCCTGTACATATTGTTGCTGAAATAGTAGAACGTAAAACTTGTAGCACTGATAGATTAATTGTGGTAACCATGCTATCGCAACCAGCTATATACCTTACTGTATCCAGGTAAGCACCTTGTACATTTACAATTATTCCGGAGGGCAAAGTATATTGCTGACCGGCACAAATAGTTACAGCAGTGGTACGATTGATTACTGTCCTAACAGACAACTGAACAATATATATAAGACTGTCACAACCCGCCTCGTATCTAAGTGTATCTGAATAACTTCCTGGTTGATTTACTACTAAACCTGATGGCAGTGTAAACGATCCTCCTGCACAGATTGAAGCCGCAGTATTAGTTTGAAGTCTTTCTTTTACAATCAAAATAATTGTGTTCTTTAAACTGTCACAACCACTTTCTCCTTTCAAAACATTGCTATAGGTGCCACCAGTATTCACAATTCCACCCCAGGGTAATGTATAGCTCTCCCCGGCACATATTGAAATCCTGGTAATGTTTTCAGTAACTGTTGCCAATGAGATGGTAGCTATAGTGATAAGACTATCACAACCACTTCTATATCGCACAGTATCTCTGTAGGTACCGGCTGCATTTACCTGTTGTCCAGAGGGCAAGCTGTATGACTGGCCTGCACATACGTTTTTGCTGATCGTATCTTTTAATACCTGGCTTGTTGTAAGCACAATGGTATCTGAAATAGTACAGTTGCCATAGTTAATCCGCACCCAATATTTACCAGCAATAGCTGCACTAAACGTGGGTTGCGTAGAATTGTTTTGCCACGTATAACCGGATGCACCAGGAGCGGTTGCGTTTAAAACATATGGTTGTCTAAAACATACTGAATTGGTATCATTTACAAATGGATAACGAACATTTAAAACATTAAAAGTATCCCTGATAGTACAGCCAAACCACTGCATAGTATTGAAGTACCTGCCAGTGTCCGATACATAAATGGAAGCATTTGTTTCGCCGGTGCTCCATAAATGTGTCTCTTGTAAATTGCGTGCAGAATTCAATTGAACAGAATCGATACATAAGTACCTGCTTAAGTTTCGCGGTGTGATTGTATTTACATAAACCCGGATTGTATCACTCTTAATACACCCGTTGTAGGTAACACGAGCCCAGAATATTCTTATACCGGTACCTGTTACATTAATAGATGGCGTAGTAGCATTTGTATTCCATAAATATGTTGATCCGGGCCATGAAGTAGCATTGAGCGCAATGCTTCCACCATTGCACAACGAGGTATCATTTCCTAATGAAAAGTTAGGCCGTCCCGGTATGGTAACCGGAATGGTTACAGAATCTTTTCCATTGCAGGCAGTATTATTTACTTTAAGTGTTACCTGGTACGTTTGGCTGGTAGCAAGTGCCGGGTATATAAATGAAGGGGATGTAGAAGAAGATGTTTGTCCCGCAAACCCAAAATTCCAAGAGTACTGAATGGCTGAGCCAAAGGTTGAATAATTTACAAAGCGAACAGAAGTATCTTTTGTACAATCGAACTGCGGAATAAAGTTGGCATTCGCAAGGCAATTATTTATAGGTGCGCAAGTATCTACATGTGCTATTGATGATAGGTGCAAAGTAATGTCACCAGTTACCGAAGTAGTACCGGTAGGAGTAGTATTTACCGGGGTAAACACCTGGAAATAATAACTACCCGCAGTTAAGCATTTATAAGTATTCTGTGTTTGCGCATCCAGCACACAACTTTGTTCCTGCATGGCATTGCAGTTTCCGGTCATCATTCGGTACTTAATATCTGCAGGAAGTACATTAGTATTTTCAGAAATATAAGTGGTAACATCAAGTGTATCACTACTGGTTATATCAAGCCTAAACCAGGAAGATTTATAGCGTTGGGTAAGACCGCCGACCGGGCATGTTACTGTGGGATTTAACTCTCCATAGTCTGTTCCGATAGTATGACAATTGATAATTGTATTTGCTGTAGTGTTACCTGCTGATGACATGGTAACGGAAACAGGTCTGGTGCAAAAGTCACCCTCTTGTTCTACAAGTTCTATTTCTACCACTACATTTTCATTTACCCGTCCACAGCCAGGTAATATTAAATACCACGTGCCGGGGAAAACGCAATGTTGTGTCCATCTTGAATTATTAGGCCCTGTATAATTGGCACCTGACTTATAAATAAGCCCGGCAGAAGTTGAATCTCCGGGAGTAATTTGATGGAACAATTGTATATCGGAAGATGCATACTCTACCACACCATTTACTATTATTCTATACCGCACATTACCAGTAATGTTAGCCGTAAACTTATACCACAATGTTTTGGTACAACCTGCATTGCCACTAACAGGATCCTTTACATTCCTGGAAGCACAGGAAAAATTATCTGTACCACCTATATGCATTCCAACACCTA
Organism: Segetibacter sp.; assembly: GCA_031425015.1. GTDB lineage: Bacteria > Bacteroidota > Bacteroidia > Chitinophagales > Chitinophagaceae > Segetibacter. The sequence continues at coordinate 441,996 of JANPIM010000003.1, read as the reverse complement.
CGTTTCCAAAATCGTATGCAGTAGAATAATGGTCGTACTTAGGTAAAATTAGGTTGACAGAGTCTATTCTTATGGCCACTTCCAATTGGTTATTAGGGTTCATTACATCATAATTGTAATAACCATATGGATTTCTATTCTCTACCAATACATAATATCTCTGAGGTAAAAAGTCAGTACATGGATTACGATAAAAACTTACTCCATCTGTAAGCGCATTGCAGTAGTTAGGCCACCCATTATTGCCCAGAACAGTTAAGCCTTGTGCCAATGAGGAATCAACCAAACCAGATGAAACAACGGTAGCAAAAGGAAGGCTGCCATCAACATCGCTCCTAAAAACAACAAAGCGGTAAGGTGGAAATTTTGAAGGTGTTTTATTCTCCACTTTTACATACACCATTCCAGGTTTATCCACTACAAAGGTGTACCACAAGTTTCTTCTTACGATTTCAGGACCACTACCAATATCTCCCTGGTACATATATATTTTGGTAGGATCATACATGTTGTAAATGTTATCCGATACACATCTTGCATTGGTAGGATCAGTAGGTTTTGAACCTGTAATACACGAAAAGAAATCACTGCTGCCAGCCCTTCCCGGATGAACGGGATTGACTTCACCAACCTTACCCTTATACACTGAATCGTCTGGTGGAACTATACCAAAATCGTAAGCTTTATTAGCATGATCAAATCTTGATTCTTGAATCTGGTCAACATAAATTCTGGGAGTAACTCCGCTACATGCTGCAGTTGATGGTGCAAAAATGATAAGGGTATACGTGCCAGCTGGCAGCCTGCACAATTGTATTTTATTAGCTCCTTTTACACATGGCTGAATAGGGATAGCTGATGTAAGCAAAGCAGAATCTGTACGCACATCCAACGCATATACTACACTCCAAAAACCTGAAGTATTGATCTCCAAATAAGTTTCGGTGGTTGTTTTAAATACATAGTACGCTACCTTTTTTACTGTAGTATCGCATGCTATTACCGGGTGTAGATTAAATGGTATATCATCAATACAATTAAAACCTTCTGTAGGTAATGTATAAGTAGTATCTGTACGCGGATAAGCTGCTGTGCTACCTGCTCTCGTTTTCCATTGTATAAGGTGTGGCTGTTGAGTAGTATTATTTACCGATGCTTTATGTGGCCGGTTATATTTAGGCGAAGCACAAACAGTAACTGTAATGGTAAACTGATCCCTTTGGCCAATCGAACTTCCATACATTCCATCCTGATTTAGGTTCTGCATTACATTACCAAATGTTGGGCCGCTACCATACGATACTACAGTATACCAACCTGCAGGCAAAAGATCGCATCCTGAATAAGAAGAACTATTAAAACAATTCCACCTTCCACCCATGGGTATTAAACCCGCTAATCCATCTGTAGCCTTACCTGAAAACAAGGTTCGTTTTCCCGTTGCAAAACCACAACCATTATTACTTGTAATTGAAACCAGCGCACTTTCCTTCATGTAGAATTGGCGGTAAATTGCTTTGGTCGCATCAATATTATTGATCTTACAGGGGGTGTAACCATTTATTGTAACCGCATTATCTCTACAACTAAATGAGTCTACATCACTTGTTCTTGAACCACCACCCACAGGTACACTATCTAAAATACTTCCCATGTCCTGGGCAAGAGCTGGAGTATTATGTTTGGTGTTTACAATATTAAAACCAACATAAGGCCGATCTGTATTTCCAATGTCAGCATTGTTGCCAAAGGAGGCAAAGGTGTAAGTACCCGGTGTAATACAAACATTTTTAGGAGTACAAGAATTCGTATAATTTAAGCAAAGGGTTTGCGCTACCAATCCATTTATAATTGATGGATGTGTATGTGTATTTTGACTTGTTGCCAATGCATTCGCATCACCTTTATATAGTTTGTATTCGTAGTACCAGTCTAAAGAGGAAAACCGCGCTACACCACTATCGGCAACTATAAACTGCCGGTACATTACTTTTTTATTCACGGGATGACAAGTAGTATCGGGCGGCAGTACAGTATTGGCGCAAGAGAAGGTGTCTATTCCCATTTGATAAACGTTTCCATTCACCAAGGGCACCTGTACATTATTTACACGGTTGATTGTATCGAAAGCACCGGGTTGGCTAAGAGAAAATTTGCTGGTGGCTTGCCTGCTGTACGAACGCAGACTTAAATAAATTTTATTTCCAAGATTGGAAGAAAGACATGCCGGACTGTTATTTCTTGTATCATATTGAGTTACGGAATTGGCTAAAGTTGTATCTGTTCCTAATATTTGAACAACATAAGAGCCGGGAGTTAAGCAGTCAATATCTGCGCTATTAACATAAGTTCCAATAAGGTTCGCTGTATCTAATCCTGCACAATTTGTAGTAAGTGCTTGTTTAAAAATCCTAAGTAATAATTGAGGCCCGCAGGTTGTAGGCGCTGAACCTCCTGAATAAAAATTCATACTTGAGGTTGAGTTCAATGTAAACGTAAAAAAAGTACTTAGGTTATATTTTTTGCTATTAAAGTTAACACCTTGCGCAGGTAGTGAAGGATTGCAGGCAGTTGCACTAACCCTACTATTGCATGCCAAAAAATCTGTCATGGTTTTAGTAGGAGCACTGGGCGATGTAATTAACGTGCCAAAATTATTTGTTGCAGAAAAATTGGTTGATACGGGTTGAGGCGCCTTTGTAGGTTCTGTTCCCCCGATTGCCATTGAAAGACGTATATCGTTGTTAAAAGTTTCGTGTGCAAAAAGCTGGATGGTATAAGTAGTGTTGGGTTCAAGATCACCACATTTATACATTTTATAACCGGCGATATACCCATTAGTAAGCAAAGAATCGCATCCATCCACGGTAACTAACGAAGATAGCGGTGTAGTAGTAGCATTGCCTTTATACAATGTATAACCAAACTTAAAATTGGTATTACTATTTACATAATAACTGCCATTTGTACTGGTTAATAAAATAGCTAAATAATCGAAATACGCAGCAGTTGTAAATGTATGCCAAGAGCTTTTATGGTATTGCGATGCATTGTATAAAACATTACATCTTTCACTTGCATCTTCTTTTGATTGGCAACTTATTAAATAATCTACGAACTTACTGTGCGGTGCTACTACACCAAAGTTGTAGGCTTGTTCAGGCCGGTCGTATAAAGCACCGGTGGTATCCGAAACCCGCAGCTCTATAAATAAAGGACCATTAGCATTGTTGTTGCTGGAAACCTGTATTAGGTATTGACCTGAATCAACACAGGGATGATACGTATTTCCAAAGGTTCCAATGGGCGTTAGTTTGGTGCTAATGTTTGCATTGATGGGCAGGCAGGTATTTATTTTATAGACTGCAAAACCAGCATCCCCAGCAGTAACCGTAGTTCCCGGTTGTGCAAGTGTAACTCTTACTGCCCTTGTGGTAGGTAGTGTAAACCTATACCACATTGATTTTTTATTTTGCCCGGCTACCAATATTGCAGGGGCAAATGTTTCACCTGTTTGAAGCGAAGCCTGTGAAATATCATTTATGGATGAAGTAAATAATCCTTTTCCAAAACCATTGTTAGAAACTGTAATAACAGATGCTGACTGGCAATTGTCATTAGCAGGCTGAGCAAACCCTTGCTGTGTTATAGCAAAGAACATGAAGAAGCACAGCCATCTTTTAGAGATTGTGTGCCAGCTTCTTTGTAGCATTCTTTGCATAAGCGTCCGCTTTTTTTAGAAGGGATTAGTATTGCTGATCGTGTACAACTTCATTTATAGCAGACTTTACTTGTGGAGGTTGTTATCTTACAATCACCAGTTTTAAAGTTTCTGATCCGCCTTCTTTTTTTACAACAACCTTGTAGCTGCCTGGTGAAAATCTTTCAAGCTGAAGTTTCACCTGGTTGTTACCTGCTATTCCGGTAATGGTAGACGCCTCCATCACTTTTCCTGATGCATCAATTACACTAATTGTAACCTTGTCTTTTGCCTCGAGGTAAAAAGATAATGTCGCCATTTGATTAGCAGGATTAGGGTGCAAACCCGCAGCATTTCCTTTTTGTAAAAGTTTGATATTTTTTATGGCAGTGTATACAAATCGGCCATCTTTATCCACTTGTTTTATCCTATAGTATAATATGTTTTTGCCGAAAGAGGTTATACCCGCATCTGTAGCGGTATAACTCATAATTGCAAGGTCTGCAGCTACCTGCATTACTTTTTCAAAGTTCATTCCATTGCTGCTGCGTTCTATTTCGTAGTGACTGGTGCTGGCATCCTGGTTTGCTACATCCCATTGCAGCAATGCATCGTTGTCTTTTTTAACTAAAGTAAAATTGGTAAACAATACCGGAAGCGGACCGGCAAATAATGGAAGGATATGATTGCTTCCGCTTTTATAAAAACCCGGTCCAAATAGTTGGTTGCTACTACCGGGGGACATGAATACACCTAAACCATTTACAGTACCGAACTGGTAGAGTTCAAGATCGAGGTTGCTAATCATTTCAAAGACAGGAACAGCGGCGGCAGGCAATGAGGTAGTAATAGAAAATAAATCATACTCGGCGCCTGCTGCGTAAGTATTTGCAGGAACAATAGCTGTATTGAAAACAAACCTGAAATAGGTAAAACCATCAGCTGAATAGTCAGGTGTTAAGCGCTGGAAAGCCAGGCCAGGAAAGGCTGTTGTATTAGAAGAAATATTGGTGATGGTAAAAGCCGGCGTAGTTGCAGTGGGAAATCTGAATGCAGCTTCCATATAGGCAATTTGCGTATTGATGGCAGCCGTCGATTTCAATTTAAATGAAATCTTTAAATTCATAACATCAGCAACATCTTTTTGAAATGAGCCTTGAAAAAACTGGGCGTTGGTACTGCCAGCCAACAAAATAATTGCCGTGAATATGATGATTAATTGTTTCATGGTGGTGTATTAAAAAGCAGGTTGAAGAATGTGGTTGGTACTGTTGCCTAATATGTTCAGTAGCTTTAGGTAGTCGTTGATGGTGGGTTGCAATCCTGTCATGTTTACATTGCCATCCATATTAATATCGTATTTGCTGTACACAGCATTTTGCGCATTAATTGATCCGCCCAATATGTTCAGTAGTTTCAGGTAATCGTTATTAGCTGCAGAAAAGCCAGTCATTTTTACCTGCCTGTCGTTATTGAGATCTCCACCCCACATAGCAAATACACCGGGTGCTACAGTGGCCATAGGAGGATTGCCCACAGTTCCCTGAAATGCGCTGTTGATCAATGTTGTAAAATCATGCGTACCGGTACCACTACTAAAATTGACTACAGAAGATGAGCGCACTGCGAGGTGATTTCGGTGTTTAATAACCACGTAGTAATTTGCCGGAGGAACATCTAAAAACAATATTCCATTCATTCCGCTTGTATCTACTAATGTTCCATCACTCTTTACAAAAGCTGCCCGGGTTTCAATAATGGCTGTGGGGAATGCAGAGTCCCTTAATTCTACTATCACCCAATCTACTATTGATGGATTTGCAGCAAAAAATCCGTCGCGTGCTTTTTCCAATCCGTAGTGATTAAAGATTGTATCCTTATAAGGTGGGGTTAATGCTTTAGAAGCCAGTATGCCTGATGAATTAAGTGTAGTCAACATTTGGCTGGTAGCACTATTATAGCATCCCTGCAGAAATACTTTTCCCTTGAACGTAAGGTTAGTCTTAGGTGCTTCTAGGAAGCTTTTAATATTGATGGTATCACGGAAATTTCTATAGGTGAATATTACTTGAGTAAACCCATCAGCGATGGCTTTAAACCGATACTTAGAAGAATCGTACTGAACTACTCCAGTTGGATTCATGGTAAATCGTATGAGTGTATCAGCGCCAGATAAGTCGTACCACTCGTTGTTATATTTTATTTCGTATTGCGGGATGTAAGGAATATTGCCAGTAACATCCACCATCGTCTGCTGTATTCTAAAACCCTGCAAAGTGGCCAGGTTCTTTACTTTCAGGTTGAGTGTATCTACAAAATATTTTACACTATCTCCCTTATCGTAAACTGCAGTAACCGTTAATAACTGGTTGTCGGGAGCAGTCATATTCACCTTCAATGGAATGGTTTGCACAAATGACTTTTTCGTTCTAAAAGAATCATTGTATTGAAAATTGATATTCACATAGGCTAGACCAATAGTGTCTTTCAGACGAAACCTGACCATTAAAGTACTGTCAGCGTAGGTGCTATCGCCTGTACGTAATGGGGTTTCAATAACAATTCTACTGGTGTCAAAAAAGCTTTGAACAACCCTGTTGAAATTGAATGCCGAGGCTGAAGTCCGTCCTGTTGGTTCCGCATCAGTATTAGCATCTATCTGGTCAGCAAACATGGTATTGTTTAATAGAGGGCTATTGAGTAATTGTAGCACTCTTTTACCAACATCCAGCCTTCCCATAATTTCGGTATGCATTGCATCAAATCCCTGGCCCATTGTATTCTGAAATAGAGAAATATGGGGTAATGTAGGGACTTGCCTTGCCGTTTGGCTTCTTAAAGGAACAATTAGATCGCCATCGCCTGCAAAATCAGGGAACCCCTTTAAAGCACCATACCAGTTAAAGAATGAAATGAACATTTCTGCTTCATTCAAATCTGTCTCTAATAAAGAGGTTAGGAATGCCTTATCAACACCTGCATAATCGCGGGCAATTCTATATATCCAACTGCTTCCCATTCTCTTAGTCAGTTCAAGTACCTTTTGATCAACCATACCTGATAGGGTGGCATTAAGACTGGCTCTGGTCAAATTGATATCGCCAATAATCATGTGATTTTTTAAAGGGGGGTACCCTCTGGTGGCAGGAAGATTTACACCACCTGTGGCATCATTTACCTGCAGGTCGCGTACGGCGTCACTGGGCAGCCATGCGCTGTAATAAAGGAAGTCAGGATCTACCGGCTTTAGAAAATCCCATGGAATTTTAAATGAAGGATAGTCTCTATATTTCTGCGAAATGAGAATTTGTATAGGTACCGGCGCTTTTGTAATCAACTCCTGCACAGCATCACCCAAAGGTGAGCTATTGTGCGGTGTATTAATGGTAATCAGCTTATGGACAAAACCTTTGCTATAATTGTTGAAACGGTATTCTCCATTTGCAAAAAACTTATGCGGGTACCATCCAATTGCTGCGCGAATCATTATGCCGCCCATACTATGGCAGATGTAGTCGACCTGGTTGGCAGCAAAGCCAATATTTCTTAATTCCTGTATGTTGCCCTGTAGTGAGTTTGCCCTAGCGTCAGCATCACTGAAGTCGCCGCTAAGCAGTCGGATCGCATTTTTCTTAAACTCCCCTTTGGGATCCATGGTAAGAGCATGCTTGAATTTGAATAGAGGACTATTCACAAACTTTATAGTATCGCTCACACCAAAGCCATGAGCAAGTGCTTCCAAAGCACTGGGATCGCTGGCCAATCCATGAACCAATAATAAAGGTGGCCTTACTACAGCGACTGAAAAAATGGTAGAGTCCTCGGTGTTGTCAGCCCAGGTCACCTTTATCTTCAAGTTGTCCCGCCGTTCAGATTTTTCTGCATTACCGCCCACATCATCTACACTAAAATCTTCAGGTGATACATACCAAAACCAGAAGTTTCCATCGTCAGTTGAATCTGTTCGTTCTACCTCTAGTTCTGTAAGTTTTGATGCTTCTTCGCTGTAGCGATTAAATGCAAACGCAACTTTCAACCTTCCCCTTATTGATCTATCAACCGAATAATATTCGTGAGATTTTATCGAAACCTTTTTGATTTTTGGCAGGGTATCATTGCCTCTTCTTATTTTAAGATAAAGCCGCGAAACACCATCTGCTGCAACGCCACGGGCTTTTACTTCAGGCCTTGGAATAAAGCTATAATCCCAATCGAGCACTGCTTTAATTTTCTTATTCGGTTTCCAAAAGGTAACCCCACCACTGGTAGTGAGTACAATTCTGCTATTTAGTGTATCGACAGCTATTGATGTAACATTGCTGTCGGGCAGACCATCAGTAACGGTAGCATATTTTTCAAAATTTGCTATATCGTTTACTTCACCACCATTAAACACTATTAAACACTATTAAACCATGGCTGGTACCAATATAAACCCTGCCTTCTTCATCGCCCGTTATTGCGTTATTATTGATTGCTATACTGGAAGGAAAATAGGGACCATAATTTAATTTAAACCAGGTGCCGCCAACTTCAACAGCCACACCACCTGCCTGGAGGCCTATCCATTTTCTGCCATCTTTATCAAAGTAGATAGCATTTGCACGAAAGCCTGCTGAAAAAATAGAAGGATTTGTCAAATTATCGTACGCTCCAAGGAAAACCCCGGAAGAGATCGCAGTATTGTAGCGGAGAATCTGACTTCTACCAAAGTTGGCCTGCGCCATTACCCATACTTCATCTCTATTTCCACCCACTGAAAGTATACTGGGTACACCTACCTGGTCTATGCCATTCGCTACTTTATTAAAACTATTTCCTGCACTATTCAATCCCACTCCTAATCCGCCCCTGGTAGTATTAAAAGAAGTGATAAAGGATGCTTGCGCCACCCAAAGCCTTGGGTTTACCGGGCCATTTCTTCTTGAAGAATCTACCCAGATAGATCGAACATTACGACTAGCTAATCCTCCGGTAGTCGTCACACTGTAGAAATACATAATGGCAAAAGACTCGGTAGGAAAATAATTGACACCCCCGTCTATATTACTACCGCCACCCACTGATCCCGACTTGCCTGACTGTGCTACCCAAATACCCCCGTCTTTATCTGCCTTTATATCATTAATGAAAACGTCAATAAGTACTGGCGCTTTCTCCCAAACCTTGGTGATAGGGTTGTACTTATAGAGCCCTCCATACTGAGAGCCTGCCCATATGTGTCCCCCCTTTCCTACTGCGATAGCTCTGAAATTATTGGTTGTAAACCCGGTACCAGAGCCTTGGGAAAAATTGGTGAAATCAGCCGCCGACTGACCACTGCTGTGTAACCCGTAAAAAACTGCGAAGAAAAATACGAGGGTAATGCTTTTTTTCATAAGTGTTCGTTTGTAAATATTGCTTGATGTAGAATAAGAACTTCTTGTTCGATGATTACTAAACTCACCAGACTAAAAAAGACACATTAATCAAAAAGAATTGGACTTCACTAAAAAAAGGCCTACTGAAAATTGGGGATTAAAAGGTAAATGAAATTTTTTTGTTGGGCAATACTCAATTCAAGTTTAGTTTAAATTCTACCGCTTTTTACTATCTATTCGTCAGTCAAGTTGCTTCACCTTTTAAAGGGTTATTATACGCGGTCGCCAGCATCCACCTGAATAACCGATTAGCCATTAAACACACAAACCTGCAAACCGCTTTACAACAAAAAAGCACCTGTCGGTGCCTTTTCTTGTTTTTATGCAGGGGGGTTGGGGTAAATTTTACAAGCTTGTTTAGTAGCCTTATTGAAGTGATAAATAAACGCTCCTGCTTGTATGCTTTCTTATTGTTTTGCTTCTTAAACTAAATCGCTTACCGGCATAAGGCTCTCTACTGCCTGCTTCATTCCATGCGCTGTTATGTTTTGTAAATGGGCTGTCACTGTTTCTTCAAGGCCGTCAATTTCATTCAGGTTACGCTTCCAAACTTTATCGTACGCCAATACTTGTCGCACTACTTCCTGTAAAGAGTCGCCGCTTCCATCTGCCTTACTCCACACATTGTTCATTAGCTCCAATACATGTGCATCATCATTCAGCGCTATGTTTTCAGCTCCGCGGATACCTTTGTAAAAAGCAATTGTTGCAGCCAAAGAGAACGCCAGTTTCTGCGGGATAGAACCCATTCTATAGTTGTACTCAATTAAAGAGGGCAACACACGCGTTTCAAACTTGCTGAATGAGTTTAAAGAAATACTCATCAGCAAGTGCTTGATGTAAGGATTGCGAAAACGATCCATCACTTCGTTGGCAAACAACTCTAACTCTTCTTTTGAAAGATCGAGTGTCGGGATGATCTCTTCAAATATTTCATCGCGAATAAATTTACCAACCACGGGATGCTCTACGGCTTCACGCACCGTATCTATACCATACAAATACGCCACAGGAACCAGGGCTGTGTGTGCACCATTCAAAATTCTCACTTTGCGCGTACGATAAGGAGTAAGGTCCTTTACATATTTTACATCTAAACCGATGGAAGGGAATGGTAGTTCTTTTTGCAAGCTCTCAGGTGCTTCAATCACCCACAGGTGAAAATGCTCGCCTTCTACCACTTGCTTGTCCTCATATCCCAATTCTTCCGTGATCTTGCTAATGCGTTCTCTCGGGTAGCCCGGTACAATTCTATCCACCAATGTATTGCTGAAGGTGCAACTCGTATTCACCCAGTTAATAAACGCCTCTCCAAGCTGCCACCTTTCCGCTAGCTGCAAAATGATCCGCTTTAGGTTGTCCGCATTCTTCTCAATTAACTCACAAGGAATGATGTGTACACCTTTCGCCACATCGCCATCAAAAGTTTTAAACCGGTGATTGAGCCACACCGTAAGCTTTCCGGGAAATGAAGCAGGCGGTGCACCTGTTGGCTGATCATCTTCGTTGTACGCAATTCCAGCTTCGGTAGTGTTGGAAACCACAAAGCGCATCTCTGGATTTTCACCGGTTTGCAGGTACGCATCAAAATCTACATATGGATCTATACCCCGGCTGATCACGTCAATGGTTTCGTGGGTGCTTTCGGCCTGTCCGTTTTTTAAACCGCGCAGGTATAAAGTGTACAAACCATCCTGGTCGTTTAGCATGTTTACCATTCCCTTATCAATCGGTTGTACTGCCACCACCGAGCCGTTAAATCCGGCATGTTTGTTAAGTTCATGAAACATCCAGTCAACAAAGGCGCGAAGAAAATTGCCTTCTCCAAATTGCAACACTTTCTCAGGATAGGTTTTATAACCGGTATAGGATTGTTTGTTCAGTAACATGTACAGTTATGGTTTATGATTATCTGTGAGGGCACTTGCCGTTTGTGCTACCGTAAATACATCCTGGTCGGTGGCATCGCCTACTTCTTGTAGCTTGTTAAATGCTGCTGCGGTGGCATACTCCAGGAGCTGTTGTGGTTCGTTTTTATTATATAGTCCGTAGATCAGCCCCGCCATAAAGCAATCACCACTTCCTGACCGGTCTATTACACCTTTGCAAGTAAGCTCGGGAGAATGATACAATTTGCCACCCGTATAAAGCGTCGTATAATACAACACATCATTTGCAGCACTGTCAAACCTAAAAGTGTTGGCCACAGAGGTACACTTCGGAAATGCCGCTATAATTTGTTCAGATGTTTTTTGTGCATGTTGCAGGTACGCCTCTTTACTTTTCTTTTCATGAATGCTTTCATCAACCGGTATACCCAGCAGTGTATTTGCCGCCCAGATGTTACCCATCACCACATCGCAATGCGCTACCAGCTGAGGCATTATGTTGACGGGCTCTTTGCCGTATTTCCAAAGTCTTGAGCGATAATTCAAATCCACTGATACCCTAATTCCTTTTCGCGAAGCGGCTTCAACTGCCTCGAGGCATACATCAGCAACATTCTGATTAAGCGCAGGACTGATAGCTGAAAAGTCGAACCACTCCACATCGTGCAATACTTTATCCCAATCAATCATCCCGGTTTTAACCTGCGAAAAAGAGGAGTTTTCACGATCATAAATAACGTTGCCTTTCAAATCAGCGCCACGTTCTAAAAAATACACGCCTATTCTGTTGCCGGCATATACCACCGAAGAGGAATAGATGCCTTTATACTCCAGGTAATTGATCACATGTCTGCTCATAAAATTGTCGGGCAATATCGTGCAATATTTTACCGGTACATTCCAGCCCGCCAACGCTGTCGCCACATTCAGTTCTGCTCCACCCATGTACAAAAGCATAGGATGCTTGCCCGCAGCATCTTCATGCGAAGCCGGAGAGATCCTGAGCAGTAACTCTCCAAAAGCAAGTATTTTTTTCTTACGCATTTGTGTCAGTAATTAGGGATTGGTGGTTAGTGATGAGTTGATTGGTTGAAAAGTTGATTGGTTGAAAAGTAAGTCGCTATTGAAACTAATTTTTGCCTCCTTGACGCGGAGCACTGATCACTTATCAACTACTCAACTACTCAACTCAACCCCTTCCAGTTAAAATAATTCTTCGCATTGTGATACCAATTTTCACGCAAAGAGGCAAAGGAGCAAAGACGCAAAATTGAATAGATTGTATTCTTTGCGGCTTTGCGTATTTTTCTTTGCGGCTTTGCGTGAAAAAAATCTCTTTCCCTTAGCAACTCTATACGCTACAAAGCCTCTTCTCTCACCTCCACCTTCTTATCCAAATGCTGCCAGTTGAAATAATTCTTCGCATTGTGATAGCAAATATCCTGTATCACTTTTCCTACCCACGCTATGTCGTTTGGCAACTCTCCTTCTTCTATTTCTTCTCCAAATAAATTGCATAACAACCTGCGGAAGTATTCATGACGCGGGAACGAAAGAAAGCTCCGGCTATCGGTAAGCATCCCAACAAATTTGCTGAGCAATCCCATATTGCTGAGCGCATTCATTTGCTTCACCATTCCATCTTTTTGGTCAAGGAACCACCACGCACTTCCAAACTGTATTTTGCCTGCAACCGATCCGTCGTTGAAGTTTCCGATCATGGTTGCCATCAATTCATTGTCGGCAGGGTTCAGGTTGTAGAGAATAGTCTTCGTCAATCTATCTTCTCCTTCCAGCTTGCTCAAAAATTTTGAGAGGTTTCTTCCCTGAGAAAAATCACCAATAGAATCCCACCCCGTATCCGGACCAAGGTGCTTCAGCATTCGGCTATTGTTATTGCGCAATGCGCCCAGGTGATATTGTTGCACCCAGCCTCTTTCCCAATCCCACTCAGCAAATTGAACCAGCATAAAAGATTTGAATTGTCTCCGCTCAAAATCAGTTAATGCTGTTCCGCCTCTTACCTTATTAAAGATGCTTTCCAGCTCAGCGTCGGTGTAATCTTCCGCATCAATCTCTTCCAACCCATGATCGCTCACGCCACACCCATTCACTGCAAAAAAATCGTGGCGACTTTTCAGCGCATCCAAATATTCCTGCAAAGAAGCCACACTAACATTGGCTGCTTTTTCTATGCGGCCAACATATGCATTGAACGCTGCCGGGTTGTCAACATTCATTGCCGAATCCGGCCGAAACGCAGGAAGAATGGGCACTTCAAAACCATCTGCTTTTATCTGTTGATGCAACAACAAATCATCCGCGGGATCATCCGTTGTACAGATCAATTTCACGTTCATCTTCCGGATCAAATTGCGCACACTAAACGCTGGTGTTCGAAGTTTTTCCGTGCACTCTTCATAAATTTCACGGGCAGTAGCTGCATTCAAAATCTTGTGCACATCAAAGTAGCGTTGCAGCTCCAAATGCGTCCAATGGTACAAAGGATTGCGCAAAGTATACGGTACCGTTTCGGCCCACTTTTCAAACTTTTCGTAGTCGGTTTTATTGCCGGTGCAATAGCTTTCATCAATGCCATTGGTACGCATTGCCCGCCATTTATAATGGTCGCCGTATAGCCAAATCTGCGTTAGATTATCAAACTGTTTATCGGCTGCAATTTGCGATTGCGGCAGGTGACAGTGGTAATCTATAATAGGCATTTGCTTCGCGTACTCATGATACAGTCGCTCGGCAGTTTTCGTCTTTAGTAAGAAATTTTCGTCTAAGAAATTTTTCATGTTACCAGCTTTGGTACTATGGGCAACATGGTTGTGTCACTCACTTGTACGGTTTATTCTCTATTCGACTTTTTCTTTTGAACCACGGAGGCAGTTTACGACACGGAGGGTCACAGAGCTCTGTGCTTCTCTGTGGCTCTGTGGTTCAAAAAGAATCACAGCGATACCCCGCGCTTCCACGGAATAAAATCATCCTGCCCGTTTGTAACAGACTTCGCAGGCACTTCTCCGCTCGCCACTTTAATTACATATTCTAAAATTCTTTCGCCTGCTTCTTCAATGGTCTCTTCTCCTTCTATTACAGTACCGGTGTTGATGTCGATAATGTCAATCATCTTATGGTACAAAATGGTATTGCTCGATATTTTCAGCACAGGTGCAATGGGGTTTCCGGTTGGCGTGCCAAGGCCAGTAGTAAACAAAACAATGTTAGCACCTGAGCCAACTTCAGCCGTAGTAGATTCTACATCGTTGCCGGGTGTACAAAGCAAATTCAAGCCAGGCTTTGTTACTTTTTCGGGGTAGTCCAACACATCTACCACCGGCGATGTTCCACCTTTTTTGGCGGCGCCGGCACTCTTTATTGCATCGGTTATCAAACCGTCTTTTATATTCCCGGGAGAAGGGTTCATATCAAATCCAGACCCGGCAGCTATGGCACTACTGGCATACTTCCGCATGATGTCAATAAAACGAATGGCCTTGTCTTCATCCACACAGCGATCGCTCATTTCCTGTTCTACACCACACAACTCCGGGAACTCAGAAAGGATAACAGTGCCACCGGCTGCTACCAATAAGTCGCTGGTATAACCAATAGCCGGGTTAGCAGAAATGCCGGAAAAGCCATCGCTGCCACCACACTCCAAACCAATGCATAATTTGCTGATGGGTGCCGGTTGCCTTTCTCCCTGGTTGGCCGTTACCAACCCGGCAAAAGTTTGCTTTAATGCTTTCGAAATAAGGTCCGATTCTAGCCCTTCCTTTTGCTGCTCTAGAATGAACAAAGGCTTGGTAAAGTTTGGAGAACGCTTTGCAATTTCTTCTTCCAGCATAGGAATCTGGGCATTTTGACAACCTAGGCTCAGCACCGTTGCACCGGCTACGTTTGGATGCGTGATGTAACCAGCTAATAAGCCACAAAGTGTTTGCGAGTCCTGCCTGATGCCACCACATCCGCCATCATGCGTAATGAATTTTATACCATCCACATTGGGAAACAATCTTTCTGTTTTCCTGCCCTCGGCAGATGGATGAAAGTCTGCTTCCAAAATTTCTTGTACAGTAGAACCTGTACTATATAACTGCTTTAACTGTTGCGCAAACGATTGGTACTTTTTAGGCCGACCGTAACCCAACTCATCCACCAATGCTTCTTTCAAAACTTCTATGTTCCTGTTTTCGCAAAATACCAGAGGAATTACAAGCCAATAGTTCGCTGTGCCTACGCTGCCATCACCGCGATGAAATCCATTGAAGGTCTTAGCCTGGAGCTTGGATACGTCCGGCTTATGCCAATCAATTCTACGGGCACCCAATTGAAAACCATTGGAGGCATGTTTTACATTGCTGGTAGATATGCGGGAGCCCGCAGGTATAGCAGTCTGTGCTTTACCCACCAATACACCATACATGTGCAACTCTTCACCCGGTTGCAGATCAGCCTCTGTAAATTTATGCTTAGCAGGAATGTCTTCGACTACTGTATAGCTGTTCCCATTCAAATGCACCTTTTCACCTTTTGCAATGTCACGCAAAGCAACTATTACATTGTCAGCCGGATGAACTTTTAAAATGCTCTTTTTCATATCGTGATTTATACTAAATAATTTTCTGTAAGCGTATCATCCCGCCATTTAAAAGCCATGCTTAATTTTCCATTTTGGATATTGTTTATCCAGGAAATTCAAGGGCCATTCACCATACCAACCGTATCCAACACGCCTTTCAACTTCTATATCAGCAAGCTTACTTCTTTTAATACCATCACGTCCGCTAAAGAAAGGTTGATTTGTTTTGATATCGTAAAATCTTGCCCAGGTAGTATTATTCTCTGCGGGAAGCAACACACGATCCACGCCTTTTGGCTGGCTGGCATCCGGCACTATTTTACTTTCATATCCTTTGATGGCTGTAGCAATAAACCAATCTTTCGCATGCTCCAATGCTGCCACTACCTGCGGTGAAGGATTATCCAACCGCATTAAGAACCGAACAATGCCCACACTTTCCATGCTACTTAATCCTGCGGGCTCAAACTTTCGTGCATCTGCGGGCTGCAATGTTATTGGGTCGTATTGGGCTGTCCATGCAGTTAGCTTATTATTCACCTTAACCTGCGTTTTCAAAATGCATTCTATTCCTTTCACTATTGCAGCATTTGCTTTTAGAATAAGTGCAGCATTTACTACTTCGAAATCTGGTTGTTTTTCTGTTAAGTCCTTCAACAGGTTTAGCACATTTACCATTGCATTGTCGTTATAAGTAACCTGCCCATGGTAATCTTTAAAGTTGGGATAGTACTGTGGCCATCCACCATTTTCATATTGGGCCTTTAATAAATATTCTATGCCTTTTTCTGCAGCCTTCAGGTAAGCAGGATTTTTATCCTTTGCATATGCACCCAGCAAGTAACGGATCTCTTTGGTAGTAGCCTGGTTATCGATGGTGGCATCATCTTCATTTACCAGACCACGAATTTCTTTTATCTGCTCCGGCGAAAAATTGTCCTGGTAGTTGATCGCTTTCTTATTTAAATGTTTTGGCCAGCCCCCATAACTGCGTTGAAACAACAACATGTTTTCTGCTACCTTATCTGCTCCATTATTTGGGGCTTTTTCCTGCGCCTTTACCGCACTGCAGCCAACAGAAATTACACACCATCCCAGTGCGAAAATGATTATTGAAAAAACTTGCTTCGTTTGCTTCATCATACCTATTTCGCTTGTTGCAGCAACCACATTACCAGGTCGTGTGCTGCTTTATAATTCTGATATTCCAACGGCAATTTTCTGCCGTCTACATACTCGTTGTACAGCCACGGATCGCCCACGGCGAATACCGTTCCTTTACCATACTTACTTACTGCAATAATGTTATCCGATCCTTCCTTTACAATTGCCTTTGCAGGAGTAGTTACAGTCAGCGTACTAATCTCTTTCAGGTAAACCTTTCTTGCAGATTTAAAAATGGGGTTGTTGGTTGGGATGGCAATCGCACCTTGATCGTACTGGTCATTCTTCACCATATTGCGTGCATCGTTGTTGAAACGAATACCAAACTTCTGTGTGAGGATATTGAATTTTTCAAGCTCGGCATTGCCTGCATCGTTGGTGAAAATCGCCAGTACCCCACCTGCTCTTACCCACTCAGTAATAGTGGTTGCATATTGCTCATTCATAAAGTTGGGGGCAGTAGTTTCCTTTTCATTATCCGGGTCAACGATGATAAACACTTTTGCCTTGCCCAGGTTTTCACTGTTTGGAGCTTCCTTAAGGGTTGCCGTTTTTGCTCCATGCATATCAAACAAATCACCCATAAGCGAAAAGCCGCTGTTGCTCAAATCATCCCACGTGTAGTGGTAACTTCTCTCGTTGGTTACCAGGTCTTTTTTAAACTCGTGGTTAAAAAAATTATCGAGCAACACAGTCTTGCCTGCGCCGGTTGGTAGCTGCGTTTGAATTTCCATTTCATTCGCTGCCAGTAAAAAAGCACCAATACCTTTTGGATCGTTGTCAATCACCTTTTCGCTTAGGTAATAATCATAACTACCATCCCGATAAGGTGTACCCCCTAACCCGGAGACACTTACTGTACCAGATAGTATGGTATTTCCCTCAGCATCTTTTTTAATAAACTGTTTCAGTATGCTCCTATATCCTTTGTTAGCAACGGCCACGTGTTTTTTATCGAGATATCCTTTGCGAACGCCTTTTGCTATGGCGTACACAAACATGCACGAAGCCGAAGCCTCTACATAGTTTCCTTTTTGTGTGCCCTTATCTAGTACCTGGTACCAAAGGCCGGAGTTTTTGTCCTGGACTTTTGATACTGCTACAGTAAGTCGGTCGAGTATAGCCACCAAATCTTTTCGCTGTGGATGATTGGCGGGATAATTATCCAGCACATCTACCAGTGCCATTGCATACCAACCCATCGCCCGACCCCAAAAATTTGGAGATACGCCGGTTGCTTTATTGGCCCACTGTTGTTGTTTCGATTCATCCCAGCCATGGTACAGTAAACCTGTCTTTGGATCTCTTGCATTTTTCTCCATCAATATAAACTGCCGGGCAATATCATTAAAGGTGGTGTCTTCTTTCGCCCACATGGCATACTCGGCATAAAAGGGTTGGCCCATGTATAAACCATCTAACCACATTTGGTTGGTGTATATTTTCTTGTGCCAAAAACCACCTTCTGACGTGCGTGGGTGTTTAAGCAATTGATCTCTCAGTTGTGACGCCGCTCTCCAGTATTTTTCTTTCCCCGTTACGCGGTAAAGCAGCAACAGCAGCTTGCCATTATTAATGTGATCAATATTAAATTCATCTGGACGGTAGCCCTTTATTTTTCCACTGTTGTCTACATAAAAGTCCATGCTTTTCTGTATATAGTTGAAGTAAACGGGGTCACCTGTTCTCTTCCAAATACCTTCAAAGCCTTTTAGAATTACACCCTGATCGTATTGCCATTTGGCGGGCTTGCCGGCTACGAGCGAAAACGAATCTGGCCAGAGCTTCATAACGGTAGCTGCAATTTGCTGACTCACCGGCAACTTAGCTGTGGCGGCATTTTGTGCCGAAGTTTGTTGCAATAGTAACAACAATAGAAATCCTACAAGTATTTGCTTCATGCTTTTGCTGCTTATTTTTCTGTTAGCACTGAGGGCTTAGCGCCATACTCAAATACCGTTTTTTGCTTTGCTTTTGATCCGTCTGTTTTTAACAATTTTATGCCTTCGGATTTATCGCCATACACCGCCAGCAGCGTAGTTGCGCCTGCATTGTAGGTTATGTTATCCAATACAATGTTTTTGCTGTTGTGTACTTGTAATACCGGGTCAGCTTTCTCAATTACAAGGTTGATATTCCTTAGAATGATGCCAGTTCCTTCCGTCATATCTAAGCCATGTTTAGCCTGTATGGTCATGTTTTCCATCACAATATTCTTCACATTCATTTCTGGTAAACCCCGTACAAAAATGGCTTTTTCAGCACCGTCTACTGCTACATTGCTGATGAATATGTTTTGGAAAACAGGCGTTTCTACGCTTACAGGCTGAGCCTCGACTTTTGGTGGTTCTCTCTTTTCTCCTGCCAAAGCAATCGGATCTTTTGCTTCGTAATACATATCGAACAAAATTGCCTCACCGGGTATTTCTTTCATGGTGATGTTTCGGATGAAAATATTCTCCACAACACCGCCACGTCCACGGGTAGTCTTAAAGCGAAGGCCAATGTCGGTACCAATGAAAGAACAGTTTTCTACAATGATGTTTCTTGCGCCACCACTCATTTCACTACCCACTACAAAACCTCCGTGGGCATGGTACACCGTAGAGTTGCGCACCAAGACGTTTTCTGTTGGCATTGCTCTTTCGCGCCCCTGTGCATCGCGGCCGCTTTTGATGCAAATACCGTCATCGCCTACATCAAACACACTGTTTTCTACCACCACATTTTTGCAGGATTCCAAATCTAGCCCGTCGCCATTCTGTCCATACCACGGATTTTTCACCATTACCCCGCGGATAGTAATATGCTCACTCATGAGCGGGTGCAAGTTCCAGGCAGCCGAATTTTGAAAGGTTACTCCTTCTAATAAAATGTTTTTACATTTTGCCAGCACCAAAAGGTTAGGTCTTAAAAAATCTTTGATGTTTTCATAGTCAGCAACAGTTTTACCGGGGGATAGTGCAAATGAATTTTTTACTTTAGATCCTTCGAAGGATGACTGAGATGGGTACCATGTCTTTTTATCGTCGCTCAGGACGCCACCTTTTTCTGTTAATGCTTTCCACTGAGAGGCGGTGAGCTTATCTTTCTTTACCATTCTCCACGCATCACCCGACCCGTCAATTATTCCAAAACCAGTAATAGCAATGTTGGTAGCATTGGTGGCAGAAATGGGAGATTGGTTTCGCACCGCTCTCAAGCCTTCCCAGTTTGTTTCTATTAGTTTGTATTGCGCAAAGTCGGAAGTAAAATTTAAAAACGCGTTACGCTGCAGATGGAGGTTCACGTTACTCTTTAAAACCAGCGGACCAGTAAGCCATAATCCCTGTGGGATCAATACTACACCACCGCCCTTTTTGCTCGTGGCATCTATTGCATCGTTTATACTTTTGGTATTCAGGGTAACCCCATCTGGTTTAGCGCCAAATTTTACAATGCTTACCGTGTCTTTTTTGAATGTAGGTATTGTTACATGCGGCAGTTTTGGGGGCGTAGCGGCAATGGGTTCTTTAAAACCGGAAACAATAAAAAACAAGCCAACAATTGCAATCGTTCTAATCATCATCTTTTCTGCTATTTGCGTTTATTTAATCCGTGAGCAGCGCCCATTCGCTTTTTCTGTTGTACAAAACTGCCTTTTATATAATTGCGTCAATGACGAAATTCCCATAAAGCAGGCATACAACTGTAGATAAACTTAGTTAACCTCTTCCAGTTCAATTGCCTGTAAACGGCCAATTCTGAATCTTTTTCTACGCAATCGTTGCCGGTAACGTTATCATGTTTGCGGCATTCGAGTTAGTTCATGTTTGGTGTTTGTAAAGTTGTAAAAGCTCCCCTGAAATACCTCAGCAGTAAAAACCGAATGCTATTTAAATCAGCAAACCAACAATCTCCCCACCCGTATCTTTGCGCCCATGAAAAATAAGCCTTACCTGTTTACTTCGCTTTCTCCTGCTTTGTTTCATTTGTACGATGTAAATAATACGGTGGTTGTAATCATTGATGTTTTTAGAGCTACTTCTACGATTGCTGCGGCTTTGTATAATGGTGCTACTAAGATTATTCCCGTAGCAGATGTGGAAGAATGCAAGCGAATTGGTAATGCAATGAAAGGAAGCATTACTGCTGGCGAGCGGGATGGAAAGGTGATTGAAGGCTTACAATATGGCAACTCACCTGCTGAATATCCGCGTAGTTTTATAAACGGAAAAACGCTTGTGCTAACTACTACCAACGGCACCAAGCTGCTGCATCGTGCTGTTGAGCGCGGCGCAGCCGAAGTAATTACAGGTTCGTTTCCTAATCTTTCAGCGGTTTGCGAGCACCTGGTTTTGCTAAATAAAAATGTGATCCTTGGTTGCTCTGGATGGAAAGATCGCTTCAACCTGGAAGACACGCTTTTTGCCGGCGCGGTTATTAGCCGAATAAAAGAATCTTTTACCATTCATTGCGATAGCAGTTTAATGGCTGAACATATGTACCAGGTTCATAAAGATGATATGTTCAACTTTATACAACACACAACACACTGGCACCGGCTCTCGGCGTATGGATTAGAAAAAGACCTGCAGTACTGTGTGACCATTGATGCTGCTAACGTGTTGCCCAACTATGTAAATGGGGCACTGGTAAATAGTAAATAAACTGGGTTGAATAAACTGCGGTAGAGTCTGTTCACCGAATCAGCTGGCAGAGACCACCTTGAATTTCTTCTCAAATGATTTTTGAATTCGGGTATACGCGAAAAAAGCGCAAAGTAGTAACCAGTACGCCACAAGGTTAAAAAGGTCGTGATGATCTATAAACGACCATTGCGCCCAATGATGGTGAATGGCATAGAGCAGCAATGATATTCTACAAGCGTTTATAATCAGGATTAATAGAATGCCCGCAATTGTACTAACCAATCTTACCACCATTTTTCCTGGTAGTAAAATCATTAAAGAAATCCAGCAACTCATTAGCTGAAGACCCATGCAGGAAAAACCCATCACAACGTTTTCGCCGCTGGGCAGAGTAAGTACGAGCGGTGCTGTCATTACGGTAGGATTGCCAATCATCTTATTCAGCCAATTGGATAGACCGGGATAAATTGTAGCGAAAAAAAAGTCAACCGCATTACTGCCAACGCTGCTGCGCGCTTTTCCATTACTTTTGCTAATTGGCCTTTTTTGTAATTTTTTGAGCACTGACAGCGTTATAAACTGCTGCTCAATCGTTCAGCACAACCCGAAATGAGATTATGGCGTTACCGCATTTAATTAAGCATATATACAACAACGGCACCGATGAAGTTATCCGCAGGGGAAAGAAGATACACGCACTGGGCAATGTAGAATTGGTAGAATACGACGACCTGATGGGCACGGTTGCTTTCCGGGTTAAGGACGATCTGTATTCCACCTTTAACAAGGTGAACGTGCTGAAATTCAAAGACGCCTCCAACATTTCTTTACGCTGCAGTTGCCCCTATAACCTGGGTGAAATCTGCCGTCACGAAGCGGCCGCACTGTTTCAACTGCAGGAACTGCTGGATCGCAATATGCTGGGTGAAAAGGAGCTGGTATACAACCAAAAACATACGGTTGTAAAAATGAAGCAGCTGGATATTAAAATGATCCGGTTACTCGCTTCGCCTCAATCTTATATAGAAGCAGAAGAATACCTGCGTAATACAAAAGCTATAATTATTGAAGCAAAAGAAGAACGCGTAAAAGCTGAGTTGGAATATGTGAATGAGCAATACCGCGTACTACTACAAAAAAATGAGGAGCGCAATTTTGATACGAGCTGCAATTGCCAAAGCGATGACAAGCACCCTTTATGCGTGCACAAAACCATCGTATTCATCCAGCTTACTTCTGCTTATGGCGTAAATTATTTTGACACGATACGGAACTGGGATAAGGAAAAAAACAAGTTGCTCGAAGCTTATGGTTATTCCCTCAGCGACGATCTGAAGGGTAAGTTTGAATTTGCTTACAAAGAGGGTAAACCTTTTCTCCGTGTGTTGGATACTACAATTAAAAGAGTGGCACCTTCAATGCTTGGTATGCCCGAACGCCGCAAAGAAGTGGAGGATGAAGCGGATGTAGAAGTTGCGGAAGAAGCACGGAAAGCCGCAGCCATGAAGCTGGGTTTCGTTTTTATTGAAAGCAACGAGCAATACCCTTTTATACAATTGGAAGGTGTGCAGGGCGAAACCGATGACCAGGCAACTACCTACACCGGGAAAATCGAAAAATTAGAATTGGCTAAGTTCATCAACACAGATGTTTTTGATGATGACGATAAGTTTTTAGTACAACAACTACGCAAACTACAGCCGGGCGAATTGAACCGGTACCTTAACCGAAACTCTCCCTTTAGTGGAATATGGGATAATATTATTCAACAACACAATGATGAGTTGCCGGAAGAAACGCGCAGCTTAATTATTGAATACCTGCACCCACGTTACAAGAAAATATTTAGCGAAGCAAGCCAGCATTTTACCTTTAAACTGCCGGCAAAAAAAACATTTACTACAGCCAACCTGCACAAAATTCACCTGAGCGACGACCCGGCATCCCTGCAATTCAATATAAGTTTTGTAGATGGCTCCTACGAAGTAGCCTGCATGGTAAAGTTGAGCCACGAAGAAGTTTCCTTAGCCAATAACGAGGTGGAGTCGCCTTTCATTTTTGCCCACGACGATTCTTACTACCTGTACAAAAAACCCGAAGATGTACTGATCGTTGAAAAATTCGTAAAGACCGGCAAACAAGTGATTAGTGCTGATAACTGGAGCAAGCAGTTGCAGGATTACATTTTGCCGCTTGCAAAAGAATATAATGTTCACTTCAGTAATGTAAAGCGTGAAGACATAAAAGACCTTAAGCCTGAAGTGAAATTGATGTTGAAAGAGAAAGGTGATTACCTCGTTTTTCAGCCGCTATTTATTTACAAAGGCTACGAAGTAAAATCCAACGATAAAGACAAGATCATTATTCCGCAGCAGGATAAATTATTGGTGATACAGCGTAACACTGAAGAAGAAAATGCCTTTGTAAAAAAGATTGAAAATCTTCATTCGAATTTTATTCGCCCCGATGGTTCAGAAAGTTTAGTGTTAAAAGGATCAGAGGTATTGAAGAATAATTGGTTCTTTCTTTTTGTAGATGCAATGAAGGAGATGGAAGTGCAGGTGTTTGGTTTTGATGCACTCAAAAATTTCCGTTTCAATACCGCCAAGCCTTCCACCAAAATTTACATCAGCTCGCACACGGATTGGTTTGATGCAAAAGTAGAAATCTATTTTGGCGAACAAAAGATAACGGTAGCGGATGTAAAAAAAGCACTTGCCAACAAACAACAGTTCGTTCCATTACAAGATGGTTCGTTAGGAATATTGCCGGAAGAATGGATCAAAAAATATTCGTTGTTGTTTAGAGTAGGCGAAGGAAAAAGCGAGAAGATGAAGCTGAGCCGCTATCATTTTAGCGTAATCGAGGAGTTATATGACAGCCGAAACGAAGAAGAGTTATTCTTTCAACTGGAAGAGCGTTACGATAGATTGAAAGAGTTTAAAAACATTGAACCGATTGATGCACCCATACATCTTAAGCCAATATTGAGGCCCTACCAGGAATCGGGTTTTCAATGGCTCAATTACTTGCACGAAGTGAAGTGGGGCGGCATACTTGCCGATGACATGGGTCTGGGTAAAACCATACAGGCGTTGTCGTTTATGCACCACATCAAAGAAACAAATGGTGCACTGCGCGCTTTGGTTGTGTGTCCGACTACGCTTATGTACAACTGGGAGAATGAGATCAGGAAGTTTACGCCAAAGCTTACTTACTACATTCACCACGGTGGAACACGGGCCAAACAGCACCTGGCACATGCAGAGTACGATGTCATCATAACCACCTACGGAACACTTAGAAGCGATATCAAATTATTTGTAGAGCCTGAATATGATTACATTGTTTTAGATGAAAGCCAGGCCATCAAAAACCCCTCCAGCAAAGTAACCAAAGCGGCAAGTTTATTAAAAGCAAAAAGCAGGTTGTGCTTAAGTGGTACGCCTTTGCAGAATAACACGTTCGACATTTTTGCGCAGATGAACTTTCTCAATCCCGGTATGCTGGGCACCATGGAGTTTTTCAAGCAGGAGTTCTCTGTACCCATTGATAAGTTTGGCGAACAGGAGCAAAAAGATCACCTGAGAAAATTACTGTTTCCGTTTATTCTCCGTCGCACAAAAGAGCAGGTGGCAAAAGATCTACCAGAGAAAACAGAGATGATTCTTTTCTGCGAAATGGGCGATGAGCAGCGTAAGATTTATGATGCATTCCGCAACGATTTCAGGGACAAAATTCTTGGCGTAGTTGATTCGCAGGGCATACAGCGTTCGCAGTTGACCATTTTGCAAGGCTTGATGAAGCTGCGCCAAATCTGCGATAGCCCCGCCATCATGAAGGAGGAGGAAAAGTTTCCGAACGTATCTATTAAGCTCGATGAACTGGTACGGGAAATAACTGAAAACATCAGCAACCACAAGGCTTTGGTGTTCTCACAGTTCCTGGGCATGCTCGCTTTGATACGCCAAAAGCTGGACGAATTAGGCGTGAAGTATGAATATTTTGACGGCAGCACAACAGCGCCCGACAGGCAGAAAGCGATTGAAAGTTTTCAAAACGATGACACTTGCAGGGTGTTTCTTATCTCGCTGAAAGCCGGTGGTGTGGGTTTAAACCTTACCGCTGCAGATTATGTATACATCGTAGATCCGTGGTGGAATCCTGCAGTAGAACAGCAGGCAATTGACCGTACCCATCGTATCGGGCAAACCAAAAACATCTTTGCTTACCGAATGATTTGTAAGGATACAGTGGAAGATAAAATTCTATCGCTACAAGATAAGAAGCGTGCACTAGCCGCAGATTTAATTACCGATGACTCTGGCTTTGTGAAAAATCTTACAAGAGAAGATTTGGAATACTTGTTCAGTTAATGAGAAAACGAAACCCTGCCAACCGGCGGGGTTTTTAATGTCCAACTATTTACGTAACAACTAAACTCTTTGAACAATGACTGAATGACCCATTGACCCAATAACCCATTGACCCAATGACTTACTGACCTATTGACTTACCTACACCACCACCACACATCCATCTTCATTTTTGCGGATAGATGAAAAGATGGTTTGGTGAACGATGTTTCTAAGGGTGAGCGTTACTTCTCCTACGCGGTCAATTTTACGAATGAACTCTGCCTTCGTTAGTTCTTTTCCGGTTTCCATGTAGGCTGCCAACTGTTGAAAATACAAGATGAGCATAGACGGTTTTATCACTCAACAGAAATAAATGTACCAACCATTTAGTCGTGTGTATATCTGGTGTATATCAGTTGAATAAAACCATTGCTGCGCGTAAATAGCATCTCCTCGTCTCATGATGCAAATACTATTCGGTACAAATAAAAGCCGCCGGAACTTGAATTCCGGCGGCAAAGATTCAAACTATCTCGAAAACTATTTTTGCGCTATGCGCATCGGTTGCGCCCGCCAGTAAGTTAGAGATCGCCACAGCCATTCAAATGGTCCAAAGCGGAAATAGCGCAACCAAATACTGGAGAAGATGAGTTGAAAAATCCAAACCGAACCTACCACATAGTACAGTTGATGAAACCGTAAACTATTGTAGTATCCAAGGCCATATCCAAAGAAAAAGAAAGTCATTAGTAAACTTTGCATCAGGTAATTGGTGAATGCCATTTGGCCAACATTCGACAGAGCTTTCATCAACCAGGGAACGACTTTGCTTCTATAAATCAGCATTAATACACTTGCATGACCTATAGAAAGTAACAATCTCCTGATGTCGTACAATGCCCAATGCGGCACCCGCCATTGATCGATGTAAGCCGTGAAATTGGTGTCAGCAAATCCTTTTGAAAAGAATATCCAGCCAACTGGAATACCTACGCCGTAACCAATCAGCAATGTGAGTGAGTAGGTACCAGTTGATAGTTTATTAGAAAAAAAGCCTAGGTAAAAAAGGCCCATGCCTATAAACATCATCCCAATCATATCATAAAGACCGTGGTACATGCCCCATGTTTCGTTGTTTGCATTATGACTCTTCAAGTGTCCGAAAACGGTACCATAACCTCCCTGCATTTTGCTAATGTTTCGTGCGGTACGCTCCGGGTCAGGCTTTTGACTTTTTTCCATTTGCTCCCACTGCGCTTTTGCTTCCTGCTGTTTTTCTGTTAGTGGTTTTTTAGCTTTTTCAGCAGCAATCGCCTCCTTGTAGGTCGCTCTTGTTTCACGGGTTTCACCCC
This sequence comes from Segetibacter sp., assembly GCA_031425015.1. GTDB lineage: Bacteria > Bacteroidota > Bacteroidia > Chitinophagales > Chitinophagaceae > Segetibacter. The sequence goes on along the minus strand of JANPIM010000003.1, from coordinate 414,891 downwards.
ACCAACTCAGTTGCTTAAAAGTGCCAATGCTCAATAATACCAGGCCAATAAGTATCAGCCATTTGGGTTTCGCAGCGCGGAAAGGAAACAGCAGCATGCCACATAAACCGTAGTAAAAAAGGATGTCTCCTTCCCATAAAAAAACATACGCATTCACCAGGCCGAATGCCACCAGCCAAAGCAAACGCCGGTAGTAATACTCTGCCACCGTTGGCCCCCCGGTAAGCGATTCCTTTTTGCCTAATGTAAACAACACCATTCCGGCACCAAACAACATGCTGAATAGTCCGCGCATGGTACCATCAAAAAATGTATACACCACAGCCATGGTGGTATAATCTGCGTTTGCTTTGCTGCCTTCCAGAACTATTTTGTAAACACTCCGGTCAATGCCAAAAATTGGAATGTTCATCATTAGGATTCCTAACAAGGCAAAGCCACGTACCATGTCTACAGTTTGTATGCGATCGGCCTTGGTTACGGGCTTAGGCTTTTCATAGATTGGAGCAAAGTGTTGTGCATTCATATTGCTTTCGGCAGCAGGTGCGAAGGACACGGGTATATCTGAAGTTGTCTCCATGATTTGTTTTGTTATGGGTTAGAGTATTGCAGGGTTATGTTCAATGGTAGCAAATGCTTTCGATTCTCTAATAGGCATCCACCGGGCGTACACGAGGCATCGCCACAACCATTCAGCCGGGCCGTAAGTAAATACCTTTAGCCAAAATACGCTGAACACTATTTGAATAATCCAGATTTCAAATACAACCAGATAAAGTTGGTACTGTTCCAATCGTCCGAAGTAGCCCATACCATACCCGGTAAAAATCAGCAGGCAAGCAATGCTTTGAAACAGGTAGTTGCTCAATGCCAGTTTTCCTACAGCCGCAAAAGCACTAAACACGGTTCTAAAAATTGCAGTATTCAGTAGTAACAATACCAAACTAGCGTAACCCAAAACCATCAATATTTTCTCGAATGGCACCAAGAGATTGTGCGGGATAGGGTAACGCTGAATATATTTCTCGAAATCCAGTATTTCCTGTTGATGAAGGTATAAACGTACCCACGCCAAAGCAAGACCAAGTCCAATACCAACAATTGACAGTACCAGGTAACTGCTGGTCTTCCACCGCCGATTAAAAAAACCAAATTTGAACATGGCCATTCCAATTAACATCAGGCTGCTCATGTCCCATATTCCCGTGTTATAAGTCCACTGTGCTTCCTTTTGCTGTATGGATGGAAGTACATGGTCATACACCTCTCCAAACTTCTCCTTCCGCATATTTTTAAAAGTTCCCTCGTCTGCTTTGGGATCGTATTTGGTACTTTTTACGAGGCCTTCCCATGCTTGCTTTTCTCTTACTTGTTTGGCTGTCAGTGTGTCCTTTTTAATTGCTGCAATAGCGGCCTTAGTGGTGTCTTTTGACAATGCCGGTTTCGCATTACCAGCAATGGCTGCGTCTTTCTTCGGAGCTTCCTTTGCACGGAGTGCAGAGTCCTTCTTTATCTTTTTCTCAGCGTTTAAAACGGCTACGTATTTAGCATAAATACTTTGATGATCAGCATGCTGCCAATAGATTTTTCCCGTAAAGAATAGCGCAGCAATAAAACCGGCAATTACAAGACCTCGTGCACGCATCCTGGTAAAAGGAAAGATGAGAATGCCGAGAATGGCTAAGTGAAAAAGTATGTCGCCGCTCCAAAGAAAAAGTAGCGCATTTAGTAAACCGAATGCCAGCAACCACAATTGCCTGCGTATAAATAAGTCGGCTGGCTGCAGTTTACCTTCTTGCTTCTTTTGCATGTACAAAACGGCACCCGCCCCAAACACCAGGCATATTAGTGAAAGCATTTTTCCTTCCAGTAACAGGCTTATTGTGCTGAACATCCCGTAGTTGTATCCTTTATGCACTTGAAGCAACTGGAGCTTTTGGTTAGCAGTAAACCCGCCGAATAACCAAATACTAACACCGAGTCCGCCAAGTACAGCGATACCCCGGAGCACATCTAGCGATTGAATTCTTGCAGGTGTTTTAGGTGAAGAGTGGGTAGGGGCGGCAAGATCTGCTGCTGCAGATCCGGGCACCAGATCTTCCAATTCTGATTGCATGTAAGTTTGGTTTTGATGTACGAAAGCAGTTCCAGCCCGTTAAAGTACAATAATCCTTAATGAATACAAGCCAGCTCCACAACGGAATGATAAGAGGACTTGTAATGATGCAAGCGGGGCTGGTTACAAATAGCCTGTACACAAAGCAAAATTGCTTTCAAAACACTGAACCAGCTTCGAAAATCCAAAGTGGCGCTAACCCTGGGCACCGGATGTACTCCGCTTCACCAGGTTAAAAAATGCAAATACCATTGCAGCCAACAAGATGCCAACACAAATATGGCACACCATAATTATATCGCCGCTTCCAATACTTCCAACCTGTAATCTTTTTAAGGTAATGCCATAAAAAGCCCAGCATACCACCAATCCAAAAACAATGTTCCTTTTTTTAACGATCATAAAAAGAGCAATGATAGCTCCAGTAATAATCATTATGATGGTCCAGATTGTGGAGGAGATACCAAGCGGAACAATATCGAGATCAACGAATAAAGTAGTAACATTTGCTATAGTAGCAATGCTAATCCAGCCAAGGTATAAACTGAAAGGAACATCCAGCAACAACTTGGTTGCTAAAGGTTTAAAGGGCCTGGCAAGCTGAAGCCGATGATGGATTAAAATAAGTGTAGATAGCATCACCAACATAATAGCAACTGATAATGCTACCTGCTGATAATGCCAGGCGAAAAGCCATGCTCCGTTGCCCATGCAATTGATAATAAATAATGGTGTAATGCTGCGAACATCTGCTACACTCTGCTTTTGCTTAAAAAACACGATAGCCTGGTAAATAACAAAAGCAATCAGGAAAAGATAAATAATGCTCCAGATAGAAAAGGTAATGCCCGCCGGGGTGAACATGTTAGGGTATTCATCGGAAAGCTCGCCGGTTGTTTTATTATTCAGCGGCAGGGTAATAGCCAGAAAATTCATGATGATGGCAAATGCCAATGCAAGAATGTTTTCAACGGCTAAAATGCGATCTCGTTTAATTATGCTGGTGGTCATAATTGCAATGTACAACAGCTATAGCATTTATTACTTGTGTATACGCCTGAACAGTAAGTTGTAGCAAATTCTATGAAACCAGAAAACTGGAATCAAATCGTTTCCGTAAATGTGAAAGAAATCAAAATTTGCGCTATGGTAAAGATTTACTCTGCTGCAATCTTAATTTTCATGTTATTAATATCCAGCAATTTAGTTGCTCAGTATACCCTTAAAGGCGTGGTAACAGATAGCCAAACGAATGAGGCATTAGAAGGTGTAATGGTCTTCCTGAAAGGAACAGCAGGCTCAACTTTTACTAACAAAGGCGGAATGTTTGGAATTTCAAATAGCGATACTATCCTAAACCTTCTTATTACCCACATTGGTTATTTACCGCTAGACCTCACTCTAAATACTTCAAAGTCAATCAATATTAAACTTGTAAAAGGCAGTTTCAGATTGCAGGACGTGGTGCTTACCAGTAATATTAATGGCGCATATTTTTCCAGTATTGCTAAAACAGATTTAAATCTGAGACCAGTCAATTCTTCGCAAGAATTATTAAAAACAGTCCCGGGCTTATTTATTGCCCAACATGCCGGTGGTGGTAAGGCTGAACAGATTTTTTTGCGCGGCTTCGACATTGATCATGGAACGGATGTACAAGTTTCGGTAGATGGCCTGCCGGTAAACATGGTATCGCATGGACATGGACAAGGATATGCTGATCTACATTTTCTAATTCCCGAACTCGTAAAAAACATCGACTATGGCAAAGGGCCGTATTACAGTGAACACGGAAATTTGAATACTGCAGGCTACGTGTCTTTTCAAACGATTAATCAGCTAGAGAAGAACCGCCTCCAAATTGAGCGTGGACAATTTAATCACCTGCGAACGCTGGCTATGGTAAACCTTCTATCAAAAAAACAAACCAGGCAATCCGCATTCGTAGCCGCGGAATATCTCCAATTTGATGGACCTTTTCAATCGCCTCAAAATTTCAACCGTGTAAATATATTTTGCAAGTATATCAACCAGCTATCATCCAATACAAAACTTACTTTTATTACTTCCGCTTTTAGTAGTAAATGGGATGCATCCGGTCAACTTCCCCAGCGCGCAATTGACGACAAAATTACCGGTCGATTTGGTGCAATAGATAATACCGAGGGAGGATATACTGGCCGATACAACACGAGTGTACAATTGACATCATCATTTAAAAATGGGCACAGTTTCGAAAGCCAACTATTCTATTCACGTTATTATTTTCAACTCTTTTCCAATTTTACATTTTTTCTGCGTGATAGTGTAAACGGGGATCAAATCAGGCAAAGTGATGAAAGAGATATTGTTGGTTTTAATAGTAAATACAGTATCCCCTTTTCAATTGGAAATACAAATTTGAAAACAACATTTGGTGCCACCCTGCGACACGATAAAACTTACGATACAGAACTTGCCTACACGAAACAGAGAATTTTTTTAGAGCAGGTAAAGCAGGGCGATATTACCGAAAGTAATGCGGCCCTTTTTGTAGATCAAAAAATTCATTATAAAAAATGGCTGATTGATTTTGGTGGAAGAATTGATTACCTGCATTTTAATTATTTAGACAAATTAAATCCGGTGCAGGCACCATCTCAAAACAAAGCTATTGTAAGCCCAAAATTAAATGTGCACTATACTTTTAATAAAAAAGTACAGGCATTTTTAAAAACAGGAAAAGGATTTCATTCAAACGACACGCGGGTAGTTGTAGCTAATGATGGGAACCAAATTCTTCCCCCGGCATTTGGTGCCGACGCAGGTGTAAATTTTCACCCATCACAAAACCTGGTAATTAATACGGCAATTTGGTATTTATACCTGCAACAGGAATTTGTTTATGTTGGAGACGAGGGTGTGATAGAACCAAGCGGAAGATCAAAAAGATTGGGCATTGATGTAGCTGCCCGGTACCAGTTTAATAAATACCTTTTTGCTGACGGAAATTTAAATATTGCCTCAGCACGTTTTATTGATAATGATAAAACTGAAAATAAAATTCCATTAGCGCCTTTGTTTACGAGTACCGGAGGAATAAGCTACGTAAACAAAAACGGTTTTAATGGAAGCGTACGTTACAGATATATTAAAGACCGGCCGGCAAATGAAACAAATTCAGTCATTGCTAAGGGATATTTTTTAATGGATGCTGTAATCAATTATACACGCAACAAATATGAAATCGGGATAAGTGCAGAGAACTTATTAAATGCGCAATGGAACGAAGCACAATTTGATACTGAATCAAGATTAAAAAACGAACAAGTGCCTGTTTCAGAAATACATTTTACCCCAGGAACCCCTTTTGTCGCAAAATTAAAATTGGCTATTACACTCTAAAGGAGTGGTCAACCCTAACGTTTATTTTATCCCTGTTCTTTTTCGCTCAAAAAGAACCCTATATAATTATGTCCCCCCGTTAATGTTTTTAGGTAATGTATTGCGCCAAATTTTATTTCAAATTAATTAATTAATTAATTTTTAACTTTTTTGAAACTGTTTTAAAACCGGCAACGTAACTCGGCATGGTACGGTAACGAATGCCGTACGTATTATTCATTTTAAAACATTATTTATGCGAAAAAAATTTGTACGCTGTAATGGGTGGAAACTCTTTCTGAGTTTATCATTCATTCTTTCGTCATTCCAGTTATTCGCCTCTTCGCACCGCGAAGCGCCGCTTATTTCGAATGACCCGTTGGCCGACAACACTGACGTCTACGCTTTCAGAAGCCCGGACGACACCAACACGGTAACAATCATTGCCAACTTTATTCCCTTCCAGTTACCGGAAGGTGGTCCGAATTACTACGACTTCGGCACCAACATCCGCTACGAGATCCACATTAAAAACAAAACAACAACTGTAGGTGATGACATCACTTACCGTTTTACGTTTACGCAGTTTAATGAGGACACGACCACGTTTTTCAACATCCGCCTGGGAAAAGAGAATTTAAAACAACGCTTCAGGTTGGAAAAGAGCACGAATGGTGGAGCTAGTTTCACAACCATTGTTGCGGATGGTATGGTACCACCTTACAACATCGGGCCACGTTCTATTGAAAATGCAACTGTTGGTCTAGGTACCACATACGCTGCATTGATGAACAACGCAATTGCAACAGCTACTACAGGCGAAAAAGTGTACTGCGGTCCGGTGGATGATCCATTTTTTGTGGACCTTGCCGGCGCTTTTGATGTAGGTAACTTCCGTCCAATGGGCAATAATGTAAACCCTCCTAAAGATGGTTTAGCCCGCTTTAATGTTCATACGATCTCTGTAAAAGTGCCTATCAGCATGTTGCAGAAGGATGGTAAAAACACAAACCAGGCTGCTAATATATTGGACGGTGATTTTGTGGTAGGCGTATGGGCAAGTGCCAGCCGCCAACAGATCCGCACACTGCAGGATACTTCAAGAAATTTTACAGGAAACTGGGTGCAGGTATCTCGCTTAGGTATGCCGCTTACCAACGAAGCGGTTGTGCCCATTGGAGATAAAAACCTGTGGAATACCATTTCAAGCAACTCAGCACGCGACACCACTTTTGATAAGTATCTTAAAAATCCTGAACTGGCTTTGTATATGGATGACTCTAAGTTTGGACAAGCTGTTCCGGCTTTGTTTGACCTGCGCATTCAAAAGAACTCTCTCGGCAGTTATGACTTTAGAAACGGCAAAAAAGGTTTGTTCGATCTAAAAGGTTCACCAGCGCTGGCAGGTACCGCCTTGGACAATGCCTTGTTTGGAAACTACCTGTTACCAGATAGTATGAGTCCACGTGCGGTTGATTTGCTGCCAATTTTCAAAACAGGCGTGCCCAATCTTCGTCCTTACCAGTTAGCTACCGGAAAACAGGGTAATGTACTGGCAGCGGGTAAGCCCTTCATCAACAACTTCCTGCCTACGTTTGGCGATATGCTTCGCTTGAATATGGCCGTGCCGGTTACACCGCGTAACAGTCCTGACTTTAGTCCGCTTGGTTTAGTGCAAGCTGCTGTGTTGGGGCTTACAGATAGTCGGTATAATCTTACACGCACACTTCAGTTCATTCCCAACATGGATGGATTTCCGAATGGCAGAAGACTGGAAGATGATGTAACCACCATAGAACTTCAAGCTGTTTCGGGAGTAGTACTCGCCGCAATTGGTTTGTATTATGATGATTATGCCGGCGGACCTACACCAGTAACGCCACAGTTGGTAAAAGTGATTTCATTCACTGCAGGACCAACTATGAACGATACTACTTTCCGAACCACTTTCCCCTATGTGCAAACCCCATGGAGAGGTTTTGATTACACCATAAAACCAAGGTTCTAAACAAACAAAATAGCATTATGAAAAAATTTATAAAAAACATAGCAGCCGCTTTGGTTTGTTTGGTGCTCACGCAAACCATTGCTATTGCCTCTTCGCACCGCGAAGCGCCATTGATCTCAAATGATCCGTTGGCAGACAATACAGATGTATATGCTTTCAGAAGCCCCACCGATACCAATAAGGTGGTGCTGATAGCCAACTACATTCCATTCGAACACCCAGCCGGTGGGCCAAACTGGTACTCGTTTGGCGAGAACATACGGTATGAAATTCACGTTGATAACAACAGCGCAACAGCAGGTGACGATATCATTTATCGCTTCACTTTCCGCCAGGTAAACGAAGATCCTACTACTTTCTTCTCCATTCGTTTGGGTAAAGAAAACTCGAAAACTTTCTACACTCTTGAGCGTAGTATGAATGGGGGTGCCTCCTTCACAACCATTATTACAAATGGTGTTGTGCCTCCGCCAAACATTGGTCCGCGTTCTATTGAAAGCGCAGTAGGATTGGGTGCTCCAAACTATGATACACTCATGAACCGTGCAATCCGCACTTCTTCTACAGGCGAGAAAGTGTTTGCCGGCCCAATTGACGATCCTTTCTTTGTTGATCTCGGAGGCACCTTCGATGTAGGTAATTTCCGCCAGCCCGGCAGAGATGGCTTAGCTAAATTCAATTGTCATTCATTGGTAATAGAGGTGCCTATTTCTACATTGCAAAAAGCAGGGAAGAACACCAACCAGGCGGCCAACATTTTAGATGGCGACTTCGTGATTGGCGTATATGCAAGTGCAAGTCGTCAGCAGATTTACACATTTGATTCTACTGGTGGAAATGGTACGCATTCGGGCGCATGGGTACAAGTGTCCCGCTTAGGTATGCCACTAACCAATGAAGTCGTTATTCCTATTGGACAAAAAGATAAGTTTAATGCTACCATCCCTAATACTGGCAACGAAGGCAAGTTTGAGAAGTATTTTAAAAATCCTGAGCTGGCTTTGTATATGGACAATTCACAGTTTGGTACAGCAGTACCTGGATTGTCTCAATTGCGCATCCAGTCAGCATCACTAGGTCAATTCGATTTCAGAAATGGTAAGCCGGGCCTTTTTCCTTTGAAAGGAACTGCCGCGGTTGCCGGTACCGCTTTGGATAATGCGGCGTTTGGCAACTACCTTTTACCGGATAACATGAGTCCAAGAGCGGTTGACCTGTTACCAATCTTTAACACAGGGGTTCCAAATCTTCGACCCTACCAACTGGCAACCGGAAAGCCACAAGGCAATCCACTGGCAGCAGGTAAGCCTTTCATCAATAACTTCCTGCCTACTTTCAGCGACATGCTTCGCCTGAATATGGCGGTGCCGGTTACGCCAAGAAGGCTTTCCAACGGTAATGTGAATCCTGATTTCAGTTCATTGGGTTTGGTGCAGGCAGCAGTATTGGGATTAACCGATACCCGTTTCAATCAAAATGCAAGTCTGCAATTTATTCCTAACATGGACGGTTTTCCAAATGGAAGAAGATTGGAAGATGATGTAACTACGATTGAGTTACAAGCTGTAGGTGGAGTAGTATTAGCTGCAATTGGTTTGTGGTATGATGACTATAATGTGAATACTCCTAATGCAAACCCGGTTACACCTCAACTGGTGAACGTGTTATCCTTTAATGCAGGTGTTACAAGGAATGACACAACACTCAAATCTGTATTCCCTTATGTACAAGGACCATGGAGAGGATTTGTTGGTGCATCGTATAGCGGAACCAATCCATTGCCGACGTTCCTGGTAAATGGTACCATTGCATTACAGCCAACCTGTAACGCAACTAATGGAAACATTACGATTCAACCTACCAGCGGAACCGCACCGTTTATGTATTCTATTGATGGTGGTGTAACTTATATTTCGGGTCCTAATGCAGGTTTCACTTTCATAAATCTTGGTGCAGGTACTTATAATCTGCGCTTAAAAGATGCGACAGGAAACGAATCGGTAATTGTTCCGATTACACTGTCTACGCCCAATTGTCCTTGTGTACCACCTACGTTCTTGAATAATGGGCAGATTGTGTTGATGCCAAATTGTGGTATGAATAATGGTAATATCACCATTCAACCTACCAGCGGTAATGGTCCGTTTATGTATTCTATCGACGGCGGTACAACGTATGTTGCTGGTGGTAATAATGGCTTCACATTCCTTAACCTTGGAGAAGGAACTTACAGGCTAAGATTGAAGGCATTCAATGGTTGCGAGTCTGCGGTTATAGAGAGAACACTTACATGTAGACCTTCCCCTTGTACTGCGCCTACCTTCCTCAATAATGGTCAGATTGTTTTGAGTGCAACTTGCGGTATGAATAATGGCAATATTACAATCATGCCTACAAGCGGAACTGCACCTTTCATGTATTCAATTAATGGTGGAACTACGTATGTATCAGGTGGAAATAATGGTTTCACCTTTCTTAACTTGGCTGCAGGAAGCTACCAGTTGAGACTAAAAGATGCAGGAGGATGTGAGTCTGCCGTTCTAACAAGAACGGTAGGCAGCGGTTGTCCTGGTGGAATAGTAGGTGGAATCAGCAATCCAAATGATCCACTTGGTTTATCACAATCTTTGTCTGAAAAAGAAGTGATCACAACCTTCCCTAATCCAAGTAAAGGCCAGTTCAAAGTAATACTGCAGAATTTTAGAGTATCAAAAGCAGAGGTGCAAGTTACCAATGCTAATGGTGCTATCATCCAAAAGCAGGTAATCAACCTTGGCCAGAACACGATGGTAGATTTTGATTTAAGAGGCAAGGCGAGAGGCTTGTACTTTATAAAAGTTGTGAGCAGCACCGGTACTAAAGTAGTAAGGGTGTTGATACACTAAAGTCCTACTGATTTCAATTGTTTTTGAAAAGAAGGAGACGCCGCCTCAGATTTATTCTGGGGCGGTTTTTTTTGTAAAGCACGGTTGTGCCCTGAGTAACCTCGTGATCGATTTAACCCTGCTGATTTCAATTAAAAAATGAGGCTTCACACGTGATGCTATTTTACTACTACCAGAATCCTTCTTTAGATTTTTTGGGCCGCCTAAGTGGTCATCAGCTGGTCTTTGTTGTTGATAAAATACTCGTGTAAGTAAACTTTAACTTTTTCAAACCTTTTCAAAACTGTTTCCGTAAATCGATCGATATAGATCCATGTTACTATCCATTCAATCACTTTAAAATTTATGTATGAGAAAAAAAATTGTACTCTGTAATGGATGGAAACTCTGTATGAGTTTATCATTCATTTTTTTGTCTTTCCAGGTATTTGCTTCTTCGCATCGCGAAGCGCCACTTATTTCTAACGACCCGTTAGCAGATAACACTGACGTCTATGCGTTTAGAAGTCCGGACGATACCAACACCGTCACCATCATCGCTAACTTCATCCCGTTCCAATTGCCGGAAGGTGGTCCAAACTATTATGATTTCGGAACCAATATCCGGTACGAGATCCATATTAAAAACAGGACTACTACCACGAGTGACGACATTACTTACCGGTTCACATTTAACCAGTTTAACGAGGACACGACCACCTTCTTCAACATTCGACTTGGAAAAGAAAACCTAAAGCAGCGTTTCACGCTTGAGAAAAGCACCAATGGTGGCGCCAGCTTTACAACTGTTCTTAATAATGGTATTGTGCCTCCTTACAATATAGGACCGCGCTCCATTGACAGTAGCGGTGTTGGTTTGGGCATGAGCTATGCTACCATTATGCAGAATGCTATCAACGCAAACACTGCAACCACAGGAGAAAAAGTGTATTGCGGTCCGGTTGATGATCCTTTCTTTGTAGACCTTGCAGGTGCATTTGACGTGGGTAATTTTAGGCCAATGGGCAATACTACCAATCCGCCAAAGGATGGATTAGCCCGGTTTAATGTACACACGATTGCAGTAAAGGTTCCCATCAGCATGCTACAGAAAGATGGCAAAACAACTGCACAGGCTACCAGCATCCTGGATAGCGACTTCGTAATTGGTGTTTGGGCCAGCGCAAGCCGCCAGCAAATTCGTACACTGCAAGACACCTCTAGAAATTACTCTGGAAATTGGGTGCAGGTATCTCGCCTCGGCATGCCACTAACCAACGAGGTGATTGTACCGATTGGTGACAAAAACAAGTTTAACACGATTGCCAGTAATTCTACCCGAGATACATTGATCGATAAGTATTTAAAAAATCCTGAACTGGCTTTGTACATGGATGACTCAAAGTTTGGCCAGGCTGTTCCAGCTCTGTTCGACCTACGCATTCAAACAAGGTCTTTGGGCAGTTTCGACTTTAGAAATGGTAAGAAAGGTTTGTTCGATCTGAAAGGTTCACCGGCGGTTGCGGGTACTGCTTTGGACAATGCATTGTTTGGAAACTACCTGCTACCGGATAGCATGAGCCCACGTGCCGTAGACCTTCTACCAATTTTTAAAACAGGTGTTCCAAACCTTCGTCCTTACCAGCTTGCCACTGGCAAACAGGGTAATGTATTAGCAGCAGGAAAGCCTTTCATCAACAACTTTCTTCCAACCTTTGGCGATATGCTCCGGTTGAATATGGCAGTACCGGTAACGCCAAGAAACAGTGCTGACTTCAGTTCTCTTGGTCTGATTAAGGCCGCTGTGTTAGGACTTACAGACAGTCGCTTTAACCTAAGTCCTTCGCTGCAATTTATTCCAAACATGGATGGTTTTCCAAATGGCAGACGCTTAGAGGATGATGTAACGACTATTGAATTACAAGCTGTATCAGGAGTGGTACTTGCCGCTATTGGATTGTACTATGATGACTATGCCGGTGGCCCAACACCCGTAACACCGCAGTTGAATAAGGTGCTTACGTTTACTGCAGGTCCTACCAGCAACGATACCACATTCAGAGCAACATTCCCTTATGTACAAACGCCATGGAGAGGGTTCGATTATACCATCAAACCAAGGTTCTAAACAAAACAAAATAGCATTTATGAAAAAAATTATAAAACACTTAGCAGCCGCTTTGGTTTGTTTGGTTCTTAATCAAACCCTGGCTATTGCTTCTTCGCACCGCGAAGCACCATTAATCTCTAATGACCCGCTGGCAGACAATACTGATGTGTATGCCTTCAGGAGTCCAACAGATAGCAGTAAGATTGTTTTGATCGCTAACTATATACCTTTTGAGCATCCTGCCGGAGGCCCTAACTGGTATACGTTTGGCGAAAACATCCGCTACGAAATTCACGTAGACAACAAAACGTCTACTGCAGGTTCTGACATCATTTACCGCTTCACTTTTTCGCAGGTTAACCAGGATTCAACAACGTTTTTTAGGATCCGCCTGGGTAAAGAAAACTGGAAAACTACGTACACGCTTGAGCGCAGTTTAAATGGTGGAACTACTTTCACTACCATTGTTTCCAATGGAATTGTGCCGCCACCAAACATTGGCCCACGCTCTATTGAAAACGCTACCGTTGGTCTAGGTGTGCCCAATTATGATACGCTGATACAGCGTGCCATTACTACTTCCACTACCGGCGAAAGGGTGTTTGCAGGACCGATTGACGATCCATTTTTTGCTGACCTCGGTGGCATCTTCGATGTAGGAAATTTCCGCCAGCCAGGCAGAGATGGTTTGGCTAAATTCAATTGTCACTCTTTAGTAATTGAAGTGCCTATTTCAACTTTACAAAAAGATGGAAAGACTACTGCACAAGCCACCAGCATTTTAGATAGCGATTTCATCATTGGCGTTTATGCCAATGCGAGCCGCCCCCAGATCTATACGTTTGATTCAACTGGCGGTAATGGTACTACTACAGGCAACTGGATACAAGTTTCCCGTCTTGGTATGCCTTTAACCAATGAGGTAATTATTCCAATTGGACAGAAAGACAAGTGGAATGCTACCATGGTAAATAATGAGTCTCAGTTTGAGAAGTACTTCAAAAATCCTGAGCTGGCATTGTACATGGATAACTCTCAGTTTGGTGGTGCGGTGCCAGGCTTGGCTCAGTTAAGAGTTCAGTCTGCCTCTCTTGGCCAATATGATTTTAGAAACGGTAAGCCTGGTTTATTTCCACTGAAAGGAACAGCGGCAGTAGCAGGTACTGCGTTGGACAACGCTTTGTTTGGCAATTATTTGTTACCCGATAACATGAGCCCAAGAGCAGTGGATATTCTTCCCATCTTCCACACTGGTGTTCCAAATCTTCGGCCTTACCAGTTAGCTACCGGAAAACCACAGGGTAATCCTTTGGCTGCAGGTAAACCGTTTATCAATAATTTCCTTCCCACTTTTGGTGACATGCTGCGTTTAAATATGGCAGTACCTGTAACGCCAAGAAACAGTGCCGACTTTAGTTCATTAGGATTGGTTCGCGCTGCTGTTTTGGGATTAACGGACACACGTTTCAATGGCTCTGCAGCACTTCAGAACATCCCGAACATGGATGGCTTTCCTAACGGAAGAAGATTGGAAGATGATGTAGTAACCATTGAGTTACAAGCAGTGGGTGGAGTAGTATTGGCTGCAATCGGTCTGTGGTATGATGACTATAATGTTAACACGCCTGGCGCTAACCCGGTTACGCCACAATTAGGAAGTACCCTTGCCTTCAACGCTGGTGTTGTTCGCAACGACACTACACTGAAAACAGCCTTTCCTTTTGTACAGGGACCATGGAGAGGATTTGTAGGCGCATCTTACAGCGGTCAAAATCCTTTACCGGTTAATTTCGTAAAATTTACTGCTGAAAAACAGAATGAAGATGTATTGCTTCGCTGGCAGGTAAACAACGAGATCAATAACGATTTCTACCTGGTAGAGCAAAGCCTGGATGGCCGTACGTACACACAGATAGGAAAGGTGAATGCTGCATCAGGAAATGTGAACACCTATAGTTTTGTACATACACGCCCTGCATTGGATAAGATAAACTACTACAGGCTTAAGCAGGTAGATAAGGATGGCCAGTTTACTTATTCGGCAGTGAGGCTGATTAAGTTCAATGGTAAGAGTATTATGGTGATTTCTCCAAATCCTGCGCAGGATTATGTGAGGGTGTATGCCGAACAAAACATGAACATTCATGTAATAGACGATAACGGCAAACTATTATTATCGCGCAAACTGGTGAACAGCTCTGTTGAGATTGATTTGACCGGTTTCCCTAAAGGAATGTATATGATAGTGGCTGAAAAGAATGGGGTAAGAGTAGAAACAAGGAAGATTGTAAAACAATAGTTTGTTCCTTCATTACAAAGAAAGCCGGTCATTTTTGACCGGCTTTCTTTTTTTTATAAGCACAATCCGCCAACAAGTTGTTAACGTATATGGAACATAACATTATCTGAACAATCCAAAATCAAACATTATGCGTTTACTATTACTAATGCTCTTTATTGGTGCAATTACTTTTACCGGTTGCCAATCTTCACCTGTACAGGCTGTTGCAGGTACCATGGAAAACGCCACTACTTTACCCGATCTTTTTGAACGAAAAGGTGAATTGGCGAAAGCGGTGGAGTGGGAAAGAACCAAAATGAAAGTGGCAGATTTAAAACAAAAAATTGCTGCTGACCCTAACAATGTAAAAGCACGTTTACAGATCGCCACTATCTACATAACCGAAGCCCGCATTACCGGAGAGCATCCTTATTATTACCCAGCCATTACCAAAATTCTGGACGATGTCCTGGTGATTGATTCTAAGAATTACGAGGCTACCATTCTAAAAGCGTCGGTGAAAATGTCGCAACATAAATTTCAGGATGCATTAGTGCTTGCTGAGCAGGCAAAACTAATCAATCCAAACGAAGCATATGTTTATGGTATATTGGTAGATGCAAACGTTGAGCTTGGCGATTATGATGCGGCCATTGCAGCTTCCGACAAAATGCAAGCACTAAAGCCGTCCTTAGAATCTTATTCAAGAGCCTCCTACCTGCGCGAAATTTTTGGCGATAACAATGGTGCAATCGAAGCAATGAAACTTGCCTCGCAAGCCGGGTTACCGGGCAGCGAGCCTCAGTGTTGGAGCATGAAAACGTTGGGTGAACTATACCTGCAATCTGGCCAGTTGGATAAGGCTGAAAATGAATATAAAAAGATTTTAGCCCTCCGCCCCAGCTATGCTTTTGCCACAGCAGGCCTCGCTAAAATTGAAGAAAAGAAAAAGAATTATGACAAGGCACTAGCACTGCTACAACAGGCTGCCGATGTAATGCCCGAGTTTTCCTTTTATGAGCAAATGGCAGACATTTATACCATCCAGGGAAATAGCAAACTTGCTGGTGAGACATACGATAAAGTAAAACAAATGCTGGAAGAAGATGCCGCCTCTGGTCACCTGGTAGATCTTGAATTGGCCAAGCTATATGTAAAAATGGATAAGCTTGACCTGGCGAAAAAACATGCCATGAATGAATATGCCGTTCGTCCAAACAACATAGATGTAAACAAAGAACTGGCATGGATAGCCTTTAAAGAAAATGATTTTCAGAAGTCGAAGGAG
Source organism: Segetibacter sp. (assembly GCA_031425015.1). Taxonomy (GTDB): domain Bacteria; phylum Bacteroidota; class Bacteroidia; order Chitinophagales; family Chitinophagaceae; genus Segetibacter. The sequence continues at coordinate 398,861 of JANPIM010000003.1, read as the reverse complement.
TTCATCAAAGTAGCTCAACGTACCGGTTCAAAAGATGCTGAATTGGAAATGAGAGCAGCAGTGATCAACAAGTCGTAGTAGCATATAACCTTTATAAAAAAAGCAACGGTCATTGTGATCGTTGCTTTTTTTATACATCCATTGTAAATAAAACATACTTTTTTAAAGCGCTTCAAACAGTCCTGTCGCTTTATTCTTTTTAACCGTTCCCGCTTTATGGTAGCGACCGTTCATTGCAACGTACACGCCTGCTGAAAGTGTTTGTACAAAGGCCATCGCACTACCCAGGTTGAATAATCCATCGGAGCTACCGAATTTATAAGGCACCATCGCACCAGTCAATACAATCGTTTTGTCCGCTACAACAGTAGCCAGGTACTCCGCTGTTTCCGTCATCGTATCCGTGCCATGCGTAATCAGGATCATATTTTCTTCGGCACCAATACAAGCTGCTGCAATTGATTTACGGTGCTCATCCGTCATGTCGAGGCTATCAATCATCATCAAAGTATTTACATCTACCTCCAGCACACTTCTGCCCAACCGAAGCATCTCAGGAAGATGCGTGTCTTTAAAAAACAACTGCCCGTTCAGCTCGTTGTATTCTTTATCGAACGTGCCACCAGTAATGATAATGCGTATACTCATACAATTAATTAAGCCGCAAAGATGGATGCTGAAGTTGATAAATCATTTCTCAGCACAATTGTTTCGCGGGTGTTTTTCTTTTTGTACCCAGCATTTATCATCTATGATACTTTGGTTGCGTCGCACACTTGTACAATTGTAGCAATGTGCAAGCCAATATCGCCATCATATCGGCTTCACTTTTTTCTTTTTGATTTTTGACTTTTGAGTTACCTACCCTTTCCAATCCGGCAACCGTCCCGGCGTATATGGCGCTTTGTTCTTTTCCAACAATGCTTCTATTCTCTGCAGCTCCGAAGCAATGCTTTTTATTTCAGCATGCACTGGTGTAAACTCTTTCACCGCATCTGTGTACGAGTTCATGAAGGTTGTAGTAGGCGCACTGCTAGTAGAAATAATTCCACCCATAATACTACCAACCCTGCTATTGATAGATGGTGGCGCATCAAACTCTCTGCTGAGTAAGGTCACATCACCGTTAAGCAGTTTGCCTGCTTCCAATAAGCGTTTCTCAACAGCAAAAATCTCCTTTGCAAAATTGGGATCTACTGTAGGCGTTATCAAAGCAGCCTCTTTAATAAACTTCACACGGTTTTGCAACTCGGCGCGGTATGCATTGGTACCATCTACCACCCTGTTTAGTTCCATTACCTTCTTTCCAAATTCCTGAAGCGCTTTTTTATCTGTGGCCGGCATGCTTGCCATATTGAGTGCTTCTGTTTTAAAAGGCTGTGGCGCTACTAGCTGGGTAAAGGTTCCATCTTCAAACTTGCTCAACGATACTTTATACGTACCCGGCATCACCATCACACCTTGTGGTGGTGAACTAAATACATTGCTCTCGTCAAACGTTGCGAAGCTAACCGGGTTGGTGGCGTCTGTTCTAAAATCCCAGGTAATGCGCTGAATACCTTTTTTAGCTGGTGCTCTTAAATGCCGGATGGCTGTACCACTTTCATCTGTAATGGTGAACAACAAATACGGCGCTGGTTGTATGTCTTCTAGCCGCAGCGTATCTACAGTTGGGTAAAAGGGGGATTGATTATTCTTAATCATTTCCTTTTCTCTCTCTTGCCTTTTTTCCTTTAAGGTTTTAATGTCTTCCTTTACGAAGTAAGTAAATACAGCACCTGGTTTAGGATTAGACGCATTGAAATAACTCTCACCCATAAAGCCTTTTCCACGTATCCCCAGCGGATAAGATTCGTTGTACATCCATGCCGAACGCGAAGGAGCAATGAAAGCTGCTTTGTTCAAATCAGCTTTCGTCATAGTTCTTAATGGTGTATAATCATCCAACACGTAAAAGCCACGGCCAAAGGTGGCAACTACCAAGTCGTTATCACGCTTATGCAATTCCAAATCCTTTATGGCTACCGGCGGCAATCCACCTTTTAATTGTGTCCAGCTTGCTCCACCATCAATAGAGAAGAAGACTCCGAACTCTGTTCCGGCAAACAACAAGTTTGCGTTTTTATGATCTTCTGCTACCGTGTACACCGTGCCTCTTGCAGGCAAATTGTTTTGAATTGCGGTCCATGTTTTGCCCGCATTCGTTGTTTTAAAAAGATACGGCTTGAAGTCGCCATATCGGTGATGGTTGATGGCAACATACGCTACATTCTTATCGTGTGCAGAAGTGATTATTTGGTTGATGTAAGTCTGCTGTGGTGCACCGGGAATATTGTCAATCTTTGTCCAGTTTTGGCCACCGTCAGTGGTTACGTGTATCAAACCATCGTCCGTTCCTGCATAAATTATTTTATCATCAACCAGCGATTCTGCTATGGTAGTTAGTTGACCATATTTATCGGTAGAACCATTTTTCGCCACTGCATCTACGCTCCAAACTCTGCCCATCACGGTTAGTTTATTACGATCAACGCCACGCGACAAATCGGGGCTGATCACTTGCCAGGTATTTCCCTGGTCGTTGCTGCGAAACACTTTATTGGAGCCAAAATAAATGCGCTTGTGGTCATGCTGCGATATCAACAAGGGTGCATCCCAATTCCACCGATAGGGCGCTTCACCCGCGGCTTCAACCGGGCGAATTTCTATTGACTCCCCACTTTTACGATCGTACCGAACCAACCCTCCATATTGCGATTCGGCATAAATAATATTTGGGTCTACATAATCCGCCTGGCTTTCAAAACCATCGCCGCCGTTTGTAATAAACCAGTCGCTGTTAACAATGCCGTTTGCACTAATGGTACGGCTCGGACCGCCCAAGCTAAAGTTATCCTGCGTTCCGCCGTATACATAGTAAAATGGAAAACTGTTATCCAATGAAACCTTATAAAATTGTGTAACCGGCAGATTGGATTTGTAGTTCCAATTCTTACCGCCATCGTAGCTTTCGTACACACCACCATCGTTGCCGTTTAACAAGTGTTGGGTATTGTTTGGATTGATCCAAAGTGCGTGATTGTCTACGTGTTTACTTTTTTCTCCTACGTTGCTCCATGTTCGGCCACCATCATTGGTCACCTTCATGTACACATCCATAGCGTACAGCTTACTGCCATCTTTCGGATCTGCAAATATTTCCTGGTAATAATTGCCGGAGGTGGAGTAGCTGCTGCGCTTCTCCCAACTTGCACCGCGATCGGTAGAGGCAAAGAACCCACCTTTGTCACCCGTTGCTTCTACAATGGCAAAAAGATTATCGGGGTTCACTGGGCTAATGGCCAGTCCAATTCTTCCCAGGTCGGTATCAGCAGGTAATCCTCTGGTGCTCTTCGTCCAGGTAGCGCCTGCATCGTTACTTCTGTACAAAGCACTTTCGGGGCCGCCGCCTATATAGGTAAACACCTTACGCTGCCGTTGATGTGCCGTAGCATACAGTACATTGCTATTGCGCGGGTCCATGTGTATCTCGTTAAAACCTGTATGCTCACTTACATTCAGCACCTGCTTCCAGCTTTTACCACCATCAATGGTTTTATAAATTCCGCGTTCTCCGCCACTGCTCCACACCGGTCCGTAGGCTGCTACATACACAATGTCGGAGTTGTTTGGGTCGACCACTATCTTACCAACATGCTCTGAGTTTTTTAAACCAACATTCTGCCAGCTTTTGCCGGCATCTTCACTTTTATACACTCCATCACCGTAGCCTACTACACGCTGGTTGTTGTTCTCTCCACTGCCCACCCAAATTACATTGCTGTTATTTGGGTCGATGGTAATACAACCAATGGAAAAAGAAGCCTGCCCATCGAAGATTGGCGTGAATGTGACGCCGCCGTTTGTCGTTCTCCACACGCCACCACTGGCAGAAGCAACATAATATTCAGAAAAGTTTTTAGGGTTGACAGCAATGTCAGCAATTCTTCCACTGGTGAGCGAAGGGCCAATGCTTCGAAAAGAAAGGCCATTAAAAGTAGACGACTGAAACATGTCTTTTGTGTCAGCTTTTTTGGTTGTGTCTGTTTTGTTCCTTTGAGCACTGGTATCAGGGGAAGCCAACAGAACAGTACACGCAAGCAATGAAAGTGCAACGGATTTCATATGTATTCTTTTTTGAGTAGCGTAATTTAAGAGAAGCTGTTTAATATTTTGATAGTAAGTAAAAGTCTGTTGTAAACTAATCGCGAATTAGAAGTCGGTAAAGGCTTACGGCAATATAACTTTCTACGGGCAAAATCGGTGTGTAGCTTCTGGCGGTTGCCTCTGAAGATGTATTGTTGTTTACCAATCAAGTCATTTCATTTTGAATTCTCTGTGTTCTTTGTGCAACACTTTTGCATTTCTCTGTGGTTTAAATTTTACCACAAAGAACAACCGGAGAAAAAAACACAGAGGACACAAGGTGGATCACATTCCTTAAGAGCTCTAAACGAAAAGAGGATGAAGGCTCACAGCAATACAATTTGCCCCGGAAAAAGTGGTGTGCTGATTCTCAGGGTTTGCCTGATGAAGATTTAATGTTGTTCTCTAATCATGTCATTAAAATTTGATTACTCTGTGTTCTTTGTGCAACACTTCTGTATTTCTCTGTGGTTAAAATTTTACCACAAAGAACAGCCGGAGAAAGAAACACAGAGGACACAAAGTGGATCACATTCCTTAAGGGCTCTAAACGAAAAGAGGATGAAGGCTCACAGCAATATAATTTGCCCCGGAAAAAGTGGTGTGCTGATTCTCAGGGTTTGCCTGATGAAGATTTAATGTTGTTCACTAATCATGTCATTACAATTTGATTACTCTGTGTCCTTTGTGCAACACTTCTGTATTTCTCTGTGGTTAAAAAAATTTACCACAAAGAACAGCCGGAGAAAGAAACACAGAGGACACAAAGTGGCCTTTATTTAAAACGCTATATTGACTGAAAAGTGTTTATAAATAAAAGGTGTTTACTAACTCTAATGAACACACAAAAGCGTCAATATTTCTTTTCCTTTAACATACAAGAAAATACAAACTGTGTATTTTTAGATACTATGAACAGACTAGTTTTTTGCCTAATTGTACTGGCAATTTTATCCGGAGATTCTGTTGTTGCTCAAAAAGTAAGAGAGCGCATCAAAGAAAGACGAGACAATGCACAATCGGCAACATCTTCAGAAGCACCCGACTATGCTAACCTGTATTATTGGGCTTCGCATCCGCGAAAGCAAGATACCGGTGACAAAGTGCCTGATTTTTTAAAGAAAGAAAAACGCGATACACTGGCGGATGTATTTTTTCTTCATCCAACTACTTATACCGGCAGAAAAATAGACGGCGCCTGGAATGCTGACATCAACAGCCAAACACAAAACGAATACACAGACAATCGATCCATTGCAAACCAGGCGACCATCTTTAATGGTAGCTGTAGAGTATTTGCGCCACGTTACAGGCAAGTCCACATCAGTGCATTTTTTTCACTCAATAACCCGTCGGCCAAGTCAGCATTTGACCTTGCATACAACGACCTGAAAAATGCTTTTCAATATTACCTCGATCACCACAACAATGGAAGGCCCATTGTGATAGCGGCACACAGCCAGGGAAGTCTACATGCAATTCGTTTGCTGAAAGAATTTTTTGATGGTAAGCCTTTGCAAAAACAATTGGTTTGTGCGTATGTGGTTGGCTGGCAAATAAAACCAACCGATCTCGCAAGCATACCATTGGGTGAAACGCCTGATGCTACCGGCTGTGTTCTTGGTTGGAGATCGTATAAAAAAGGAGCAAGCGACTGGATGGTTCAGGCGCAGAATGGTGATGGGTTAGTAGTAAACCCAATCAGTTGGACGACCAGTAATGAAACATCTTTACCAGACATGTACAAAGGAATGATTGATAAAAACTTCAGCAAACTAGCGCCTGCAAGGGTAACTGCTACCGTAGATCCGAAGCTTAAAATACTCGGCGTGGATTTGGGTGGAAGTATAGAAGGCGTTGGCTCTTTTGGCAACAACTACCATGTGGCAGATTTTAATTTGTTCTACATGAATGTGCGGGAAAATGTAAAGTCCAGAATTAATGCCTTCCTGCGGAAACAGAATAATAATACTGGTAGCCTAACGAAGTGAGTCTCGGCCAGTCATTACCTGTTGTTTTTTAGTGCTGTAAATACTTGCATTCGGCATTTCAAAAGGGTACATTTATAAGCGGATGTATTTTTTTTAAAACGAACGATATGCGACTCCTACTGCTGCTCCTTTTGGTATCGGTGACTGTCATCGCCCATTCTCAGGTACTACATGCATCGATCACTAAAAAAGAAACCCCAATCAAAAACCCATTGAAGGTCGCAGAAAAAAGTGATGTCAAAGTTGAAAATAAGATTGCTTCACAGGCCACCGCTGCAACCATTGATGATCTTGCGAAAGAAATGAACATTCTTAAACAATTAATCATCCAACTACAAATCAGCAACTTTCTAAGGGAATCTGCGCTGCAAAATGAGCTGACTACTGCTACAAAAAATAACTCAAAGCGTGCCTTGGTTTTAATCAACCCTGCCGAGTACCTATTCGAGTACTAAACTGTTTCCTCCTTCAACCTTATTAGTTCGCACCATCTGCAGGTTCGTACAAAAATATTCTTGCGTTGGTGAAATAAGTCAACACGGAGCACGTTATCCTAAGTACCAGATCAGGGCGCAACACTTATATCACTGTCTTTCAGCAACAAGAAAAGTAGATAAAAATGTAAGGTTAAGTGTTTTTAAAAGCAACGCCATCTGGCACAATACTGTACTTAAAATTCAATGCTATGAAAAGGGTTTCAAATTGGTTAGACGTAATGGTTGAAAGCACTGTTGAAAAGAACAACAAAATGAGTCAGCATCTCATGATTTTGTTGGTGCTCTTTATTGGAGCCGGAAGTTTATATATGCTGCTGAATACCACCGGATAGTCGATCCTTCTCGCCAACAATGCTGGTTTGCCATGCTAATGGAAGAAAAAGTTATATGCATGTCTTTACCTTCTTTTCGCCAGAGACCCGAACATGCTTTCTGCTTCATGTGTTCTTCACCGTGGCCAAAATGTCTTCTATGTACTTTATATAAATTGATAAGTGCACCTCTCCATGTTTATAATGCAGGGTGATGTCGGGCACTTGATCTTCTACTGCCTTGTGCAGCGCCATAAAAAGCGAACGCTAACTTTCTTCCATCCGCAAGATTAATCTGCTCCAGGCTTTTCAAGTAGCAGGCCACCGTACTTCTATTGATTAGCAGAATAATTATATTGTAGCATAAAACATCCTTATGCTGCGAATCATTCTGCTCCTGCTTCTTCCTTTTTATTCGTTTGCTCAAAAGCTTACTTCTATTGAAGAAAGAACAAAAGACTTCAGCAAGAAAGAAGGGTTTTTAAATTTTTACTGGGATGAAAACGCCGGCAAGCTTTGGCTCGAAGTCAATCATCTTGATTCGCCCATGCTTTATGTTTCTTCATTACCAGCCGGGGTTGGATCGAATGACATTGGCGCAGACAGGGGTAAGTTGGGTGATCAGAAAATTGTGAAGTTTGTGCGTACTGGCAAAAAGCTACTGATGGTACAACCAAACTATGACTTTCGTGCGATTACAAACGATGTTGCAGAACAAAGGGCGGTAGAACAATCTTTTGCCCAGTCTACTATTTGGGGCTTTACGATAGAAGCAGAAAGCGGCGGCCACGTGTTGGTAGATGCAACAGATTTTTTGCTACGCGATGCGCTAAAGCTTGGCAACACCATGAAGCGAATGCGCCAGGGGAACTATAATTTCGATAAATCCAGATCCGCAATTTACCTGCCACAGAGTAAAAACTTTCCCTTAAACACGGAGTTGGAAACCACCATCACACTGGTAAACAATGATGGCGAAACGGGCAACTATATCAATGCTGTTTCACCTTCTGCTGATGCTATTACGGTGCGAATGCACCACTCGTTCGTGCAATTGCCCGACAACAATTACCAGCCCCGGGCATTTGATCCGCGTAGCAGTTTTATTCCCACTTCTTACGCCGACTACAGCACACCTGTAAGCGAACCTATACAGAAGTATTTCATTATTCGCCACCGCCTGCAAAAAAAGGAGCCATCTGCAGCTAAAAGCGAAGCCGTCAAACCAATTGTATACTACCTGGACAATGGTACGCCGGAACCTATCCGCAGCGCATTGCTCGAAGGAGCCCGCTGGTGGAACCAGGCATTCGAAGCAGCCGGTTTCATTAATGCCTTCCAGGTAAAACTCTTACCCGAGAATGCAGATCCCATGGACATTCGGTACAACATGATCAACTGGGTACACCGCTCTACAAGGGGATGGTCGTACGGTGCCGCAGTGGTTGATCCACGGACCGGTGAAATCATAAAAGGGAATGTAACACTAGGTTCATTGCGCGTTCGCCAGGATTACCTGATCGCACAAGGATTGTTAGCGCCTTTTGAAAACGGGCTACCCGCTGATGATAAGATGATGAAGATGGCATTGGAACGGCTGTCTCAACTTGCCGCACACGAGGTTGGTCACACCATCGGGCTTCAACACAATTACGCGGCAAGCGTAACCAATCGTGCTAGTGTAATGGACTATCCTTCTCCGTATGTAACGCTAAACGATGCCGGTACTATTGATCTTTCAAAAGCTTATGCAAAAGGGATTGGTGAATGGGACAAGATTGCAATTACTTATGGTTACAGCCAGTTTTTCGCAGGTACAGATGAAAAAGAAGCACTGAACAGTGTGTTGTCAGAAGCATCCAAAAAAGGTTACGAGTTTATTAGTGATCGCGATGCACGTGCGGCTGCGGGCATTCACCCAAATGCGCACTTGTGGGACAATGGAGGAAATGCCACCGATGAACTAAAGAATGTAATGAAAGTGCGTGCAAAAGCTTTAGAACAGTTTGGTCTCAATAACATTCGCACCGGTACGCCTATGGCTTTTTTGGAAGATGTATTGGTGCCTATTTATTTATATCACCGCTACCAGCTGGAAGCGGTAACCAAACTGGTGGGTGGATTGAACTATACCTATGCATTGCGCGGCGACAATCAACTAATAACGAAACTGCTAGGCAAGGTGGAGCAGTTGCAGGCTTTAAATGCAGCGCTTGACTGCCTTGACCCAGCCGTTTTGCAAGTGCCACAAAGAATTGTGGATTTGATACCACCCCGACCATCTGGCTATAACTCCAGCAACGAACTATTTAGGAAACGTACGGGGCTTGCCTTCGATGCACTAAGCCCTGCTGAAACAGCAGCGGATTTGCCTTTGTCGTTTTTGTTAGTAACAGAAAGAATGAACCGGATCGCTCAACAACAAGAAGGATTAACTGCCGATGAAATGTTGCACACCATGATCAACAGAACATGGAAAGACGGAAGGCGTACAGGTTTACAAGCCCTTATTCAGCAACAAACGGAGCAGGTTCTGCTAACCTATTTGCTATCGCTAAGTGTAGATGAAAATGCTTCATTCGCAACGAAATCAGCCATCTTAAAAACGTTGGCTGAACTCAAAACCTTTATAGAAACCAAAAAGAAAATTTCTACTGGTACTTATTCAGGGCACCTGGCTTTAGCATTAGAGCGCATGAAGGCGCCCGAAAAAGCAAAGGCAACGCAGCATGTGGCTATTCCGCCCGGTGCTCCTATTGGATGTGATGAATAGTTGACTAGTGTTCAACCAGCTTCACCGTCTGTAATCTCGCTACCAACAGCATCCGTTTTTTCTTTGGTGGTTGTGGAATCATCAGTGCGCACCCGTATGTTTTCGTTAGCCCTTGGGTTTTCATTTTGCGCCAGCGGCTGTTCGTCAGCACCCTTTGTTTGCTTGTCTGCTTCCATGTTTGTCTTTTATATAAACATGTAATTTCTGTGCCCATACCGCACACCCTGAAAGACACTAGCAGACCATTTGTAATTACAAAGGCAGGATTTTTGAAGCTGCTGCGAAATATTATGGATGTCTACGTAGTTTCTTTTGCGGTTATTGGATTTGCTTTTCTGTTAATGTCGTGGATGCCGGCCATCAGCCGGGAAGCAAGGGTTTCCTATTCAATCATTTACGTTTTGTTTGGGATGTTGCTATACTTGGTTTCTTCAGGCTTGCCCATTCCAAACCCCATTAAACACCAAACCTTCACCTTACATTTTACTGAGCTCATTGTGATTATTTCGATCATGGGCACCGGACTAAAAATTGATGAGCCATTTAAGCTAAAAACGTGGGCTATTCCACTTCGGCTGGTAAGTATCACCATGCTGGTTACCATTACTTTGGTAGCAGTGGCGGCACATTACTTCCTTGCTTTCGACTGGCCTTCAGCCGTTTTGATTGGTGCAGTTTTAGCGCCAACAGACCCGGTGTTGGCCAGCGACGTACAAGTTGGCCCACCACAACAGGGTGACAAAGGCATCGTCCGGTTTTCGCTAACGGCAGAAGCCGGAATGAACGATGGGATGGCCTTCCCTTTTACCTGGTTGGCTATTGCCTTAGCCATCATGAGCAAAAATGGTGATGCCTCCATTACCGATTGGCTTTGGATGGATGTATTGTACCGGATTGCGGCAGGCGTAATAGCAGGATTTCTTATTGGGCGCCTGCTTGCTTTCCTCGTATTTTACCTACCTGAAAAAAACAAAAAACTGTATACACTCACCGATGGATTTGTGGCGGTGTCCGCTACATTGCTCGTGTACGGATTGACGGAAATGATTCATGGGTATGGATTCATCGCGGTGTTCATTAGTGCCCTTACACTACGCGATTATGAACGCGACCATAAGTACCATCGCAAGTTGCACGACTTTACCGATCAGATTGAACGCATGCTGATAGCTGTTGTATTGATCTTGTTTGGCGGAGCAATCGCCACTGGTTTATTCAATCCGCTTACCTGGAAAATGGCCCTGCTGGGAATTGGCTTCATCGTCATCATAAGGCCGGTTTCCGTCTTCCTATCCCTGGCAGATATTAAGATTCATAAAAAGGAAAGAAGGGCAATTGGTTTCTTCGGCATCCGCGGTATTGGATCGTTTTTTTACCTTGCTTTCGCACTTAGCCAAACTGACTTTTCGCGGCCGGAAGAGATCTGGGCGTTGGTGGGTTTCATTGTGCTCATCTCCATTATCATTCATGGAGTATCCGCCACTACTGTGATGGAAAAGCTGCCAGAAAATGTTTCAACCATTCATACGGGATTTGAACCACAAGACGGGAACAAAGTAGATTAGCTGATTAAACACACTTTTGTTGAGTTCCTACTTCTTTTGCAAATACCGCACAATAGCCAACCGAATATCAGACAATGAATTGGTGGTGGCGGTTTCTGCAGGGTAGACAGTTACAATGTCCTTGTTCTTTTCATTCAAAAAGTTCAGGTTCATTTCTTTACCTGTTAATAGAAAATCAGTAACTGCTACACGGTAGGTTTTACTTGGGTCGATGGCAGTATTGTGGATTGTCCAATTGGTGCCATTATGCTGTACAAATTCGCTGTACAAAAGGTAGCCGCCAATTCCTGTGTTCTTCTTGCCGATGTCCAGCGTTTGTATTAGCAAACTTCCCTTCATGTCTACTTCACGTATTCCACCACCAAAGGGCATGCTGCGCAAAATATCATATTGGCTAATTGGTAGTGCTAATACATCATCTACCCGGATGGAACCAGAGTTTACAATGGCAACATCGGCTTTTGGAGCTGCCTCATGTACGGCAGAAATAATGATCCGCGTAAGGTTGGTTGGTTGCCTGCGCAAAAAATCCTCTCGCCCCTCTAATGGCTCTCCGCTATTCAATAAAATAGCCCGGGCATCAAAGCCCAGTGAACCGTAATTCTTTTCGGCTATATCGGTCCACTTGTTTACAACTACATTCGTTAGGCTATCCGTTGGTATTGTTTCGTTGATGTACTTAAGCTCAGGTGTCACCTTTATTTTCCCATTCTTCCGATTGATGATTAATTTATTTACGTAGGCAGATTTTGCATTTGCATGCGCTTTGGTGATGTACACGTTACCTACTTTTTCAATCTTCATGTTGTGTTCATGGCCGCCCATTATTAGCGCCAAACCCGGAATTTCTTTTGCAATTCTCATGTCTTCGGCTATTAGCAAGTGAGTGATGGCTACCACGGCATCCACCGAATCCTTCAGCTGGTTATAAAGGGTTTTTGCTACAGAAAGCGCATCGGTATACGTTACATATTCAGCACGGTTGAAAGGCAGTGTAAGACCAATGAAGCCAATTTTAGCGGTTGTGCCATCGGCATCTTTTACGTTTACGATAAATGTTTCAGGAAATGCTGCGCCATTGGGTGTTCTTCTAAAAGGCTCTTCTTTTCCATTTACTTTATGGAAGGTATTTGACGCTACCCAATTAAAAGTTGATTCATTGATCCGATCCTGTAGTTCGCTTTCGCTGATGTCAAATTCATGATTTCCGAAAACTGCAATGTCCATTCCTGATGCGTTCATCGTTTCAATCATTTGCCTTCCGCGGATGCGTTTGCCCTGGTATTGCAAACTGTTGTACACACTCGGGCTTACAAAGTCTCCGGACATCACCATGAAGGTGTTTGGAACTTCTTGCTTCACCTGTTTGCGAATGGTGGCAACCCGGGCCATACCGCCTTCTTTACCCCCAGCTAGCGGCTGTATTTCGTACACATCATTTACCTGCACAAAAGCCACTTCTATTTTGCCGTCGTCCGTAGAACTCGTTGGGAGATACTTAGTAGTCTTACATGCCGAAAAAAATATACAACCAACTGCAAACAGGTAGGTGATGCGTTTCATAAAAGGTAATTTGAATTGCAAGGTAAACGATGTGCGTAAATGTAACCGGCACATTGACCATTGCAACTTGCAGATGATGGATTTTAAAGCCCGAGGCTACTGCCATTTTACGATTATTCTCTCCTAAGAAGTTTTAAGTTGAAGTGCCCAGTTGAATGTTAATCAACAATAAAAAAGTTCGCAGATAGAAAGCGGCAAGTTTAATTTACTGACAGTCAGTACTTTTAGGACATGAAGGATCGGTTTTCGAATGTGGCAAAGCAGTATGCAAAGTACCGTCCGTACTATCCTGATTCGTTGATCCAGTTTTTACTGCAACAAACACCCGACCGCCATTGTGCACTTGATGTGGGTACCGGCAATGGCCAGGTAGCTGGGATGCTGGCCAAGCATTTTTACATCGTAAAAGCCACCGATATATCGCAGCAGCAAATAGAACAGGCCATCAAAAAACCAAATATTGGCTATAGTGTTCAATCTGCTGAAAGCTTCAACTTTCCTGATAATAGTTTTGACCTCGTTACCGTAGCACAGGCCGTTCACTGGTTTAATTTTGACTCATTTTTTGCAGAGGTAAAACGCACCTTATGTACGGGTGGCATCATTGCGGTTTGGGGGTATGGGTTAATAGAAACCGCCGGTTCGCTCAATACAGTCATTAAAGATTTTTATGAACAACTTCGAAACTTCTGGGACGCGGAACGTGTGCATATTGATGAGGCGTATGCCAACATACCTTTTCCCTTTGTTGAAATTGAAGCGCCTTCTTACCAGATAGATGTAAAATGGACTTTGGATGAACTCACCGGTTTCCTTTCTACCTGGAGTGCCGTAAAAGCATATAAAGAAGAAAATGGAACCGATCCTGTAGAAGCAATACTGCCCAGTTTTAAATTGGAATGGGGAGAAGAACGTGTGCGCCCGTTTTGGTTTAAAATTTTTATGAAGGTTGGCAGAAAGTAACTGCTGCGAGTTGTTGCGCTTCTATCTTTATAAAAAAAGTTGACCCCCGAACAAATTCTGGAACAGTTTATTGCCGGATTAAAAAGCACCTCTCTTCTTGAGTTCATTGCTGTAGTGGCCGGAATTGTGAGTGTTTGGTTTTCAAAAAAAGAGAACATCCTTGTATACCCGGTTGGTTTGGTAAATACGGTTATCTACTCCTACATCAGCATCAAGTTTCACCTGTTGGGCGAAGCAAGTGTAAACGTTTATTATACTGTCATGAGCCTTTATGGCTGGTACTTATGGAGTCGTAAAGACATGGGCAGTAAACCAGTAGTTGTCATCACCAATTCTTCTTTGCGCCAATGGGGCTTTCATTTGTTGTTCTTTGCTATGTGTTATGCAGCTATTTATGCGGCACTGGTGTATGCACAGAAAGCATTCTTTCCTGGCGCAATACCCTGGGCTGATGCTTTCGCCAGTGCCACTGCATTTACAGGCATGTGGTTAATGGCTAAGAAAAAAGTCGAGAGCTGGATATGGTGGATTCTTACCAACATTGCTTCCATCCCACTCTATTTTGTAAAAGGACTGGTCTTTACCAGTGTGTACTATTTTGTGTTGTTGGTCCTTGCTTTTGCGGGACTGTCAGCATGGAGGCAAAAAGCAAGAGCACATTGAGCGGCCCGTGACTAACATGTTTGTTTTGAAAATCCTCCACTTCGGTGATTACATTATTCTCAGCACTGCAATTTTATCATCCACTACAACTTTCGTTCTGAACAATTGTATAGTTTAGACCATGAGCACAAAGGAAACGGCGATTAGTAAAGTAGTCATCATTGGTCCGGAGAGCACAGGCAAAAGTACATTGTGCGCTTTATTGGCTCAGCATTATCAAACCCTGTGGTGCCCGGAATATGCAAGGGAATACCTGCAAAACAATGGAGCGAATTACACGTATGATGACTTGCTAAACATTGCAAAAGGCCAGTTAGCGCTCCAGGAAAAATATAGCAAGGACACCATAGATCATTGGCAAAAGGTACGATCAACCTCTTCGGCGATCAACCTAAAAGCACCACTGCTTTTTGTAGATACAGACATGCATGTGATGCAAGTGTGGAGTAATTATGTATTTGGAAAAGTAGATCCCTTAATTACCAATGCTGAAGCTGAACAAGACGCTGACTTATACTTTTTGATGAACATTGATCTGGAGTGGACTGCGGATGTACTTCGTGAATATCCTGATATTGAGCGCAGGCAGGAACTGTTTGATATTTATGAAGACTTATTAAAGCGACAGCCATCGCCATGGGTATTGGTACAAGGAGAGCACGAGCAAAGATTACAAACGGCAATACAGGCGGTTGATTTACTTCTGCTTGGCAGATCGTGAAATATATACCAACCTCTGTACGTCGGGGTCGGGTTCTATTGCCTGCATTTGTTGCATCACCTTTGGATAGCGCCATTTTACCCACCGACTCATGGGCACAACAGTGTATCGCTTTGGGCTGGGCAAACTCGAAATAATCATGGCCGCTTCAGACCGGTTTAATGTAAGGGCCGGCTTTCTAAAATACTTTTGCGCGGCGGCTTCTATCCCAAAAATTCCCGGGCCCATTTCAGCAATATTCATATACACTTCAAGTATTCTTTCCTTACCCCAAACCAACTCGATGAGTGTGGTATAATACATTTCGGGAAGCTTGCGAATGTAGCGGCCAATGCCACTACCCTGCCATAGGAAAACATTTTTCGCCACCTGTTGGCTAATGGTGCTGGCTCCGGCGCCTCTAACCTTCTTACTTTTTCCCGGCTTGGCCTGCATACTTTTTTCCAGCGACTTCCAATCAAAACCATTGTGATCAGGAAAAAGCTGGTCTTCGCTGGCCATAGCGGCCAACCGTGCAGCAGGCGAAATTTCTTTTGCTGAAACATAGTCGCGCTTCAGGCCGTAGCCGCCCAATAAACTACCGATTTGCGTGGTGGTAACGGGCGGCATAATCCATTTACAAGCAACCAGGTAAATGTTTGAAAGGACAAAAGCATACAGGAAAATTTTGAATACTTTTCGAAACATCCTTCTAAATAAATCTTTAACCGTCATGCCTGGTAATATGCGGCAAGATAACAAGCACAATGTTTACCGCGCACCAACCTTAATATATTCAGCCGTATATTTTTCGCCGATAACATAATACTTACTGGTGAGTCGGTTGATGGCAAAGCCCGTGGCGAAAGCACCCACTGCGGGCAGTATATTTCGGTTGAAATTATCTTTACTGAATGGAGAATAATCCAGGCAAATGGAATTTGCCAGGTTAACCAGGAGGAAACCTGCGCCACCCACCATTAGGAGTTTCGAAATAGATATTTCAGAGAACTTTCGCGGCTTTGGCAGCGCTGCTATTTCACTATAATGAATTCCGCGCAGAGAGGTTGCCGCCGTATCTAGCCGGGGAACACCGAAACTTGTCATGACCTGTCGTACCTGGACTTCTCTAAAAAAAAGGCTGTCGTTTCTGATCAATGCAATGTTGGCAGCAATCTCTTCGCCCGATGTGGTGATAAACGTTACAAATGCGCCGGCAATAAAGGTTTTTATGGATTGATTTTTCTTTCTAATCGACACCATGTCTCCCTGGGCACATACAAAAGACACCATGAACATTGTTGATATTAAAAACCATTTATGCATGGGCTAAAATAATTCAGTACACTTTATGATTAACAATGCGAACCCACCATTACATTACAGATGATCACTAATGGTGGTTATTCTCCAGATAAGTGCCACTCCAAAACCAATCAGTATCATTCCACTAATTCGGTTAATGATATGAATGTTGTGTGGCGTTAATTTGGTCCGGAGCTTTCCTGCCATTAGCACTTTTGCGATGTCGAACGCCGCCACAATTAACAGGCAAGTTGCATACACCACCAGGCGATAATTAAAACTTTCCACCAATAGTGAGGTGGAGGCAATTATCCAAAAACCAAATGCTGCCGGGTTGAGTGTATTGATAAAATAACCGGACAGGAAAATCTTGATGTAATCGTGTGTGCTGATTTGTATCACCTGGTCGCCTGCTTCGTTTACTTGTATTTTTTTAAAGAACGTAACGTAGATGCCCAGGGCAATTAAAAGTATACTGCCACCTATGCTTATCGGAATTTCATACGACATCAATCGTGCAAAAAGCTCGGTAAAAAGGTTGCTGACAACTACCAGTGAAACATCGCTTGCGGAAACACCGATGATAAAAGCAAAGCCACCTTTTAAACCGTTGTTAATGCTTTGCTTGATAATAGAAAATATGACAGGGCCCACTGAAATGCTCAGCATCAACCCGAGTGCTATACCTTTCAAGATTGCAGCAATCATCATTCTTTTTCCGCTTTAATTTACCAGTTCTCCTTTCAAAAACTTTTGCCAGTCTTCCAGCATCTTACCTTTTAATACTCTTGGAAATTTGTGCTGCCCACCTATTTTTCCTTTTTGCCGCATGAAGGTCATAAAGTCTTCTCCACTTAATACCTCCACATACACTTCCTTCAGCGCACTGGTTCTTTCTACAGCATAGTCGTCGTTCAGTTCTTTCAACTTGTCGTCAATGCGTGTTCTTAATACATCCTTATCAACGGCATCATTGCAAGCTATGTACCATTGGTGAGCAAAAAAGTTGCCGAATGGAACGCCTGCGACGGTAAACTCAGGGATAGAAATATTCATTTCTTCGCTCACCATTTTGATGGCGCAGTTCATATTATCTACACTCAGGTGCTCTCCCACCAAACTAAGGAAATGCTTGGTTCTGCCGGTAATAATGATCTCAGCCTTTTCTTTATCAAGAAAACGAACCGTATCGCCAATCATATAACGCCAGGCTCCGGCATTGGTGGTAAGTAAGATGGCGTAATCTTTTCCTTCTTCTACTTCGTGTAGCATGAGTACTTCCGGCTTTGCTACAATGTTTCCATCTGCATCAAAATTCTTTTCATCAAAAGGAACAAACTCGTGAAAGATATGAACCGATGTTACGAGCCTCATTCCCTTTGTTTCTCTTCTATCCTGGTAAGCGATAAAACCTTCGCTAGCCAGGTAGGTTTCTATATAAATAAGTGGCCTGGACAGCAGCTTTTCAAACCCCTTTTTGTAAGGTTCAAAAGCTACACCGCCGTGTACATAAAAGGCTAGGTTTGGCCAGATGTCGTGGATCGTTTTAAGATTATAGCGCTCAATGATCCGCTCCATGCAAAGCTGTATCCATGCGGGCACGCCCATAATGAATCCAATGTCCCACTCCGGGGCTTTCTCTACTATTTCGTTGATCTTCTTTTCCCAATCTTTTGTCTTGGCAATTTTTTTTCCTGGTTTATAAAAAGGCTGAAACCAAAAAGGCGCTTTCTTTTGGCTGATGCCACTAAGGTCACCTGCGTAGTAGCCTTCTTTTTTTTGCAGATCGGTGCTGCCGCCAATGGTAAGCCAACCTTTGCTCATGGATTTCATAGGCAAATCGTGGTAGTTGCGCAGCGTAAATAACTGCTTGATCATTACCGTTTTGTTGCCGCGCAGCAAATCGTTGGTAATCGGGATATACTTACTGGCCGATTCGCTGGTGCCACTGCTTAAGGCGTAGTATTTTATCTTTCCCGGCCAGCAGATGTCTGGTTTATTTTCCAGGCTTTTGTGCCACCACTCTTTATGAATTTTACTGTAGTCATACACCGGTACAAGTTCCTGGAATTTCTTTCCGGCGTTTCGGGCCATGAGTATTTCATCAAATTTAAATTGTTGGCCGAACTCTGTAAACCTTGCTTTTCGAAGTAATTTTTTTAACACCTTCTGCTGCTGTCGCCGAATGTTGTTTTCGGGTAGTCGGAGGGCTTTTGTTATGTAGGAAGGCAACTTTATATCAAATACTGGCATGCCGGTTCTTTGGTTAAAAAAAGAGTGTACGAAACTACAGCAAATTGCAGCAAGTAGGGGACGGCTTTAACAAAACAGCACCGCCACTACATTGGTTTCGCTCTAAGTTTTTTATAATTCCTAATGATGATTTTTAGGTCGTTTCTCCAGTCATATTGGCGAGCGTACCACAAATCAATTTGTTTGCTTTCAGCATTGGGCTCCGATGTAGCAAGTGTATTCGGCTCGCCAGTCGTGTTGAGTACGCCTGGTAGCAATCGTGGCAAATTCCGATTACGACTTCCAAAGCCCACCCATGTTTTTTGACGAAGCAATACGAGTACAGCCTGGTATATTCCATTAAATCCAACAATAAAAACCTGCAAAGGAAACGTCAACAACACCAATAAGGAAACACCAATGTCGGCCAATCGCTTCATTCGTCTTTGATAGGGATGTGCCAATTGAAACGTGCCTTCGACTGCTACATATTCGCCGGAACTATTCTTAGAATCACTGCCCACAATACTTCCACTTCCATGTGCATGAAAACGTACGCATATATCGTTGGGCAACAGTTGAATGGAATGTATAATAGCCTGGTAGGATAAAAAACCTTGTGCAAAAACGATCTCCTTTGCCCTGGTATTTTGCATGAGCGATTGAAGTTGGGCTAAGGTGGCGATGGCCTCTTCTTTATTTCCATTTGCCGCTACCCTACCCAATATTCGGCTCGATAGTCCGGCTTGTTTTAGCAAAGTATTTATCTCCTTGAATTCTTCCGGAGTAGCTACGATCAATGTTTGTTGTTCCCGCTTGCCTTCATCATCATCATCTACTACACCCCACGCTTGAAGCAGCGCTCTAAACAAGGTTATACAAAGCGATGCCGTAAGTCCGCCGGCTAAAATAACGCCTCTTGAGAATCTAAATCGTTCGGGTAACAGCGAATAAACGGCCAGCATTACTATGATGGCAATCAGTGCAGCATAGAAGGCTTTGGCGGGCTTGTATTTGTTATCGTAAATGCCTGCAAGCGTAGCCGCCAGCAGGAAAACCAGGGTAAAACCGGGTAGTGAAATATTTACCAATTGCGGTACAAAGTGCTCGCCGTGCCTCATATAATTTACCCAGAGATGATTGACCAATTGAAAAGACCCAAAGATGATGAGCGTATCAAATAATGGCAGACCAACTTTTACAACCAGGTTTATAAAGGCAGACAATGCTGCGCGCAATAGTATGGCAAGCTGTATAAAAAAGCGGAAAATTTTGGCTTTGCTCCCACTATAATGTTTGCTCACAAAAATGCTCATTGCATTGTAAAACATCTTCACATAATTCAGGCTGCCTTTGCGGGTGCTTTCTCCTTTAAAGTGAATGATACTGCTGCCGCTGAAATAAAAATTCTTATAGCCCAGTTGCTGAATACGGTAGCTGAGGTCAATATCCTCTCCATACATAAAAAAGGTTTCGTCAAAACCCTTTAATTGCTGCAGCAACTCGCGTCGCGACATGAAGAATGCCCCGGCCAATACATCTACTTCGTGGTTCTTATGTTCATCAAGGTAGCCCAATGAATATTTGCCGAAAATCTTGGAGGTAGGAAACAATGCATGCAGTCCTACCAATTTAAAAAACGAGGTAACCGGTGAAGGAAACGAACGCTTACTTTCAGGCAAAAAAGTACCACTGCCATCAATCATGCGAATGCCCAAAGCTCCCGCATTGTTATGCGCTTCTAAAAATTCAACACATTGCACCAGGCTATCTTCGGGAAGCAATGTGTCTGGGTTTAAGTACAAAATGTACTTTCCCGAGCAGTGGTGAAGCGCCAGGTTATTCGCCTTTGCAAATCCTATATTCTGTTGGCTACTAATAAACTTTACCCATCTAAACTTTGGTAGCAGGTACGAAATGCTATCATCGCTGGAGGCATTGTCTACTACCAACACTTCTACCTGTAAATGATTGATGGCACGCTGAACGGAATGCAAGCATTGCTCAAGAAAGTAGCGAACGTTATAATTAACTATGATGATGGATAGCTGCAATACAAATGCTTTGTGTAAGGAACACGAATTACGCAGTTTTTACGCTAGTTATCAAAACTAGCGTGGCCACAAAGAAAGCGCATCAGCTTAACGAAACCTGTTTTTGCGGTAAGCCTATATTTGCAGCATGTTAAAAGAAACGCTGATGAAGGCCACCTATGCGGGGTCTAAAATACTACAACACTATTTCAATGGAACCTTTATCATAAGCAACAAAGAAGGGATCAACAACCTGGTAACAGAAGCTGACCATGCTTCTGAAAAGGTGATTATGGAAGCGATAAGACAAGATTTCCCGGATCATTTTATTTTAAGTGAAGAGGCAGGCGAAGAAAAAACTGCAAGCAATATTAAGTGGATCATCGACCCAATAGATGGTACCGTAAATTTTGCCAACGGTATTCCCATTTGTTGTGTAAGTATAGGTGTGGAGCAAGATGGCAAAATGATTTTAGGAGCGGTGTACAATCCATTTATGAATGAGTTCTTTTTTGCCGAACGTGGTGCCGGCGCTACACTAAATGATAAACCCATTCACGTAAGTAGTAAAAGCGAAGTGAAAAGCAGTTGCCTTGTAACAGGCTTTCCCTACACGTATTTAGATGCACCCAATGGTCCACTGCAAGTATTTGAAAAATTCATCCGTGCGGGCATACCGGTAAGAAGATTAGGAAGTGCTGCGATAGATTTGTGCTGGGTAGCTGCTGGCCGTTTTGATGGTTTTTATGAGCACAAACTGCAGGCATGGGATAGCGCGGCAGGTTTTTTAATAGTAGAAGAAGCTGGAGGTAAAGTGACGGATTTTGAAGGCAATTATTACGATCCATACCAGCCACACATTATAGCGAGTAATGGTAAAATTCATGACGAATTGGTGTTGGCGGTGCAGGGTAAGTGGGAGATGTCGAAATAGAACTATTTGAACTGGTTTTTTCCCGCTACTCACTTCACTATAAAAAATTACAATGGAAACACGTACAGAAATAGAAACACTTGGCGAGTTTGGACTAATAGATCACTTAACCCGGAATTTTGAAATATTAAATGCCTCTACCGTATTAAGTATCGGCGATGATGCCGCGGTGATTGATCATTTCGGAAAACAAACGGTGATTTCAACTGATATGCTGGTAGAAGGCATTCATTTCGACTTAATGTATACACCACTAAAACACCTCGGCTATAAATCAGTGGTGGTAAATCTGAGTGACATTTATGCCATGAATGCTACGCCAACGCATGTCACCATGAACATTGCTTTTAGCAATCGTTTTAGTGTAGAAGCACTCAATGATTTTTATGAAGGTGTATATGCTGCCTGCGAAAAGTACAACGTCGATTTAATTGGCGGCGATACCTCCTCCTCGCAAAAGGGTTTCATTATCAGTGTAACAGCCATTGGTGAAATAACAGCAGATAAAATAGTAAAGCGCAGTGGCGCAAAAGAGGGCGATTTAATTTGCGTAAGCGGCGATTTGGGTGGTGCTTTTCTCGGGCTCACGTTGTTGGAAAGAGAACGAAAGATCTACCTCGAAAACCCCCAAATTCAACCTGATCTTGAGAATCAAGACTATATCGTTGGACGACTTTTAAAGCCGGAAGCCCGCAGGGATATTGTGGAATATTTTGAACAGGCTGGCATCGTTCCAAGTAGCATGATGGACATTAGTGACGGGCTTAGCAGCGAGTTATTGCACCTGTGTAAACAAAGCAATACAGGCTGCAAAATATACGAAGACAAAATACCGATCAACGATGACGCAAAGCAATATGCCTACAAGTTAGAACTCGATCCTACGGCATGTGCTTTAAGTGGTGGTGAAGATTACGAATTGATTTTCACGGTGTCACAAACAGAATATGAAAAGATAAAAGAGAACGATAATATAGCTGTGATTGGGTACATGACGGCAGTTGATGAGGGTACCCATATCATTACACGTGGTGGCAACACCCATAAGCTTGTAGCGCAAGGCTGGCAGGCATTCGCATAGATTTAACAGCATGTGAATATAGCATGTTGGCAAGCAAATTGAACCTGTTTTAGTAAAAAGACAGGCTATGAAAAAGTTACTACTAATCGTTGCAACCTGGCTAACATTATCCAGCTGCAGCAAAGAAGCAACAGCTCCGGATACACAAGACGCAGCGAACATTGGCGCCAAAAACACCCAGTCAGCTGATAGAATGAAAGCAACCATTCGTTGGGCCGGTGATCCTGCACTAGACGGATTAGGTTGGGTGTTGCGCACATCAGATGAGCAGGTAGAAATACCAAAGAATTTACCGGACAATTATAAGCAAGATGGTCTTCAGGTAATCGTATCGTTTAAAAGAACAAGCGAACGTTTCCCTTGTCGGTGTTCAGAGCCCAAATATTATGTGGAGATTACGGCAATCAGTCCGCTTAATCCATAGAGAAGGAATAGTATATTGCGTGAGTGAAACAGCAAGTATGGTTATGGTTGATAGCATTGGTTATATGCGGATTGATTGGGTGCAAGGGAACATCAAAAGCCACCTACAATCCGGACCAAAAATTTAGCCCGGCGCAACTGAACGAAGACTTTTCTCTATTACAAAAAACATTACAGGCGAACCATCCTAGCTTGTATTGGTACACTCCAAAAGATTCGGTGGATCGATTCTTTGCAATAGCCCATGCAGCCTTACAAGATTCTCTTTCTGAAAAAGAGTTCAAGAATAAGGTAGCATGGGTTATTAGCAAAATAAAATGTGGCCACACTGCACCGAGACACTCCAAAGCTTATTCAAAGTATTACCAAAAAAAACCAGTTCCTGTATTTCCTCTTTCCATAAAAATCTGGAAAGACAGCGCAGTAGTTGTTGCTAACGTTCATCGTAAAGACAGCATCTTGACCCGCGGAACAATTGTTACTAGCATAAATAACCGTTCTATTCAAACAATTGTAGACAGCATCTTTTCAATGTTGGGTGCTGATGGAAATGCAATCAATTTCAAATACCAGGTAACCAGTTTTAATTTTCCCGCCTATTACAAAAATGCATTTGGTTTGGATAGCCCGTACATCATTCACTACATAGACTCTACAGGCAAAAAGAACAGCCGCGTCGTTCAGAATTTTTATCCAAAAAGTGATACTGCAAAACAACCTGCTATTGTGGCCCCATTTAAATTGACAAGAAAGGAAAGACGAGCCATTGAAATACAAACGAAAAGAGACTTGCAATTGGATACGGCATTAAGTACAGCTATTCTTTCCGTCAATACTTTTAGCGACGGTAAGCTTAAAAACTTCTTTAGGTCAAGCTTCAAACAAATCGAAAAAAGCAACCTCAAAAATGTGGTGATCGACCTTAGGCAAAATAGCGGTGGAAATATTTTATCAAGTACAAATCTTACGCAATACCTGGTTGATAAACCATTTAAAATTGCCGACACAGTTGCGGCCATTTCACGAAAGTTTGCTTACCGCCGGCACATAAAACCATGGTTTTTATATTGGTTGAGCATGCGGGTTACAGGCCGGCGCATGAAAGATAATCGAATACATTTCAGGTATTTTGAACAGCATTATTTCCGACCAAAAAAGCGCCACCATTTTAATGGAAATATTTACCTGGTTACAGGTGGCTACACATTTTCTGCAGCTACACTTATAACCGGCGCTTTAATTTATCAAGAAAATGTAATCGTAGTAGGAGAGGAGACGGGCGGTGGCGCTTATGGTAATACTGCCATGCATTTACCCGTGATTGTTTTGCCCAATACGAAGGTGAGGGTTACGTTACCACTGTACCGGATCGTCATCAACAAATCGCTGCCCAAAAATGGACGAGGCATAATGCCCGATGTAGAAGTTGGGCCATCTTCCTATTTGATCAGCAAGGGCATAGATGGGAAAATGCAAAAGGTGAGAGACCTAATCTTGTCCTCAAAGAATTGAGCTTAAGGCTCCCCTTGAAATACCACTTCGAGGTCATCATCCAGCAAAGTAAAACTTGCGGTAAACCCTTTTCCAATTTGTCCAAATTGTTCGTGCAGCCCTAAAACTGTTGCGGGATACAGCGAAGCCATAAGCAAGGCCTCATCCACCGAAATGCCGACGTGCGTTACGCAATTCTTAACGGCTTTAGCCATCGTTAATGCAGAGCCGCTCAGCACACCTTCCGACTCATATTTTTCGCCTAATAACTGATGCGGATACAACCCCTCTTTTGTTTCGGTAACGGCATCCGTAATAATAAACAGGCGTTCCTTCATGATCTTTTTAGCAATAGAAATTGCTGCATAATCCACATGAAATCCATCGGGGATGATACTTGCCATCACCTTATCATGATTAAGGATTGCACCCACAACGCCCGGCGCACGATGGCTGAGCGGGCTCATGGCATTAAACAAATGGGTGGCTGTGTAAATGCCTTTGTCAAATGCCTCAGTAGCTTGCTCATAAGAAGCATTCGAGTGTCCTGCCGACACAACGATACCTTCGGAAGCAATCAGATCAATCACCGCAGCAGAGCATTCTTCTGGTGCCAGCGTAATCATTTTGATCACTCCTTTTCCAACTTCTAAAAGCGAACGGACTGCTTCTAAGGTTGGCTGGTGGATGTATGCTTCAATGTGTGCACCTCGCTTTGCTTTGCTGATCCACGGGCCTTCTATATGGAGACCCAGTGCCCCCTTGCCACCCTGGTTCCAATATGCTTTCACGGCATGTATGCACGCTGTAATTACTTCAGTACTGTTAGTTGCTACGGTTGGCAGGAAATGCGCGGCGCCACCTTTCACGCAGTAATCATACAGTTTAAAAAGTGAATCTGCGGTGGGTTCAACTGCAAACAATTGTTTGTATGCGCCATAAATCTGCAGGTCAATAAATGATGGAACCAGCAAGCCGTTGTAGTGTTCTCTTTTTACGTCACCCGGTAAAGAGGCGATTGGAACAACCGCCTGAATTATTTCGTTGTCGATGAGTATGGCGTGCTCCATCAACCAAATTGTGCCATCGAAAATCTTATCAGCTGAGAGCGCTTTCATGTTGTTCATTATTCCTGTATAAGAAATGGATCGGCATCTTTCCAGAAAGGAAGTTTCTCTCTTACCTCATCTACTTTTTCTTTGTGTAGGGTGATGGTACATACATCCTCATCGTGTGCCTTTTGGTACAATATTTCTCCGAGTGGATCTATGATCATACTATCCCCACTGTGGTAAATATCTTTCCCATCGTTTCCTACCCTGTTTACACCAATACAAAAACACTGGTTTTCTATAGCCCGCGCCTGCAGTAAGGTTTTCCAGGCAACATTTCTGCGTTCCGGCCAGTTGGCTACGTAGACAAGTAAATCGTATTCACCCCCAGTAGTATCTTCTTTGGGCGCTTGCCTTGCCCACACCGGAAACCGAAGATCGTAACAAACATTCAGGTTGATCTTCCAACCTTTTACAGAGGCGATCAACCTGCGTCTCCCGGCGGTATAGTGTTCGTGTTCATGTGAATAAGCAAATAAATGCCGCTTATCGTAGTGGGCGTGTTGGCCGTTTGGCAGCATCCAAATCAAACGATTGTAGTATTTACCCTCTTCTACAATCATCAGGCTACCCGTTAGGATTATATTTTTCTTCTTGCTGATCGCCCGCATCCATTCCACACTTTCACCATTCATTGCTTCAGCAAACATTTCGGGCTTCATGCTAAAGCCGGTGGTAAACATTTCAGGTAAAATGACCAGCTCTGTCCGCTCTTGTATGGCATCAATCTTTTGCTCAAACACGTGCAGGTTAGCTACCTTGTCTTCCCAATGAAGTTTACTTTGTATAATGGTGCAGGTTAGTGTCGACATGTCATTTTTTTCCTGATAATGATTGCAGTTCCTTTTGAATTAAAGCAGACTCGTATCCTTTTTGCATCAGGTAAGCCTGGGTTTTAGCAAGCCTCGAAAAATGTTGTTCGCCTTCTAATGAAGTCCATTTGGTGGTAGCCAGTCTATTTAAGCAATCCGCGTAATCCTGCGGCGGGATTTCTTTTAAACCAAGCTTTATGCAAAACGAGCTCACATTCTTTTGGCGCAGTTCGTATTCAATCTTCTTGCGTCCCCAATGCTTCATCCTGAATTTACCGCCGGCATATTGTATGGCAAAACGTTCTTCATTTAAAAAATTATCCTCTATTAAAGAGGAAAGGATGGTCTCGACTTGCTTTTTGTATAAACCAAACGAATACAGTTTATCCTTCACCTCACTGTGGCATCGCTCCTGGTAGCCGCAGTAATGGCGAATTTTTTTCAACGCTTCATCCTCGGGAATAGTTTTTTTAAACTGCATAAACCAAACAGGTATACCTTAGTCGAAGCACCGTCTTCGTGATTACCAACAGCACTTTGATGGAGCAAAACTAAAGCAGCGTGATGAATAACACCGCACCAATTACCATTTGCCTGATAGATGATGATACCATTTATCAACTGATTATTCGGCGGATTATTGAACTGACTTTTCCGAACCAACAGGTATTATGTTTTGAAAATGGTCAGCTTGCACTGGACTACTTTCTATCTCTTGCACCAGGATCCGACTTGCTACCCGACATTATTTTCTTAGATATCAATATGCCTGTGATGAATGGTTGGGAATTCTTAGACGCTTATACTGCTCTACAGCAACAGCCTTTAAACATCCCCATTTACATGGTCAGTTCCTCTGTAGATGAAAGCGATGCCATACGGTCGCGTAGCTACAGTGTAGTGAAAGATTTTATTGTAAAGCCGATGAATAAAGTGCGGATCTGTGAAATATTAGATTCGGCCCTCGGCAGCAACAATGGAAATCCTGATATAAGAAATCCACATTTATCAAATTAGACAGCTCCCGCTTCATGTTATCTTTGTGTAATTAACAATTTACTGTAGGTTTGTTTCTTTAGAAAAAAACCCAGTATAAAATGAAGTTTATTGTTTCGTCTTCATCGTTGTTAAAGCACTTGCAGCAGATCAGTGGCGTTATCAACGCCAACACCGTTCTTCCCATTCTTGAAGATTTTTTGTTTGAAATTGAAGACAGGAAACTTACGATTGTAGCCACGGACCTGGAAACTGTAATGCGGGTTCAGATGGATGTAGAAAGCAAGACCAACGGCCGTGTTTGTATCCCTTCTAAAATCTTGATTGACTCACTAAAGAATATTGCTGACCAACCACTCACCTTCAACATCGACAAAAATTTTGCAGTAGAAATTACCAGCGATAATGGTAAGTATAAAGTAATGGGTGAAAACCCTGACAACTTTCCAAAGGAGCCTGCGGCAGACGATACAACACCTTTTACCATGCCGAGCAGTGCATTGGTAACAGCCATCAACAAAACTCTATTTGCCGTTAGCAACGATGATCTTCGCCCCGCTATGACTGGCGTTTTCTTCGAACTCTCTAAAGATTATATTCAGTTTGTGGCCACTGATGCACATCGCCTGGTGCGTTTTAAGAGAACAGATGTAAAGTGTCCAAAAGCAGACAGCTTTATCGTGCCTAAAAAGCCGTTGAACCTGTTGAAGAATGCACTGCCTGACAATGATGATGACCTAACCATCAGTTATAATAGCAACCACTTATTTGTTGCTCATGGCACTACGCAGCTTATTTGTAGATTGATTGATGCGCGCTTCCCCGATTACAAAGTGGTGATCCCAACTGACAACCCCTACAAACTGGTGGTAAGTAAAAGTGATTTTCAGGGCGCCTTGCGCAGGGTAAGTGTATTTAGTAACAAAAGCACCAACCAGGTAGCACTAAGCATTAGCGGAAGCGAGTTGCAAATGGCTGCGCAGGATGTGGACTTTAGTTTTGAAGGAAACGAGCGGATGAATTGTGAGTATGATGGCGAAGATTTGCAGATTGCTTTTAATGCGCGCTTCCTAATAGAAATGTTGAATGCTGCTGAAACAGATGAAGTAAAAGTAGAGTTAGCTACCTCCACTAAAGCGGGCATTATTAAGCCCACAACTTCTGAGGATAACGAAGAATTACTGATGTTGGTAATGCCCCTCATGCTGAATAATTAGGCTTACATAAACCTTTCACATATGAAATCCTTCCATGCGGAGGGATTTTTTTATTTTTAGGAAAGCCAAATGAAAAAATATGTTTCAAAAAATTATTGAGCATTTTCAAACCCTTGATCAGCGGCCAATTGAAAGAATGGGGTTTTTGGTGGGTGGCCTACTCTTGTTCTGGATTATTGAGGGTGCCATCCCGCTAATAGAACCAAAGTACAAACGGAACAAGCTTCGGCACGCAGGCGTAAATTTTAGTTTCACTGTCATTCACCTTGTCATTCACACCTTCTTAGCCATCATCATTATCTTAATTTCTGATTGGTGCAAAACGAACAACATTGGTCTTGTATACTGGACCAAAGCTTCCGTCATCGCCACCATCTTTATTTCCTTTCTTGTGCTTGATTTATTTGGCGGATGGATGGTACACATCACTGAACACAAAATTTTCACCTTGTGGCGTTTTCATGTGGTTCACCATGCTGATAACAATGTAGATGTAACCACCGGCCTCAGGCATCACCCCATTGAAAGTGTGTTGAGGGGTTTGTTTTTCTTTATGGGCATTATTGTATCGGGTGCTCCGATGTATGCCGTAATGATTTTTCAAACGCTGCTCATTTTGGCTACGGCTTTTACGCATGCCAATATTAGTTTGCCGCGTTGGTTTGATACGGCGCTGAGCTTCGTTTTTGTTTCTCCCAACATGCACAAGGTGCATCATCATTACATGCAGCCCTATACCGATAGTAATTATGGAGCAGTCCTTTCCATTTGGGATCGCTTGTTTGGTACCTTTAAAAAATTAGATCCATCAGACATTAAGTACGGCCTCGATCGTTACTATCCTAATGAAAAGGATGAAGATTTTAAATCGTTAATGCTTCGTCCATTTGGTAAGCTGAAAGGATAAAAAGTATAGCTGTGATAGCTTGGCGCTGGCTTTCTCCTTTTCATAATAAAATGGCTATTCTACTATTTTAAAATAGAAACGCGATGGTGCGCAGCCAAAGCTAACCTGTATTTTTGCGACACTCATTTGTCAATCGCTCTACTACTTTTATCTTATGCTACAACCTGAAACTCGCGGCGCCATCATCGCCGTTATCCCTGCCCGCTATGCTGCTACCCGCTTTCCCGCTAAGCTCATGCAAACGCTTGGCGAGAAAACTGTCATAAGGCATACACACGACAATACCAAGGCAACCGGGCTATTTGATGAGGTAATTGTAGCAACCGACAGCGACATCATTTACCGTGAGATAACCACTCATGGAGGCAAGGCTATCATGAGCAAGCGTCCACACGAAAGTGGCAGCGACCGCATAGCTGAGGCTGTCGAAAACATGGATGCAGATATTATTGTAAATGTGCAAGGTGATGAGCCCTTTGTTCAAAAAGAACCTCTTGAAAAGTTATTGCGGGTATTTGAAGGCGCTGATGGTGAAACTGTGCAGGTAGCCTCACTCATGCAGATTCTTACTGATCAGAAATTTATTAGTGATGAAAACTACGTAAAAGTGGCTGTAGACCGCAACATGAATGCCCTATTCTTTAGTCGCTCAGTAATTCCGTTTCCGCGAAATAAGGAAGTAGCAACAACCTACTACGAACACATAGGCGTGTACGCGTTTCGTAAAGAAGCCTTGATGCGTTTTACTAGCTGGCCAGCTACGCCGCTGGAAAATTCAGAAAAAATTGAGTGCCTCAGATACCTTGAATACGGCGTACCAATAAAGATGGTCGTTACCGAATACATGGGCGTAGAAATAGATACCCCCGAAGATTTAATCCGAGCACAAGGCT
Source organism: Segetibacter sp. (assembly GCA_031425015.1). Classification (GTDB taxonomy): domain Bacteria; phylum Bacteroidota; class Bacteroidia; order Chitinophagales; family Chitinophagaceae; genus Segetibacter. The sequence goes on along the minus strand of JANPIM010000003.1, from coordinate 368,214 downwards.
TGCTCTAATGTTGTAGTTCGTCTAGAATAGAATTAATACGATCGTACACTTTGCCAAGCGCCTGGTCGTAGGAATTTGTGTTTTCGCTGAAAGCTTTATACAACAGTTTCGATTGATCCACTCTTAAATCAGCATATTCAACCAGCAATTGCCTTTTACGTTCCAGCTCTTTATCTAGCTTCAGTTTTTTAGTTGTACTCACCTGCTGTTGAAAATTTTGCCAAACGGGCAAAGTGCTATCCTGTAAAATAAGGGCCGCTTTATTAAAGTCTTGGGTATGCTGCAGCTTACTCATCTGCTGCACTGCATGTTCCTCCACCGTGTTCATTTGTAATAATGTTCGCTCGAAGAGTGGGGTATCGTCTCTTTTTCCTTTAAGTATAAAAAACGCAGCAATCGAAGCTGCGCCGGCTATTCCTACAATTGCTTTTTTGTTATTGGTAATTACGTGCACCGCACCGTGCAAAATCTTCACTGCCTGTGGAAGCTTCCACACATTCTCATTCATAATAGGGTCTTTCAAAATATCTGGGCTAAAAGTCGGCCATTTGCACCACAACAAAAGTATATTTTCGCAATTGTAAAAAAAATAACCATGAGTGCATTCCGGAATTTTAAAATGATTGGCTATGTCGTGTATGGAAGGGGAAGTTTTAACCAGTTGAGCGATATACTACAACCGCAAAGAAAAGATGGAAAACCAATGATTTTTTTGGTCGATCATTTCTTTGAAAAGTCACCTTCTAGCTTGGTGAACAGAATTCCTGTTCAGGGTAATGACAAACTTATTTTTGTAGATGTGACATATGAACCAAAGACTACTTATGTAGATAGTATTGCACATGGGCTGAAAGAGGAGTTTGGAACGGTGAGTGGAGTGGTTGGAATTGGCGGCGGCTCTACATTAGACCTGGCAAAAGCAGTCAGCCTTATGATGACAAATCCCGGTTCATCTGCCGACTACCAGGGATGGGACCTAGTTAAGTTTCCGGGTGTTTTCAAAGCAGGTATTCCCACACTTAGCGGAACGGGTGCCGAAGTAAGTCGTACCACTGTGCTTACCGGTCCAACAAGAAAACTTGGAATGAACAGCGACTTTACACCCTTCGACCAGATTGTTTTAGATCCGGAACTAACCGCGAATGCACCGGTTAACCAGCGCTTCTATACAGGAATGGATTGCTATATCCACTGCATCGAAAGTTTGCAGGGAACGTACCTGAATGAGTTTAGTAAAAGCTATGGCGAAAAGGCGCTCGAATTGTGCAGGCAGGTATTTCTCGAGAAAGACACATGGGATGCGGAAAGCGACGACAAGTTAATGATGGCCAGTTACGCTGGCGGTATGAGTATAGCTTACAGCCAGGTGGGGGTAGCGCATGCCGTGAGCTACGGTCTTAGTTATTTGTTGGGTACAAAACATGGGATAGGAAATTGTATTGTGATGAACCAGCTGGAAGAATATTACCCTGAAGGAGTTGCTGAGTTTAAGCAAATGGTGGCCAAGAGTGGTGCAGAAATCCCCTCCGGTATTTGTAGCGGACTTACCGACGAACAGTTTGACACTATGATAAACGTGAGCTTGGGTATGAAACCTCTGTGGGAAAATGCGCTCGGAAAAAACTGGGAACAGGTAATGACCCGCGATAAACTTCGCGGACTTTATGAAAAACTTTAAATTGCTCTTTTCAAATAACATCCCGCTTCGGCGGGCTTTTTTTTAATAAAAATTCAATTGAAAAATCCCTTCTAACTTTAGCCAATGCGTCCAGATAAATATATCACCCGGCTTATCTCACCCATTTTCAACACTAAGCGAACCAAGGAAATCTTTAAGGTAAACCCTACGGTGCAGCCTACCCGTGAAGAAGCAAAAGAGGTAAGAATTTATGTGTACAATTACAGCAGTACCCAGCTTGAAGAATGCAAGGTTGCTACCCCTGAAGCCAGTTTTGTTTTTAAAGAAAATGACCTTGTAAGCTGGATAAACATTGACGGTATCAGAAAGCAGGATGTGGAGTCGATCTGTAAAAATTATGGCGTTCACAATTTATTGATCGAAGACATTCTTAGTATAAACCAACGTCCGAAAACGGATGAGATAGAAGGCGTAATGTTTTGCCTGCTCAATATGCTATACTTCAATCCACAATACGGCTTGGTGGAGCATGAACAAATAAGCATTGTGCTGGGCAAAAATTTTGTGCTCACTTTCCAGGAAGATGCCAAGCGGGATGTGTTCAATAGCCTGCGCGAAAAGTTACAATTAGGATCAAGCAAATTGAGGCAAAGCGGTGCTGATTATCTCTGCTACTCCCTGCTCGATATGATCGTAGATCATTACTTCGTTGTAATGGAACAATTGGGGGAGAGGATTGAGTTGCTAGAGGAAGAAATTATCCGCTATAGCAATCAAAGGTCCTTGGCAAAAATCAATAACCTGCGTAAAGAATTGATTGTGCTGAAAAGAAACGTGTCTCCGGTGCGTGAACTGGTAAATGGCTTTTTAAAAAGCGAGAGTGAATTATTGGAAGAAAAAACCACGAAGTATTTTAAGGACGTGTATGATCATATTGTACAGGCAAACGACCTTGCCGAAAACTATCGCGATATGATGATAAGTCTGCAGGATCTTTACTTAAGCAAAGTAAACCTGAAGATGAATGAAGTAATGAAAGTGATGGCTGTAGTTACTTGCCTGCTTGCCCCGGCAACGGTTATAGGCGGCATTTTTGGTATGAACTTCGACGTTATTCCGTATGCACACCAAGCCTGGGGGTTTTATGTAACCGTAAGCGCCATGCTAGTAATACCGCTAATAATGCTTATTGTTTTTAAAAGAAGAGGCTGGTTTTAAGTGGGATTTTTATTTGCCTTTTCCGAAGGCAGCAGACAATAATTCCTTTTTCCATCTGAGGAACCGGACGCGTAACCTTAAATCGTGCAATACGTTTGCTGTAATCTCGAACTGCATCTTTTGTTCCAGCTCCTGAATTTCCTGTTCCAGTTCTTGTAGCTGCATCGTACGATTGTTAGCGGTTGAAAATTGCGGGTCCATTTCCAAAAATAATTTACAGGGTTGAGCTTATTGCCCGATGTTCATAAATTGGGAACAATTCTGAAAAAGGGAAATCCTTTTCGATTTGGCACACAGCAATTTGAATCATAAGCATTAAGGTAAACTAATGACGAGGTGTGTTTTAAAATGATTGCAACAAACTTTAACATACGCTAAGGTGCGTACCGTTTGGTTGTTGTTTCGAAGAACTATCACCGATAGCCATCGCCTATCTTTGCGCCTACAATATAATACCATGAATCCACCCATTGATGACCGCGTTAGTTTGAATAAAGTGATCAGTGGATCGGGATTTTGTTCGCGCAGAGAAGCTGACAAGTACATTGAGACGGGCCGTGTCACCATCAATGATAAAACTGCACGTAAAGGTGCTTGGGTAAAACCAAACGACTTAGTAGCCATTGACGGTGAAAAAATCAATGCGGTAAAAAAGAACAATGCGATTTATATCGCCTTCAACAAACCGGTTGGAATTACTTCCACTACAGATTCCAAGGATAAGAGTAACATCATCCATTACATCGGCTATCCAAAAAGAATATTCCCGGTAGGCCGCCTGGATAAAGAGTCTGACGGCTTAATCATTTTAACCAACGACGGTGATATTGTAAATAAAATTTTACGCGCCAGCAATAACCACGAGAAAGAATACATCGTGACTGTAGATAAACCGGTGGATGATGAGTTCATTCGTAAAATGTCGAACGGCATACCTATTCTGGATGAGGTAACAAAAAAGTGTTACGTGCGTGCCGAAGGTGCCCGAAGGTTTCGGATTGTACTAACTCAAGGCCTCAACCGGCAGATCCGGCGCATGTGCGAATACCTGGGTTATCAGGTGCACAGCCTTACTCGGGTTCGGATTATGAATGTTGCGTTGGCAAATTTAGGCGTAGGCAAATGGCGCTATTTCACTGCGGGTGAAATTGACAAAATGAACGAAATCATTGTCGAATCAAGCAAAACAGCAGATGCTTCTCCAAAGGTTCGTGTTCCAAAAGGTTGGAAAGAAAAAGAACCTGTGGCAAATCAAGCCGCTGATGAGCCAATCCACCCTTTCGAAGAATATGAAGAGGTACGCAAGCCGCGTAAAAAGATAACGGGCAACCAGTGGTGGAGTAATACTATCAACCAAAAAAGTAAAAAAGAAAAGCCTGATGTAGAACCGTTTCCAGAAACGATTAAAACGCCTATCAAAAAGACTGGACCTATAAAGAAAGCTGCTTCGGGTAAAAAAGGTGCTCCCATTTCAATAAAGAATAGAAATGCGGCTGCGCCGAAACACACAACAAAACGCAGCAACAAGCCAACAGCAAAAGCCGCTAAATTAAGGGGAAAGTCAAGGGTAGAAAAGCAAAGCCCCGCCAGGAAGCGCCGATAACCGATGCCTGATTGGCAGGCTAAGACTTTGCCCCATGGTGCAAAAATCGTGGGTATATAAGCTATTTATAGAGAGGTTGGTGTTAAAAACTTGGTTTAACGGCCCTTAAAACAAACTTTTGTCCTACTCTCTAGTACAGCATCTTTATCTTCGCGCATTCTTTCCTGCACCATATTTAGCAGGATCATACGAATCTCCTTCAAACAGTTATGAAATTATCAAAATTTATTTTCGACCTCCCACTTGATCTTATTGCTCAAAACCCTGCAAAAAAGCGGGAAGACAGCAAAATGATGGTAGTACACCGTAAAACCGGGCAAATGGAAAACAGGCATTTCCATGATATTCTTGAATACTTTGATGACAAAGACGTGTTTGTTGTAAATAACACGAAGGTTTTTTCGGCTCGTTTGTATGGCCGTAAAGACAAAACCGGTGCTGTTGTAGAAGTTTTCCTGCTGCGCGAATTAAACAAAGCCAATCGTTTGTGGGATGTGATCGTTGACCCAGCGAGGAAAATCAGGCTCGGTAATAAACTTTACTTTGGTGACAATGACGAATTGGAAGCTGAAGTAATTGATAACACCACCAGCCGCGGAAGAACCATCCGTTTCTTGTGGGAAGGTTCGGACGAAGACTTTAAAAAGCAGTTAGATGCGTTGGGTGAAACGCCTTTGCCTAAATACATTAAACGCAAACCAGACGAAGAAGATAAAATTCGCTACCAAACGGTTTATGCCAAACATGAAGGTGCGGTGGTAGCCCCAACAGCTGGGTTTCACTTTAGTGAGCAGTTGATTAAGCGTGCCGAAATTCAAGGAATTCGCTTCGCAGAAATTACGCTGCATTCCAGCCTTGGTACTTTCAGACCGTTAGAGGTTGAAGATCTTCACAAGCACAAAGCAGATGCGGAGTTTTATAAAGTAGATGAGTCAGCTTGTAAAATTGTGAACAAAGCCAAAGTAGAAGGTAGAAGAATCTGTTCGATTGGAACGACCACAATGCGTGCCTTAGAAAGCACCTACACCTCCGCGCAATTGCTGAAACCAAATGAAGGTTGGACAACAAACTTCATTCATCCACCCTACGATTTCAATGTGGCAAATTCTTTGGTTACCAACTTCCATCTTCCAAAAAGCAGCTTACTGATACTTACTGCAGCATTTGGGGGGTACGATTTAATTATGGAAGCCTATAAAAAGGCAATCAAAGACAAGTATAAATTTTCGACTTACGGAGATGCGATGCTGGTCTTATAATCAGCTTTAATAAATCAATACGAACGGATCCTAATGGGTCCGTTTTTGATTCAGGTACTCGTGTAAAAATGAGTTTGCTCTTACGCTTCTCGTTTCTGTTTTCCCCGCACCAGCGTAAAAGAATTGTCGATCATTTGCGCCAACAGTTTGTGTGGTAAGGTTCCATCTACGATGATGGTGTTCCAGTGCTTCTTGTTCATATGGTAGCCTGGTAAAATCGCCGGGTATTCTTCACGCAGATCAATTGCCTTTTGTGGCTCACATTTTACATTGAATTGTAGCGGAAAAGAATCGAGCGAAGCGAGCAGAAAAATTTTTTTGTCAACCTTGAAGACCAATGTCTGTTCACCAAAAGGAAATCCTTCTTCTGCGCCGGGTTTCGAAAGGCAATAATCGCGCAGTTGTTCTATATCCATCTTAAGCCAATTTAAAAAGCTATTTTCTTTTGAAAATCGGTACGGTACTACAGGGTTCGCCATACATAATACTCTTTACAAAGGGGCGAAGTTTCGCAGTGATTTCTACGTATGCTGTCTCCGGTATAGCTACATCGCCACAGCCTTTTACAACTACTCTTTTGTCGGCATAATCTTCGCCGCGCAGCGACGATAGATTTTTCTGCAGCAAGTATTTTATAAATTCCTGTTGGGTACCAAATGCAACTTCTTTAGCCACTGGTTGCAGGTTAGTAGCCACCAGCATATTGGCCCACATGGGAATAATAGCATCAGCCGTGCAGGTAATCGTAACCAACTTATCGCGGTATTGTTCCCAATCCAGCGACTGAAGCGCAGCCCTGAAATCCTTTTCCTTTAAGATCAACTCCATAAACAAGAAAGGTTTTAAATCAAACACTACCACTTCTCCTTTCGGATAAAATTCTTCAAGGTCGATCGTAGTAATTAAACTCTCAGATACTTTGTTAATGATTGGCTCCATAAGTGGTCACAAATTTACAAAAGCTGTGTGTTAGTTGTTGTTAAACGTTTTGCCTTACATGCAAGTAAGCTTCTATGGCTGATCAATTTCACTTGCCCGGCATTATTAGGCTGGAATCAAAAACGCTCCGCAGAGCGGAGCGCTTTTTTTACTATTACTATGTGATTAATAAAACTTAGACCGGTCGTCTGAAATCGTTGCTGCTTTCTTCAAAGCTTCCATACTGCGGAAACCGCCCATTTGCTTTTGTTGCATTTCCATTTGCTTGCGGGTTTCTTCCACGTTTACCTGTGCATTTGCCGCTGCTGTTATGTTCTCGCCACGCACTACAAATACCCCAGTACTACCTGCAATCGGTTCAGAAATTTTTCCTTTTAAACTCTTATTAAAAGCAGCTCCGGTAATTTTTGGTTCGTTACCTACCTGCGGTATAAAGGGCTGAGCGAAACTTACACTGTCAGCACGCAGCAGCGGCATGCCTGCGCCTTGCGCAACTGCCTCCAGTGTAGCGCCTCCTTTGAATTTTGAGTTGATGATTATTTGCGCCTTCTTCTCATTAATAATAAATGGCTCGGCAGATGGACGTGCTTTCGCTACGCTCATTTGTCCCTTTTCTGAAACACTTGTTACAGTAGCAACCACATACTTTTCGCCCACTTCAAATGGCTCGCTTACATCACCTGTCTTAGCCTCATAAACCCAGCGGATGAACGGACGACTTTCGCCTAAACCAGCTACAGTAAAATCGTTTTGTTTGATATCCATCATTGAATTAACCTGCAAACTTTTCTTTGCAGCATTGTCATCAAACTGCTTCTTGTTACGGCTATCTGCGGCAAACTGTGATGCTAGCCCATTTGCACTGTTAACAGTAGACTGGCTTGCATTGATTGGTTTTGCCACATACGCTATCTTGTATCCCTGTTCAATATTCTTTTGGCTTAGCACCTCTATATAATGGTAACCACTGTAAGATCCGTTCTGCACCTTTACTGTTTTTTTGTCACCGGGCTTACCATAAAATGCCACTTCAGCAAATTCTCTGCTAAGAGTAGGAAACTGTTGAGAAGTAAAATCATATTCTCCCTGCGTTGCTTTGCTTCCTTCATCATCACTGCGGGTTATCACCAAAGTATTAAAATCTGCGCCACTCTGAATGGCATTTGCAATACTGTCGATACGCATTTTACCCAGGCTATCACTTAGTGTTTCTTTTCCTTGTTCGCCGGTCTTAATCAGGATGTGCCTCACTTTCACACTATCCGGTATCATTCTGCGATCAAGCATTTTTGCAAGAACATAATTATTACCATCGATGTAAGGACCGTAAACCTGTCCAACACCAAGCGACCGGATCGTGTCAGCGTTCGGCATTTGCATTTTAGAACCTGCAGTAAAACCATTGAAGAAAGGCATTTCACTTCCTGTACGGGTTACAAATTGTTCGTCTTCAGTAGTAGTACCAAACTCGCTTTTAAGTGTGTTTATCTGGGTGATGGCATTAAGCGAATCTTCTTTGCTGGCAGTAGCATTAAAAGTTACGTAAGAAATACTGCGGCTTGGTTCATCTTGTTTAAAACCGTCTGCATGCTTACCAATGTATGCTTTCACTTCATCATCGCTTACTTTAATTGTGCTATCTGCAATACTGCTGTAAGGAACATTTACATATGAAAAACTAGCAAGCGAATTATTATCTGCAATTGTTTTCTCCACCATCCATTTTGGAATATAGGTGCTTTGCGTAAGCATGGCCATGTACTTCATTCTTAATCCCTGGCTGATGGTTGGATTTATATAAGCTTCGTTGAACATGTCCAAGTTTGGATTATTCTGCTGCTTCTTCATTTGAGCAAAATATTGTTTCGCCTCGTTCACTTTGTACTCGCCTGTCTGCTTGTCGGTAAATTCATTTTTTAGCCACTGGGGAGCATTTTGTCCAAACAAAACATCGTTCAGCTCCTTCGGCGTAAACTTCAAACCAAGGTCATCATATACTTGCTTCATTACAATCTCGTCTACCGTTTGCTCCCAAACGTTACCGATTAGTTGTTCACGCTTAGCCTGGGCACCATACATGGTTTGCGCCAGATTTATTTTTTTCTCAAACTCGGTTTGGTCTATTTTCTGGCCATTCACTTTTCCTATTACCGTACTGCTGCTTCCTCTTCCTGAGCCACGGCCTACAAAGGCATCCATCAAAATGAAACCAATTAAGCTTAGCGCAATCACTGCAATCACCACGGCAGCGTATTTATCCCTGATTTGTTGAATAACCGACATATTATTATATAGCTTTTTTAAGTGGATCGCAAAAATAGGGGAATATATGGTTTGAACAAATTGTGGAAAACCCGCTCAAATGCTTGTTGTTCTTGCGTTCTACAACTTGAGGCACAAGTTTTAAATGTTGAAAAGTAGAAACTTCTATATTTCCAAATCATAGTCCTTTTTAAATCTCCACACCGCCTTGTTTAAAAGCATGGTTACCTGTGGATAAGGGTACTTTCTTCATTTTCATTTCGTGGAGACGGCGGGTCTAACTATTTCTTGAAAAACCAAAACTTCATTTCTAAGATAATCTGGCGAAAGTTGTTCACTTGCAAACACGGTTGTTAACTGAGGATGACTCCAAATATTTTTACAGCGAATCTATTGTCCCCACCTGTTGGTAATACACTACAACACCTATTAATATTGAAAAAAGATATGTGGACGCTTTGTTAATTGAAGTGGATAAAGCAGCATATTCTACATTTGCAAATAATAATTTTACGACTTATCCCGCTATTAACACCCGTAATAGTAATAGGGGTTTATATAAATAAGTGTATTTAAATACTATTACCTGATTTATGAACATTGAAACGGCTAAGCATAACGTAGTTGAAAAGGGTTTCCTGGATGTAGAGGTTGATGTGCACCTTGACTTGTTTTACGAGATTGAAAAATTGAAAAAGGAAAAGAATGCGATTGTACTGGCGCATTATTACCAGGAGCCCGACATCCAGGATGTAGCTGATTATATAGGCGATAGCCTGGGGTTAGCGCAAAAGGCCCAATCAACCGATGCAGACCTGATCGTATTTGCCGGGGTTCATTTTATGGCGGAGACAGCTAAGATTCTTAACCCTACCAAGAAAGTAGTACTGCCCGATTTACGAGCTGGTTGTTCGCTGGCTGACAGCGCACCAGCTAACTTGTTTAGAGCTTACAAAGAGAAACATCCCGATCACCTGGTGATAAGCTACATTAACTGCACGGCTGAGATTAAAGCCTTGAGTGATATCATTTGCACCAGTGGAAATGCTGAAGCTATCCTGAACAGTTTGCCAAAAGATCAGAAAATTATTTTTGCACCTGATAAAAACCTTGGCGCTTACATCAACAAGAAACTCGACCGAAATATGCTGCTTTGGAACGGCGCCTGTATGGTTCATGAAATTTTTAGTCTTGAAAAAATTACTAAGTTGAAGGTGCGCCACCCTAATGCTAAACTGTTAGCGCATCCGGAATGTGAAGAACCAGTATTGCGGATTGCTGATTTCATTGGCAGCACCACTCAGATTTTAAAGTACTCGAAAACTGATTCTTCCAAAGAATTTATTGTGGCCACTGAAACCGGCATTCTGCACCAGATGCAGAAGGATTCTCCTTACAAGACCTTTATTCCGGCACCACCAACCAATTCATGTGCATGCAACGATTGCCCCTACATGAAGCTGAACACTTTGGAGAAATTGTATTTGTGTATGAAGTACGAGGTACCAGAAATTACCATGGACGAAAGCTTAAGACTTGCAGCGAAAAAACCTATTGACCGCATGCTGGATATTAGCCGTGCTGCAGGTTTGTTAGGTTAGTCGTTGATTGCAAAGCAATAAAAAAGTGGCTCAACTACTTGAACCACTTTTTTTGTAACCAGCATTTTCGATCAATGCTGCCCCATGTCAGTCTTCTGAATTAGAAGTTGTATTCCATTTCCAGCATCTGTTCGTTTAAGCGTTTTTTTCGCTTATTGTTGGTAACAGTTTTCATCACTACACCCAAAGCGATTGCTGCAGTTAAGCCAAAAGCCTTCCAGGCTAATTCAGTTGTTTCCCTACGCGATCTTTCAGGTATAAAAACAACACCATTGGCATCTGCAACTGCCGGATGAAGAACGTATCGTCCATGGGTTGGCACAGCCTCGGCTTCAAAATTATTTACAAGATGTTCAAGCGACTGGTTCAGTTCAGTGCCCATCATTGGAGCTCCGTGGCCAGTTGCTGCTATGTTGGGATGTATATAGGCTAGTTTCCTCACAGATTCTTTTGAAGCCTCCCAGTCGCTTGTAAAGTACTTTGGAGGGCCTGACATCACTTTACGATTTGTGAGTATGGAAATGGCAGATTCCTGTTTGGTCGTTACAAAGGCATCACCTGCTATTAACACTTTGTCTTGTTCTCTAAATAAACTTACATGTCCGGGTGCATGTCCGGGTGTATGAATGTATTTCCACCCGGGCAGACAAGGCACTGTTTCGTTTGAAGGTAAAACATGTATATGCTGCCAAATATTGATGGGAGACTTTGGATACAGGAATGCAACCGAAGCCATCATTCCACCACCAACCGTGGAGTCTGGTGGGGGATAGCTTGACTTACCCGTGAGGTAAGGTATTTCCATATAGTGCGCATACACCGGAACATCCCACTCACTTGCCAATTCTGCAACCGACCCAACATGATCGAAATGCCCATGGGTTAATACGATGCAGCATGGTTTGCTTTCTTCGCCAAACAAAGTGGCTGCTAGCTTTTTTATTTTACTGCCAGACCATTTCATTCCAGTATCTACCAGCACCCAATCACTCGAGGCACCGTCTTGTATGATGTAAAAGTTTACGATGGTATCCTTCATCCCCCAAACACCGGGGGCAACCAAAAAGGCTGTTGAGGGGAGTAGCTTTTTCGTGCTTAATTTCTGTTTCATAGTTTACAAGATTAGTTATAGATGATGTAGGCATGATGAAAACAAAAGCATGCCATAAGCGGCAAACAGTTTGTTTCTACACTTGCTTCTAGGTGATTACGCCTGCAATAATTTTTGCTTTTATGTTGATATACAACTCTCTTGTCAAAATATGCTATCACTTTGAACCAGTTTTCCAACCAGTATTTTATAAAGGCATGTTTTTTTATTAGAGCTCTAATAAAGAAATATATGATTAACAATCAAGACGAGTCGATTACACCTGGCCAACCAACACCCGGAGACAACAATCCCAAAGAAGCGATTACTTCTCCAGCTGAGGTGGATGAAGCAAACGACGCAAACATTGACAAAGACTTTCCGGGATACCCGCATTACCCGGCAAATGAAGATTTACTTAATCCGGAGAATAATGAGGGTAGGGTAGATGTTGATGTAGATAATCTTACACGCTCAAATGTTAGTGACAGCATTCATCTAAAAAATATCGGAAGTGCGGCACCGGTAAAAGGTATAACCAGTGTAGAAATTCCAGATGATATGGAAGATGATGAGCTGGGTATAGTTGCTGGTACGGAGGCAGACGTAACAGCTGAAGATATACTATTGCTGGGCCCACGCGATGCAGATATGGACATGGGTGAAGACGAAGAACTTGCACTGCGTGGATGGACTCCTAAAGCTGGAAGCGACCTGGATGTACCGGACGCTGATTTAAACGACGTAGACGGGGATGCCATGGCACAAGGTGATGAGGAGAATAGCTATTACAGTTTAGGGGGTAAGGATAGTTTAGAGGAACATAAAGAAAACACCTTTTAGATATCAATGTTGTTCTTTAATGAAACATAGTTGCTTTGAGAATAGCATTTTTAATTCATCTCTCCTTCATCCTCAAATTGCTTCAAATATTTCAAATCGATCTTTACACCTGCCTTGTAATATTTGAATGCTTCCATGATAAAATGTCCAAATTCCAGATCGTTAAATTGAACTGCCATCCCATAAGTTGGCCGATAATCTCTCATAAAAGAGTCTATTGCAGGTGCTTGAAGTCCGGTTAATTTCCGTACCAGACCTTTATTAAAACGGAAGCTGACATATTTGTCCCGCTCTTCCTGCAACAGACGTTTTTGAAAGGCAAGCGTACTCCGTATTTTTCTAAACTTAAACATGTTGATCAGTTCGTTAATATCAAGGCCAACACCAAAGGAACCAGGAGTTGATAAGGTAGAAGTTTTGAATCCGGGTTTTGAATAACCAAAAATTTTGGCATAGTCTGTTCTATTCTGGATAGAATCCATTTTATAATTCCTGGGCTTTACAAATACGCCAGGTAGTTCCTGAACTTTTCTTAAGATAGAAATATCGAAGGCGTAAATATTTTGAATATTGGTAACCGCATATTTGGGTGTGGGTTTATTCAGGTAAGAAAAAAAGATAGAATCTTTTTCGGATACGGTTATTGAGTACCGGCCCAATGAGTCTGTAAACGTTCCCCTGCCCGACGTACTTAATACACTTACTGCCTCCATGGGTGTTTTCTTCGTAATGTCGTACACTGTACCGCTGACTGTTACTTGCGCATTGCTAGTAATAGCAAAGCAGGTAAAAAGAAGAATTATAACGGGTAAACTTCTGAGCAAGTAGGGGTTAATTTTTTCAATATTAATTCAAGCAGGCTGATTGACTTAGGATCAATGGCGTTTTTAACGGTGATTTGGCAATAAAAAAAAGCTGCAATTTTCAGCAGCTTCCTTCATACTTAAAATGAATTATTATAGGTAATCGTCACCAATGTTCCGCTTCACTTCTGCTACATAATCTTTTATTTCCTGTTCTTTATCTTTCTTACAAATCAGCAAAACATCTTTCGTATCTACTACTATAAAGTCGTCCAATCCTTGTAAAACTAACAGCTTGTCGTGGGGAGCTGACACCATACATTGTGTGGCATCAATCACTAACACCTTGTCGCCGGCTACAGCATTGCCCAGGTAATCCTTTTCAAGATTATCGTATGCACTAGCCCATGTACCTAAATCGCTCCATCCAAAACTGCTGGGTATCACGTACACATTATCTGCTTTTTCCATCACAGCATAATCAATAGATACACTGGTGCAAAGTGGATAAATGCGATCTATTGCTTCCTTCTCATCGTCAGTATTAAACTTATCTTTCTCACCTGCAAATACCTCGAACATTTCAGGTTGATGTTTTTCAAACCTGTCAATGATGGTAGTTGCTTTCCAAATAAAGATGCCGGCGTTCCAAAGAAAATCGCCACTCAGCAAAAAAGTTTTTGCTAATTCCAGGTTCGGCTTTTCGGTGAATGTTCGAACCTTATAAATAGAGTCTGTTTCAGAGTTTGCTTCATGCTGAATATAACCGTAACCCGTGTTAGGATAAGTTGGTTTTATTCCTAGTGTAACCAGTGCATCGTTTTTTTCTACAAATTCTATGGCGGTAGCACAAGTGGCTTCAAATGCTGCAGTATCTAAAATGAGGTGATCTGCCGGCGCAATGATCAAAGTAGCATTTGGATCTTTGGCTAATACTTTGAAAGATATATAAGCAATACAGGGTGCAGTATTCTTTCTGCTCGGCTCAGCTACAATGTTACTAAAGGGCAGTGTTGGTAATTGCTGTTGTACAATGGTCGTGTATTCTTCAGAAGTAACGATGAAGATATTTTCTGCAGGAATGAAATTTGCGAAGCGTTCGTAGGTCCACTGAATAAGAGACTTGCCTGTGTTTAAAATATCGAGGAACTGTTTGGGATATCCTACACGGCTCTTGGGCCAAAATCTACTTCCGATCCCTCCGGCCATGATGGCAACGTAATGGTTTTTGTTCATTTTAGTATTGGTGATGTGATTTTTTGGTGTTAGACGATTCCTTCGCGTACAAGGTCGTGCAGGTGCAACATTCCCAGGTAGGCGCCGGTTTTATTAATAACGATCAATTGACTAATATCATTTTGCCTGAGGATATCTAAGGCATGAACCGCAAGTTCTTCCGGGTAAATAGTTTTAGGATTGAGTGAAAGAATATCAGCAGCAACCAGGTCATTCAGCGAAGTGTTTTTGGAGAGCATTCGCCTTAGGTCACCGTCGGTAATCATTCCGGCTATTTCTCCACCCTCACTAATTACAGCGGTAGCGCCCAACCTTTTTTGTGTGATCTCTATAATAACATCACCCAGTTTAGCGGATGGCAGAACTGCAGGCTTGGCGTTATCTGCATAAAGATCCTGCACCCGCAGGTACATTCGTTTACCCAGATTTCCACCGGGGTGGTATTTTGCAAAATCCTGTCCGTTAAATCCCGCCAGTTCCATCAGGCACACGGCAACTACATCGCCCATTACCATTTGTGCCGTAGTGCTGCTGGTAGGCGCAAGGTTATTGGGGCAAGCCTCCTGCTCTACAGTTGTGTTTAAAAAATAATCAGTGCAACGGGCCAGGTACGAGTTGGCATTGCCACCCATTCCAATCAACGTATTTCCAAAGTTTTTTATCAATGGGATGAGAACTTTTATCTCAGGGCTCTCACCGCTTTTGCTAACCAGCATCACAACGTCATCCTTTTGAATCATACCCAGGTCGCCATGTATGGCATCTGCAGCATGCATAAATAGACTAGGGGTGCCGGTGCTATTTAAGGTAGCAGCAATCTTCTGAGCCACTATACCACTCTTGCCAACACCACTAATTATAAACCGGCCAGTACTATTGCGGATGGCATAGACGGCTTTTTCAAAATCAGCATTAATGTATTTTGCCAATCCCGCTACAGACTGAGCTTCAAGCTCTATTGTTCGCAAAGCAGTCTGGTGTATAATAGAATTCATGCGGCGCAAAAATACAGTGATTACGGTACGAAAAATTTCTTGCGCATTAACGATAGTACCAGATAAATAGATGTCGTTTTGGAAAGCAATATGCTAGAAAGTATATTTTTTATGAATGGTTATAAAAGTAAAAACTTTAACAAAAGTCGGTTTCGTTCACCCCTGTGCTGAGTTAACTTCGCTGACCTTCAAAAAAAGCTGATGTCTTCCTCTCAAGAAGTTTCTTCAGTAACTTAGGAGAAATACAAACCAGATATCTTATCTATTCTACAAAGAGCTGCCGCGGAGGTGGATCGTGAAAAATTGAAATATGGCAACGACAATAAAAAAACCAACAACAAAAAAGACTGCATCGCCCAAAAAGTCCAAAACTTCTGTTGCTGTAAGCAACCACAACTATGACATCTACGGTGCACTCAAACAATATTTCGGTTTCGATCATTTTAAAGGAACCCAGGAACAAGCAATCAACACACTATTAAATGGCACCGATACTTTCGTAATCATGCCTACGGGTGGTGGTAAAAGTTTATGCTACCAGCTGCCCGCATTAATTATGGAGGGTTGTGCGATTATTGTAAGTCCACTTATTGCCCTGATGAAAAACCAGGTGGACTTGGTAAGAGGTTACAGTGAGAAGGATCATGTAGCCCATTTTTTAAATTCCTCGCTTACGAAGGTTCAGCAACGTGAGGTGAAACTTGACCTTGTTGAGGGAAGAACCAAATTATTATATGTAGCTCCAGAAACGTTGACAAAGCAAGAAAACCTTGACTTCTTTAGCGATCTGAAGATTTCCTTTTTTGCAGTGGATGAGGCACACTGTATTTCTGAGTGGGGGCATGACTTTCGCCCGGAGTACCGCAGGCTGCGCGACATGATGACAATGATCAATGCTGATGTTTCCATTGTTGCGCTTACTGCTACGGCTACGCCGAAGGTTCAAAGCGATATTCTTAAGAACCTTGGTTTGCGTCAGCCAGCTGTGTTTATCTCTTCATTCAATCGGGATAATCTTTATTACGAAATACAGCCAAAGGTTAATAAGGATCAAACCATCAAGCACATCGTTCGGTTTATTAGTCAAAACAAAGGGAAGAGTGGAATTATTTATACCCTAAACCGTAAGACGACGGAAGAACTTGCTGAGATTTTAGTGGCCAATAAGATTAAAGCTGTAGCTTATCATGCTGGTTTAGATCCAAAGCTGAGGGCCGAGCGCCAGGATAAGTTTTTAAAAGAAGATACACAAGTAATTGTTGCCACTATCGCTTTTGGAATGGGCATTGATAAACCAGATATCCGCTTCGTTATCCATTACAATATTCCTAAGAGTATAGAAAATTATTACCAAGAAACCGGCCGCGCCGGTCGCGACGGAATGGAAGGAAAATGCATTTTGTATTATTCTCATAAAGACGTGGCGAAGCTTGAGCACCTAATGCGCGATAAGCCATTAAGTGAAAGAGAGGTGGGCGCACAGTTGATTAATGAAACGGTGAGTTTCGCGGAGAGCAGTGTTTGTCGCAGAAAAATATTACTCCATTATTTTGGTGAGGTTTGGGATACGGCTGGATGTAAGGACACGGGTGGTTGCGATAACTGTACACCAAAGGAGAAGATAGAAGCAAAAGATAATGTGGTGAAGGTTTTAAAAGTAGTGAAGGCTTTAGACGAGCGTTTCACAATTGATTACACGGTGAATGTGGTGATAGGCAAACAAACGCCGCAAATTCAGATGTATCGGCACAATGATCTCGAGTTGTTTGGTGTTGGTAAAGACCAGGATGTTCATTATTGGAATAGTTTGATCCGGCAAATGCTACTGGAGAATTTGTTGGTTAAGGATATTGAAGAATATGGCTTATTGAAATTTACACCAACCTCTGAGGCGTTTTTAAAAAAGCCACAAAGCTTCAAAATTGTTTTAAACAACACGTTTGAAGATGCCTTTGCAGACGATGATGAAGGCGGAGACTCTAATGCAGAGGTTACTAATACTACTGATGAGCGTTTATTTGAAATGTTGAAAGATTTGCGGCAGCAGGAAGCAAAGAAGAAAGGACTTCCACCATTCGTGTTATTCCTGGAAACATCTTTACAAGACATGGCAACGATGTATCCAACAACGTTGAAAGAATTGGAGAAAGTGCAGGGAGTTGGTGTTGGCAAGTCTATTAAGTATGGTAAACCATTTGTGGATTTAATTGCTACCTACGTAGAGGAAAATGAAATAGTAAAGCCGGATGATTTTGTGATGAAGAGTGTGGCCAACAAAAGCAGTAACAAGATTTTTATCATCCAGAATGTAGATAAGAAAATACCACTGGAGACTATTGCAAAGTCGAAGGATCTGCGGTTGGATGCATTGCTCGAAGAAATGGAAACAATTGTAGCAAGCGGCACCAAGTTGAATTTGACTTATGCTATAGATGACATGATGGATGAAGATGAACAAGAAGAAATAATGGATTATTTCCGCAGTTGCGAAACATCATCGCTACAGGTAGCCCAGGAAGAGTTAGCAGACAGCGGCTTTGAGTGGGAACAATTGAAAATTATGCGAATTAAGTTTCTGAGTGAGTACGGTAATTAATTAGTTTTTTAAAATAGTAGCCCACCTAAACGGTGGGTTTTTTTATGGATACAAATGGGGTTTGCATCCTATTAGCAAATACCAAAATTATGGCTGAAATAAATCAAGGTCCGGAGACTAAAAAGAAAGGAGTGCAGCAAGTAAAGAAAAGGTCTACCCGGGTAGATCTGACGCCTATGGTAGATCTTGGATTTCTCCTCATTACTTTTTTTATTTTTACAACGTCCATGCAAGAGTCGAAGGCAATGCGGTTGATAATGCCCAATGATCAATTAGCTCCGTTGCCTTCAAAGCATCCCGCATACAAAACCATTACATTCTTACCAGGCGCCGGGGATTCTGTTTTTTATTATGAAGGGGTGGATGAAAAAGCACTTCAGGTTGTTGCTGAAAAAGCATGCAGAGATATCATTAATAAAAAGAAACAGTTGTTGGAAAGTTTATCCCATGATGGGAATGATTTGTTGGTATTGATTAAACCAACCGGGGAAGCATCGTATAAATCAATCATCAACATACTAGATGAAATGTTGATTAATGATGTGCAGCATTACATGATGTTAGACCCATCGAATGAAGAGTTGACTTCCATTGGGAGTATAAGAAAATTGTAAGTACATCGGTGCAGCTAGCGGCATATTTTTTGTGTCTGATGTTGTATTAATTCATTGTTTATGCAGATCCAAGATATCCAATCATCAGTTGCTGACTCTATTAGTTATTTTAGTGTAATAGCCAATGAAATTGGTAAACTTACTTTGAAGATTTTTGATACAAATGGTTTCATTGCAAAAACAATTAGCGCACAAATAGAGCAGGGAGCTCAGTTGCTAGATATAAATATGAGTGATCTCAATGATGGTACCTACGTGGTAAATGCTTTTAGTGGAGATACTTTTGTGAAATCGTTCAAGCTGACTAAATAGGCCAAACAACCCAATATAAATTACGATCCTGCTTTCCGCAGGATTTTTTTTGCTCATCTATCTCCATTTATTTTATCCCCAGTATCGCACCCTGTCTATATTAGTTTTGTACATTTCGTGTTTATCGCCTTCAAAGATATTTTTGTATTACCTAAAATGAGATTGTATGTCTATTCCCGTAGTTGATCTAGCTGATTTTTTAAGTGGCGATCCCACCCGAAAAGCATCCTTTGTGGCTCAACTTGGTAAAGCCTATGAAGAGGTAGGTTTTGTTGCTTTGAAAAATCATGGTGTGCCCGATGAACTGATTGCAAACCTATATGAATATGTTCAGCAGTTTTTTTCTTTACCACTCGAGAAGAAGTTGGATTACGAGGTGCCAGGGCTTGCAGGACAGCGAGGATATACAAGTTTTGGTCGTGAACATGCGAAGGGTAGCGAGGCTCCGGACTTGAAGGAGTTTTTTCAGTACGGGCAAAACGTTGAAGACAACGATTTAATTAAGGAAGAGTATCCAGATAATGTGCAGGTAAATGAAATTACTCAATTCAATGAAACGCTATACCAGGCTTACAAGCATTTTGAAAAGAGCGGCTCTTCGATGCTTCAGGCAATAGCGCTATATCTTGGTTTGGATGAAAATTTCTTTGACCCCAATGTTCATAATGGAAATAGCATTTTACGTTGTATTCATTATCCTCCTATTACTCAAGAGCCTTCCAGTGCTATTCGGGCAGAGCAACATGAGGATATTAACTTAATTACTCTTTTGGTAGGTGCAAGTGCGGATGGCCTGCAAATTCTAACTCGTCAGAATGAATGGGTAGGCGTTACCTCTTTGCTGGATCAAATAGTTGTGAATGTGGGCGATATGCTTCAGCGCCTTACCAATAATAAACTACGAAGTACAACCCATCGTGTTGTAAATCCTTCCCGTGATTTATGGCATACCTCAAGGTTCTCAATGCCATTCTTTTTGCACCCACGGAGTGAAATGAGTTTAGCTTGCCTTGAAGGCTGTATCGATGAGAAACATCCCAAAAGTTATGAAGATGCCACGGCCGGAGAATATTTGGACGAAAGGCTTAGGGAAATCGGTTTAAAGAAATAATTTGCTGAATAACCCACGGGGTTTAAACTTGCAGGTATTTGGTATTGGTTCGCCACATATCTTTTTTGAAGGCTGTGTTCTGGCACAGCCTTACTGCTTTTGGTGGTCCACAGATGCATTTTTTAAGAATGCGCCACCTCTTTGTAAATAAGCATCGGTACGTTAGTGAGGATGAGTTGCTTGAATTGAATGCGTTCGTACAGCTATTGCCAGGTGCGAGTAGCAGCCAACTCATAACGATCATAGGGTATAAACGCGGAGGTATATTTTTAGCGGCTCTTACATTGCTGATTTGGATTTTTCCTGCGTGTGTCCTTATGGGTCTTTTTAGCTTTGTGTTTCAGTTCGTCAACGTAGAGATATTTCGATTTGTTCAGCCGATGGCAGTTGGCTTTCTAGCCTATTCGGCATTCCACAGCTTTAAAATTTTTATTAAGCACCAGGCCACATTCTTCATCATGTTGGGAGCGTTGCTTGTTACCGTTTCAATTAGTTCGCCCTGGATTTTTCCAATCCTTATAATTGCAGGTAGTATTATTAGCAATTTTAGCGATAAACGTATTCCGGCAGTTTCTAAAAATCCAAAACCAATAAAATGGGGAAACATATGGCTTTTTATTTCTATATTTATTTTTGCAGGTATTCTTAGCGAATATGCGCGTGTCAACGAATGGGTTATGCGGAAGCCGGTGAATTTGTTTGAAAATTTCTATCGTTTCGGAAGTTTGGTTTTCGGGGGAGGAGGTGTACTAATTCCCATGATGTTTGAGCAGTATGTGCTTAGGGCAAAAACGCGTTATCTATCTCCTGAAGAATTTCTAACGGGTGCGGGAATGGTTCAAGCGTTTCCGGGACCTATTTTTTCTATTGCTTCGTTTGTGGGTGGGATGGTTTTAAAACACCTCGGCCCCGCTTACCAGGTTTTGGGGGCAGTTATAGGATCAGTAGCGATTTTTCTACCTAGCTTTCTATTGGTAATCTTTTTTTATCCTATCTGGAACAGGCTTAAAAAATACGTGGTAGTTTTTAGAGCGATGGAAGGAATAAATGCAGTGGTTGTGGGAATTATGATTGCAGCTTCTTTAGTACTCTTCATTTCAATCTCTACCCCGTTTAATTGGTTTAACCTGGTTGCTGTAATTGTAACGTTTGCTGCTCTCCAGTTTACAAAAATCCCTTCACCTGTTTTAGTGCTTCTATTTTTGGTATTTGGTCTTATTCAACTTTTATAGTATCGGTTCTGCTCAATTTCCATTCTTACTTTATCTGGCACCATATACCGGATTGTTTTGTTCTGCTGAATAAGCGTTCTTATTTGCGTTGCTGAAATTTCCAAAAGTGGTGCTTCAACGATGCTTGCATTTTTATGAAGATTTTTCACCGGGAAGCCTGGCCGCAGATACAAGTGAAACTTATAGGATTCCAATAATAAATCGGGGTTTTTCCAATTTCCTAAATTTTGATAACTGTCAGAACCCATGATTACAGAGAATTCATGTTGCGGGTATTTTTCACTTAGATAAGTTAGTGTGTCGATAGTGTATGAAGGTTTTGGAAGTTTAAACTCTATATCGGAGACATCTAATGAATTATCGTCTTCCACGGCCAGTTTTACTAAATGGAGCCGGTGATATTCATTGAGCAACGTACGCGATTGCTTCAACGGATTTTGTGGAGAAACAACTAACCAAACTTTTTGAAGGTCTGCATTATTTCGCAGGTAACTGGCTATTATGAGGTGACCAATGTGAATTGGATTAAAGGAACCGAAGAATAAACCGATTTTCATTTTGTTGCTTTCAGCTATTTCGATTGATTATGGGCACGTGCGAAACAGGGAGGGTTTAAACTATTAAAGATCTTCAACTAAAATCTTGTCGGCTTCGCTTATGCGCAGGCTTAGGTTATAACCAGAAACCGTTACCGATATTGGATCTCCCAACGGAGCCCTTTGCTCTACTTTTATTTTCTCACCCGGTACACAACCCATTTCCATCAGTTTGATAAAAATATCATCCTTCTCAAATGAGTGAATGATTACTGTTTGTCCAATGGCAACTTCTGATAGTTTTCTCATCTCAATATCTAATTTCCAAATGTATGTTCTAACCTGACCAATTTGTTACGAATTTTGGAAGAGTAAAATGCTATATGGTGCAAGTACGATTTTCATACGCTGATGTTTCCAATGTAACCTTACCTCAAAAGCAAATTGTAAAGCATTTTATTGCAGGAATTTTTGCTAACGAGGGGAGAAACTTACTCCAACTTAACTACGTGTTTTGCTCTGATGAGTATTTATTGAAAATCAACAAGGACTATTTATCTCACGATTACTATACAGACATTATCACTTTTGATTTATCTGACACCGACAGTAATTATAGGCAAATTATAGGGGAGGTTTATGTTAGCACAGATAGAGTAAGGGAGAACGCTAGCACGCATTCCATTTCCTTTCAGAAAGAACTTCTGCGGGTATTATTTCACGGAGCACTTCACCTTTGCGGTTACCTTGATAAAAAGAAAAGTGAAATAACAAAAATGAGGGAGAGGGAGAACCATTATCTGTGTTTATTTGAGAAACGACAATAGATAATGTTCCACGTGAAACTGTTTTTATTCTTTCTTTCAATTTCTATGAGTCATTTAAGCTACGGACAGCACTTCAGCACAAGTACCATACAGGTTAAGCCACTTCCTAATTTGCCTCTGCGAGATTCTAAGATTGAGGCCTACACATTGAGTTCTTCGGCCGGTGGGGTTCTGACGGAGGAAGTAAAAGAGTGGTTTTATTGGACAAACTTCAGCAGATCGAAACCAAAAATTTATTGGGACAGTGTTGTTTTACCCATTCTTAATTCTTTTCCTAATCTTAAAGGAGCCTATGCCAATAGTCTAAAGCGTGATCTGTATAGTGCACCGCCTCTTGAAATGTTGAAGCCTAGTGATATCTTGATGAGTATTGCTACCACCCATGCGGACGATTTACGTTTCAAAAGTGCTCGCCCTTCCCACACATCACCTTCTGGGATTACTTTTCAAAACCGCATGACTGCTGCTGGAATTAAAAATTGTGGCGGAGAGAACATCAGCTTTGGTCCATCAAACACGGTTCTAGCCCTTCTGTTTCTTTATATTGATGAAGGAATACCAGATTTAGGGCACAGAAAAGCCCTGTTAAATCCTTCGTATAAAGAAATGGGTATTGGGATAGCACAGTATTCTGATAACAACGTGCTTATCATTCAGGATTTTTCATGCTCGCAATAGTCTTCTGTTGTTCCACGTGAAACAGAAGTGAATACCACTCACCTAGGTCTATCTTTGATGCTTAAATATAGAATGAATGTTTAGGGAATATGATGTAATAGTAGTTGGAGCCGGACATGCTGGATGTGAAGCTGCTGCTGCTGCTGCTAATCTTGGCAGTTCGGTGCTATTGATAACTATGAATATGCAAACTATAGCCCAAATGAGTTGTAATCCAGCGATGGGTGGGATAGCGAAAGGACAGATAGTAAGAGAAATTGACGCTCTAGGAGGATATAGCGGTATTGTAACAGACGCCAGTCTTATACAATTTCGAATGTTGAACAGAAGCAAAGGTCCTGCCATGTGGAGTCCTCGTGCCCAAAGCGATCGGATGATGTTTGCAACAAAGTGGAGAGAGATGTTGGAACAAACGCCTAATGTCGATTTTTACCAGGATAATGTTACCTCAATGATTATTGAAAATGAAAAAGCTTGTGGTGTCGTGACAGGTTTAGGCCATAATATCAGATCAAAAGCTGTAGTGGTCACCAGTGGAACATTCTTGAACGGAGTAATTCATATTGGAGAGAAAAGATTTGGAGGTGGAAGGATGGCAGAAAAGGCATCTATAGGGATTACCGAACAGTTGGTGGAGTTGGGATTTGAAAGTGACAGACTAAAAACCGGAACGCCACCACGTATTGATGGTCGGAGCTTAGACTATTCGAAGATGGAAGAGCAAAAGGGTGATGCGGAAATAGTGGGGTTCTCTTATTTGGACGCGCCTAAAATAAAGGCTTCGCAACAAAAGAGTTGTTGGATTACCTATACTTCACCAGAAGTGCATGAAATGTTGAAAACCGGATTTGATAGAAGCCCAATGTACCAAGGAAGAATTGAAGGGGTAGGACCCCGGTATTGCCCCAGCATAGAAGATAAAATCAATCGTTTTGCAGATAGAGAACGGCACCAGCTTTTTGTAGAACCTGAGGGTTTTAATACGGTTGAGATTTACGTAAATGGATTTTCTACTTCATTGCCAGAGGAGGTTCAATATGCTGCATTGCGTTTGGTTCCGGGTTTTGAGAACGTTCGCATGTTTAGACCAGGGTACGCTATTGAATATGACTTCTTCCCACCCACTCAATTGAAATACTCACTAGAAACCAAGCAAATTGCCCATCTATTTTTTGCGGGACAAATAAACGGGACTACCGGGTACGAGGAAGCGGCTTGCCAGGGGTTGATGGCAGGAATAAATGCACATCAAAAGGCAAGTCACTTAGAACCCTTTATCTTAAAGAGGAGTGAAGCCTATATAGGAGTTTTGATTGACGATTTAATTAGTAAAGGCACTGATGAGCCTTACAGAATGTTTACCAGTAGAGCAGAATACAGAACATTGCTTCGCCAGGATAATGCTGACTTAAGACTTACCGAACTGAGTTACCGCTTAGGATTAGCCTCGCAAGAGCGAATGGAAAAAGTGAGGGCTAAGAAAGAAAATGTAGAAAAACTAAAAATGGTGATGACCGATTACTCACTTGAGCCAGCTGAGATCAACCCATATCTCACTTCAATCAGTTCAGCAACTATTACTCAAAAGCAAAAGCTTGGACAACTTTTGTTGCGACCAACCATTCAATTAGCAGGCATAATTTCAGCCTCTCATAAATTGGCTGAGATAACAAAAGATTTTTCTGCAGAAGAAGTAGAACAAGTAGAAATCCAGGTAAAATATGATGTTTACATCAATAAGGAAAAAGAATTAGTAACTCGAATGAGCCAATTGGAAGAGTTAGAAATACCAGAAGCTTTTAACTATGATCGCGTTTCTTCATTATCAAACGAAGCGAGGCAAAAGTTTTTAAAAATTCGTCCCCGCACTTTAGGACAAGCCAGTAGAATAAGTGGCGTGAATCCCAGTGATGTACAAATACTGATGGTGTATATGGGTAGATAATTAATTGATTATCAACTTGTTGAAGCATTTTTAAGCAAAGTCATTTTTATATCACCGTACGAAATCTCGGCTGGTAAATTATCTTTCAAAATCTTTAAACTGGCAGCACCGTGAATGGATGCTGCCTTTTTTATTACAGTTTGTTTTTCAACCGAAACCACGTCATTCACCAACAAATCACCAGAGGTAATAAATTCGGAAAGATGACCCGCTACTGTTGATGTAGCTAAATTTCGGCTACCTGCGATAGCGTTAATCGTCATCCCATTTCTAAACATATCTAATGTGGTTTTCTTCGTTAAGGAATTAGCAGTGGAAACAATAGATTTCCGCGGACGCTTAGGAAATTTCAAATCTATCCGGGATTCAACATGATGAATGTTGCAGTAATTTTTTACTGCTTCTAAAAATTCATCGCCATACTTTTCAATTTTGAAAGCTCCAAAACCTGAAATTTTCTGCAGATCATCTTTTTTTATTGGTAGGTAAGTGGATAGGTCAAGCAGGGAACTATCACTTAAAATAATATAGGCGGGAACATTTTGCAGGTGGGCTATTTTATTGCGCAATTGCTTAAGCACTTCAAACAATGGCTTTTCATAAGGATGCTGTTGAAACACTTCCGGCTCTCTAGCCATCCGCATTTCAGCTGGTTTTGGAAGAAACACTTTTTCCATTTTATATAGTACGCCTTTGCTTTTTTCAGTAAGCTTTAGCACCGGAAATTCATCTTCAGAAGAAGCCAGGTAATGCGCCTGTACCAACTCTTTTACATAATACTTCCATTGATCTTTGCTCTTATCTTTTCCTATTCCATAAACGGACAATTGTTTGTGTTCGTTCCTTACCTTTTCGCTATTGCTTCCCCACAAAATTTCTATAACGTAGCCCACGCCAAATCTTTCATTCAAACGGGCAACAGTACTTAAGATTTTTTGTGCTTCCAGTGTGGCATCGTGCAGTGCCGGTTTATTTAAACATACATCGCAACTGGCACAATCATCAGGGGCTTCTACTCCAAAATAATTTAATAAAAATTTTCTTCTGCAACTTCTAGTTTCGCAGAAGGAAGTCATCTTTTGCAGCTTTTGTAATAGAATTTTAGTTTGTGCAGGATTGTCTTCTATCGTGGCGAACCTTTTCAATTTCATTACATCGCTAGCTCCAAAAAATAACAAGGCTTCACTGTGCAACCCATCTCTACCGGCACGGCCGGTTTCCTGGTAATATCCCTCAATATTTTTAGGTAAATCAACATGTATCACAAAGCGAACATTGCTCTTATTGATACCCATTCCAAAAGCAATAGTGGCTACTATAATTTTTATATCATCTTTTAAAAACAGATCCTGACGCTGCTCTTTTACCTGTTTATCGAGGCCTGCATGATAGGCAGCTGCGCTAAATCCATCTTCAGATAAACTACCGGCTAATTTATCTGCACCTGCTCTACTTAGGCAATAAATGATTCCGCTTTCATTTTTGTGCGCCTGAAGATATTGGTAGAGTTCATCGTAATAATTGTTTTTAGGTTTTACATAATAGAAAATGTTTTCCCTGTTGAAACTATTCTCATACAGCTTATAATCCCGAAGATTTAGCTTAGAAATGATATCCTTCTGGGTAATTTGATCAGCCGTAGCAGTTAAAGCAATCAGGGGACAGGAAGGAAAATGCCTTTTAAGTTCACCGAGGATTAAATACTCCGGCCTGAAGTCGTGCCCCCATTGGCTGATACAGTGTGCCTCGTCAATAGCGAAAAGTGAAACACGGATGGATTTTAAAAACTCGATGAATTGCGTTTCCTTACCCATTAACCGTTCAGGTGCTACGTACAGCAGCTTAAGTTCATTCTTTTGTAGTTGGGTGGTGATGTATTGCTGCTCCTGAAAAGACTGCGAGCTGTTTAAAAATTCTGCTTTAATGCCATTTAGTTTCAGCGCATCTACCTGGTCTTTCATGAGCGCAATCAACGGGCTTACTACAATAGTTACCCCTTCAAGGCATAATGCTGGAACTTGGTAGCACAAACTTTTACCCCCCCCCGTAGGCATTAGCACTACAGCATCTTTACCCTTTAATATATCCGTTACAATTTCTTCCTGGTTGTGCCGGAATTCACTGTAGCCAAAAACTTGTTGTAGTACCTGCTTAGGATCTGTCATAATGTATGAGATGAGCATTTAAAAATAGAAAACATAGGATCAATTTTATAGTAGACTGTAAGCTGTAAAAACATTCTATAATAGCAGGATGTGATTTGGAAATTAAAGATAGAACGACTTATATTTGCAGCCCCGAAAGGGAGATGGTGCGGTAGCTCAGTCGGTAGAGCAAAGGACTGAAAATCCTTGTGTCGCCGGTTCGATCCCGGCCCACACCACAAGAAACCTCAGCAGCAATGTTGGGGTTTTTTTGTGCAGGAGATTTCCTACGGTAAAGGGTTTCAACAGATAACCTATCTCGTTAAGCCAGCCACGCAGCCGGTTATGTAATTTAGTAAAGTTAGCAGAACTAATGCCAGAGAACGAGCTTTTTGGCGCATCTGTTGGCGCACTTAGTGACACGGACGCCGGTGAATATCTAGTTCAACATCTGTCTCTCTATCGTCTGTAAACTTGTAAGGTGTAAGCGACGAGTACGTACACATTAGAAGTTTAGAAACCTCCTCCTCCCATCAATCATCTTTTGTCTAGAAGACTTCCTTTATCTTTCTACGAGGGTAAAAAGAGCGAAGGTGAAGCATAGCTTTGTTTAGTCTCTCTAAAAGGTTTTCTCTATTTATACGTAGACCCAACGTCACTCTTTTTGCCTCACCTGAAAGTTTATCGTTGTAGTATACCTTGATACTTCTTTGATCTGTTCGCAGTGTATAACCTTCCACTTCATCCGTTTTTCCCACTTGTGCTATACTTTCAAAATCTTGTAAAGGAATGATCAACTTCACCCTAACCTCGGTTTTATCCCAAGGCTCCATCTTTATCATCGTAGAACTTTTAGACGACGATTGAACGAATGTTACAACAAGGTTTCCTCCTGCTATTCTATAGTTGAAGTCTTGCCTGAATGTGTTCGAAGTGTAGCCGTCATAACGAAACGACTCCAGACACCATTGCGAATTGTTTTTCAGTTTATCTAAAACCCATGCTTCTGTCTCTGACTTCGTTTGGGCTGAGAGGGATAGTATAAGCGCGATCTGTAGGTATAGAAGCAGGGATACTAGCCTGATACGGGAGAGTAGGATAGGGTGAAATTTCATATTTAGCTGTAAAAGGCTCTAAGGTATGAAGACGTCGTTATATCTAACGACAGTCTGGATAGAAAGATGTTCCACTTTGGTGCAGTGAGAAAACCACAGGTTAGAAACGACGAGTTCTGTATTGAATTTGGCAAACATCTTAGAAGAATCCGTGAGGAAAAGGGTTTCTCCATGAGACAGCTTGCCAGCAATCTTGACTTAGAGTATAACCAGCTTTATCTGGTTGAAAACGGAAAGATTAACACCTCGATTTCCATGGTGGTAACGCTCGCCGAAGGGTTAGGCATGACACATCAGGAACTGTTTGACTTCCCATACCCTGTGAAGAGTTTGAAGACAGACTAAAGGCGCGTTCGGATCTTTAACAAACCCCGCTGCAAAGGAAATCTCTACGGCGGGGTGAACTCAGAATTCGACCTTTAGCCGAAATAACTCGTACGCATAAAGCCTCCCATAAATCAAGTACAAGAGTTTATGGTTTCGGTCCTGCCATACACCATCCACGTAAACCCAGGTACCAGCATTTATTGATGCTGACTCGATTAAGCACTGGACGAGAAATGGGGTGAACACATGCCGTAACTTGCCGGCGTCGTTTACTACCAGAATGCAGAACGGATCTGCGTATGTGATCCTTTGTTTTTGTTTGGCCATGAGTGAAAAGAACCCGATACGAGTGTAGGTACCGGGTTGTTGTTTAGGTTAGAAAATACCAGGAAGATCTGCCGCTAATCAGCGCTTGTTTTAGATCTCCGGCTAACTGGTAGGCATTCACTGACCTGTCCAGAAATTGGTCTATGTATGTGCTCTTATTCGCGCCTGTGAAGAGATTATACAGACGCCATAGGCTAATGCTTCCGTCGTTGCTTTTACAAAAGGAACGGTCTCGGTAGTAATCACGACAAACGTTATTCACTTGCTGGTCACCAAACAAAAGCGGGGTAATTCCGTCGCGTTGTTTTTGGGTGAGATAAGGGTACATTCTGCAACGACCTATCAGCTGTGCAAACTGGTGTTCGGTTAAGCTATACTCAGTTAGGTACTGCATCTTACGGAGATGTTCTACTGCGTTGTAGGTCTGGAGCAAAGTAAAAATTGCATCGTAAAGCTGCTGGATGTTTTTCACCTTTAGGTCACCGACATATCCATCCGCCGACACACAAAGATTTGTGCATACTGTGTTTTTGAAACCCGCGTATATCTTGAAGTTTTGATCTGCACCTATCTTATTGTTCAGGTTATCTATGTTGTATGCCTTAACGCCCCCGATAGTTAAAGACAAGCTGTTACCAGCAACCTCGTCGTGTATGGTTGGCACCTCTATAGCGAACATCATACGTTCATAAAACCTGGTCTTTTCCCACTCCATCAGTTCGGCAGCAGGTTTATTTCTAGCTTCCGGTACACGCCCCATGATAGGGTGTGATATCCGAACTACTGGCTTACTTATGCTTCCAGATCCGTAGATGTGCGTTGCTACTTCAACCATCGATTCGATGAAGTCTGTGTGACTTATCACCGGCTCATTGTCCTTCAGGAACACGGGTATCACGTGCTCAGCTTTGATCTCTTCTAAAGTGGCTGAGATGCTGTTTCCTTTTATGAACGCTTTTTCCGAGCTGGATTCAGATGTGACATCAACTGTATCGGCGTGGTTATGCTGTATGGCTAAACTCCTGTTCTCCATGTTCTGTATGGTTTTTAGTATTAGTAAATTCTTCCGATGGTGTGTTGCACTCGAGCTGTTTGCGTTTGCGTGAGAAAAATTCAAGCATCGGTGCTTGGTGTGCAGGGTGTTCCTGGAAAATCTTCAGAAGTTCATCCAGGGATTTAGCACGGTCAATTTGAAAGATCAGCTGGTCTACGTTGGTTGTGGGTTCACCGGCATCGCACCATTGCCTAAGCTTGTTTCCGACGTCGATTGAAAGCTTGAATTCTGGTTTACCAGCAAAGAGTGATGTGCGATCTTTCGATGCCACTGCGTTATGCTTGATATCAAGTTCGAAAACTGTCGTCAGTTCGTAATCCAGACCATCACGTTGAACAGCTTTCATCCCTACTTTCTCGGGGACCAGCTTGCCGTTTTTGTCTGACAGAACATATTCCTGTTTGGACCTTACGGTAGTGATGACGTGACACCTGGTCTGCAATAAAGTTTGGATAAATAGATTGTGTCTTGGCGTCACTTTCGACCAGTTTGTGAAAGAGTTTCCAACCATTGCTCCGTGGATATCTAGTATACCACCCACACCATCCCATTCATGGGAAGCAGAGTCGATGATGATAACTTCAATACCCGACCGTTCACAAATCCGAATGGCGTTGCAGTAAAGCTCTGGTGTAAATGGTGGATCCATTTGAATGGTGCTGAATGGGCCAAGATGGCTGTACAACGAAGCACTGTTGTGTTCAGTGTCGATCACCGCTATAGACTGCCAGTTGTTACACAGACCATACGCAATGAGAAGTGCACCAAACGTTTTACCTGATCCCGATGGACCTTGTAAGCCCAGGCGGATTCTAGCTTGTTTTCTGGTAGCTTGTTTTAGCTCCATGTTGATGTTGTTTTAGATGAAAAGAAAAAGCCCCAGCTGAAGTCAGCTGAGGCGGTTGAAATATGTAACGAAATTTAGGCAAATACCTCTTCTTCCAAAGGGACTTGCGTGCCTTCGGGAACATAGCCCCATCTAAAGTCAAGAGTTATCAGCTCTCCGGTCGATTCGACTGTGTACTCGTAAGGGTCGCATTGTAAGCGAACGATCTTACCTGGCATTTGAGTTCCGATAAAACTTTTGGCCATCTCTTCAGAGAAAGTCGCGGAGACTGCACATCTGCGGGTCGTCGCATAAAACCGACCAGTGTTTTGCGATTGTACCATTTCTAAACCGCCCGACATTTCGAGCAGGATGAATTCGCGGCCATCTTTGGCCTCTTTGATTTTGTAACCTGTTACTGTTACCATTGTTTGTGGTGTTTTTGTGGTGAGGAAAAATGAGTTAAATGTTGGTGAAAACAGCTGCAGCCGAGTTGAGCGCTCGACTGCGTTGCTGTTATCTGAACTAACCCCCCTAAGGTTTCAGGTCATCCTGGATATCCGTTTGTTGAGCTGAAAAGCTCTGGAGAATTTTGATAAGACGTCTAGTATCTTCATCGTTCTTTTGGTCATAATCGTAGATGATCTTAATGTCCGTCACTGCCTCGTGATCTTTCTGCTGTAAAAGTTTTAGGACAGCATTTCCGAGATCGAAGAAAAACTTGGTGGGGCTGACGTTTGCGTCAATTTTGAAAGGGTCAATTTGAGCTTTGATGGTGAGCTTCATGTTCTTGTAGGTTTTGAAAAGTGATAAAATAAGGGTGGTGGGGGTAGTGCCCCAGCCAAAACATAGTAGGGGTAACCTATAGAGATACCTTGTAAGCGCACGAACCCAAACTGATGGAATACAGCATCTGGTTTTAACCTTTCGATGTTGGCTTACGGGATGACTTCACTACAAAACCAGTCTAGGGTAGGGGATACGTGTTCATCATAGTTATCATTACTTATTAGGTAGACAAAAGTTTTTCCGACAGCCCAAAAGCCGTTTTAAAGACGCTTTTTGTTATTCTTTGCCGCTCACGAATCCTGTCCAATTTTCCACAGTGAAATTTTACCCTACATACAACGTAACTTTTAAAGATGAAAGCCCTAACCATTGCCCTGGCATTCGTGTTTGTAGCATGCAAATCCATACCGGATAAAACGGACTTTGTAGGAGAGTGGTATCAGGTAAAAGACCACAACGTCAGGATACACATCGAGCGTTCGGAAACAGGGTTTACTTTCCAGATGTATTACCCAGAGGTTTTAACTGACACTATCTTCTCTTAAAAAAACGCGCCTGATTATGTCATAGATACCTTACGTTTAGCTGGGAGTGGAAAGAAAGCGAATGCGAGATACGATGGCGAACTAGATGCACAAATAATCGACAGTGAGGTAGAAACGTTTGCATTTATGCACCCGGGAAAAGATCAACTTGTAATCTTTCTAAACAAAAGGTTTACAGTGTATAAACGTGTTATCGCGGACCAGTGAAAGACGATGATATTCCCTACTCTACGACGAATTTTGCCAGAATAACATCGTGAAAGTCTTTTTGGCCACGCTCCAAACATGGAGTCGTTCCTCACCCGGGCTCAAAGGGTAGACAGGGTAACCTCTTCTTGTGAACTATATTAGCAGCTACTTAAAATAGTACTCAGATAGGTTACCCTGGTCTTCCTGCCGCTTACTTTTCTTGAAGTGCTTGGTTTATCAGTACGTCTGCTGTCTGACTATGCGAAGGCGACAACCTTTCAACATAATAGTAATTGCTACCATTAGAACGTTTTCGCTCAAACCCCGATTCTTTAAGGCGTAGTCCCACTGTAGTAAGGAGATTCTGGTTCACCTTTCCATTACCTGTTTCACTCATAATCTCACTTGCAATTTGTTTTGCAGTAAGACGTTCGGCAGCTAGATCGTTAGTTGGTTTAAACCTCAGCGATATAGCATCAGAAATAATATCGTTATATACGAACCGTTCGTTCCTACGATTGATTTCAGCAACCTCGTCAATATTTAGCTTGAAATCCTCGCCCCGCGTGATCAAGCAGTATAGCTGAGAGTAGACCTGCTGGAGATCAACATCGATGTCTCTACGGATCTTCTTTACACTAAAAATTAGATATCTCCTGTTGCCAGATAAATCTTTTAAGGGTTGCCCAACATTAGTCGTTGCTATAAATGACGCACGCCGCATTTCTCGCATGTCGCTAGATTGGTACGCCAACCGACCTTCAACAACTCCTCTGGTGATTAATTCCTTTAGACGCGCCACATCACGCCCATTGATGGCGTCAAATTCATCTAGGATAATGAACAGCTTGCGAGAGAGCAACTTAACAAAGTCCATCTCATTTTTAAGAATGGTGCCCTGGTAAATGAAACCGGGGTCGAGTGTTGATGGTAAAAGATTCCTCGCAAATGTGCTTTTACCGGTGTTTTGTTGCCCAACAAGAATGAGCATCATCTCGTTGTATTGGTCTGGATGAATCCACCCAGCAACAGTTGCTAACATGAACTTTGTAAATAACCGTCGGAAGCAGGCGTCATCATCTGTTTGAACAAGAGACGCCAATTCACCCAGGTGATCTTGCCCGTCCCAAGTTAAAGAAGATAAATACTCCAAGACCGGGTTGTACTTCTGAACGAAACTTGAACCCAAGAGAGTTTGGAGCTTCTGTAATGTGGCGTTGACGTGATGTTCATCTAGCTCAACAAGAATGTTGTTCTTGGCTTCCGCATCAAACGTTGTAAATGTGGTGCTATCTTTCTTACGATAGTCTATTTGCGAGGTAATCTCGTTGCGACGGAACTCGTACCGTTGCATTAAAAAGTTCTTTAAAACCAACATGGATTAAAAGATTATAGAGGTTTGTTAAACCGATTTCGTACGGGTGTAACGGGATCCGTGATGGAATGTTTGATGCATTCTGGATTACCTCATTTGAGAGCCTTTCAACCATATGGCTGCAAGTCCGCGGCCTCGTTCAATTTTGCGGATACTTACCAGATTTTGCATTCCGTCGGTTGTCTGCTTTAGAAAGTTTATTCTGTAAGTCACAGAAACAAGCCGGTCTGCGTCACAAAGATATGGTAGAAGCCTGCAGTTGATCAGAGCAAATCATCAACAATTGTGGAAGCTGATGTTGATAAATACCTGATAGAAGACGATATTCACTAAGCTAATTTAGCTTTACCCACCGACCAGCTTTTCCACATAGTTGAATATTGATCTTTTATGTTGAAACGAGGCCCTAAGTAGGGCAAACTTATCACCGGTAAAAGGCTAATTTGCAGCAAAAAACTTTAGCTGAGATCAGTTAACAAAGTAGCTGAAAGATAAACTAACCTGCATGTCAAACCCTTTTTTCGACCACCCGATTCTCAACTCCCCATACGATTACCCAACCCGGTACTGGGAGCTGGACTCAGATGGTCAGCCCACACAAAAGACCTTAGAAAGCCGACGACCGGCTGAGTTCGTCACTCCTATACCTACTCCAAGGAAGAAAGCAGGGACCGCAGCACAGCAACGAATGGCTTTTGATGAAGGACTGGGTTTATCTAATCAGAAACAGCAGTTTGATGAGACTTCAGTTGTCATCAATAAGCTCCGGGTAGAAGTGACCAACTGGAGAAACCGGCCCGATCCGGCTCAATGGGGTGTTACACCAGAAACTGCCCGGTTGCTTCAGCACTGGCGTCACTACAACTTTAGCGGGGTTCGTCCATTCTTCTGCCAGGTGGAAGCAGTTGAAACAGTTATTTGGCTTACCGAAGTAGCACCTAATGTGGCTGCTGGACGGTTGTTCCTGGAACACGTAAAGGGTGCAAATGAGGACGCAAATCCCGAGCTATATAGATTAGCATTAAAACTGGCTACAGGTGCCGGTAAAACGACCGTAATGGCTATGCTGATAGCCTGGCAGACAGTGAATGCAGTCCGCCGGCCACAGAGTAAGCGCTTCACTCGTGGATTCCTAATTGTTGCACCGGGCCTTACCATCAAAGACAGGCTGCGTGTTCTGCAGCCAAACGATCCTGATAGCTACTACGCCAACCGCGAGATCGTTCCACCTGATATGATTGAAGATATTCAACGGGCTAAGATCGTCATCACCAATTACCACGCTTTTAAACTGAGGGAAAGAATAGAGCTTTCCAAGGGTGGAAGAGCCCTGCTGCAAGGTCGTGGCGATGAATTGGATACCCTGGAAACCGAGGGGCAAATGATGCAGCGGGTAATGCCGGAACTGATGGCAATGAAGAGCATCATGGTGCTGAACGATGAAGCGCACCACTGCTACCGCGAAAAACCTGGTGCTGATGAGGAACAAGAAGAACTGAAAGGCGACGATATGGATGAAGTAAAAGCCAGCCGAGAAGCTGCCCGACTCTGGATCTCAGGATTGGAAGCTGTGAAAAGAGTTATCGGCATAACTACGGTAGTGGACCTTTCTGCTACACCATTTTTCCTGCGTGGCTCGGGCTACCCTGAAGGAGTACTTTTTACCTGGACCATGAGTGATTTCTCACTAATGGACGCGATTGAGTGTGGTATCGTAAAACTTCCGCGTGTGCCTGTGGCCGATAACATCATGGACGATGTACCCATGTACCGCGATCTGTGGAAACATATTGGAAAGAAGATGCCCAAAAAAGGCAGAGCTAAGGGAGGCGAGCTAGACCCTACTAGTATCCCGCCACAACTACAAACAGCACTCGAAGCCTTGTATGGTCATTATGAAAAAACTTTTGAAGTTTGGAAAGATTCTGGTGTTCAGGTACCACCCTGCTTCATCGTAGTTTGTAATAACACAGCAAGTTCTAAACTAGTGTACGATTATATCTCGGGCTATGTTCGTAAGAATCCCGACGGTACAGAAACTCCTTACCCTGGACGATTAGCGCTGTTCCGGAACTACGATGAAAACGGAGAACCCTATCCGCGGCCAAACACCATCCTGATAGATAGCAACCAGCTCGAATCGGATGAAGCACTGGATGATAATTTTAGAGCGATGGCTGCTGATGAGATCGAGCGCTATCGAAAAGACATCGTAGAGCGTACAGGGGATATAAGACAGGCTGAGAAGCTCAGTGATAAAGACTTGCTTCGCGAAGTGATGAACACAGTTGGACGTCCTGGTCTGCTTGGTGCTAATGTACGATGCGTTGTTTCTGTTTCTATGCTTACGGAGGGGTGGGACGTCAACACAGTAACACACGTACTGGGTGTACGCGCATTTGGTACACAACTACTCTGCGAGCAGGTGATTGGTCGTGCACTGCGACGTCAGTCATACGAGCTAAACGAAGAAGGATTTTTCAACACAGAATATGCTGATGTATTAGGTATACCGTTCGACTTTACCGCAAAGCCGGTGATTGCTCCTCCACAGCCGCCACGCAATACGGTACAGGTAAAAGCAATTCGGCCGGAGCGTGATCACCTGGAGATCAGGTTTCCCAAAGTAGTAGGCTACCGGGTGGAGCTGCCGACAGAGCGCCTAGCAGCAAAATTCAATGAAGATTCTACGCTGGTGCTTACACCGGAACTTGTTGGTGCAACCGTAACGCAGAACTCAGGTATTATTGGCGAGCAGGTAAACCTAAACCTGGTGCATACAGCAGATGTACGCCCATCCCAGGTGTTGTACGAGCTTACTTCGCACCTGGTACTCCACAAATGGTCTCCGGGTGAAGAACCTAAATTGCAACTGTTTGGGCAACTGAAGCGTGTTGTAAAGCAATGGCTGGATAACTACCTTGTCTGTAAAGGAGGAACCTTTCCTGCACAGCTTAAGTACAAGGTGCTGGCCGACCTTGCAAGCGAACGGATCATCAAGGGTATTACCGAGGAATTTATAGATACCCGGCCGGTACAGGCGGTGATCGATCCTTACAATCCTGTCGGATCAACAACAAATGTAAAGTTCAACACGTCGCGTACCGAACGGTGGCAAACAAGCGCTGAAAAGTGTCACGTCAATTTCGTGATCTACGACAGTGACTGGGAAGCAGAATTTTGCCGGGTGGTAGAAGATCATCCAAGGGTAAAAGCGTATGTAAAAAACCACAACCTGGGTTTTGAAGTACCCTACTTATTTGGTTCAGAAAAGCGAACTTACCTGCCCGACTTTATCCTACTGGTGGATGATGGAAGAGGCGAAGATGACCGGTTGCACCTGGTAGTAGAAATAAAGGGCTACCGCAGGGAGGATGCAAAAGAGAAGAAGCTAACCATGGATACGTACTGGATGCCCGGCATAAATAATAACAGCCAGTACGGCCGCTGGGCTTTCGAGGAGTTTACAGATGTATATGCGATGGCTCCTGACCTGCACCGGGTGATTGAAGCAGCAGTAAACAACATGGTTGAAAAACATTTATCAAACGTAGTTGAAGAAACGATATGAGTAAAGCAAAAGCAAAAGCGGTAAAAGCTGTTGAAGCCATAAAGCACGAAGAAGCCACCCGAAAAAACATACCAACCGCCGAATACCAAAGTATGGTAGCCGAGGATGAAGCACCTTACCTGAAAGTAGCCTTAGAGCGAAGGAACAAAGACCTGGATCCGCAACTGGTATGGCGTGGAAAAGACATCACCGACTGGAGCGACCTGGTGGTACAGGCGCCACCGCTGTATATACAGGAAAAGGTACATCCAAAGGTGTTAGTAGACGACCTGGTGCGCCAGTCGAAGCAGGGTGAATACAACAAGGGCAACATTATGGCTGACCTGTTCGCAGACTTTAATGGCATACCACATGGTGCTGATAAAACGGAATTTTACAAACACGACCAACACTGGAGCAACCGGATGATATTAGGTGATTCACTACAGGTGATGGCGAGCCTGGCTGAACGGGAAGGCTTACGCTGCAAGGTGCAGTGTATCTATTTCGACCCGCCTTATGGTATCAAGTTCAACTCGAACTTTCAGTGGAGCACTACAAGCCGGGATGTGAAAGATGGAAAGATTGAGCAGATCACACGAGAACCAGAGCAAGTAAAGGCTTTTAGAGATACATGGAAAGACGGAATACATAGCTATCTAACTTATCTAAGAGATAGGCTACAGCTTGGTAGAGATTTGCTCACTGATAGTGGAAGCATTTTTGTGCAGATTGGCGATGAAAACGTTCATCGAGTACGAGCTGTTATGGACGAGGTTTTCGGAGAAGACAATTTTGTTTGTGAAATCGTTTGTGCAAAAACTTCGTCAAGTAGTGAAGACATGTTATCAAGTGTTGTTGACTACCTTCTTTGGTATTCTAAGGATAAACAAAGCGCCAAATACCGTTCTCTATTTCATCGAAAAGTTGCCGGTGAAACAGGTGGAACAGGTTATAGGAGAGTTATAGATGAGAAAGGCAATGTTCGCCCTGCTACTCAAGAAGAGTTGGGCAATCCCAAATTACTAGGAATTACATGGCGGCTTTTTGCATCTGATAATATCACATCACAACGACCATCACAAGGAACAGACTTAAAGTCATTCTTGGTAAATGGTCAAACAGTTACGCCCGGAAAGGGAACCTTTAAATCCGATTTTACAGGTTTAACCCGTCTAAATAAATCAGATCGCCTCATAGTGACTTCAGGTGAGAAACCGGCATATCGGAGGTTTATAGAAGACTTTCCTGTATTCGCTCAAAACAATATATGGTCGGATACCTTAGGACAGAACCAGTTTGGAGGTGAAAAGATCTATGTTGTGCAAACTGCATTGACCATAGTTCAGCGATGTATATTGATGACTACAGATCCCGGGGATCTCGTCCTCGACCCAACCTGTGGCTCTGGAACGACAGCATACGTCGCAGAACAATGGGGCCGCCGGTGGATTACGATTGATACATCTCGTGTTGCGTTGGCTTTAGCCCGAACACGTATTATGGGTGCACGCTTCCCATTCTACCTGCTGGCAGATAGCAGAGAAGGACAATTGAAGGAAGGCGAAATAACTCGCAAAGCGCCATCAACAGCACCTACACATAACAACATTCGCCATGGCTTTGTGTACGAACGAGTACCACATATTATGCTAAGCTCCATTGCTAACAATTCAGAGATAGATGCAATCTGGGATAAGTGGCTGGAAACGCTGGAACCACTCCGCAGCACGCTCAACAAAGTGCTGAAAACCGCTTATGAGGAATGGGAGATACCTCGTGAAGCCGATGCAAAGTGGCCGGATGATACCAAACGTTTTCATGCAGACTGGTGGAAAGCACGCATAGCGCGGCAGAAAGAAATAGATGCTTCTATAGCATCCAGGGCAGAGTACGAGTTCTTGTACGACAGACCATACGAAGACAAGAAGCGGGTAAGGGTAGCTGGTCCGTTTACGGTAGAGAGCCTGTCTCCACACCGTGTGCTGGGCGTAGATGAAAACGATGAACTGATAGACCCTGCTAAACAGAAATTGGGCGAAGACCACAAGAGCTTTGCCGATATGGTGCTGGAAAATCTTCGCACCTCAGGTGTACAGCAGGCACACAAAGAAGATAAGATCACGTTCACAGAATTTAGTCCATGGCCAGGTACACTCATCTGTGCCGAAGGTTACTACATGGAAGGTGACATGAAGCGGAGGGCTGGTATCTTCATTGGTCCAGAGTTCGGTACCGTTTTAAGAGCCGACCTGGTGGATGCCGCCAGGGAAGCGGGCGATGCCGGATTTGATGTGGTTATCTCCTGTGCATTCAGCTACGAAGCACACACCACGGAGTTTAACAAGCTGGGCCGGATTACGGTATTGAAAGCTCGTATGAATGCCGACCTGCATATGGCCGGAGATCTGAAAAATACGGGCAAAGGCAACTTGTTTGTCATATTTGGCGAGCCGGATATAGATGTCATACCGGTTGAAAACAACCACGTCCAGGTGAAGATCAATGGCGTCGATGTTTTCCACCCCGCAACTGGTGAAGTACGCAGCGATGGTGCCGACGGAATTGCTTGTTGGTTCGTAGACACAGACTACAACAACGAAAGTTTCTTCGTGCCACATGCCTACTTTTTAGGAGCAAACGATCCTTACGGTTCACTCAAAACGAGCCTTAAAGCAGAGATCAACAAAGAGGCGTGGGAAACGCTTAACAGCGACACATCACGTCCTTTTCCAAAGCCCACATCAGGCAGGATAGCTGTAAAGGTGATCAACCATTTGGGTGATGAGGTGATGAAAATCTTGAGAATAAGCTAAGTATATTGCCAAAACGCAATCAGTTGATCGGTGTGTTAGATATTTACTAAAATAAACCTATAAGTTGATTTAATGAAGATCGTGTCTATATTTGTACACAAGTTATTCGCGGTCCACTACGAAGGTGAAACCGCCAACGAATTCGACAGACTCTTAGATCTATGGCACGATACCTCTTTTCTCTACCAGTTTTTAAAAGAAAACGAAAGCGATTTGCGTCTTGGTGTTTCTGTGAAGCAGATGGCCAAGTCGCTCATCCAGGATGCAGAATCGATAGAAGACACCCTGATCGATATCGCAGATCACCCCAATAAAACCTTAGATGAGTTTTTTCATCCATTATCCACCCATGAACACCAGGTTCGTGTGCTTTCGCTTCGAAAAGGCAAGGCACATGTTTTGAGGTTGTACGCGATTAGATTAGATACAAACTGTTACCTGGTAACCGGTGGTTCTATCAAGCTCACCCAGTACATGAAAGACCGACCTCACACCCAAAAGGAATGGGAAAAGTTAAACCAGGTTAAAGACTATCTAAAACAAAATGGCGTTTTTGATGAAGACTCGTTCTTCGAACTACTAACCGACATACATAATGACCAATAAAGAAAAATTTCTGCAGCTCGTTTCCAAGGAAAAAACCAACACGGTAGCGAGGGCAAGGGAAAGAAAGATGAACCGTGCAGTACTACGCCGTTCACAGGAAATCGCCTTGACAATCTTGGAGCGCCTGGATGTATTAGGCTGGACGCAAAAAAGACTGGCTGAAGAAATGGGTATTCAACCTCAGCAGGTAAACAGATGGCTGAAGGGTAGCGAGAACTTTTCGCTTAGCACCCTAGTACACCTAGAAGAGGTGTTAAAGGTATCTCTGATTGGTTCTCAACGTGAGCAAAGAATCCTCGAAATGACGGATTTTGTTTTTGTTACTGGCGAGTATACGTATATAGCTTCCTCGAAAACAAATTTAAAGACGGCTACCGTTATTAAAGAACAACGGGAGTATCATTCAGAGTTAACCATCGCTGTCTAAAGCAACGTACATGCAGATCAACTTTTCGTTAGCACAAATAGTCCAAAACCAATTTTCAACTTTTGATATCGACTTTACAGACGATGTCAAAATTGCTGAGAACTACGCTGTCGGCTTTGGGTACTCTGTCGAAGAAAAAAAGATTGGCTGTTCTATCTCATATCAGCTTGAAGCCGATGAGAAACCATTCTTAAAGATTGAAGTCACTTGTGTGTATAACATCGAAGATCCCTCCTGGAAAGACATACTGCAAGACGGAGCCATCGTTCTTCCTAAAGGTTTCGCCACGCATCTTGCCGTTATTAGTTCTGGCACCACTCGGGGGATTCTATTTGCCAATACCAGAGATGCAAAGTATAGCAACTATCTTTTGTCTTTATTAGACATCACAAAAATCATCACAGATGATGTCACGATCCAGATCAACTAGCGGGCAAAAAGATGGAGTTTAGAATATCCGACACTTTCACTAGTAGCTTAGCCCGACTCACCGGCGAAGAACAAAAAGCTGTCAAGACTGCGGCGTTTGATCTCCAACTGAATCCAGCCAGCCCCGGCTTTAACTTCCATAAACTTGATAAAGCGCGGGATAAGCGTTTTTGGTCGGTAAGGGTCAACCGGGATATACGATTGATTGTTCACCGCACCGAAGAGAGTTTGCTTCTTTGTTATGTGGATCATCATGATAATGCCTATAACTGGGCTGAGCGTAGGAAACTGGAAGTACATCCTAAAACTGGTGCCGCGCAAATTGTACAGATAAGAGAGACTATACAGGAAATATTCGTTCCGGTGTATGTAGAACAGACTGTACATTTTGTAAAGGAAACAAAACCTTTATTCAATCATGTTTCGGATGATGTACTACTGAGCTTCGGCGTACCGGAAGAGTGGCTTAATGATGTGAAGCAGGCTACAGAAGATAATCTTTTCGTCCTGGTTGAACACCTGCCATCTGAAGCCGGAGAAGCGCTACTGGAGTTAGCTACAGGTGGCAAGCCGGTAGTTAAACTACTTACTCACATTCCGGCAGATCCGTATGAGCACCCGGATGCCCAGCGGCGATTCCGCACACTTAAGAATATCGAAGAGCTGGAACGGGCGCTGGATTTCCCGTGGGACAAGTGGGCTGTCTTTCTTCATCCGGAACAGCAGGAAATTGTTTCTAAATCATTTACGGGCCCCGCTAAAGTATCCGGTTCAGCGGGAACTGGAAAAACAATAGTGGCGGTTCATCGGGCCGTTTACCTCGCGAAACACGATACTGAAGCTAGGGTGTTGCTAACTACCTTTTCTACCGTACTGGCAAGCGTGTTAAAAAATCTTTTACGAAAGCTCATCAGCAACGAACCGGGTTTGGCGGAGAGAATTGATGTGGCAGCGCTGGATGACCTTGGTGAGCGGTTATATAGAGCAAATATAGGTAAGGTAACTATTGCAGATCGGGAACAGATGATGACTGTGCTTAAAGAGGTGCTTAAAGACTTCGAATCGTTTCCCTTTTCACTAGCTTTTCTCATAGCAGAGTGGGAGCAGATCGTAGATACCTGGCATGTACAAACATGGGAAGACTATCGTGATGTAAAGCGACTAGGTCGTAAAACCAGGTTACCAGAACAGCAAAGATTAATCCTTTGGGAAGTTTATGAAAAGGTCAGAAGGTCTTTACAGGAAAAAGGAATGCAGACGTATAGCGACATGTTTCACCACCTCGCAAATTTCGTAACACAGAATAACAGGCGTCCTTACGACTTCATTGTTGTTGATGAAGCGCAGGATATCACCGTTTCTCAACTTGGTTTTCTTGCTACTTTAGCTCGGCACCATTCCAATGGTCTGTTCCTTGCCGGCGATACCGGTCAGCGTATTTTCCAACAACCGTTCTCGTGGAAGTCACTAGGAGTAGATATAAGAGGGCGTTCAAAAACGCTAACGGTTAATTATAGAACATCGCACCAGATAAGGCAAAAGGCAGACTTACTGCTTGGACCGGATGTAGCAGATTTTGATGGTAACGTAGAGCTACGTAACCATACAGTGTCTCTCTTCAACGGACCACAACCGGAGATACACGCATTCATCACCGAACAAGAGGAAGTAGAAGCAGTTGCCAGGTGGGTAAGTGAGCAATTACATAAGCAGGTAGCACCACATGAGATTGCAATTTTTGTTCGTTCAGAAACGGAGCTGCCACGTGCTATAGCAGCTGTAGATGATTTTGGCGGTCAGTACAAGATTTTAAACAAAAAGGTGGAAACACAACCAGGTTCTATCGCTATCAGCACGATGCATTATGCCAAAGGTTTAGAGTTTAAGTCTGTTGTGGTAATGGCTTGTGATGATGAGGTGATACCATTGCAAGAACGGGTAAGTGCAATAACCGACGCAGCTGACCTGGAAGAAGCATACAGGACCGAGCGACACCTGTTATACGTAGCCTGCACCCGCGCAAGAGACTGCTTGCTGATCACTGGCGTAGAACCAGCATCAGAGTTTTTGGAGGATATGAAGGTGTAGCCTCCGTACGATAAGATTGAAAGGTATGCTTGGCTGTCAGTATTGACAACTTATTGCCGGCGCCTAATCTCACATTTCACTAAAAATGAGGTGTTTTGACATTTCTGCAATTTTTACATAACGGGAAACGAACTTGCCAAATGCCCAAAGTGCATCATCTACAGTTTTAGGTGGAAGCTGGACGACAGACATAAGATCTTGGTAAAATGGTACATAGTTCTTGTAATATAGGTTGTAACACTGTTTCTTGGAAGACGGCATTTGCGTCAATGTACCAGTTAAATGAGCATAGGCTCGATGCACGTGCTGATCGTAGATAGGATACTCAGGCTGGATTAGATGTAACAAGAAGATTCCCCACACAGGTGATAAATCTTCAAAGGAATCGCGGTACTTGGATAGGCTGAAGTTGTTTTTCAATTCGTTAACAAGCGATAGGCGGCCTATTACCTTATCGACGAACTTCTGCTTACCAGCGCTCATCTTATCCTGGTCTTTACCGACATTATTCTTCCACTGATAAATACGTTGGATATCGTTTTTCTCAAACGACGGTTTACTTATTATTTGGTCATAAACATGTCG
Organism: Segetibacter sp.; assembly: GCA_031425015.1. Lineage (GTDB taxonomy): Bacteria > Bacteroidota > Bacteroidia > Chitinophagales > Chitinophagaceae > Segetibacter. The sequence continues at coordinate 323,683 of JANPIM010000003.1, read as the reverse complement.
GTTTCTATAATCATACAGCGCACTCCAGAACAGGACAAATTGCTCTGTTGTTATGGAGGTTGCTGGGTTTAGAATGAACATGATGGTTGCTCTTGAAAGTACGCTGCTGTAGTTTTGGCCAAAATAACAAAAAGTACTAACGGGTGTCAGTTCCATCCATAAGTTTATGATTTACCCCTTCCACGAACTCGTAAATATATCCAGGGGTTATAATGTTTCCGCCAGTACCGGCTTTTCGGTTGTTTGTCGGATAGATAGTCTTGATCGTATCATTAAGTCCTATTACGACCCACCATGTTACACCTTCCACATCAACTTCCCACGTAGTACTTACAAATTTTCCTGTGTCTGTCCGCACTTCTGCAATGATTAAGTTCCAGCAGGATGGGTCAAAGATCTCTAATTGTTTCTCTGGAGCACGTCGTTCATGAGCCGGTCACTATAGTGATCTGCATTAAGCCGAAGTCTTCTTTTTTGGTTCATCTTGAACTGAACTCGGTTGAAAAGAGAAATAGGACCAGTTGAAATATGGAAGCGTGCAACTTCGAAACGCATGTGGAAGTTTATAATGAAAACTGTTGAATAGACGACTTAAAGAGTCGGTAGATCGCTGACGTGATCATCGTAGTAGATACCAAGAGAACGTAGATAGGTCAAAGTTACTTGTAGTGAGGAATGACCCATTAGCCGCTGCAGCTTGTATGGATCTTTTGTCTTCTGGTAAACATCGATCGCTCCCGTAGCACGAATGGAGTATAATGTGTGATCATCCGTGATTCCGACTTCCTTGACAAGTGTTGGTCTCAGCCTGGACCACTGCAGGCTAAAGTAGCATTCGTTGTATGGTTGTTCGTTACCAGAAAATATGTTGTACCCGTCAGGAATGCCATCCAGATTGAGTTCAATGAGTTCTTGTTTAACGAAGTCCGGTATTGCAACAACACGCACCTTCTTTCCCTTATTTGAGTTTCCGGATAATACAATACGGCTGTAGTCGTCCTGTATGTCTTTGACTGTAAGTAGCCTTATTTCGCGGTGGGGACGAAGAAAGCAACCATACATGATAAGACTACAAAGGTACAAATGGGAGTATCTCGTCTTCATCAATTCTAGTACTGCTCGCAACTGGTCCTTTGTATAGGCCTTGTTAAGAGTTGCAACTTCTTTTTTACGCCGTGTTTTTTGAACAGGGTTTGTTGAGATGAGCCCGAGAGCGACATAACTAGAGTATATGCCGCTCAGTGTCCTACGTTTATTCATGTAGTAGGTAGCAGATCCCTTAAACTGTAGTAAGAATTTCTCGATGTGCGTCGACTGGATGTCTGTCAAGGGTACATCAGTTTTAAACGTTTGCAGAATAAACTTCATAAAGTTTTTGCATACCAAAGTTTGATCTCGTTGATACACTTTGCTGTACCCGTTCTTTGGTATTTCGGTTAGCATATCTCCAAAAACCGTCAAAGCCATAACTCTATCTACTTCTCGCTTACCACCTGGTCTCCAGCCTGCAGCGAGCTTCTTTGTCAAAGTAAAAAGAAGTAGTTGAAGCGCTTTGTCGCGATCTTTCAAATTCTTGCTCCTATTCGGATGGCAGGAAATTCCTAAATCGTTGCCATTGTAAAATCTAAACCTAAGGCCGTCGATGTAAACGGATACATAGGCTCTCTTAGTCAGGTCTGATGTCTGTCGAATTACTGGGTCTGTATACATCCACATTTGGGTTTATGTGGCGCGTATACTGGCGCATGAAGAATTCGGTTTGCTGGAAAACAATACTGTAGCGGGTTTCAGTCGGTAGAGCAAAGGACTGAAAATCCTTGTGTCGCCGGTTCGATCCCGGCCCACACCACCACAGCGGCACACTCAGAACTTTGAGTTGTGCCGCTTTTTTTTGACTTTAAAATGAGCAGCTGCATTTCAAAGTCATCCTATGGCAGAGAGAGCTGAAAAAGCGCTCAAACTCCTTAGTTTCTTCCTTTTTCCACCAGTTCTTCCAATCTCAATATTAATATGGAATACATTCAAAACTTTGAAGCCTCAAGGTCACCTTTCTTGTACGCTTTTATAGTTTATGAAGCAGGCGACAGCGAATTGTTGTGCTGTAACAACAAACTTCAGAGCTTTCACTTTTATTACATAACATTGATAAAATTTAAATAGTAAAAACGATTTTGATTGCTGCGCAACATGATAATGAGAAAGATTTGCTATTGCAGGTCGCAAATGGAAGCGAGCTTGCTTTTCGACAATTGTTTGATGCGTATTGGAACAAAATATTCCAAGTAGCAAGGATGCTTAGTAAATCCAACGTTTTGGCGGAAGAGTTGGTTCAGGATATATTTTTAAAGATTTGGCTGAACAGACGCGATCTGGCAACGGTCGGAAAATTTGATGGATATCTTTTTACTATTGCCCGTAACCATATATACAATGAATTGCGTAAAAAAACGAGAGAGCAGGCGTTCGTTGAGCATCTTGAACAGCACTTTTTAGAGTCTTATTCTTTACCAGAACAGTTATTGATTTTAAAGGAAACAACTGAATTGATACACCAGGCTGTAGAAATTTTGCCAGAGCAACAGCGTGCTGTATATAAATTGAGCCGTAATGAAGGTCTCGACTATAATACCATTGCAGAAAAATTAGGTATCTCACGGTCTACAGTGAAAAATCATATGACTCAAGCGCTTAAAACGCTTCGTTTGTATCTGTCAAATCATGCGGGGGAATTGGTACTGGCAGCCATTTTAATTAAAGAGATAAAATAATCTCCTCTTCTCTCATTTTTAGTTTCAAAAAACGTAAGAAATATATTTTCAATTCCGCTAGGACATGGTTTTAGTTTTTGTGTCTTTACAGATACAGCTAGTGAAATTATATCTCGTGTATTTGAATAAAGCCTGTTCGATTATGCTACAATTATGATTGAAAAAACGTTCTACGAATTACTAAAAGGATACCAGCAAAACTTGTTGACACAAGACGAGCTATCTCATTTTCTTAACCTGATCCAGCAAGAACAATATGCAGATATTGTAAAAAAAGAGATCGGGAAAATTCTTGACGAAACCGAAGGAGTAGCAGACGAAAAAAGGGGCGAACAGATTTTTTCAAACATGATGTCGACTGTAAAAAGCTTGGATACATCTAAGCAAGAAAGGGATAGTAGACGTTCTTTCAAACTCATTTCTTTCTTAAAAATGTCAGCTGCTGCGGCAGTAATCATCATGGGTCTTTTCTTTTGGTTTGCTAAAACCGATAAGAAAGAGCTGGCCCAGACTGTGGTAAAACCCATAGAACACAACAACGATGTTTTGCCAGGCGGCGATAAGGCAATTTTAACCCTGGCTAATGGAACTACCATTGTATTGAATGATGCACAAGATGGACAGCTTGCCCAGCAAGGCACTACGAAAATCATTAAGATCGACGGGATGATTGCTTATGGCACGTCTGGACAATCATCGGAGGTGCTTTACAATACCATCTCTACACCAAATGGTGGGCAATACCAAATAGCACTGCCCGATGGTACTCTGGTATGGCTAAACGCCGCCTCTTCCCTGCACTTTCCAACAGCGTTTGTAGGCAAAGACAGACGCGTTGAAATTACCGGTGAGGCATATTTTGAAGTTGCAAAAGATGCATCTAAACCTTTCATAGTTGCTGTAAACAAAGCAGAAATACAAGTTCTTGGTACCCATTTTAATGTAATGGCTTATAAAGATGAAGAGGCAGTTAAGACCACGCTCCTAGAAGGAGCAGTAAATTTTATAAGTGGCACGAATAGTAACCCGTTGAAGCCAGGCCAACAAGCCCAGTTATTGAATAACGGGCAAACTAAAGTTCTGAATGGAGTAGATGTAGAAGAAGTAATTGCGTGGAAAAATGGATTGTTCCGTTTTGAAAGTTCCGACTTACAAACCGTGCTAAGGCAGCTAGCTCGTTGGTACGATGTAGAGATGATTTTTAGGAGCAACAATTTTTCCGAACCCTTCCATGTTGAAATTTCAAGGAACACAAATTTATCCAACGTCTTGAAGGCATTACAATTATCGGGGGGAGCCAAATTTAGGATTGAAGGAAAGAAAGTAATTGTAACTCAATAAACTTAACTCAACCACCAAAAACCAATTTCATGAATAAAAACCTTTGACCGGATTAGAGAACCTTAAAAAAAACCGGCAGTGATTGCAGCACTACCGGCACAAAATTCAGGTTTAAACAATTGTAATTGACATAGTTCTCGCTTTAACCCAAATCAAAACAAATATATGCATCTGATTGCTTGTGCCAGTCCCCGTAAACCTATGGGGTTTGGAAAAACTTTGATAGTGATGAAATTGACAGCCATATTTTTGATTGCCGCCTGTTTGAATGTCTCCGCAAAAGGTTTCTCCCAAAAAGTAAGTTTCGCCGAAAAAAACGTTTCGCTTGAAAAAGTTTTCAGCCAAATAAGAAAGCAGACCGGGTACACTTTTGTGTACAAGGAGTCGCTGATAAAGAAAGCCACAAAAGTTTCTCTGAATTTCAAAAATCTTTCGCTTGAGCAAGCGTTACAACTTACCCTTCATGGGCAGGAACTAACCTATGCTATTATCGATAAAATTGTTGTGATAAAAGAGAAGGAGGCCGAGCTGGAAAAGGAGCAATACAATGCGCCCCCACCTCCACCCCCGGTTATTATAAAGGGGCGGGTAACAGATGAAGAAGGTAAACACTTATCAGGAGCTTCTGTAAGCGAGAAGGGAACCAACAATGCTACCAATACCGCCGACGATGGAAGCTACACCATCAAGGTTTTAAATGCTGACAATCCACTCGTTTTTACTTACATCAGTCACAATACAGAAGAGCGTGCAATTGCAGGCTCAACGGTCATTAATGTAGTTTTAAAACTTGCTTCTTCCGCATTAAATGACGTAGTGTTAGTGGTAGGTTATGGCACTCAAAAGAAGATCAGCGTTTCAGGATCCATATCTTCTGTTACGCCCACAGAAATTTTGCGTTCGCCGGTTTCTTCCGTTGCCAATGCGCTTGCCGGAAGGGCAACGGGAATTATTGCTGTGCAAAGAAGTGGTGAGCCCGGCCGTGATATTGCCGACATTTTCATTCGGGGAGTTGGAACATTTGCCGGTGGCAACAGTGCACGTCCACTAATTTTAGTGGATGGCGTAGAAAGAAGTCTTGCTGGGTTAGATCCCTACACGATCGAATCTTTCAACGTGTTAAAAGATGCATCAGCAACAGCAGTATTTGGTGTACGCGGTGCCAACGGCGTTATCATCATCACCACAAAAACAGGTGAAAAGGGAAAGCCGCAGTTTTCGTTTTCTACAAATGCTGCCTGGCAAAATCCTATTCGACTACCCAAGCTTTTAAATGCGTATGACTACGCAGTATTAAGAAATGAGGCTGAAAAAAATGATGCAAACAATCCTACTGCAATAAAATTTAGCCCATACGATCTTGAACGTTATCAAAAAGGTGATGATCCTTACTTCCATCCAAATATTGATTGGATGGATTATATGCTGAAAGATTATGCGCCACAACAGCAATATAATTTAAATGTAAGTGGCGGCGGACAGGATTCTCGTTACTTCGTTTCACTGGGATATCTTAACCAGGATGGCGCTTACAAACTCGGTAAATTATTCAATGACTTCAGCGCCAACCCAAATTACAAGCGCTATAATATTCGCAGCAATTTCGACTTCAACTTTTCAAAAGATTTCACGGTATCACTGAAAGCATCTTCTGAGATTGCCAATTCCAATTATTCAAACAGTAATACCAGCGACATTTTTGGAACCATACTTTCTGCTAATCCCATCATGTCGCCCATTTTATACGATGGCAAATTGGTGAGAAATGTTGAAGGCTTGACTGCATGGCAAATTTCTAACACGCCGTTATACCAGATGCTATCTCAAGGCTACAATAATAATTACTCCAGCAGACTTAATACAAACATTTCTACCCGTTATAGGTTAGATAGGGTAACGCGAGGTTTAGCACTTAGAGGCATGGTAGCTTATGACAGTTACTACCTGCAATCAATTCGCCGAACAAAGCAAATACCAATGATTGATTTGAGGCGTAGCCCTACCGCTCAAAACTTTCAAGATTCCATTGCACCTATAGCAGTAGTTAACCAATTTGAAGGACCTACCAGTTTTGGTGGTGAAAGCTTTGGTAAGAACAGGAAGTTATACGGAGAGGCTGCTATTGAATACAACCGCACATTTAATGATCATACGGTTGGTGGACTGATTTTAGGAACCATGGAAAGGCTGTACGATGGCGGCAACCAACTTCCTTTCAATTACCAGGGATTGGTAGCGCGTACTACGTACAATTATAAAAACAAATACTTCGCTGATGTAAACATGGGCTACAATGGCTCGGAAAACTTTGCGGTAGGAAAACAATTTGGTTTTTTCCCATCTGTATCGGCGGGCTATATTATCTCACAGGAAAACTTCTTTCCAGAGACAAAGGTTTTAAATTATGTGAAGCTCCGTGGTTCTTATGGCACAGTGGGTAACGATAAAATAGGTGGAAACCGCTTCCTGTTTTTACCTTCTTCATTTGTGTTGGGTAACACTTATTTCCTTGGCGTCAATCACTCACCGGCTACGGGATATAGAGAAAGCTCGATCGGAAATCCAAATGTATCATGGGAGCGGGCTGTAAAAATGAACCTTGGTATTGATTTTAAAATGCTAAAGGAAAAGCTTACACTCAGTGCTGATTATTTCACTGAAAGAAGAACCAACATTCTTTGGAATTTAAATGTCCCGGTAACTTTTGGATCAGCCAGCCTTATTTCTCCATATAATATCGGAGAAGCAAAGAATAAGGGTTTCGAGATAGAGCTGGCTTTTAAAGACAACATTAGAAAAGATTTACGCTACTGGATGAATGCCAATTACACATTTACCCGCAACAAGATTGTGTATATGGATGAAACCCCACAGCCTTTCCCCGGCTTATATGCAACAGGAAACAGGATAGGCCAACCGAAGGGTTTGCTGGCAGAAGGCTTGTACAATACCATTGAAGAGATCAATGATCCCAAGCGCCCAAGATCTATTTGGGAAGGAAACGGCTTGAAACCAGGCGATATAAAATATGTTGACATTAATGGTGACGGAATAATAGATGATAATGATAGAACCAACATCGGTAATCCAAATATTCCCGAAATCATTTACGGCTCTACTTTTGGATTTGCCTGGAAAGGGTTCGAGGTTTCTGCGTTCTTTCAGGGAGCGGCTCATGTATCTACTTATTTACAAGGAGAAGCAGCGTGGCCTTTTATCGCGGGAACGAAAGCAGCTTTTGAAACGGCAAAAGAAAGCTGGACAAAAGACCGATTTGAAAAGGGAGATGTCATTTCACTCCCAAGGCTAACGGCCAGTCCGGAAGCAAGCAAACACAACTACCGAACGTCATCTTATTGGTTAAAAGATGCCAGTTACCTGCGATTGAAAAATGTAGAAGTTGGGTACGTGTTCAACCAAAGAACCATTAGCCGGTTGGGTATGAAATACATGCGCTTATTTGTAAGCGGACAAAACCTCATTACTTGGACCAAGCTAAAATACTTTGATCCTGAGGTAGCCAGTTCTAATGGCTCCGTGTACCCCATGACTAGGGTATTCAACCTTGGAGCAAACATTCAATTTTAATAAACCCTATCGGTTCAACTTAAAAATAACATTCCATGAAGCGCATAAAAATTCTTTCGCTTCTGTCGGTTGTAGCTCTCATTACATTTTGCATTTCTTGTCGCAAAATGCTGGAGCAACCAGATGGAAGTATTATAACAGTAGACTCTGTTTTTAATAATCCTGATAATGCAATGCGTGCCCTTTACAGCACCTATGCTACCTGTATTGTCAACGGTTTTATTACAGGTGATGGCGGCTCAGGTCTTTCTGATGCGGGCACTTTTGACGGCTTATTATTAGCTGCCAGCGACGAAGGTGACCAGTTTGGAAATGGTGGCCGCGCCAATGCATTTAACTCAGGTGCATGGGGACCCAATAACCAGGATGAATTTGCCATAGGCAGGTTAACGCAAGGCATTCGCAACGCCTGTATATTCCTCGATAATGTTGACAAGGTTCCTTTCATTAATACCGGTAGCACAAACTGGACACCACAATTGAAAGCACAAACCGAAGCAGAAGCCAAAGTGCTGCGGGCCATGATGCATTATCAAATGATGATCCGGTACGGGGGCATTCCTATTATTGACAAAACGCCTGAAGTGGTAATAACCCAGGTAAACGGAGTAAATACGGCCACCGTTGTTCCGTCGGCCTATCGCCAGAGTTTAAAAAATGTAATAGCTTTTATTCTTAGAAGTTGCGACGAAGCAATTGTAAATCTTCCCGACGCATACCCGCAAAGCGAGTTGGGTAGAATAACAAAAGGTGCAGCCATGTCTTTAAAGGCGGTTACTGAATTGTATGCTGCAAGTCCGTTGGTAAATACAGCTACACCCGTTATCTCAAACGGTGCGGATAGTTTGCTTTGCTTAGGTAATGTAGATAATACGCGTTGGACAACTGCTGCCAATTCAAGCAAAGCTGTAATCAATTGGGCTACTTCTAATGGATATAGCTTACTGGATGATGCAGCATTAGGTAAAAGTGAAAGTTATAATTATGCAACCGGTGCAGTACTTGATCCGCGCAATAAAGAAATCATTCATTTTGATCATTCGCATGGACAACAGGCAGGTGGTGCCAACATGGTAAGATGGACTTGCCCTATCTATTTTTCATGGGGTAATGTGGTGCATGCAATGCCCATCAATTTTGTAAGGAACTATCGTGACGTAACGGGTGCAGACTTAAATATTCCTACAGATGGAAGTTTCATTCAACTGAAGACTATCATGAAAAGAGTTGAGCCCCGTTTTCACGCAACTGCATGGTGGCCGGGTTCATTATATACCAATACCGGTCTAATGAATGCAAATGGCGGAAACGATACCGCAAAGTTTCTTTTCAAACAAGGCAGTGTTAACGGAAATTTTGTTCAAACCGGTGCGGGTCCTCAGCTAATTGGGCAGGGTGTACCCAATGGTTTTCATGTAAAGAAATTTACCAATTTGGTGAATGCGGTGAACGGTAGGTTAGATGCGTATTGGCCTATATTTCGGCTCACTGAATTTTATTTGAATTATGCCGAAGCCCTAAACGAAATAAGCGCGGCTGACAATAATATTTTCACCGCACTCAATGTAATCAGAACCCGTGGTGGATTACCAAATCTTGCTCCCGGCAATGCTACGTACAATGAAATAGTTGGCAACCAGGAAAAAATCCGTCAATACATCCGTAGAGAAAGAGCAATCGAACTGTACGGTGAAGAGCGTCGCTATTTTGATGTACGGCGTTGGAAGATTGCGGGCAATGAAGGTGTAATGAAAGGCGAGTTTTTTAGAATATTCTTATATGAAAATGGAACAGGTTCTTATGTGATACCAACCACAGCGATGACGCCGGCACAAAGACTGGCCAACGACAATCGGTTGTCTTATAAAATCGAAAGATTTGAAACCCGCAATTGGGAAGACAAAATGTATTTCTATCCATTTCCGCAGGCTGAAGTAAACAAGGGATTCCTTTTACAGAATCCAGGTTGGTAATATCCTTTTCTAAACACTAACTCTTTCATTATGATTCGCCATAAAATTTCACATAAAAATATTGCGGTAGCAGTCACCGCATTGCTGGCTTTTTACCTGCCGGTAAATGCGCAAACAGATCAAACAGCTGCAGCAAAAGACAGTGCGGTTCTCGCCAATAGTTTCTTCAATAAATCTATCCCCGTGGCCTTTGGCCCGGCACAAGACAGAATAAAGTTGACTGCTTCCATTTCAACGGTAAGCTCCGAAATATTAAAGGTGACCAATACACCAATGGTGGGTAATACTTTATTCGGAAGACTAAGTGGATTGTTGGTTACGCAAACCGGAAGTGCACCCGGCAACAACGATAATCCCGGCCTTTCCATCCGTGGTCGTCAAACCTTCCAGGACAATGGTGTAATGGTTTTAGTAGATGGTTTTGAAACCAATTGGTCAAACCTGTTGCTCGATGAAATAGCCACTATTTCAGTCTTGAAAGACGCCGCAGCTCTTGCTTTATATGGACAGGACGGTGCGAATGGAGTAGTGTTGATTACAACCAAAAGAGGAACTGCGTCGGGCAAAACCAATATCAATTTTTCTGCTCGTTATGGCATTCAATCAGCAACCGTTTTGCCTAAGTTATTGGGTAGTGGCGATTATGCCGAGTTGTACAACATTGCAACTGTAAGCGATGGTAAACAAATATCGAATGGACTGTTTAAAGACCCGGCTGTGGTGGATTATTACAAAACCGGTCAGTATCCTTTTTTATATCCAAATGTTGATTGGTATAATGAAGTGCTTCAGGCGAATGCTGCCAGCCAGGATTATGCACTCTCCTTTAATGGTGGACGAGAGGATGCCAAATATTTTGTAGCCATGGGCTATGCAAATTATGGTGGCCTGTATGGAAACACCGATAAAAACCGCAGCATCAATTCAAACTACAACCTGAAGCGATATAACGTGCGGGCCAACTTTGATGTGAACATTAATAAATTCATCAGCTCCGAAATCAAGTTTCGGGGAACAATGATGGACAAGACCTTTCCAAATGCAAACGAGAATACACTTTGGCGCAGCATGGCTTTGTTCAATCCGTTTCCTGTAAAAACAGCCAGTGGTACGTATGCTGGTGCCCAGGGTTACAACGAAAATCCGGCCGCAGCCGTTTTGCAAAAAGGATATCAAACCATTAATGATCGCACCGTTGATGCGAACATTAAGGTAATTGGCAAACTCGATTTTATCACCCGCGGCTTGCGCGTGTTTGGACAGGTAAACTTCAGCAACTTCTTTTTTGACACCTACAATAAAACAAGAGGATATGGGTACGATGAGTTAGTGCCTCGCCCGGATTTAGCCACACCAACCAACCTGATGCCTTTTGACCAGATAACAAGGGGAGCAACGGATAAAAACTTCGTGATAAGCCAGGTGGCAGGTACGCAATTCAACAGAACCACTTTCTTAGGTGGAACTGAATATGAACGCAGCTTTGGGAAGCATAACCTGTATGCATCCGCCATCTATTTCCAGGAAATATATAGGGGCAATGGATCTGAAATGGCCTTTGCTAAACAGAACATAATGGGCCGGTTTAGCTATAATTTCAAAGAAAAATATTTTGGCGAACTGGGTTATTCTTATAGTGGATCGGAGGCGTATGCACCAGGCAATCGCTTTGGATTTTTCCCCAGCCTTTCTGCCGGCTGGATGCTAAGTAAGGAAGCTTTTCTAAGTAGCAGCAAAACCATCAACCTGCTTAAATTGCGCGGCTCGATTGGGTTGTTGGGCAACGATCGTTCGGGCAATTCAGGGCGCTTTATTTTCAACCAGTTTTATGTTGGAACAGGAACCTATTTTACGGGAAATAACCTGGCCATCAACAACCCTATGTACAACCAGGGCAACCTCGCCAATCCTGATGTTACTTGGGAAAAAGCCTTACGCTCCAACATCGGCATCGACGCGATACTTTTTAATAAACTGACCATAGCTGCTGATTATTTTATGGAAACCCGGAAGGATATTTTTGTTCCGGCGTCTAATACATTGCCCGCTATCATGGGCGTAACAGCCTTCAACCTAAATAAAGGTGAAACCCAAAATAACGGTGGAGAATTAGAACTTGAATGGAGAGATAAAGCAGGTGCGTTTGGCTATTACATTAATGGAAATGTTTCTTATGCTAAGAATAAAATCATCAACATAGCCGAGCCTACCCGGCCATACGATTACCTGTATGCAAAAGGAAATGCAATCAATCAGCCTTTTGTTTTGGAAGCGATTGGCTTTTTTAAAGACCAGTCCGAAATTGATGCAAGTCCAAGGCAATTGTTTGGAGATGTAGTTGCCGGAGACATCAAATACAAGGATCAAAACGGAGATGGATTTATTGATGACAATGATCGTAAGCCAATTGGCAACACGAATTATCCAAGTACTTATTTTGGTGCAGGTGCAGGTTTTAGTGTAAAAGGATTTGACTTCAATGTCTTCTTCCAGGGCTCTGCAGGTCGCACCGTTTCTTTGTTAGACAATGGCAACATCATTCCATTTTTAAACGGCGGCGTTCGTCCTACGCAATGGGTGAAAGACAATTACTGGACACCAGACAGAGGCAATGCTGCCTTGTTTCCAAGACTTACTACCGAAACTAATAATAACAACTACAGGGCATCAACCCTATGGCAGCGCAATGGTTCTTTTATTAGGTTAAGAAGCATTGAGTTAGGATACTCGCTTCCGGCTACTATGTTGAAACGTTTTCACTTAAACAACCTGCGCTTGTTTGTTAGTGGCAACAACCTAGTAACCTGGGACAAAATTGACGAATTAGAAGTAGACCCGGAGGTGATGAATATGTTCATTCACCCAGCATTAAAGAGTTACAATTTCGGACTAACCCTTGGACTTTAATTACACAACTACCGCACAATGAAAAAGTATATAACGATATGCACTGTTCTTTTTGCACTGTTTATTACCGGTTGTAAGAAGAACTTTTTGGACACCCAGATCCAGCAAAATTTTGATGAGAACCTGTTTTTAAATTCAGGATTCGACAATTTGAAAGCCTACGGAATGGGGGTGTATAACTACCTGCCACAGTTTAATGGCTATGGTGGAAATGCACTGCTTGCCGCCGGAAGCGATGAAGCAGATTATGCACGATTTGGTGCCATTCAAAACTTAAACACAGGTGCGTGGGGTCCATTTTCTAATCCTGATGATGTGTTTGGAGATTACTATAAAGCCATCCGCCACGCCAATTTGTTTTTAGAGAAAACCGTTGACTTTCGCAAACTGATTGTGCAAGACACCATTAGCAATAAGTTGGCTTACACCATTAACGTAGATGATTTTACCAAGCTACGTGCCGAGGTGAAATTTCTTCGTGCTTACTATTACATGGAATTAATTAAACGTTATGGCGGCGTTCCATTGGTTACCAAAACACTTACCGAAACCGAAGCGCTTGCTGCAAGAAGAAACACCTTCCAGGAATGTGTAGATTTTATAGTGGCGGAATGTGATGCAGCATATGTGGACCTTACCAATCACTATATCAATTACGGAATTCCTACCGGCACCACCGTAGGAAGAGGTGATGGCGGAACAGATAACAATCGTTTGGGTAGAATAGAAAAACCGGCCGCGCTTGCATTGAAGCAACGAGCATTATTGTACGCCGCCAGTCCGCTAAATAGTCCCAACAATATTAATAAATGGGAACTCGCAGCTGCAGCCGGGCAAGCCATATTTTCTGATCCCAATGCAGCGCATGTAAATTTTCTAAATGCGAATTACAAGGACCTGTTCATGTCGCAAAACACTACCAACAACCTTACTCCCCGCAAAGGAGCCAACTCTGGTATTATCATGACCCGTCCGTTTGACAGAACCAGTGATGCATTTGAAAAAGCAAACTACCCGGTAGGAATGACCAATGGCGGACAAGGCGTAACTGCCCCTTCACAAAACCTGGTAGATGCTTATGAAATGAGAACAACCGGCAAGCCAATTACAGATCCAACATCTGGCTACGACCCTGCGAATCCATATGCAAACCGCGATAACAGGCTGGCATTTACCATCGTGGTAAATGGCGCTTCTATGGGTATTAACACGAATAATTCTGCACGCATCACCGAGTCGTTTGTTGGCGGCGTAGATGGTATTGGTGCTAAAGTTGGAGCCACCACTACGGGTTATTATTTAAGAAAAATGTTGGTTGAAAACTATGATTTGACCAGGGCCAATGCCCGTGCTAAATCGTGGGTGCTGATGCGCTTTGCGGAAGTGCTTTTAAGTTTTGCTGAAGCCATGAATGAGGCCTATGGGCCAGAGGCAAAACCAAGCTTCAACGGTGTTGCGTTTACCCGCTCTGCCCGTGAAGCCGTTAACCTGGTACGGGCTCGGGCAGGTATGCCAGCGATAGCAGCCGGTATTTCGCAAACTGAAATGCGCGACCGTATTCGTAACGAAAGAAGAGTAGAACTGGCATTTGAAGAACACCGCTTTTTCGATGTTCGCCGTTGGAAGATTGCTGAAATAACCGAACGCCAGCCACTGTTGGGAATGCGCGTTATTAAAAATTCTCCTACCAGCTTTACCTATTCTCCTTTTGTAGTTGAGCAGCGGGTGTTTGATAATAAAATGTATTGGTATCCTATTCCAAACGATGAGATAGCCAAAAGCAATGGACTGCTGGTGCAGAACCCGGGTTGGTAATAAACTAAGACCATTCATTTTTTAAATATCCAGGATGAAAAAATTTGCTTGCCTCGCATTTGTCTTTGTTGCAGCTTTTGGTTGCAAAAAGAAAATTGATGAAATAACACCACCACCTCCACCGCCAACTGGCGGAGGTACTGGCTTTAGCAGCAATGCAACAGTACCCGTAACAGCTAATACCGTAAGGGTATGTTTTAATGGAATGGCGATGAAGGATGTTCATCCACGCTTGTTGTATACAGCAGAAGACATTGCGCAAATAAAGCTCAGCGCCCAGTCCGATGCTTTTGCAAAAGCTACCTATGACGAAATTATTGCTAAGGCCAATGCAATTATCCCAACGCCTTTATTGGATTACGGATTGGATGGCGCCGGCTTGCGCATTAGCAACCTGCACACCATTTCCAACGATCAATTGCCTTTCCTGGTGCTTGCTTATCAATTTACCAAAGACACCAAATATGCATTGCGTGCATGGCAACAGCTTGACAGAATGTGCGACTATACCGACTGGGGTGCCAACCGCCATTTCCTGGATGCAGGTATTGCAGCAAAAGGTGTAGCCATAGCATACGATGGTTTGTATGATTACCTGACAGCTGCACAGCGTACGCGTTTATCTAATGCAGTTAGGGCCTTCGTTTTACAACCAGGGAAAACTCAGATTGAAACCAATACCGGCGTATTTAAATGGTACCTGACCGACGACAACTGGAATGGCATCTGCCATGGCGGAATGATCATGGCTGCATTGGCAACCTACGAGCAGGACTCTACATTCAACAGTAATGTTGTATCACTGGCAGCAAATGGAACCATTCGCTACATGCAGTCGCTGGCTCCCGATGGTGCAAGTGAAGAAGGCATGTCATACTGGTCGTATGGAATGCAAAACACCATTCTTGCTTTTGAAAGTATGAAGCGCGTATTAAGCACCACCTATGGATTAGCAGAGCAGCCCGGTTTCCAAAAAACAGGCTGGTTCCCATACCTTGTTTCGGGTCCGGTAGGTACTGTTTCTGTGGGTGATGATTATACATACAATGGGAAGAACAACCGCATGCTTTCTTACTTCTGGTTCTCTAAATATTTCAACAACGCAAACCTGGCAAAAGCACATTACGAAGCATGTATTACGGTCAATTCAAGCAAGACCATTAAGATGAATGGCTGGAGTGATTTACTTTTTTATAAGAAGGAATTGGTGAACGCAGGCTCGTCGACTGCGCTGCCCTTAAATGGTTATGTAAAAGGGCTGGAGTATATGTTTGTGCAGGAGAGTGCAAACAACGACAACGCATTGTATATAGGGATGCATACCGGTAACAATGCCTCCAGTCACGGCCACTTAGATGCAGGTTCATTTTACATACAGGCCTTAGGCGAAACTTTTGCTGCGGGTAACCTGGGAGTCGAAAACCCTTATCCTGCAGACTACTTTAACACCACTGCTCCATTGTACAATGGAGCGCCTACTACTTCCGCTACAAGCCCTGGACGCTTTTATTATTATCGTGTAAAAACGGAAAGTAAAAACTGCCTGGTGTTTAATCCTGATGCAAGGCCCGAACAAAATCCTGCCGGCGTAGCTACAGTGATTAAAGACGCTGCAGATGTTACCGGTGGCTACTATGTTTCTGATCTTGGCAGTTGTTATTCCCGCGATGTAAGCAATTACAAACGAGGCATAAAAATGAACCGGAACACCGGCATTATAACCGTTCAAGATGAGTTTACCCCAACGGCTCCCAACAGTACTGTGTACTGGTTAATGCAAAGCGCGGCAACCGATGGATTAATTATAAGCACAGATGGTAAAACGGCTACGATGTCAAAAAATGGGAAGACCTTTTATGCCATCATTCAATCGCCGTCTACGGCTTCATTTACAAAGATTGACCGGTCCACCATACAGGCATTATACTTACCTGAAACGGCGCCCATATTCGGTTCTATCATGACCGGAAAAAATGGAATTAACCAGTTTTTTGGCAAGCTTCAAATAAAGTTGACGGGTGTAACTGCTGCAACAACCATACGGGTAGATTTTTTAAAATCAACAACGGCAGCGGTGCCGCCTTTAATCGCTTTATCAGCATGGACAACTAGCAATTAATAAAGGTTTTTAAAATTTTCCGGTGACTGGTAGGGGACATCCAGCCACTATGGTAATCGCTTGTCTTTACCAAAGGCGGGTACTCGATACACCCTTGTATAATGATGCCAAAGTTGAAAGCATGAAGAGAGCAAATTTAAACACGCCGTCATCCTACTGTACCACGCTGGTGTTATTGTTAGGAACACTGATGTGGTTGCCTGCAATTGCTCAAAATTCTAAAGCAGTTGTTGTAAAAGCAGAAAAGATTGCGGGAGCAAAACCACTCAATGTAATATTCATACTTACCGACGACCACCGGTTTGATTTTATGGGCTTCACAGGCAAAGTGCCCTGGTTGCAAACACCTAATATGGATAGGCTATCTACAGAAGGCGTATGGGTGAAAAATGCTACGGTCACCACTGCACTGTGTTCTCCATCCCGGGCCAGCATCTTGTCGGGTCAGTACGCGCATACCCACAAGGTCATCGACAACTTTTCTCCACTACCTAAGAACCTCGTTTTCTTTCCTGAGTACCTGCAACGAGCAGGTTACAGCACTTCCTTTTTTGGTAAGTGGCACATGGGCAATGTAGGCGACCAGCCGCAAAAAGGTTTTAATCATTGGGAGAGTTTTAAAGGGCAAGGCGTTTACTTCAACCCATTGTTAAATATTGATGGCAAACAGGTTCAGTACAAAGACAGCACATATATAACAGAACTGCTTACTGAACATGCTACGAACTGGATCGACCAGCAAGATGCTTCAAAGCCATTCTTTATGTACCTGTCGCACAAAGGTGTGCACGATGAGTTTATGCCGGCACCAAGGCATCGGGGTTTATATCGTGATAAACCCATTAGCTATCCATCTACCATTAACCTTACTGCTACCAATAAAACAATTGGCGACTTGCAACATAGTCCAACAGCTGACATGGTGAAAGGGGATACCAACTACAATGTGGCAGACATTCCTGCATGGGTGCGTACGCAACGCAACAGTTGGCATGGCGTAGATTTCATGTACAACGGCGGCGTAAACTTCGACGAGTTCTATCGCCGCTATTGCGAAACACTTTTGAGCGTAGATGAAAGCATTGGTAAAGTCCTTGCTGCACTGAAGGAAAAAGGGCTGGATAAAAACACGGTGATCATCTACATGGGAGACAATGGCTTTTTGATGGGCGAGCATGGATTGATTGACAAGCGTAACATGTATGAAGAAAGCCAAAAAGTTCCGATGCTGGTATATGCACCAGCCAATCTAAAAGGCGGGCAAGTAGTAGAAGAGGTAATACAAAACATAGATGTAGCACCAACAATATTGGAAATGGCAGGGTTAAAAACACCCGCAAATATGCAAGGCAAATCTTTCTTGCCATTGATGCAAGGGAAACAAACCCCCACGCGCGATAAAGCCTTTTACGAATACTACTGGGAGTTTTCTTATCCTCAAACCCCCACCACTTTCGGTGTTCGCAGTGGCCGGTACAAGTTTGTTTTCTATCCCGGTATTTGGGATGTTTCCGAATTTTTTGACCTGCAAACAGACCCTGAGGAAAAGAAGAACCTATACCGTGTATCCGCTTATCAACCCTTGATAAAAAAATTAAGATCAGAATTATGGGATTGGTTGGAAGCAAGCGGGGGAATGCAAATACCATTGAAAAGGATTGACCAATACCGTGAAGACTACTATAACAAGGGACTGTACTGATGATGCTACTAAACCAATTTAAATACGAAAGAACAACAATGATAAATCGGGTCACCATCTTCATACTCTCACTGCTGGTAACAACCTCAGCTTTGGCTCAAAAGGGAGATAGTGCTACTCGTTACTGGAATAGAAACACCCAGCTACTTCCATGGCGGATGCAGCCGGTTGTTTCTGGGATTACTTATATCGATTTGGATAAAGATGGCGACCCGGATGTATTGCGAGCCTACATCAACGACAGCATTCCCATTGCATGGATTGATGACGATGATGACATGAAGCGCGGAGAAAAAGAAGGAGATACCAATAATGATTGTTTGCTGATTGATAAAAACAAAGACGGTGTTTTTGCCGGCCCTAATGACATTAGCATTGACTGGAGTGATGAAGATGGCGATGGAAAAGCAGACATACAATTGATCGTTAGCAATGGTGGTACCAAGGTTAGAAACTACTTCGATTGGGGTGGCGACTTTATGTATGTATTGGATGTTGATAAAGACAAAATCATGCATTATGTAGATTGGAATAAGATCGTGATGCATGCATGGGAGCACAATGCACATTCCAACTTCTTCTATGATTATAGTGGCAACTCCACCTTCTTAAAAATGCATTCTTCCAGTTTTCGCATCAATGATTTGCGCTACAACTGGGAGAACCCTTTTATATTTTATGATACCGACGGCGATAAGCTCACCGAGATGGCGATACGTTTGGTAGATACGCCAAAGTTTCGCGACAAGGATAGCACTAAAAATAGCTTTGATAAAATTGATACTGCCTACGATGTCGACTTTACCAAACGCATAGACTATGCTGCTATCACGTGGGATTTAGATAATGATAATGGTCCGGGCAACGATTTTGATTTTGATATGAGCATGTTGTTTAGGGGCAAAGGTTTTAGCTACCAAAATCAACCACATGTTTTTAAAGGATTGAAAGGATTGGCTGCTGCAAACAACCTGATGTATGACAAGCGCTGGAGAACCATCGACACGTTGTTTTACCCCGATAGAGACACTGCCTACAACATGGTTTTTCAACAAGGCGACTGGCAACAATGCAGGCTGGTATTTGATGAAGATGATGACTGCAACCGATGGGAACGGGTAGAGTTTTATGATCCGCTCAACATCTTTACCATAGGGGTTGAGAAAGGCGGATTGGATAATAACAAACAAGCCGATGCATTAGGCGATCGCGGCGAATTTGATATGGATAACTCAGGCAAAGGCCAGTTATACATTGGCGCATTTGATGGTCGCATTCATTTATATGGTGCCGAGTGGGGAGCATGGCGTATTGATCAGACAGCCTTTTCGTATCAGGGCTTTGGCGGCCAATACGACCGTTGGGGAAGGAACCGGTTGCAAACACAACAAGACAAGTTTGCTACCGTAAAATATACCGATACGGATAACAATGGCTTCATCGATTTACTGGAATATGACCTGGATGGTGATCAGCAATTTGAAGAGCGAATCTCTCTGAAAGAATTGGATATTGATGATAAAAGATCGCTCATCAATACAGGCAAAACAACCTATAAAAGCTTCAACCAGTTATTTACCAAAGTAGCCAACGAAATGTGGGCAAGAGCGCAGCAGGTAGTAGCAGTAGCAAAGCAGCAAAAGATGAATACCGAATGGTATGCATTTTACCAGCAACCACATTCATTGCATGAAAAATATGACTATGGTTATTGGTTGAGTTTTTACCTGTACAAAGACATGCGCCAGCAGGCAATGGCTGAAAGTAACACAGCATTGGTGAAGCAGTTAGACAAAGCATATTACTCAGGTAACTGGATAGGACTGATAAAGAAATAGCAGATGAATTCATTGAAAATAAGATACAAAAGCAAGCAAGCAATCACGGCGGTCATTTCTATGACTGCTTCTATTTTGTTGTGTGCGCAGGCGCAAAAGGCAGGTGATGGAAACATTTCACCACAACAGGTGCAACAAGGTGCTGCGCAGGGAAGTGTTACCCAAAAACACCCGGGTTTATTTTTTGATGCAAACGATGTTGAACGTATTAAAAGATTGCTGCAGCAAAAAGATCCTGTTATTGTTGCGGGGTATGAGGAGCTTAAGAAAGATGCTGCAACTACTTTGACTCAGCCGTTGCTAACCTATTATTTAGACGCTGCAAAATTGCGTGTGCCTTCGGTGCACACCTTTGCCAAACAAATTCCTGCGCTGGTGATGATGTATCAACTCACCGGTGATACGCTGTATGCAAGCCGTGTGTACAAGCAATTAGAACGAATGGAATCGTATCCCGATTGGGGTGCCAACCGCCACTTCTTAGACGCTGGTATTGGCGCGTTCGACTTTGCTTTGGCATACGATGGTTTATACAATTATTTATCAGCAGCGAAAAGAGCTGTGCTACGAAGTGCTGTGCGTAAACATGTACTGCAGCCAGGTAAAAAGCAACTTGAAAAAAGAGAATGGTGGGCAACAGCCAATCACAATTGGAACGGCATCTGCAACGGTGGCATTATCATGGCTGCACTGGCTATGTACGATGATGACCCAAAGGAGATGAGTCACATTGTAGCCATGGCTGCCAATGGATTGCCCCACTACATAAAAGCTTTTGAGCCCGATGGACAAAGTGATGAAGGACTGATGTACTGGAGCTATGGATTGATGTACACCACCATCGCTTTTGAAAGCATGCATCGCAAACTGGGTACAGCCTTTGGTCTCGATACTTTACCGGGCTTTAAAAGAACCGGTTGGTTTCCGCTATTTGTTTCGGGACCTGTCACCAGCTTATCTGTTGGTGATGATCCTATAAAAGATCGCAGAAGCAATAGCTTCTTTTGGTTTGCTAAAAGATATAATGACTCCGCTTTAGCAAAATTGCAATACGACCTCTGCGTAGAAAACAACAGTGCTACATGGATGGATATGATCTATTACGATCCATCTATGATAGGCAAAGCCGACGTTACCACCAACATACCTACCGACACCTATGTACGCGGAATAGAAGTAATGGCGCTGCGCGAAAACTGGAAACAAGACGGGTGGTTTTTATCGCTGCATGGTGGTCACAACAATGCCAATCACGGTCACCTCGATGCAGGCTCTTTCGACCTGCAGGGCAATGGAGAAGTATGGGCCTATGGAGATTTAGGAAGAGATGATTATACTTTCCCCGGCTATTTTTCTAAGACAACTGCACCGGGCTATATGGATACAACGAGTGCACAAACTGAAGCAGGTCGCTGGCACTTTTATCGACTGCGTGCAGAAGGTAAGAATGTAGTGGTCATCAATCCATCTTCCGCACCCGACCAGGATGAACAAGGTGTGGCTAAGCTGGTAAGCAATCAAAGTAAACCGGGTACGGGCTTTTTTGTAGTTGATCTTACTACTTGCTACAATCGCGATGTACAATCGTACCAGCGCGGTATCAGTATGAACCGTAAGCAGAAAGTAATGACCGTGCAGGATGATATTGTATGCAAGAAAAAATCAGACATGTGGTGGGGCATGCATACCAAAGCAGCGATAAAAATTTCAGCAGATGGCAAG
This sequence comes from Segetibacter sp., assembly GCA_031425015.1. Classification (GTDB taxonomy): domain Bacteria; phylum Bacteroidota; class Bacteroidia; order Chitinophagales; family Chitinophagaceae; genus Segetibacter. Next base: position 301,910 of record JANPIM010000003.1, on the reverse strand, counting down.
ATGGCAACACTGCAACAGAACGGCAAAACAATGATTGCAAAAATTGTTTCACCGGCCAATGGTTCCTTTACCGTTTTACCTGCTGCCTATTTACCCGGGCAATCATTTCCGCTTACAAAGAATTCAACGAATGAAGGGTTTTCTAAACTGGCAATTCATTTAACCGCTACCAGCAATGCTAACATTCGCGTTGATTTTTCGGAGAATAAGAAAGCTTTTAAAAAAGTAAAAAAGCTGTCACCGCTAACTGAATGAAAGTAACATGAAGAACATTCTACCATATTATTTCGGGCTTTTATGCACCTGCTTATTTGTATCAACGAATGCAAATGCAGCTACTTCATTACAGCTGGCCAGCGTCCTGCAAAGCAATATGGTGGTGCAGCAAAACAAGCCGTTTACGCTCTGGGGTAAGGCAACCCCGGGCAGTACCGTCACCGTAACTACCAGTTGGAAGCAGTCAACAAATACAACCCCCGATAGCGATGGAAACTGGAAGCTGCAGGTAAAAGTACCTGCAGCTAAACCAGGAGATTTTACCACGCATACCATCACCATCAATGATGGCGTGAGTAGCGTTACACTCAGCAATATTTTAATTGGCGAAGTATGGTTGTGCAGCGGCCAGAGCAATATGGATATGAGTATGCAACCGGTGCTGCCGTGGCACAATGGCGTTACCAACCATCAAGCAGAAATTGCACTGGCCAGCTATCCAAACATTCGCCTGTTTAAGATTACCAAAGAAACCTCTACCATTGTTCGCGATACTTTGAATGGAACATGGAAGGAGTGTAACCCGGAGAATGTAAAAGACTTTAGCGGCGTAGCGTATTACTTCGGTAGAAGATTATACAACGAGCTGAACATCCCCATTGGCCTTGTTCAATCTGCTTATGGAAGTGCCGCTTGCCAGGCATTTGTGAAACGCGAAGTACTGGCAGCAGATGCGGAGCTGAAGCAAAAATATTTAGATCCCTACGATGCAAACCCGAATGATAAGATTGCGGTGCTGCGGCCTATGCTCATTTACAATGCCATGATACATCCTTTGATCAATTTATCGATCAAAGGATTTTTATGGTACCAGGGCGAGAGCAATGCAGGCGAAATAAAAATGTATCCCAAGCTGAATGAAGCCATGATTAAAAATTGGCGTGATGATTTTCAGCAAGGCGATCTTCCATTTTACTATGTGCAAATGACACCGCACAACTGGAAGAAAAATAATCCTGCGGAAAATGGTTATGCAAAATTTCGCGAAGCGCAACAAGAAATACTACAGGTAAAAAACACCGGCATGGTAGCCACCATGGATGTAGGCGAGCCGGATAATATTCATCCCAACAACAAAAAACCTGTTGGCGAAAGACTGGCAGGGCTGGCGTTGTACCATAATTATAAAAAGAAGCAGACAGTACATCTTGGACCTATGTTCAAGTCGATGAAAGTAAAGGACACGAATGCAATGGTTTCTTTTAAAAGGAAAACAATGGATGGTGGTTTGAATACCAACGATGGTCAGCAACCAAAGCATTTTATGTTGGCAGGAACGGATAAAAAGTTTTACCCGGCTACCGCCATCATCAATGGCAATAAGGTGATCGTATCATCATCGCAGGTAAAGCAACCCGTAGCCTTGCGCTATGCTTTTACCAACTACCCCGTTACCAACCTGCAAAATGCTAAAGGCTTGCCGGTGTTTCCATTTAGAAGTGACGATTGGGAAGATGAAAAAATAATAATTACTGTGAATGATAAGTAGAATGAATATGCTAAAAAGATATTGCACAACGCTGGCCCTGGCCACCATTACCTGGATGATGACGGACAATGATCTGCATGCACAGTCTAGACCGAATTTTGGACTGACACGTCCACAACCTGCTGAAACTTTACCAAAAGGAAATGCGCCTTTTGATAAACCTGTACTGAAGAAAAAAACAATAGTGGCTACCGCACCAAAAGCGGTAGGCAACAATACTTACCTGCTCAACAATGGATGGGAAATGGCTGAAGGAGATGCTGTCATCAACAATGCACAATCACCTTTATCTGCTTCTATCAACACGGCTAAATGGTACAATGCTACAGTGCCGGGTACAGTGCTTACAACACTGGTAAACCAGGGCGTATATCCCGATCCTTACATCGGCCTCAACAACATGGCCATACCCGATAGTCTTTGTCGCAAAGACTGGTGGTATCGCTTATCGTTTGATGCTCCTAAGCGTGAAGCTGGTCAACTGGCGTGGTTGCAGTTTAAGGGTATTAATTACCGTGCACAAGTATGGCTGAATGGGAAAATGTTGGGCACCATCAATGGCGCTTTTGTACGTGGCAACTTTGATGTCACTAAACACCTCAAGGCAACCGGGAAGAATGTCCTGGCCGTTCATATTCTTCCGCCACTAAATCCCGGCATACCACATGAGCAATCTAATCTTTCGGGAATGGGGCCCAATGGCGGACAGCTTGCATTGGATGGTCCTACATTCATATCAAGTGAAGGATGGGATTGGGTGCCCGGTATTCGCGATCGGAATATTGGAATATGGCAGGATGTACAACTGATGTATACCGGCAGTGTTACACTACACGATCCACAAATCATCACAAGCTTGCCTTTGCCTGATACTACATCAGCAGACATTACCATCAAAGCCACAGTAAAAAATCATAGTGCATCAGCGCAAAATGTAACACTCAAAGGAAGCTTTGATAACGTACAGTTCTCTGCCAATGTAGTGCTGCAGCCAAATGAACAAAAGCTGGTGGTACTTTCGCCACAATCGCATGCGCAATTGCAACTAAAAAATCCAAGGTTGTGGTGGCCGAATGGTTATGGTCGACCTGAATTGTACAACCTCGATTTGCAGCTAACATCCAACAACAAGATTTCGGATGCAACCAAAGTTCGCTTTGGTATTCGCGAATTTTCTTACGAATTAATGGCCGATGCACCACAGCAAAAAGCATGGCGTTTTGAATATTCTCCAACCAAACTCGAGAAAGCAGAACCTGTTTTTGATTATGTAAAACGCCGCAATATTGGCAACCGCATTTTCATACCAACACTTCGTGAAGGTGTAAATACAAACAGCTTTATTTCTTATCCTGATACGACCAACCCATACATGGTGATAAAGGTGAATGGTGTGAAGGTGTTTTGCAAAGGCGGCAACTGGGGTATGGATGATGGCATGAAACGCGTAGAACGTGAACGACTGGAGCCTGCATTCAAACTACATCGCGAAGCCAATTACAACATGGTGCGCAACTGGACAGGCGAGAGCACACAAGAAAGTTTTTATGAATTGGCGGATGAATATGGTATGCTGGTGTACAATGACTTTTGGATTTCTACGGAAGGCTATAACCTCAATCCAAACGATCAATTGTTGTGGTTAGAAAACTCTTTGGATGTGATACGCAGGTATCGTAATCATCCATCTATAGCCATCTGGTGTCCGCGCAACGAAGGTTATGCTCCAGCAGGTATAGAAGATGAACTGGCAAAGCAATTGGCAGTAGAAGATGGTACACGTCATTACATAGGAAACTCAAGAGAGATCAACCAACGCCAAAGCGGCGACTGGCATTATGTAGAAAACTACAAGGAATATTTTACCAAATATGCTGATGGCTTTAGCACCGAGATTGGAACGTTCTCTGTGCCGGTTGCTTCTACCATTCGCAAGTTCATCAAGCCACAAGATCAGTGGCCTATAAACGATGTTTGGCATTACCACGATTTGCATAGTAATAATCAAAATCTGCCGGGTTACCTAAAGGCTGTAGACAGCCTGTATGGCAAAGCAACGGGGCTTGATGACTTTAGTCGGAAAGTGCAAATGATCAATTACGATACTCACCGCGCCATCTTCGAATCCTGGAATAGCAAGCAATGGCAAAATGGTAGCGGCGTATTGTTGTGGATGACCCATCCCGCATGGCCAAGTATGATTTGGCAAACGTATTCATGGGATTATGAAACACATGGCTCATACTATGGCGCTAAGAAAGCGTGCGAGCCCGTGCACATACAAATGAACCTGCACGATAACAAAGTGATCGTATCTAATCAGTCAATGATGAGTTATGCCAATGCCTCAGCAGTTATAGAAGTATACGATGTAAATGGTAAAAAGCTTTTCAGCCAATCGTACCCTGTAAAGGCTATAGCCAATGTAAAAACAGATGTGACCACACCAGATTTTAGCAGTGCAAATCTACCCGGTGTGTACATGGTACGCCTGCAATTAAAAGACAACGGTGGCAAGATGATCAGCGAGAATAGTTATTGGAAAACGAGTGGCGACTACCAGGCATTTAATCAACTGGCCAATGTAGCACTAAGCGGGCGCATGGTAAACGCAACCTCCACTGGGGCAGAGATAATGATAGAAAATAAATCGAACGCACCTGCCATTGGAATCAAGTTGAATGTAGTGGATGCAGCCAACAACATTTTACTGCCTGCCTACTTCAGCGATGGATACTTCACCTTATTACCAGGTGAGCAAAAGAAAATACTGATTGAATATCCCGCAGGAACAAAAGCTTCCAAGGTAAAAACAACCGGCTACAACAACACATCCACTTACATCAATTTAAAATAATGCATCGACCCAATAAATATTTGATGAAGGGTAAGCAATCACTGCTGTTGTTATGGCTGATGGCATTTGCAATCAATGTGATTGCACAGCCAACAGAGCAACTGGTGAAAGTTGTTGTATCGCCTGATAAAGACAACTGGGAATATGCAATAGGTGAAAAGGCAACCTTCACGATCACGGTCTATAAAAACAATGTGCCGATGAAGGGAGCAAAGGTCATCTACCAGGTTGGGCCAGAAAGAATGAAGCCATTGAAAAGTGATACCGTGGTGTATAGTGGTGATGCATTGCGCGTGGTAAGCTCTATGAAGGATGCAGGCTTCCTGCGTTGCATGGCCACAACAGAATTTGAAGGAAAGCAATACAAAGGATTGGCTACAGCAGGTTATGCTGTCAAACAAATTGAACCCACTGTTACCCGTCCTGCAGACTTCAATGCTTTTTGGAACAAGGGCAAAGAAGAGCTAAGTAAAATACCAATGGATATCAAGATGACCTTGTGGCCGGAGAAAAGTTCGGGCAACAGTAATGTATACATCGTAAATGTACAAGGCTATGGCAACTCACGATTGTATGGCGTATTAGCTGTACCCAAAAAAGAAGGAAAATATCCTGCTGTGTTGCAAGTGCCCGGCGCCGGTATCCGCCCTTACTTTCCTGACCTGGAAGTTGCAGACCAGGGAGTGATTGTTTTCACCATTGGCATACATGGCATTCCTGTCAACATGGATCCTGTGGTGTACGACAACCTGAACAATGGTGCACTCAAGGGATATTTCTTTTTTAACCCAGAGAACAAAGACAGGTACTACTACAAGCGTGTTTACCTCAACTGCATTCGTGCCAATGATGTGATAGCAAGCTTACCTCAATTTGATGGAGTAAACCTTGCGGTAAGTGGTAACAGCCAGGGCGGCGCATTAAGCATTATCACTGCGGCATTGGATAGCCGGGTAAAACATCTTGCATCAGTTCATCCTGCATTGTGCGATCTCACCGGTTACTTCAATGGTCGTGCAGGTGGATGGCCACACATATTTGCAGAGAGTAACCAATGGTTTAGCAATAGCACAGCGGTGAAAGAAACCATTCCTTATTACGACGTCGTGAATTTTGCCACAGATGTAAAAGTGAATGGTTACTACACTTGGGGTTTTAATGATGAAACGTGCCCGCCAACATCTTTTTATGCAGCCTACAACATGATCACTGCTCCTAAGCAAACGGCTGTATTTCACGATAGTGGCCATTGGATGTACACCGAACAAAAAGCAAAGTTTAATGCGTGGATTATAGGCAGATTAAAAAATAAATAGAACACATATTATAAGGTATGATTGCAGCATACACCAATAATTATTTAGACCAATCAGCAAGATCGGTTGTGCTTAAATGCATGTTGTTACTGTGCTTTGCTACAGGCGCAACACTTGTTCATGCACAGCCAAATTCCTTTAGAAATAGTTCGCTGCCAGTTGATCAGCGGGTACGACTTTTACTTTCAACGCTTACGCTTGAGGAGAAGATTGGCTTATTGGGATACGATGCAAAGGCAGTCAATAGGTTAAATATACCTGCATACAATTGGTGGAACGAAGCATTACATGGAGTGGCAAGAGCAGGGAAAGCAACGGTGTTTCCGCAGGCCATTGCATTGGCTGCTACGTTCAACATTGCATTGGTGCAACAGGTAGGCGATGTGATATCAACAGAAGCTAGGGCCAAGTACAATGAAGCCATCAAGCGCAATAGTCACATTCAGTACATGGGGCTTACGTTTTGGTCGCCCAATATCAACATCTTCCGCGATCCGCGCTGGGGGCGTGGACAGGAAACCTATGGTGAAGATCCTTTCCTTACCGCTAGTATGGGTACAGCTTTCGTGCAAGGTTTACAAGGTAATGATCCACGCTATTTAAAAGTAGCCGCTTGTGCCAAACACTTTGCAGTACACAGTGGGCCCGAAGCAACACGACACTCGTTTGATGCAGTGGTGGATGAAAAAGATTTACGCGAAACATACCTGTATGCTTTTCAAAAACTGGTGAATGCAAAAGTGGAGGCAGTAATGTGTGGTTACAATCGATTGAACGGTCAGCCATGTTGTTCCAATGAAAATTTGCTTACACAGATACTTCGCAACGAATGGAAATTCAAAGGTCATGTGGTAAGCGATTGCTGGGCGCTTGATGATATTTATAAAGGCCACAAAGTATTGAATGATCCAGTACAAGTGTCGGCTGCTGCAATCAAAGCGGGTCTAAGTCTTGACTGTAGCGAGTTACTGCAAAACAATGTTTTGAAAGCAGTACAGCAACGCTTGTTGACGGAAGCAGATATTGATGGTGCATTGGAAAGTACCCTTCGTGCACAGATGAGGCTGGGCATGTACGACCAGGCTTCGCGTGTGCCATTTAGCAAGTTGAACGAAAGCAATGTTCATACAGCTACAAGCATTCAACTTGCCCATAAAGCTGCCGTGCAAAGCATGGTGTTGCTAAAGAACGAAAAGAACATTCTGCCTCTTCAAAAAGATAAGTTCAAGTCGATGATGGTAATAGGAGCGAATGCTGCTTCTATACCTGCGCTCGTTGCTAACTACAATGGTATGTCGGGCGATATGGTAACGTTTGTTGAGGGCATAATAGAATCAGCTGGTGTAGGTATTGGGGTTCAATACGACCAGGGTTCCGATTACTTCGACACACTGCATTTTAGCGGCGTATGGTCGGCGGGAAGAACGGATGTAACCATTGCTGTTATTGGTCTTACACCATTGCTCGAGGGAGAAGAGCATGATGCCTTTCTTTCTGTTACGGGTGGAGATAAGGCTTCGCTTGAATTGCCTGCACCGCACATTAAACTACTGCAGCAATTAAAGAAGAACAATAAGCCATTGATCGTAGTAGTGAATGCAGGTAGTGCCGTAAATATTGCTGCCATTGAGCCGTATGCTGATGCCATCATACTTGCCTGGTATTCGGGTGAGCAAGGTGGGCATGCATTAGCTGATCTGCTGTTTGGTAAAGTATCTCCTTCGGGAAGACTACCGGTTACGTTCTATTCATCATTAACGGACGTTCCGGCGTATTACAACTACAATATGCAGGGAAGAACCTATCGATACTATGATGGTCCGGTTCAATTTCCTTTTGGGTTTGGCCTCAGCTATACTTCATTCCATTATTCATGGGTAATGAAGCCTGCGGAAATATTTCATCTTAAAGATACAATCCGCTTTACGATCAACATAAAAAACACCGGAAAATACACCGGTGATGAGGTGGTGCAGGTCTATATACAATACCCAAATGAAGAACGCATGCCGCTGCGCGAAATGAAGGCATTTAAACGGTTAAGTGTTCAAAAAGGAAACACCAAACAAATAACATTGGCAATACCCGTGCAGGAATTAAAGAAGTGGAATTTAAAGGAAGGGAAGTGGAAAATTTATCCGGGAAAATATTCTATTAATGTGGGAGCTAATTCCAGAGACATTCAATTAACTGCTGCATTCAAAGTGCAGCTGTAATCATAACTACTAAATAAAAACAACAATGAAAAAACACTACTTGTCATTACTTGCGGCCGTCTTATTATCTGCAGGAGTAAACGCTCAATTAAATGTATTCGATGATGCCTATGCGCCGGGTGTAAGCTTTGTTCCATTTGGGTCCACCAACAACAATTTGTCCGTATCCACTGCCGAAAAATATACAGGCACGTCATCACTACAAATTACATTAGCGGGATCAGGAAATTACTCTGGCGGCAGATTAGAAACCCCTACGGGGAACAACCTCAGCAGTTACAATGCACTAACCTTTTGGGTTAAAGCTAGTAAAGCAGCTACCGTAAATCTTCTTGGTTTTGGTAACAGCAATGGAGGAAACAATTTTACTGCCAGCATAGCTAATATAGCGGTAAACACTACATGGAAGCAAGTTATTGTTCCCATTCCCGATGCCAATAAATTATCAGCAGAAAGAGGACTCTTCCAGTTTAGTGAAGGCCAGGACGAAGGCGCTTATTCCATCTTTGTGGACGATATTAAATTTGAAAACATAGCTGGAATAGGTACACCTTCTCTCAGTATTCCAAATGAAACTTTTGAAGGGTTTATTGGTGAAGCAGTAACCAATAGCACCGCAATTGCCAATGTTGTTTATCCGGTAAATGCCGTTAATGTGACAATGACAATCGGTCGCCGCTATCTGGACTTCACTGCTGCCGATCCATCCATAGTGGCAACAAGTGCCGGCGGTTCTGTACTTACTCCTTCAGCCGAAGGTTCTACCACTGTAACCGCAACACTTAACGGGCAAAGTGTACCCGGTGCCATCACTTTCAGTGTATACCCAGCTACTCCTGGTCCTGCACAACCAACTGTGCCACAGTCTATGGTTCAATCATTGTATAGTAACGCGTATACCAATCTCCCTGTTACCAGTTGGTCTTCCAACACTTCCCGGGCCACTGTTCGCGATGTGGTGTTAACTGGTAATGATTTGAAGCGCTACTTCTTTGTGGGAACTACCGGCACTAATTATTCTCAAACGCCTTTCACAGCCATTGATGTTTCTCCCCGTACGCATTTGCACATGGATGTGTATACTAATACTTCTACTGTATTGCAGGTAAAACTGGTAAATGGTGCTGCCCAGGAATTTAACTATAACCTGGTAACCAATCTTGGAGGTCTGCCATTAAAAACGTGGAAGAGTTTTGATATCCCGCTAAGTGCATTTTCGTCAATGGGTCTGACAAACGTAAACCAGATGCTAATCACAGCTTCAGCAGGGAGCACGGTGTATATCGACAACGTTGTATTCACATCTACTGTTCCGTTGCCCGTTACTATTAGCCAGTTTACAGCCACCCGCAACAACAATTCAACACAACTAACATGGACAACCTCAACCGAAATAAACAACGGCGGATTTGCTGTAGAAAGAAGTGGTGATAATATAGGATGGCAGCAGATTGATTTTGTTGCTTCAAACGCATCAGCTGGCAACTATTCCGTTGTTGACAGATTGCCAGTAAGCGGCAACAACTACTATCGTTTAAAGCAAGTAGATAAAGACGGGCAATTTACCTACAGTAATACATTGCTTGTGAAGTATAAAGGTAAAATAGCTGCAATCGGCTTCTATCCCAACCCTGTAAAAAATCAAATGATGATACAAGTGGGAAGCCTGGAAGACAATTCGGCGACAATCAAAATACTATCCGTAAAAGGGGAAGTATTGAGAACAAAATCACTTAGTCTCGCGCATGCAAATAGCACGTTTACTTTGGATATAAATGGCGTGGCAAAAGGTATTTACATTCTGCAATTGAAAGATGGAATGCAAACATTTACACAGAAATTCATAAAAGAATAAACTTAAAAGGTGTTGGCGGATAAGCCTGTCAACACCTATTTTTTAATTATTACTAACTAGTTATAGCATTCATTCACATTCTAGAAACCAAAACTAGGTTATCCCGCATTTGATTACTCCCTCTACTTCGATGAGTCAAAATTCTTTACCTGCAATGATAGGCTTAGTAGTAGCGTGTAAAAAACAAAAGATTTTTTTAAAACCTGGTGAAGCTTATAGATAAAGTATTAGAAGGAATCTTATTTGTTTAATTAATCTAGAATGAATTTTAATTTTTTGTAAAAAGAGATAATTAATTTGGACGGCTGCAAAAAACTACAAAGCCTTTGAAATTATCAAAGGCTTCATGAGGAGGGTTTATTAAAAGAGGTATATTCTAATTGAAAGAAAGCAAATATTCAAGTTGCAGTTCGTTGAGTGAAAGGTTTTTCTTAGCTTCCATAATCATCCAATTTACAGCTTCTAATTCAGAGGGGCTGTACTCGTTAGCCTCTTCATTACAAACCTCGGCAAGTAAAATAACTTGCGGTAAGTCCAGGAGCGGTAAAAGGGAGTTTACTTCAGAAGCGGAATAAGTAGGTGCCATAATCGTCAATTTCAGAAGGGCAAAAACAGAGCTTGTTATTTAGTGTGCGGTACAAAGCTAACAACCTATTTGTTGCGAAAAACCAATTGTGAACACTTTAATAAGATATTAAGCCGATACTTTTAATGCACACATGAATGCCCTGTAGCCTAGCTTCCTTAAATTCTGCGTGCAATTAGCCGCATTGATGGGGCTCCCCTACATTTGCCGAATGACAGGCATTGACAGCGTACAACTTTCCCAGGTAATCGTGCACCGGGTGGGCAACCCCAGCCGCGGCGAAGACCTTAAACTTTCTGAAAACCCGCTTACGCTTAACGATGACATCGTTCAGCAGCTCCTTACCCGGTATTTTCTTCATCCATTTAATGACAATGAGCACTATCATTTCACGCATCTCAGCGACCTGGAGCTAAACGAAGTGTACAACTACGCCACCCGCATTTTTGACGACCCTAAAACATTCGTATCCACAGCTGCGCTGTTGGCAAATTTTCTGTACAGTAAGAGTACTCATGCACGGGTAAAAGAAGGGGAAATGTACATTGCCCTTTTTGATAACGTACCCTTTGGTACTGAGTACAAAAAAGCGCTGGGTATTTTTAAATCGGAAACAAAAGAGACGTTTCTGAAAGTGTTTCCACACGGCCAAAGCCTTGAAGTAGTGCACGAAGAAGGCATCAACATTAATAAATTGGATAAGGGCTGCCTGATTTTCGACAATAACAAACAAGAAGGATACACCGTGTGCGTGGTTGACAACACCAATAAGCAAAATGACACCCAGTACTGGGTAACCGACTTTCTCCATGTGCAGCCCTACACAGATAGCTATCACAATACTGATAAATACCTGGGCATGTGCAAGCTGTTTATATCAAATGATTATGCCGACAAATTTGAGGTCTCCAAGAGCGACCAGATTGACCTGATGAACCGGTCGATGGAGTACTTTAAGACAAAGGAACATTTCAACCTTGACGAGTTTACCGAAGAGGTGATTCACCACCCGGAGGTGGCCGATACTTTTATGGCCTTTAAGAAGAATTTTGAGGTGAACCGAAACTTCGAGATCGATGATTCTTTTGACATACACCTGTCTGCAGTTAAAAAACAGGCTAAAGTTTTCAAGAGTATTTTAAAGCTTGACAAAAATTTTCACATCTACATACATAGCCGAAAAGACCTGATAGAAAAGGGATACGATGAAATGAGCGGCAAACATTATTACAAACTTTATTTTGATGAGGAGAGTTAGTTTCCACACTCCGGTTTCTCAGTCGCCATAAACGTTTCTATTCACCCTCTAAAAAATTGAATTTACCGATGTAGTTGCTGGTAAGGAATTTTTAGTAAGTGTTCACCTATTAGTGTTTAAACAAGGGACTATTAAATGTGTTTATCTTTGAAACCATCCGGAATTCTAAAGCAACGCAACTGATGAAGTATGTATTTTTCCTTTTAACTGCCGCCATTATTTTTTCTTGCAAAGGCAAAAAAGAAGAAAAAAAGAATCCACAAGGTCAACAGGCAGCAATCGTAGATGTGATGATTGTTAGCCCCAATTCTATCACCAATACTATAGAAGCAAATGGCTCCGTAGTGGCCGGCGAGTTTGTGGAAATACGGCCTGAGGTGAGCGGCAGAATTACTTATTTGAACGTAAATGAAGGAGCGCGTGTTGCAAAAGGATCTACCATTGCCCGCATAAACGACGCAGATTTGCGTGCCCAGGTAAATAAGGTTCGTGTACAACTTGATCTTGCCCGAACCACCGTTGAGCGTTATAAAAAGCTACTAGATATACAAGGTATCAATCGCGCCGATTACGATGTTGCGGTAAGCCAGGTAAATAGTTTGCAAGCCGATATCCGGATACTTGAAGCCGAGATAGCCCGCACTGTGATTAGTGCACCATTTTCAGGAGTGGTTGGACTGAGGCAGGTGAGCAACGGGGCTTACGTAACCCCTCAAAACGTGCTGGTTACGCTACAGCAGTTAACCAACCCACGGATAGACTTTACCATGCCTGAAAACTATTCGAACCTGGTGAAGAGAGGAAGTACGGTGGTAGTGGAAATTGATGGCAATAAACGTCGTGCAATCATTACAGCAATTGAACCGCAGGTTAGTACTACTACGAGAAATGTAATTGTACGTGCAAACCTGCAAGATGCCTCGGGTATTAATCCGGGAGGATTTGTAAAAGTATATGTGGAGGCGGGTCAGGCCCAAAGTCTTCAAATTCCGGCGAATGCTATTATTCCCGACGCAAGAGCTAAGCAGGTGGTGGTAGTAAAAGGAGGTAAGGCAAACTTTGTATCGATTGAAACGGGGTTAAGAACGGATGGGGCCGTGCAAGTTACCTCGGGGTTAAATGCGGGTGACAGCGTAGTAGTTACCGGTGTGCTTTTTGCCCGTCCGAATTCGCCGGTAAAAGTACGTAGCGTAAAAAAGTTAGAAGAGGTTTTGTAACAATCCTCAGTCCTTCCTTTAGCATGAATATTTTATAACTGATGGATACTTCCATGTGAAATACCTGGCTAGCACTTAAGGAAAGCTACAGGCGAATTCAACAAGGAAGTAAATAAAATCGCCAGGACAAAAAAATGAATATATCTGAATTGTCGCTCAGGCGCCCTGTTTTGGCAACGGTTATCAACCTTGCAATTGTGCTTTTTGGCATTGTGGGTTATACCTTTTTAGCTGTACGTGAATACCCGGCGATTGATCCACCTATTGTAAACGTACGCACCTCTTATACGGGAGCAAACTCTGACATTATAGAAAGCCAGATTACCGAACCGCTGGAAAAAGCAATCAATGGAATTCCGGGCATTAAGAGTATTACTTCATCGAGCAATGCAGGATCCAGCAATATTACAGTTGAATTCGACCTGGCAGTTTCCATGGAAGAAGCGGCAAACGACGTTCGGGATAAAGTGGGGCAGGCTGTTCGTAGTCTTCCGCAAGATGTAGATGCGCCGCCCGTGGTAAGTAAGGCAGATGCTAATAGTGAATTCATTTTGCTGCTTGCCGTTCAAAGCCGTACCAAAGGGCTACTAGAACTTAGCGACTATGCTGAGAGTGTACTGTTGGAAAGATTTCAAACCATCAACGAAGTAAGCGCAGTAAATATTTTTGGACAGAAGCGTTATGCCATGCGGATATGGTTGCAACCTGATCGCCTTGCTGCGTACAACATTTCGTTTAATGCGGTACAAGATGCGCTGAACCGAGAAAATGTAGAATTACCCGCAGGAAAAATATCAGGAAGTAATACGGAACTCATCATAAGAACCTTGGGCAGACTTACTACAGAAAAAGATTTTGCCGACCTGATTGTACGGCAAGACTCTGGAGGCATTGTGCGACTGAGTGACGTGGCCAAAGTGGAATTAGGTGCTCAAAACGAAGAAACCAGTTGGAAGTATAATGGGGTGAATGCAGTAGGCATGGCCATTATACCGCAACCGGGAGCAAACTATATCAACATATCCGATGAGTTTAATAAACGACTTGCAGAGATAAAGGCAAGCGAGAAGTCGGACATTGAAATGAATGTGCTGATAGACACAACACTTAATGTGCGTAAATCGCTGGATGAAGTAAAGGAGACATTATTGATAGCAATAAGTCTGGTAGTGCTGGTGATTTTTGCCTTTTTTAGAAATTGGTTGATCGCTATTCGTCCGCTGATCGATATACCTATATCATTGGTTGCTACTTTCTTTATTATGTACATCGCGGGGTTTTCTATTAATGTACTTACACTATTAGCAATCGTGTTGGCCACGGGTTTGGTGGTAGATGATGGCATAGTAGTAACCGAAAACATTTTTAGAAAGTTGGAGGAAGGAATGCCGATAAGAAAAGCAGCCCTGCTCGGCAGCCGCGAAATATTTTTTGCAGTAATATCTACTTCAATCACCCTGGCAGTGGTGTTTCTGCCGGTTATTTTTCTGGAAGGATTTGTTGGAAGACTTTTCAGAGAATTTGGTGTAGTGGTTGCGGGAGCTGTGTTGGTTTCAGCACTTGTCTCGCTAACGATTACGCCTGTACTCAATGTGTATATGCGGCGCAAGAGGCCCGGTCACGGAAAATTTTACGATAGAACAGAGCCCTTCTTCAGAAACATGGAAAGCGGCTACCGAAACGTACTGTCAAAATTTTTAAAAATAAGATGGATGGCTTGGGTATTAATTGCCGCTTGTGGCGTTATGATATACCTGATTGGCTCTACCATAAAGTCGGAAATAGCGCCGATGGAAGATAAGAGTAGTGTACGCCTTGGTATAACAGGCCCGGAAGGTGCCAGCTATGACTACATGGTAAAAGTGGGAGAGGAGGTGGTAAACTTCATGTATGATTCTATTCCTGAAAAAGACTTTGTGTTCGGAGCCATTCCTGGTTTTGGCGGTTCCGGATTAAATACAGGAAGCTTGCGTTTAGCCCTTGTTCCTCCAGAGGATCGTACCCGTACCCAATCGGAGATAGCAAAAGATTTACAAAAGAAATTGGCGCGTTTTAATAATGCACGGGTGATTCCCATAGAAGAGCAAACGATTTCTGTTGGCGGAGGAAGAGGGGCGCAGCCTGTTCAGTTCATCATTCAAAACCTCGACTTTCAAAAGATAAAAGATGTTATTCCCAAATTTTTGGAGGAAGCACGAAAGGATAAAATATTTTCCAACGTAGATGTAAATTTAAAATTCAATAAGCCGGAACTGCAGTTGGAAATCGATCGTATTCGCGCGAAAGATTTAGGCTTGTCGATTACCGACGTTGGCAGCGCTGTACAAAGTGCATTTAGCGGAAGAAGGGCAGGATATTTTACCATGAGTGGCCGGCAATATGAGGTGATATCACAAGTAGAAAGAATCGATCGCGACGAACCGACTGACATCAATAAGATTTATGTGAGAAATAACCTGGGCCAAAATATTCCACTGAGTGCAGTGGTTAAGTTGATTGAAACTAGCAATCCGCCGACGCTTTATCATTACAATCGCTTTAAATCTGCCACGATCCAGGCTTCTCTTTCCGAAGGCCATACCATTGGTGACGGCGTGGTAGCCATGCAGGCAATTGCGCAGCGCTCACTCGATGAAAGTTTCCAGACTTCACTTACCGGTCCATCTCGTGACTTTGCAGAAAGTTCTTCTAATACGTCCTTCGCTTTCGGCCTTGCGCTCATTCTTATTTACCTGGTGTTGGCTGCACAATTTGAAAGCTTTACAGATCCATTTATTATCATGGTAACGGTGCCATTAGCCTTAGCCGGGGCTTTGCTTACGCTATGGCTTTTCGATCAAACACTTAACATCTTCTCACAAATCGGGATGATTATGCTAATTGGACTTGTGACCAAGAATGGTATTTTGATTGTAGAATTTGCCAACCAAAAAAGAGAGCAGGGCGTGCCCCGACTTGAAGCAATTCTAGATGCTTCTGCACAACGGCTTCGTCCAATTTTAATGACCAGCCTGGCGACAGCCTTGGGTGCATTGCCCATTGCACTAAGTATTGGCGCAGCTGCTACCAGTCGTATACCATTAGGGATGGTTGTCGTTGGAGGAATCTTGTTTTCACTCCTGCTTACATTGTTGGTTATTCCTGCGGTCTATACCTACTTCTCAGGTAAACACAAAAAAGACGCTAATAAAGAATATGATGAAGTTGTAATAGAAGAGCAAATAAGGTTTGATCATAAACTGGAAAAATATTAATGAAACGACTGGATCATTATTTAATAAATAAGGGTATGAAGAGATTGAAAAATGCATTTTTACTTTCGGTTTTTCTCACATGCATTACCAATGTGCTTTCAGCCCAGGTGCTTACACTGGAGGAGGCAATAAACATTGCGCTAAAAAATAATCTTGACATTCAAATTGCCCGCAACAACAAAGAGGCAAGTAGCATTAATAATCACCTTAGCATTGCTGGCGGTTTACCAGTTGTTTCGGGAAGCGCTACAGATAATCAATCCATCACCAACCTTACCCAGGAACTAACAAATGGGCAGAAAATTCAACGGCGGGGAAACGTTCAAAACCAATTGAATGCAAGTGTATCTGGTAACTACACATTGTATAACGGGTTTAGAGTTGTGGCTTCTAAGAACCGGCTCGCAGCGCTTGAACGGCAAAGTGAACAACAAGTAAACCTGCAGATTCAAAATGTGATTTCTGATGTAATGGTGAAGTACTATGACATCGTTCGTCAGCAAGGTTTTATGGAAACCATCAGGCAGAGTATTGAAGTAACAAAGCAACGAAAGTACCTGATGGAAGTTCGGCAAAGTGTAGGTCTGGCCAACAATGCAGACACCTACCAGGCGCAGCTCGACCTTGTAGCAAGCGAACAGGAATTGCGCGCACAGGAATTGGTATTGGTTCAATCCAAAACAGATTTAATGAACCTGCTTACGCAGCGTGCAGATAGTGTCTTTCAAATTCGCGATACTATTCTAATTGATTCTACTATTCAATTGGAGCGTGTTGTAAATGCGGTTGCCACCAACCCTGAATTACGCTCTGCAGAGGAACAGATTCGTATCAACGAATTTCTAACTCGTGAAATCAATGCTGCACGCTACCCGGCGGTAGGTGTAAATGGGGGATATAATTATTCCCGAAGTCAAAGTACAGCCGGCTTTACTTTGCTCAATCAAAATACAGGGCCTTTTGTTGGGCTCAATTTACAAGTACCCATTTTTAATGGAGGTGCAAACAAGCGCCGTGTTCGCGTAGCGGAAATAGATACAAGAAACGCAACCTTACAAAAAGAGGCGCTGGTAAATAATCTTGAAAGCCTGGCGATCAGGGCTTATCAGTCGTACACCAATACACTTGAGCGCTTACGTGCAGAAAGGGAAAACAACCGAATTGCTGCTGCTTTGCTAGATGTGGTAACCCAACGTTTTCAGCAAGGGGTTGGTACCGTTATAGACCTCAGAGAGGCACAACGTAGTTTTGTAGAGGCTGGTTACAGACTGGTCAATTTATCTTATTCGGCTAAAGTTGCTGAAATTGAACTAAAAAGAATCAGTAGCGATTTAGGTAGGTAGCTGTTGGCCAACAGAGCTATCTTTTCTTAAGATGACTTAGCAAGATCCATAGCTGCATTTATTTTGCCGCTTCTACATACCCCCAATTTTCACCGCGTTTTATTCTTAAAATTTGAGTGTCGGTAATTTTAAATTGCTTCACTAAAGTCTTCATTGGTTTGCCTTGGTTCAGCATCTTTTTTAACAGCATCACCTTTGTTATGGTTAGCTTATTCACCTTCGAATTCGGATTGTAAGCAAGTCCTTTTTCCCTGCTGGCCCGTGAGGCAATTACGTGTGGACTTTTTTGTTGGTGAGCCACGTTTTCCTGTGGTGTCATCCACACAAGGTTTGAACTTCGGTTATTCAGTTTATCGTAGTCAAGGTGAGCAACAATAGTATGTTTATCAGAAGGCTGCTTGCAGAAATAATTGGCTACCAAACGATGTACCAGTGAATGGTAGTGAATTACACGTGTCTCCAGATCCTTCGCATAATCTCTTTTCAGGTTCTTCTTTAGCGTGTTCAGTAAAAGGGTAGACTCTTGTAATTTCAGCTTCAACTCCTTTATCTTCTCAGGGCTAAGCTTATTTGCCTTGATCAATTTTTTAGACGCCGTTGTGTCTTTCATTAGTTTAAATATCTGCTCTTGCATAGTTTTAAACCGGCGTTCTGTGCTGCTATCTCTTGAAGAATAAAACTTGAGCCGGATGATCTTGTAGCCCTTGATCATCGACCCTTTTAGCAGCTCTCCTTTGTTTATTTTGTTGTGCGTTTTTAGTCGTCCAAAATTCGAGACTTCAAGGGTATAGTTGTTACAAAATTCAAAGTCGAAGACAACGGTTTCCCATTGTTCTCCGGGGTAATTCTTAAGCATGTCATCGGGGGGATTAAAGGTTCACCTCAAAAGTAGCAAATTGAGTGAGCGAATCCTATAATACATGGTAAAATATCCAATAGTGTTTGTCTGTAGAACTTTGATAACTAAACTCTTAGACTATAGATATATGTTTACTTTTTACCGTACTTATATCAGCATGATTTACCTACTGCTGCCTTATTATCCCAAAGGGCTAAGTACATAGCCGAATTGTGTATAGTATTTGAATAAAGCAATTGCGTGCAACCTTTCTCGTTTTAAAGATGTGCTGCTAATGTGGCGCCGGAATAACAAACTCAATTACAACTATGAGCATACTAAACGAGCAGGTAAAGCGAATATATTCTTCCATCATTTTTTATTTCGCGCCAACACATTTGCCAGCAATGCCGGGTGGCGACGACCGGATTAAGTAGGTTCAAACTTTTCAACTAATACTAACGCTGTACACTTACCGGTACCCTGGTGCAAACCAAGGTAAGTGTGGAATATGTTTTCATAGGGTACGGATTATAGGATGAGGCTGTTTCTGAAATACGGAACGGCCTCAATTTTTTTGTTACATCTTCAAACAAGAACAAATGGCCATTCCGCTTACTTTTGGCTAAAACACCAGCGTGAGAATTGATAGCAAACTTCCCAATGTAGGCACCACCATTTTTACGGTAATGAGTGCCCTTGCTGCAGAACACCATGCAGTAAATCTGGGACAAGGTTTTCCTGACTTTCAGATGAGTGATGGGTTGACAGATTTAGTAAACGCTGCCATGAAGAAGGGGATGAATCAATACGTACACATGAATGGCCTGCCATTACTCCGGCAGCGACTGGCTGAGAAAGCCCATAAGTTATACAATGCTAACGTAAACCCTGAAACCGATATCACCATTACTCCGGGCGGTACTTATGGTATTTACACAGCGCTTACAACCGTACTTCAACCCGGCGACGAAGTAATTGTATTTGAACCGGCCTATGACAGTTACATACCCAACATTGAAATAAACGGGGCTGTGCCTGTGCTTATTCCATTAAACTTTCCCGATTATTCTATTCCATGGGATGTTGTGCGGAGTAAAATTTCTCCCAAAACAAAAATGATTATGATTAACTCGCCGCACAACCCAACCGGTAGTGTAATCAGTAAAAGTGATGTAGAGGAGCTTGCAGCCATTGTGGAAGGAACAAACATTTTTGTGCTAAGCGACGAGGTATATGAACACCTGATTTTTGATGGCAAACAACATGAGAGTATGCTTCGCTATCCACAATTGATGGAGCGCACTTTCGTGGTTTTTTCATTTGGTAAAACATACCATTGCACCGGTTGGAAGCTTGGTTATTGTATATCATCGCCCAGCCTGATGAAGGAGTTTAGAAAGGTGCACCAGTTTAATGCGTTCTCCAGTTTTTCACCTTCGCAGTTTGCCCTTGCCGAATACCTTCAAAACGAAGAAGCTTACACATCGCTGGGTCCATTCATTCAAAAAAAGAGAGACTTTTTTCATCAACTGATGACACAAACCCCCTTTGTGCCGCTTCCATCTTATGGCAGTTATTTTCAGTGTTACAGCTATAAAGGAATAACGGAGGAGAGTGATACGGACTTTGCAGTTCGCCTCACCAAAGAGTATGGAATTACCACAATACCCGTCTCAGCCTTTTACCAAAATGGAAAAGACGATAACGTGCTGCGTTTCTGTTTTGCTAAAAAGGAAGAAACGCTGAAAAAGGCAGTTGAGCAACTGGTAAAGTTGTAAAAAGAAAAAACCAGTAGGGGTTATTTACTGGTTTAAGGGGGGCCTCCTTCAATAGACAAATTTTGGTAACTGATTGTAGACTTGCACCATTTGCATGAATGCTGAGCGAAAGTCAGTACAACTTGTAAAACTTGCGATTGAAACGAAACAATTCACCATGCTGGAGAAATTGTTTCGTAAGAGCGTAGGGTTGATACAGGTTAGGTAGAAAAGGAGTTGATATCCGTTGCAAAGATACCTTGGGTTGCTCTTTTACTACATTAAATAGCCGTTAAACATCCTTAAGTTTAAGTACTAGTTTTATTTAAACACGACTTTCTCCTCTCCCTGGTAATTCTTACAGGAAGCATAACGAAATCGTTTCTCGCTTTTCAATCATCGGATTGGTAGATGTTTTTACCGCCGTTCATCCCGCCATTGTACCACTTAACGATTTCAAAATATATTTTTCCAGGGACTAATTGCGCTGAAACGCTTGCCAGGTATGAGTTTCAGCCTATACTCATTATTATATGTTAGCAGCTACTAAAAAAAATATGGTACTTTGTGTTGCATAGTACTGAAATTAACCCCATCTTTGTGTTGTAATGAAAGGATAAAGGGTGACCAGCAGATTAAAGGACCAACAGTACAAGGGAGTGACACAACGAGGATGAAGAAAGTGCCAAAGTTGAGAATCAAATAAAAAACCGGTTTCGAAAAAAGAAACCACAAAAACTCCGAACATGAACATAGATAACACGCAGAGCCAGATGCGAAAAGGGGTATTGGAGTTTTGCATTCTATCCATCATAAGACAGGGGGAAGCTTACCCCAGTGATATTGTGGAAAAAATGAAAGCTGCCAACCTGAATATCTTGGAAGGCACCCTTTACCCACTTTTGACAAGATTGAAAAACGCGGAATTGCTAACCTACCGCTGGGTAGAAAGCAACAGCGGTCCCCCACGAAAGTATTTTATGTTGACAGACAAAGGTCTTGCTTTCTACGGGGAACTGGAAGCCACCTGGAACGAACTGGCCAATGCAGTAAATGCGCTAACCGCTCCAGCAATTGTAGGCCAAAATCCAGACAACCAACTTTAACCAACTCAGTTTCGCGAAAGCGGACACAAAAAGCAAAATCATGAAAAAGGTAATTAATATAAACTTTCAGGGCAGGGTAATACCAATAGAGGAAACTGCCTACGACATGCTGAAGCAGTATGTAGAGAGCCTGCGCCTGTTCTTCGCAGACGAGGAAGGAAAAGATGAGATCATTAATGATATAGAAGGCCGTATTGCCGAACTTTTTGAAGAAGTGCTTAAAAAAGGCAGTACCTGCATTAATGATAGTGATGTAAACAATATCATTAATAGCATGGGCCGGCCCGAAGACTTTGATGCTGACGAAGCAAAAGTGTACACTAAGCTGGAAAGTGATTCTAGCACGGGTGCTAAAGCAACAGCTGAACCATTTGTTCGGGGAAAATTGTACCGCGATGAGAACAGCAAAGTTTTGGGCGGTGTTTGTAGCGGAGTTGCTAACTACTTTAATGTAGACCCGCTGCTGATCAGGATCTTGTCCATCGTATTTTTTGGCGTGGCTTTTTGGGCTTACTTAATTATGTGGGTAGTAGTTCCCAGCAGTTCATCGGTAGTAATTGGATCGCAGCGGAAGCGTTTGTTTCGCGATCCGGATACAAGGATCATCGCCGGGGTTTGTAGTGGATTAGCACAGTACTTTTCTGTTCAAACATGGATACCACGTGTATT
Organism: Segetibacter sp.; assembly: GCA_031425015.1. Classification (GTDB taxonomy): domain Bacteria; phylum Bacteroidota; class Bacteroidia; order Chitinophagales; family Chitinophagaceae; genus Segetibacter. The sequence continues at coordinate 279,870 of JANPIM010000003.1, read as the reverse complement.
GTTTCTAATCCCTTTCTTATCATTTGTGTTTCGCTGGGGTAATTGGGGTTTTTGGGATTTCCCACACTTTGTAAGCTTTTCATTTAGCCCAGGCGCTATTGTGATTTACATTATTCTCTGGCTGGTATTGCCAGAGGCAAAAAGTGCAGCGGACAAATTGGAAATGAAGGGCGAGAAAGTTGATTTGAACAACATTAAATCAACCATCCAGGGAGACCTTGTAGGATTTAAAGATCGTGCAACTGCTTTTGGAAACGAATTGAAGGAAAGAGCTCAAGAGGTGGGTGAAAATATCAGCAATGCCAGCAGGCGTGCAGGAACTGAAGCTTCCTCTGCAACCAGGAAAAGCGGCGGTGGCTTAGGTCGAGTAACACTGGTATTGTTTAAGGTGTTCGCCTACTTTATTGTAGGGTCTATTCTGTTGTCGATCGTAATTGGGTTGTTTGCGGTAGGGGTGATACTTACCGGTTTATTACCAGCTTACACTTATGTACTCGACAGCAACTACCAGGAAGTGCTTGCATGGGTTACCCTCATCTGCTTCGTTTGGGTTCCTGTAATTGCAGTGGTAACCTGGATTATTAGAAGATTGGCAAGTAAAAAAGGAAACAGTGGTGTCATCAGGCTAACGTTTCTTTCGCTTTGGATCATCGGGGTTATATGTTTTGTAAACCTGCTGATAAGTGTGAGTAGCGAGTTTCGCTACCGCAATAGACCAACAGAAGAAACAGTAGCGCTTAGCAATCCATCTGTAAACAGGCTGGAAGTAAAGTCAATGTCGCTCACCAAATACTACGATCGTAGCTGGTTAAGGTTCGAGCCTTTCAACACCCTTGATGGCGACACCGTACTGGTGAAAAATATACAATTAAGAATTGTGAAAGCGGCTGGCGATAGCTTCCAGGTGCGGGTGGTTAAAATGGCTAATGGAAGTACAAGAGATGAGGCGGAAAGAAATGCTTCTAAAATAAGCTTCAGTGTAGCACAGATGGATAGCCTACTAACGCTGGATAAAGGTATTGCTATCAACAGGGAAGATAAGTTTCGCAACCAGCAGGTAATTGTAACAGTTGCCGTACCGGTAGGGAAAAAGGTTTTCGTAAACGAGAATATAGGTTGGGGTAATGATGTGCACGTAGATATGGGAAGGGGAAACAACTATCGCGATTGGGAAGATGAAGAAGAAAGCTACGCTTACCGCTGGAGGCATAATGTAGAATATGTGATGACTGAAAAAGGTCTTGAGCGCACAGATAAAAGAATAGGGGACGATGAAGATGCTGACCAATCAGATGCATTGGAGCAGTACCGTAAAAGCCGGGAAGAAATTCAAAAGGAAAGAGAGCAAAAATTGCGTGAGTTGGATGAGTTGAACCGCGAACTGCAAACACCGGTTGATACTACAGGATTAAGAAGCGATTCAGGACGCTACCGCTACACACCAAAACAAAAAGATAGCCGCAGGGTGAGGATTACTAATAACGCTCCTGAAAGCAACCAGGCTTTGGGTGGAACGAGTAATTTGTTAATGATACACCTACCATAAACTCGGTTGAAGTTGGGAAAAAGGGGTGCCGCTGCATGTATTGGGTGGAACCCCTCCCTACTCATTTTAATCTTCAGAAGTTTGCTTTTTCAATGCGCCAATATTTCTCTTTAGCATTTTAAAAACCATTGTTATGAAACTAATTATCGCACTCCTATACGCTGCCAGTATTCTAATGCCTGCTACTTCAGGAAAAGAAACAGAAAAGTCCATACAGGCCATCACCCAATTGGCATTGCGTAACAACGAAGAAGTACCGATTGAACCCATAAAAACACTAGTGACGGTTGCCGAACCAGCCAACATTAGTTTACCAGCCAATGAGTACAATTGTGCAGCAGTAACACCTGAACAACAAGAGCTGATGGTGGAGAAACATAGTTTACCAATGATGTTGATAATCGAATAATGGTTACCAACTATTGTAAACCCTTTTTAAAATACGGTTTATGAAAAACAAGTCCGTTCAAACAATACTATACATACTCGCTTTCGCAATCGGAGTATTACTAATCGTGTTTTTGTTGAGATAAGCTCGCACCTGAACTTAGCTGTAAACATTTTCCAACAATTCATGTTCCGCCAAGAGAACTGCTTTCAGCGCTGGCCTTTTCAACCTTGCATATTGCGCTTCCAACACATTCGCAAAGGTTTCAAAATAGACGATCACATCCTCCCGCACATTTTTCTTAAGCCACCGAAAACCGCCGGGCAATTGCTCCAACACGGTACGATCTTCCAGGTATTCAAGGTTGTGGATGTCAGTTGGTGTTAATCCAATCTCCTGCAGTTTAGTGATCAGCAAGTCCACTGGTGCATTGCTTACACCACAATAGTCTTCGGCCAGTTCCGTCCATTCGCCAATGCCCGTATGCGCATAGCTCAATATTTCCTCCTTTGTATAATTAGAAACAACTTGTAAGAGATTACCGCAATTGCAAGCTCCGTGGTTCCCCCATGCATAAGCCGCACCCTCTTTTAATCGATTGGCTGTTTCGCGAAGCGACCCTATTAACTGTTTGTTTGGATAAGCCATAGTTCTAATTTTTACTTTTAACTACTCTGATTTTCTTAACGTAAAAAACACCGGATTGTTTAAAACACACCATCTGGAAATTTGTTGGGTGAGCTTTCTACTTCACATATAAGACACCACTCCTATATTCCCTCAAGCGTTTTGCTTAAGGCGAAGTAACAGCTAACAGGACAATTAACAAACCCAAAAATCGCATTCAATACTCACATCCAACCCCTACTTTTGCCCCACACAAAAAAGTCATATGAAGAATACTCCTTTTACAGAAAAGCATATAGCACTTGGCGCTAAGATGGCTGAGTTTGCAGGCTACAATATGCCCATTAGTTACACCGGCATCAACGATGAACATGCCGCAGTTCGTACCAACGCCGGCGTATTTGATGTGAGCCATATGGGAGAATTTATTCTAAAGGGAGAGAATGCGCTTGATTTGATTCAGCGCGTAACGACAAACGATGCCAGCAAACTAGTGAAAGGTCAAGCTCAATACAGTTGCCTTACCAACGAGCAAGGCGGAATTGTAGATGACCTGATTGTGTATTGTGTAGAAGATAATAAGGTGTACATGTTGGTTGTAAATGCCAGCAACATAGAAAAGGACTGGAACTGGATCAGCAAGTTTAACACGAACAATGTTGAGATGCATAACATTAGCAGCAAGACCTGCCTGCTAGCCATACAAGGTCCAAATGCCACTAAGATTTTACAGCCGCTTACTGAGATGGACATCATGAACCTGAAATATTACACGTTTGTAAAGGGTGTGTTTGCAGGAGTAGAAAACGTGCTGGTTAGCGCAACGGGTTATACGGGTAGTGGTGGTGTAGAAATTTATTTTCAAGATGAAAATGACAATGCCGACAAAATCTGGAATGCGATTTTTGAAGCTGGTAAAGGGCAGGGTATAAAGCCCATCGGCTTGGGTGCAAGAGATACATTGCGTTTAGAAATGGGGTACTGCTTGTATGGAAATGATATTGATGACAGCACTACGCCGCTTGAAGGTGGATTGGGTTGGATCACCAAGTTTACCAAAGACTTTACCGCAAAGGAAATTTTGGAAAAGCAAAAAGCGGAAGGAATAAAGCGTAAGCTGGTTGGTTTTGAGATGATCGAAAAAGGTATACCGCGCCATGGGTATGAAATTGTGGATGCAGATGGAAACAGGATTGGTGAAGTGACCAGTGGAACTCAGGCGCCGTCTTTAGGAAAACCTGTTGCGATGGGTTATGTGGCTAAAGAGTATTCAAGCCAGGATTCGAAAATTTTTGTAAAGATCAGAGACAAGCAACTGGAAGCAAAAGTGGTGAAGGTCCCGTTTGTGAAAAGCTAGGTAAAGGCAATAAATAGTTTAACCTGCATGAGTTGATCGTGCAGGTTTTTTTATTTATGCGTAAGTAAGGAATCGGGCTATAGTTTGGCAACTATTCCTACACCATTTGGAGTAGCAGCTATTTCTACACTTTCTGCAAGTTTATACAATTGCTTTCCGTGGTGTTGATGAATACCATACATGATGGCATCAAACGCTAATAATACCGCGCCTTGAAAAATAATGCTTTGACCAAATCCTTTATTGCGGTCAGCGTGCTCAGGATTCGTTTTTGATCTTTCCCTTAAGTAAAAACCACCGGCCATGTAGGCAACATCTAAACCGGCGTTCAGTAAAAACAACTTTTCAACCGAAGCTTGTTGCCGCAGTGTTTCAGCGTAGTCCAACGGCTTGTTTTTTCTGCCACTGAAATATCCAACCGAAACAATGCCCAACGTTACGGCATTCCACATGGCATTCATTTGGTGAAATGATTTGGTAGAACCTTGCGCATTGTTTGCTGCAATACTGCCATAAACAATATTGGCTGCAGACCACGAGCCCAATGCAATAAATCCTTTTTGATTGATGGCTTTTTTACGCACGTTAAAATCGTGCAGTGTGCGCTGCGCAAATAGTAATTTGGAAAACGCAACTGTGGCGGCGGTAAGCAAGAACCTTTTCATATGCTATAAACGTATGTTTGAGGTATAAGGTTTACCCAGGCGGCAACCGTTTTGCTGCTGCTTTATTTTCATCAATACATATTTATCATGCCTGAAGGACCCTCTATTTTACACCTTAGAAACAAGCTGCTGCCATTTAAAGGTAAGGTGGTAAAACAGGCTGGAGGCTATGGCCCGATGCCTACTGATTGGATCAATGGAAAAAAGCTGCTTGATATTTTTACTTGGGGTAAACACCTGTTGTTGGTGTTTTCAAATGGAACTGTGCGTGTTCACCTGATGCTTTTTGGTGAAATTGTAGTGGATGAACGAAAGAAAGTGAACCGATCTTTTTTCCTGGAGTTTGCAAAAGGGGAAATAAATGGCTACGTGGTAAAAGCAGAAAAGCTGGAAGGAAAGCCAACCGATGTGTACGACTGGCGCACCGATATTTTGCACGATGATTTTGACCCGGCTCTTGTAAAAACTTTGTTGAAAAAACACCCAGAAAAAACCATTGATGATGTGTTGATGGATCAACAAATATTTACCGGTGTTGGCAATAAGATCAGGAATGAAGCTTTGTACCGCGCAGGCATTCACCCGTTGAGCCAGGTGGGTAAAATACCTACAGCCGTGCTTTCAAAGTTGATTAAAGAAGTGGTGAAATATGCGCGTGTATTTTACAATGAATTGGAGAAAATTGGCCAGAACAAAGACTTTGCGGTGTACCAACAGGAGTACGCCGCAGATAGTAGCGAAGTAACCATGCAAGTGCTGCCAAAAACAAAACGTAAAATATTTTTTAGCGAACACAAGCAGAAACTGTACAGGTAAACGTGGCAACAAATGAAAGGCCGAAAGAAAATGGAGAGGGTTTTCCTGCATTTTTTTCGGCCTTTATTGAAAATAGGTTGGCTTGCTACTGCTTCACCTTTACAACCAACTTCTTTATCTGCCCTTCTCCAATCTGTGGTGCATGCACATCTTCAGGAAAGAAGATAGCAAACTGCCCGGCCTGCAAGGTGAAATAGGTTTCTGGTTTATCACTGAAAAAAGTCACGTCTTTCTCCGCATTGTATTCTCCAATGGGTGAAGAAACGCGTTCTCTTGCGCTCCATCCTTGTTGTTCTTTTCCGGTTGGGCAAACCTGTATATCTATCCAATGATTGTGACATTCAAACTTTGCCGTTTCGCGGGTGTAGCCGTTTTTTAATGAAACGGCTGCGTGTAGTTCAAGTCCGTCAATGGGGTACTTGGCTACTTCTAACGTTTCTAAATTCTGGCTTTTAATCCACTCGAATGCTTGGGCAAAGCGCGGGTGAAGGTGGGCGTAACGGTGGGCGTTGGTTAATGAGTCGATGATCATTTTTTGTATTTTTTTGAACCACAGAGCCACAGCCTAACACAGCGCTCTGTGAACCTCTGTGTCGCGAAGTGACTCTGTGGTTCCTATTTGTTGAATAAAGAAATTTGGTACAAGAGAGTGACACAACGATGTTGAATAGAATTACAAATGCTGGTCACAAAAAATCCGCCTACCATTTAAGCCAGGCGGATAATTGAAAGACTCTTCTTTAAAGAACGGTTTCTGCTCTCACCTCCCTTTAGGGCCGGGGCATTAACGCTGTACACGTCCGGAAGCATCTCCCTTCACAAGGTCCATCACTTCTTTGCGGGTGGCATGATTTAGATCGCCTGGAATGGTGTGCTTTAATGCAGAAGCGGCTACACCAAACTCGGCAGCTTCGTTCATCGGCATATTGGTAACCAATCCGTAAATAAAACCACTTGCAAAAGAATCACCACTTCCTACGCGGTCTACAATGCGCACTTCGTATTCTTTGGTGTGATAAAACTCAGTACCATCGTACACCAATGCACTCCATCCATTGTCGGATGCACTGTGGCTTTCGCGCAAAGTAGAGGCGATGTATTTGAAGCCAAACTTCTCTTTCATTTGCTGAAATACATTCTTATAACCATCAAGGTTCAATTCTCCTTTTGTAATGTCGGTGCCTTCAGATTTAAAACCTAAAGTAGTTTCGGCATCTTCTTCGTTGCCGATACATACATCTACATACTGGCACAGGTTGGTCATAATTTTTTGCGCCTTTTCTTTGCTCCACAATTTTTTGCGGTAGTTAAGATCGATGCTGGTGGTAATGCCTTTTGCTTTAGCAGCCTTTAACGCAGCTTCAGTAAGTGCAGCGGCTTTATCGCTCAATGCGGGTGTAATACCAGTGGTATGGAACCAATCAGCCCCGTCAAATATTTTATCCCAGTCAAACTCGCTTGCGTCTACCTCTGCAATAGAAGCACCGGCACGATCGTACACCACTTGCGAAGCGCGCATTGATGCACCCGTTTCAAGAAAATAAATCCCTAGTCTGTCGCCGCCACGGGCAACGAATTGCGTGTCTACACCAAAACGGCGCAGGTGATTGATCGCAGACTGTCCAATAGGATTATCGGGAACCTTAGAAACGAAAACACCATTTTCTCCATAATTGCAAATGGCCGCAGAAACGTTTGCTTCGCCGCCGCCATAGGTTACATCAAAAGAATCAGCTTGAACAAATCGTTTGAAATCGGGGGTTGATAAACGGAGCATAATCTCTCCGAGGGTAACAACTTTTTTAGGCATGACTGGTATTAATTGTTTGGTATAAAATAAAATTGTCTAAAGGTAGCGGTAGTACTTTTTTTGACTGGAAAAAACTTCGATAACGTTTGCGTAATTAAACAAACCTCCCGGCTCTATTTCAACAAACATTTGCGTGCGAACGCTTAACTTCCGCAACCAAAATATTTTGTAAACATTTATACCCCAACCTACAGAGCATGGATAAGAAAGCACACATTTTACAATTGATTCCCGAACAAGGAATTCTTCCATTATTTTTTTTCAAAGACACTGAAGTAAGTATTGAAGTTTTGAGGACACTTTACCGCGCTGGTGTAAAGACAATAGAATACACCAACCGTGGAGAAGCTGCTTTGAAAAATTTTGGAGCTATGCGCAAAGTGATAGATGCTGAACTGCCAGGCATGTACCTTGGTGTTGGAACCATAAAAAATGGCGAGCAAGCACAGCAGTTTATTGATGCGGGTGCTGACTACATTATTAGCCCGGGACTGGTGGAAGAAGCTGCCGCCGTAGCTGATAAAAACAACATGCTATGGGTGCCGGGATGTATGACTCCAACAGAAATCATCAGGGCTGAAAACATGGGGGCAAAATTTGTAAAACTTTTCCCTGGCAATTTGCTTGGTCCGAGTTTCGTATCCACCATTAAAGAATTGTTTCCAAGCTTATTGTTTATGCCCACAGGTGGGGTTGATCTTGACAAAGAGAACATAGCCGGTTGGTTTAAATCGGGCGTATGTGCAGTAGGTATGGGCAGTAAATTGGTAAGCAAACAACTTCTGGAAGCAAAAGATTATGCTACCATTGAAAGACTAACAAAGGAAGTGTTAGAGATTATAAAATCAGTTAAAAACTAACCAACGAATGCCAACCCCAGCCATAGGAAAATATAGGTGGACGATTTGCAGTCTGCTGTTTTTTGCAACAACGATCAACTACCTCGATAGGCAAGTTTTATCGCTTACCTGGAAAGATCATTTAGTGCCGGAGTTTCATTGGACCGACAGTGACTATGGAACGATTACCGCGCTCTTTTCCATTTTTTACGCTATTTCGATGCTGTTGGCGGGTCGCTTTGTAGATTGGCTGGATACCAAGAAAGGATTTTTGTGGGCGATCGGCATATGGTCGATAGGTGCGTGTCTTCATGCATTTTGCGGCATTGCCACTTCGGGTATACTTACGGGAAATTGGATGGTAACATTTGCCGGGGCAAAGCAAGCTATCGCCACTGTCGACAATACTGCTATGGTATTATCAACCAGCGTTACGCTGTTTATTTTCGCCCGGTTTGTTTTGGCGTTGGGTGAAGCTGGAAACTTTCCGGCGGCCATAAAGGCAACGGCTGAATATTTTCCTAAAAAAGACCGCGCACTAGCAACCAGTATTTTCAATGCAGGCGCTACGGTGGGGGCATTGGCGGCGCCTATTTCTATTCCTTTTATTGCCGATGCATACGGTTGGGAAATGGCCTTTTTAATTATTGGTGCCCTGGGATTTTTATGGATGGGCTTTTGGATATGGACCTATCAAAAACCTGAAGTTCACCCTAAGGTTAGCAAGGAAGAGCTGGCATACATCCAGCAAGACATTGTTGCACACAACACCGTATCGGAACCCTTAACGGGTGCTGGCCCGGCGAGGAAGCTTTCGTTTGCAGACTGTTTTAAATACAAGCAAACATGGGCTTTTGCATTTGGTAAGTTTATGACCGATGGTGTTTGGTGGTTTTTCTTATTCTGGACGCCAGCCTATCTGAAAGACATTTATAAAATGACATCAACCGAAAGTGCATTGCCGCTTTTTGTGTTGTATATGATAACGCTGTTGTCAATTATTGGCGGATGGCTTCCTACGTACTTTGTCGAGAAACAGAAAATGAATCCTTATGAAGGAAGAATGAAGGCTATGCTGATCTTTGCGTTTTTTCCGCTGCTGGCATTGTTGGCGCAGCCACTTGGGCAAACCACGTATTGGGTACCGGTAATCATTATTGGAATTGCAGGTGCAGCTCACCAATCATGGTCGGCCAATATTTTTTCTACGGTGGGGGATATGTTTCCGAAGGCAGCCATAGCAACAGTAACGGGCATTGGCGGAATGGCCGGTGGAATTGGTGCATTTTTTATCAATAAAGGCTCCGGTGTTTTATTTGATTTTGCTGGAAGAACACAAATGCAATTCATGGGTTTCACCGGAAAAGAGGCAGGTTATTTTATTATTTTTTCAATTTGCGCCATTGCTTACCTGATTGCGTGGTTTGTGATGAAATCGCTGGTGCCTAAAATGAAAGTGATTGAAGTATAGTTATAGATAAACAATGGAGGCCCGGGTTCATATCCCGGCTTTTTCATTTGTATAATTTGCCATTTGGCTTTGCAATTGTTTTTTTAACGCAGGTACTGATTTTGCTGTGCATTAGAATTCATTATCCCTAGAAAAATTGATACGATTTACAGGTTTAATTAAAACGAGTAATACATGAATGAACCATTACCCATCAACACAGCACTTTGTTCCTTCGGAATGTCGGGGCGGGTTTTTCATGCTCCTTTGCTGTACTACAGTTCTGCCTATCATTTGTACGGTGCATTTGAAAGAAGCGGTCGGGATGCTGAAAAGCTATACCCCGGCTGCAAACATTTTTCATCTCTGGAAGAGATGTTGGCTGATGATGCGATTGAATTGGTAATTGTAAACACACCTAATTCCAGCCATTACGATTATGCTAAAAGAGCATTGCAGGCGGGTAAACATGTGGTGGTTGAAAAGCCATTTGTGCCAACTGTAAATGAGGGGCAGGAACTGCAAGAGGTTGCCACTTTTGCCGGTAAAAAAATTGCCGTATATCAGAACCGCCGCTACGATAGTGATTTTCTGACGATGAAGAAAATTGTAGATGAAAAACATTTAGGAGATATTGTAGAAGTTGAGTTTCATTTTGACCGTTACAAACAAGCGCTTAGTCCAAAGTTGCATAAAGAAACACCAGGGGAAGCAAGCGGAATAGTGTACGATTTAGGGTCACACATTATTGATCAGGCACTTTATTTATTTGGAATGCCTAATGCGGTATTTGCGGATATAGCCATTATGCGACCCATTTCTAAGGTGGATGATTACTTTGAAATACTACTTTACTATCCTGGAAAAAGAGTTCGCCTGAAAGGAGGTTATGTTGTAAAACAACCTGTGCCATCGTACCAACTACATGGCACAAATGGCAGCTTTTTAAAAGAAAGAGGTGATGTGCAGGAGGCCAATTTACAGGCAGGACTGTATAATAACGGCGCAGATTGGGGCACTGAACCAGAGGCGTTAAAAGGTATCGTGAATGCTAATTTTAATGGAGAAGAAAAAATTGAAAGAGTACCAACAGAACAAGGAAACTACCGGCTATTTTATGATCAATTAGCAAAAGCAATACGCGGCAAATCCAACGTTCCCGTTTCCGCCGAGGAAGGAATTAATGTGATTAGAATTATAGAAGCTGCTTTTAAAAGTAGTGCAAGTGGTGAGGTAATTCGCCTGTAAATACCTGGCAAAAGAATCCATTTAAAAATGATTTAGGGTGTATTCCGCCCTTTTTTAAAAAAACGAGCGTTCTTTTTTTAAACGGTTAGAAGAGTCTCTGATGATTAATTCTGTTTCGAGCATTTGTCTTTCAAAGTCTTTTGTGGGGCGTTTGCTTTCAATTAATTGAATGAGCAGGACCGTAGCAATTTCCCCCATTTCGAAAGCAGGCTGTCGCACAGTAGTTAAAGAAGGATTCAGCATTTCGCATAGGTCAGAATTGGAAAAGCCGACCAGGCCAATTTCTTCAGGAATTTTAATTTTCTTGTCTTGCAGCACTTTTAATGCGCCAATGGTTAATTTATCGCTCAATCCCACAATAGCATCTACTTTGGGTTCAAGGGTCAATAAATAGTTTACCGCTTTTTCAACTTCTTTCTGAACCGAGCCGCCAGCGCTGCACCCTTGTATAAGTACCTCTTCAATGGGCTGGCCATTATCCACCAGCGCTTGCTTATAACCGGCTATTCTTTCCTGGGCTATGGATAAATGTGCGGCATTTACAATACAGGCAATTTTTTGATAACCCTGCTGTACCAGGTGCTCGGTTGCTTTATACGATGCATGAAAATTGTCAACAATCACTTTGTGCGTAGCCAGTACTTCAGTTATTCGGTCGAAGAATACAATGGGTAAACCGCGGTTGTGCAGTTTTTGCAAATGCTCCATATTGTCGGTTTCCGAAGAAACGGATATGAGTAATCCATCAATGGAACGAGACGCCAGGTAATTTAAATCACTTAATTCGCGCTGGTATGACTCGTGGCTTTGAGACATAATCACATTGTATCCTTTGCTGTAAGCAATCGATTCAATACCATTAATAGCCTGGGAGAAAAAAGGGTTATTGATTTCGCAAACGATTACACCAATGGAGCGACTTCTTTTTTCTTTCAGGCTTAGGGCAATTGGGTTGGGGCGGTAGTCGAGCCGCTCCGCGCAGGCCAAAACAACTTTTTTGGTTTCTACGCTAATCTCATAACTATCTCTTAAAGCGCGGGACACTGTGGAAGTGGAAAGTCCCAACTCTTTTGCTATGTCTTTTATCGTAACAGCTTCAAACTTCATCGGGCATCTTTTCAGCTTTAAAAATAAGTGTTTTAAAATTCAATACCTGACAATCGTAGTTTTTCAAAAGGGGCCCGATTCCCAATGGAAAGTGTTTGCTTCTGATTGGATATTCTATTGTGAAAATCGTATCAACTGTATTAGTGTCCTCCGAAAAAGCTTTAACTGATAGGGTATATAAATAAGTAGCAAGCAGGCAACGGTTCACCCTTTTTGACAATAGGACAGATGTAAGTGGGTGTTGCCTTTGCAGTATTAAAATAGCCGGGCACGAATATTACATCGGTTTATTAAAGGGGGTCCATTTAATAAAAGCAGGGTCGCTTATTTGTTATAAGAACAGACAATTTTCTAAAAGCGTTGTATACCCAGAAGATGATTACTGTCGTTATACAATGATAAAAGGGGTTGTTCTTTTGAATGGCGCAGTAGAATATGGGTAGGACTATCCAAATTGTAGTAGATAAATAGACAGAAATGCACACTTTAAGTATACATCCAAAATGTAATAAAGAATACTTTTAATTAATTTTATTAGCTTAGCTTAATTTTTAACCCCAAATAAATTATAATGGAAGCAAATTTTGTTTTGAAAGCCTCTGACCTTACCGCAGATTTTGCAGAGGGAATTCGTAAAGTATTTTCTAATAATGCTACTTTACATATTAAGGTTCAGTTCGGATCAAATGCCGATTCTTCAGCTTCTGCTACTTCGTCTGCACCTGCCACTACAGGTAAGAAGAGAGGCCGTAAACCAGGTAGCAAAATTAAAGCGGTTGCAGCTTCAACTGGTGAAGCTCCCAAAAAGAGAGGCCGTAAACCAGGCTTTAAATTGAAACCAGTAACTGCACCTACACCTTCCGAAGGGCCAAAGAAAAGAGGTCGCAAACCGAAAGCGCAAAACGCCTAATATATTTTTAGTTAGTTGGTAAGCCAGCATTTTTCGCTGGCTTTTTTGTGTCTATTATTTAAATTCAGTGTGAATGAATTACTTCTTCCAAACTGGATTCCCTAATCTTTTAAATGGATTAATGTTACCTGGTCTGCAGCAGACATTTTTATTTTTTGATTGCTGAAATATTTAAATAAAAAGCTGCGGTGTACTCTAAAGTTCCGGGCAAAAAAAAGCCGTCATTTCAGACGGCTCACTATACATTAAATATCATTGCTACTTTAAAACCTCAGCGAGCTTTGCTTCCAACGCTTCGCCTCTCAGGCCACTGGCAATAATTTTTCCCTCAGGATCCAGGAGAACATTAAATGGAATTCCGTCGAACTGATAGGCACCAACCGCAGGGCTTTCCCACTGTTTCAAATCGCTCATATGGCTCCATGACAGGTTATCTTTTTCTACTGCTTTCTTCCACGCTTCTTTATCCTGGTCAAGCGATACACCCAATATGGTAAAGTTCTTTTCCTTGAATTTATTGTAAGCAGCAACTACATTTGGATTTTCTTCGCGACAAGGTTTACACCAGCTGGCCCAAAAGTCAACCAACACATACTTACCCTTGAAACTACTAATCGTCATTGGTGCGCCAGTTAAACTTTGCATGCTAAGTTCAGGCGCAGGTTGATTGATTAAAGCGTAAGTATTCACCGAAGGCGCAGGTGTATTTTGTACAGTTACTATACTCTTTATTTTAGCAAGCCCGCTATTATCCGGGAATTTTTGCGCAGATGCCTCTGCCAAGGGTTTAAGTTCGCCCGGAGACATTGTTCTGCTGGCTAGACCAAGCGCATAAAACCGCGCAGCCGCACTTTCCGATTTTTCAATAAATGATTTAACGGTATTATTTAAATCCTGGATACCAATATCGCGGGTAGATTTTAAGACGGCTACCATGCTATCGGTGCCCGGCTTCTTTGCCAATGTATCCAATTGGGTAAACGTGCTTAACAATGCAGAGTCTTTTTTTCTGTAATCCCGGAATAACTCCTGCAAACTGGTGGAAGCCGGAGAGCCGTCAATGTTGTAGTTGAGGTAGTCGTTAACATTCAAATTTACCCGAATGGTTTTGTTGTCGTTAATAAGTATTACCTCTGGTCCGTTTTCTACCACGAGTCGAAAAATGCCTTCCTCGTTTGCCCTGCCTCGTAAAGTAAATGATCCATTCTCTTTAAGTGTAGTTGAGTCCAGCACGGTAGGCTGATCAGACGCATAGGGCATTTCGATCAAAGAAACTTTTTTTCCAACGGCATTTTCAATTGTACCCGTAAGAATAAAAGCTCCATGTTTCTTTTCGGCACATGCAATAAAAAATAAAAAAGCCGTTAACAGGAATAGAGCCCGTCTAATGATTAAGTATTTCATTCACTAATTGTTTTTAGATAATTTTTCTTCTAGTAATTGTGTTGTTTTTTTTGGGTCAGCTTTGCCTTTGCTTAATTTTTTTACTTCACCGACAAATAAGCCAATCAACCCCTTTTTTCCTTTTTGATATTCTGCCACTTTCTCTGGCATCTTGTCGATTACCTGTTGCACCCATCCTTCTATTTCTGCACTGTCGCTTACCTGCATTAAGTTCAGTTCGGTTGCCAATTCTTCCGCACTTTTATTCGGTTGAGCCAATAATGCCGGTAACAACCTGGAGGCAGCAATAGAGAAGTTTACTTTACCCGATTCAACCAGGGTCACCAATTCAACCAACGCTTTCGGTTGTATAGATGTTTGACGAAAGGAGCTTCCCGCCTCGTTTAATATTTGCCGCAGCGGTCCATTCATCCAATTGGCAACCGCCTTATAATTGTTCGTAAATGATATCGCCTCGCTAAAATAATCTGCAGTCGCTTTTTCATCTGTTAGTTGTTTTGCATCGTATTCGCTTAGTCCTAACCCAACATACTTTGTAAAAAGGGCAGCGGGCAGTTCGGGCAGTGCCTGCTTTATTTCTTCTATATACGTTTCCGATAAATTAAAAGGACTTAGGTCGGGCTCAGGAAAATAGCGGTAGTCGTTGGCTTCTTCTTTATCGCGCAGCGAAAAAGTACTGTCGTCATCCGCATTAAAGCTTCTGGTTTGCTGAATAATGGTTTCACCTCTTTCTGCCATGTTCATCATTCTCTCTACTTCTACCTCAATTGCTTTTTTTACGTTTCGGATGGAGTTTAGGTTTTTTACTTCCACCTTTGTGCCCAACTCTTTCTGCCCTTTTAACCTAATAGAAACATTTGCGTCACACCTCAAACTGCCTTCTTCCATATTGCCATCGCAAACATCTATCCACCGTACCATCTTTCTAATTTCGGTTACGTATTGAAAGGCCTCCTCTGCGGAATGTAGGCACGGTTCAGTAACAATTTCTATTAACGGAACACCCGCGCGGTTCAAATCAATGCACGTATAATTTTCATCTAAGTCATGTATGCTTTTGCCGGCATCCTCCTCCAGGTGAATTCTATTCAGTTGAATGTCGCGTTCACCTTCTGACGTTTTAATCGTAACATAACCACCCTTACAAATTGGCGTTGTATGCTGCGAAACCTGGTACCCTTTGGGAAGATCTGGATAGAAGTAGTTTTTCCTGGCGAAATAATTAAAGCGTTCTATTTCGCAGTGGCAGGCTATGCCCATTTTAATGGCGTACGCTACAGCCTTTTTGTTGGTTTGTGGTAAAGTGCCAGGATGGGCTAAAGCGATTGGGCTAATATGGGTATTGGGTTCGCCACCAAACGCGGCACTATCCCCACTAAAAAGTTTGCTGTTGGTTTGTAGTTGCGCATGTACTTCTAAACCAATTACCACCTCGTACTTATCTGTAAGATTCATTAGCAATAAAAAAAGCCCTGTTTGTTGCAGGGCGGTAAAGGTATTAAAGTAAACGCTGGTATTGCTTTTCAGACTGTTAAGTAAGATTGTAAGCAGAATGCTTTTTACAGCGCCATTAGTAAGGCCATTTCTTTTTCGGATACATTGAGTAAACCCGCTGGTTTCAATCTTTTTGTTAATGCTCTCCAGTTGCTATCTGTTGCGTAAATCTTCTTAAGCATGGGTATAGCTTTATTTACCTGCTTGTTATTTGCTAATGTAATCGCAGTCCAGTACTGCATTTCCAGGTTGGAAGGAAACATTTTCATAGCGGCATTGTATTCCTTCATGGCGAGGTTCATATCATTTTTTTCCACGGCTACATCTCCTTTGTTCATATGCTCATAAGCCATATGAACCATGTACAGACGCCTCAACTCTTTTAACGGGGTTGCGTGATCCTCTACCCTTAAATCAACTGTCCTTTCATTCCACGGTTGGCCTTTAGATGTACCCGGCACTACTAAAAGGGCAGCCGATTGCTTACCCCGAATATCGCCACCAGCCTTTTCGGCGGCTTCCAAAGCCAGCACTACTCTTTCGGCCAAAGGCTTTCCTTCTGATTGTATAAAAGCATTGCGCATGCTTTCGTTTACTGTTTTACCAAGCATCATATTGCTTTGTATGCTAAAATTTACACCCTTTATGTGCGATGCATATTGAATGCAATTTTTACCCGTATGTGTCGCTACATTTCCCAGGTGATCTACAATGGAAACCTGTCGAACCTCCCGGCCTTCATCCGCTTTTAGCAGTGAGTCCAATGCTTGTTGCGCCGTCATTCCATTCTTCAGCAATTGCAAGCCTTTTGTACCATACGATTTATCTACAAACGACTGTGTAGCTACAGCCCCCACACCTGCTTCTGCCCATGGTACAGCTGTGCCTACACTAAACCAATGGCTTTGTACACCTACCGCCATTTCGCCGGTATTAGCATCTCTGGCTACGATGGAGTAAGTGTGTGCAAGCGGCTGGCGTTTATTAAATACCTGCTGACACAATCCATTTATTGCAGTAGCCACAAGCACTGTTATTATGAGCATTTTCATTGTCATAGATCACGTTTTATTAAAGGTAGTATGCGAAACCCCGCCGGTGATTCTGTATTGTGTTTTTATTTTGATGCACAATTGCATTGCTTTACAATACAGTTCTAAAAATAAAAAGTGCCGCAAGCATAGCTTACAGCACTTCAAGTAATTAATAATTAAACACTACACCAGTTCTTTCACCACGTTCCAAATTACTTTGGGCTTACCCAGCGTATAATAATGTAACACCGGAGCACCAAAAGCCTTCAGCTCCTTACTTTGCTGAATTAACCACTCTGTACCTACCTGCTCGCAATCTGCATCAGATTTACATTTCATAATCTCGTTAGAAAGATCAGAAGGAATATCTACGTGAAAAATACGCGGTAAAACAGAGAGCTGCTTTTTAGAGGTTATGGGCTTCAAACCGGGAATGATTGGCACGTCAATACCAATTGCCCGGCATTCTTTTACAAAATTGAAAAACTTCTGGTTGTCAAAAAACATTTGAGTCATAATGTAGCACCCCCCTGCATCCACTTTATCCTTTAAACGCTGTAGATCTATTTCAGGATTGGGCGATTCAAAATGCTTCTCAGGATAACCCGCTACACCAATGCAGAAGTTTGTTTTACCGCCATTCAAAATTTCTTCATCCAGGTAAATACCGTTGTTGAGCTGGCCAACCTGTTTCAGCAGGTCAATAGCATAAGCATGACCATCGGGTTCTGGTTCAAACGATGTTTCATTTTTAGGTGCATCTCCGCGTAACACCAATACGTTATCTACGCCTAAAAAGTTTAGATCAATCAATGCATCTTCGGTTTCGCGCTTTGTAAAACCACCGCAAATAAAATGCGGAACTGCATCTATTTTATAGTGGTTCATAATTGCCGCACAAATGCCAACCGTGCCGGGTCGTTTACGCACTTCTACTTTTTCAAAAGTGCTGTCGGCTTTCTTTTTAAACATGCTTTCACTTCTGTGATAGGTCACATTAATCCACGCCGGCTTAAATTCCATCAAAGGGTCAAGGTGGTCGTAAATAGAATTGATGCTTTTGCCTTTTAGCGGAGGCAATATCTCAAAAGTGATAAGGGCATCCTTGGCTTGGGCGAGGTGGTCGATTACTTTCATTCAGCGTTTTTCTTAATTGTACAAACTTATATAAGCAACGCGAAAGTAGATCAGATATTGGCTGAATGGGTGGTATTACCCTTCTTTTATCTAAGCCTAAACACCTGTGTACATACCTGTTGTATGGTTGGCTTACATCAGCTATCGAATGTTTGCACAAATATTAGTTTGACTATTAGTAAACATCATTGCTGCATAAAAAGTTGTTTTTATTCGACCTTTTTGAAGAAAGAACGAATTGTTAACTAATGCTGCTTCGCATTTGATAACGCCTATTTTTGTCGCAAACAATATCAGTTGAGCATCAGAATACATACAGATAACCTAATTAAATCGTACAGCAACCGAACAGTTGTAAACCATGTATCTGTAAACGTAGAGCAGGGGGAGATTGTAGGTTTACTCGGACCAAACGGTGCAGGTAAAACCACCACTTTTTATATGGTGGTGGGTTTAATTAAGCCAGATGAAGGAAGTGTTTATCTGAACGATTTGAATATTACCCGTCTACCCATGTATAAACGGGCGCAGATGGGTATTGGTTATCTTCCTCAGGAAGCGAGCGTATTTAGAAAATTAAGTGTAGAAGACAACATTAAAGCGGTGCTCGAGATGACGAAACTTTCCCGGAAGGATCAGAAGCACCGATTAGAAAGTTTGTTGGATGAATTTAACCTGCACCATGTAAGAAGTAATAATGGCGACAGCCTGAGCGGCGGCGAGCGGAGAAGAACAGAGATTGCCCGCGCATTAGCAGTGGATCCAAAATTTATATTGCTGGATGAACCTTTTGCTGGCGTAGATCCCATTGCAGTAGAGGACATACAAAGCGTAGTGGCCAAATTAAAATATAGGAATATAGGAATTTTGATTACCGACCATAATGTGAACGAGACATTGTCAATTTGTGATAGGGCCTACCTGCTGATTGAAGGGAAAATATTTAAACACGGCACTGCGGAGCAACTTGCTGACGACGCTGAAGTGAGGCATCTGTACCTCGGAACAAATTTTGAATTGAAGAGGAAAGATTGGATTATTGATATGGAGCGGGACAATGCTTTGAACAGGGCTGCCAATGCCGCGGTTCCTATTGAGCCACCGCAAAACCTGCATTAATTACTTCCTTTTTCTGTGCTTTAAAACCATCAGCATTCATTCAGTTTTATTTGAAAGGCCCATATTAATTTTTGTTGCTTCTCATTTGCCAAGTAAAGATTTGAGAAAAAAACCTTTCGGTAAAAGCACTACATCAGTCTTCAACTTGTATTTTAATGAAATCAAATTTACTTCATGAAACTGCTTAGCCCCGCTATATCAAGATTGGTTCGCCTTAGGATGGGGCGAATAGAAGAATGGATGAATAACCCTGTAGCGGCGCAGCGTGAAGTATTACAAGAACTGGTAACAGCAGCTCAATACACCGAGTTTGGACGCAAGTATGGCTTCAACAATCTCTTTACCATTAAAGAATTTAAAGACGCGGTACCCATACAAGACTACGATGATGTAAAGCCGTTTATTGAGAGAGCCATGGAGGGTGAGCAAAACCTGCTTTGGAACACACCCATTTCGTGGTTCGCCAAAAGCAGTGGAACGACCAGCGATAAAAGCAAATTCATACCAATAACCGACGAGAGCCTTGAAGAAACACATTTCCAGGGAGCGAAGGATGTGCTGGCACTGTATTACAATTTCAACCCCGAAAGCGATTTACTTACCGGTAAAGGACTGGTGATTGGTGGTAGCCACCAGGTGAGTAAAATAAACGAAGATGCACAGTTTGGCGACCTAAGTGCAGTCCTGATGCAAAACACGCCATTTTGGGGACATTGGCTACGCACGCCGGAATTATCGATTGCTCTATTAGATGAATGGGAGACTAAGATTGAAAAGCTGGCAGCCTCTACTATCTTAGAAAATGTAACCAGTATTAGCGGCGTACCAACCTGGACCCTTGTACTGATCAAGCGAATTCTTGAAATGACAGGAAAGTCATCCCTTAAAGAAGTTTGGCCAAATCTTGAACTCTACATTCACGGCGGAGTGTCATTTACCCCATACAAAGAACAATTTGATAAGCTGATTGGTAAGCCCATACATTACCTAGATTTATACAATGCAAGCGAGGGTTTTTTTGCTGCGCAAGATCTTCCCGGAACCGAAGGGATGTTGCTTTTTCTGCAACATGGCATTTTTTACGAGTTTATGCCCGTAGAGGAATTTGGAAAAGAGCGGCCTGAGACGATCGGCCTCGACGCAGTAGAAATAGGGAAAAACTATGCGATCGTAATAAGCACCAATGGAGGATTATGGCGCTACCTGGTAGGCGACACGGTTCAATTTACCCACAGTAATCCCTTCCGTGTAATTGTATCAGGTCGCATCAAGCATTTCATTAATGCCTTCGGCGAAGAATTAATTGTAGACAACAGTGACAAAGCAATTGCTGTTGCCTGTGAAAAAACCGGCGCTATTGTAAACGATTATACCGCAGCTCCCATCTACTTTAGCGATGAAGGGAATGGAGCACATGAGTGGTTGATTGAATTTGAAAACGCTCCGCCGGATATTGGCCTCTTTACTTTTGAGCTGGATAGTGCGCTGAAGAATGTGAACAGTGATTACGAAGCCAAACGCCACAAGGACATTGCCTTGCGAATGCCCGAAGTTTCAGCATTAGAAAAAGGTGTATTTCAGCAATGGCTAAAGAGCAAGGGCAAACTCGGCGGACAACATAAAGTGCCGCGGCTTAGTAATACCAGGGTTTACATTGATGAGATCCGGCAGCTGATGGCTTAGCTTCCTCTAATTTCGCGTTCACCTTCACTTTATAAAATAATTTGCACTTTTTTTTGTGGGCATTTTTATACTTGGGCGTACGCCTTGGCAATACGTTAAACCCTTTAGCAGTAAGCGTTTCAGTAAAATGTAATTAGTTTAGGCGTCGTGAAATGCTATTGAACTTGATTTAAAACAGAAAACAGGACGGTCTACATTTGAAAAAGAAAGCAAGGATAGAAAGAAACATACAGCAAGCAATCGTTAGGAAGAAAGATCAATCGTTTTTTTCAAAAAGCAAGCAGAAGGTTAGAGGCCATTCTCTAAACAACTTTAAAGAGTCGTAAATATAGATGGCTGGCTGAAACCAAAAAATATTTTTTCAACTTTTTCATATGGCAAGCAATCGTTAGAGGCTGCTCCGTTTCCACGGAGGAGCCCTTTTTTTTGCAATAATGAGTTTCGTTTAATTTAAAACGTAGCCCACTGTAAATCATTTGGCCTGTAATAAGCCCCCAGATAATAAACGCATCAAAGTAGTTACTCATTGGCGCGTCCGCGTTTAATATTGTATTCGGTTGTAAAAAGTTGGTTAGGTTCTCACCACCTGTGTACATATCAAATGTCCTGTTTTACCAATGTTTTTACTCACTTGTGCTTTCATCACTAGATACCCAGTACTGTATTCCTGAAGTCGGTAAGACTCTGGGGTAATGCTGGTTGATGGAAGGCATTTTCTGCCGTTATAACTTACCGAATAATCAATCTTCCGGTTTGTAATCTAATAGACCAAGTTTGCAAAAGCCCTGTGTGGAGCAACCAACGGTTTTTGCAGGAGCTTTCTACTGTAGGTGGTTTTTACATGAAAGTACCGATAGGCCATGTGAAGGGTTAATGCCTTTAGCGGTTCCAACGTTCATTCAAGTTGCAAGCTAAATTCTTGTTTTGCATAGATCACCTACACCTACTACTTTGAAACTCATTGTTGAGTCTGTTTTTAATCGCTGTGCTTGTGCGTGCTGTAAGCAAACAGTCCAAAAGCCAATTAGTAATAAGTATAGGCAAGATTTCAAGTCACAGCCAAGTTGAAGATTCGACCACAATCATATTTTAAAAACACAGTTTTGCAGATAGAGCCGTAACTGCCCTGATTTTATAAGTGACGGGGAAATAGAAGTGTATGATTTTTCGGTACACTCTTTATGAAAAAGGAACGCCTATTCTGCGTGAACCTGACTACCTATGTTATTTGGTAAATGAAACGTACAGGCGTTTAGTTGGTAGGAATGTATCGAGGCATCACTTGTTGAACGCTCCAGCATCCAGGCATGTTGGAAGTATGCCTTCATCTACATTTTCGATCCTTTTTGTGCTGCAAGCTTACACTATCCAAGTTGCCACAACAAAAAGGGAGATTCAATTTTAACCCTGATGAGACAACCCAATGTAGTCAGCACCCAAATGCACGGTAACAGCAGGCGGTACAACAATCTTGATTTGTAATTAAGCAATCGTTCGCCTCATTATTATAGAGCAAAAAACCTTCAGCTTAAAGCACCTAAATTTGCGCACAATGAATTTAAAAGACGATTTACAAGTGCGTTGGTGGGCACTGGAAGCAAAGTTCCTGGAGCGGTTCAACAAAAAGCCAGACATGGAAGCGGTACTGTTTCTAATTGGCATAAACGAGACGGGGTTTATACAGGAGAAAATTACCAAAGAACAAAAGCAGGATTTAATGCATGTGGCTGTTTGCACTGTACTTGCGCAGAGCGGCTATTATATATTGGAAGGAAAAGATGAAGAAGCGTGGCCGCATTTTAAGCAGGTGCAAGAACTGCCTGTACTGAACATGATTGAGCAGGAAAATTTTCTAAAAGATCACGTATTATTATACTTCGAAAAAAATGAATTCTAAGATGAAGAGAGGATTTGTATGTGTGTTGATCATGTGTAGCCTAAGCTTGCATTCTTTCAGCCAGGTGAAAAAAGCACCCGCTAAAAAGCCGGCAAGTGTTACAACTAAGTCTGTTAGTTCTCCAACTGCCAGCCAACCATGGAAACAATTGCAGAGCAAGGAGCGACTTGTTGAAATAGAAACCGACTTTGGAACGATGGTAGCGAAGCTCTACGACAATACACCACTTCACCGCAACAACTTTGTAAAGCTGGTAGAACAAGGTTTTTACGACAGCCTGCTGTTTCATCGTGTGATTGGCCAATTTATGATCCAGGGAGGAGACCCAAACAGCAAATACGCCGCGGACGGCGCTCCACTTGGTAGTGGCTCTGCGCCGGGTGAAAGGGTGCCTGCTGAGTTCAAGTCAAATTTGTTTCACAAAAAAGGAGCCCTTGCTGCAGCAAGAGACAATAACCCGGAAAAGGCTAGCAGTAACTGCCAGTTCTATATCGTTCAAGGCAAAAAGGCATCCGAGCAGGAGCTCGAAAGTTATATAGGTAGAGTGAGGGCGGCAAACCCTACTTTCTCCTATTCGCCTTCACAAAAAGAAATTTACAGCCGAATTGGAGGTACACCACAACTCGACCAGGGATACACTGTTTTTGGTGAGGTGATCAGTGGTTTAGATGTGATTGATAAAATTGCGACTGTGCAGAAAAATGCGGGCGATCGTCCATTGCAAAATGTGCGCATGAAAATGCGGATGCTGAACTAAGTCTTTCAATATTTTAGTTAATCTTTGTAACAAATAAAAAATTGCTTTATGAACTTTCCCGACAATCTAAAATATACAAAGGATCACGAGTGGATTAAAATAGAAGGTAACATCGCAACAGTGGGCATTACCGATTTCGCACAAAGAGAGTTAGGCGATATTGTGTACGTAGATATTGATAGCGCAGGTAAGAGCCTGGAGGCTGAAGCCATCTTTGGAACGGTAGAGGCAGTAAAAACAGTGAGCGATTTATTTTTACCGTTAGCGGGAACCATCGACCAGGTAAATGCTGCGTTGGCCAACCAACCAGAATTGGTAAACACTGACCCGTATGGCGAAGGCTGGATGATCAAGATGACAATGAAGAGCAGTGATGATGCGAACAGTCTTTTAACGGCAGAAGCTTATCAACAATTGGTTCATTAAAACCGTTTACTCATTTATTTCGTATTTACTTTATCCTCCGCATCTAACCATCGCTTGAACAGCATCCAAACATATTCAGAAGCTGAATTGGTGACTCTTTTACAACAAAGACACCAGGAGGCTTTTAGCTATCTGTACGATAACTACTCGTCAGCTCTATATACTATTATCTTGAATATTGTTCCTGATAAAGAAATGGCCAATGATGTTTTGCAGGAGGTTTTTATAAAGATTTGGAAGCAAATAGAGTCGTACGATAAAACAAAAGGAAGGCTCTTTACATGGATGCTGAACATTGCTCGGAATTCTGGGATCGACATGGTAAGAAGTAAAAATTACCAGAAGGCAAAACAAAACCACGAGCTTACCGAGAACGTATATGAAGCTGGTGGAAGTATAGAAAACAATACGGATACAATTGGGTTAAGAAAACTCGTTTATACACTAAAAGAAGATTATCGGGTACTTGTGGAACTTTCTTATTTTGAGGGATACACGCAGGATGAAATTGCTAAAATGCTTTCTATTCCATTAGGAACCGTAAAAACAAGACTAAGAGCAGCACTCATACAATTAAAAAAAGTCATTAAACCTTAAGTGGATATACAGCAATACATACAATCCGGAATTATTGAAAGCTATGTGATGGGACTAGCCTCAGATGATGAAATCATTGAGGTTGAAAAACTCGCACTAGAGCAACCTGAGGTTCAGCAGGCGATCGATGATTACTCGGAATTGCTGGAGCAACAAGCGTTTCAAAATGCCGTTGCACCACCCCCTGGTGTGAAGGAAAGACTGATGGCTGCTATCCGGGAAGATGATTCTGCGGGCTCAGGAGCTATAGCTTTTTCGGCCCATTCATCTGCTTCTGTAGTTACACCTGCGATGCTTCCGGAACAAGAAATCTCTTCTTCATCGGCAACAATAGTTCCCATTTCAACCAAACAAAGCAGTTATAAACTTTGGCAGTATGTAGCGGCTGCCTCGATCATTTTATTTGTGTGTAGCGCTGCTTACAACGTGTATTTGTACAATGAATACAGCGAGAAAAGTCAGCAGTACATCAGCCTGCTAAACGAGCGTACAACGCTCCAGGCGAGCAACAACATTTACCAGACTACTATAAAGCAATTGCAATCTGCCAACGATATGATGGCCGACCCTGCAATGGCCAAGGTGAAAATGGATGGTCAGAAAAACAAGCAAGATGCGGCATTAGTATTATGGGATACGCGTACAAAAGATGTTTATTTGGTAGCCAATAAACTTCCTTCGCCTGCCCAGGGTAAACAATACCAGTTGTGGGCTATTGTAGATGGCAAACCGGTTGATGCGGGAATGCTGGATGCAAACTGCAACAGTGTCTGCAAAATGAAAAACATTCCGAAGGCGGAGGCCTTCGCCATCACCTTAGAAAAGCTTGGTGGAAATCCGGGTCCTACAATGACCGAGCTTTATGTTATGGGTAAAATCTAACGCTACTAATTTTTTACGGAGCATAAGCAAAGACAAATCGTTTTTGCTTTTTTTATGTCCATTAAGTACCCAAAATCTTCGAAAGCATACCGGTAAAGAGTGTTTTATAAAGGGATAATTAATAAATCTGAAGGCGGCACGTTTATTTATGAAGGGGAAGCGCGTGATTGTTTTTCATGGGCAAGATGAAGTAGACTAGTTTTGAACGAAGCATCAATTTACATGGCTAAGCAAAGAGGAAGAGTATGGATTTTTTTCAACCTGTTGAGAAAGGCGTTCGGTGAGCTAAAAGCGAATGACCCCCTGAGACTTGCGGCAGCTACTGCTTTCTTTACCACTTTCGCCCTGCCTCCTATCCTTATTATCATGGTGCAGGTTTTTGGAATGTTGTTTAGAATAGAAAATATTTCTGACCAGTTTTTTGAAAGAATAGCCAGCATTATTGGAAGCGAAAGTTCCACTACCATCAAACGCACCTTCCTTGGCTTTAAATCAAAGGCAGAAAATTGGTGGATTACTATTGGTGGATTTGTTTTTCTGATGTTTGTGGCTACTACACTCTTCCGTGTTATAAAAGATTCATTGAACCAACTATGGCATATAAAGCAGGATAACAAAGTTGCTATAAAAGTGAAACTGCAAAACAGGGCGATGGGAATGACCGTTATTTTGCTGGCAGGTATATTGTTTATCGCGGGTACCATGGCAGAAGGCGTGCAAGTTCTATTGGGAGATTACATCAATGAGTTTTCGCCCAATACCGCTACGGTCATGAATAACGTCATCAACAAGACTATCTCTGTTTTGATTGTGACTACCTGGTTCACGGTGTTGTTTAAATTATTGCCCGACGCCAATCCCACATGGAAAGTGGTACTGGTAGGCGGGTTCTTCACCGGCATTTTATTCACTATAGGAAAAATTTTGATCCCCAAGTTTCTGCCATTTGGAGAGCTTGCCTCCATCTTCGGAACCTCAGCTTCCATTGTGCTGTTGCTCCTTTTTGTATTCTACTCATCTTTCATTTTGTATTATGGTGCGTGCTTTACTAAAGTGTATGCAGACCATATTAGCCATCCCATACAAGCGGGCTCACATGCCTATAAATACGATGCGCAAAAAACGGAAAAAGTAAAAGAGGAAGCAGTGGTGAAAGAAGAATCTGCCGTATAATGTTAGCCTTGTTCTTCAGAAACTCTTTTAATATCTGCGCCAAGTGCATTCAGTCGCTCATCAATGTATTGATAACCGCGATCTATTTGTTGAATATTTTGGATAGTGCTTTTTCCCTCGGCACTAAGCGCTGCGATTAATAAAGCCACTCCGGCTCGTATATCCGGGCTAGTCATCGTTATTCCACGAAGTGGACGTTTGCGCGCCAGGCCAATCACTGTAGCTCTGTGTGGATCACACAAAATTATCTGCGCGCCCATGTCCATCAGTTTATCTACAAAAAACAACCGGCTTTCAAACATCTTTTGATGAATAAGCACACTACCTCTTGCTTGTGTAGCCACCACCAACACAATGCTTAGTAGGTCGGGTGTAAAGCCTGGCCACGGATGATCGTAAATGGTGAGTACAGAACCATCAAGGAAGGTTTGAATCTCATACATTTCCTGTGCAGGAATATAGATATCATCGCCCCTGATTTCCATCTGTATGCCAAGCTGCGCAAACTTATCAGGAATAACTCCGAGGTGGTCAACACCCGCATTCTTGATGGTTATTTCGCTTTGGGTCATTGCAGCAAGTCCAATAAAGCTGCCTACTTCTATCATATCCGGCAACATGCGGTGCGTAGTGCCTCCCAAATAATCCACACCAGTAATGCTAAGCATATTACTGCCGATGCCACTAATTTCTGCACCCATACGGACAAGCATTCTGCAAAGCTGCTGTAAATAGGGCTCGCAAGCCGCGTTGTAAATGGTAGTAGTTCCCTTGGCCATTACAGCAGCCATCAAAAGGTTGGCGGTGCCGGTAACGGAAGGTTCATCTAATAAAAGAAAAGTGCCGGTAAGGTGCGGAGCAGACAGTTGATAGGTACCAAAATCATCATCGAATTTGAATTGGGCACCCATTTTCTCAAAGCCTAAAATGTGGGTGTCTAAACGCCGGCGTCCAATTTTGTCGCCACCCGGCTTAGGCAGGTAGGCCTTTTTAAACCTGGCTAGCATGGGGCCGGCAAACATGACAGAGCCGCGGAGTTTGCCGCTCTTGGTACTAAATGCTTCGGAACCGAGATAGTCAATGTCGACATCATCCGCCTGGAAAATGCAAGTGTCACGTGTGGGCCGTTCCACTTTTACATTCATCTCCTGCAAAAGTTCTATCAGCAGGTTTACATCAATAATATCCGGAATGTTGGTGACTGTCACCTTTTCGGCGGTGAGCAATACAGCAGCAATAATTTGAAGTGCCTCGTTTTTTGCACCTTGCGGTACAATCGTTCCACCTAACCTCTTACCTCCGGTTACTTCAAATTTGTCCACTAATAGCGCTTTTTATTGCCGCCAAATTTATTGTTGCGATTGTCACGCGGACCGGCGTTGCCGCCGCCACGGTTGTCTCTTCCACCACCTTCTCTTCCGCCACCGGTAGCATTGCCACCACCGCCACGGTTGTTTCTTTGGAATTGTCCGCCGCCTCCGCTTCCATTATTGTTGCGTTTAAAGCGATTTTCACCGTAGCCATTTGCACGAGGTTCGCGGCCTTCTACGGTACGGAAGTGTTTTACAAAAGGAGTACTGTCAAACTCAAGCTGGCCGTTGGTGATAATGTTTAGCTCAGCACGAATGCCATCATCATGCACCAATTCTTTATGCCAGTTGCTGTAAGCAAGCTTCATATAGTACGCAATCGAATTAGCAAAGCCCGCACGCTTTTCAGAATTTTCTTCTTTCAAAGCTTTATCAATTACCAGCTCAAGATTTTTACCCAGGTGCGAATAACGTGGCTTGCGTTTGGGGTAAGGAAGCGGGTCAGGTTTTACTTTATAGGTTTCTTTGGTAGGCTTCGGGTAAGGACTATCCACATCTAGTTTAAAATCACTTACAAAAAACAAGTGGTCCCAAAGCATGTGCCTGAAATCTTCTACATTCTTCAGGTGCGGGTTTAGCGTTCCCATTAATTCTATCACCACCTGCGCCTGCTGTTGGCGCCTGTCTTTCTCCTCAATTGTCAGCACATGTTCTACCATTCTCTGAATATGTCTTCCATATTCTTTCATCGTTAAATGGTTGCGCTGCGTATTATATTCCATGTAAAAAAGTTGAAAAGCAAATGTAATGAAGGTTTGCCTTCGTTAATTAATATTATGAAAACCCAAACCGTCGTAAAACAAGGCTATTAAAGTGGTTTGCAGAAGCTTATTTCGTAAGCGTTTGGTAGGGTCTTGCTAACGAAAAAAATGAAGCAGACAAACGTTTGTTGCTTTGTTCTTCATTAAAACGGGTTACTGCAATTGCTTAACTTCCTTTTTCTGCTCGGGGATCTTCAAGTCGGCACTCAGATCTGGTTTAATGGTTTTGGGTGTAACCAATCCACTACTCGATGCATCAAAAAAGGTCCACGTTTTACCGGCATCCAGCGATTCTCCTACAAGATATGAGGTGGTTTTTATATCGATACTGTCCAGCTGCAAGTGCATGTTTTGTTCCACTACACATTGCTGATCTTTATCTGTCTTCACTACCTGAAGTATGTTGCCCACGCCAATACGCTTGATGGCTGTATCAGGTATGTGCTTCATTTGTTCCTGGATGAACGATACAAAGTTGTTTTCGCCACCCATCATCTGCGTCATTGCCGGGTGATTGTATTTTGAATACGCATGCCAATCTTGCCTTTTAAATGTGGCCATCATACTATCCGCTGCGCGATAAATATTTACCTCCGTTTCGTTTGCACCTTTACGATGTGTGCTAGTTTCAGTCGTGTCTTTTTGGTTGCACGACAGTAGAAATCCAACAGACACCAGTGCAAATAACTTCTTCATGTATATTTTTTTCAGTTTAGCGGTCTTTAGCAGCCGAACTTTTTAAGGAACCTGGTCTGATTTATTGCACGAGGCTGATAGACAATCAGTCATTCCATTAAGCTGCTGTATTACTCAATTTGAGAGAGCAGCGAGAAACTGAATGCAAATATTGAACCTCTAATCTTTGTTCGCTCACTATACACGCACCGCTGTTCCGGTTGCAATTACCATGAGCATACTACCGCCGGCACCTACAGTTTCAAAGTCAAGGTCAATCCCAATGATGGCATTTGCACCCAAAGACTGTGCTTTTTGAACCAATTCGTTCAATGCATTCGTCCGTGCTTCGTCTATTACGCGTTCATAGGTTCCGCTTCTGCCCCCCACAATGTCGCGTATGCCGGCAAAAAGGTCTTTAAAAATATTAGCGCCAATGATTGATTCGGTACTTACAATACCCAGGTATTGCTTTACTGGTTGCCCTTCTATAAAATTTGTTGTTGTGGTTAACATGTTGATTGGTTTGTTACTTAAAACTACTGCATTCGATTATTATCACTGTATTGCTCACCAAAGTTGTGTATGCTGAAATGATTTTGCCGGAAATCATTTGCATTAAATTTTTTTAAAAGTGACCATTGTCAGCTTTTGTTGTGAGCAGTATCATGCAGCGCCGGTCAGCATCAAAATATTTTTGCTACTTAGTTTGTCAACCTATGCATTCAGAAAAAAAGATTTCGAAACGAACCGCTTGCTACCACTGCGGTGAAAACTGTGGCACAAAGCCAATTGTTGTCCAGGAAAAATTTTTCTGTTGCGAAGGATGCAAAATGGTTTACCAAATCATCAACCAAAGTGGTTTGTGCGATTACTATACCATTGCACAAACTCCAGGAGCCAGCCAGAAAGCGCCGGTGCGTAAAGACAAATTCTCTTTTTTAGACGATCAAAATATCAGCAAGTCACTCATCACCTTTACAGATGACAAGCAAACCCATGTTTCCTTTTATCTGCCTCAAATGCACTGCAGCAGTTGTTTGTGGTTGCTTGAAAATTTGCACCGGCTGAACGAACACATCATTTCATCCAAAGTAAATTTTACGCGTAAGGAAGCGGATATCATTTTCAATCATCAGAAAGTTTCGTTGCGTGAAATTGCAGAACTACTTACCAGCGTGGGGTACGAACCATACATCAGCTTCAATGATATGAAGCAATTGAAGCCGGGTTTTAACCGCTCTAAGATTTACAAGCTCGGTGTTGCCGGTTTTTGTTTTGCCAACATCATGCTGCTAAGTTTTCCTGAATATTTAGGTATTGATGCAAAGGAGCAAAACCTTGTAGGATTGTTCCGGTACCTAAACCTTTTGCTCAGTTTACCTGTCTTCTTTTTTAGTGCATCCGAGTTTTATTCGAGTGCATGGAAAAGCCTGAAGCATGGCTTCTTAAATATTGATGCGCCGATTGTGCTCGCAGTATTAGTAACCTTTGGCCGCAGTGTTTTTGAAGTACTGTCAAACACCGGTGGCGGCTATTTCGACAGCATGAGCGGTATTGTTTTCTTCATGCTGATCGGCCGCGTATTGCAGGATAAAACGTATGAGCAACTCAGTTTCGAACGCGATTATACTTCCTACTTCCCCATTGCAGTTTCCCGCATAAAAGATGATACAGAAGAGCCTGTTGCTTTGCCTGACATTAGCTTAAATGATACGCTGCTCATTCACAACCAGGAACTCATTCCGGCAGATGGTATACTCACCCGTGGAACAGCTTTAATCGATTATAGTTTTGTAACCGGTGAAAGTGCGCCGGTGCAAAAAGAAATGGGTGAAATAGTGTATGCCGGTGGTAAGCAAGTGGGCAGTAATATAGAATTACTGGTGATAAAAGAAGTAGCGCAGAGTTACCTAACCAAGTTGTGGAATCGCGATGAATTGAAACAAACAAAGAAGGATGAAAAGCGCTCGTTTGTTCATTTGCTTGCACGCTATTTTACCTGGGTAGTGCTTGCCATTGCATTGGGTACAGCGTTGTATTGGTTTATGGCAAATGATTATGCAAAAGTTTGGAGCAGTTTTACTGCAGTATTAATTATTGCGTGTCCGTGCGCTTTGCTGTTGAGCAATACGTTTACCAATGGCAATATTTTGCGGCTGCTTGGCCGCAATAGTTTATACCTGCGCAGTGCTCAAACCATTGAAGACATTGCGAATGTTAACCACATCGTTTTTGATAAAACCGGTACATTGACCACAGGTCAATACCAGGACATAGAATACATTGGCAAACGGATGTCTTCTGTTTTAAAAAGGAAAGTTGCCTTACTCGCTTCTCAATCTACGCACCCAATGAGTAAGGCTGTAGCTGCATTTGTGGGTGAAAAATCAAAAGGTAAAATCACCGGCTTTGAGGAAGTGCCAGGGCAGGGGATTGAAGGTTTGGTGGACGGGGATCTTATTTCCATCGGATCAAGAAAGTTTGTTTTTAACAGCGATGAAGTGGAAGAAGATACCTCCGTGTATGTTTCAATAGAGGAGGAGGTGTTCGGTAAGTTTCGTTTCAAAAATCATTACCGCGATAATGTACCCTCGCTACTGAGCCGGTTAAAAAGTAAGTACCCGCTCTCCATTCTTAGTGGAGACAA
The DNA here is from genome assembly GCA_031425015.1 of Segetibacter sp. Lineage (GTDB taxonomy): Bacteria > Bacteroidota > Bacteroidia > Chitinophagales > Chitinophagaceae > Segetibacter. The sequence goes on along the minus strand of JANPIM010000003.1, from coordinate 248,048 downwards.
TGCAGGAGAAAAGCTTTATCTGCAAAAACTGTTGGGCAACAAGGCAAATATTCTCTTTCATCAAAAACCAGAAGACAAATTGGAGACCATCAAGCGGCTGCAACAAGAAGGTAAAAAAGTGATGATGGTGGGTGATGGATTGAACGACGCTGGTGCATTAAAGCAAGCAGATGTGGGAATAGCAGTTACGGAAAACGCAAACAACTTTACGCCAGCCAGCGACGCCATTATTGAAGCCGAAAAGCTACCCGTACTGTATAAGTTTATTACGTTGTGCAAGATTAACAAGCGGGTTGTAATGGCCAGTTTCATTATCTCTATTCTTTACAACATTATTGGTATCTACTTTTCGGTGCAGGGAAATATGTCGCCAATGATTGCAGCCATACTAATGCCGAGCAGCAGTCTTACCATATTGCTGGTAACGTTTGGCGCAAGTAACCTTGCCGCCAGGCGGTTGGGTTTAAAGTAGAGTCTAGTTAAACCGAATAGTGAATTTATACTCGAACTTCTTTTTCGTTGACATTTCGCCCGAAAAAATCATCACGCATATAAGTTTCTTCATTCGTGATATTAACTGCTATTCATCGCCTTAAGATTGCGATTTAAAACGTTCGTTTTTTCTCTGTTTCAAAAGTGATATCTATCATAATAGTTGTTGAGCATCGTCATGCAGCACCCTTACCATGGTTTCTACTTTTGGTGCCTCAACAATCAAGCATGAGTGTCATTTTTCTTCTTTTAATCGCCAGTATAACCGTAGCTGCAATTTTTCTATGGGCGTTTTTATGGAGCGTAAAAAAGGGGCAGTTTGATGATGAAAAAAGCCCGCCCATGCGCATGTTGTTCGATGATCCTCCACACAAAAAAGATGTATAACAAATAAGAATTAGCCTGAAATACTTAATCCTGGAAACAACATAGAAAATGCAAGTAGAAAAGTTTTATTATGACAATCGTATCGTCAAGATGTTTGCTTACGCCACCATCCTTTGGGGCGCAGTAGGAATGTCGGTAGGACTGCTGGCAGCGGTGCAGATTTATTTACCGGCTGCCAACTTCAATTTTGCGCCAACCACTTTTGGCCGCGTAAGACCTTTGCATACCAACGCAGTCATTTTCGCATTTGTAGGCAACGGAATTTTTATGGGTGTTTACTATTCACTTCAGCGTTTGTGTAAAGCACGCATGTTTAACGACACACTTAGTAAAATACATTTTTGGGGATGGCAATTGATTATTGTATCTGCTGCCATCACCTTGCTCGCGGGTTATACTACAGGTAAAGAATACGCAGAATTAGAGTGGCCGATCGATATTGCCATTACACTTATCTGGGTAATTTTTGGTGTAAATATGTTTGGCACCATCATCAAACGCAGAGAGAGCCATTTGTATGTTGCCATCTGGTTTTACATTGCTACCTGGGTTACTGTTGCCATGTTGCATATTGTAAACTCTTTTGAGATACCGGTAACTTTTATGAAAAGTTATAGCTGGTATGCAGGCGTGCAGGATGCGTTGGTACAGTGGTGGTATGGGCACAATGCAGTTGCTTTTTTCCTTACAACACCTTACCTGGGTTTGATGTATTACTTTTTGCCGAAGGCAGCTAATCGCCCGGTGTATAGTTATCGTTTATCCATCATCCACTTTTGGGCGCTCATCTTTATTTACATCTGGGCTGGTCCGCACCATTTATTATACACAGCCTTACCCGACTGGGCACAAAGCCTTGGCGTAGTGTTCAGCATCATGTTGATTGCACCATCGTGGGGTGGTATGCTCAATGGGTTATTTACACTGCGTGGCGCATGGGATAAAGTGCGTGAAGATGCAGTACTCAAGTTTATGGTAGTTGCCATCACTTGTTATGGTATGGCTACGTTCGAAGGTCCATTGCTTAGTTTAAAAAATGTAAACGGAATAGCACACTATACGGATTGGATAGTAGCACACGTTCACGTAGGTGCATTAGGCTGGAATGGCTTCCTAACCTTTGGGGTGTTGTATTGGATCATACCAAAAATATTTGCTACAAACCTATATTCTAAAAAGCTGGCGAACACACACTTTTGGATAGGTACAATTGGTATTGTGCTGTACGCCGTCCCATTGTATTGGGCAGGATTTACACAGAGTATGATGTGGAAGACTTTTACAGAAGAAGGACAATTGAAGTTCCAGTTTCTTGAAACCGTTACGCACATACTGCCCATGTACATTACCCGTAGTGTAGGTGGATTGCTTTACCTGGTGGGTGTTTTTGTAATGGTGTATAACCTTTGGAAGACGGTTGCTTCTGGTAAATTGGTCGCCAATGAACCCGCTGAAGCTCCACCATTACCAGCCGTAATCGTTACCCACGGACGCCAACACTGGCACCGCTGGATTGAAAGAAGACCCGTACAAATGTTGGTGTTCAGTTTAATAGCCGTTGCTATTGGTGGTGTACTTGAGTTGGTTCCAACCTTCTTAATCAAGAGCAACGTTCCTACCATTACCTCCGTAAAACCATACACACCCTTGGAGTTGCATGGCCGCGACATTTATGTGCGCGAAGGTTGTTACACCTGTCACTCCCAAATGATCCGCCCTTTCCGCGATGAAGTTGCACGCTATGGAGAGTATAGCAAGGCTGGTGAATTTATTTACGATCACCCATTTCAGTGGGGTAGTAAACGTACCGGTCCGGACCTAGCGCGTATTGGTGGAAAATATCCTGACAGCTGGCACTTTAATCATATGCTTGAGCCGCAAAGTATGTCACCAGGTTCCATCATGCCATCGTACCCATGGTTGATGGATGATAAAGTGGATACTACCGTTATTCCAAAAAAGATTAGAGCCATGCAAACCTTAGGTGTTCCTTATGCCGAGGGGTATGACCTGGTAGCAAACAAAGATTATATGCAACAGGCTAATGGTATAAAAGCCAACCTGAAGAAAGATAAACTGGAAGTAAGTAGCACCAGCGAAATCGTTGCAATGATTGCATACCTGCAGCGTGTAGGAACAGATATAAAAGCTGAACCGAAACAACAGATTGCAGAGAAGAGAGATTAGTGATCGGTGACTAGAGATCCGTGGGCCGTGAGTTGAAGAAGAATTTTTTTGGGGCCAGCTAAGAATCAGTATTAAACATTGTTGCGTCGCACACTTGTACTGAAGGTTGGTTATGGAGCGGTGATGCAAAGTTGAATAGCGCATCAATAGTACAAGGGAGTGACACAACGATGCCGAAGAAAGATTGGACGTTCGTAAAAAAAATAAAAAATGAAATTCATTAACTATTTACAAAACATAGCCGGGGTAGATGTTTACGGAATGACTTCGTTCCTGATTTTCTTCTCCTTCTTTATCATAATGGCCACGTGGGCATTATGTGCTGATAAGAAAATGATAGACGTACTGAGCAATATTCCGCTGGATGTCGATGACAAAAAATAACAACTGTAAACTCCTTCATAATGAAATTTCCAGGTAAAACCAATAGGCTAAAAGGCGCTGTCATGATGGCCTGCTCTGTGTTTGCAACTGCCTCAGCATTTGCAGCCGGTCCACCTCAACCATCGGCGATGAGCAATTCTTTAGCCATCACCTTATTGTTTGTCATCATAGCATTGTTGCTTGCCATTGCTTTGTTGGCCAACGTAGTGTTAGGTGCTGCACAAATAAATGTAGAGCGACATAAAGAGAAGACGAACTCAAGCGACATGTCAGCAAAGGTTTTGTCAACCATCGCTTTCATCTTTCTTTCTACGCTCACGTTTGCACAGGATGCCGCAGCTGCAGCCGCTCCTGAAGCGCCGGCTAATTACGGAGGATTATCTGCCACCGTATTCTATACATTGGTAGGAATCGTAGCCCTTGAGTTTACAGTGTTGATGGTATTGGTTGTACAATTGAAAGCACTTCTGGCCAAGGACAAAATTGTAATAGTACCCGCAATGGAAGTACACAAAGAGCCCAGCTGGAAAGTTTGGTGGGCGAAGATGAACAGTTTCCGCCCGGTGCATGAAGAAGCAAAAATAGACCTTGGTCATAATTACGATGGCATACGGGAGCTCGATAATAATTTACCTAAATGGTGGCTATATGGTTTCTATGCTTGTATACTTTTTGCCTTCGTGTATGTGTACCGCTTTCATGTTTCTGGTTCAGGTCAGTCGAGCGAGCAGGAGTACTTTGCCGCCGTGGCAAAAGCTGAAGTTGAAAAAGAAGCCTACCTGAAAAAAGCAGCGAATAAAGTAGATGAGAATACTGTAACGCTGATCACCGATGCGTCTGCATTGACAGAAGGTAAAAAATTGTTTGGTACTTCTTGTGCGCCTTGCCACGCGGCCGATGGCGGAGGAACAGTTGGACCAAATTTAACGGACGACTATTGGCTGCACAAAGGCGGCATCAGCGATGTTTTTAAAACCATTAAATATGGAGTAGCCGAGAAAGGAATGAAAAGCTGGAAAGATGATTTCTCACCGGTGCAGATTGCAAATATTTCAAGCTATATCAAAACACTGCATGGTACCAAACCTGCAAACCCTAAAGAACCACAAGGCGATTTATACACAGAAGACTCAGCACCGGTAAACGATAGTACAAAAGCACCGGATAAGAAGCTTGCAATAAAATAAACAATGATTACTGCCACGGAACACAGCGAGAAGATTGGTGAAGAGAGTTTCAGGGACAGGTTAGCCACTGTAGATGAAACCGGTAAACGCAAATGGGTGTTTGCAAAAAAACCGCATGGACGTTTTTACAAATGGCGCACACTGCTTAGTTGGTTTTATTTCATTGTATTCTTTGGAACGCCATTCATTCACATCAACGGAAGACCACTATTTCTTTTCAATGTAACAGAAGCCAAGTTCATACTCTTTACAAAAGTATTTTGGCCGCAAGACTTCTTCATCTTCGGCCTGGGGATGATTGCTTTTATATTTTTCATTATTCTTTTTACTGCAGCGTTTGGCAGGTTGTTTTGCGGCTGGGCCTGCCCCCAAACCAACTTCATGGAAATGATGTTTCGTAAAATTGAGTACATGATTGAAGGCGACAGGCCACGCCAAAAGTTATTGGACAAAGCACCCTGGAATACTGAAAAAATTGTGAAGAAGACAAGCAAGCACATTGCGTTCTACGTGCTTTCCTTCATCATCGCCAACTTCTTTCTTGCCTACACGATCGGAATAAAAGCACTGGAGAAAATAATTGTTGAACCTGTATCGCAGCACGTGGGTGGACTTTCGGCCATCGTAATTTTTAGCGGTGTATTCTACGCGGTATTTGCTTTTTTTCGGGAACAGGCTTGTACAATTGTTTGCCCTTACGGAAGATTGCAAGGCGTGCTACTCGATAAGAACTCCATGGTGGTAGCGTACGATTATATGCGGGGTGAACCAAGAGGTGTAGCAAAAAAAGGCATTGACAATAACCTGGGTGATTGCATTAATTGCTTTCAATGCGTAGATGTTTGCCCTACGGGAATAGACATACGCAATGGGGTTCAAATGGAGTGTGTTGGCTGCACTGCTTGTATAGATGCATGCGACAACATTATGGACCGCATAGGTAAACCACATGGCTTAATAAGGTATGCCAGCGAAAATAGCATTGCCAATCATCAGCCCTTGAAATATACTACCCGCATGAAGTTGTACACTGCATTGTGTGGGGTGGTAGTACTGATTTTGGCAGGTATTTTATTTACAAGAAAAGATGTAGACGCCACCATCATGCGTACGCCTGGAATTCTTTACCAAGAGCGTGGCATCGATAGCGTTTCTAATTTATACAACATCAAACTCGCCAATAAAACAACAGAGAATATACACTTGGAGATAAGGCTGGAAGATGGCATCGGTAAAATAGAAATTATAGGAAAGCAATACATAGATGTAGCACCAGAGGGTCAGGGCACAGGATCATTCTTTGTAGTACTGCCTAAGAGTGTAGTACACAGCCGGAAGACGAATGTACAATTGGGTTTGTATAGCGGAGCCGAAAAAATGGCAAGTGTTTCAACAAATTTTTTAGGCCCGGTTGGAGATTAAAATGAAAATAGATTATCACACACTTCAAATAATTAGGTATGAATTGGGGAAATAAACTGGTACTGGTGTTTGTTGCATTTGCAGCGCTAATGGGTACACTGGTATACAAATGCATGAACCAGAATTTTGAGCTCGTCTCTAAAGATTATTATGGCGATGAGCTGCGTTACCAGGACAAGATAGAGGGTATGAACAATGCCAATAGAGTAAGCGATGTAACCATCAACAACGGAGTAGAACAGGTAAGTATTCAATTGCCTAAAGAATTGAAAGGCTTGGTTGTAGAAGGGGAAGCATGGTTTTACTGCAGTTCCAACTCAGCCAACGATAGAAAATTACCTATTACAACAAACGAGGAAGGTGTATTCATAGTAGAGAAATCGAAGCTAGCCAAAGCTGCGTACACAGTAAAGCTTACCTGGAAAGTGGGCGAAGACAAATATCATTCAGAGCAATTATTAGCACTTAAATAATGACGTGGTCCATCTTTATATCTGCATTTACACTTGGGCTACTCAGTAGTTTCCACTGCGTGGGAATGTGCGGAGCAATTGCTTTCTCTTTACCAACGCAACACTTAAACGGGCTGAAAAAAGCAGCTGGTATACTATTGTACAATGCCGGGCGAATTTCTACCTATACCGTATTGGGAGTGTTGTTTGGTTTGTTAGGCAGGCAAATTTACCTGGCCGGATTTCAGCAATGGTTTTCTATAATTGCTGGAATCGTCATTTTGATGATTGTCATACAAGGTGCATCCGGCAGACCAGTTTTTCACTTACCTGGTTACAACAAAATGCACACGTGGGTACAAAATGCCATAGCACGATTTCTCACTTCACCATCAATAGCCAGTATGTATTTGTTGGGTATTGCAAATGGACTGCTGCCATGTGGGTTGGTGTACTTATCCATTACCGGAGCTTTGGCGGCAGGTACTCTTGGAGGCGCAGCAGGTTTTATGGCATCTTTTGGCTTGGGTACATTTCCTGCAATGTTCCTGCTGTCTTACTTCGGTTATATCATTAATCTCTTCACCAGGAATACGATCCGCAAAGCTGTTCCATACGTGGTGGCACTTATGGCCATCCTCTTAATTTTGCGTGGCATGAACCTGAACATACCTTTCGTAAGCCCTTATTTTGCGGGAGCAAAAGAATCTATCAACTGCCACTAATGTTGGCCCTTTTCTTGTTATTATTTAAATGAGGTTTTGCAACGAGATCCTTTGAAACTTTATTGATCGTTTTACAACCTCTTAACAAAGGGAGTGCAAGATTGGCATTAACTTTGAACTATATAACAAAAGGATAATATCCTCTGAAAATATTAAGACTAGCAATAGTCTACGAGTCTCATAAGCAGTTAGTTTTGGTTGCGGCCCCGATTTCTATCGGGGCCTATCTTTTTGTACAACCTTCTGCTGATCAATAACCCTGCAGCTGATCCAATTCCATCGAATAGAATATCAACTTCATCGAAAGATCGGTTGACTACGAGGTACTTTTGGACAAACTCCATCGCAATACCGAATCCCCACACTGCTAACGCTATCCAAATGAAGTACCTGAATATGATTTTCTCTAAGATGGAAGTTCTGATAAGAGGGTAACAGAAGCCAAGCGTAAGCAAGTAAAACATCCCAAGGTGAACCCATTTATCAAAAAAGGGTATTTGATCCAGCGCAGAATGGGGAAGATCGTTGCCAGGAATACACAATAAATACGTAGAGATAATAAACCACCCGATCGCCGGAAGAAAATGATACAACTTCATTGATATAATTTCGGCTGCAAAACTAAGCCTTAGCCGAACGGCATTTGACCTAACATTATAACGCTGTTGTAGCCAGAAACCTTCTATGCATTGTAGCAACTTTTAGGGTACAAAAAAAGGAGCCATCCCTGGCTCCCTATCGATCTGAACAACCATCTAAACTAGCTCGGCATCACCACCGTATCAATCACGTGGATTACACCATTACTTTGATTTACGTCTGCAATCGTTACTTTGCTTTTACCGCCCTTAGCGTCGGTGATTACAACACTCTTTCCTTTGATCGAAAAAGTGAGTTCTCCGCCCTGTACTGTTTTCGCGGTAAACTTTCCTCCATTGTCTTTAATCATCTTTACCAGGTCGGTACTGGAAATTTTACCAGCCACTACGTGATACGTTAAGATAGAAGTAAGCAATGCTTTGTTTTCCGGTTTTACCAGCGTTTCTACTGTGCCTTTTGGCAACTTATCGAACGCCGCATTGGTTGGAGCAAACACGGTGAAGGGTCCTGCACTTTGCAACGTTTCAACCAAACCCGCAGCTTTTACAGCGGCTACCAAAGTAGTGTGGTCTTTACTGTTCACTGCATTTTCTACGATGTTTTTAGTTGGGTACATTGCTGCACCGCCAACCATAACTGTTTTTTCTTGCGCCATTGTTGCGGTTGCAAACATCATTGCGATACCGAGAATTAAACTTGCCTTTTTCATAATTTCCTTTTTAGGGTTTTTGTTTTGATTTAAAAGATTTACGCTGCTCAATTAATATTGGTTTTTATTTTACCAGATTTTTTAATTGTGAAATAAAAAGAAATAAACGTAGGGTATACACTTCACAAAACTTTAAAATCAAAAGTTTCATCAACTACAATTAGCCAACTATGCATTGGTTGTAAAGGAACCGTTCTTGAATATCTTTTTTAGATCCCGTACTGCGGCTGAATCCATTGTAGTAGCAAGGCGCAAGTCAAAAAAAAGCCCTCTTCAGAAGTGAAGAGGGCTCATACAAATCAATCAGACAATTTACATTAGTTAGTAACCAACGTTAATTCATCTACAATATGTTTAGCGCCGCCTAACTTTTCAATGCACCACAATACATAACGGACATCTACATTAATTGTTCGGTTGAGGTCACCATCAAATTTTAATTTATGACTTAATGCTTCATAATTACCGTCAAAAGCAAGTCCTATTAATTCACCTTTTGCATTTATAACTGGTGAGCCAGAATTACCGCCGGTAATATCGTTACTGGTTACAAATCCAACTACAATATCTTTTTCTTTTGCATCTGCATATCGGCCGAAGTCTTTTGCATTATATAAGTCAACATAATTCTTAGGTAAGTCAAATTCATAATCACCGGGTACATATTTAGCCATTGCACCACTCATGGTTGTTACATAATCGTACTTAACTGCATCGCGTGGTTCGTAGCTTTTTACCTGGCCATAACTCACCCGCATGGTAAAGTTTGCATCAGGATATAACATCTTCGCTTTTTTAGGATCCATCTCTAAAATGGCTTCTAAATACAATCTGCCTAACTCGTTGTTTTGCGTATTGAAAGTGGCGAAACGGGGCGCAATCGTGTTATTGTAGTTTTTAATAAATGCTTCAACCACCTGGTAAGCCGGATCTGCTTGCAATGCTTGTAAGGATGGCGCCTTTTTAAAGCTTGCCCACTTGCCATTATCAACCAACATACTGTTTCCATAAACATCAGCCGCAAACGCACCATAAGGACTTACCTCGATACTGTTGTACTTACGAAACATATTTTCATAAAAATTTTTTGGCCGTTGCTCTGGATCTACTTCATTATAAAACATCATAACAGAACCCGCAAGTATGTTTTGATCTGCTTTAAAGTTTGTGGTTGCATGAAAGTTGTCGCGTGTTCTTTCCGCAGCTGTTAGGGCACGCTGAATTTCTTCTGGCTTAGCATCTGTCCTTTTCAGAACGGCTTCCAGGTTTTGTAAACTTGCAGCAGCAGCTACAATTTTAGTAGCGGCAATTCCTTCTACAATATGTTGCCTGTGTAGTGCATAGGGCTTCCATTCGTCGTACGCTTTATTGTAATTGGCAAACAGGTTTTCATATTCGGGTTTCCCTTTCGCCCAAGTAGTGAATTCTTGCTCTGCCTGTTGCTTTGAGCCATACACATCATACTTCTTCAACTGCTTTGTTTCGCCGTCAAAAAACTTCCAGTAGTTAGCAACACTGGCATACTCAGAGGCTAATTGTAATTTGGTAGCAGCGCTTTTCTTCATTTCCTGCAGCATGTACTTTAAACGCATATCGCGCAGCCTAACCAAAGTTGGGTTGTTGATTTCTGTAGCAAGCTTAATACCGTTTGAACTTTCGTAACGATTGGTACCGCCGGGGTAACCATAAATCATGGCAAAGTCACCATCTTTTACTCCTTTTATAGAAACAGGTAAATAGTGCTTTGGCTTAAAAGGCACATTAGCGGCATTGTAGTTTGCCGGTTTTCCATCAGCACTCATGTATACGCGAAACACAGAAAAGTCGCCGGTATGTCTTGGCCACTCCCAGTTATCTGTATCGCCACCAAACTTTCCAATGCTTTCGGGTGGTGTGCCTACCAGGCGAACGTCCTTGTACACGTCGTAGACAAACAGGAAAAATTGGTTGCCTTTAAACATGCTGGCAACTACTGCATTCTTAAATTCATCGTCACCCATTACAGCTTTTGTAATGTTTGCCTGTACCCGGGCCAAACGACTGGCGCGTTCCGCACCAACCAAAGTTCCAAGGCTATCATTTACGCGGTCGGTAACATCTTCAATACGGTTTAAAAAGCGCACGGTTAAGTTAGCGCTGGGTATTTCTTTAGATTTATCTGCAGCGTAAAATCCATCCCGCAGGTAATTGGCTTCTACTGTACTGGCGGCAGCAATCTGCCCATAACCACAGTGGTGATTTGTAAAGATTAAACCCTGGTTACTAACAATTTCACCCGTACAGCCATTGCCAAAAATGATGATGGCATCTTTTAAGGAAGCTTTGTTGGCGCTATACAATTGCTCTGGCTTAAGCTTAAGACCTTTTTTCACCATGTCGTTGTATACCTGTTGTCCAATTAATAGGGGGAGCCACATTCCCTCATCAGCAAAAGTTTGGAAAAAGGTTAGCAGCAAAGCAAGAGTGACCGTTGTTCTTTTCATATGTTAATCGTGTTTTAAAAAAATTAATGTAACAATAATGCTAGGTAGAAATAAGTCTAGGTAAAGTGAATGATTGAGCTAGTGTGGGGTGAATGCGCTATAATTTGCCGGTTATTAATGCTGGCCAGCCATCTTCTCAGCATTCTCGGCCATTTGCAGTTGCTCAATAAATTCTTCGATCTCCCCGTTTACAACCGCATCTAAATTATATACCGTTAAGCCAATACGATGATCGGTTACGCGACCCTGCGGCCAGTTGTACGTTCTAATTTTTGCGCTGCGATCGCCCGTGCTCACCAAGGTTTTTCTGTGCCGGCTAATTTCATCTTCCTGCTTGCGCACCTGCTCTTCGTACAATTTAGAACGAAGCATATTCATTGCTTTTTCGCGGTTGCCCAATTGGCTCCTTTCCGTTTGGCAAACGATTACTGTTCCTGTTGGAAGGTGCGTTAAAAGCACTTTGGTTTCTACCTTGTTTACGTTTTGACCACCAGCGCCACCGCTTCGTGCAGTCTCCATTTTCACATCCGCTTCATTTAGGTGAAAATCAATTTCTTCCGCCTCTGGCATCACTGCTACGGTTGCTGCAGAAGTATGAACGCGACCCTGCGTTTCTGTATTTGGTACACGCTGTACACGGTGTACTCCACTTTCAAATTTCAAAGTGCCATACACATCTTCGCCTTGCACCTCCAAAATAATTTCTTTATAGCCGCCAACTGTTCCTTCGCTTTCGCTAACTACCGCAGTTTTAAAACCTTTTTTACTGCAATACCGCAGGTACATGTTCAGCAGGTCGCCAACAAACAAACTCGCCTCATCGCCACCGGTGCCGGCGCGTAATTCTATAATGGCATTCTTATCATCCTGTGGATCTTTTGGAATCAATAGTTTGGTCAACTCTTTTTCTAAGCGGTCCTTCTTCACCTCCAATTCTGGAAGGTCCATTTTGGCAAGCTCGCGCATGTCTTCATCACTACTGTTAAGCGACTCTTTTGCAAAGTCAAAATCAACCAGCACCTTTTTATATTCTTCAAAAGGCTGAACAATTTTTTCAAGACTGCGGTACTCCTTACTAAACTTTTGAAATTCTTTTTGGTTTCCAATAATCTCAGGATTTGTAAGCGCCACGCCCACCTGTTCAAAGCGGCCTTTGATTGCCTCTAGTTTATCTAACATTTTTAATAAGTATCATTTTTTTGAGCCCGGCAGCATTGCTGCTATGTAGCATCGTTGCGTCGCACTCTTGTACGGTAAATCGTTGGGTGGTGGGTGAGTGGTGAGTTGTGAATAGTGAGTAGTGAGCTGTGAACCTCAACCCAACAACCTCAAACCTCAAACCTCAAACCTCAAACCTCAAACCTCAAACCTCAAACCTTCCCCAAGGCGCGCAAAGTTAAGCGTTTCGCTTCCACCAATCACTGCGGCAAATGCTACTTTTGCACCACCATGAGCCACAGGAAATTCCGTGCAGATAAACTATTTACCGGGTCAGCTTTGTTGGACGAAAACAATGTTTTGGTAACGGATGAGCAAGGTATGATTGAAGCGATTGTTCCATTGGAAGATGCTGGTGACGATATTCATACGTTCAATGGATGGCTTACTCCCGGGTTCATTAATTGCCATTGCCACCTTGAGTTGAGCCATATGCGTGGACTAATCCAAGAAAAAACCGGTTTAATAGATTTTGTATTTGCAGTGGTCACGCAGCGTCACTTTCCTGAAGAAGAAATTTTGGCGGCCATTGCCTACGCCGAAGCAGAAATGCTGGCAAATGGAATTGTAGCTGTCGGTGATATTTGCAACAACCTGCACACGCTGCCACAAAAGCAGCAGAACAACCTGGCGTATTACAATTTCATTGAGGCAAGCGGATGGTTGCCCGGCATTGCCGATCAGCGTATTCAGCGCAGCAAAATCAACTATGATGCCTTTCGCCAAACGCATCCCGCTTCTATTGTTCCTCATGCGCCTTATTCCGTTTCAGAAAATTTATGGCAAGCCATTGCTCCATACTTTCGAAACCAGGTTGCCACCATCCACAACCAGGAAACAAGTTTTGAAGATGATCTTTTCAAAACCAACACGGGTGATTTTGTTCGCATGTACCAGATGATGAACATTGATCACTCTTTTTTTGAAGCCACGGGCAAAAGCAGTGTAGAAAGCTATTTTCAACAACTGGAAGGGGCATCTTCTGTTTTATTAGTGCATAATACTTTCACGCAGCAAAGCGACATTGATTACATCAACAACTTCCAAAGAACTTCAAACTCCAAACCTCAAACTTCGTTTTGTCTTTGCATCAACGCCAACAAATACATTGAGGACGCTTTGCCGCCTGTAGCACTACTGCGAAAAAACAAAGCCCACATCGTTTTAGGAACAGATAGCCTTGCCAGCAATTGGAGCTTAAGTATTTGGGATGAGATCAAGACCATTCAAAAACATTTCCCTGCTATTCCTCTGGAAGAAATATTACAATGGGCCACGTTGAACGGAGCACGGGCATTACAAATGGATGATACTTTAGGAAGCTTTGGAAAAGGGAAACGTCCCGGGATATTGTTGATTAATAACGAAGGTCAGATCAAGAGATTAGACTAAAGACTGAATGTCAGCCCAAGAATTTGGGATCTAAATTCCTTTGCATCTTCATAAGCAACAATGTAAGCGCCGTCTTGAACATCAAATCGTGTTACCTGTTTTGTATTTGGGTCTACGATAAAATATTCTTGTACTCCCGCTTGTTCATAGATCTGTTTTTTCATGACCGTATCGCGCTTTTTGTCGTCAGATAACACTTCTACCACAATATCCGGCGCTCCATAAATCCCATCTTTTTTAGCGATTTCCATTCGCTTATTACCGACGAAAATGATATCTGGCTGCAACGCAGACATCGTTCCTTCAAAATAAACGTCCACCGGGGAAACGATTGCCTTACCAAGTGCATGTTCATCCGTCCAAGTTCTTATTCTGGTAATGAGCAAAGAAACAATGTCTTGGTGGTAAAAATTTGGAGCAGGAGACATATATAGGGTGTTATTAATTACCTCGCAGAGGGTGCCCTCGGGCAACATTCTAAAAACATCTAAAGCTGTCTTTGGCACTTGTGCGATCCCATCCATACTCTTTGTTTAGGATTAAAGTTACAAAATTCATGCGCCTATATACGGCATCACATCGCTTTAACTTAGCACCTCTTGCAACACCTTTAAACTTTTAAGCTCTCCAAATTCCTGCACGTGTAAAGCAATATATTGCTGGTAGGCAAATAGCAAGTCGCGCCTTATGTTTTGGTTAAGCGGAAACTGCTCCAGGTCGCTATAAAAATTGATGGACAATAATTTAGAAGTCAACTGCGCCTGCAAGCCATCCAGGTAATAGGAATGATTGGGTTTATCAGATACGAACTGGCCTTCCAGCACATCCAGGATTGGGCTGGAGTCACTGTATTCTCCTTGTATTCTAAACCCTAACTCGCCACCGAGGTGTAATGTAAAATAGAGCGGAAGATTGGCAGTAAGCGTTGCATTTCCGCGGTCCAGTTGTTTGAAAGTATCTTCCGCCAGGTAGAATAATTCTGGGTTTGCCTCCGGTTGCTTCAGCGAATGCAGCAGCATTTCAACCACATACATTGCCACAGCATTTTTTACTACATCAAATAATACATGCTCGTATAAAAAGCCCCACTGGTATTCTTTAATGAAATTCAGGTTCTTCATTTCGTTGTGGTACACCACCATGTCGAGCATGGCAGCCGGCTGAAAGTAGATTGCCTTACCTGATGACTTTTTAGAAACCTGCCGTACACCTTTTACGATATACGATTGTACCCCAAAAAGTTCTGTATACACGGTAGTGATGATGCTCGTCTCACCATACTTTACCGTGCGTAGTACAATACCTTTTGTTTTAAATGTCATTGGAGCGTTTCGGGTTTGAAGATTGGTGTTTGTGATGCCTAACAACCATCTTCATTATTCTTATTTTACAAGTAATGGTATGACATACCAGCTAAACGAGGCAATGAGTATTACGGAAAGAATATTCATGACAAAACCTACGCGCAGCATATCTGTTAATTTGATGTGGCCGCTGGCAAATACTATGGCATTGGGTGGTGTTCCCATCGGCAACATTCCAGCGCAGCTTGCACCCAAAGTCATTGGTATGCCCAGCAGTAAAGGACTAACATGCAATGCATCTGCCATGCCGGCAATTACCGGTGCAAACACAATTACCTGCGCAACGTTACTCATTACCTCACTTAGAAAAACAGAGATAAGAACGATCATTAGTACCAGCACAAAGCCACCACTGCCTGAGAACCCAGCAAGCCAGTTCCCCATCATGGTAATCAATCCTGCCTTTTCCATTTGATTAGCGAGGGTAATTCCGCCGCCAAACAATAAGAGGATGCCCCAGGCCATTTTTTTCGTATCACTCCATTGTAAAACAAACTTTTCTTTTTCATTAGCCTCACCACTGGGTGTTAGAAAAAGTGCTACGGCACCCATTACCGCTATCATTGTATCATTGAGTGTGACCACGTTCAGCCGGTTGATCAGGTCTTTTAAAATCCATAATAATGCCGTTGCACTGAAAATAAACAACACCCGCTTTTCTGCTCGTCCCATTTTACCTAGTGCATTTAACTCATCGTGAATCATGCGATGCGTGGCCTGGCTCGATGCTATTTTGTTTGGGTACATCCACTTCACCATTACCCAATACAACGCGGCCAGCAGCACTACCGCAATGGGTAAGCAAATGATCATCCAATCAATAAACTGTATGGTGTAGTTATATTTTTTTTGAATGAATGCAGCAAAAGCAACATTGGGTGGCGTGCCGATTATGGTGGCGATGCCGCCAAAGTTGGATGCATAAGCAATAGCTAACATAATGGTAATAGCAAAATTTCGAACGCTGCCTTTCCCATCGTCATTTTCTCTCATAACTGTAATGACTGAAGCTGCAATGGGAAACATCATCATGGTAGTGGCGGTGTTGCTCAGCCACATGCTCAGGAAACCCGAGGCAATAATAAACCCAAGCACAATGCGATCGCCACTGGTGCCGGTAATGTTTACAATGTTTAATGCAATACGGCGGTGAAGATTCCATTTTTCTATGGCAAGCCCAATCATGAAGCCACCCATGAATAAGAAGATCACCGGGTTTGAATAAGGCGTTGCTGCTTCTTCCATGGTGGAAACGCCCATCATCGGAAATAAAATGAGCGGCAACAATGCAACAACGGGCATCGCCGAAGCTTCCGTTACCCAGAGTGTAATCATCAAAGCGCCAATGGCCAGCACTTTAGCGCCAAGCACATCTACCTGGAAAGGATTGCCCAATAAGAGATAGAAAAAAATAGTTAGGGCTGCACCAATGGATAGCCAGAATTTATTTCGTGAACTCATAATAAGGTTGATACGACAAGATAAGATGGAATGCTTTTATGTGTGAATGGGGGAAGCAATAATCAAAAGTCAAAATTGAAAACGTGACCATCAAAATTGCAAGATTAAATTTCTATTCCCTTGGTAAGTCTGTGCAAATAAAAACAGATGCAGGTAGTGTTGGTGCGTATCTCAATCAATAGAAATAGAGTGCATTCATAAACGATCAAACGGTAAAGTTTGTAACCTGTAACACTAACAACTTACTACTCACAAAACCAACTCTCAACGTTCAACTACCAACTAAACGGCCAGCTCACACCTCATCTTTTACCCCGCCTGCATCACTTCCTTCACATTGCCGGTTCTTTTCAGTACACCCCAATGTTGCATCTCACCTTTTATAGCCCTGCGAATGGAACGGAAAAGTACGATCAACATTAACCAACGATACACCAGGCGCTGCGGAATGATCCAGATTAATTTTGCAATATTTTCTCTTTCTATTGCAAAGGCTAATGCGGCAATACAAGAATCCACGAGAATAAAAACAAGGTAGAACCATCCAATTTTTTCAGCATTGCCAGTTAACAGGCCAATCAACATCAACAAGTCGGCTACAGGAGAAAAGAAGGGGATAATATATTTGAACAACAGCATATCTGGTAAAGCCACCCATCCTAAACCAATATGCTTTGAACTGAACAAGCTTTCACGATGTTTCCAAAAAGCTTGCATCACGCCAAAGGTCCAGCGGAAGCGTTGCTTCATAAATTGGTGCACAGTTTCCGGCGCTTCCGTTAACGCAATTGCCTTACTTTCTTCCGTTACTTTAAAGCCTGCGTTTAGTATCCGCATGGTAAGATCACAGTCTTCAGCAAGGGTATCGGTTGTGAAGCCTCCTGCTCGCTTTATCGCTTCTTTACTAAAGGCGCCAATTGCTCCCGGTACCACTGCAATTGCATTGATGTAAGCAAAAGCTTTGCGGTCAAAGTTCTGACTGGTAATGTACTCTATACTTTGCCAGCGCGTCATCATGTTTACCTGGTTGCCCACGCGCACATTACCTGCTACCGCACCAATCTTTTCATCCGCATTTATAAAGTGGCGCATCAGCATCGTTACTGCATCCGGTAATAGTTTAGTGTCTGCATCTATACAAATCACGTAAGGCGCATCCGATTGCTGGATGCCAAAATTTAAAGCGGAAGCTTTACCGCCATTTTCCTTGGCGAAAATTTTTACCCGCTCATCATGGGCAAATGTTTTTTTAACCTGCTCATAGGTGGCGTCTGTACTACCATCATCTACAAAAACAATATCGAATATTAGGTAGTCGCACTTCAGCAGGTTGTTGATAGAGCTCACCACATTCACCTCTTCGTTATAAGCCGGTACAATAATACTTACAGCCGGTGCATTGGTGTGCGTAATCAACGGATACACCATTTGCTTCAGTTGTTTTCTCCGCTTTAGCGCAAAATACCCAAGCACAGCCAGCCGTATACCACTGGCAATCATGAAGCAGGTAAATAAAGTTTCAAACAGGCGCGACAGGTAATACCCAATCAAGGCGAGAAAATAATTGAATTGCAAAAGGTAATAACCGCTGCCCTTTGGTACTGCAGGCATCATATCCTCTTTGGTCTTATGCAGCAAATCGGCCACGGTTGTAAACGTATACCCACGCGCCGTAAAGTAGCGGATGATTTTACCGGTGGCTTCAACGGTAGCGCTGCGATCGCCACCGGCATCGTGCAGCAAAATAATGTGTGCACTATCCTGCAATTCATTTACGTGGTAGTTGTATATACGCACGGTACGGTTTAAAAGCGTGTCACCATTCATAGTGGGTTGTGCTGCTCTCTCCCAATCTTGCGGGTCAACACTTTCGCCGATAGTGAGGTAGTTTTTTTTCCGACTCATGGCGATGGGCACCAACTCTTCTTTGCTGCCCGGTTCGCTATCTGCATTAAAAGGCGCTCTAAACATTACGGTACTATGACCAGTAATACATTCAATGAGTAGCTGCGTGGCATCCATTTCTATACTGGCGCGTCGGGCACTTACCAAAGCCATGTTTGGATGCGTAAAAGTGTGGTTGCCTATCTCGTGCCCTTCATCATAAATTCTTTTTACCAGCGGAACATTATTCTCTGCTTCAATGCCTACAATGAAAAAGGTTGCAGGCACATGGTAGCTGGATAGCGTGTCCAGGATCTGTTTTGTATACAACGGATCGGGACCATCATCGTAGGTAAGCACAAGTTTTTTAGCTGAAGATTTACCAAACTTCTTGATGACATACACCGACGGAAGTTTATCGTAGTGCTCGGCACTGATTAGCATTGCAGCTGTGTCTATCTCAGGTGTAATGTGCCCGTCCGTTGGTGAAGCCACAATGTCCAAAATTTCCCCTTCACCAATATAATCCACGTCATTATTTCCTTCTACTTTATTGAATTCAGCAAAGTTGAAATGTTGTAGTGCCTGCTTCGTCATTGGCTTGTTGTAAAAATCCCACATGCGCATATCCTCGGCACCTAAGCGCCAAAGCGCAGCACCTGCAAGCCCATACTCGGTAATAAAACGAAGGGTATTAAAAGTGGTTGCGGCATCGGTGAAATGTACCTGGTGCAGCGAGTCTTTACCATCGTAATACTCGTAGTAGGCATTATAGGTGTCTTCATCAAATTGCACTTCGCCTTCACTTTCACGTGCCGTACTCAATGCTTGCTGATAGGTTACCGTTTCGGTGGTGCCTGCACCCCAATCGTAGCCATACCCCGCAACACCCAGCACAATTTTATTAGGCGCTACATACTTGGTCATTTGATCAACAGCGGATTCTATCCAGCGCTGGCTGCTAACGGGGCCGGGTTTAGTTCCGCCATGATGCTGGTCGTAAGCCATTAAAAAAAGGTAGTCGTTGCTTAAGGCAAGATTGCGATAATCGTAGTCTTCGTTAAATGGAGATACGTCCTGGGTGACCAATAATTTTTGCGCATGTAATTTTTGATAGAGTTCTTTTTGAAAGTTGGTAAGCACTTCATTTTGTGTCTCCACAAGTTCTTCAAAGTCGATGTTGACGCCTGAAAACCCGTTTACTTGCAGCGAACGGATCACGTCATTGATCAACCTTTCCCGCTTCGTTTTATCGTTGATAATGCGGTGCACTACATCGCCACGCCAAATACTATTGATGTTGTTCGTAAGCATTGGCATTACCTGCACGCCTGCTTTTTGTATTAGTTTCAACGCACGATCATCTATGCGCACTACCAGCGTGTCTGCATTGGGGTCAAGAAAAAACCACTCGGGTAATACCAGGTTTACCTTGCTAATATTGCGCTGAAGCGAAAAGAAAGACTGGGCATCCCATCCTACATAAAATGCTGCGCGAATGCCTATATCATCCTGGAACAAATGCGAAGACGAGAGATTGGGTTGAAGGCCGTGTTGCCCACACCCGTCGCCATCTTTCCATTTACCTTCTATAAATTGCCGAATACCTCGATATTGCCTGGCAAGTTTGCTTTCGCGGTACGATGGTAACTTGTCGTTCAGCATTTTCTTCATCACTCTTGCTTCAACGGGTACTGTAGGGGCAATCATGGTACGGTAGGAGAAATATACAAAGCCGCCGGCCAGTAGAACCAGGAACAATAACAAGCGTGAGCTCCATAGCAATCTCTTCCAACGTGAAGCGCTTTCAGTTTGAAATATTTGAGAAGGATCCGGCATTGCAAAAGGTAGGGTTGTATTAACCTGCAAAGAAACTTCACTTGTAGATGTACACGCTTTAAAATGTGATAAAAACGCAGCAGTAAAGGCGTTTAATAAGCTTCCGGCATGTTAAAAATTTTTTTGAATCGAATAACCGTCGACTCAAAATGTGCAGTGACTATTTAGGCAACAATCAGTGATAACTTAAAACATGATTAAAGTAAATGGCTAAGTGTACATGATCAATCATAAAAGGGATGGCAGTTTGTAGATTTACAACATTCTCCTACAATGAACAAACACTTCCTGGCTGGCCGCTTGCCATTTATAAAATTGTCCATATCGTTCGTCCTAACGTTTTGTTTGCTGCGGATCTACGAAGTATTCGTTGTGGCCGGCAAAGTGTTTGTCGATCATCCTTATCAATATGAAGCTGCAGGCATTTTTTACGATGTATGGGCAGGGTTGTTTGTGGCGGCTGTTCTTTTCATTCCGTACCTCATGCTATCGTTCCTTCACATCAAGGTGGCCAATATTTTTTTACATCTGCTACACGTTATAGTCATCATAAGTTACATAGCACTCCTGATTACTTATTCCGAGAGAACTACGCCGTTCGATCATGAGTTGTTTACACGAAAGCTAAATGACTCGGTAGAAACGGTACGGCAAATGACTACCGCTGGTTACAAAGTGTACCTACCCTTCCTGGTTTTTATACCATTGTATTTTGTGTTGTATTATGGTTGGATAAGAAAGGCAAAACTGTCGGCAAAAGCAGTCCGAATGATTTCTGTTACAGGAATAATTGCCGCTTTGCTCGTTGCTTTCGCCAGCCCTTCAAGGGCCTGGTTCGACACCAGCAATGGGTATTATCTTACCTGTAATAAAATGATGTATTGGATGCAGGATAGTTACCACTTTCTTGCAAACCAACCGGTAGCCGCGCTAAATAAAGATGACCCACAATTGCAGGAGGAGATCACCTACTACCAACAAAGTCAGCCATTTACTTTTAGCAGTCGCGAGTATCCTTTGCTGCGCAATAATAAAGTGGACGATGTACTTGGTCCCTTTTTCTCGCTGCAGGCAACACCGCCTAACATAGTACTATTAGTGATAGAAGGTTTATCAAGTGACTTTAGTGGTAAGCATGCCTATGCCACCAGCTTTACGCCGTTTCTTGATTCGCTGGGTGAGCATAGTCTTACGTGGGATAACTTTTTGAGTACAGCGCCCGGCACATTTGCAGCGCATCCTTCTATTGAGGGTTCATTGCCCTATGGCAAACGCGGGTTCTCCATTATGAATGTAATGCCCGAGCATTTATCGCTAACGAAAATCATGAAGCAAAATGGTTATAAAGCCAACTTCATGATTGGCTTTAATGCCGACTTTGACAACATGGGCGGTTTTATCCGAATGCAGGGCACCGACTTTTTGTTGAATGCTTATCCCTCTAAGTATCGCGAAATGGGTATTGGTGAAGAAGGCTGGTCAATGGGTTACCCTGATGATGCTTTATTTGAAAGAAGCCTGACCGTACTCGATTCGATGCAACAACAACGTTACCTGAGTATATATCACACCGGAACTACGCATATGCCTTACCTGTTTGAGCAAAAGCTGCAGTATGAAAAGAAGTTCGACCAAAAAATAGAAACGCTACATGCTTCCAATGCCATCAAAAAAACACTGCGGCAAACAAAACATGTGCTCACCACTTTCATGTTTTCGGACGATTGCCTGCGGAAGTTTTTTGCTGACTATGCCAAACGGCCCGAATACAGCAATACCATTTTTGTGCTTACCGGTGATCACCACATTGGTTCGTTTCCTACCACCGGGCCTATAGATGAATACCATGTGCCCTTCATCATCTACTCACCCCTGCTAAAACGTGCGCAACGTTTTCAAAGCATCAATTCACATCTTAACATTGCGCCATCACTCACCAATTTGCTGGTGGCAAACTTTCAGCTACAGCAGCCGCCCACGCAAGTACATTGGTTGGGTGATGTGCTGGATACCGCTGTCACGTTTCAAAACAAACATGCAATGCCTTTCATGACATGGAGCAGGGAGATCAGTGATTACATCTACAAAGATTTCTTCCTCGGGGGTGAACAGTTGTACCAAATGAAGCCCAACCTGCTGCTGAAAGCCGTGGTGAACGACTCCATAAAAACGCACATGAAAAAGTTGAGGAATAATTTTATGTTGATCAACGCCTATGTGTGCGAACACAATAAAATTTTTCCGGGGGGAAATACTTTGCCAGGCGAAAAAATATTGCTGAAAGAATATGCTGATCCCGCGGATAAGCTCATCTTTAGCCAGCTATCCGATACTGCTATCGCTCCTGATTTCATCATCCCGAATACAATTAAATACCTGTATGTAGAAGCTAATGGTGAAGCACTTCTGCAGGGTAAAGAAATAGACTTGCATCCAACCATCCGTTTTGCGCTGATTGATCCAAAAAATAATGGACGCGACTATTTGTATTGGAGCAAGCGGGATGTTGCCACACTCAGCAAAAACGATTTTGTAATGGGAGCCTGGAACGCTATTAGTGTAAACGACCTTTTTGCACTGGATGATTATAAAAAGGTGAAGGACCTTGTTTTTGAAACGGCTATTTATACCGATGAAGTGCCGATAAAAGTGAAGCTGAAGAATTGGGTGGTGAGAATTTATGGGGTGAAATAAGGGAAAGTCAAAAGTCAAAATACAAAAGAAGGTATGACTGCTGATGGCTTTTGTAGTTTTGGATAAGTAAGCAGTAGCAGTTTATGATGTCTGGCTTACATTAGCAGCGTAATAAGTTGGGTTGTTAGCTCAGTTGGTTTAGAGCATCACGTCGACAACGTGAGGGTCACTGGTTCGAACCCGGTACAACCCACTTTTTTTAAAAGGATTTTTCAGGTTGTAAAAATGTTAGAATCGCTGTCCATCACTTTCCAGCTTCCCTCTTCAATTTCGGCTTCCAGCTCACCGGCATCCCAACCGCAATAGCCGATGAATATTTTCAACTCACTGCTGTTTAACTTTCCATTTAGCAGGTAGGTTGCCGCAAGCCTTAGATCATCACCCATAAAAAGATTGTCCGTCACAACTTCACTATGCATAAGCAAATCGGGCCGGGCGTGAAGAAAAAAGAGATGCGCCTGGTCAACAGGGCCGCCTTCAAAAATTGGCAGAGAAGGGCAGTCACTAAACGCTTCCAGTTCGTTTAGCTTACGGTAAAAAGGTTTATTTAAAACAAAGCCCACTGCACCATTGTGATTGAAACGTGTGATGAGGATAGTAGCGTTTTCGAAAATAGTGCCCGCCAATGCGGCGTTACTTTGAAGGATTATGCCTGGTTTTACATTCATGCGGCAGAAAGGTAAAACCAAAAAAAATGATTGGGTGTATTGTTACCCAATCATTTCATCTACGTTTTATAAATCACCTATACAGTTGGATCTATCAACGCTTCCAACTTATTATCAACAAAAAATTTCTCCCGGTATTCCTGGAACTCCAGCAATATTTCGCTCACCGTAGTTACGCTTGAGTCTACTTGTTCGTGCAGATCAGGAAGTTTTTGCTCTAATATGGCTATCCCAAGTGTGATGTTTTCAGTTTCTATCTGCGCCAGCTTTTTTAAGACAGAGGTCTGACTGTTATTAAGATCTTCCAATTCCCTGACGATCTTATCCATCATCTCTAACTTTTGTAATTTTTCCATATTACAAATAAGCAATAATTGTTCCTGTGGTGCGGCATTAGGCTATAAAAAAGAAGGCCTATCACAAACAAGTGGCTCATGTAGGTCATTCTGAAACATTAGCACTGCGAATAAAAGAGCAGGCGTATGGATTTTTAGAAAGAATTTTCAACCTCGCTGTCTACTCAAACGTACTATAGAAATAAGGAGTCTTCGCTTCAAACTCAGCGGCGCAAGTATCTACCATTTTATAGGAACGAACAATGCCCAAAGCTTTGCGCTTTTCATACACTTCATCTTCGGTACAGTTGCGCATAATCTTAGAAATCTGCTCATCACCAAAGCCGTTCTTTTTTGCTTCCTTCAGTAGTGCTTCAGGTAATGTTTCTAAGGTATAGGTTCCTATTTCTTTTTCTAGGGTACAGATCTTTTGAATTTGGTATAAAAACCATTTATCGATCCCGGTAACTTGCGCAATGGTTCGAACCGTTACGCCTTCCATCAAGGCATCTTTAATCCTAAAGATGCGATCCCATTTTGGAATTCTAATATAGTCCAGCAGTTCATCACCCCTCATTAAACTCTTGCCATAATAGCCTAAGCCAACTGCATCATTTTCCAAACTCTGGCAAGCCTTCTGGAGCGCTTCGGTAAAACTTCTACCAATCGCCATTACTTCTCCCACACTTTTCATTTGTAAACCCAGCGTATCATTTGCTCCTTTGAATTTGTCAAAATTCCAACGCGGCACTTTTACAATTACATAATCCAACGCAGGCTCAAAATAGGCAGAGGTGGTTTGGGTGATTTGATTCTTTAACTCATTCAGGTGATAACCAATTGCAAGCTTTGCTGCTACTTTGGCGATTGGATAACCGGTGGCTTTACTGGCCAAAGCCGACGAACGACTAACGCGGGGGTTTATTTCTACAGCAATAATATCTTCGGTATCGGGATTGATAGCAAACTGCACATTACAGCCACCGGCAAAGTTGCCCATGCTGCGCATCATTAAAATGGCCTGGTTGCGCATAGCCTGGTACGCGGTATCACTCAGTGTCATAGCAGGCGCTACGGTGATGCTATCGCCTGTGTGTACACCCATTGGGTCCAGGTTTTCTACCGTGCAAATGATGACTACATTATCATTGCTATCGCGCAGCAGTTCCAATTCATATTCCTTCCAGCCTAATACTGCTTTTTCTACTAACACCTCATGTATGGGCGAAGCAGTTAAACCTTTTTCGAGTGCATCATCTAAATCCTCTTTTCCGTGTACAAAACCACCACCGCTACCCCCTAATGTAAACGAAGGGCGGATCACCAGTGGAAAGCCAATTTGCTGCGCGAACTCTTTTCCTTCCAGTATACTGTTGGCCACTCTGCTCGGGGCAACGGCTATGCCAATCTTTACCATCAACTGGCGAAATTTTTCCCGATCCTCCGCCGTATTGATTGCAGCCACATCAACGCCTATCAACCGGCAATTGTATTTTTTCCAAATGCCTAATTCATCTGCTTCTATACAAAGGTTCAGTGCCGTTTGTCCACCCATGGTTGGTAGCACCGCATCTATTTGATTCTCTTCCAGTATTTGCTCAATGCTTTCTACGGTTAATGGTAGCAGGTACACTTTGTCTGCCATCATCGGGTCGGTCATGATGGTGGCCGGGTTGCTGTTAATCAGTATCACCTTTATTCCTTCCTCGCGAATGCTGCGGGCAGCCTGGCTACCGGAGTAATCAAATTCGCAGCCCTGCCCAATTACAATTGGGCCGGAACCAATGATTAATACTGATTTGATGGAAGTGTCTCTTGGCATATGAATAGTTTAAAAACTGTAACCGGGGCGTATGGTTTCTGTAGCCGCCGCAAATCGTGCAAATGTAATACGAGGTGCTATACTGCCCACTTATTTTTTAACCACGGAGGCGCCGGAAACAATAGGAGTACTTTCGGTTAGGTTCATGCAGCAGGTTAGTGAGCTGCTAACAGGCTTTACTACCTGGAAGTTGATTGGTATCTAACGGGTTAATGGTAAGGTTTTTGTCAACTTTACTATTCCTTATCGTGTGAAAAACTGAGTGTATGAAGCAACTACTATTTATCCTTTTTGTACTTATCATAAAGACATCTATTGCCCAACTGTTCCCGGCCATTAATTACCCGGCTAATTACTTTAGAAACCCGATGGGCATTCCGCTTCAGCTTAGCGCAAATTTTGGTGAGCTGCGCACCAATCATTACCACATGGGCTTTGATATTCGTACGGCTCAGCGGGAGAACTTACCCGTGTATGCAGCAGCAGATGGTTTCGTTAGCCGGATAAAAGTCGAGCGATATGGCTTTGGAAGAGTTATCTACATCGATCACCCAAATGGTTACACAACTTTGTATGCGCACCTTAATGATTTTTACGGGCCGCTGAATGCTTTCGTAAAAAACAAGCAATACGAAGATGAACAATGGGAGCAGGACATTCAATTCGAGCCCGGTCAATTTCCTGTAACAAAAGGACAGTACCTTGCGAACAGTGGCAACACCGGTGGCTCCGGAGGTCCACACCTGCACTTTGAAATTCGCGATACGAAAACGGAACGAAACCTTAATCCGTGGTTATTCAACTTCAATCTTGCAGATAATATTCCGCCTTATATTTTCAAACTGTTTTACTACGACCGACGCTACAGCACCTACCAGGTCGGGCCCAAGGAAATACGGTTGAAAAAAACTGCCGGGGGCTACAGCTCTGTAGACAGTGTTGTGGTACTGCCAACGCCGAGTATCAGTTTTGGTATTACGGCAGAAGATAAAACGAACACCTCGGCATTCTTATTCGGTATTTACCAGGCGGAACTCTACATTGATGATACTGCCCGTTTTGCCTTCAGGCTAAATGATATTTCGTACCCGGAAAGCCGCTCGGTAAATGGCGCAATCGATTACAGAACAAAAGCAAATCGAGGGCCCTATATTCAACACCTGAGCAGGTTACCTGGAAATAACAGCACCATCTTCTCTGCTGTTGCGGGTGATGGAGCGTACATTGTTACAGATACGATGGTACATAAAGCAGTAATAAAAACGTATGATGCTGCGGGTAACGTATCAGTAGCAACTTTTCGCTTTCGGTACGAGCCTGCACGATTGACTGACCTGACGTTTCCAGACAGCACACTTTTGTTGTTTCCGAATCAGCAAAACAGTATTGCATTCAAAGAGGTGCAGGTTACTTTTCCTACAGATGCTTTTTACCACATGGTGCCTTTTGTGTACGCGGTTCAGGAGGCAGTGAATTTAGCGGCTGCTTCCAAGACGCATGTCTTGCACAATACAATGGTGCCCGTTCATGATAGTTTTACCGTGCGAATAAAGTCTGACATTCCAGCAGATGATACACGGCGCGATAAGATAGTGATGCAACTGAAAGCAAACGACAAGACAGTAGCCACAAAGGGAACCTGGGAAGACAATTGGATGTCGGCTAAATTTTTGGATTTGGGCTCTGTAAGATTACTGGTAGATACTACGCCACCAACCATTGTACAATCAGGATGGCGCAATAATGCCAATGTAAAGTCGCTAAAGTCAATTGCGTTTACCGTGCGTGACGATGCCGGAGAGATTAAAAGTTTTCGTGCCATGCTCGATGGTAAATGGTTGATGTTTAGGCGCAAGAGTTATTCTTTCATTCATGATTTTGATGAGCGCACCACGGCGGGAAACCATCAACTACAAATAACAGTGGAAGACCAAGCCGGCAATGTAACGGAGAAAAAATATGGTTTTACTCGGTAGTAGTACAACAATTAGCTTGTAGGGGTGTTTATAGTTTGTAATAATAAAACATGTCGAAAGTATACAGTCTTAAAACCGTTCAGCAACTGCCCATTTCCCTTGATGAAGCATGGGATTTTTTTAGCCGCCCTAGTAACCTGGCAGAGATTACCCCATCGGATATGGGCTTTGTTATAAAAAGCAAACACCACGGCGAAAAAATGTACCAGGGCCAGGTGATTGAATACACGGTAAAGCCAGTATTAGGCATTCCTGTTTACTGGATGACGGAGATTACACATGTGCAGGACAAAGTTTATTTCGTAGATGAACAGCGCTTTGGTCCGTATGCTTTATGGCATCACCAACATCATTTTAAAGCCATACCCGGCGGTGTAGAAATGACTGACATTGTACACTACAAAATTCCCTTTTGGATATTAGGCGACATTGCACACGGGCTGTTTGTAAAAAACAAGCTAAAGCAAATTTTTGATTACCGTAAGGTGGCGGTAGAAAATAAGTTTGGTGTGATTATTTCAAAAAAAGCCGGCATTGTAGCTAATGCTAATCTTGTTCCTTCTGAGGGTTAATCGTTAAACTCAACTCCATATATACCACACCCGGAAGCGGGTTAGCATAGTAAGCCGACGTTTCAAAAAAGCCATATCGTTTGTAGAGATAGATGGCCGCCTGCAATCGATCGAGTGTATCCAAGACCATTCTTTTATATCCTTTTTGCTGCGCTGATTGAAGGATAGCGCTCACCAGTGTATCACCTATACCTTGTCCTCTAAATTCCGGTTTCACAAACATTCGTTTCATCTCACAAGTTGTGGTGTCAATTTGGTGTAGTGCAATGCATCCTGCCGGGTCATCATTTTTATAAGCAATGATGAGGCAGCCTGCAGGCGGACCATATTTTGCAAATGGATCTTGTAGTTCAGTATTAAATTGTTGAAAAGTCAAATCCTCACCCAACTCATTGGCATATGCAGTAAATAATTCCCTGATGACGGGTAAGTGTGCATTGCCATCTTTCACTATTTCTATACGGATCATCCATCAAAAATAGAAGCTTATCAGTAGCTGAATTCATTTTTGACGCAACAGCTCGCTTCTTTCATTTACCAATGTTCAGGCAATTTTTAATTGCGGCGCTTTATCCATTTGCGCTTTCATTTAGTTAATTTACTGCAAACTACTGCCTGATGTCTGACACTAATCCTGTACATAGTAATGATCGCGTATGGCTGATGGACTCGCTCCGTGGCTTCGCCATCTTAGGTATTTTTATTGCCAACCTTAGTTCAGGGTTTTCTTTTTACAACCCTACGGAGCCGCATTCCGGAGCGTTATTTCATCGTTTTGATAACAGCCTTCTATTTTGGCAACACCTTTTTATTGAAGGAAAATTTTATTCAATTTTTAGCCTGCTATTTGGTTGGGGCATTGCTTTGCAATTGCAGCGGCTCGAATCTAAAGTTGCTAAGCCTGCCAGTTTGTTGCGACGTAGATTATTCATCATGTTATTGCTGGGGCTGGCCCACCTTATTCTTATTTGGATTGGTGACATTGTTGCGCTGTATGCCATGGTTGGCTTTATATTAATTGCCATTCGTAACTGGAAAACAAAGACGCTTTTTATTCTTGCAATTAGTCTCATCCTTAGCCCCATTCTGCTGTACTATTTAAAAATGACCTGGCCTGTTTTGAATGCTCCGGCTGGTATTTTATTTCAAACAGGTGGAAGAATAGACGAGTTACTGTCTGGCACCAAAGGAGGCAAAGGATTTAAAGAGGTGGTACAACACGGCACCTACATCGAGCAAGTAAAACTTCACATTGCGGGCTTTTTCTTTCGCTATGGCGATTTGTTTTTTCAAAGCAGAATTGTAAAAGTATTAGGCGTATTCATCCTTGGCTTTTTACTGGGAAGAAACAAGCGTTACCTGTATTTTTTGGAGCGGAAACAACTTTTGGTTTGGATTGCGGTCCTTGGTTTTACAATTGGCTTTCCGGCTAATTACCTGTTGGCGGGTTATATGGAAAACTCCGATGCTTACTACGATTTGAAGATCGAAGGTTGGTATCAAACCATTGCATACGCATTTGGCGTTGTTCCATTTGCCCTCGCCTATACTGCTACGTTCTTTTTATTGTCACGTACCAAAAGGGGCGCTGCTGTTTTATCGGTATTAAGGCCCGTTGGTAAAATGGCGTTTACCAATTACATCACTCACTCCGTAATCGGAACGATACTATTTACAGGCGTAGGCTTTGGAATGATGGGCCAGGTTGGCCCCGTTATTTGCTTGTTGCTGGCCTTAATTGTATTTGCATTACAAATAATCCTAAGCACCGTTTGGCTCGCTTATTTCGAATTTGGACCGATAGAGTGGCTGTGGCGTTCTGCTACATATGGCAAACGCCAGGCGGTTAAAAGAAAGGTAGTAGCAATGTAGGATCTGCCATTATTCAAACTTGTGCTTAGCGGAATTGAGTGTAAAAAAAATGCTGCTGGCTTCTTTGGCAAATGGCGATGTATTACTGCACCTTGCTATTAACGCATCACTTGTTTCAACACTTGTTTTAATTCTTTTTCGGTGCCCAGTTCCTTTTTAAAATTGGTGTAATAATAACCGTTTATTGTAATGAAGCGGGTGGCATCCTTGGTTTCGCTCCAGCCGGATTTTATGGCTTCGAACGCACGGGCATTTTCAGTATGCAGCGCGGTAAACGAGTGTAACAATTCACCCCCAACAGCGCTACCAAACCGGTTATTAAAAAGGATGGGTCCGTATGGAATTTCAGGAGACAGCCATAAAACCCTTATTTTCCTTTTATTGGTTATATCTTCTTGTACATACCTGGTGTATTCTGAATAAGCCACACCGGCTACATCAGCCATTCTATTCAATACGGCGTCTACAGCTGCATCATGAATTTCGCTAAATAAAACACTTTTAAAAGATTGCTCCGGCGATTGAATACCAACACCGGCCAGGGCGAGTTTAGGTACAAGATAGCCTGAGGTAGAACCTTTGTTCACCAACTCCAACCTCAGTTTGTGCGCTTCTTTTTTCAAGTCATCCAACCTGTTTGCAGTTACATAAGGACCTGCAATGATGGCTGTCCGATACACATCAGAAGCCGCATTATTTACTTTAAGTGTTGCCACTACATGCATGGGATGTTTGCCCGAAGCCTCCAGCAACAAGTATCCAAAGGTGTTGATGAATGCCACATCCACTTCGTTGTGTTGCATTGCGGTAATCAAGGTTTGAACCGACTCATAACTTTTTACCGACACATCGTATTTATATTTTTTTCTGAGATGGTCTGCAAACGGTTGTAGACTTTGCAAACGTGAATTGTTGCCATATCGATAGGTGGCAATTCTAATAGTTTGGGCAGAGAGTTGTAACGATAACGCCAAAACAAACAGGATCAATACTGCACGTGTCATTCTTGGGGGATTGAACAACAAAATTAGGACGTATTAAAGCGCAACCTTACCACATAATAGGGTGGTTTTTGAAGTCAAAAACGTAGCATTTTAGCTTCGCAAACGTTTGCGTGGCAGGGGTTTCTTCACAACCATACAACTTTGATGCGCCGGCAGAAAGGTTATCATTTCTTAATTCAGCTTAATAGCTTTTGCCATCAACAGTATGGTATTGCAGTTTTCAATAAGGCGACTAAGATTGATACGGTCTACGGTATCTGTTATTTTATGGTAGTCAGCATGATCCTCCACGCTGATATAAATGAATGGAATGTTGCGTTTGTGGAATGCATACTGGTCACTCAGCATTGTCCAATCATCCCGAAATGAACCATAGTCGTGCCCCATTAGCAGGTAAGCATTGGTATGGTCCTTTACCTGGTTAACTACGTATTGATACGATGGGTAATGCCTGATGCCTGATGCATACAATTCGTTGCTGTCTGTACGCGCAACCATATCAAGGTTTAAATTGAACTTAATAGACGAAACTTTATTTTTTTCCTCAAGCTGCTCCACGTATTTTAAGGCACCTTCTAATCCACTTTCCTCCCGATCGAAAGCAGCAAAAATGATGGAGTAAGGTTGGGGATTTTTCTTAAAATATTTAGCCAAACTAAGCATACAGGCCACGCCACTCGCATTGTCATCTGCGCCATAATAAATGGCTCCCTGCTTGTTTCTGCCAATATGGTCGTAGTGTGCACTAATCACCAAATATTTACCAGGTTCTTTGGAGCCTTTTATCCAGCCAATAATATTTTTTCCTTCGGAGGTGCCATTTAACTGTCGTCCAATAAAAGGAGCGATAAGCGCATTGTCAAAACTATCCAGGCCAATTGCACGCATCCGCAATAGAATACGCTCCACTGCTCTCGCATGACCGATAGAGCCGGGCTTTCTTCCTTCACAACTATCTGAAGCAAGGAAAGAAATATCACTAACAATTTGCAGGCTATCTAAAAGGCGAGTTGGTACTACTTGTTTTTTCTGAAGCGCAGCAGCCTTTTGTATGGACAACTCAGGGTAAGGCAGCGAAGTGCTTTGGCAACCGCCCGTTGCATTGATACTTGCCAAAAAGATTATCAGGACAAAAAGCTTATTCATAAATAATTTAAAAGGGGTAGATTCAATATAAACCAATAGTGGTTAGCGTAAATATAGACTAAACAACTAAAAAATAAACCGGTAGAATTTCGTAATCTATAGCACAGCCACATTATTATGTGATGAAAGGTAAATGCCGACGCTATTCAAATTTTTTAAAAATTAATGAATGCCGTTATTCTAGATAAAAATTGCGCGAAAGAATTGAGTTACCGCTAATCACCTTTGTTTGTCGTTCATCATTTGTCACATCTTTATGCTATTGCCCTGCCCTTGAGTTGTCCGCTACTTTTGCTGTTCAATTTTTAATAGTAAACAAAAATGAAAACAACATTACTACTTGCTTCTTTTATTTTTTTCGGAGCATTTGCTGCACAGACGCAGATCACTAAATTAAATTCAAACAAAAGTTTATCCTCCGCTTTTCCTTTGGGAAATAATAAAGCAATCTTTATTTCGGATGCAGATCAATCGTTGTGGGTTACGGATGCTACTGTTGCCGGAACCTTTCAATTATCGAACGACATAAAATTTGAAAAAGGCGGAGCGATTTTTAATAGCAAACTAATATTTACAGGAACTACGCCAGCCACCGGAGCTGAATTATTTATTACCGATGGCACAATTTCAGGAACGCAATTATTAAAAGATATTTGGCCAGGTAATGCGGCTTCTGTTCCTGACCAGGATATGGCCGAATTAAATGGGGAACTTTATTTTACTGCAGCTACTGCAGCTGAAGGTCGTGAACTGTGGAAAACAAATGGCACTGCCGCAGGTACTGTTTTGATAAAAGATATTGTGGCAGGTGTTACCGGCAGCAATACAACTGATGCGTATAACCTATTTTCTAATGGCTCGTATTTATTATTAAACGTAAGTACAACCGCTGACGGAAATGAATTGTGGAAATCAAACGGCACTTCAGCTGGAACGAATTTATTAAAAAATATAAATCCAGGCGCTGCATCATCCGACGCAAATTTCTTTTATAAGTATAATAACGTCGTGTTGTTTGCTGCTAAGCAGGCAGGTGCAGGCACCGAACTTTGGAAAACAGATGGCACCACAAGCGGTACGCAAATGGTAAAAGACATTAATGCGGGGGAACCGCACGCAATATCTGCTTTGTATTTATATCCGTTCAATAATAAATTGTTTTTTGTTGCCACTACATTAGGTGAAGGAGATGAAATTTGGACTACGGATGGAACTACTGCAAATACGACGTTATTAAAAGATATTAATCCAGGGGCAGGGTTTTCATTTGTTTCTATGTTTAGCAGTGCCAACGTAGGTAATAAATTTATTTTCTCAGCGTATTCAGCAGCAACAGGTTTTGAATTGTGGCAATCGGATGGAACCACTGCCGGAACACAGTTGTTTAAAGACATAATTCCCGGTGTAGAAAGTTCAGTGCCATTTATTTTTCCAAGTTTTGAATATACAAATGGTAGCTTTTTGCAACCATTGTACAATGGTAAATTCTTTTTTACTGCTACTACAATTGCCGACGGTTCTGAACTTTGGGTTTCGGATGGCACGGCTGCAGGTACAGTAAGGGTAAAAGATATCAACCCGGGAGCTGAAGGCTCAATTGAAAATATTGCTTACCAATATACTTCCACCGGGCTGTATTTTTCTGCTAACGATGGTGTAAATGGTAGTCAGCTTTGGAAAAGCAACGGCACTGCCGGAGGTACGCAATTGGTAGCTAATATAAATCCGGGTGACGATGCGGAAATTTCATTCAATTATTTCTTTTTAAATAATAAACTCTTGTTTCAGGCTACCGATGGAGACAATATAACACAATACGATTTATATAGACTAGATGCAGATCTGTCTCCGTTGCCAACACATTTATTGGATTTTACGGTAACCCGCCAACAACAAAGCGCTTTATTAAATTGGACATCCATAAACGAAATCAATTCAAAAGATTTTTCCGTGCAGCGCAGTGTTAATGGCAGAGAATTTTCTACTATAGGATCGGTAAATGCAACAGGTAATACTAGCCAAAAACAGTCTTACTCGTTTACAGACATTTCAATTCCTACAGGTGTTGAGGTTATCTATTATAGACTTTTAATGAACGATAAAGATGGTAAATCTCAAATCAGTAAAACCATATCGTTCAGAATTGGGACAACAAAAGACTGGAGCGTAACACTAAATAATAATCCTGTTTACAACAACATTAATATTACACTACAGGGTTCTATTTCTCCAATTGACATCAGTGTGAAAGATGTGAGTGGCAAAACAATATTGCGCAAAAATGCTGTCAGTGCTAACGGTCAGTTATCAATTGAGTCGTCTGGCCTGGCACCGGGAGTGTATATTTTAGTAGCCGAAAATAAAATAGAAAGAAAAGCAGTACGCTTTGTAAAGCAATAAAGGAAGGAAAGAAATTAATATAGAAAAGCAGCTCATTTGGTGAGCTGCTTTTTTATTTTAGTCAATTTAGTGACCAGCGAATTATTTGTTTGCGGCAACTCTCCAAATAATGCCGGCAGCATCGTCGGCTACCAACATACTGCCATCAAGTAAAATCGTTACCCCAACAGGGCGCCCATATACTTCGCGGTCATTTAAATTGGCAATAAAGCCAGTAAGAAAATCTTCAGGGGGGCCTGCAGGTTTACCATTGGCAAAAGGAACAAATACTACCCTATACCCCGACAAAGTAGATCGATTCCATGATCCATGCTGACCAATAAAAGCGCCATTTGTATAACGCGCAGGGAATTTATTTTGACCATAAAAAGCAAGGCCTAACGAAGCTGTGTGCGATCCTAACGAAACTTCCGGCATAATGGCTTTGCTAATCATTCCATTCGGTTGCTTGCCTTTCCACCGCGGATCTTCATTATTTCCATAATAGCTGTAAGGCCATCCATAAAATCCACCTTCCTGAACGCTTGTCAGGTAGTCGGGCACCAGTTCATCGCCTAGTTCGTCCCGCTCGTTTACGGCGGTCCAGAGCGTTTGCGTACCGGGGGACCATGCCATGCCAACAGGATTACGCAGGCCACTGGCGTACACCTTTTCGCCACTGCCATCCGGGTTTATTTCCAGGATGTTTGCCCTGCGCACTTCGTGCTCCATCCCATTTTCTCCAACGTTACTACCCGAGCCAACCGAAACATAAATCTTAGTTCCGTTTGCGTTCGCAATTATGTTTCTTGTCCAGTGATTGTTATATCCGCCTGCAGGCAAATCAAGGATCTTTCTTCCTTGTGTTTGCAACTTATCACTTCCGGAAGTATAGGCATACTGCCAAAGCCCATCGGTGTTGGCAACATAAAAAAAGTTTCCAATTACAAGCATACCCAGGGGCTGGTTTAGGTTCTGAAGAAAAGTTGATCGAACCTCTGGCATACCGTCTTTGTCAGCATCTCTGAATAGCGTGATACGATTAGCGCTGCTACCATAGCGCTGTGTCTTAATTCGTGGGTGGAGGCTTGCCCCAATTTTTTTAAAGGTAGAAAGAAGTGTATTAGATTCAGCTACGAAAATATCTCCATTCTGTGCCTGGTAAATCCAACGTGGGTTATCCAAGCCTTCAGCAAAACGGGTAACGGTAAAGCCCTTGGGCGCAGTGGGAACTTTGTCTTTAGGCCAACCTAGCACCTTGCTGAATCGCGTTACAGAGGCACCCTCATCGGGTGCGGGTAAAGTGTCTTTATTATAGCTTGTGCTGGCCAAGGCAGGTCGCGAGTTATTACTGCATGAAGTGATGGACACCAGTAAGCCTGCAAAAATGAAAGTTTTGACAAAGTAGTTCAACATGCAACAATTTACGAATGTATCACGCATTGAGTTTGCCAATGCTCCATCTTTCGTTAGGGCAGTTTGTGGCAATTATGCTTACTGGCTCACTTCTGTGTTATTCCTTTTGATATCGTTTAAAGAGCTCCAGCATCTCCTCGTTGTCCTGGCTTATTGCATGATCGAGTGGTGTTTTGCCACGGGCGTCCGCTATGTTTATATCGGCCCCTTTCTCCAATAAAGCCTGGGCTATTTCGAGGTGGCCAAAAGTGGCAGCAAAAGTTAATGCAGTTGCACCCTGGTAATTGCGTTGGTTAACATCTGGGCCACTTTTAAGTAGTATGGGTACTAAATCTTTGTATCCTCTAAAGCATACGCCCATCAATGCGGTATTGCCGGCTTGGTCCTGCATTTCTGCACGGGCACCCTTACTTAACAAAAACTCTACGACTGCTAACTGGTTGTTGTAAACAGCAATAGTTAATGGCGAAAATCCTTTAAAATCATCAACGTGGATGATTGCTGGATTTACTTCATAAATCCGTTCAACAAGTGCTACATCGCCCCTTCGGCATGCGTCAAAAATGTCTGTCTGGTCCGTTACCATCTATGTAGTTTTTCTATTTAAAGTTTCAAAATAGTGGATATAAAAGTGGCAAGTTATCAACTTATGATGAATGGTGACCATAGACTCTTTGTGATAACATAGTAAAAGTGGAATCACTGCTCGAGCCAAAACAGACCCAAGTATTAGGAAAGGGAATAGGGAAAGCGGTAGGGATTAAAACCACCGAACGTTAGCAAAAAAAGGAGAAGCGAATCACTTTTTAACCACTTATTGTTGAGCATTTTTGATGTAATTAGGAGACTCGCACTCTTGCCAATATTCAACAATTTTTACAATCACGTTTTTCAGTTTTGTATAATTGTTGGGCTTAACGAAGAAGCCTTGAATAGATCTTGAGTAAGCGTCAATTACATGTTTTTGTTCTGCACTGGTAGAAAAGAAGAGATAGGGAATAGATTTGAGTCTGAGGTCTTCGTTATTAATTATTTTCTCTCTCAGTTCCATCCCGTTCAATTTCGGCATGTTTATATCAGAAAGAACAAGAAATGGTTCAACGTCGGTATCTATTAAATACTGTAGAGCGAGTTCACTGTCTGAAAAGAAAATGAGTTCGTTCGCGTAATTCAATTCTTTAAAAATGTCTGTCAGGATTTGCTGATCATCTGCATCGTCTTCAATTATGATGATTGGACCTGTCTTGTTCATGTACAGATTTTAAATTATGGGCGTAAGGTATACATGTTTTTTGTACGAACGGGTACTGCAGTGTAAGACTCAACTATGCTGATTCGACTAGGCTGGTTTTTGCTGGAAAGGGAGAGTGTTCCGTTGTTTTGTATGTTCTTTAAACATCCGACTCGGCAGAAATCCTATTTTTATACGACCTATTTCGGGCTCAAAGGCGGTTCTTGTCATACTTTTTCCTTTGTTGCCTCGTGATGTTTTTAATTGGTAGAACAAAAAAACTGTTGTTACTACTTTATGCCACTGTAGCTCTTTCTATGAAGGCTACTTAGGGTCAAATTTTATTTACCAATAAGTGGCCACCGGAAATTGTTTCTTTTTTCATAAAGCAGTTATATATCGCACTATTTCATTCGGTGATAGAAACCGAACCAATTAGGCCTGCCGGTTGCAGGTTTTTTTTCCAATCGTATCGGTGCAGATGTTTAGAATACCCAAAGCTTCAAATGTTCTTGCTGTGTAAGGAGCATTCGCAAAACGGCCTTTTCCTATACGTGCAGTTATTGTTGTATCGCCATTAATAATCGCAGTACCTCGTATTCCACCCTTCCAAACTTGTTTTGCGATGGTTTCTACCTTTTTATCGTGTTGTTTATAATTGTTTAGGCTTAAAGAGTGCTAAGCCATTTCATTTAGAACAATTGAAGCACTTTGCTGAACCAGCTCCTTTAGCTTTTGCACTACTTGCGGCGACATGTATTTATTGGAAGGCAACATTGGATGTAGCAATAGTAAAACCAGCAATCCATAACTTGCTCCACATGGAAATTCCACGCAATTGTTTCTCACGTTAGCAGTTAACAACACGTCAGGATTAAAACTATCGTAAGCATAACCTCTTAGTGGGTTAATCCAATCTTCCGGATCGGCCATGTTAGCAGGGTGCCGAACACCTGCAGGAAGTTCTCTTAAGGGCTCGCCTTTGTTGGCCAATCGCAATGCTTCACGTTGTACTTTACTAAAGGTGTAATAGAATCTAAAAAATACTCTGGCAAGAACTTCGAAGAGCTTAGGATATCATGCCTGCATACAACTAGTCTTCTATACGGACCCCACTCGGAGCAAATAGGATGAATAACTGGTTCAGTAAAAAGCCAGAATTGTTTAAAATAACCACCTCTTAAATGTAGAGCTTTAACAGCTTGTCTTAACAATTCAATTGTAATTCCTCAATTTCTCCATCAAAGCTGCCTTCATTATGAAAATTAAACTTTTAGTAGTCTTGCTGAGCCTTTGTTGTTTTGCGCAGGCGCAAACTCCAACCGAAACTCCGACTCCGGTTTCCAACTTGGACTTGTCATTTACGACCCATAGTATAAATGGGACGGACTTTCCCGCCGCTATAGTAACACATAAAGGAGCGATTTACTATGGGTATATTGACCCAAACTTAAATGGTTGTATTGCTAAAAAAGATATCAACGGTAATGTAACATCCACTATCGTTTTGACTGGAATGACGCCAGATGATAACCATAATGAGGTTTCTATTGCAATAGATGCAGAAGGATATATACATTGGACAGGTAACATGCACCAAACCCCAATGGTGTATTTAAAATCTACCAATGCTGAAGATATCAGTTCATTTACCACGCTAAACTCAAACGTTGCCGCTGGTGGTATGTATGGGCCTGTTGCGGTAAGTTATGGACGCTTTGTTCAAAGCCGGACGGGAACACTTTTCTATGTATCCAGAATACGCACTACTACAACCTCTGACGGATGGGTGCCGGGTGGTATGGCTGGTAATATTCAGAAATACAATACCGATACCAAACAATGGATACAGTTGGGATCTTTAAATTATACTTTAACTGGCGACAAAGGACAAACGATAAGCGGTGGGATGGATGCAAATCACCAAACAAAAGCTGTTTTTTGGGATCTTTCCGGAGCCGGAACGCCTCCTGCTAATGGGTATCAAGGCTATAAGATTCGTGTAGTATTCGATAATAATAATAGAATGCACATGGTTTGGAATGTTGCAAAGAACCCTGCTAAAACATCTGTTTCTGATACCCATACTCATTTAATGTATGCTTACTCTGATGATGAAGGCGTTACCTGGAAGAAAACCAATGGCTCTACTATTAGCTTACCTATCACAACAAATAATGGCGAAGTTGTTTATATGGAAGACCCTGCCGTTAATGCATCACGGATGTACAACTTTTGTAACATCGCTTTTGCTAACGACAATCAGCCTATTTTACTGCAATTTTCTTATACGCAAAACAAGACATTGGCTTTTAAATACTCTGGCAGCACATGGAGCGATGTTACTACTACCATTGCTCCAACGTGGCCTGGAGAAGGATATAATGACGGAAATGGATGGTTAACCTTTCCGGCAGGCTCATCTACATTTAGAAGAAGCAATGATAATGGTGCTACCTGGAAATCATACCTCAATCTGCCTAGTACTACCGGTGCGCATAGTGTGGACTATCAGCACTATTTGGAAACGGGTCAAGTTCGCTATCAACGCATCGTTACTACAACGTCGGAAGTTCGTACAATCGCTTTTAGCGGCTCTACGGGAGGGCAAACCGCACAACCTCATATTAATTTAGTAAGTGGGAGCAGTTTTAGCTCTCCGGCCAGTGTGAGCATCACTTGTCCAACGACCGGTGCAACAATAAGATATACAACTGATGGAAGTACTCCAACATCAACTAACGGAACTGTTTATGCTGGTGCTTTTAACCTCACCCAGTCAGCCACAATAAAAGTTAGAGCATTTGGTACCGGCAAAACAGATAGTCGGGTTGCTGCGTCAAATATTACCATAGTTCAACCCGCACTCGGAGTTTTTACTACCAATGCAGATCTGGGGGGTAGCACACCTGCAGGCGCTAGCTCTTTTAATGCATCTACAGGTATATATACAGTAAGCGGAGCTAACGGCCTTCAAGCTGAGAAATATCAGTGGCTATTCAAAGATGTTACAGGTGATTTTGTGTTTACAGCCAAAGTATTATCTCACGACTTTAATGGCGGGACCAATGTGTATGGAAGATTAGGAATGATTGTAAGACAAGGCACTGTCGCTAATAATCCAATGTTTGAGCTATCGTGGTTTAACAGCGGAAATGGAATTGAACTGAAAACTC
The DNA here is from genome assembly GCA_031425015.1 of Segetibacter sp. GTDB lineage: Bacteria > Bacteroidota > Bacteroidia > Chitinophagales > Chitinophagaceae > Segetibacter. The sequence goes on along the minus strand of JANPIM010000003.1, from coordinate 207,571 downwards.
GAGCTACCCAAGGTGGATCTTTAACCGCGGTAACGGGAAGTCCTGTTTACAGTAAACTCCTTCCCTATTTCTTAAGAATAAGGCGGACAGGTAATGTTTTTATTTCTGAAATCTCTGCAGATGGTGTCACTTTCACAGCTCTGGGCGCTCCTCAAACCTTAGTATGGTCATCTAATTTGCAGGTAGGTCTTTTCATTGGTCCAAATGAGAGTGTATTAAGGACAGGCACATTTTCAGATGTTTCCATAACTGGTACTCCTGTGGGTGGAGATACTGAAAATCCATCCACCCCAACTGCGTTAGTATCTTCAAATATTACCGCTACTTCAGCTGCTATTTTCTGGACAGCCTCTACTGATAATGTTGGGGTGACTTCCTATGATGTTTATCAGAACGGCACGTTAGTAGGTAATAGCACAACCACTTCATACAATGCTACCGGACTAAGCTCAGGGGTTACCTATTCATTTACTATTTTGGCTAAAGACGCAGCAGGCAATTCATCTAATCAAAGTTCTGGTTTATCTGTTACTACACTAGACAATGTTGCGCCCTCTGCGCCGTCAGGACTTTTCTCCTTAAGTGTTACCGCAACGTCGGCCACTATAAATTGGGTAGCTTCTACTGATAATATTGGCGTAAGCTCATACGATGTTTACAGGGATGGAACTTTGATGGGCAATAGCACAACCACATCATACAATGCAACCGGGCTTAGCTCTGGGGTTGCCTATACATTTACGGTTTTAGCTAAAGACGCAGCAGGCAATACTTCAAATCAAAGCAGCCCTATATCTGTAAAAACAAACATTGGAATTTTTACAACGAATGCTGATCTGGGTGGAAGTACTCCTGCAGGTTCAAGTTCTTTCAACACCACATCAGGGATATATACTATAAGCGGTGCTAATGGGCTGCAAGCAGAGAAATATCAATGGGTGTACAGAGACATCACAGGGGATTTTGTATATACGGCCAAGGTACTCTCGCATAACTTTGCGGGAGGGGTAAATGTTTATGGAAGGTTAGGAATGATTATAAGGCAAGGCACCGTTGCCAACAACCCGATGGTTGAATTATCCTGGTTCAATAGCGGAAATGGAATTGAGTTAAAAACACGTTCAACACAGGGTGGAACTTTAACTGCGGTAACAGGTAGTCCCGTATATAGCAAAGCGCTTCCCTATTGGTTGAGAATAGCAAGAGTTGGTAATGTGTTTACTTCAGAAATTTCTCCGGACGGTCTAACTTTTACAGCTCTTGGCGCTCCGCAAACCCTTGCCTGGGCATCAACATTACAAGTGGGACTATTTATCGGTCCAAACGAAACGATAGTTAGAACGGGTACTTTCTCTAATGTTACTATCACACAAAACGGCACGCCATTAAACGCTGCAAATGCCGCAGGAAGCATGGAGAATAAGGATTTAGAAACATCGAACGATATTGTAGTGTACCCAAATCCCACCCGTGACATTATCCATATTGGACCCAAACATTTGGTTTTTGTTCTGGAACTATTTGATTCAGCAAGTAAAAAGCTAAAGTCAGAAAAAGGGAATACAATGATTGTTTCAGGTTACAAACCTGGAACATACTTCTTGCGCATTTCCAATGACAATAAAACCGTCACAAAAAAGATAGTAATAGAGTAGTCGCTATAAATTTAGCTGAGTAATTTGTACCGCTAAAAGCAAAGAGGCTGTCTTAAAAGGGCAGCCTTTTCTTACGCCTGAATAATAGAGAACTTTCGACTTTTACTTGTGTGTTGAATGATGAATCACCGCAACGATCCTGGAATATACCACAGCCCGTTGCAGAAGAATTGTTTGTCCATTTAGGGGTAATGGCTGATTATGACGACTTGTATAGTAACGGGAAGCTGATTATCAACCTAAATCGATGAGCATTAGGAAGTATAAAATTTGAATCAATCAAAGCATGAAATTAAGTGTAAGTGTAAGTGAAGTATTTGTAAATCCTACACAGCAATGATGAAAAGTGTAGCCTCACTACTATGTTGGGTCATTTTTATACAAGCACAAGCCACCAACTATTATTTTTCTGAAAATGGAAGCGATAGAGCCAATGGCAAACGGGTAACGTCACCGCTAAAAAGCATACAGACAATATCCTCCTTTAAGTTGCTGCCGGGTGATACTGTTTTTTTCGAAAGAGGTTCTGTATTCAGGGGTTCTTTTGTTTTAACCAGGTCAGGCAAAAAGGGCCAGCCCATTGTTTTTACTGCTTACGGAAAGGGTGCAGATCCTATCATTTCCGGGTCTGTTCTTTTAAGCAATTGGACTAATGAAAAGACAGGAGTTTTTGCAGCGGGTGTTCAACAACCCATCACTGAACTTTTCATTAACGATAAGCGTCAAACGCTTGCCCGTTATCCTAATGCTGGTTTCTTAAAGATCGACTCCGGTGCTCATAAAAACACAGTATACAGCAAGGCATTGGACAACGGTCAAACAGACTTTACGGGTGCAACTATTCACATACGTACCATTGATTGGACGTATGAAATGCGACGTGTTAAAAGCACGTCTGGTGGTTGGTTGTCTATTGAGAAACATCCGCTGTACACAGATGACAGAGGGATGATGTTGCGTTCTGAAAATGGGGCTAAAACAATTTATGAAATTGTAAAGGGTTATGGCTTTTACCTCGCCGGTTTACCGTTGTTTTTGGATACCGCCGGAGAGTGGGTCAACAGCAACAACAAGGTTTTATTGAAACGTACTGCAAGCGAGAATATAGGTAAACTTAAAGTCGAAGGCACGGTGCAATCAACAGGTATCACTATCGCTAAAGAGGTATCTAACGTGGTAATTACGGGCTTGCAGTTCAGGCATTTCTTTGATGCAGGAATATCTGCGTCAACCAACGTAAGTAACATTATAGTTGATCAATGCGGCTTCAGTAACAACCATGTTTTCGGCATTAGCATCGACAGTAGTTCAGTTAATTGTGCTATTACAAATTCTACGTTTACCGACATTTTAGGAAAAGGAATTGCTGTGCTGGAAGCAGAAAAAATGTTGATTGAAAACAATAAAGTTAGAAGAATTGGATTGCTTCCTGCACAAGGATTTACAGGTGTAAACGGAGCAACAGGAATCTCAATTACTAACATAGAATCGAAACTGTTTTTAAAGCCGAAGTATAGCAATCATTGTGTAGTTCGTTACAACATTGTTGATAGCTGTGGGTACAACGGCATCAGGGTAGATGGCAGTTATAATCTTGTTGAGAACAATGTCATCAATGCGTGTGGACTTACATTGAATGATGGATCTGCATTGTATTGTTTTGCTACCATGCCTGGCATTACACATCACTCCATTTTTAGAAAAAACATTGTTACCAACTCGGTTGGAAATGTGATAGCAACACCTGCCAATGAAATTCATTTCAACGGAATTTATATTGACAACAACAGTCATGATATGCTGGTTGAGGACAATACATCCAGTGGTCATTCTTCTGCGGGCATTGTAAACAACGATGCGTCATTTAGAAACACATACATCGGTAATACGATCTACAATTGTACAAGTGGAATTGTATTTCCTGAATGGGCAAAGGTGGGTGGCATGTACGATAACGTTGTAGAAGAAAATACGGTAGTTGGCATATTTGAAGGCCAGAACTTAATGGAGTGGATTAATTGGATCGGTGATAAAACTGACTTTGCTTTACTGAGAAATAATCAATATGTCCATTCAGCAAAGTCTAATCCTTTTACCAAAAAAACCAAACAGTACCCTGACAACAGCGTGTTGAATTTATCTTTTTATGATTGGCAAAAAATCACGGGTGATCATTCTAATAAAGTCATAACAATTAAAGATTCTATTCTAAATGAATACGAGCCTTTCCTATTAATAAATCGGAATAAAAGTAACGAGAGCATAGATGTAAGTCGTGAGCATTACCTAACAATAAATGGTTTGCCGGTCTTAACACCTATTCAGTTGGCACCTTTTACCTCAATAGTTGTATTGAGGCAGAAAATGAAAAACTAACAACGATGTTAGGATGCTACAAAACATATCGAAGCGATGTAGGATTTATCAAAGCCTCTATTTTAAACTCACTGCATGTACTTATGTTGAATAGATTTCAATTGGCTGCTGCACTGCTATTCTTCTTCATGAGTTGTGGCTATTCAACATATGCTAACATCACAGTGCCGTCTTTTTACACCAGCAATATGGTGCTGCAAAGAGACAAGGCCATCAACTTATACGGGTGGGCAACACCGGGCGAAAAGATAAAAGTGAAGCTGGCAGGCAAAGAAGCTACCACTACTGCAAATGTGTCGGGTCAATGGAAAATTACCTTGCCATCCTTTCCTGCGGGCGGCCCGTATCAACTGGAGTTTGCTGGTAGAAACAAGATCGTTTTAAACGATGTGCTAATGGGTGATGTATGGTTTTGCAGCGGGCAATCCAATATGGTTTGGAAACTGAGTTGGCTTGCAAGAGAAAAAGAAAACATTGAGCAGTTCTCAAACACAAACATTCGCATCATCACCATACCGGATGCGATTACTTCGGTAAAAGAAACCAATACAAAACCAACTTCATGGAAAACCTTCACACGTGAAAATGTCCTCGATTTTTCCGCTGTTGCAGCTCACTTTGGTAAGTTGCTACAACCCGAAATTAATGTACCCGTTGGCTTGATCGTAAGTGCCTGGGGCGGTACGGATATAGAAATGTGGATGACGGAGGATGCATTCCAAAAATCCGGTAAGCACCAGGCAGTATTAAAGAAGTTAAGCGAAATAGGAGATGCAGATGTGTTTGAGAAAAATTCAAAGCTCGCTGCGCAGAAGTGGGAGGATACTACCAATCGATTTGATCCCGGCATTTTGAACAACTGGAATGCAAAGGGAATGAATGATAATGATTGGAAGCCGGTACAATTACCAAGTACATTGAGAGATTTAGGAATAAATGAACCAGGAAATGTCTGGTTTAGAAAAACGATCTCCCTTACTGCTGCCGACACGGTATCTGGCTTATTGATTTCTTTGGGTAGTGTTGGCACCAATGCTGATGTTTATTTTAATGGAAACAAACTGGCGAAGCCCTTCAGCCTATCAGGCAATAATCTGTACAACGTTCCTGCTTCATCGTTATTTGTCGGAGAAAATACAATAGCAATAAAAGTTTTACGTCGCTGGGGCGTTGGCGGCTTTATTGGCAAACCGGAGCAGATGTTTGCAGCCACTGCTGCAAGAACAATTTCGTTAGCTGATAGCTGGAAATACAAAATAGGTTTTCTCGATCCCAATCCATCACGCGGACCAAACTACTTTCCTACGTCATTATTCAATGGCATGGTTCACCCGCTGACTAGCGTGCCAGTGAAAGGTGTGATATGGTACCAGGGTGAGAACAATACCAACAGGTCTGCAGAATATGCATGGAACTTACAATCGCTGATCAAAGATTGGCGCCGCTACTGGAACGATCCGCAACTGCCTTTCCTGGTGGTGCAGTTACCCAACTATATAGATGAGGATACCGCTAAACATTATTGGAAAAACATGAGAGCAGCGCAGCAGGAAGCTACCTCATTCCCGGCTGTCGGGTTAGTAGTCACATACGATATTGGCGACTCAACAAATGTGCATCCCGTTAACAAGTATGATGTTGGAAAGCGTTTATCGTTGCTTGCACGAAAGATGGTTTATGGACAGAACAACCTTGTAGCAGAAGGACCTAAAGTAAGTAAAGTGTATGCGCAAGGTGAGCTACTCGTTGTTCAATTTGACGTAACACAAAAAGAGGAGCAACTGGTGGCAGTAGATAAATACGGTTATGTGAAGGGGTTTGAACTGGCGGGTGCAGACAAACATTTTTACCCGGCAACAGCAGAAATGGCCGGTGATAAAATCATGCTATCAGCAAGGCAAGTGAGTAAGCCGGTATCGGTAAGATATGCATGGGCAGAGAACCCTGATGCGAACTTGTTCAACGTAGCCGGACTGCCTGCAGCACCATTTGTAGCTGACATTAGGAATGGAAACTGATGGTGGGATGGAGCAATTGAGTTTAATGGAAAACAGCCGCAGTGGTTGTTGCTCCATGATGTTATGCAGTACAAGTGAGTGACACAACCGGAGTTGAAAAAAAAGCGAATGTTCGTTAAAAAAATGATTGTTTTAAAAGAAAGCTGCACTTTAAAAAAGATGAAAATGACGATTAAAAATTTACTGTTGATCGCAGCGTGCTGTGTTGCTTGTAGCAATCTCGGGGCGCAAAAGAAATACGAACCTACCTGGGAGTCTATTGATAGCAGGCCGGTGCCGCAATGGTTCCAGGATTCTAAGTTTGGCATCTTTATCCATTGGGGTGTTTACTCGGTGCCTTCGTATATCTACATCAACAGGCAGGGCTCCGTGTACGATTGCTATGCGGAATGGTACGAGGTTTTGGCAATGAGTAAGAAAGGACCGAACCGTGATTTTCATGACAGGGTTTATGGCAAAGATTTTCCTTACCGCAGTTTTGCGCCCATGTTCAAAGCCGAATTGTGGCAGCCTGATAACTGGGCACAACTCTTTAAAGATGCCGGTGCCAAATACGTTATTCTTACTTCAAAACACCACGATGGTTTTGCGCTGTGGCCAAGCAGTAGTCCGTATTCGAAAGGATGGAACGCTGTTGAAACTGGTCCTAAACGTGACCTGGTGGGCGACTTAACAAAAGCGGTCCGCGACAAAGGATTGAAGATGGGTTTATATTTTTCGCTGATAGAATGGGAGAGTACACCCACTGATAGACCGGGCAATTTTGATGGCTATTATTTACCGCAGGATGTTGTTGCGAAGTATAAAATTCCGGCAGATAAAATGATTGGTGATCATATCATTCCACAGATGAAAGAACTGGTGACGAAATATCAACCATCTATTTTATATCCGGATGGTGACTGGGATGAAGATGATACGCGTTTGCAAAGCAAAGAGTTCCTGAGTTGGTTGTACAACAATGCTCCAAATAAAAATGAGATTGCTGTTAATGATCGCTGGGGTAAGGTGCGTGGTAAGCATGGTGGTTATTATTCAAGAGAATATGCCGATACCGAGTTGGATGACGGGCATCCATGGGAAGAAATTCAAGGCATGGGTTATTCATTTGGTTTCAACCGCAATGAAGATATTAATGACTACCGCACGTCGGAAGAGTTGGTTCATCTGTTGGTAAACACCGTTGGGCGTGGAGGCAACTTGTGTTTGAATATTGGTCCTGCTGCTGATGGAACCATACCCGGCATAATGGAGCAACGCTTAAAAGATATTGGTAGCTGGCTCGCAATAAATGGTGATGGAATTTATGGTACCAAAGCATGGCATAACCCTGCTGAAAAGAAGAAGCCTGCAGCAAATGCTTCTGCAGAAAAGAAAGAAAAAAGTGCAGCCGAAGCTGCCAGTACAAAAACAGGTAAGACAGTTTTTTATACTGTGAAGGGAGATGATTTGTATGTACTCTCAACCCAGTGGCCTACAGGTGGATTAACCATACCTGATTTGAACTTTGCAAAAGGAACATTGATCGAGTTATTAGGGGCTGCTACTAAGGCTTCTTTTATCAATGTCAACAATAACGTGCGCATCCTTCCACCTGTGGTTACGCCTGCAAATCTTAAAAGTAAGTATGCATATGTTTTTAAAGTAAAAGGTGGTGCTAAAGGACTTAAGTAAATGTTTATCCAATTTAAAATACACAACAACTAATCATCATGAAGTACTGTATACTACCTTTTCTATTCACACTCATAGTTCCTTTTGCATTGCTAGCGCAGAAGCCATTAGCCAAACTACAGTTCGTATCTATTCACCCAACACCCATCATTGGCAAAGGACATAAAGGTGCGGAAGATGTACAGTTTGGTTTTGAAGGTGGCACCGCACAGAAAGTTAAAGGTGTTTATTACATCTTCACAACAGAGGTGTTTGATACACCTAAAACTGCTGCAGTAAGGTTGGCGATTTGGAGCAGTAAAGACGGAATTAAATTTCAAAAGAAAGGCATCATTGCTGCAACTAATTATAATTGGAATGATACGACCAACAGGATGTCACCATGGTCACCTATGTCGGTCTTTGATGCGGAAAGAAATGTTTGGAGCGTCTTCAGTGTAGGTTATAGACGCAAGCCCAGTGCGACAAATGTGTACAACATGTCGGGCCGCATTATGCGTTACGATAGCCAGGTGAAAGGTATGGATGGTATTGCAGGCCCTTACAAAGAAGGTGGATGGATTACGGTAGATAACAAGCCGGAGTGGTGGGAAGGACCGGGAGAAATTGTTTCCTTTTTTCCATACAAGATTGGTGCAGCTTGGTGGGCTTTTTATGGCGGCAACAGTGTGCCGGAACATGTTGATGCAACCGGTACGCTTAACCCGAATGCAAAGAATGTTTTTTACAACGGGTTGATGAAAGCCGAAAAAGGCTTAACGAGTAAATGGGTGAGGCAATCAAAGCTGAGCCCGGTGCCGGTAGACCCACTGTTTGTTGAAAACTGCGTTGCCATTCAGGTTGCGCCGCAGCTATACATTACTGTATACGATGGATCCAATGAACATGAAATATCCTATGCCTGTTCAAAGGACGGGAGACATTGGGGAAAGGAGCAATTAATAAAAATACCCAATGCGCCATCATGGATAAAAAACACCAGGACTCCTTTGTGCCTTATCAACGAAGGAAATGGATTATACACCATTTACTTCACTGCATTCGATGGTAAGAACCCTGATAAGATAGAGCCGCTGTGGCATGATGGATTTGGAAATGTTGGTAAGCTGACGGTGAGGCTGGTCACTAAATAAACCACCAGTAAGCCGACCATCATGAAATGATTTTAACTAGTTGACTTTTGTTTTAGTTTTTTATTTAAGTGTAACAAACCAGTTGCGCATTTATCTGCCAATAGCAAAGCCTGAAAAAAAACAGGTGGATCTGCTATCGAAATGCCAGACTATTCACACACGAAATCTAGCCTTTTAGGGTAGAAGCCGGTTGAGTACGACAGTTGTATGATGGACCTTTCATCTGGAAAAATTTATACATCGGTTGTCCATTGTGACTTTTTTTGATTGCTTGTAAACTAAGACTTATGAAACCTCATTTGCTTAAAATTGCGCTTTCTCCTGCCAGTTCTTTCAGCATCAGGCATGATGTAGTGCCCGTCTTTTTTGATAGGTGGCATTACCATCCTGAAATAGAAATTGTATTTATTCAGGAAGGTAGCGGAACTGAATTTATAGGGGATAATATCAGGTCATTTAGAAAAGGTGACGTGTTATTGGTGGGTTCAGGATTACCTCATTACTGGCATTGTTCTGATAAGTATTACGAGGAAGCCCATACAAACTGCGAAGCGGTAGTCGCACATTTTAATCCAAGCTTTTTGGGTGAGAAGTTTCTGGCACTGCCCGAAAACAAAGTGATCAGGGAACTGCTTACAAACTCTAAACGCGGCATTTTAATAGATGAAACTATCCGCGGTCAGGTTGTTGAATTATTGTTTGAAATGTTGCAGGCGTCGGATTGCAAAAAGTTATTGTTATTACTGAGTGCCCTCGAGATCATAGCGACTTCAAATCAGAAGTTGCTATGTTCTGAAGGGTTTGTTCCAAATCATGACGCGTCACAAACAGAATCGATCAACCAGATATATGCGTATTCTCTGGCTAACTTCCATCGGAAGATAACGCTGGAAGAAATTGCGGCCGTTGCACACCTTAGCCCTAACTCTTTTTGCAGGCATTTTAAATCGCATACGCGCAAGACTTATAGCGAGTTTTTGCAGGAAATAAGAGTGGGGCATGCCTGCAAATTGCTTATTGAAAACCAATTAACCATCGGACACATTTGCGATGCCAGTGGCTTCAACACGTTTGCTAATTTTTACCGGTACTTTAAGCTGATCACAGGAAAAACACCGCAGCAATATCAACAGATGTACAATAGGCGACAGGCTGCATAGTCATCCGTAGGTTGAAGGTCACGTGTCTCCGTCTTTAATTTTTTAGGGTATACGCAAGTTGAGTACGACATATCTACTCATCGACCTAACCTTTTGTTTTTGAATTTTTAAAATCTGGCAATTGTTTCACTCCTGTTATTTGGTAATTCTTATACATCGTTTTTCCACTGTAGGGTTTTTTATTGCAATCAGTTTTTTTTCCTTCTCACAACAAAATGACCGCTTTGCCGAAATAGGCAATAAATCTGCGGCAGCCCGCATGGGTTTATTGATAACACCCAAACCACCTGTCCTAAAATTCAGGGCATTAGCATTATCCAGTTCTACGGCCAATGCTTTTGTGCCCATGAACAAATTGGATACGAAGGAGGAGCTTGCAATTGCATTGGATAGCATCAGAAAAAGATACACACCTTACTTACAAACTCTCGCTTCAAAAATAGAAACCACCCGTAGTAGCACCACACTTAATTCGTTTGACTGGCGCATAGAAACAGAAGAAGACAGAAAAGATTTTAGCAGAATACTGAAGGGCGAAGGTGAATGGAAAAAGGTAACAGTGCCACACTACGGACCACCTTTGGGGAAGGCAGTAACATACTACCGATCAGTAATTACACAGCCCAAATTCAATGCGAAACAAGAGGCCGTGTTTCTAATGTTTAAAGGGGTCGATTACAAAGCATCCGTTTTTGTAAATGGTAACCTGTGCATCACGAACGAAGGAAGTTTCATTCCCTTTGAAGCCAACATAACTCCCTTTTTAAAAAGCGGCAACAATACACTGCTTATAAAAGTTGAAAATGATTACCCCATGCTTGGTCATGTGGGAGAAGACGGCAGAAAATTCGATGGCGATAAAGTGTATGCTGCAACGGGCATGGGTTACGATGATCCGTTGTTGGGCTGGCACCATAACCCGCCGGCAATGGGCATTAACCAGGCGGTGTATTTAGAGACAAGACCATTGGTGCATATATCCGATGTCTTCGTTCGCCCATTGGGTAACACAGATACTGCCGAGGTGTGGATAGAGGTGCAAAATTCTTCCAACGATTACCAGGAAATTACCATTAGGCATTCGCTATTCGGGCAAAATTTCAAACAAACCGTTTACGAGAATAAAACCTACGAGCCACGTACGGTGCATGTTCCGGGTGTGGGCGATTTAGCTAAATCAACAGATTGGGAAGACAAGAAATTGTTGATGGGCTTAGGTACTAGTTTTTTGAAATGGAAAATATCCGTACCAAATGCTAGAAGGTGGAGTAGTGAAAATCCATGGCTGTACCAGGTACAATTAGCCGTGGTGGATACTGCCCATCATGTAGAGGATGTTGTTACAAAACAGTTTGGTATGCGATCATTTACGCAAGACACCATGCGCAAACCTAAGGGCATGTTTTACCTGAATGGCAAACCTATAAGATTGCGTGGTGCCAACAATATGGGCAACCTAATGCTGAGTGTGATGCGTAAGGATACCAGCCGATTGATTGATGATATTTTGTTGGCCAAGATCACCAACATGAATTACCTGCGCATGACGCAGATGCCGGTGCAAAGTGAGGTTTATGACTATTGTGACAAACTTGGTATGATGACCCAAACGGATCTTCCCTTGTTTGGTGTGCTTCGAAGAAACAAGTGGGCAGAGACGGTACGGCAGGCGCATGAAATGGAAAGACTGGTGCGCAGTCATCCAAGTAATATCATGGTCACTTACATCAACGAGCGTTTTCCAAATGCTGAAGGAAATCCGCAACGGCACTTAGATACTTACGAAGATTTTGCTAAGTTTTTTTCCGCTGCCGATGCAGCAGTATTGAGTGCTAATCCCGACCGTGTGATTAAAGCTGGCGATGGTGACTATGACCCGCCATCACCCGGTTTGCCCGATAACCACGTGTACAATTTTTGGTACAACGGACATGGTTTAGGCATCGGTCCGATGATAAAAGGATATTGGGTTCCTGTAAAGCCGGGCTGGTATTATGGCTGCGGTGAGTTTGGCGCCGAAGGACTGGATGATTACAAAACCATGCAAAAATATTATCCAAAGGAATGGTTGCCCGCATCAGATACTTCATTGTGGGATCCATCGAAAATTTCGCAGTCGCAAACATTTCGCTTTCATTACATGTGGTTCAATAAACAAGCGAACATTAGGGATTGGATCAAGGCTTCCCAGTTTCACCAGGAGCAGGCAACCCGTGTTATGACGGAAGCATTTAGACGAAATACAAATCTTGTTTCTACTGCTATACACTTGTCTATTGATGCATGGCCTGCTGGCTGGATGAAAGCCATTATGGATGTAGACAGGCAGCCCAAACCCGCATGGTATGCGTATAAAGATGCACTCACGCCATTGGCGTTAAACTGGCGCAGTGACCGGCTGCAATATTTTAGCGGACAACAATTACAAAGTGAATTGTGGTTGTGCAATGACCTGAATAGTTTTCCTGCAAATACTGTGATTAAATACCAGGTGGAGCTAGCGGGAAATGTGATCCGGTCTTCGAGCATTACTCCGTTAAAGATGATAAATGGAAGCAAATACCAGGGAACGATTGACTTTACATTGCCTCCTGTTCAAACTCGTTCTTCCGTCACCATACGTGCCTCCATCTTTGACGCAAAAGGTAACGCCTTACATGAAGCCAAACAGGAATTTTCAGTATACTCGGCTGCTTCAACAATAGCACGAACTATAGTCTCTCCAGCAAACAACACGTTGGCCAGCGAGTTTCTAAGTCACTTAAATGCTAGTCCTAATACATCTATTTCAAAGGCAAATACCATTCTCATTAGCAATGTATCAACCTATGAAAACAAAGCAGCTTACTATGACTCGCTGGTTGAAAGTGGAAAAAAACTAGTGCTATTGGATTTACCTGCAGGAACATATAATATAGCTGGTGACACCATTACTGTAGTGAAGCCAACTATGGGAGCTTATTACTTTGTGAGCAATGCTACCTCGCATCCGCTAGCCAAACAACTACAGGAAGGGGACATGAAGTTCTGGTATGATGGTGAAAGCAGGATGATTCAACCCATGCTGAAAGCAATGGTGTTATCTAACCATTGGACGCCAGTATTGATCACCGGCAACACTGGTTGGACAGCGAAGAATGCTTATGCAAATGCCATCTTAGAAAAGACTTATGGCAAAGGCAAGTTTATCATCTGCCAGGTCATTTTAAACAACCGTGTTCAATACAATCCGGCTGCGCGAAGGATAGCCGAATATTTGTTTCAATAAACAAGATTATGACAAGTGAAAAGTGGATGATATCAATGCTTCAATGTTTTATCATGACATATTTTTCAATACTATTAAATGGAAAAGCATGGTGGCAAAGGCTATCTAAAAGCTGCCTGTTTCTACTCTTATTTACAATTTTCTTTTGCTTGTCCTGCAAGCTTCAGGCACAAACAAGTCTTACCGAGAAAAGTCTTTCAAATGCATTTTACCAGGTATCATGGCCTGCAGCAAATGTGGCCAATATCACCTATACTACAAAAGGAAACAACCGGCCATATGCGCTTCAGTTCCCAACCTTCGAGATAAATGGGCAAGGTGTTGCAAGCGTGTTGCAGCGTTTGTCGCAAGCAGTTCCACCCATTAAATTATCCAACGGGGAAACAGAATACAGTTTTGAAGGCGTGTACATCGCAAACAAAGATCTTCGACTCGTTGTTACTTTCCAGGTGGCCCCCGACAATCCGGTATTACGTTTTCGCTACCAGCTAAAAACTTCTCAACCTTCAAGGCTGACCAAAAAAGACGGCAAAGACAATATCAACTATCTCTCATTTACGTCACCCGTTTCGAAGGTAAAAGAGGTGCGGTTGTCAGAGTTTAACGAACGCTTTCATGCCACGAACAGAACTGAAGCAGTGCTAGATGAACGCTACTTTACCAATGGCAGTTCTTTTATGGGGCCGATAGCAGTGGTGGGTGGAGGTGGAACTTCCTTCTTAGTTGCCTACGAACATGGCTCGCAATATCCCAATCGGTTTTTGCAGTTTACTTTAAATAGCAACAATAAAATTGGGCTGGAAGCAGTCAAAGGAAATTACCTGCATGATCAGGCAGCAGATGATTTTCAATCGGTGTGGTTTAATGTGGCTGGTATACAAGGCGATGAAGACAAACTTGCAGAACACTATCGTGATTTTGTATTGCGCTATCTCACCATGAATAAGGAAAGTCGAAAACCCTATATTTTCTACAACACCTGGGGACGGCAGGAAAGAGTACAATGGACGGGAAAGAAATTTCTGACCTCGATGAACCTTGAGCAAACATTGAAGGAAATTGATCGTGCACACGAGATGGGCATTGAAGTATTTGTGATAGATGCGGGTTGGTTTAAGAAGACAGGAGATTGGGAAGTGAACAAAGAATTGTTTCCGGATGAATTGAAACAGGTGAAGGCAAAGCTGAATCAGTACAAAATGAAACTAGGCCTTTGGTTCAATCCCATAGTAGCGGCGGTGTCGAGCGACATGTACAAACGTAATAGAAATAACCAGACATCGGTAGATGGAAAACCAAGTGAGGCAAGGGAAATTTGGGAAACAGAACAGAGCATTGACCTGTGCATGGTGAGTGATTACTGGGAAGATTTCGCCAATCGGCTGATTGTACTCACGAAGGAACTCGGAGTGTCTTATTTTAAATGGGATGCTGTTGGACAATATGGATGCAATGCTGCGGGACATCAACATGGAACGGAAGCGACTTCGCTACAGGAACGTGCAGAACGTTATGCCTATTTACAGCCAGCCTACATGGTAAAAATTATTGAGAAAGTAGCTAAAGAAGCGCCGCAGTCCATCTTTGATTTTGATATTACCGAAGACGGGCGTTGTGTTGGATTGCAATTTCTTTCTGCGGGAAAATATTTTATTATCAACAACGGACCCTACTACCATAATTACGATTTGGCGCCGGTTTGGAAGAGTGTTTTGCCCAATGGCAACCCCAACATTTTTGTACAACCGGGTCCTGCCCGTGGGTGGTTTGTACGCTCAGTGCTCGATTACGATAAATGGATACCATCAGTTTTATTCCTCACGCATTATCAGCCCGATGAACCACGTAACTCGCAGTTCATCAACCTTGCCTCCCTCATCTTGGGGCAGAACGGAATCTGGGGTGAAATACTGAAGACTTCGAATAGCGGTGTAGAGCTTTTTGATTTGGTATTGTCGAGGTATAAAAATGTTCGCGACGATATTACTACAGCAACGCTATTAAAGACAGGCGAGCCGGGTGGAAGTCCGGAAATCTATGAAAAGATCAACCCGAAAACAGGCAAAGGTTGCGTGGTGATTTTTGCCAGTGCCCACGGCAATTATCAATATATTACTAAACAAGCCGTCGCAAATAAAAATTGGAAAAGTACTGGAGTCGATGTAAAAAATGATGCACAATGCAGAGCCATTATCACTATGGAGTGTAAAGAGGCAACGGCGAAAATCATCTTCTTTGGAACGGAGTGATTGGATATTCGATTTAAATCCTTTGTGATAATCTACGGGAAGAACCACCAGGTCTTTTGAATGCTAACATAGTTGAAAGAACAGCAAATTAAATGGAGAACATCATACGAGGAATAAAAGATATTGCAACCTCAGTAGCAATTTTTCTCAAGTGCAAGCAATCGTTAGCGTCCTTTTTCCAGGGGACGCTTTTTAGTAGCACCAGTTACTGTACAAATTCATTTAATGGGTAATTTTTCCGCTGATCGTCTGTTGAAACAGGCGATACTTTTTAATCACAATAGCTATTTAATTGTAACAATGATGAGAAATTTTATAATGGCTGCATGCACCGCGATTGTTGTGTTTGGCTCAGCCAATGCACAGTCACTACAATCTCATAATGGAAAGTTCTCCCTGAATTTTTCTGTGAAAGATGATAGCATTCCACGATACCAACTTACTTACAACGGTAAGGATGTAGTGAAACTAAGTAAGCTTGGATTGGAGTTGAAAGATGATTCGAAATCATTATTGAATGGCTTCACCATCGAGGCTACTAAAACAGCTTCTTTTAATGAGACATGGCAACCGGTTTGGGGCGAAGTGAAGACAATTAGAAATCACTACAATGAACTAGCTGTTACACTTCACCAAAAGCAAACCGATCGTTTAATGATCATTCGTTTCCGTTTGTTCGATGATGGTTTGGGTTTTCGATATGAGTTTCCCGCACAAAAAAATCTGACTTACTTCGTCATCAAAGAAGAAAAGACGCAGTTTGCTATGGCGGGTGATCATACTGCCTTTTGGATAGCCGGAGATTATGATACGCAGGAGTATGAATATACCAGGTCAAAGCTTTCAGAAATAAGAGGCTTGGCGGCAAAGGCCATCACGGGTAATGTATCTCAAACATCTTTCTCACCTACGGGCGTTCAAACTTCTTTACAAATGAAAACAGCTGATGGGATTTATATTAATCTTCATGAAGCTGCACTCATTGATTATGCCTGCATGCATCTAAACCTGGACGACAAGAACATGATTTTTGAATCGTGGTTAACGCCGGATGCAAGAGGCGATAAAGGGTATATGCAGGCACCACGTACTACTCCATGGCGTACGGTGATAGCGAGTGATGATGCACGGGACATACTTGCTTCAAAGATGACGTACAACCTAAATGAGCCAAGTAAAATAAAAGAGACATCGTGGATTAAGCCTACCAAGTATGTAGGTGTTTGGTGGGAGATGATTACCGGCTTTGGTGGCGGCACTACATGGCATTATACTGATGATTACCCCACCATTCAATTGGGTGTTTCAGACTACAGCAAAGCAAAACCAAATGGTACACATGGCGCTACTACTGCCAATGTAAAAAAGTACATAGACTTTGCTGCCAAACATGGCTTTGATGCGGTACTGGTAGAAGGTTGGAATACGGGTTGGGAAGATTGGTTTGGAAAGAGCAAAGATTACGTGTTTGACTTCGTTACACCGTATCCTGATTTTGATGTAAAAGCTATCAGAAATTATGCAAAAGCAAAAGGCATTAAGATGATGATGCACCACGAAACATCAGGCTCTACCCGCAACTATGAGCGGCATATGGATACTGCTTACAAATTCATGAAAGCAAATGGATACGATGCTGTTAAGAGCGGCTATGTAGGACCTATACTTCCACGGGGAGAAAATCACTACAGCCAGTGGACCATCAACCATTACCAGTATGCCATTGAAAAGGCAGCCGAATACAAGATAATGGTAAATGCCCACGAAGCAGTGCGACCTACCGGTATAGCAAGAACATATCCGAACCTGATTGGAAACGAATCGGCACGCGGAACAGAGTATCAGGCTTTCGTTGGAATAAGCGCAAGCCATGTAACGGTGCTTCCATTTACCAGACTCATTGGTGGTCCTATGGATTATACGCCCGGCATTTTTGAACCCGATGTAAGTAAGATTAATCCCGCAAATAAAAATCGTGCTACCAGTACCATTGCCAACCAACTAGGCTTGTATTTAACCATGTACAGCCCGTTGCAAATGGCGGCTGATGTGCCTGAAAATTATAACCGCTTTTTGGATGCCTTCCAGTTTATAAAAGATGTAGCCATTGATTGGGACGATAGTAAATACCTGGAAGCTGAACCCGGCGAATACATTACAGTTGCACGCAAAGCAAAAGCTACAGGTAAATGGTTTGTAGGAAATGTAAACGGAGAAACTGCCCGGATTTCCACCATTGCATTTAATTTTTTAGAAGCCGGCAAAAAATACATCGCAACAATTTATGCCGATGGCAAGGACGCACATTACAAAACAAATCCGCAAGCCTACACGATAAGGAAAGTGGTTGTAACTAATCAATCCAAACTATCACAGTTCTCTGCACCCGGCGGAGGTTATGCCATCAGTTTTGTTGAGGACAAAAGTGCGAATAAAAAAAATATTGGTAACCTTTAATCACACATCGTTGCCACAATTATTGTGAAAAAAAGAGAGACATCCGTCCACGGCTACTCATGCTAAAATAGTTTAATCATCAGGCAATTTTGTGCGAGTGTCGCTTGCCAATTAGATCTTGTTTTGTTGGTAGAAACATATTTCAGTTGAAGTAATTGCAGACTGACTGTTTAAATCAAGAATTGTCGCTTCGCCTCGATACCTTTTCGCAGTCTTTTATTTTGATAAATCTCAATGAACCAAATGCTCGGATGCATTACTCAGGAAGCCGATAAGGGATATGCCCAAATAATATTAATCCAATGAAGGTTGCTTTATTCATTCCTTGCTACGTTGATCAATTTTATCCACAGGTAGCGAAGGCTACTTTGCAGTTGTTGCAAAGGCATGGCTGTGAGGTGGCTTATCCATTAAATCAAACATGTTGCGGGCAGCCCATGGCCAATGCAGGATATGCATCCTTGACCGGCTCGTGCAACCGAAATTTTATTGAGAACTTTAAAGGATATGATTACATCGTTAGCCCTTCGGGAAGTTGTGTTTTACACATCAAGGAACATTTACACGATAGCGAAGATGAAAGCGCAGCAACAACCATTCGTCATCGGGTATATGAGTTAACCGAATTCCTTACAGACGTATTACAAGTTCAAACAATCAAAGCATCTTTTCCGTTTAAAGTAGGAATGCATGTAAGTTGTCACGGACAAAGAATGTTGCATTTGTCTTCTATGTCAGAAAGAGTTGAAGCGCAATTTTCAAAAGCTGAAACACTGCTTAGTTCAGTTGCTGGATTGCAATTGGTATATCCAAAAAGACCTGATGAATGCTGTGGATTTGGCGGTACGTTTTGCGTAACAGAAGAAGCCATTTCTGCCAGAATGGGGCAGGATAGAATAAGGGAACATGCCTTCAATGAAGTGCAATACATAACCGGTGGAGACATGAGTTGCCTGATGCATATGGAAGGAATTTTAAAGCGACAGAAGAGTAACATCAAGATCATTCACCTGGCAGAAATCTTAAACGCACAATGAGCAACAAAACTGCTACCCATAGTGAAGCTGCTACCGAGTTTTTGAAGGATGCAGAACGTGCTACCTGGCACGATGAAACGTTGTGGTTTGTAAGAAGTAAAAGAGATAGAGCGGTACAGCAAATTCCTGAATGGGAAGCCCTGCGCGAAGCCGCTTCGCAAATTAAAGATCATACACTTTCGAAGTTGGATGATTACTTATGTGAGTTTGAAAAAAACGCAACTGCAAATGGTATTACAATTCATTGGGCGGCCGATGCTGTAGAGCACAATAAAATAGTCCACTCCATTCTACAAATGCACAATGCAAAATATGTAGTAAAGAGTAAGTCGATGTTGACGGAAGAATGTAAACTAAATAGCTACCTGAAAGAGCAAGGTGTGACTGTAGTAGATTCTGATTTAGGTGAGTACATTGTACAGTTGCGTGAGGAGCATCCAAGCCACATTGTACTGCCCGCTATTCATCTAAAAAAGCAGGACGTTAGCGATACATTTCACCAGCATTTGCAGACAGAAAAAGACAACACCGACGAAGTGTACCTGACACGTGCCGCCCGAGATGTCTTGCGCCAAAATTTTATTCATGCTGATGTGGCTATTACCGGAGTAAATTTCGCAGTAGCAGAAACCGGTGGCTTTGTTGTTTGTACAAATGAAGGCAACGCAGACCTTGGTGTGCATGCTAATAAAGTACACATAGCCTGCATGGGTTTCGAGAAAATAATTCCAAGGGCAGATCATCTTGCTGTCTTTCTAAGGCTGCTTACCCGCAGCGCAACGGGGCAGCCCATCACCACTTACTCAAGTCATTTTACCAGGCCGAAGCAAGGCCAGGAAATGCATATCGTAATTGTAGACAATGGCCGCACAGAGCAATTGGGTCGGCCTGAATTTAGAAACTCACTGAAGTGCATAAGATGCGCTGCGTGCTTCAATACCTGCCCTGTGTATAGACGAAGTGGTGGCCACAGTTATCATACATCAATCGCGGGTCCAATAGGTTCCATCCTTGCACCAAATATGGATATGCGCACCAACGCAGATCTTCCATTTGCATCAACGCTATGTGGTAGCTGCAGCAATGTTTGCCCGGTTAAAATTAACATACACGAACAGCTTTGGGAGTGGCGGCAAACCTTAATGAAAGAAGGTTATGGCGGTGCTGCAAAGACTGCCTCGATGAGGGTAATGGCTACTGTTTTATCGAACCCCAAATTATTTCGACTAAGTGGTAGCATAGTCCGATCTGTAATGCGTTTAATGCCGTGGTCAATTAACAATAAAATGAACCCGTGGTATAATCAACGCGAACTTCCAACGCCACCAAAGGAAAGTTTTAATGAATGGTATAAAAAGCAAATAAATGAGTAGCCGAGATCTTATTTTATCAGCCATACAAAAGAACAAGCCTGCAGAAAAACCGCTGCCCGTTTACAACTTTGCAGACAATCCTGTTGATGTGGTGGAGACGTTTATAAATGTACTAACAGCTATTGGTAGCGCGTGTAGCAAGGTAAAATATTTTGATGCCGTGACTTCCTTTTTACAAGCCAATACACAAGAAGGTAAAAGGATGATACAGGCCATACCATCGTTGCCCGATTGCAATGGCCAAACCTATGCCACAACTGGTGCTGCAGCCTTAGCTGATGTACACACCATTGCAATAATGGGAAGTTTAGCCGTAGCAGAAAATGGGTGCATTTGGCTATCGGAATCTGATATGATGAACCGGCTGTTCCCTTTTATTTGTGAGCGGCTTGTGCTGGTAATAAACGCATCAGCCATCGTGCCCACCATGCATGAAGCATATGCCACAATCAAAACAAACAAAGATGGATACGGCGTATTTATAGCCGGCCCGTCCAAGACGGCAGACATTGAACAATCATTGGTTATTGGTGCGCACGGACCTTTGAGCCTGCAAGTTTTTATTGTGGCAGACTGAATTTACTTTTTGATTTTTTGCGCTGAGTGTTGATTTAAGAAAGTTGGGACCCTCTATAAAATGCGAACAAATAGCTAACGCATTATTAATCATTACATGTTATTCCCAAAACTTTTGTTTTGCTAAGCAGCAACTCATCTAAGCTGCATGCCTATTACCGCAGGTTTCAAAAAATCTACCTGAATTCCTCTAATTTAGCCAATGATCGCTACGATGTAAATGGATTACAAACTGCTTGCTGACAAATCCCTGGTAGAATTCCTTTGCAATTCTGACCCTCTTGCTTATGAAGAGATTTACACTCGTTATTGGAGGCAAGTATACCTTGCTGCCTTCAAGAAGGTAGGTTCAAAGGAAATTGCCGAAGAATTAACCCAGGATCTGTTTTGTTCCATATGGGAGAAGCGGGAAAAAAGCACCATCGACAATTTAGGAGGTTATTTAAACAGGGCCATACGTTACCAAGTAATCGATTTTATCCGATCTCAGTTAACGAAAGAAAAGTATTCTACCCACATCAAGACTACAGAAGAAGAAAGCATGTATATCAACGGTGAACATGCTACAATAGCCAAGGAGCTCTCAGACGCTATACAGGCTGCTGTTGCCCAATTGCCCGAAAAGAGCCGCCAAATATTTATACTCAGCCGTTTCGAGCACAAGTCGATCAGGGAAATTGCTTCAATTGTTGGCTTAAGTGACAAAGCAGTGGAATATCACATGACCAAATGTTTAAAAGCTATGCGCGTGTATTTAAAAGATTACATGCCCATTCTTTTTCTAATTACACTCCTATAAAAAATTTTTTTCTCTTTCGTTTAGGGTAGACAATTCTTTAACCGACAAACTAACGTAGCCATTACATTATGCAACGAGATCAGTTTTATCAGCTTCTGAAAAATTACGTAGAAGGTAATTGCACAGACCAGGAAAAGGCAATCATCGAACAATGGTATGAGCTACTCGATCAGGAAAATTTCCAGGTGCCCGATGAGGATGAGATGAATGCTACCGAGATGCGGTTGTGGTCTAAAATACAGGAAAGAAATCAGGTTAAAGAGCATAACAGAATAACCGCACCTAAGCAACCTAAAGTAGTGCCGATGTTTACAAGGTTGGCTGCAGCGGCGGTGGTAATCGGCATTGTTGTTTTTAGCTTTTTCTTGTTCCGCAATAGCGACCCTAATGAGCAAGCAATAACACTACTAACAAATGATGACTATATCAAGAAATCGAATGCAACCACAGCAGATATAAAAATTTCTTTAGAAGATGGAAGCGAGGTTACGCTTTCACCACAATCAACGCTTACTTATCCCAGGCATTTTGACAACGCTATGCGGGAAGTGTACTTAGATGGTGAGGCTTTCTTTCTGGTAACCAAAAATTCAAAACAACCGTTTTTCGTTTATTGCCAAAACATAGTGACCCGTGTAGTTGGAACGAGTTTTTCGGTAAAAAAGGAACCCGATGGAGAGGTTGAAGTAGAAGTTGCAACCGGCATCGTTTCAGTATACGAACGAGGGAAAAAATTTCTTGAAAAACCTATAGACAATACCAGTGGAGTAGTACTGACTGCAAATCAAAAAGTGACTTACTATTCAGCCAACAAGCATTTCATCACCTCGTTAGTTGATAATCCGACACCTTTTACTGAAGGGTTATTAGCAGATTCTAGCAAGTACGCAAACTATTTTACTTTTCAAGATGCTCCGCTTTCAGTTGTATTAAACAAGTTGGAGGAAGTGTATAAAATCAAGTTTATTATCGAGAATGAAAACGTGATGAATTGCCCATTTACCGGCAATATCCAGGAGGAAGATCTTTATACCAAACTCGAATTTATTTGTGCGGCTACCAAGTCCTCTTACGAAATACAGGGCACTCAAATTATTTTTAGAGGAAGTGGATGCAACTAATTTTTAAACCCTTTAAACTGCTGCTATATGAACTCTAAAGACTCGACCTAAAAGCTATAAAAAAAGCCAGCAATATTAGCGTATTGCCGGCGAAACCCTTTCAGGTTAGATTTTGTCCTTCAATCTACTTCCGAACAAAACCTAAAACTAAGTTATGCAAAAAAAGCAAGCCGGAACTTTGCTATACACTGTTATGCGAATAACTTTCTTACAATTATTTTTTAGCCTTATTTTTCTTACCTCTACCTACGCACACAATGCTGGTGCGCAAGAAGTTTTAGACAAATCAGTGAACCTGTCTGTAGAAAACAAACAGATAAATGAAATAATTGCTGAGTTACAAAAGCAAACCGGTGTAAAGTTTGTTTTTAGCTCAAGATCTATTGATGCTCAGCGCAAAATTTCAATTAACGTTTCCAACAAAAAGTTAGGCAAACTGCTCACCGAATTTTTCGGGCCATTAAACATTGATTTTCGGGTACTTAAAAACCAGGTATTATTATATCGTGCCGAAAACGAAGATGAAAATGCAACCGGAGATAAAAAGGTGTTTGCCGAATTAAACTTTATAGCTAGTGAAATTACGGGGCGGGTAATGTCCAGCGCCGGAACACCTATAGCAAATGTGAGCGTTATAGAAAAAGGAACTTCCAATGGAACTACCAGTAGTGAAGATGGAACCTTTAAACTTTTAGTCTCCAATCTCAATGCGACTATTGTCTTTAGTTCTATAGGGTTTGACGCAAAAGAAGTGTCATTGAACGGCCAGTCAGTAGTGTCAGTTGCTTTGCAGCCTTATATGAAAATTGAAGATGCTGTAGTAGTGGTTGGATATGGCACACAAAAAAAGCGCAACTTAACCGGCTCTATTTCATCCATTAAGTCTGAACAAATTTTACAAGTTCCCGTTTTCAGCCCTGAACAAGCACTGCAGGGTAGGTCGGCGGGCGTGCAGGTAATGCAATCTAACGGAGCGCCCGGGGGTGCAGTACAGGTACAAATTAGAGGCGTGAATAGTACCAGTGCCAATGGTAACCAGCCGTTGTACGTAGTTGATGGTATTCCCATGGTAGACCCAGGGGGCGAGCAAGTGCCTGGTACCAATGGTGCAGGCCGACCCGAGAACAATGCAGGCAGTCCATTAGCAACCATCAACCCCAATGATATTGAGTCGATGGAGATATTGAAAGATGCTTCAGCTTCTGCTATCTATGGAGCTCGAGCTGCGAACGGTGTGGTCGTCATTACTACCAAAAGCGGTAAGGCTGGTAAAACAGTTTTTGCGTTGGATTATTATCGCGGTGTACAGCAACTACAGAAAAAGTGGGATCTGCTAAACGCGGTTGAAGGAATGGTGGTAAGGAACGAAGCGTTACTGAATACCGTGAGTGACTTTACACGAAACATTAGCCCAGAGTTCTTTAATCCATTTGCGTTTGCAACAAGCCCAACCTATAAAAACAACGACTTCCAGGATGCGCTTTTCAGAAATGCTCCCATCCAGGATATTAACCTGACGGCAAGTGGCGGAACAGACAGAGTTCGCTTCCTGGTAAGCGGTAACTATTTTGATCAGCAGGGCATTTTTTTGAATACCAATATGAAAAGGTTTTCAAACAGGGTAAACCTCGATTTAAAAGCCAGCGAAAAATTAAAATTTGGCGTTAGAACCACAATATCTTACCAGGAAGGAAACAATGTAACGGATGGTAATCCCTTCCAGGGAACTGTTGTAGGTGCGTTTTACTTCCAGGGCGAGCAAGCTTATTTCCCGGATGGATCTTATTGGCAGCGTCCCAATTTAGCCAGTGCTTTGAATAACAGGAACCCTGTTTTTGAAGCAATGGAATATACCCGTAAGATTGATCGCTTCCGTTTCAATGGAAACTTTTATGGTGAATATGAAATTGTAAAGTCACTGAAGTACAAAGCAACATTTGGGTTGGATTATAGCACGCTTGGCCAGAAGAATCTAAACCCTGCAATCCCAAGAGGTCCTGCGTTTGAGATTGCTGGTCCAGATCCCGGGGCCGGTAACACGACACGGATGCTAATCAATAATGCAAATACTTATAACTGGATTACCGAGCACACACTTACTTATACCAAGAATTTTGGAGATCATCAGTTAGATGGATTGCTTGGCTTTTCAGCACAAAATTTTATTACCCGTGGCGTATTAGCCCGTGGTGATGGATCGCTGGTTCCTGGTTTAAACCTGGTGGGGGTAAACAATTCGCAAAATATGTTGCTGAGTGAAAGCTTTTCAGAATCCGGACTAGTTTCACAATTTGCCAGGGTTAACTATAACTACAAAGGTCGTTATCTGCTTACCAGCACTATCCGTAGAGATGGGTCATCGAATTTTGGTACCGAAAACAGGTACGGATATTTCCCGTCTGTATCAGCAGGATGGAGGATTTCAGATGAGAAATTCTTTCCGGCTGGCAAGTTTATAAACGATCTTAAAGTAAGAGCGAGTTATGGCCTGACAGGTAATCAAAACATAGGATCATTTCGTTTCCTATCCCGTTTATCGTCTACTCCCGCAGTATTCGGAGCAACTGCGGCCAACGGCTTTTCGCCGAACGGGTTAGCCAACCAATCTATTAAGTGGGAGGCAAATGAACAAACTGATATTGGTATAGACCTGACTATTTTGAAAGGCAGGGTAAGCTTCACTGCAGATTATTATGTCAAAAAATCCAACGGCCTGTTAGTAGGCATACCAATTCCGAGTTTTGCAGGCTTTAGCAGCCTAACCGTTAACCTCGGCACCATTCAGAATAAAGGCTATGAGTTCGCCACAAACGCCCGTGTTTTAGACAAAGCATTTAAATGGGACGTCTCAATAAACATTGCCACACTTGAGAACAAGGTAACCGACCTCGGCAGAAATGCTGCCGGTGGTGTAAATGAATTTTTTGGCCTTACCGCATTTACCACCAACGGACCAATCAACAGAACTGCTGTCGGCTTTCCTATTGGATCCTTCTATGGGCTAGTTACAAATGGCATTTTCCAAAACACACAAGAAACAAGTGGTTACCCTGTTACCGTAGGAATGGTGGCATTCCCGGGAGATATGAGATATGTAGATCAAAATAAAGATGGTGTAATCAACGATTTCGATCGCGTAGACCTCGGTTCACCTTTTCCGAAATATTACGGTGGCATCACTAACAATTTCGAGTATAAAAACTTCTCGTTAAATGTGTTTGCAAATTTCGTTTCAGGGAATAAAATCTTCAATCATCAGCGATTGATGCTGGAAGATATGCTTGACCAAAGCGGTGGTGCTAATCAATTGAAACGGTGGACCCCAAGGTATACCGCCGATATTTATCCGCGCAATACTGCAGGAGGCGCTTCAGCTTACAACAGGCTCAACTCAGACCGCTGGATTGATGATGGATCTTTTTTACGCATTAGAAACATCACACTTGGTTACAACCTGCCTACTAAGTTTATTTCCCATTTAAAATTACAATCAGTACGAGTGTACGGTAGCGTAAACAACGCGTTCACATTTACGAAGTACAATGGTTGGGATCCGGAAGTAAACAGCAGCGGAAGCGATGTTTTGTCAAGCGGTATTGACCAGGGCGGTTATCCTGTAGCCAGGTCTTTTATTATGGGAATTAATCTCAAATTCTAAACCAACGAAAAAGATGAAATTCAAAATACTTACCATAGCCTTTATAACGCTCTGCACTGCTTCTTGTAAAAAAATACTAGAACCCAACCCAGCCGATACCGGCCAGGTAGTTACGGATGCATTCTACTCTAATTTCAATGGCGCACTTCAGGGTATAAATGGAGTGTATGCCTCAACCCGCGACCCATACAGGAGTATGTGGGTAAGCGATGTAATGAGTGATGATGGGCAGAACAGCACAGCGGGTACCCAGGAATTTATAGATTATGAAGTGCACGCAGTACAGCCAAGTTATGGTACCGTTGCTGCGCTGTGGTCATCTTCGTACTCCACTATTTATCGCGCAAACGTATTATTAAGCAGGGCGCCGGGTATTGGTCTGCTGGGCAACCAGGCAATATTGAGAGACCAGTTTGTAGCAGAAGCATACTTCCTCCGTGCGCTTAGCTATTTCAACCTGGTGCGTTTATATGGTGATGTGCCGCTGGTAACAACAGAGATAACCAGCACTGCAGAATTAACCATACCTCGTTCATCAGCTGATTTGGTGTATGCACAAATAGAAAAGGACTTGCTGGAGGCCATCAAGCAATTGCCACTTAGGTATCCAAATCCAAAATTGATACAACCTGTGGTAAACATAGCAGGCGGCAGCGAAGTTGGACGGGCTACATTAGGTAGTGCTAAAACTTTGTTGGGAAATGTGTACCTCGTTCGTGGCGAAAATGCAAAAGCTGAACAGGTTTTGCAAGATGTGGTAAACAGTAATGTGTATTCATTGCTGCCGACCTATGGTGCTAATTTTAACGCGACTGGCGGTACGAAGAACAATGCGGAATCGGTTTTCGAAATTCAATATGGGGCTGCTTCATTAGTAAATGGCGCGCAACATGATTTTAGCTTTCAATTCGGCCCGGTAGAAGACAACAATGCATTGGCAAGAAACAGGCCGAGTGATAACTCACTTCCAGAAGGAAATATTCTTAGCAATACATTGGTGCAAGCGTTTCCTACCGGCGATTTAAGAAGGACTGCTTCGGTTAATTTCAGCACCACTGCTCCCATACGGTCTATCACCAGGAAATTTTATGTAGCCGGCGTAGGAAATGCTGGAACAGTAAACTGGCCTGTTTACAGGTACTCAGAAGTGCTTTTGTTATTAGCTGAGGCGCTGCAAAACCAGGGTAAAGATGCACAGGCGCTTATTGAATTGAATAAAGTAAGGGCAGCTCCAAGAACTGGGTTGACGGCACTAAGCGGATTAACCGGAACTGCACTTCGGGATGCAATAAGATTAGAAAGGAGATTAGAATTAAACCTGGAAGCAAAACGTTGGTTCGATCTAAAACGTTGGGGAATATTAGAAGCGGTAATGACTGCTCACGGGCGACCTATTGATGCTGCAAAAAGAGGATTGCTTCCAATACCACAAGGTGAAATAGACAAGAATTCAAGGTTTATTCAGAATAACGGTTATTAAAAATTAACCGGTAGAAGTTAGCAAGAGGTTTAAAATATTTTCAAAACTCGAATCACATTATTATGAATCTTCTCAAAATACCAGCCATTGCTCTAATCGTTTTAATGATGGGCAGTTGTAAAAAAGAAAGAGCCGGCTTAACGGATGAACCGGGTAAGGCAAAAATTGCCATTGTCAATTTAGTGACGCCTAACCGGCCCACGTCTACCACGGCTTCAAGTGGGTTACAAGGGTATTATCTATACATGGATAACTCGTTACTTTTTTCTCAATCATTAATACCCAATAAAACCACCGGGTATTTACTTGCTGATCCTGGCAACAGAAGTATTAGGATAGATAGCACCGAAACAGTCGTGAATGCAATCAGGCCTTCTGCAGCGGTTAACACCACATCGGTTCAAGCAGAAGCGGGTAAATTTTACTCCGTTTTCTATACGGGTAAAGTGCAGGCGCCAG
This sequence comes from Segetibacter sp., assembly GCA_031425015.1. GTDB lineage: Bacteria > Bacteroidota > Bacteroidia > Chitinophagales > Chitinophagaceae > Segetibacter. Next base: position 179,078 of record JANPIM010000003.1, on the reverse strand, counting down.
AGGTAGTGGTTACCACAGACGACCTAGGCAGGCCACCTGCCGGTAAGGCCAAGATCAGGGTGATCCATTTATCACCAGATGCAGGTCCTTTGGATATTGCGGGTGCATTTACTACCGCAACTACTCCGCCAACCGTTTTATTTCCTGATCTTAATTATAAAGCACAACCCGTTTTTTCTAACATAGATGCTGGCTTTTACAGGTTAGAAGTAAGGCAGAGAGGTGGTGCGACCGCAATTGGTACGTTCACACAAAACAACCAAGTCATTCCTTCCTTTATTCCGGGTGGCTCTATCCAGGCTAATTTCAGTATGAATCTCGAATCGGGTATGGTGTACACTTTGGTGATTAGGGGATATGCTACACCATCGCTTGCTGCGGTAGGTCAACTAGCCAACCCGCTATCCGTTGGTGCATTGATCAATGTTTATTTCTAGTTTTTTTGATTAGGTATTGTTGCTTAACCACGCGTACTACACAACCCTACTCTAGGAACTAGTTACGATAGACTTTACTTTTTTCTGACGAACTATTGTAGTATTTCCCTGGCTGGTCTGTTGACCACCAGGGAAATCTCCATTCATTTAATTGAGTGATCTGAATGATAATTCCTGTTTTAAATATTTCTGTATGAAAATAAAAATGCTTGCGGTCGTTTTGGTTCTTCTTTTAGTGGGAGTATTTGCAAACGCACAAACACCTCTTGAAACCTTTTCTTTAGCAGACGACATTTCTATACAAACCCATCCTGATAACGGGGCAGATTTTGCCAATGCAATTGTTTCTTACAAAGGATCTATTTACTATGGCTATATCGACGGTTCATTAAATGGATGCATTGCTAAAAAAGATCCGAACGGTGCTTTGACGACTGTCATCGTTCGTCCGGGTATGATACTCGATAATCATCATTTTGAAGTCTCCATAGCCATCGATGCGGAAGGGTACATTCATTGGGCAGCCGACATGCACCAATCACCAATGGTGTATTATCGATCAACCAAACCAGAAGACATTACCACCTTCATAGCATTGAATCAAAATGTTTCCAACGGCGGCATCTACGGACCGGAAGCAGTCAGCTACGGCAGGTTTATAACCAGCAGGAAAGGAACGCTAATGTGGATACATCGCCAGCGTGTGGGAAGAACTGCAGATGGTTGGGTGCCCGGTATAATGGCGGGAAATATCCAGGTATATAACACCGATACCAAACGATGGACGCAACTGGGATCATTGAATTATAGTTTCGTTTCTGATAAAGGGGTAACCATTACTGGAGGACAGGACGCCAGCCACCAAACCAAAGCCGTTTTTTGGGATAACTCGGGAGCAGGCACACCACCTAACAATGGCTACCAGGGTTATAAAATAAGAGTTGTTTTTGATAAGAATAACCGGATGCATATGGTTTGGAATGTAGCGAAGAACCCCGTTAATCCCGGCATCTCCAACACCCACACGCACCTCATGTATGCCTATTCGGATGATGAAGGTGTCACCTGGTATAAAAGCAATGGAACGTTGCTCACCTTACCCATTACTACCAACAATGGCGACGTTGTTTATACCGAAGATCCCACCATTAACGCCCCGCGTATGGGCAACTTTTGTAACATCGCCCTCACCAGTGATAATAAACCCATCTTACTTCAACAATCCATTAGCCTAAACTACGTGTTGGTCTTTAGGTATAATGGTACTAACTGGATAGATGTAAGCAATGCATGGACACCAGTATGGTTCTCAGAAGCCATTACAGATGGAAATGGCTGGCTATCAGTAATCGCCGGAGGCAACACTATCCGAAGGAGCAATGACAATGGCCTTACCTTTCGTAACTATACAAATTTCCCAATAACAGGCTATGCCGGCTTGATGTCTTTCGATGATCAATATCTATTGGAAACAGGCTTGCTACGCTATCAACATGTAACCGGCACGACAAGTACGGTGTACACGATCAATTGGCAAAACTCATCACCAGGCCAGGTACCTCTTCCTAAAATAACACCCCTTAGTGGAACCACGTTTGCCACCAACGCTACCGTAACCATTGTATGCGACGACTTTAATGCTTCCATAAAATATACCACAGATGGCTCAACACCCAGTCCCACCAATGGCACGCTTTACACAGGGTCTTTTGCCATCACCAATAATACTACCATTAAGGCAGTTGCCTATAAACCAGGTCTTGTAAATAGTCGTGTGGCCGCCGCGCAGATATCGAAGTTTGTGCCGGATAATAGCCCACCTTCAATACCTGCTGGATTAGTAGCATCTTCTATTGCAGGTAAAAAGTTTACATTAACGTGGAATGCTTCTACTGATAACGTAGGAGTAACAGGATACGAAGTTTACCGTAATGGTGCGCTGACTAATACCATACTTGATACAACGCTTAACATAAGCGGCCTTACCGAACTTACCGCTTATGCGATGCGTGTGCGGGCTTTTGATGCACAAGGCAACTACTCTGCATTGAGCAATACCTTAATCGTTACTACCCTTTCGGACCAGGCCAATATTTTTAGAGCTCCCATACCTCCTGTAATTGATGGAACGAAAGATGCCACGTGGAATGGGAATGTTTACCCGTTTGAAATAAACAATGCAGGCGTCGTTGAAAATCCGGCAGATTTAAGTGCTACCTGGACGAGCACCTATGATCAAAACAACCTTTACTTTTTTGTTGATGTAAACGATGATAACCTAAGTGCAACCCAGCCAAACTGGTACGAGAATGATGGTGTAGAATTTTATATAGATGCTACCAACAGGAAAGGCACTACTTACCAAAATACTGACTTCCAGTTCAGCTATATGTTTGGCGATACTCAGTTAAGAGAACGTAATAGAAACGGCAGCACTGCGGGAAGCGAAATTGCCAAAGTAAATAAAACCGGCGGGTACAGGTTAGAAGTAAAAATTCCATGGGCCCTAATCAATATTCCGCCTCCGGCAAACGGCTACCAGATAGGGCTGGAAGTAATGATCATAGACAATGATTTGGGAAACTGGCAAGGGAAAATTTCATGGATTAACCCGATGGATAATTCGTGGAATAACCCGGCTAGTTTTGGCGTAGCCAACCTAATAGCAGCGCCGTTACCAGTTAAATTGATTTCCCTCAAAGGGAAATCTTTGGCTAATGGCATTCAGTTAAATTGGAATACCGCGTCAGAGGAAAACTTTCATGCATTTGAAGTAATGCGTAGTACCAATGCAGTAGCGTTTGAATCCTTACCAGGACCAGTGCCTGGAGGAAGCAGCTCTTACACCTACTTCGATAAAGATGTGCAGCAAGGAAATAAGTATTTCTACAGGCTGAAAATGATTGATAAGGACGGACGCTATGAGTACAGCAACACCATTTCAGTTGCGTTGAAAAACGCAGGTGAAATAAGTTTAGAGGTGTACCCAAATCCTGCGCATAACACCATGAATGTTGCACTTGCGGGTGTACCGGTGAACAAAACTGTTACGTTACAGCTTGCCGATATCAATGGAAAAATATTATCTACGCATCGTTTAGCCCAGGCAATTTCTGCCATGGATATACAAGCACTCGCTGCTGGAAATTATATTTTAACCGCATGGGTTGATGGACAAATTGTAGCCAGGCAAAAAATTTCTAAGCAATAATTGGGCAGTTTGCTTTGGTAGAACTTTACCCCAACCTAGCAATAGAAATGAAATGCTTTCACTACAACTTTTCAGCAAGGGATTGTTTACTAAAATGAATGGATTGTAGACTTCCCACATAGCTATTATTCAGATTTTACTTTTTTAGAAAAGTGAATGCAAAATTTTGATTGAGTAAAAGATGAATAATACAAAAAGCAATCACCGTAGAAATTCTTTCAGTTTACTGATACTTATTTGCTGCCTTGCATTGTTTGCGCAAGCGCAAAACAACGGGCAACGATTTGCACTGCTACGTAATTATAAACTGGAGAATGGACAGGTAATAAAAGACTGCCGGATTGGCTATAGAACCTTTGGTAAGCCTAACAGCGACAGTAGTAATGTGGTGTTAGTATGCACCTGGTTTACCGGGCGGAGTGAAGCAGCAGCATCTGTTTTTTTAAGCAAGGATGGCTTCATTGATACCAGCCGATTTTATGTAATCGTTGCTGATGCTTTAGGCAATGGGGTATCTTCTTCTCCTTCTAATTATTCAGCAAAAAATAAAATCGTTTTCCCGGATTTTACTTTGAGCGATGTGGTGCACACACAATACCGTCTGCTATCACAATTGCACATCAAACAATTATATGCCGCAATAGGAATTTCGATGGGCGGCATGCAGGTTTTCCAATGGCTTGTTGCTTATCCTGGTTTTATTACTAAAGCCATTTCTATCAATGGAACGCCTCGTCAATCTGCTTACGACAAACTTTTATGGAACACAGAATTGTCAGCTATAGAAGCTACAAAAAACTGCAAGTCATGCGAAGCGAAGTCGCTTCAAACGCTAGCGATGATACACGAACTGCATCTATATACACCGGCTTACAGAGCAGAGAAAACATTGCCAAATCAGTATGACAGTTTTGTAAAGGAAGTTCAGTTTTCGAAGAACACTAGCCCGCTCGATTGGGCGGCACAACTAAAGGCCATGATAGGCCACGATGTAATAAAGAACTCCACATGGGATGGGTTGCGAGCTAAATTAAAGGCAAAGGTTTTAGTAGCGGTAGCTACACAAGACTTGATGGTAAATCCGATTTCATCAATAGAATTCGCGAAGCAATTAGATTATCGTTTGTTAGAGTTGAAGGAAAATTGCGGGCATCAATCAAGTGTATTATGTAACAAAGAATATTTGAGAAAAGAAATCGGTGAATTTTTACAAAAGTGATTTTGGTTTTAGTAATTGAATGAACTGTATAAACATTCGGTCATAAAATAATCTTACATGACAGGGAACCTTCGGTATCTATTTTTATTGATTCTTTCGTCAGCCTTGTTGTTTGCAAATGCAAAAGGCCAATCTGAATACAAGCAGCTTCAAAAGCAATTGGCAACCGGTTGGAACACCTGGAACACGCGCAGTGTTTTAAGCCATGTAAAACTTCCCGAAGGGCTGGCCATCAACATTGGTTTCAAGAGTAATTCCATTACAAGTAATCGATACCTGCAAGAAAGTTACTTGTCTGAAAAAGACCCTCGGCCTGAGAACATCATTCCCGGTTATCATTCCTATGATGGAAGTTATACCGAATGCACCGTTCAGTGGGAAGGAGCTACCGTAAAGGTGGAAACAGCACACGATGGTGACGACCTTGTTGTGCTGATTACTCCAATAGAAATTCCAATCATCAAACAACACCTTGTGGTAGAAGCGGGCATGTTATGGAATAGGAAGGGTTTGGTGCAGCTAACAGGTAAATCCATAAAGGCTACAATTGCTAATAAAATATGGCAGGTGCAGGTGAGTGATAATGCGAAAGCCATTATTGATCCACTACCAATAGGCATTCCCTATCTCACTTTTGCTGTAGATAAAATAATGGGCGTTAGTGTTGGAAAGAAAAGAACACTGCTTCAAATACAATCCATTGTTTTAGCTAAGCGAAATGCATTTGAAAACACGGTAAATAGGTATGGAGATTTGAAGGAAACATACTTAGCACAGCAGTCTGTGTTAGCATGGAATATGATTTATGATGCGCAACGTGATGCAGTGATTGCGCCGGTTAGCAGGGTTTGGAATACCTTCTTTGGTGGTCATTATGTGTTGTTCGATTGGGATACTTATCTATCAGGAATGATGGCTGGCTTTGACAACAAAGCACTGGCTTATGCAAACGTGATTGAAGTAACCAAAACGGTGGATGATTGGGGTATGGTTCCGAATTATGTTTCAGCATTCGGTCTCGGTTCACCTGACCGTTCACAACCTCCTGTTGGCAGTATGGCGATAAGTAGTTTGTATAAAAAATACAAGGACAAGTGGTTGCTTGATATGACTTATGACCGCCTGCTAAAATGGAACCGCTGGTGGCCGAAGCATCGAGACACCAATGGACTTTTGTGCTGGGGCACAGACGATATTCCACCAGACGGTGCAGCCAATACATGGCAAGGTGCGGCTTATGAAAGTGGACTGGATAATGCGCCTATGTATGATGCGGTTCCCTTCAACAAGCAAAGCCACCAGATGGCTTTGGCCGATGTAGGATTGATGAGTTTATACATAGCAGATTGCAAATACCTGGCTGAACTTTCAGAGGTGATGCAAAGGCCAATGGATGCGAAGGAAATTCGGGAGAGAGCTGCTTATTATACCACGTCTTTAAACAAACTTTGGAACAATGATTTCGGAATGTTTTTAAACAAGCGGACGGATAACAACGAATGGAATTTCCGTTTATCACCCACTTTGTTTTATCCGCTGATTGCAGGAGTTGCTACACCTGCACAAGCTTCAAGAATGATTAATGAGCACATGCTAAACACCAATGAATTCTGGGGTGAATGGGTATTGCCTTCCGTTGCACGAAATGATACTGCCTTTAAGCAACAGGACTATTGGAGAGGTAGAATTTGGGCGCCATTAAACTTCCTTGTTTACCAGGGATTGAAGAATTACAACTTCCCGGAAGTAACCAAAGCATTGGTAGAAAAATCCAACACATTGCTCATCAAAAATTGGCGCGATAGCAAAGGTGTATTTGAAAACTATCATGCATCTGGTATTGGACGATTGCCCAAAGAACCACAAAATACAAGCGATAACTTTTATCACTGGGGTGCATTGCTTGGATACATGTACCTGCTGGAGAATCAAAAAACAAAATGACCAATCCTATGCTTATGAAAAAGCTTTTTATAACCATATCTGCGTTGTTTGCAATTGTACTTACAGCCAGTGCGCAGCCATCAAACATCCAATGGTGGCAAGAGGCTCGCTTTGGTATGTTCATTCATTTTGGTGTATACGCTGTGCCGGCAAGAGGCGAGTGGGTGAAGCAGGCAGAATTGATGTCGAACGAAGCGTATCAAAAATATGTGGATGATTTCAACCCGGTAGATTACGACCCAAAGAAGTGGGCAAGGCTTGCAAAAGATGCAGGTATGAAGTATGCGGTAATGACTGCAAAACATCATGACGGCTATGCGTTGTTCGACAGTAAACTCACCAACTACAAAAGCAGTTTTTATTTAAAAGGAAGAGACCTTGTTCGCGAGTTTTTAGATGCCTTTCGTGCGGAAGGCATTAAGGTTGGCTTGTATTATTCCGTCATTGATTGGCATCATCCCGATTATCCCCATTATGGTGATGCCATTCATCCCATGCGAAGCAATGAGGCTTTTAAAAACGTAAAGCACGATTGGGATAATTATTTAGAATACATGCATGGGCAGGTAAAAGAACTGACCACCAATTATGGCAAGCTTGATATTATGTGGTTCGACTTTTCGTATGGCGAGATGAAAGGCGAAAAGTGGAAAGCAAAGGAGCTAGTGCAGATGGTGCGAAAAAATCAACCCGGCATTATTCTAAACAATCGTTTGGCTGGGGACGGTACCGGCAAAATAGGCGACACTAACACGCTGGGTGATTTTGAAACACCAGAGCAAGGTGTACCTGAAACACCAAATGTAAATGCAAACGGAAAAATAGTGCCGTGGGAAACTTGTTTAACACTGAATAATAGTTGGGGTTACAATGCTACGGACCATGAATGGAAAACACCTGAATTGGTCATTCACACTTTGGTGAATTGTGTAAGCAAAGGCGGCAATCTATTATTGAATGTCGGTCCGGATGCAAGAGGAAATATTCCTGCGAAGTCAATTGAAATTTTACAGGAAGTGGGCAAGTGGATGAAGCTAAATGGCGAAAGTATTTATGGTTGCGGCGCTGCTAAATCACCCAAGCCAGACTGGGGAAGGTTTACGCAAAAGTACAGTAAGTTGTATGCACACATCATGCACCCGCACATCGCTCACATCAACCTGAAAGAATACCATGATAAGGTGGTAAAGGCCCGGTTACTTTCTGATAAAACAGAACTCTATATCGAGAATAAATGGTGGGGCGATACTACAACCAACAACGTATTCATCAACATAAAAAAGCCAACGTACCAACATTATAATTTACCCGATAAAATAAATACCGTGTTTGAAATTGAGTTGAAATAGTAATTGAATACGAGTGAACATTGCTACACTCATTTATAGAATATGGCGTTTAAAAGAACCCACAACAACACATGAAACGAATTATATTATTTGCTTTATTTCTTCAGTTTATTTTGGTGACAAGTGCACAAACAATCGCAACCGAAAAAAAGATTGAAGCACTTATTAAAAAAATGACCTTAGAAGAAAAGGTTGGAATGATACATGGCAACACCGCGTTTTCAACTGCAGGTGTGAAAAGACTTGGCATTCCCGAATTAATAATGAGCGATGGACCGCATGGTGTTAATTATGAACGTCCATTGGATTGGTCAACACCGCGTCCACCGTCTTTAGACTCAGGAACCTATCTGCCTGTTGGCATCTGTTTGGCCTCTACATGGAACCCTGCGTTGGGTTATGAATTTGGAAAGGTACTTGGTAGCGAGGCAGCGTTTAGAAAGAAACACATCATACTTGGTCCGGGTATCAACATCATGCGCAACCCTTTAAACGGGCGGAATTTTGAATACCAAAGCGAAGACCCTTACCTCATTTCAAAAATGGTAGTCGGTTATATAAAAGGCGTGCAGGAACAGGGTGTGGCAGCTTGCGTGAAACATTTCATCGCCAACAACCAGGAGGTACAACGCAACAGTATCAACGTGGAGATGAGTGAGCGGGCACTGCGTGAAATTTACCTGCCCGGCTTTAAGGCTGCTGTGGAAGCAGGCGTGTCAACCATCATGGGTTCGTATAGCCAGTTTAGGGGCGAGTACTGTACGCACAACGATTACCTGGTAAATAAAATATTGAAAGGCGAATGGAAATTTAAAGGACCGATGATTAGTGATTGGGGTGCTGTGCACAATACGATGCAGGCAATTGAAAATGGTTGCGATATAGAAATGGGTTCTGAATTGGCAATGCTTCCCAACATCAACTATAGTAAGTTTTTTTTAGGCGATACAGTGGTGTCACTCGTAAAAGCAGGTAGAGTGAAAGAAGCATTGATAGATGAAAAGGTGCGAAGAATTTTGCGGGTCATGTATCAATACAACATGATTGAAGGCAAGATGAGAGCTGGTCAATACAATACAAGGGCACATCAGCTAACGGCGCTGAAGGTTGCTGAAGAAGGTATTGTGCTGCTAAAAAATGAGCAGGATTTATTGCCCTTAAATAAATCAACAATTAAATCCATTGCGGTCATTGGTAACAATGCAATAAGACTTCAGGGGTTTGGTGGAGGCAGTTCGCAGGTAAAAGCTTTCTATGAAATATCACCTTTGCAGGGAATAAAAAACTTTGTGAATAATGAAGTGAAGATTGATTTTGCGCAAGGCTATGAAGACCACAAAGGAGCGACCGCAAACACTGAATTAATAGCACAAGCAGTCAGCCTTGCAAGCAAAGCAGACGTGGTAATTTTTGTTGGCGGATGGACGCATGGCTACGATTACAACAAATGGGACGACAATGCTTTTGATGCAGAAAATGTAGACAAGCCAAACATGGACATGCCCTTCGGTCAAAACGAATTGATCACTGCGTTGCAAAAAGCAAATAAAAACATGGTAGTGGTTTTAGTAGGTGGAGGTGCGATTGATATGACACAATGTGAGCCAAATACAAAAGCCATTGTCCAGGCGTGGTATGCAGGTATGGAAGGTGGAAATGCGTTGGCGAATATCCTTTTTGGTAAAACAAATCCCTCCGGAAAACTGCCGGTTACTTTTCCGAAAAAGTTAGCAGATGCATCGGCCATCAAACTGGGAGAATATCCAGGCAACGGCATTAATGTAGTTTACAAGGATGATATTTTTGTAGGCTATCGCTATCATGATACATACAATGTAAAACCCCAATTCGCATTTGGGCACGGACTTTCTTACACCCAATTTCAATATGATAAGCTTCAACTAACAAAGCTTAGCGGCAATGTTGTGCAGGTATCTTTTACCATAACAAATACCGGAAAAGTTGCAGGCGCAGAAGTAGCGCAGGTTTATGTGAAGCAAATAAAATCTGCATTGCCACGACCCGATAAAGAGCTCAAAGATTTTCAGAAGGTGACATTGCAACCGGGAGAAACAAAGAAGATTGCAATTGAATTAAAAGCTGATGCTTTTCAATACTACAATGATAAATTGTACAAATGGGTTTTAGAGAAAGGGAAATTTGAAATTAAAGTTGGCGGTGCAAGTGATCATATTTCGCTGTCGGAAATAGTTGAATTATACTAAACGAAAATGAAAATTTATTCTTCATTAATTATTCTTTTTTGGCTTTTTTCAATTTCAGCTATTGCACAAAAAATATCAATTAATAGTTTTATAAAATTTGTAAACACAGGAGCAGTTACTTACATTGACTTAGATCATGACGGTGATGCGGATGTGCTTCGCACTTTTATTAATGATAGTATTCCCATCCAATGGATAGATGATGACGACGACATGAAGCAGGGCGATTTACAGGGCGACACAGATAATGATTGCCTGATGATTGACCGCAATAAAGATGGGAAATATGGGGATGAATTGGATTTAATAATTGACTGGATTGATGATAACGGAGATGGCAAAGCAGACATTCAAATTGTAGCAGACAATGCAAGAAGAATAGACCGCGGATGGACACCCGGGCACTTTATGATTTCTATTGACAGTGATAAAGATGGCGTCTTTAATAACATCAACTTCAACATGCTGCAATTGGAAGCATGGGACCATGAAGGACGATCAAACTTTTACCAGGACTATAGTGGCCGGGCTATGTTTCTCAAGATTCATACTTCCTCCTTCAATGTGGAAGACCTTCGCTACAATTGGGAAAACCCTTTTCTTTTTTACGATGAAGATGGGGATGGTCTTTCCGAGATGGCCATTCGCCTCGTTGATCAGTATACAGTTAAGCCAGGGGAAAAATACCCGGTGAAATTATCAAAGCAAATATCCGATGTACGCATGTCATTCGATTTGGACAACGATAATGCACCGGGTAATGAATTTGATTTTGATATGAGTATAAAGTTTGTAGGCGAAGGGTTTGACTATAGTAATTATGTACATCGCTTCAATAATATGCGGGGCTTACCTGCAAGCGATACTTTCTTCTACGATAGCCGCTGGCGCCAAATGACTGAGCTGATGTATGTGGATCATGACGCAGCTTACAATGCAGTGCTGGAGCAAGGTAAGTGGCAGGCCAGTTGGTTTGTGTTTGATGAAGATGACGACTGCGAACGATGGGAGCGGGCAGAGTTTTACGACCCCAAAGATCTTTTTAAAGTGGGTGCAAAAAATGGTGGCCTGGATAACAATCCACAAGCCGATGTTGCGGGCGACAGGGGAGAATGGGATATGGATTTTTCTGGAAAAGGAAATGTATACATCAGCAAAATGGATGGCAAAATTCATTTGTATGGAGCTGAATGGGGAGCATGGAGAATAGATGAAGGTGCAAAATATTACCAGGGTTGGCAAGGCTGGCGCAATGGTGCTGATACTATCGTACACGATGTGGCACGTCCCGAACCAACAAGCTTCCCAACCATAAAATATACTGATACCGATAACAATGGTTTTTTTGATCAGCTTGAATTTGATATGGATGGAGATCAAAGGTTTGAAAGAACAATCTCTTTAAAAACGCTTGGTGTTGATGATAAAGAAACGATCGTTGATATCCGTTCGTTGAAATATAAAGGCTATAAAAAACTTTTTCAAAAATCAGCCAACTTACAGTGGAAAATGGGATTGGATGCATTGAAGGCTGCAGAAAAACTTAGCATCAATACAGGTTACTACGCATACTTCATGAATCCAAAATCATTGCAGGAAAAATATAACAACGGGTTTTGGCTGTCCTTTTTTATCTATGATGATTTGAGAAAATTGGGCGAACGAAAAAAAGACGACCATTTTTTATTGCAACTAGATAAGGCTTATTTCAGTGGCAATTGGAATAGCATCAACTCCACTAAAAAGTAATAATTCGGCTATCGGGTTGGGTTTAAACGAAATATAAAAGTGCGATGCAGGATGTATAAATAATTGGATTTTCAGTTAGGGTATTGCCTATTTACAACGACAACAGTTGGTGACGTATTGAACCGTGTCTGCGTAGCATTTATTCCGTGAAATTCAATGAAGGCTTTGTGGCTTAGAGACTGGAAAAATCTTTATGCAGTCTCGTATTGCCTATATCGAAATATCATTTCTCCATAAAAACGGTTGACTATTTAATACTATCTACTATGACCAGAATTGCTGCTACAGGCATACATGCGAAAGCATGTAATCGCTTCCTCATGTTCTTTATTTGCTCCTTATTTTTCCTGTCAACTAAGGCGCAAACAACCGTGGCAGTTGCAGCTGCACGAGACGTTGCGGCTACTAACATTGGTACGGTCGCCCTTGCATCCACCGGCGATAAATACGGTTATGATGCACCGGGATTGCGCATTACCAGAACCCTTGCTGCTTCCACTTTACAAACTACATTTTTAGGTAGCGTAACAGGTGCTACAGGTTTTACCTTATCAGCAGATGAAAGCATTTTATACTATGCCACATCAGATGGTTTTATAAATAAACTCATCCTTGGCACAGCTACCACCACCCGAATAAATGCAACAGCTATTACCAATGGTTCTGACATAATCGATATGGCATTAGACGAAAATGGGAACTTATTTTTTGCAAGAAGAGGTAACAACACTACCGTCTGCGGAGTATATAGAATAAACACAACTACAGGTGTAATTAGCAATGTAATCATTGGGCAAAGAACAGGTACGTCAACCAGTGTCGGGGATGGCAGTGTATATACAACAGCTACCAATACAGGCAATGCTTCAGTGTTCAAGGCTGGAGATATAAGTGGCCTGGCTTATGATAAAACCAATAAGTTTATTTATGTGGCAGATCGTACTAGTTTACGCGTCCGCAAGATTGACATTAGCAGTACAACGGGATTAATTTCAACCTACGTAGGTAATGGCACTGCGGGTAATGGAAATGGCGTACCCGCTGTCGGTCCAACGGTTTCAAATGGCATTTATGGATTGAGCCTGGATGGTGTGGGCAACTTATATATTCTCGACAAAGGTGTTACACCCGGTAGTACTTCAGGCTTGATAAAACGCGTTGCATTTACCAGCAATGGTACAGGCAACATTACTACTATAGCTGGAGGAGGTATTACTACTTCCACGCCTACAACTCCGGCAACCAATTTCGGATTCAACGGAAATAATATATTGGATGTGTTTGTTCCGCAGAATGGCGGATCCTATTTGATCTCAAATGGAAATGGCGGAACCAGTATGTTTCGGGTTACAGACAATACCGTTTTGCCCCCACCTCCACCACCGGTTGGAAACATTAGTCCGGTAATAGTGATGCAGCAATCAGATTTAATTTTGAATACGGGCAACGCGTCTTCCATCATTATTGATAACAGCCTGACTGTTTCGGACGCAGACAATGCCAACCTTGCGAGAGCTACTGTACAGGTAACAGAAGGCGGCAAAACCGATGAAGACGAATTTACTTTTTCACCTTTCGCAGGCATTACATCTTCCTTTAATGCAAGTGCGGTGGGCGGACCGATGCTTACGCTTACAGGTATATCAAGCTTAGCCAATTATCAAACAATTTTGCGTTCGGTACAGTATGTAAATGCTAAAGGAACGAATGGTACGGCAGGAGCCAAACGAATAGCCATCACGGTTGATGATGGTTTGGCTACCGGAACCGCATCACGAAGGCTCATTATTCTTATAGCAAACAGTCCATTGTTGGATAACCTGGAGAACACTTCACTGAGCTATACTGAAGGATCGGGAGCAGTGTCCATCAGCAACACGATTGCGCTTACCAGTTCTTACAGCACCACCATGAGTAGCGGAAGCGTTCAACTCACCGGCAATTATGTTACGGGTGAAGATTTTCTTTCATTTACAAATCAGAATGGTATTACAGGTTCATGGAGCGCTGCAACTGGTAAACTTACCCTGAGTGGCACCGCTACCAATGCAGATTATCAGGCTGCACTTAGATCCGTTAAGTATACAAACAGTAGTGTCAATCCCGGTACTTCGGTAAGAACAGCAACGTTCATAGTTACAGATGGTCTTTATGAAAGCAATCCTGCCACAAGAAACATTAGTATTCTTCCTGTAAATAATGCACCTGTATTAGCTGCCATTGAAGCAACAGGTTTTACTCATACAGAAAACACTGCCCGTGCAAATATTACATCAACGATAACTGTGAGTGACGTTGATAATACGAGTTTAATCAATGCTACAATAGCTATTACAAGCAACTATAGAAACAGCCAGGATGTTTTGAGCTTCACCAATCAAAATGGCATTGCCGGCACATGGAACCCTGCAACAGGAACGCTTAGTTTGTCGGGTGTTTCCACTTTGGCAAACTACCAGGCGGCATTAAGAAGTGTGCAATATTATCAAACCACCAATTACAACTTTAACGGCAACACCCGTACCGTTTCAATCACGGTGAATGATGGTGCGTTATCGAGCAATACGCTTACGCGAAATATAACCCCTGTCACAAAAGCCATTGTCAATTTCAATTATGCAGAAGCGCTGCAGAAGTCGTTATATTTTTATGAGGGACAACGCAGTGGCTCATTGCCTGCGGTGAGAGGAAAAAACCCGGGACAAAACAGGGTAGAATGGCGGGGTAATTCTTTAATGAATGATGGGAAGGATGTAGGCAAAGACTTAACCGGTGGATGGCATGATGCAGGCGATACGTATAAGTGTAACAACACGATGGCTTATGCAGCTTCGTTCCTTGCATGGAGTGGGGTAGAATACAACGGCGTGTATTCATCTACCAATCAGCAGCCTTACCTGCTCGATAATTTAAAGCACATCAACGATTACTTCATCAGGTGTTTTGTAGATGACCAACCAGGTACGTATGAATTTTATTCGCAGGTAACGGATGATACCTATGCACACGGACAGTGGGCCGCGCCAGAGGTATTGGATTTAATTTTTCCTGCCATTGGCAGTAATAAATCGTACCGGATAGATGTTACCTGCAAGGGTTCTGATGTGGCAGGGCATACCAGTGCTGCACTGGCTGCTTCTTCCATTGTATTTAGGAATGCGGGCGGTGCTGCCAACGTTGCCTATGCTGATCTACTGTTGAGCAAAGCACGCAAGTTGTTTGACTTTGGCGATACTTACCGCGGCGTAGATGGCCATAGGAATTCGGCTGGTGTAATTTCAAAAACAGAAAATTATTTTTATCGGGATAATAATTATTGGGATGAAATGATGTGGGGTGCGATCTGGTTGCATAAAGCAGAACAAGCAGCCTTAACGGCTGGGTATACCAATGCTTATCTCACCAAAGCAAACGAGTATTACAACTTAACACCAAACCCTGACAATGCGTATGCGCATTTCAGAGAATTATTCTTTAGCAATGTGGCACCAGCGGCCTTCACTTTATTAACGAGAGAAACAACCGGTGCAACTCAGGTAACTTATAAAAGAAGAGTAGAGCGTTGGCTCGATTGGTGGACAATTGGCTACTTCGATAAAGTAAAATATTCTGCCGGTGGAATGGCCGCTAAAACATCGTCAAGCAGCATTTCTTATGCACCATTACGGTATAGTACCAACCAGGCATTTGTTGCAGGTATTTATAGTGATGACATGGTAAATGGTGCTGGAGTTGATGGATCTACAGCTCCTGTAGCGAGTCCCGCTATCAACACTACGATTGATCGGAAAGCCATCTACGATAAGTTTGCACAGACGCAAATAAGGTATGCTTTGGGAGACAATCCTTATACCAGGAGTTATGTGATTGGCTTCGGTCCAAACCCATGGAATGCGTCGCACCATCGTGGAGCACACGGACCGTGGGCTGGATTTGAGCATTTGCAGAGCAACAAGCCACAGTATAATGTTACCAATCCGCGACATACTTTTTATGGCGCGTTGTTAGGTGGTCCAACAAAGGTGGATGGCAATGCGAATCCCTTAGATGAGTTTGACCTTTCGGTAAATAATGTAAACAACTCAGTGACCAACGAAGTCACGTTAGATTTCAATGCGGGGTTGCCCGGTGCATTTGCGCGTATGATGCTAAAGAATCCGGGAACAGGAAATGTGCTGGCAAATTTTCCTGCAGAGGAAACCCGGGATGATGAATTCTTTGTAGAAGCCCGAACCAATTCTATTTCGGCTACTTCAATAAACGTAAAAGCACAGATCAATAACCGTTCAGCATGGCCGGCCAGGTCATCCAATAAGCTAAGCACAAAATATTTCTTCACGCTTGATGCTGGTGTTGCAGTAGGCGCATTGACCGTTACTACTGGTGCCGCAATAGTTAATACCAATAGTGAAGGACAAGTGATCTCGCCCATCACTAATTTCTCGGGAAACATCTACTACGTAGAGGTTAGTTTTCCGGGTAAAGTAATATTTCCCGGTGGTGTAATTCCGGCTACTAATACAGGCAACAATGTGCATTGGTTCAGAGAAGCCAACTTTACCATCACAGGTCCTGCAGGCTGGAATAACAACAACGACTGGTCGTACAATGGAATTAGTGCTTTGAATAACACGCTTACCAAAACAAGGCAGATGCCCGTGTATGACGATGGTGTGTTGATATTCGGCATTGAGCCGGGTGATAATGTTGCACCAACGCTTACCAATGTTTCTATTCGTTCAAATAATGCCACTCCATCATTAGCTAAAGTGGGCGATGTGGTTACGCTGACATTTATGGCAAGTGAGGGAATAACTGTGCCAACTGTAAAGATTGCAGGAAACGGTGCTACCCTTTCAGTAAGTGGAAATATTTATACTGCCAACTACACCATGACAAGTGCGGATGCCAACGGGCCAGTATCTATAAGCATCAATGGTTTTGCTGATTTTGCAGGCAACGCTGGTGCAGAAGTAACCGCCACAACTGACCTAACATCCGTAACGTTTGATAAAGAAGCACCCAACGTTATCACCCAAAACATTTCGGTTCCGTTGAACAACAGCAACCTTGCAACCATTACCGCACAGGATATCAATTTTGGCAGTACAGACAATGTTGGAATAGCATCGCTATCAATTAATCTTTCAATGTTTTCTTGTCAAAATCTTGGTCCAAATACCGTTACGCTTACCGTAACGGATGAGGCCGGAAACGTATCTTCTGCGCAGGCAATTGTTACAGTTGAGGATAACACTGCACCCATCGTTCCGGTGCTGTCAGATGTTACCGGCGAATGTTCGGCAACCGCCAGCATACCTACTACTACAGATAATTGTGCCGGCATTATAACCGGTGCTACTACAGATGCTACCACCTACAACACACAAGGAAGTCATTTAATTACCTGGCATTTTGATGATGGACATGGCAACGTGTCAACAGCCATACAAAGGGTAGTTATACAAGATGTAACCCCACCTGGAGCTGCAGTAATACCTGTTGTTACTAGTGAATGTGCTGTAACCGTAATTGCCCCCACAACTACAGACAACTGCACAGGCACCATCACCGCTGTAACAGCAGATCCTGTTGTGTATACTTTGCAGGGAAACTACACCATCAATTGGGTTTTTGATGATGGTAATGGCAATACAACAACAGCTACTCAAAGTGTGATCATCAAAGATGTTACGCCGCCGGTGGTTCCTATACTTTCAGACATTACAAGCGAATGTGCTGCAACTGCTAGCATACCTACCACTACTGATAATTGTGCGGATATTATTGCAGGAACAACGAATGATCCATTGACTTTCACAACCCAGGGCACGCATATCATTACATGGAACTTTGATGATGGGAATGGAAATGTATCTACTGCTACGCAGAAGGTAATCATCAAGGATGTAACTGCACCAGTTGTTCCCACACTTGCAGATGTTACTGGTGAATGTGCAGCAACAGCAAGCATACCTACCACTACTGATAATTGTGCGGGTATCATTGCCGGAACAACGAATGATCCATTGACTTACACAACCAAGGGCACGCATATCATCACATGGAGCTTTAGTGATGGCAATGGAAATGTTTCTACTGCTACGCAGAAGGTAATCATCAAGGATGTAACTGCACCAGTTGTTCCCACACTTGCAGATGTTACCGGTGAATGTGCTGCAACAGCAAGCATACCTACCACTACAGACAATTGTAAGGGCATAATTACCGGAACAACAAATGATGCATTGACTTACACAACCCAGGGCACGCATATCATTACATGGAGCTTTAGTGATGGCAATGGAAATGTATCTACTGCTACGCAGAAGGTAATCATCAAGGATGTAACTGCACCAGTTGTTCCCACACTTGCAGATGTTACCGGTGACTGTTCAGCCACAGCCGCCACACCTACCACTACAGACAATTGTACAGGCATCATTACCGGGACAACAAATGATGCATTGAATTACACAACCCAAGGCACGCATATCATTACATGGAGCTTCAATGATGGGAATGGCAATGTATCTACTGCTACGCAAAAGGTAGTAGTGAAAGATGCAACCCCACCTACGGTCATCACTAAAAACATAACAGTCGTACTTGTAAATGGACAAGTAATCCTTACTGCTGCCCAGGTGAACAATGGTAGTTTTGATAATTGTGGTATTGCTTCCATTTCTGTTTCGCCCAATACATTTACATGTGGGCAGATTGGAACCAATACCGTTACGCTTATAGTAACAGATGTAAACGGACTTATTTCAAGCAAGACTGGAACAGTTACGGTTGAGGGTGTAGCGCCAGTTGTTTCAATCAATGTTAGCCGTACAGATAATACGTTTACCGGCCTTGATGCAAACACAATTGCCATTGGCTTTGGTGCACAAGCGTTAACGCTAACAGCAAGCAATAGTTCTTCATCTGCAAGTGCAAGTACTTACCAGTGGACGCCTACAACGAGCTTAAGCAGTTCGAACATTGCTAACCCAGTGTTTACTCCTACAACTGCAGGCGTTTACACTTTCACGGTAACGGTCACCAATGAATTTGGATGCATCACATCAAAGGCTGTAACAATAACTGTAATGGATGTACGCTGCGGAAATAAAAATGAGGGAGTAATCGTTTGCCATTTTCCAAACAGCAACTCGAATCCCGTAAATCAACTTTGCATTAATAAAAATGCCGTTGATGCACATTTAAAACAAGGTGCAAAACTGGGTGCATGCAATGCAGTAAACACACGGAACATTACAACGAATTTTAAATCGGGGGTTAAAAATGAAGTTGATTTATTTACGTTGAAAGCAACACCCAATCCAACTACTAATTATTTCAGCATAACCATTAAGGGTAATAGGAAACTTGGGTTGGTATATTTCAATATCACAGATGTTTCCGGAAGAGTTTTAGAGACAAGGTCAGGATTAGCAGTTGGTGAAACAATAACGATAGGTGAAAATTACAGGCCCGGCACTTACATTTTACAAGCCAGCCAGGGCAATCAAAAACAACAAATGAAGTTGTTGAAAATAAGACACTAGTAAACCTAACCCACAAACAATAAAACAATAAATAGATGGCGATGAATGAATCGCTGTCTATTCTTTATTTAAGAAACTGGTTAGTGAGATTATCAACAGGTTACGCTAAGTTGATTAGAAGATAAAAAATATGAATAAAAGAACTGGCTTTACCTACTACACGCTCTCAGTTTTATTTACAGTTTTTTTGCTTGGTAGCGTACGAGTTGTTGCACAAGTAAATAAACCGATAACCATTTCGATTGCGAATACATCTAACGAGAACCTATCCAATAAAGTGATAGAAATTTCATGGAGCGAAATAGTAAAACGCCAACCTTCTATTGATATCAATCAACTCATTGTAGTCGACCAGTCAGCAAAACAAATAACCTACCAGTTAGAAAGCAAAGGCACAAATACTATTGAAAATTTATTGGTTCAAGTATCTATCCCTGCCCGTAAAAAAATTACACTTCAACTTAAACAAGGTACAAAGCAGGCCTTTAAATCAAAAACGTACTGCCGTTATGTTCCCGAACGTTTTGATGATTTTGCCTGGGAAAATGACCGGATGGCATTTAGAATGTATGGGAAGGCTTTGGAGGCTACCACCTTTAACGCCTATGGAATTGATGTTTGGGCAAAACGTACTAGCAATCTCGTAATCAATAAATGGTACAAGTCAGAAGACTATCATAAAGACTATGGCGAAGGATTAGACTTTTATGGTGTTGGCTTTTCATTGGGTGCAGGCGATTGTGCGCCTTACCTAAATGACAGTCTTTACTTTCCAAAGAATTACAACAGTTATACAATTTTAGAGAATGGCCCATTGCGAAGCAGCTTTCAATTGATGTACAATGCATGGCAAGCAGGCAAACACCAGGTGACGGTTACCAAGACAATACAATTGGATGCTGGCGAGTTTTTAAATAAAATGAATGCCACTTATAATTTCAGCGGGATCGATAGCTTACCAGTAGTCATTGGCATCAATGAGCAAAAGGGTACAGATATAAAACTATTCAACGAGCAGGAAGGAGTTATGGCATATTGGCTTCCAAGAGATAGTATGAACGGAACGATTGGCGTAGGCACTGTAATATTTGGAGGCAAGCCTGAAATGCTTTATGGGAAAAAACATTTATTGAGTTTGCATTTTGTAAAAAGTGGTATGCCATTGGTTTATTATGCCGGGGCTACATGGGATAAAGCCCGCTATTTTAAATCAGCAAATGAATGGTCATCCTATTTGGAATTGTTTGCAAAGCAGTTGAGAGATGAAGTAAAAATAGTAGTGAGATAAAGAGGGTTGAATATGGTAGCATTGTCTACCGATGTGGCTTATTTAGGTGCAAATAAAAAAGCACCTAAAACATTTCAGTTCTAAGTGCTTCATTTTTAAGCTCCCCCTCCCCGACTTGAACGGGGGACCCTCTGATTAACAGTCAGATGCTCTAACCAACTGAGCTAAGGAGGAATGTCTATGTTTCAACTTTTTTACGCTATTTGAACCAGCGCCACCTCCCGACCACTGTCGGGATGCTCTTACTAAATGAGCTGAGGAGGGATGTCCATCTTTTTATTGATGGGTTGCAAAAATAGGGGATAATCTATTGCAGCAAAATATTTTTTTACCCTCAGCTACTTAAAGAAATCAAGCAGGCTGCCTTCTTCAAAACCTATAAATATGCCGGCTTCTCGTTCTTCAATCGGGTACGTTTTTAGGTAGTAGCCTTCACCCGAAACATTGCGGCCATTTTGTAAACTAAACTTGTACCGGTGAAGCGGACAAACAATGTTACCAATAGCATCTATAAACCCGTTAACCAGCAGCCCACTGGCATGCGGACACTTATGTGCGCAGGCAAATATTTGGTTGTTGATGAGTGCAACAGTCACCGTTTTTCCTCCGGCTTCCAATAAAGCCATTTTGTTATTTTGCCAAGCGATAGACTTCTTGCTTTCGGCTAGCTTGTGCCATTTTATTTTCTTCCCCGCCATCAATAGAAATATTCTGATTTATACGGGTAGCGGATGCGATACATCTCCCGCACTTTATTCAATATTGATTGGCGGAGCTCATCTACATTCGTTTTTTCAACTGCTGAAACAAACACGCAGTTGCCCTGGGTAATGTTTCGCCATTTCTGTTTTAGGTCGCTTCGTATTTCTTCTTTTACATCGTCTTCCAGCCATTTGTCAAAAGTGTTTACTTCATACAAATCCATTTTGTTGAAAATGGTAAGCATGGGTTTGTCGAAGGCTTTCAAATCTTGCAAAGTTTTATTCACCACAGCGTACTGATCTTCATGTTGCGGGTGAGAAATATCTACCACGTGTAGTAAAATATCCGCCTCTCTTACTTCATCCAATGTACTCTTAAAGCTTTCAACCAGGTGATGCGGAAGCTTGCGGATAAAACCTACCGTATCGCTCAATAAGAAAGGCGTACTCTCAAAAACTACTTTGCGGGTAGTGGTATCCAGCGTAGCGAACAACTTGTTTTCAGCAAACACTTCACTCTTGCTCAATAGAGTCATTAGTGTACTCTTGCCAACGTTTGTATAGCCCACAAAAGCCACGCGTATAAACTCGCCCCGATCTTTTCTCTGGGTAAATGATTGTTTGTCTATTTCGCCAAGCTTCTTTCTTAGCAAGCTTATTTTATCTTTTACAATCCTTCTATCGGTTTCAATTTCTGTTTCACCCGGGCCTCTTGACCCGATTCCTCCACCTTGCCTTTCAAGGTGACTCCACATACCGCGTAGCCGTGGTAAAATGTATTGGTATTGGGCCAGTTCTACTTGTACTTTAGCTTGTGCTGTTCGGGCACGGCGTGCAAAAATGTCCAGGATCAAATCGCTTCGGTCAAGGGTAATGATGCCGAGCTCTTTTTGTATGTTCGAAATTTGAGAACCGGTTAGCTCATCATCAAAAATGATTAGCTGAATGTCTTTGGCAATGATGTATTCTTTTATCTCCTGCAGCTTTCCCTTGCCTACAAAGGTTTTACTATCGGGACGAGCCAGTTTTTGAATGAACCTTTTAACGGAAATAGCTCCTGCTGTCTCGGCCAAAAAAGCCAGCTCTTCCAGGTATTCTTTTACTTGCTGTTCTGTTTGTTCGTTGTGCACCAGGCCAACTAATACAGCTCGTTGTTCTTCCTGTATCCGGTTTGTTTTATCTATCAATGCTAAAAATATTTTGAATTAAAGATATCGTGAAATACAACAGCCACCGGCTGCTATATGCCGGTGGCTGCCAAACTTAGTTAATTCAATTTACAGGCCACTGATCGTCAGGCCAACTGAATAAGGTCTTATTTCGGGTCCTGCACCATCCTTTAAAAAATTAGTGATTTGGTAGGTCCCATGCAGAGAGAAGATGCCGTATCCTACGCGCATCGTAGCAACCAGTCGTGTACCATTAAAAAACTTTTTGCTCTTTTCTTTTTCTATAAAATTATTAATGGCCTGGCCGTTTCTATTTTCGAGCGTTTTGCCTTTGGTGCCGGCGCTAATCAATGTTCCCACTTTACCACCAATAGCTATTTTGTAGCTTTTGTTTGGAGTAGCAGGGTTGGTATTGTACCGTAATTCTACCGGAGCTTCAAGGAAAGCTGTGGTAAGTTTAAACTTTTTAAAATGATCAGTTGAGTCTTGGTTTTTAAACGGCAGCCTTACTGCATTCGACTTCACATCTACATAAGTCCTATCGAAAAAGATGTTACTTGAACCAACACCTACTCCAAATGCTACGCTGAATTTCGGGTTGGTTTTAAAAGGCTTATCCAACATAAAGTAAATGTTGAAGTGCCTCGGAAGCCCTTTGGTACGTACGCTATCCGGCACACTACCCCAACTATCTACCCCAAACTGCAACAGAATGTGATCATTTCCCCGATTGCTGAGGTCTGTCTTTTTCCAACCTGTCTTAGAGGGTGTACGTGGAGGTGCTACAGGCCTGGTACTATCAATAACGGTTTGTGCAAATACTGTCTGCAAAGCAATAAGTAGGGCAGCAGTACACAAGAATTTCTTCATATAAAATTTCTGTTGAAAATTGCCACAGAAGATGTGTTCTGCAGTCAGTTAAGTATTAAGTGGGCAAAAATAGTAGAATTGAATTCACTTCACTGGTTAAAATAAAGTCAATTCATTTAACATATTGGGTTGTTTCCAGTATCTGACTTAATCAAGAAGGGCTTCCATCAAACAGTGATCTTTAATTTTTATACATTCAAAAAAAGAACTGCGCTATTTTAGCGTTTAGATATCCTGGCAATAGAATTCACAAGGCGAATATTGGCGTTACAAGTTTTGTCGTTTGCTTTTTGAAAAGGGTAGTACAATGGAAAAGATATGATGAGAAACGCAGTGCAAACCAGTCACCAATTTTCGCAAAACAATGTGGTGGTAAATTTGGACCTTGTTTACGACGTTGCGGCAAATGACGAGGGTTTTGTACAATTGATGATCGGCACCTTCTTACAAACCATGCCGGTAACGATGGAAAAGATCGTTCGGTTTGCAAAGGAGCAAGACTGGCTTAACCTGTTTAGTAGTGCACATTTTGCAAAGTCCTCTTATTCCATTGTAGTGGTAGGCAATATGTTAGAAATCATTAAGCAGATAGAGGTTTGTGCAAAAACCCAGACCAACCTCAATACTATTCCTTCGTTGGTGGCTACGGCATCATCCATGTATGAACAGGCTGAACAAATTCTTAGGGCAAATTTTACCATTACAACCAATTCCGTGGCTCACTAGACTACATCAAATAAATATCACCTAAACTAATTGTTATGAAAATACTGGTAGCAGAAGATGAACCGCTGATGTTGATGGCAATAGAGGCAAAACTTAGAAACGAAGGCTACGAAGTGGCGGGTGTTGCCGATGGCAGAGAAGCTTTGAAAGCATTTGAACAGAATCAACCTGATTTAATCATCACCGATATCTTAATGCCATATACTTCGGGACTTGAGTTTATCAGTATTGTAAAAAACTCAGGAAGTAACGTGCCTATTATTGTGTTGTCGGGGTTGGGCGAAGAGGATACGGTAATGGAAGCCTTCCAACTGGGTGCAGACGATTTCCTTACAAAGCCATTTAACCCAACCGAACTTACCGTTAGAGTGAAACGACTTTTGAAGAAAGGAAGATTATAAAGAATATTTATTTTTTCCTACGCGCTGCTTATCACAATATTAAATGAGGTTTGAAGTTTTATAAGAGTGGCAAAACGTTTACGTTTTCCTATATCCTTTTAAAACCAATATTCTACATGAAAGTACTGTTTGTACAAAGCAAACCGGCTTTAGCTGCTGCACTAAAACTTACACTCTTACGCCAGGGCTTCGACGTGGTGTTTTGTACGTCAGCCTTCGAGGCAATTGAAAACATTCTGCGTCACAACCCTCAATTAATTGTAGTAGATATCATGACACCCTCGGTAGGGGTTGAGTTTGTTGCCGCTATGAAAAATTACAACCTGCCAGTGATTGTATTAAGTGCCCTGGGACATGAAGCGCAACTGCAAAAAGCTTTTGACCTTGGAGCAGACGATTACCTTACCCAACCATTTAGCATGGATGAATTAACGCTAAGATTAAACCTGTTGAGTAGAAAAGAAAAAGCGCTGGCGTAAAAGGATTTCAAGCCGCAAGAACTTCGATTAAACCTGCTCCACCTTCCTGTCGTAAACAACGGCAAGGTTTTCGCGCTTCCATTGAAGGAAATATAATCTTTGTTTTAAAGCAGATAATCTTGCTTCTTTGCCACCTTTCTTACAAGTGGCTTCAAGTATTGCGATCTCATGATGCATAGCTGCTAATCTTGTATCGATAGTTTCAAAAGGAGCGTGGTAAGCGATCATAGATGAATAAATTGGATACAGCTATAAAAGTAGAAAAATTTGGCCGCTGAAGCAATTAAAAAAAAACGCAGCATTCCCCACTTATTCTATGAGAGTAACTAAAAGCGGCTGTTGAATCGATTGTTATTATTGCTTCTATTTAAACCTGGATTGCGTGGTTGTTCTTCCGCTTCTTTTACCGTGATGGTTTTTCCGCGTGGCAATCCGGCTCCGTCAAGGGCTTCTATAGTTTCCATGGCTTCCGTCTTGTTAAGCATGTCTACAAAACCAAAGCCTTTGCTTTTGCCGGTAGCCCTGTCCGTTATTATTCTTGCAGAGGTGACTTCGCCATACAGCTCAAACATTTCCTTCAAATCGGTGTCATCAAAGTCATTAGGCAAACCAGCAACAAAAAGCTTCATAAAAAAAGTTTGATGTAAAAATACAGTAACACTGTCCAACTTGTCAATAAGTAATGTAAAGATTATAATATGAAACCTTCTTCTACGCAGATTCGGGTTGAAAAAGGAGGGGAGCCTGGTATCAAACTTTACCCATGGGCAAATGCTAACTTTAAAACGCTGGGCACATGTAGCTACTTATCTTCGGCTTGCAGGGATTGTCCGAGGATTGGTCATAAGTACTAAAATCCCACAGGCAACCCAGCTCGGTACTGCCGGTAGTGTATGAATATGCCTTGTTGCGCAGCTCTGCGTCGTGGCCGATTCCTAATTTTATTTTATTCTGTTTTGAAGCATTACCAGTAAGATTTATAGCCAGCGTAACGCTGAAGGTATTCACATTGGAATAAGTTGAAAACTGGTCATTCAGGTTCATGCGGTACCACATGCCCAATGTAATGTCGTAATCGTTTTGTGTTACTTCGGCACCTATTTGCAGGTTTTTATTGTATGCCTGCTTGTAACCCATCCCCGCAATACTATACGACCATGTTTGTGCATCGTTGGTATGCGTGAGCATAAAGTTTGCCCCGAAGCGAGCAGGCAATACACTTCTTACACTATCTCCTGTGTATGTAAGCGACTCGTCTGGAGTATTGATGTGGTGCCCGCTAAAACCTAACAATAGCCTATTGTTATCGTTGAAATTATAATTGAAGAAAGTGCCTGCTGCAAAATCAGGATAATAGCGGCCACTACCTATTGGAGGGGTGGCGCTGGAAGCTGAACCACGTATAAAACCATCCACATTCAGTTGGTCGGCAAATACAAGGTTGTTGTAATTAATGGTAGACCTTGCCATACCAAATTGCAGGCCACCCGTCCAAAACCATTTGGGTGCGCTTCCATTTTCCGCTGCACTTTTTGTGCCTGCACAAATGTGGTAAGCATACGATGCATACAAGCCACTCTTGTTTAAATAGCCTTCGGTAGATTGGGTAGCTAATAGGCCCACCCCACCACCAAGTGCTGGTAAATATTTATCAATAGAAAATGCCAGGTTGCTCATTGAAGAAGGAATGGTCCACCACTGACGCCGGTAAATAAAACTTAGCCGCGCATCATTTTCACCACAACCGGTAGCTGCCGGGTTTAAGTAAACGGGCGAAAGAAAAGGCTGTGAGTAAATGGGATCCTGAGCATCAGCACGAATGGTTTTGCAAAAGATGAAAGCAGTAACCATTACTAAAGATTTCCACCACACTCGTTTTTGAACAAGCCACAATCTTTCAATTCTATTCATCATCATTACGCTCATACAGTTATTTTATGATGGTTACAAATCCTGATTTCACCGGCTTGTCACTGCCGGGATATACCATGCCTTTCCATTCGGTACCATTGGTAAATCGTCCTTCAATTTCCCATCTGTAAGTATCCTGTTGTATGGTGTTGCCATTGTACAATCCGGTCCATGCTTCTTTAGGTGAGCCATCAGGATGGAGTGCAGTCGTTTCAAAAATTACTTTACCCCACGAGGTAAGGATGCGCAAACGGTATGAGCTGAGGCCCTTACCTAATGGTAAAAACTGGCGAAGCGTTCCATTGCTGCATCCAGGGCAAATGGCATTGGGTACTTGTATATATCCCGGTACATAAAGCATCGTGATCTGTACTGAGTCTCTGTTTGTACATCCGTTTGCAAAGTCTGTAGTGATGAGTTTCACCAGGTAACTTCCCGTGTCTTTGTATTGATAGGTCACGCTTTTACCACTGCGTGTTTGCTGGCTGCGATCACCCATCACCCATAAATAATTCTTGAATGAATTGGTGGACGTGGTGTCGTCAAAAGTGAACGTGTTATTGGGTTGCTGCTGAATAATAGAAGGGGATACCTTGAGGCCGGCCGTTGGTAAAGTCTGTACCCGAACACTTGCCGGAAGAGAAGTATCGCCGCAACCACCTGCATTTTGCGCCAGCAGTTTTACACTATAATCAACAGGGGCCGCATTGTTAAGCGCTGTTTGAAAACGGTAATTGTACGGATTGGTGTTACCCGTCAGCTGGTTGTTGATGAACCACAAATAGCTAATGGTATCTCTTCCCGCATTGGGCGTGTTAGCCGTGTATACAATCGTGGTATCGTGGCTACAGGTAGTGATGGATCGGGGAGAAAAATCTGTTACCGGTATACCATACACGGTAAATCGAAAGGTGGTGCTATCAGCGCATCCATTGGTATTGCGAACGATTAACCTTACTGAATCGGTACCCGCAATATTGTATACATGCGAGGCAGAAATACCGGTAGAATAAAATATACCCGGAGGAATAGCAGCATCAAAAATTTTCCATTCTACAAGGCTTGCTCCGGTTGCATTTACTGCACTTACCTGCAAGTTATAAGGCACACATCTCTTGCCCGGTGCCACGTTGATGATAGCCGGTATTTTATCTACTACGGTTACTGTCTTTTTAGTGCTGTCCACGCAAACAGACGTTAGCTCAAGCTTCTTTGCGATTAAAGTGATGGTGAAAGTACCTGCCGTATTGTATACATAAGCACCACCGTTAAAGGATGTTGAGTCACCATTTCCCCATTTCCACAGGTAAGCATTTGCATTGGATGAAGTATTGGTTACTGTAACCGCTTCGCCTCTGCACAATTGTATGGGTGCAACGGCAAATGCAGCTACCGGCTTTGCATTAATGATCATCACCATGGTATCTCTTGTAGGATTACATCCTGCAGTAACATCGTTGCTGATTATCCACTCTAAAACGTATGTGCCCGGAAAGCTAAAACTGATGATTGCATTGGGAAGTAGTGGGTTATTAAAATTTGCATTACCCGGCACTGGTTGAGAAAGGATACGCCAGGCTCCACGCTCATACGGTCTTGTATTGTCTGCATTTGCCTGCAGTTGAATGGTACGGGTGGTTGTGAAATCACAAATGGAAGTATCGTTGCCTGCCCTTGCAAGGGTAATTGCAGGGCGATTGATCGCTTCCATTTCATCGGAAGAACTACCGCAACCAGCTGCGCCAGTTATAGTCCAGGTAAAGCGATAGGTTCTATCTGGCTGCAAGCCTGTTACAACTGTATTTGGTGCAAGTGCATTGGTGATGACTGCAGTTGGTCCAAATGTTTGCGACCACATGCCGGTACCAATGACCGGGTTGTTTGCTGAAAGATTTAAAACTTGTTGATTACACAATTTCACATCAGTACCTGCATTCGCACTGTCCACTTTATTTACGATGGTTACCACTGCTGTGTCAGAGAAAACGAGTGGGCACACGCCGCTTTGCACAATAGCCCGGTACCAGGTAGTCACGCTCAAATTATTAAATGTGAGTGCAGCGGTATTATTAATGATATTGTTCCAGTTGGTTCCGTTGTTGATAGAAGATTGCCAGCGAATGATGTTGCCGGTAAAGCCTGTCAATCGAATGGTTCCGCTGTTGGTATTCATGCACACCGTTGTATCCGGCCCTGCAAGTCCTCCAATAGCCCGGGGACTAATCAAAACATTGGTAGAGGTACTGGCGCTACATCCATTCAGGGATGCATTTACAGCGTATGTACCTGCGTTGGCAATAGTAGTGATGGGAATTACCGGGTTTTGACTATTACTGCTGTATCCTCCCGGCCCTATCCATGTATAAATTACATTACCCGGCAATGCCACCGAAGCAGAAAGGCGTAAAGTATCGCCCACGCAAAGTGGTCCATTGTTGCCTGCTGATGGAACCAATGGTGGCAAGTCTACTAAGCTAAATGGCCCGCGTTCTAACGATACACATCCATCAAATACTACAGAAAGATTACTATACACTCCTGCGGATAAATTAGATAGAACAATGGCACCGACAGCATTGGAGACAACCGGGACGCTGAATACACTGCCGCCATTGAATCTGTATTGTAAAGTATAAGATGTGGCAGGCAATAAACCCAACAAAGTGATGCTGCCTGTAAATGAGCCACAACTTGTAGGATTGGTAAACGAAGTAGAACTGATGACAGGGGTAGGCTTAATGGCTACGGTTGTTGTGCCTGGGGAAACAGAGAAGCAATTGGCAAATCTTGCCACCACGCTATAGATGCCCGCATTGCCAGCATTTGCATTTACAATCGTTGGATTTTGTAGCGTGCTGGTAAATCCGGCAGGGCCACTCCAAGTATAGAAAATAGTACCTGCTGCAGTACTGGTGGCGCTAAGCCTAATGCTGTCACCAATACAAACAGGCGAGTTGGCCGATGCTAAAGGATTGGTCGGTTTATTATTGACCACGACTACCACCGAATCCCTGAGTGACGTACAATTGTTTAACACAACAGCCACGTAATACTTTCCTGCAACCACTGTAGTTACGGTATTCACCACGGGGTTTTGTGCACTACTGCTAAAGCCACCCGGACCGGTCCAAACATACGTGAGTGCGCCAACCACCGTAGAGGTAGCAGTAAGGCGCAATGTATCTCCATTACACAAAGGCGAATTGCTTGCAGCAACAGGAGCAGGAGGTGGATTGGGATCTACCAAAGTAAATGGACCAACGATGTTTGACGGACAGCCATTCAACACTACTGAGATATTGCTATAAACGCCCGAAGTGAGGCCGGTAATTACAATAGAACCACCAGTGGAAGCTGTGCGAATAATATTAACAGCAGGGCCATTATCTTTTTGATAAGAAACTGTATAGCTTAAGCTTGATTGTAAGCCATTCAAAGTGATAGACCCCGTAGGCGAACCACAATTGGTAGGATGGTTGAATGATGTAGTGGTAATGGTTGGCAAAGGTTTCACCAACGCAGTGATGCTGCCAGGCAAAGAAGCACAATTACCCGTGATGGATGTAACGATCAATGAATAAGCACCAGATGCTGCAATAGTTGTATTTGGGATAAATGGGTTAGCAAGGGTGCTGGTAAAACCGTTCACACCTGTCCATGCATACGAGACAGTCGCAACGAAGTTTCCGGCGAATAACTTCAAAGTATCGCCCTGGCAAATAGGTGCATTGCTGGTTAACACGGGCCTCGGTGGAGTAGCGTTTACGACCACAACAACTGAGTCCGGCAACGACGTACAATTATTTACGGTATTGGTAACGAAATAAGTGCCACTGCCTGCAACTACAACGTTGTTGATGATAGGATTTTGCTGGGTGCTCATAAAAGAATTTGGACCCGTCCAATTGTAACTAATAGTACCTGTGGATGTGCTGGTAGCAAACAGCAACAAGGAGCCTGTACTACACAATGTAGTGTCTCCAGCCGCCACAGGTGGCGGTGGTGGATTGGGATCGGATAAAACAAATGGACCCACCACATTAGAGGGACAAGCACTCAGTGAAACAAAGACGTTGCTATACGTGCCTGCACCTAGTGCGGTAATTATTACTGTCCCGGCGGCATTAGAGGTCAAGTTGAGAGATACAGGAGTGCCGCCATTCTTAGTATACCTGACCACATACGTTGTTGATGGGACTAAACCATTCAATGTAATACTACCCGTTTGCGAAGCACAGGTAAGCGGATTGGCAAAAGACGAGGAAGAAATGTTTGGGACTACTTTCACATTTACCGTAATAGCAGCGCGGTTGCTTTCGCAAACAAAACCATTAATCTGGCTTACATAATAAACGGTTGTATTTACCGCAGCCGTAGAAGGAACCGGAGTGATGGTATCCCCCACACCACCTGTAGCAGCAGAATACCAACGAACGGTATTGCCTGGCGATGCAGTTGCACTCAAGGGTATTGCTGAATCT
Source organism: Segetibacter sp. (assembly GCA_031425015.1). GTDB lineage: Bacteria > Bacteroidota > Bacteroidia > Chitinophagales > Chitinophagaceae > Segetibacter. The sequence continues at coordinate 147,365 of JANPIM010000003.1, read as the reverse complement.
CCCACACAATAATTTACCGGCGTAACAACTACAGGCGCAGCCGGTCTTGGGTTTACGGTAATAGTGAAACTTGCTTGCCTGGTGCATCCACTGAGTGTGGCTGTAACCGTAATGGTTGCCGTCTGCACCACAGTGGTTGGGTTAGCCAGTGTAAAGCTGTTGATGTTTCCCGTTCCGGATGCTGCAAGGCCAATAGTTGTGTTGTTGTTCGTCCAGCTTAAAGTGGCACCTGCCAGTGAGCTTGAGAAAGACAAGGTTCCACTCGTGGCACCCGCACAATACAAGGTATCGGCTGGAATGATTACATCCGGTCGTGGGTTAACCAGCAGTGTTCTATTTATAATTGTATCGCCGCAGGCATTTGTTGCTTTTAAACTTATGGGAAAGGTGCCCGCAGTATTGTAGGTAATTAAGCCGGGGTTTTTTATGGTAGAAGTAGCCGGAGATCCACCTGTAAACGACCACAAATAAGCCGTATCAATCGTTGCATAACAGCCTACCGCTGGCACTGGGTTAATGGTGGCCAACTGGCAAATGGTTGCGGGTATGGTAAGCGCCACATTCGGTTTACCCTTCACGGTTATTTGCCTTGTAAAAATAGTGGTAGAGCAAGCGGAAGCCGGTGACACCATCACTAAACCAATGGTATAAATGCCGGGGTTAGAAAACTGAAATACCGGCTCACGGGAAGCAGCATTCGTGCCTTGTACAAAAGATGCACCGCTGACCGCAGGTACACAATCTGTAGTAGCTGCATAAGTAGCCGTCCATCTAAACGTGTTCTGTCCGCAAGTAGGCGTGTTGTTAGTGGTGGTAGTTTTTACAATAAATGGAGCGCAACCAATACTGGTATCCACCACAAACGACGCAGTAGGTAATGGGTTTACGCAAATCACTTTGGTAATCGAATCTATGCCGCAAAGAGGGTCACCCCCGGTTTTTAATTTAACTGTATAGGTACCCGCTAAGGTAAAGTTGATGCAAAGTGTGTTGGAACCTGTAGTCCATAACGTAGGGTCGTTGAGGCCAAAACTGTTGCCTACCGAACCACACGAAATGGTTGCACCGGCAGAAGGCGTCACTGACCAGATAATCTTGCCCGGGCTACAACTTCCCGAAGTAATGTTGCTGCTAAGACTTGTGTTTGTAAAATTAATGGTCGTGTTCACACAGATGGTGTCGCGTGGCGTAAGGGTGAAAGCAGCTTTGGGTTTTTGCTTCACATAAATAGGTTCAACAGGACCTGTAGAAGTAGCGCAAGGATTAGAAGCTACAATAGTGGCCTGGAAAGAATTCGGGTAGTTCTGTGAGTTGGTACCGCAGGAAGTTTTTATAAATGCATGCGTAACACTCGGTGGTGGTGGGTGCGTTTTAATGATCGGCGCAGTGCCGTCATTGAACGTAATGGTGTAAACCGTAGTGTTAGGATTTGAGCCTGCACCGGTAATTGGAAACGTTAAGCTATCACCCGAACAGATGGTTGTATTTCCTGGATTCACCAAACCGATCCCCGGGTTGTTGCCAACAAAGACTTTATACCGCCCCGTGTCTTTACATCCATCGGCACCAGTAACTATGTATTGCAACACATAATCGCCGGGCGCATAGGTTTGCGTAGTGGTGGTAAAGGTGGCCGAATTAAAATCGGGTGTACCATTACCCCAGTTGATAAAGTAGTTGGTATTTCCCGCGGTTGTAGTGCTGTTGATAAAAGTAAATGGTGCATTTACAGATGAGCAAACACTAAAGTAAGCTTGCCCGTTATAGTTTACCAGGCCCGTACCCGACAACTGCGATCCCGGCTGTTTGGTGGTGACCGTTTTTGTAATGGTGCTCTTGCAGCCAAAACTATTTGTCACCGTAAGTTTTACCTGGAAAGTTTGCGTGCCTCCACCGTTGGTTCCCACAAAGCGGTGTACCGGATTCTGTAGAGTCGAGTTACTATCACTGCCGCTGTTCGGATCGTTGAAACTCCAGTAATAAGTTACTCCGGGTGACGAGGCATCGGTAAACTGGATGGGAACATTTGAACATTGATTGTTTGGGGCAAAAGTGTAATCAGCTACAGGAATAGGATTGACCGTAACAACTACAGCAGCGGTGGTTGTGGGTACGCCTCCAATGTTTACCGTTACTGTGTAGCTACCGGATGTGCTGGCCGTATAAGTTGCCAAAGTAGCCGCCGGAATATTTACGCCATCCTTTTGCCATTGGTAGCTGGTTCCAGATGGAGCTGTTAAAACAACATTCGCTCCAGCGCATAGGCTGATAGGTCCTGCCGGCGAAATGGTTTGTGCAGTAGAAATGTTGGCCCAATATAGGAAAAGTAAGAATAGAATATATCTTAAAAGCATACGTAAGTAGTTAGTGTTGGCCACAACTAAAATATCTTAAATAAAAGAAACCCCTTACAAAAAGAATCCTTAGAATACATGTTTGCGTAGTGGCGGCGTATGTATGATTGTCTTCGAACAAAAAGTGTTGCTTTTAAATGTTCTTGACTGGATATTGGTAGATGAGGAATAAATTAAATTAGTGAAAAGCAGTTCAGGCTAAATGTTATTGCTGCCGCAAAAACCAATAGTAGGTGGCGGAGAAGGTTGCGCCCTTCCTAGTATTCTTCAGGAGCCGCCGTGTTCTTCACCAACACATCTTGCCAATTGAAGTCCCTGGTTGCTAATTTATGGTGATGAAGTTCAGTGAGTTTCATCTTGAATATTTTTCAGCTACAATTTTAGGCTGGCAGCCTTAACTGCAAAATGTTCAGCTTAAAGTAAGCTATTGCAGGTGACAATCCCGCAACACGCGGGACAACGTCGTTGCTCTGAAACATCAACAAAGTCTAGGTATAGTGGTATTGGTTGAATTGCCGCGACAATCTATTTTTAAGGAATGGAACACGAACTCCTTCTTAAAAGCTTTCAGAATATTGGTCCATTAAACGAGGTTCAGTGGCAGAAAGCTTGCGCGCTTATCACCGGGCGAAAATTTAAAAAAGGTGCATTTATTAACAAGGAGGGAGAAGTTAACCGCTTTACCAATTTTATTACTGCAGGTAGTATGAGGGTATTTTACATAAATAGCGAAGGACAGCAACATGTAGTACAATTAGGCATTCGCGGCTGGTGGGTCGGCGATTTTCCGAGTTTTATTACCCAGTCAAAAGGTATGCTTTACACCGAAGCATTAGAAGAAACCGACGTACTGTCTATTTCATTTGACAATCTTCAAACGCTCTACCAGCAGGTTCCGGTTTTTGAACGTCTTTTTCGGCTGCTGATTCAAAACGCGTACGCATCTTTCCAGTATCGCATTCTCCAAAACATGAGTATGGATGCAGAACAGCGCTACCGGGTTTTTAGCAACACCTATCCACTTTTGGATCAACAGATTTCGCAAAAGCACATCGCTTCTTATTTGGGTATGTCTGCCGAGTTTTTAAGTAAGGTGAAAAAAAGAATCTATGAGAAAAGGAAAGAGCAAAAGAAGCGTACCTAAAATACTCGCCTGACAAAGACACCGCTGTTACAATATATTGTACCGGATGTTCCATATTGATCGAATGTAATGCCCGCACCTACCTGAAAGGTATTTATGCTTACTCCAACTCTTAGTTGCTGGTAACTTCTATTATGATGATCCGCACTGAAATTACTCATAGCCTGCAACCTTGTATACAGCTTTTTATTTTGGCTCAGCGATGGAAAGTATTCAAACATTGCAAACATTTCGTAACTGCCATTTGCTGTTAAGTCTACACGGGGCGACAACATGGTAGACAAGTGCTTGTTACGTGAAGAAAATTGAAGGCCAACAGAGGGCTGGTATCCGCCGATATGGGTGTAAAACAAGCCCCCCTTTATAACCAGTAACTGATGTATTTGAAGTGTGAGATATGCCTGGTTCATTAGTTCGTCCTGCATTCCGCCTTTCTCTATCCTGGTATTATAACGCTTAACCAACGTGGCAATGTGTTGCCATCCAACTGTTGATTCAGGCTTAAAGGATCGGCTAACTGAATGTTGGTAGTGCAGATATCGATCACCTGCCATAAACTCCAAAGGACCTATCTGGCCTTTGGCCACATACAAAATCATCATCGTAATAATTATGGAGAAAAGCTGTTTCATGATTTGTTTTTAGGGCACAAAACTGGCTTCTAAACTGCAGGGCGCAAATGAACTGGTTCAACATTTACATTCAATTTGAAAACTGTGGCTAACAATTTCTCCATCCTCTAAAGAACTTGAACCAGTTCATTTTTTCCGCTGCCTTACCTATTCATTTTTGTGTCTACTAAAAATTTAAAAATGAAACAGCTATCACTATTTTTTGAGACAAGCACGCACTACAGCGGCCTGGTTTCGCGAATCACTCTTGCACTTGTTTTGCTTCCACACGGTTCCCAACTGTTGTTTGGATGGTTAGGGGGCTTTGGTTTTAAGGGAACTATGGACTATTTCACCGAGGTGGAAGGACTGCCATGGATAGTAGGCTTTATAGTAATCATGCTACAATCAGTAGGTGCAGTGCTACTGCTGATTGGTTTCATGGGGCGCTTCTTTGCATTGGCAATGACGATGCTATTTATCGGGATGATTGTTACCAGCCATTGGCAATATGGCTTCTTTATGAACTGGATGGGAACACAACAAGGCGAGGGTTTTGAGTATCATGTTTTGGCGATTGGCCTTTCACTGGCCATACTTGTCAATGGGTCTGGCTCCTACTCATTGGACGCAGTGTTAACGAAAAAATCTAAAGTAAAACTCATTACCTCCAACATTACAAAACGCCGTGTATCAGATGTACAGTTCTAAATGCTCGATATTCTTTGGCGGCAATTCATCGCCATTTTGAATGGAGAATCGAAACTATTATCATTCTAATTTTTAAAATGCTCAACAATGAAATTTAGAAAGATATCAGCTGTATCGGCTGTGTTGATACTATTGTGCGCCTGTAAAAAAGACGGAGCGCTTTCAACACCATCACCCGGTGAAAAAGAATTTCAAATCGCTGTCAAACTAAATAATTACATGGCACCAGTTGCAATTGATTCGGCAATTGCTACCTGGGAAATCAATGGACAAGTTCAGCAAACGAAAATGCGATTACGTAACGACACTTTATATACAATCATGAAAAACGTGGCAGAAGGCAATGGTCGGCTAACGTTACAGGTTTTTGCCAAAATGCAATTGCACCAGCAAAAGCTGCAATGGGAAAGGAGAGTTGACCTTACTCTAAAAAACAATGAATCTGTTAGGTGGTCCTCACCAACAAATCTTGATGATCCGGCTTGGCTTCCAAGAGTGATATTGACGGACCAGGGTTCGAAGTTTACTGCTATTGTCGGACTTCGACCGGCCGACCCGTATTTCTTTTTGAAGAATGTACCCCCTGGATTTAAAATAGAATTGGCGCGCTATTATGTAAACATTCCAGGAGGCGCCCTGATTGTTGGAGGTGGTGTATGGAAATGTAATAACGTTTGTACTGATGCCAGTGGAGCAATTGAAAATCGCGAGTTCTTTCGTTCGCTGGCCACTCAAATTGGCAAACGGGAATGGAAGATGGTTGAAATTAGCATCGGACTATTTGGTGATAATTCAACTGCTGGTCCCGGCTTTTATTTCAACCATTACTGAGTGCAGGAACCGAAAGCAACACTGTTGGCTTTCAACTTTGTTATGGAGTTTTATTTCTGTGGGCGTCGTTAAAAAAAAGATCGGCTGAACCTATTAACATGGCAGTTTTGGTGCGGCGAGGCAAAAAATAAAGTGCGCAGGATCTTGTATCATTTAACCGCTATCGGTGGTTGATCAAACCTGTTTTAGTAAGATCAGTATCGATTATAGAATCAAGGGGGCTTTTTGTAAAGTCTGAAGAAGATGCAAAGCTTAATAGAAACAACCTTACCACTGACCGTTAAATAGCAGGTGTGGTACAGCAAAAAAAAGACATGAAGCAAATAGCATTTATACTTGTTTTTTTTCTCTGTATCAGCAGGGCGTTCCCAACAACTTGTTTTAGCAACCTACCAATATGTAGATAAAAACCGGCTAGCCAATATTCAGCCTTTGGGTGATCATATCACCACGTTGTTAGGCGTAAAAGTTATCGTTAAAATTTTTCGTGCGTGCACCTGTTTACTAAGCGTGTCTTAAATCATTTAAACACTAGATGTTTGACTGGATAACCTCAAGAATATGAACATCAAAAACGCCATGGTGCAAAAAAAAGCACCTAAAACATCTCAGTTCTAAGTGCTTGATTTTTAAGTGGGCCCACTAGGATTTGAACCTAGGACCACCTGATTATGAGTCAGGTGCTCTAACCAACTGAGCTATAGGCCCTGCTTCGTTTTTACACGAAACTGCTTCTTTCGAAACGGCTGCAAATATAAAATTTTTAGCTTTCCTTCCTAACTTATTTTTGCCGCCATGGGCAATTTTAAAAACATCATTTTTGACCTTGGTGGCATTTTCATCGATATCGATTATCCCAAAACTGAAAAGGCTTTCATCAGCCTTGGCGTTCCTAATTTTGCTGAACTCTACACGCAGCATCACGCCAATCCACTTTTCGAAGACCTCGAAACAGGGCGCATTTCTCCAGAGGAATTTTACCATGAATTTCGACAGGCTTCCAACACAGCGCTAACCAACGAACAAATACGCGATTCCTGGAACGCTTTGCTAGGTGGCTTCGCCCCCGAAAAACTGGAGTGGCTCGAGCAAATAAAATCTAAATACAACATTTACCTCTTCTCCAATACGAACCTCATCCATTACAATTGTTTCCAACAAATTTTCCGCGAGACTACGCACTGCAAAAATTTTGATGATTTCTTCATACACGCTTATTACTCGCACGATATCGGCTTAAGAAAGCCCTACCCGGAATCCTTTACAAAAATTTTGGAAACGGAAAAATTGGAAGCGGCAGAAACATTGTTCATTGATGACACACCCAAAAATATTGAAGGGGCTAAAGCGGCAGGGCTTCAAACCATTTTATTAACTCCCCCCAACTCGGTAGTTGATTTAGGTTTATAAACCGTGAATATACCTTTCTATAAAGGTTGAGTAAATCGCCCTGGCAGCGTAGATTAATTCACCTCTTCAAAATCAATATAGTCGCCTTTGGAGGTACTCGTTTGTGTAGGTTTATTTTGTGTAGCAGATGGACCCGTAGTAGAATTGCCCGTTTGTTGACCACCAAATGGATTATTCATTTGCTCTTGCATCTGCCTCACTTTTATCCGCATTTGCCGCGATGCTGAAATAACCGGAATCAGAAACCCGAAAATAAATCGGTACAACAGGTAGAAAAGAATCGTCCAAAACAAGAAACTCATCATAACCCGACAAAGGTAATAGCTCGCTCGATTTTAAAATCGCGAAAACATCACGGGCATTTTTATTTTCGCAAAAACTTAACGCACAGTAAGCCTCCGGCATGGCACATCTACCCAATAACTTTTTGGATGGTATATATTGTTTCCCCTACATTTGCCTCGGAGAAAGAAACAACAGAAGGGAACGGTAACGTTCCCTTCTCTCATTTTAACATGGAAAAGGATACGCTTATTCAGACGGTAGAAGGTTATCTGCAGGAGATGCTTGCAGAGAATCCATCCGATTTTTTGGTAGCAGTCAAGGTAAAACCAACCAATAATATCAAAATTTACCTGGATGCAGATGAAGGAATTAGCATCGATAAATGCATTCGCTACAATCGTAAATTGTATCGCATGATGGAAGAAAGCGCCATTTTTCCAGAGGGCAATTTTTCGCTGGAAGTATCAAGCCCAGGTATTGATGAACCGCTAAAATTGCATCGGCAATACGTGAAAAACAAAGGCCGCGATATAGAAGTGACCCTGAATGAAGGAACGATACACGAGGGTAAACTGGTACAAGTTTCAGAGACAGAAATGACGATAGAATTTACCACCGGCAAAGGCAAAAAAGCGGCAGTGCAACAGTTGTCCATCCCGTTCGAAAATATAAAAACAACAACCGTTCAAATTAAATTTTAAATCGACCGCATTCCCTCGCAACCGGGTATTGTGCTTTGGAATTTAAACCTCAAACTATGGCAAGTATAAATCTGATCGAAGCATTCCAGGAGTTTAAAGATGCTGAGAATGTAGACCGCCCCACGATGATGAAAGTGGTGGAAGATGTTTTCAAAACACTCCTGCGTAAAAAATATACCAGCGACGAAAATTTCGACGTGATCGTAAACGCCGAAAAAGGTGACCTCGAAATCATTCGCCGACGCATGATTGTGGAGGATGGAGAGGTGATCGACCCACTTTCTGAAATTGCCTACAGTGATGCCGTTAAGATAGAGCCGGATTTTGAAGTAGGGGAAGAACTCTACGAAGAGATCAACATCATGGATTTCGGTCGCCGCGCCATACTTGCTGCCAAGCAAACCCTAGCAAGCCGCATCAGTGATCTTAAGAAAAACGTACTCGTTAAAAAATACAGCGACCGCATTGGCGAAATCATCAATGCAGAAGTTTACCAGGTCTGGAAAAAAGAAGTGTTGTTGCTGGATGAAGAAGGAAACGAATTGATCCTTCCAAAGAGTGAGCAAATCCCAAGCGACTTTTTCAAAAAAGGTGAATCAATTCGCGCAGTGGTAGAAAGAGTAGATTTAAAAAATAACAGCCCGGTTATTATCCTTAGCCGCACCAGCGAAAAGTTCCTGGCAAAACTTCTTGAAATTGAAGTTCCCGAGATTTTTGATGGCCTGATTGTTGTTCGAAAAATAGTAAGAGACCCGGGCGAAAGAGCAAAAGTAGCAGTAGAAAGTTTCGACGATCGTATTGATCCTGTAGGGGCTTGCGTAGGTATGAAAGGAAGTCGTATTCATGGCATTGTTCGCGAGTTGAAAAACGAGAACATAGACGTCATCAACTTCACCAATAATATCAACCTGCTCATCCAGCGATCGCTTACTCCAGCCAAAATCACTAGTATGGTTATTGACCAGGAAGGTAAACATGCAAGTGTTTACCTGAAGCCTGACCAGGTAAGCCTGGCAATCGGCCGTCGCGGGGTAAACATCAAGCTTGCCTGCGAACTAACCGGCTACGAAATTGATGTATACCGCGATAATGAGGGAGAGGTAGAAGAGTTCGATATTGATCTGGAAGAATTCAGCGATGAAATAGAGGCATGGGTAATTGATGAATTAAAACGTATTGGATGCGACACCGCACGAAGCGTTTTAGCCCTCACTGCCGAAGAATTAGAGCGACGTACCGATCTCGAAAAAGAGACGATTACAGATCTAAGAAAAGTACTCAGCGAAGAATTCGAAAAGGAATAAACTTTACACTACGGTAGTCCAAAAAACTACCGTAGTTTATTTCATAAAGCAGGTAGAAGTTACTTGTTTTCATAGCTCTTAATATATAGATCGTCAAATGGATGGGCCCGTCAGGGGAACATCTATGGTACATCGTTGCGTCGCACTCTTGTACGTACAATTTTCTATTCAGCCAGTTTAAGTTGTATGTGGTTTCGGTCCTCGCCATCTTCATTCACCAACTTTTTTGTCTTTGGGTTACTAAAGCTACCGGGGTCGAATAAAGAACGGCATGGAAGCGTACTATTCAGCCTAAGAGTGCAACCGCAAAATCGAAGTGCTAGTTTAAAATGCTGGCTGTCACGCTTAAGAAGTTTCATATACTTAAGGAGCCAGCCATCATCCAATTAAATCTGGGTTGAACTTGTTTTTAGAAGTAGGAAAACAAGTAGCAAGTGAGATAAATAGGATTACTTTTGTGCCGCAAAAAAGGTGGCAATAGGACCACATAAAAAACTTGAATGTCAGAACTTAAATTACCGAGATTATTAGCCGCTGCCAAGGAATTCAACATTGGCCAGGACACACTTGTCGATTTCCTGGTGGGCAAAGGTTTCAACAAAGAAGAGCTTAAGCCTACCGCCAAGCTGAACGAAGACATGTATATGTCGCTTCAGCGCGAGTTTCAGGGCGATAAGGTAGCTAAAAACAAAGCTGACCTGGTGGAGATACCAAAAGGTATGCAGCAGGAAGGACGGAAGAAACGTGACGAAGAAGATATTAGCTTTCATAAAAAAGTGGTGGTGGTTGCACCCGCACCGCCACCAGTTGAAGTTGCAGCGCAACCAGAGCCGGTGCCAGCTCCGGTTGCAGTACCAGAAGCGCCTGCGCCTCAGCCAGTAGCCGAAAAACCTGCTCCGGTTGAAGCTAAAACTCAGCAAGAACAACCAACACCGGCACCTGTAGAGGAACCGGCACCACCTACACCTGCCCCTGCAGCACCTGTAGAGGAACCAACTCCTGCTCCTAAAGAAGAAGTGCCCCACAAAGTGGAAGCACCCGAGCTGGAAGGACCGAAGGTTACCGGCAAAATAGACCTGTCAGCAATCGACTCATCTACACGGCCTAAAAAGGGTGCGAAGAAAAAAGAAGAAACAAAGGCTACACCTGCTGCAAAAGCAAAAAGCACAGAAAAGGCCCCTGAATTTGCACCTGCACCTGCTCCGGTTCTACCGACTGCTCCAGCTCCTGTTGCGGAGCCAATTGCTCCTGCAGCATCGGTAGAAGCAGCACCAGTAGTACTATCAAACATTAAAGCAGAAAAACTAGAAGGGCCTAAAATTTTAGGCAAGATTGAACTTCCGGTTAAATCAGATACACGTCCTGCACCTAACCAGGAAAAGCGGAAGCGTAAACGTATTCCGGTTGATCGGAAAAATGTAGGAGAGCCGCCCGTTAGAGATCCGAACCAGCAAGGCACATTCAACCGTGCAGGTGGTCCAGGTCAGGGTGGTGGGTTTCGTCCCGGAGGTACTCCTGGCGCACAAGGTGGCGGTTTCCGCCCCGGTGGACCCGGTGGTGCAAACGGAACAGGCAGACCTGGTGCTCCACAACGTCCCGGCGCACCCGGTGCAGCTGGTCCAAATCGTTTTGGCCCACGCTCTACTGACAAGCGAAGAGAAGATAAAGAAATCGACCAAAAAGAAATTCAGGATAAGATCAAGGAGACACAAGCTAAACTTTCTGGTGGCAGCGGACGCGGTGGTAAAAGCCGCAAGGCCATGTACCGGAAGGCTAAAACCGATCGGCACAATGATCAAAGCGGCATGAATGCCGGTGAAGACAACAAGTTGTTGGTAACAGAGTTCATCAGCGTAAGCGAATTGGCTAATTTGATGGATGTAAGTTTTGCAGAGGTGATTGGTAAGTGTATGAGCCTTGGTATCATGGTATCCATCAACCAGCGTTTGGATGCGGAAGTAATCGAATTGGTATCAAGCGAATTTGGATACGATGTTGAATTCATTGACATGGAAGCGCAGGCAGAAATGGAAGATGAAGATGATGTGGATGATGAAGCCAGCCTAATAGCAAGAGCGCCAATTGTAACCATCATGGGTCACGTGGATCATGGTAAAACATCTTTGCTCGATTATATAAGAAAAGCAAACGTTGTGAGTGGTGAGGCAGGAGGAATTACCCAGCACATTGGGGCCTACGAAGTAGCAACTGCTTCTGGTAAAAAAGTAACTTTCTTAGATACACCGGGTCACGAAGCGTTTACCGCGATGCGTGCCCGTGGTGCTAAAGTAACGGATATATCGGTGGTGGTGGTAGCAGCAGATGATGCTGTGATGCCACAAACCAAAGAAGCCATCAGTCACTCGCAAGCGGCAAATGTTCCGATGATTTTCGCGGTGAATAAAATTGACAAAGACGGTGCAAACCCTCAAAAAATTTACGAACAACTTTCGGGCATGAACATTCTTGTAGAAGAATGGGGTGGAAAATTCCAGAGCCAGGAGTTGAGTGCAAAGAGTGGATTAAACGTAGATCTTCTACTGGAAAAAATATTGCTGGAAGCTGAACTATTAGAGCTAAAAGCAAACCCTGACCGCGAAGCTAGTGGAACAATCGTGGAGGCAACGCTGGATAAAGGCCGAGGATATGTAGCCACGCTACTGGTACAAAACGGTACGCTCCGCCAGGGCGATATTATGGTGAGTGGACAATTTTTCGGTAAGATCAAGGCGATGTTCAACGAACGGAACCAGCGTGTTACAGAAGCGCCCCCATCAACACCAGTACTTGTACTTGGATTGAACGGAGCACCACAGGCAGGTGAAAAATTCCGTGTGTATGAAGATGAATCAGAAGCAAAAGACATTGCCACCAAGCGTGCACAAATTCTACGTGAGCAAGGCTTGCGTGCAAGAAAGCACATTACATTAGATGAAATTGGTCGTCGTTTGGCACTTGGAAACTTCAAGGAACTAAACTTGATTATTAAAGGTGACGTGGACGGATCAGTAGAAGCATTGAGTGACTCATTGCAGAAATTGTCAACGGAAGAGATTTCTGTAAGAGTAGTACACAAAGGTGTTGGACAAATTTCTGAAAGTGATGTATTGCTGGCTACAGCTTCCGATGCGATCCTGATAGGTTTCAACGTACGTCCGTCTCAGCAGGCAGCTCGTGTAGCAGATAATGAAGGTTTGGAAATCAAGCTTTACTCCATCATCTACCAGGCTATCGACGAAGTGAAGAGTGCGATGGAAGGTATGCTTGAGCCGAAAATACAGGAAAAGATTATTGCAAATGTTGAAGTGAAAGAAGTGTACAAATTTGACAAGGCAACTGTTGCAGGTTGTTTGGTATTAGATGGTAAAATCTTCCGTAATTCTAAGATCCGTGTGATCCGAGATGGTATTGTTGAATACCCTAAAGGTGAAGGTGGATCTGCTGAACTTGGATCTCTGAAGCGTTTTAAAGATGATGTAAAAGAAGTAGCCAACAACATGGAGTGTGGTCTTACAGTTAAAAACTATGCTGACTTAAGGGTTGGTGATATTATAGAAGCATTTGAAGAAGAAGAAGTAAAGCGAACATTATAGTTCCTTTAGAAGGATATAAAAAAAGCTGTCTTGAAAAAGGCGGCTTTTTTTGTAGATCCCCGACTTCGGCAATTGTTGTTGCGCGTGTTCTGACTTCTATAACCAGTTGCTTTTATTAAAGTATTTGAAAAATAATACCAACAGGCTTTCAGTGCTAAGCCATTGACCCACTACATAGTTTTGTTAAAAACATTTTTTTGCACAGCGCTTCCCATCAACAAAAACCTATTTTTGGCAGCATTAGTTTATTATGAAATTGAAACTCGTATTGGCAGCCTGCACCTTATGTATTGCAACCGCAGGTTTTGCTCAACCTAAAAAAGTAGTCGCTGATAAAATTGTTGCGCAAGTGGGCGACAAGATCATCCTTCGCTCCGATATATTTAATGCAATAGCTGATATGAAGCGGCAGGAAGCGCAACTCCCTCCCAATCCGGAGTGCGCATTGGTAGAAGCACAGTTGATACAAAAGGCATTGGTACTGCAGGCTGAAAAAGATTCACTTACTGTTGGTGCCGACGAAATTGAAGCCGCACTCGATAACCAGGTTCGTGGTTTTGTAATGCAATATGGTTCAAAGGAAATGTTGGAAGAGATTGCCGGAAAAACGGTGTACCAATTAAAAGAAGATTTTAGAGAGCCTTTCAGAGAGCGCAAATTAGCCGACCAAATGCGCAGTAAGATTGTTGACATCGTAAAGATTACTCCAAACGAGGTAAAGAATTATTACGAAGCCATTCCAAAAGATAGCCTGGTGTTCTATGAGAGTGAATTGGAGATTAGTGAAATTTTAGTTTACCCCAAGGCTAACCGCGAAATTGAAAGTTATGTTAGTCGTGAACTAAATGAGATGAAGCGACAAGTAGAGTCAGGCGCTAAGAAGTTTGACCAGCTGGCTAAGATTTATTCAGAAGATCCAGGCAGCAAAGAAAATGGCGGGCAATACTCACTCAACCGAAACGATAAACAATATTGGGATCCAACTTTTCTTGCCGCCTCGTTTAAATTGAAGGAAGGCCAGGTTTCACCCGTAATAAAAAGTAAGTTTGGTTTGCACATTATTCAAATGGTCAGCCGCGCTGGTGACGATGCTATCGTGCGCCACATTCTAAAAATTCCGCCCGTGACCGAGGAGGAAGTGAAAGACGCTATCAGCAAATTAGATACTGTTCGCTCTAAATTGATTGCTGGTACAATTTCTTTCGGCGAAGCCGTAAATAAATTTAGCGAAGATGAAGGAAGCAAGTTTAGTGGTGGCCGAAAGCAAGCACGTGATGGATCTACTTATGTTACCATTGATCAACTTGACAAGGACATGGTGATTACCTTAAAGAATATGAAAGTAGGTGAGTACTCTCAACCGGTTGTTCATACCGACGAGCGCAATAGGAAAGTAGTACGCGTCATTCATTTACAAAGCCGCAGCGAGCCGCACCGCGAAAACTTGAAAGACGATTACAGTAGAGTAGCATCGCGGGCATTGGAAGTAAAGAAACAAGATGCTTTGGAGAAATGGTTCCGTACCCACATTCCAAACTTTTACATATCCCTGGATAGTGAATTCGCCGGGTGTGAAAGCATTAAGCAGTGGTCTGCTAAAGCTGTAGTTACAAATTAATCCCATCGATCGTATTTACTTAACCCGTCCCAGGTGGCGGGTTTTTTTTATGAAAAAAATTTTAATGTTGAAAATTGCATGTATGTACATACATTTGTATTGTGAAATTGGAAGACGCCATAAAATCAACATCGTTTGCATCGCAAAAACAAAAGGCAGGATTGAATATTCTGTATACAGCCTGGTGGTTAAAATCGATGTTGAGTAAAGAATTAAAGGTCTTCGAACTTACCCACGAGCAATACAATGTGCTGAGAATTTTAAAAGGAAAGCACCCTGAACAGATGTGTGTAAAAGATATTGGGGGAAGGATGATTGAGCCAAGCTCGAACGTGCCACGCATCATAGACCGATTGGTGGCAAAGCATTTTGTAGAACGCGCCACTTCTGCATCGGATAAAAGAGAAACGGTTATCACACTCACCAATGTGGGCATTAATGTTTTGAAACAGGCGACCGTGACCGTAAACAACATCATGCAGCAAAGAATACAAATGAAAGAGGCCGATGCTTTAGAGTTGAATAATTTGTTAGAGAATATGAGAGTGGATCAATAATATTTTTTTGAAATAATAGGTGTACATACATACAAAAGATAACCATTATGAAAAGTATATTTCACGCAGCAGACCGCAGAGGTCGTGTAAACTTCGACTGGTTGAACAGCTATCATTCGTTCAGTTTCGGTCATTACCACGATCCGGAGAAAATGCACTTTGGAATGCTTCGCGTATTGAATGATGACTTGATCGAGGGAGGTTCAGGATTCGGCGCTCACCCACATGATAACATGGAGATTGTATCCATTCCACTATTTGGTGCGCTGGAACATAAAGACAGTACAGGAACAAATGAAGTCATTAGGGAGAATGATGTGCAAATAATGAGTGCAGGTACTGGGATTAAGCATTCTGAGTACAACCATTATAAAGACAAGGAAACCAGTTTTTTGCAGATTTGGGTATTTCCAAAAGAACGCAACATCAAGCCGCGTTATGATCAAAAAACTTTCGATCCCGCGAAGCGGCAAAACCAATTACTAACCGTAGTTGCACCCGATGATGAAAATGCAGTTTGGATTAACCAGGATGCATGGTTCTCACTGGGCAATTTTGAATCGGGCTTACAATCAGCATATAGGATTAGAAAAGAAGGCAATGGCGTTTACGCATTTGTGCTGGATGGTAATGTAAGCATCAACGGACAGCAGCTTTTTAAGAGAGATGCGATAGGCATTTGGGATATTGACAAGTTGGATATTGAGGCTGTAACAAACGCCAATATCTTATTGATTGATGTACCCATGCAATAAACATTTCCGCCGATCTATTACATACAAGATTTTAAATATCACAAACAAAAACAACAAAAATGGCAACCTACAAAATTGATGCAGCACACTCGGACGTAAGCTTTAAAGTAAAGCACCTGATGATTGCAACCGCAACCGGTTTATTTAAGACTTTTGACGCTACGCTGGAGGTAGAAGAAGAAAAACTTGAAGCTGCTCAGGTTTCTTTTGAAGCAGATACTGCCAGTATCGATACAAAGAATGAGCAAAGAGACGCGCACCTTAAAAGCGATGATTTCTTTAACGCCGAACAGTATCCGAAGATGACTTTTAAATCGACCAAGGTTGAAAAAGCAGGTGAAGCAGATTTTAGGATTACGGGTGATCTGACCATTCGCGACGTCACTAAGCCTATTGTGCTTACAGTAGAATATAACGGAAAAGCTACCGACCCATGGGGTATGGAGCGTATGGGTTTTGAGGCAAGTGGCAAAATAAACCGAAAGGACTTTGGGTTAAAATGGAGTGCCGTAACCGAGGCAGGCGGATTGGTAGTTTCAGATGAAGTGAAGCTGCAATTAAACGTAGAAATGGTAAAACAATAAAGGATTATGCAAGCAATCATACATCGTGAAGCGGAACGCGGCACCAAGGATATCGGTTGGCTGTTGAGCAAATTTTCATTCAGCTTTTCATCTTACCAAAACCCCACGAATAATGGGTTTGGCCTGCTGAACGCTTTTAACGATGATCGTGTGAGTGTAGGTGGAGGCTTCGGTCTTCACCCACACACTAACATGGAAATTATTAGCATTATGCTGCGGGGAAAAATGAACCACAAGGACAGCATGGGCTATACTGAAGTTGTAGAAAAAGACTGGGTGCAGATCATGAGTGCGGGGACAGGTTTGCGTCATGAGGAATACAACATTGGTGATGAAGAGGTCAGATTTTTACAAATCTGGGTTGAACCCAAGTTGCAAAATATTTCACCCCGATACCAGAAGCGGTATTTCCCGAAAGAGCAGAGAAAAAATAAGCTGCAAACGGTAATTAGCAACCAGGAGGGTACAGCACATTGCTGGATCAATCAAAATGCGAAGCTATCACTTGGCTGGTTTGACGCAGGTTCTGAGATCACATACTCTTTGGAAGAGGTAAACAAATGTGTGTACATCTTTGTATTATCTGGTAGGGTTTCTATTGAAGAACATCACTTGGCAACCCGTGATGCTATTGGATTATGGCAAACAGGTAGCATAGCTATTGCAGTAAAAGAAGAAGCTGAATTTGTAGTGGTGGAAGTGCCGGTGAATCATTAAATAGAAGTGTCTTAAAAAATTAAACAATGACAATCGAAATAGTATCTGGAAGTCCGAGACAAGAGAGTGTAACCTATAGACTAGCTCTGTTCCTGCAGAAGCACCTTGCATCAATTACGGATCACAACGTAGGAATTATTGATGTAAGAAAATTTAATCTTGTACCCATGCAGGAGCAAGTATACACATCCGTAAAAAATACACCGGAAGAATACAGGGAATTATCTGCGCGCATGTTTGCTGCGGACGCCTTCATCATCGTTTCTCCAGAGTATAACGGCAGTTACACCGCGGCAATGAAAAATTTGTTTGATCATTTTCCAAAGCAATCGCATAAGCCTTTTGGAATTGTAACCGCCTCACCGGGTGCATTGGGTGGCATACGTGCAGCGATGCAGCTACAACAATTCGTTTGTGCATTGTTTGGAGTGCCAAGTCCGTACATGCTGGTTACACCACAGATCGACAAAAAATTTGATGGCGATGGTAGCCTGTTAGATGACTCATTTCAAAAAGCAATCGACACATTTGTACAGGAATATTTGTGGCTGGCAGAGCACCTTAAGCCAGAACCGGTTTTGGGATAAGAAAGCATGATGTCTGATTGCTGGTGTAGGATTGCCAATGTCTTAGGCTGAATGGGAAAATACTGTACCGCGTATACCGCGAAGCAAAATTCGCTTTCGGCTTGACAAAACCCACATCAAAAATCTCGACATCAGACATGTGAAATCCCTCCCATCCTCTCACATTCCCTACCTTCGCGCCTTTCTATATACCTCCTATATGAGCGACGAAATAAAGCACGAATGCGGCCTTGCTTTCATTCGGTTGAGAAAGCCATTTTCTTATTACCTGCGCCAATATGGTTCTGTGTTATACGGTCTGAATAAACTGTACCTGCTGATGGAAAAGCAGCACAACCGCGGTCAAGATGGTGCCGGGATGGCCGCTGTGAAATTAAATGTTGAGCCAGGTTACCCGTTCATCCACCGTTTGCGAAGCAGTGCGCCTCAAGCCATCGCAGACCTTTTCTCTACCATTGGAAAAGAAGTAGCTGAGCTGGAGAAATATCAACCTGAAATTAGGAAGCATCCCGGTTTGATGAAAGGGCATTTACCCTTTTTAGGTGAATTGTTGCTGGGGCATTTACGCTATGGAACCCAAGGCAAAAACAATGTAGAATTCTGCCATCCTTTCATAAAACGCAACACCATACCTGCACAAAATCTTGCCCTTGCAGGAAACTTCAATCTTGTAAATACGGAAGAACTTTTTGCGCTGATTGGAATGGATCCCGGTGTGTTTCAGAAGCAAAGTGACCTTGCCGCAATGATGGAAGTGATCCATCATTTTTTGGTAAAAGAAGATGAAGCCAACCAGCAGGGCATGAATGTGGCTTCAGTGCTACAAAAAGCCGCTTCTTATTTTGACGGCGGATATACCATCGGTGGACTTATAGGAAATGGAGACAGTTTTGTGTTGCGAGATGCGCATGGCATTCGGCCAGCATATTATTATGTAAACGATGAAGTGATTGTTGCGGCCAGCGAAAGGGCTGCTATTCGAACCACTTTTAATGTAGGGGAGAATGAAGTGCTGGAACTAATGCCCGGAAACGCATTATTAGTGAAGCCGGATGGAAGCTATAGTGTTTCTGAACTGTTAGAAAAAAAGGAGAGAAGAGCCTGCAGCTTTGAGCGGATTTATTTCAGCCGCGGCAGCGATGAAAAAATTTACCGTGAGCGGATTGCATTGGGTCATCATTTGAGCAAGCCTGTTTTGGAGTCGATCAGCTATGATTTGAAGAATACCATCTTTTCTTACATCCCCAACACTGCAGAGGTGGCCTATATTGGTTTGTGCAAGGGCATGGAGGATTACCTGAACCAGATAAAAGTGCAGCGCATATTGAGCTGGGGTGCCGATGTAACAGATGAGAAACTGAGCGAAATGGTAAACCGTAAAATTCGGCAGGAAAAGATTGCGATAAAGGACGTAAAGCTCAGAACTTTTATAACCGAGGATACCAGCAGAAACGAAATGGTGCAGCACGTGTACGATATAACATATGGAACCGTGCGCAAAGGCGAGGACACCTTAGTAGTGATTGATGACTCCATAGTAAGGGGCACAACGCTTAAAGAAAGTATAGTAAGAATGCTGTCGCGGCTTGGGCCTAAAAAGATCATTGTCGTTTCCTCTGCACCGCAGATTCGCTACCCCGATTGCTACGGAATTGACATGAGTAAACTTGGCGACTTCATAGCGTTCCGCGCTGCAATGGCCCTTTTAAAAGATCGGAACATGGAGCATTTGCCCGACGAGCTATATGCAAAATGCCAGGCGCTTGAGGCGGCTAATGAGTTGCATGTAGAGAACGTGGTTAGACAATTATACAAACCCTTCACCACCGAAGAGATTTCTAATAAGATCGCTCAGTTGATCACTCCACCTGAGGTCAGCTTTCCCGTGGAAGTTATTTATCAAACCATAGAAGATTTGCATGAAAGCTGTCCTACCAACACCGGCGATTGGTACTTTACCGGAAACTACCCGACACCGGGAGGAAACAGGGTAGTGAATAAGGCTTTCATCAATTACATGCAAGGAAAAAATGAACGAGGGTATTAGTTTTGTGGGGTAATATGGTCTATTGATGATCCCTATATGTTCATTTCTAAATTGTAAAACCGCCGGGATTTATGTGTTTAAAAAATTCATTCTACTTAAGTTTCATTAATGCCTTTTGCGCGGTAATCGTTGGTTTAAATGCTTCTTAATTAGTACCTCCAAACCAATTGCAATTATGAAAAAAGTTTTGTTGATCCGCCACGCTAAAAGTAGCTGGGACTTTTACAACGAAGACTTTGATCGCCCACTGAACGACAGGGGCCACAAGAATGCACCGGAAATGGCGAAGCGCCTGTTGAAACAAGGCATCAGTATTGATGCATTCATCAGTAGCCCGGCAGTACGTGCACTTACAACCGCTGAATATTTTGCTGCCGCCTACCAGCTAAAGCAAAAGCAGATCATAACCATTCCTTCCCTCTATCATGCTGCACCGGAAATTTTTCATTCCGTCATAGAAGATGTGGATGATGAACTGAAAACAGTTGCCATCTTCTCGCACAACCCGGGCATAACCGAATTTGCTAACCAGCAAACGGCTACACACATCGATAACATTCCAACCTGTGGCATTTTTGCTGTTGAAAGCAACTGCAAAACATGGAAAGAATTTAGAGGCAGTGAGAAAGCACTTTGGTTTTTCGACTATCCAAAATCAGGCGACTAGCCGTGCTCCAATGTTGGTTTTTTGTTCACCAACAATACCCCGCATAAAATTAAAATACCCGCAAAAACTTTATAAAAAGTAATCGTTTCGCCGGCTACGAACACGGCTATTACCGTTGCAAAAAACGGTTGCGTATAAATGTATGCGCCCGTTGTAGATGCGCCTATTACATTGATGCTGTAGATGGTAAATAAGTAGGCGAAAAAAGTGGAGCCAATTACTACAAAGGCCATGATAGCCCAAACCTGAAGGGGCAGGTGAGCCCATTCGACTTGTGTAAATTCTGTCCAGCCAAACGGTAAAATAACAAACGCGCCGATGGTAAATGTCCAGCGCAGCGCATGTATGGGGCTGTATTCTTTCATAAGTGGCCTTACCAGCACCATGTAAAAAGCATAGCAAATTGCATTGCCAACAACGAGTGCATCCCCTAACAAAATGTTCGAACCGCTTCCGGTTTGTTCGCGCATCGATATAAGAATGACAGCTCCCGATACGCCGAGTAGTAAGCCGGCCAGTTTCCATTTACTTAATTTTTCGCGCAGCAACCACAGTGCAATAAAGCTGATGAAGATAGGCGTAGCGAGCATGAGCAGGGCACCGTGAATCGAGGTAGTAAGCGAAATGCCTTTTACAAATAACATCTGGTTGATGGCAACACCCGTGACGCCACAAACAATAAAACGCCCAATGTCTTTCCTTTTTATTCCGGGTTGTGAAGGCTTCAGCAAGTACAGGCACCAGAACATAAAGACGCTCACCATCACCCGAACCACATTTAGCCCAAAGGGTTGTATGTATGCTGGACTGATCAGTTTAATTGCGGTAAAATTTCCGGCAAAAATGATATTGGCAGCAAGTGCCGCCAGGTGTGCTTTCTGGTGTTTGATCAATCGACTTTTTTCTTAGCCGGCAAAGGTAGCGGCTGCGGATTTCTTATGTAAAAAAGATGGCAATATATGTGATTAGAGTGGCGAACAATAAGGCTGCTAATTACGGACACGCCTTTTCACTTTTGACACACTGAATATTATTTGGCAAGGTTCAGGAGATCATCGAGCGCTTGCTTGTAATCATTCATCTTTATAAAAGGAAATTTTCTAGGATTGTTGGTCGCAGCCACTAAGGCAATAGAAAGATCAAAACCTTCCTGCTCGTAATAATAGCACCAGCTTTTCTCCGATAAGTATTTCGCCAAATATTCCTGTTCGGTTTGGCCGGGCGTAGGAATGAGTATGGAACACTTTTCCAGTTTACATAAATCCATCACTGTACTGTAACCACTGCGGCTAATTACTACTGCAGACTGTTGGATGGTTTCCTGTAATTGATTGGAGGGTAAATGATTGATTACTTCCATGCCATCAACAATCATTGGATCGGTAGACAATGGTAAACCCCTCACCAGCAATATTCTATCCTTCCGATTTTTAACCTGCTCAAGAATGAGATTCTCCAGCATTGTACGCTGCGGCTCGGGTCCGGACAAAAGGACGAGGACATCCCATTTTTTTTCCACGTACACCTGGTTTTCCATCCGCGATAGCGGCCCAATGTAAAATACAGGAACGGCAGGCAAATTGAATGGGTGCGCCAGTTTACCAGCAAGGTTTGTTTCACTTCTAAGATCAGGCACCCAGCAAGCATGAAACCGGTTGATGTATTTGTATATGCGCTGCTGCACCATGCTTTCAGCCCAGGCAAAGGGCGTTTGTACCTGTAGCTGGTGGGTTATAAATATGGAAGTGGTCTCGGGATGATGTAAACCGTACCGATTATCGGAAATGATAATGTCTATTTGATGCTCCTGCACTGCCCGTTTCAGCCATTTATGCTCGTTTTTTATCGATAAAACGATTTTCGGCAATTGCCACAAAATTTTTGCTGAGAACCACCGTTTAGCACTTGAATACCGGATCCGGTACCCCTTTAAAGGCAATAAGGTCAGTTCGGGAAATTCCTGGCTTAATAATTTGGCCGGGGCACCTTCGGTAGCCAGCAGCACCTTGCAGCCTCTTTCATTCAAATAGGCAATCAAAGGAATACAGCGGGTGCAGTGGCCTAATCCCCAATCCAGCGGGGCAACCAGTACCGTAATGTTAATTTTTGGAGGCAACAATAATCTACCCTGTTTGTAATTGATAAAATCTTAGTTTCGACATCGATATGAAAAGAATAAACCAAATATCACTTTTATTGTTGTTGGTAGGTACGCTTACGTTTAGCAGCTGCGGCGTATTTGGAAAATCAAATGGCAAAAGAGGATGCGGCTGTCCGAGCGTTTTCAAAAAGCCAGTTGGTTAAAGGTGGTTCGATTTTAGTACTTTTTGATATTATCCCAATTCTGTTAAACCGCTTGTTTATGAAGTCTGCAAACAGAGATTTACTGGTACTTTCTAAAAAAGAAAGTTTAGATCCTTCACAATTGGAGCAGGAAGTAGAGCAATTGCATGAGATATTGTTTCATGTAGAAACGCTTCGCCACCTGTGCAATGTTTCCGAAATTATTGACGTTAACCGATTTAAAATCATCAGCAAACCAATTAAGGTTGAACGATTTTTGCGCGAGCATAAATTGAAACCCTTTCAGTTTATTAGCAATAAGAACTAGGCAAAAGAGTTGGAAAATTCAACATGATAAAAGTCTGCCTACTGAAATATATTGTAAAATACCACTCCAATTTATGGGGTGGTATTTTACTTTGAAGCAATAAATTTTTATAAAACGATTACGCTGTTGTTTCCGCCAAATACATTGGGTTGCAGGCTGTCTGCTTCAGGTTCGTCAAGCCACTCGCTGGCGTTGATGCGGTATTTAAACTCGTGTTGTGTATTTTTTGGTAAAGAAAGTTCGCAGCTAAAAGTGCCATCTTTTTTCTTACTCATAACGATAGAATTTTCCCAGTCGCTATTTAGTCCAAGGATTTCAACTGTCTCTGCTGCCTCAGGCTTTACAGAAAATTTTACTTTGCAATAATCCTTCGTTTTGAAATATGTTTTCTGAACCATTTGATTTTTTTTTGTTAGATACCTTTTAATACAAATAGTAAATAAAGGTAACCTCTACCTAAATTATTCAACTGAATTTGCCAAGTGTGGAGCAGCTCCTCCCGGCAAAAATCGGCTTAATATATTGTTCGCTGGTTAGGTGAATCATTATCCAATCGCCGCCTTTATGGTCCCTGCTACAGCAAGTACTATTCTACCTTAACGTTCAAGTGAAGTTCAGTAGACTATTAAGACAAAGCTGATTATTTTTAAATATGGAGTATGTACAACACCTGTCAAAAGATAAGAAGCTGGCTAAAATTATTAGGGAACCCCTGCCCGCACTTTCATTAAAAAAGAATATTCCTCTGCGATTGATGGCGAGTATAATGAGCCAGCAGTTGAGTACTAAAGTGGCACAAGTTATCTATAGAAGGTTCCTGGAATTATACAATGGTAAAGAGCCTAAGCCACAGCAAGTGCTGGATACGCCGCACGATGTTTTGCGCGGCATCGGTTTATCTAATGCAAAAGCTATGTACGTAAAAAACGTGGCAGAATTTTGCATTCAGCATGCTATTACCGACAAAAAGCTATTGAAGCTTTCGAATGACGCAATCATAGAATTGCTCATCCAGATTAAGGGTGTGGGCAGGTGGACAGTAGAAATGCTCTTGATGTTTTCACTGGGCCGCGAAGATGTATTTGCACCAGATGATTTAGGCATTCAGCAAGGCATGACTAAATTGTATAAACTGGATGCCGGCGATAAAAAATTATTGCGTGAACAGATGCTGAAGATCTCTGGTAAATGGTCACCGTATCGAACGTATGCATGCCTGCATGTTTGGAAATGGAAGGATGATAAATAGGCAATTATCAGTTGGTGTGGTTATTTAAAGTATAATCATTCGTCTCTGTTTTCTCTGTGTTTCCTTCTCCGGTTGTTCTTTGTGGTAAATTCTTATAACCAAAGAGGAATACAAGAGTTTTTTACAAAGTACACGGAGACGGCAATATGAGATCTAACATTCGGCTTAAAAAGGCGTTAGAAATCTGTACGGGTAACTTCCGTTTCTTTGCAGCTTATTCTTAATTATGAAGGGAAAGATAATAGTCATTACAGCTCCCTCCGGTGCTGGTAAAACAAGCATCACGCGCTACCTGCTCAGCAAGTTTAGGCAATTGGCTTTTTCTATTTCTGCCGCCACCAGGCCACCACGTGGTTTAGAAAAGAATGGGGTGGATTATTACTTTATGAGCGAAGCCGAGTTCCAGGAAAAGATACATGCCAATGAATTTATGGAATGGGAGATGGTGTATGAAGGAAAATATTATGGCACTTTGAAGAGTGAGATGGAACGTCTTTGGGCACAAGGCAAGGCTGTAATCTTAGACATAGATGTGAAAGGCGCCATCCACATTCAGAACCAATACCCAGAAAATACGTTGTCTATTTTTATTGAACCGCCCACTATAGATGAACTGAGGAAACGTTTGCAGAGCCGCGGAGTTGATAGTGAACAAACCATTGATACGCGGGTCAACAAAGCGAGTTATGAAATCTCGTTCAAAAATTCATTTGACAAAGTAATTGTAAACTCGAACCTGGATAATGCCTGCAAAGAAGCGGAAGCAATTATCGGGGAATTTATCAATCGCGGATGATGGTAAAAGTATACGGCATCCCCAATTGTAATACGGTAAAGAAAGCAATTGACTGGCTCCAAGCGCACGGCATTGAATACATGTTTCACAATTATAAAAAAGAGGGCGTGCCCAAAGACCATCTTAAAAGATGGACAAAGTATTTTGGATGGGAGATCGTTGTAAATAAAAAAGGAACTACGTGGCGAGGTTTTCACCTGAAGTGCAGGCGAACATCAAAAACCAAAGCACGGCGATTGCATTAATGCTGGAGCATCCTTCAGTGATTAAAAGACCTGTGATTGAAAGTGGGGACGCACTGTTGATCGGATTTAATCCGGATGATTATGCTGCGAGTATGAAAGTAGGCGCTTAAAAAATCGTTTCCGTTTACACCCAGCATTTGATCGATGATTGTTTTTTAAGGCGCATCAATCCCATGCTTAAATGTTATTTTACAGCATAAATCATCCACTATGTTATTTCAAAACAAGACAATTTTTATAACTGGTGCAAGCCGCGGAATAGGGAAAGCTATAGCACTGCGGCTGGCGCGTGAAGGAGCCAACATTATCGTTGCTGCTAAAAGCGTCGAGGAGAATCCAAAATTGGGTGGCACCATATATTCTTCAGCCGAAGAAATAGAAAGTGCGGGTGGAAAAGCTTTGCCCATACAGTTGGACATCCGCCAGGAAGACGCCATAGAAAATGCGGTACAACAAGCGGTGGACAAATTTGGCGGCATCGATATTCTCATCAACAATGCATCGGCTATTTCGCTTACACCCACCGAACAAACCGAACCCAAGCGTTTTGATTTAATGCACGACATCAACGTTCGCGGTACTTTCTTTATGAGCAAAGCTTGTATTCCTCACCTCAAAAAAGGACACAACCCACATATCTTAAATCTCTCCCCACCCATTAACATGGATCCAAAATGGTTCGGTAGTCATGTGGCCTATACCATGAGTAAATACAACATGACGATGATTGCCATCGGCCTGGCGGGTGAGTTAAAAAAATACAACATAGCGGCGAATACCTTATGGCCAAGAACAACCATTGCCACCGCAGCGGTTCAAAATTTATTAGGCGGAGATGCGCTGATGAAAATGAGCCGCACACCTGAAATTATTGCAGATGCAGCCTACTACATTTTAAGTAAACCTTCTACATCGTGCACCGGCAATACTTTTATTGATGAAGATGTTTTAGCGAAAGAAGGAATTACAGACTTAGATCATTATGCAGTTGTGCCGGGCGGACATTTATACCAGGATTTGTTTCTGTAACCAATGAATGGATGGAGAATATCACGGAAGCCATTTCAATAGAGTAAATCCTATTTATTCCTAATCCAATTTTTTATCTTCTTAAACACATCATCTTTCCGCGGCTTTGGCATTCCATCATGTGTTAGTTGGTGGTCGTAGTTATGTTGTAGTTGATCTGCATACTGCACCATTTCAGCATCATCCGATTTGAGCAGCATTGCTATGAAAGGAACGGTCCTTTCATTCAGCATTGCATTTTGCGAAATGGTGCTGTAGGCTGAGCTATTTTCCATCGACTGATTGCTATTAATTGCTTGTTTTCCATTTTCACTGAATAAGTCAATATGGTAGAGCTGCTCGTTTAAAGCACGCATGCGCTTTGTTCCTTTGCGCTCATTGCGCCACGGATGTTCGTTGGGTGGAAGCTGACCAATCAAAAAGTTTTTATTCCAAATACTTATTTGGTGACTCATC
Organism: Segetibacter sp.; assembly: GCA_031425015.1. GTDB lineage: Bacteria > Bacteroidota > Bacteroidia > Chitinophagales > Chitinophagaceae > Segetibacter. The sequence continues at coordinate 120,503 of JANPIM010000003.1, read as the reverse complement.
AGGAAGTCGCTCTTTTCATTGTCGATTCCAGCAACCAATAATCCATCAATAACTGTTTCGGTAGGGTGGGTTACAAAAACTTCAGAGCTGTTCAGCTTAATCAGTTTTACCTGCTGTGCGTACGCAAAAGCAATAATTTTTTCAAGCGTTTGTTTCTTAACTGAAGCAGATAACCACATATCTTCCTGCAGGTAAATAATGTAATTCTCCGGTATGGATTGCAAACCTTTCCGTAAGCGGTCGCTCCATTCCCCTTTTCCGGTTTTAACGGTAGAAAAAAGTTTGCTATCCACTTCTTCGGTTTCAGTCAAAAAATAAAAAGAGGCCGACAGGTCTGCCGGCCAATATTGCTGAAAAAAGTAAAGAAAGCCTTTGTACAAAAAGCGATACCGATCACAGCAGTGAACAACAATGGCTATGGTTGATTGTGATGGTTTCACTTTCCTTTTTCATTTTACGAAGCCAACAATGCTATTCCCCAACTTCAAACTTCAAACTTCAAACCTCAAACATCCAACTTCCCCTCACCCGCCTCTTCCATTTTTTCCGGCCTCATTTGTGGAAACAGCAGCACATCTTGTATGCTCGGTTGGTTGGTCATAATCATACAAAGCCGATCGATGCCAATGCCGATACCACTGGTGGGCGGCATGCCATATTCCAATGCGCGAAGAAAATCATAATCAATAAACATGGCTTCATCATCCCCCCGCTCCATTAGTTTTGTCTGATCTTCAAAACGTTCGCGCTGGTCTATCGGATCGTTCAATTCGGTATAAGCGTTGGCGATCTCTTTACCATTTACCATTAGCTCAAAACGCTCTACTAAGCCAGGCTTGCTGCGGTGCTTTTTAGTTAACGGGCTCATCTCAACAGGGTAGTCAATAATGAAAGTAGGCTGCACATAATTTGCCTCGCACTTATTGCCAAATAGCTCATCAATCAATTTCCCTTTTCCCATACTCGGCTCCACATGAATGTTCAATTGCCTGCAGGCATCCCGCAACTGCACCTCATCCATTTCACTTACATCAATGCCAGTATGTTCTTTTATGGCATCGTAAATACTCACTCTTTTGTATGGCGCTTTAAAGTCAATTTCTACCGCTCCCATGGTTGCTTTAGTAGTGCCATTTACGGCGATCGCCACACGCTCAAGCAACTGCTCTGTTATGTTCATCATCCACTCATAATCCTTGTAGGCAGTATAAAATTCAAGCACCGTAAACTCAGGGTTGTGCGTACGGTCCATTCCTTCGTTTCTAAAGTTGCGGCTAAACTCATACACCCAATCAAAGCCGCCAACAATCAATCTTTTTAAATACAGTTCATTGGCAACACGCATATAAAATGGCACATCCAATGCATTGTGATGTGTGATGAATGGCTTTGCAGCGGCACCGCCCGGTATCGACTGCAACACCGGCGTATCTACTTCCAACGCTCCGTTTTCATTCAAAAATTCACGGATGGCATTCATCAACTTTGTGCGTTTTACAAATACCTCTTTCACCTGCGGGTTCACAATCAAATCAGCATACCGCTGACGGTAACGAAATTCGGGATCAGTAACCGCATCAAACGTTTGTCCTTCGGCTTCTTTCACCACTGGCAGTGGCTTCAGCGATTTTGTAAGCAGCGTAAGCTCACTCACATGGATAGAAATCTCACCCATCTTCGTTGTAAACACATATCCCTTCACCCCAACGATATCGCCAATATCCAATAGCTTTTTCCACACCTGGTCGTACATCATTTTGTCCTCACCCGGGCACAGATCGTCGCGTTTTATATAAATCTGAATTTTACCTACACCATCCTGCAACACAGCAAACGATGCCTTACCCATGTCACGTACACTCATCATACGACCGGCCAGGCATACTTCGGCAAACTCAGCTTTGTTCTCTTCACCCTTATAATTTTCTTTTATAAAAACAGAGGTAGTATTCACCGGGTACAGCGGCGCCGGGTACGCGTCAATTCCAATTCTTTGCAGTTCAGCAAGTTTTTCCCTGCGGATCATTTCCTGCTCACTCAAATGTTGTTGCATAAGTATATTTTGTCGAAGCGCGAAATTAGCGGAACACCTGCAATTTCCGAAGACTGCTTTGAGCTACACGGTCACGTTCGCAGTGGAGGTTGTTTTATTTTTTTGGGCCGGGCAGTTCATCTTTACTCGCCTTTACTTGCGTCGCACACTGCGGCAGTTGTGCTTACTTCAGCCAGCGGTTCAATCACATTCCTTCACCTGTAGCAAAACCTGGGGCGCATTTCCATTACCATCAAACCGCTTTGGCGCCAACCATTCCTTCCCTGGAAACTTGGTTAATCCCACTACACCTTTCCCTTGTGCTCCCAGCAGTTGCCACCCATAGTACTCCTTCGTTTGGCGCGTGCCATCCGTCATTTTATGCGTGTACAAAAAAGAGAATTGTGGCCCGGCATCAATCATTTCAAACGCCACAATAACCCCTTGTGTCGGTAGCACCATATGGTATTTCTTTAGGTCAAAACTTTTCCAACCAAAACTTCCGGGTATTATCTCGATGAGTTCATTGGTGATTTCTTCGCCTGGAAATCTGCGCAGGGTGTCCAATTCAAATATGCGCAGCCGTACCGGTGCATTTGGATTGGCTCCTTTCCATAATTTGGTTGCTCCATACTCTACGGATTCTATTTTGGATGGTTTGCCCGAGCTATTTTTTACCACGGTGCCCCACATCAAACCGCCCGATGCAGAACCATAGACAAAAAAGAAATTGCTCTTTTTATCCCTTATACCCACTTCTTTAATGGAGTAAGAGGTACAACCGGCGATCAATACATCATCCAGTTTTTTGGCATTTGCCTGCAGTGGAATTTCCATTGTGTTCTTTTCAATCTCCAGAGTTTTACTGGTGTAACCCACATAGGAAAAGGTGGTTCTTTTGCCCAAAACCTGGGCGGGAATAGTAGCTCTGCCCACACTGTCAGTATAGGTGCCCCATGAATCCTCAAGGCATTCGACGGTAGCAAATGAAAGCGGTTGTTTGGTTGCTGAGTCAATCACCTGCACTGGTATTTGCGCCACCATACGGGTTGTAAACAGTACCATACATATCATCAAAAAAACTAGCTGCTTCATTCTTCGGGAAAAGTACATTAACGATGCCAAACGGTTGCAATAAAACGTCCGTTGTATCTCTATCTTTACGCATGCACTTCACCAATATAGAAATACCAGTTACTGGCTTGCCGGCGTTTGCAGAAGTTTCGCTTCATAAACTGGAGCGGGAATACCTCGTGGTGCAACGTATCACGGTTGCCATCACGTTCACTATTTTGCTGCTTGGGCTTGGCGCGCTTTTTTATTTTGTTGATGACTTGCAAAAAGCGAAGTACATCCTGATTGCGGTGGCTGCATTTGTCCTGCTTTCCGTATTGAGTTGGATTAGTACCACGCTCAGTTACCAATACAGTGGTTACGCATTCAGAGAGAAAGATGTTTTGTTTAGAAGCGGATGGTTCATTCGCAAAACGAGGATTGTATCACTGAACAGGGTACAACATGTCAGTGTACAATCGGGTCCTATCGAAAGGCGGTTTCATCTTGCCTCTGTCTCAATTTTCACGGCAGGTGCAGAGCAGGCTGACTTTACCATTCATGGATTGACGAATGACACAGCAGTACAAATAAAGAACTGGATTGCCAATCAACTGAATGGAAGCACAACAGACATTTAACGAGGAAGATTTTTCGATACCACAGCGGCAATCTCCTGCCGCTATTTTTATATTGGTATTACGCTCGGCAATTGCGGTGTTTAAGTCTTTGTGGCCCGCTTTGTTGGTAGTGATGTTCAACACAAAAAAACAAAGCGAAACACCTAAAGTGCTCATTATGGTGGTCGTGCTGGGTGTATTGGCAATCGTGTTCGCTTTACTACGCTACTTTTTTTATCACTTCCATATCCAGGCCGGTAATCTTATCATCAACACCGGTTGGCTGAAAAAGAAAACGCTCAGCATCCCTTTAAAAAGCATTCAGGCAGTGCACCTGGAACAAAACATTTGGCAGCAAGTATTCAACGTTTCCAAAGTAACATTTGATAGTGCTGGTTCGGAAAAAGTAGAGGCGAAAATGGATGCACTGACGATGGGGAAAGCAGAGCAATTAAAGCAATTGCTGCTGGCACATGTAGATGATAAACCCAAAGAAACGGTTGAAGCTACCGAGACCGTTTCTACCGTTTACAGGCTGGGTGCACCCGACCTTATAAAACTCAGTTTATCAGCAAACCACCTCGAAGCCTTCTTCATTCTTTTGTTTCTCGGTCTCAATCTTTTGGAAGACCTAAAAAAAGCGTTTGCTTTTGATGGCTGGCAATGGATGGAGAAAACGGGCGTCGCTTTTGAAAAAAATATATTCCTGGTGGTAACGGTGCTCATCCTTTTTGCAGCCGTAATCTCCATTCTGTTTTCTGCCTTTCGAACGATCGTTAGGTATTTTGATTTTTCACTTTTTACCGAACATCAAAAATGGAAAATCACATTTGGATTACTCAACCGGCAGCAAAGAATTATTCCGCATAATAAAATACAAGTGTACAGCTGGCATGCAAACTGGCTAAGGCGAAAGATCAATTTTTGGATGCTGGATATTAAGACCGTGGGGCAGAAAGTGAGACGTGAAAAGCAGATGCTGAAGATCCCGCTAACGAGTATGGAGGCAGCTACATCATTAGCGGTTTCCTACCAGCAATCTGAAGTAGCGGTGCCGACGAAAGGCGATAAGATTGAGCCTGCACATTGGCAAAGGACAACGTTGCTAATTTCTATTCCTACCACTTTAGCATTGGTTGGATTTGGATGGTTCTGGCTCGGGTGGCAAAGTTTATGGATCGGCTTATCACTCTGCTATTTTGTATTTAGAAACATTCGCTGGTACCAAAACTTCAGGTGGTACGCAAACCAAGAAGGGTTGCAAGTATATAAAGGCGTTTGGGGTAGGCGTTACAGTTTATTGAGATGGAACAAAGTTCAAAAAATAACACTGTCACAATCGCCTTATCAACGCTCTCATCAACTTGCATCTGTAAAATTTATCACAGCCGGTGGTGCCGTTTCTGTTCCATACATTAAACTTGAGACAGCTAGAGAATTGGTGGATACAGCGCTGTTCTTATTGGAGTCGAACGATGAAAAGTGGATGTAAGAACTTACAACTGGTAGATACTTGTAATTACGACATCAAATGCTTTTTAGAAAATCAATCAATGGCCGGATGGAATTTTCTATCCTAAAATATTTTTCGTAGGCTGCAAAGGCAGCACTGCGGTAGCGTTCATAATCAGCCATAATTTTTTCAACAGCGTGCTCTAACTCCTCAAATTTTTCTATCAGTTCACAGCATTTGAATGCTGACTGTAAGCCTTGATAGTTATCGTTTTTAAAGGCGATAAAGGGAACGCCGCATTGTAAGTAGCGTGCAATCTTCTCCGATGAGAAAGCAGTCAATTGCGTATTTGGCCAGCTTTGATCATAGAAAGCAATACCAATGGTGGCCGAAGAACATAGTTTATAAAGCTCCTCAAAGGGAACCATTTCGTTGGAGGTTTTTACCTTATTGCGCCCTTTCGAAAGTTTAGAAAATTCACCTGCACCATGCAGTACCAAAACATATTCATCTGAGTTAAATTTCTCTGCTGCTTTGGCTAACTCATCAATTTTTCGTTCCTGGTAGATAGCGCCGTAATAAAGGATTATTTTTTTAGATGCAGGTAATTGAAGTTTTTCGTGCAGGTAAACACTGCGTGTAATTATTGTCTCCCCCGGAACTGATACCGGTAATAGAACGAATGAGAGATTTGAATGCAATGTGCCGTTACACAACGCCACTGCACGGTCTCTGTCTTGTATCAATAATGCTCTGATATTAGGCAGCAGCTTTTGTTCCTGCTTAATTAAAGCACCCTTGCAACTGCCAGCGGATATCCCAGGATCAGACATCTTTTCAACCTCAAGACTGTAATGAATTGTTTTACCCAGGCTGTGTTTATCAGTTTGGTAAAGCCAGAAAAGTGAAGGCTGCGTGATTGTAATTAAGTGCTCGTAATTGCCTGGAAAAAACAGCTTCCTGGTTCGTTGGGGTAGAAAGGGGTTAATGCAAAAGTTGTTTAAAGGCCTTCCAATAATAGTTCCAAGCCTGCTGGCCCGTATGGCAAACAGATCTTTTTGTTCAGGCTTAAATTCAATCACATTCACTTTCTGGCGTAAATCATGAACAAGTTTATATAGAATTCCATGCTCGTTGTTATAAGCCGGGGTATAAAGAAAGAGATCTACATGAAAATGCCGGGCGAGTTGTAACGCCAAATAGTAGCTGTGCACAGACATAACGCCCCAATGAAATATGGCAATTTTTTTCATTTATTTTTTAAGCGAACCTTTTAAACGCCAAATGCGTCTGTTATAGTACCTCTGATTAAGCACCTTTATAAAAATTAAAAATAACTTAATGATTTTCTTATTTTGAGGTTTGATAATTATGACGGAGGAAATTATTCATAATGGAAAAATAATTGCCATCATCATTGGTGCTACGTTCTCCAAAAAGGGAATAGAATTTTTTACGCCCAACGAATTTTCGCAGCAGTTAGGCTACATGAACCGCAAAGCCGGTTACGAAATTGAGCCGCACACACACCATCATGTATCGCGCAATGTAAAGCTGTCACAAGAAGTTCTATTTATACGCTCTGGTAAGGTGCAAGTTGATTTTTACAACGACGAAAACGAATATTTTGATCAAAGGATTTTGGAAGCAGGCGATGTTATTTTATTGGCGTCGGGCGGTCATGGTTTTACCATACTGGAAGACGCTGAAATGATAGAAGTGAAACAAGGTCCATTTATAGGTGAAGAAGGAAGAATATCTATTCAAAAATGTAAGCGTGCTTCAAACTAATGATACCAGTAAATACTCCCTTGCTGGATGGAAACGAGAAAAAATACCTGAACGAATGCATCGATACAGGTTGGATATCCTCAGAAGGACCGTTTGTTCAACAATTTGAAAGTGCTATTGCCACCATGGCAAACCGTAAATATGGAGTGGCTGTAAGTAGTGGTAGTGCTGCCCTCGATTGTGCTTTACTCGCTTTAGATCTTCAGCCAAATTCTGAGATCATTGCACCAACTTTCACCATCATATCCTGCGTATCCTCCATTGTTCGAGCAGGGTACAAACCGGTATTGATTGACAGTGAACCTGCCAGTTGGAACATGGATATATCGAAGCTGGAAGAAAAAATTACACCGAACACATCGGCTATTATGGTGGTGCATATTTATGGACTTCCGGTTGATATGAACCCCGTGTTAGCCATGGCAAAAAAGCATGGTTTAAAAGTGATTGAAGATGCTGCTGAGCAGCACGGCCAATTTTACTTTGATAAAGCAATTGGCTCTTTTGGCGATGTTTCGATTTTTAGTTTTTACCCCAATAAAAATATTACCACTGGTGAAGGTGGAATGATTGTAACCGACGATGAGGACATTGCACACAAGTGTCGTTCGCTGCGGAATTTGTGCTTTGAGCCAGCCAAGAGATTTTATCACAACGAGCTCGGTTTTAACTATCGAATGACGAATGTACAGGCGGCTATTGGTGTTGCCCAGGCCGAGCAGTTAGAAAGATTCGTGGCTAAACGTCGAGAGATTGGGTACTACTATCATGAACATTTAAAGGACATAAAAGGAATTCAACTACCGTTGCAGGCTACAGACTTTGCCACTAATATTTATTGGGTTTTTGGAATTGTATTGGGGCCTTCCTTTAAAGTAGATGCGCTTGAAGTAATGAGGCAGTTAGGCGCCGAAGGAATTGGAACCCGACCTTTCTTCTATCCTATGCATGCTCAACCGGTATTCAAAAAAATGGGCTTGTTTACAAATGAAAATTACCCCGTGTCTGAAATACTTGCAGAAAGGGGTTTTTATATACCGAGCGGTTTAGGTATAACCAGGCAGGAACAAGACATCGTAATTAACAAGCTAAGGGCTATCCTCACAAACGCGGAAAATGTAGGAAATGATATTTGATGCGTACGCCGCCTACTACGACCTGCTTTACACCAATAAAGATTATGCTGCAGAAGCCCGGTACATCCACGACCTTATTAAGTTACATGCACCAACTGCTTCATCCATACTTGACATGGGGTGTGGAACCGGAAAACATGCCCGGCAATTTGCAGAACTTGGGTACCAGGTTACCGGTGTAGATCAATCAGCCTCGATGATTGCGTTAGCCCACCAAATGAATCGTAGTGCGGCTGCAAAGTTTGAATGCGGAGATATTCGTTCCATTCGCCTCAGGCAAAAGTTCGATGTTGTGCTTTCCCTGTTTCACGTAATGAGTTACCAGGTTTTAGATAACGATTTGCAGGAAGCTTTTGCTACTGCTTCCACGCACCTGGAGGAAGGCGGAATATGTATGTTTGATTGCTGGTATGCGCCGGGCGTTTTAGCTGATGCGCCCACCGTTGTAACAAAAAGGATGAGCAATGAAGAAATTTCTGTTGAAAGAATAGCCACTCCCGCACACAACCCTGAGCATCGCACCATCAATGTACACTTTGATGTAAGGGTAACTGAAAACGCCACCGGTTTAACCCACGAACTCCAGGAAGATCACCTGATGCGGTATTTGTATACTCAAGAGGTATTGGAATTCGGTACTATTTCAGGATTTAAGTTGATAGCCGCTCACCCGTGGATGAGCCACGAAACCCTGGCTAAAAAAGCTTGCTGGTATGCGCTGTTTGTACTGCAAAAGCAATAGTAGCAAGACTTATTAAACGGTACTGAGCAACACCTGCCAGGCCTCCTTCACTTTACCTTCATTCAAAAGTTTACTTGCATAGGTGTGTACCTCTTTTTCCAGGTCATCCGTGTTTAAAGAATAGTACTGGTAAATTTTTTTGAGGTTATCATCATCAAACGCGGCATCTGCTTCGGGCAGATCGTGCACATTGGCTAACTGACCGAGATGGTTGCCGGTAAGTATCGTACTACTGCGCACACTGGCAGGCAAAGCATCTATGCCAATGCCCAGTTGCACATTCGGTTTTTCTACTTTAAACAGGTTTGATTCATCAACACGGCAATACCAATCGCCACCAAGGCGCGCAATGTGATGCATTTTTAGCTGGTCTATTTTTCCGTCGGCGCCGAGTATGCTTTCGTCCACATGCATCAGCATTACTTCTGCTATTACCAACTGTCCAGCACCGCCTTCTTCACCAAGGCTTTTTATCTCTAGTACTTTACACTCCAGCTTTATTTTGGCTTCAAGCACCATGGGTGGTTTTACCAAGGTTGCAGGTTGCGGCGTGAAGCCGGCCTTCACAAATTCATCGGTTGATTTTGGGTACTCGCAGCTGGCAAGGCTTACCTGCTGCACCATATCATAATCGCAAATGTTGATGACCACTTCTGGCACTTCCAACACATTTTGCAAAGTATGTTTGGTTGTGTTATCTCTTACTCGCCGCGATGGACTAAAGATGACAATAGGTGGGTTAGACGAAAACATATTGAAGAAGCTAAACGGGCTCAGGTTTACATTGCCCGCTGCATCAATGGTGCTGGCAAAACAGATAGGTCGCGGTGCTATTGCATGCTGCAGCCATTGTTGTTTATCTACTGGTGACAGCTGCTGAATATCGATCGTCTTCATGTGTGCGAAGATAAGTGTAGGCTTGGTATGGTGTTTTGGTGCGAAGTGGTGATGCGAACGATAGCTGTTGCGTTACCCTACTTAAAAAAAGATTCAGAAAGGTTTGCCGATGAACTGAGCGTAGCAACGATGATGCCCATAGATAAAATGACGGTCACCAAAGAATGCAAATATAAAACGCCCCTGTAAAAAGGAGCGTTTTGCTTAAAGCGAAATGATTGAATTATTGTTTTAATAGCTGTTTGCTGCTTACCACTTTACCGTTTTCATTTATCACATTTAAAATGTAATTGCCTGCGTTCAGTTTACTTACCTGCAGCATTTGTTGTTGGTAATTCAGCTGAACAGTGATGGCTGTGTTTTGAACCAGCTTGCCATTTGCGTCAAGCAAACGCAGGGTGTATTTTCCAGGAGCGAGGTTCATCATCTGTACGTTTACAACATCTTTTGCGGGGTTTGGATACAACTGGATGGCAGTGGCATTGTTGCCGCCAAACTTAATACGGGCAATGGGCGAGTAGGCAAACTTTCCGTCTTTGTCAACTCCCTTGATGCGGTAGTAGTTGTTTCCTGCTACTGGGTTGTGATCGGCGTAAGATTGATCAATTAAACAAGCAGCTGTTACTACCGGTGCTTTCAGCAAACCAATGCTTTTGAACTGGCGGCCATCAACGCTCTTCTCTATTTCGAAACGGTCAGTCATGTTATCGCAGGAAGCTTTCCAGTTAACCGCAATTGCATTGCTGGTAATGGCTGCTGTAATATTGATGAACGTAACCGGCAGCGCACCATTTGAATAAACTTTGGATGCATAAATTTCGCCGCTGGCCGATGTGCGGCTGTCTTGCCAGGCTACGATTGCTCCACCAGCATTGTCAGCAATTGCCACTGGATTTGCTTGATTGGACAGCTGCCTGGTAGCTACGGGAACACCATCAGCCAGCCACAACGGATCTCCATTTGCATTCACTCTTTGTGCACGTATGTCCAATCCATTTGCACCACTATTTCCTACACGGGCATCGTCCCAAACAAGGATGGCACCGTTTGCCCCATCGCGAACCATAACTGCTGAATTGGTAGAAACCGGTTGGTTTCCAATTGCAGTAGCAATCGGTTTTCCGGAAACACCCACAAACAGGGTATCACCCGCCACGTTTATTTTTTGAAGGTATAGATCCCTGTTGCTTGTTCCTTGTCTTTGATCGGACCATGCTATAAAGTAAGTACCCGTGTTAGATGCAAGAATAATCGGATTGGCCTGGTTACCGGGAGCAGAGTTCACGATCCTTCCATCAACGGTCCACTGCGGCACCCCTGAACCATTTAACCGCTGAGCGTAAATGTTGGCGTCGGTGGTGCTCGTTCTTAAATCGCCCCATGTGATGATGATTCCACCAGCACTGTCGGATGCAATTTGTGGCACCAGTTGATTATTGGCAGCCATTGAAACCGCCACGCCATTGTATGGATTGGATGCGCTACCCCAAAGGGTGTCGCCGATATTATTTACTCGCTGAGAAAAAATATCGCTGTTGGACGTAGACAATCTTGGGTCTTGCCAGGTGAGGAAAGCTCCACCGGCACCATCGGCTAAAATTACCTGGGCTGTCTGTGTTCCGGTTCCATTTGCAATTCTTTTGTTGTCAAAAACCCGGGCGCCGGTAGCCAGGTTTAATTTACTCACGTACAGATCGGTGCCTGTTGGGCTTGCTGACAAGTCTAAATTTGTCCTGTAAAAAACCATCACTTCCGTGGCATTTACGCGTTCTATTATTGGTACTGTTTGCTGACCCGATGTATCGGCAACTACGATGCCGCCTGCGGTCCATACGTTAGTTCCTGCACTGGTAATGCGTTGTCCATAAATGTCAGTACGGTTATTGTCCCGGGCATCTTGCCAAACCAATACTACGCCTCCGCTTCCGTCAGCAACTATGCTAATGTTGGTTTGACTATTGAGTGAATTAGTGATAAGTAAACCAGATTGTGTAAATGCAACGGTACCATCCGCATTCAATTTTTGTAAATAGATATCGGAGCCGGTGGTAGCAGTTGTGCGTGAATCTTCCCAAGCGATATACATGCCACCATTTCCATCGGAGGCAGAAACAAGGTTGTTTTTAGAAGTGGTATTTGAACCGGTAACCACCGGGTTATTCTGCGTGGAATCTGGGTTCCATTGAGCAGAAACAAACGTGGTGAAACCCAGAATGGTCGCCGCGGCAAGTATAATTTTTTTCATAAAGTAGATGATTTATAGACACGCAATTTAACCAATATGACAACCCCTGTTCAAGAATCTGTAAACGTTTTTGACGAAAATGGTACTTTTAAGTTCCATCCTACATTATGAAAGCAAAATCTACAACCTTTTACGGTGCATTCTTTTTTGTGCTTTTTTCCTTTTGGGTTAGCCTGGCTTCTGCACAGGAATTGGTCAACGTAACTGGTACTGTCGTTTCATCGGAGGATAATTTGCCCATGCAGGGAGTAACTGTTATTTTGAAAGGAACAGCAAGGGGAACCAATACCAATGCCGAGGGAAATTTCACCCTACAACTTACGACTGCGCAGCGCACCGACGGCTATCTCGTTTTCTCTTCTACCGGGTTTAATAGGCAGGAAGTAAAGATTGGCGGTAGAGCAAATCTGAAAGTTAGCCTTGGTAAAGATGTGATGGTGTTGAAAGATGTAATCGTCACCAACTCGTATACAAAGGCGCGCAGAAAAGAGGAAGTTGTGGGTAGTATTGCCACCGTAAGTGCGGAAGAATTACAAGCCAATAGGCCAATAGAGAGCATCGATAAAATGCTGGAAGGATTGGCCGCCGGTGTACAGGTAGAAACAAGTACCGAGCTGGGAACACCGGTTAAAATAAACATACGGGGACAGAACTCGCTCACCAATTTGTTTGGCTCCAATCGCACACAGCTTACTACGTCGTCGCAGCCATTGTTTATTGTTGATGGTGTTCCGGTAATAGAACAAAGGCGTGGTGATGAACCCATCCAGTTTTTAAATAACGAACAGTTGTTGAACCCCATTGCCGGTATCAATCCTGATGATATAGAATCAATATCGGTATTAAAAGATGCGGCTGCGGCCTCTATTTACGGAGCAAACGCCAGCAATGGCGTTATCATCATTACCACTAAAAAAGGCAAAGCAGGTAAAACAAGAATTAATGTGGGATATAGTGGCGGCTGGTCGCAATCCATCAACCGTATAAAATGGTTGGATGGAAACCAATACTACAACCTTGTAAAAGAGTTATACCGAAATGATGGACGCAGCCCATTTGACGCCGAGTTGCTGGCGGGTGCCTCCGACATTAATACCCCGTGGTTTGAGTTGGTAAACAGGTACGGCACCTTTCAAAATATTGATCTGGATATGTCGGGCGGAAGTGAATCGCACCAGTTTTATATCTCGGGTTCGTACCTCGGCCAGCAATCCATTCAAAAAGGCAATGACTACATGAAGGCTTATGTGAGAATGCGGTTAGATAATCAATTGACGAAAAAACTATCACTCAGTATTAGCCTTGCACCCACGCTTACGCGGAAGAACGCACTGAATTTATACGCCGCTGTTCCCATCATTCCCAATGTGCCGGTGTATAATGCAGATGGAAGTTTGTACAAGTTTTCGAACCTTGGCGTGCCTAACCCGTTAGCTATACTGGAGCAAAATACCAACGTGCATGATGGCGGAAGCATCAATGGTAAAGCAAGACTGGAATACGCGTTATACAAAAACCTGCGCTTCTCTTCCACCTTTGGTATTGATGGTGCACTGAACAAACAAACTAAGTTTGACTCTCCAAAAAATGCCACCGGCGAATCTAAAAACGGCTTCGCCCAGATATATGACCGCACCAACTTTAGCTGGATCAGTTCTACACAAGCCAACTGGAGCCCTGAGATCGATTTGCATAAAATGGATGTGGTGGTGGGATTTGAGGCGCAAAGCCAGAGCACAAAACTTTTGCGCGGAGAAGGTACAGGCTTCAGCTATGCACGACTTACTGAATTGAGCAACGCACAAAATCAATCTTCTGCTTCATCCCGGCAAAACGGTAGTTCCATTTCTGTTTATGGACAGGGCAGCTACTCGTTTGCATCCAAATATTTTGTAACCGCTAGTGGCCGTTACGACGCCGCGTCCATTTTTGGAACGGATGTAAATGCCACCGTAAATGCGGCCGCAGGGCTAGGCTGGATTATCAGCAAAGAACATTTTTTGGAGAATGTGGCCTGGCTGGATATGTTGCGTGTGCGGGCTAGCTATGGATCTACCGGTAACTCGCGAATTGGCAGCTACGAAGCACGGGGTTTATATACTTTCAACAATACGGGTTACAATGGCATGACTGCTTCTAACCTGACCACCGCACCAAATGCTAACCTTGGTTGGGAGAAAAATTATAAAACCAACGTTGGCTTAGACTTCAACTTTCTAAAGCGAATCAACCTTACCCTCGATGTCTACCAAAACATCGTAGACGATGCCATCTCGCCGATTACTACTCCGTCGGAAAATGGGTTTACCACCACACTGGCCAACATTGCAAAAATGCGTAACCGTGGTTGGGAAGCAGGCATAGTGGCACAGGTACTGAAGAATAAAGTTTCATGGACCTCCACACTCAACCTTGGTTCGAACCGCAATGTGGTGCTGGAAGTAAAGAACAATTCGGAACGATATGCAAGTAGCAACGAACAGGCGGCTTTGCTAAAGATGGGTGTTAGCACCAGCGCCATTTGGGGGTTTGAATTTGCAGGCATTGATCCGCAAACAGGTTTCGAAATGTTTCGCGACAACACGGGTAAAGTTGTTTCCGTTTTTCAACTTGATAGAAATTTAAGGAGCGCTTATTACCTCGGCGACAGGCTTCCAACCGTTCACGGTGGTTTCATTAATAATTTTAATTACAAGGGTCTTACGTTGACCATTAACCTGCTTTATTCAATCGGCGCAAAAAAAATAATTAGTTACGAGAATGAGAACAATGGCCGCAACCTTCAAAACCGCAATCAAAGTGTAAACCTGCTTGACAGGTGGCAAAAGCCGGGTGACATTACATCTATTCCAAAGCTATCAACGCTGCGTAACCCGATTGTCAGTAACTCTTCCCGGTATATTTATGATGATACCTACCTTAAGTTGAGCAACGTTTCGTTGGCCTATGCTTTGCCCAAATCTGTTACCGGTAAAATGAAAGGAATAAGGATGAGTGTATTCCTGAATGGAACTAACCTTTTCTATTGGTATAAGCAGAAATCACCTGAGGGAAGAAACGGAATTAAAGAATACAAATTCGATTTCCCCGAAGCACAATCGTACACATGGGGTTTAAAACTGGGCATTTAAACAAACGACAAATGAAGAGACATTCAATACTGATCTATAGCTTCTTTATTCTAAGCATTGCTTTTTCAGGCTGCAAAAAATTCCTGGAGCAGCCGCCTTACAACCGCATTTCGTTAGATGATATTTTTAAAGATTTTGAAGGCGCAAGAACAACACTGGTTGGTTGCTACGATAATTTAAAATCAACCAGCTATTACCTCCGCGACTTTTACATCTATCCTGAATTGACCGGTGGCAACATAAAATACTCCCGGTCGGCCAATCTTGTGCTCAACCAGTCTTACAATTTTACCAATGACCCTTTTTTAAATGACCTGTCTGATTTTTACCAGGGTGCCTACAATATCATTTTCAACACCAATAATATCATCACCAATATAGACCGTGCACAGGACGCAACTGTTTTGCAAAAGAACCGTTTATTGGCCGATGCTTACACCATTCGTGCATTGGTTCATTTCGATTTGATGCGGGTGTTCGCACAGCCCTATAATTTTTCTGCAAATGGTGCGCACGAAGGCATCATTTTAAAACAAGTAAACACCAACGTGCTGGTGCCCAGGGAAGATCCAAAATCGTCTAAAGCTGGATTTGACCTGATTGTGAGCGACCTGGATTCAGCCATTGATTTGTATAGCCGCAGCATTGCCATTTACCCGGTAGGGAACGATAAAACGTGGCTTTCGCAAGATGCAGCAAAGGCGCTGTTATCAAGGGTGTTATTGTACCGGGAAGATTGGACGCGAACCATTACGCTCAGTTCAGAATTGATTGCGTTGAATAAATATCCGTTGCTTAGCAACAGCCAGTATGTAGCATCATGGAGTGGTAAAACCACATCGGCTGAGTCTATTTTTGAGTTGGCTTATGGAAATAGAACCGGTGGAAGTTTGGGAGATTATTACAATCCAACCAATGCGCAGTACAGTCAGCTGGCCACCTCCAACGATTTGTTGAACCTGTATGCTGCCGGAGACATTCGCGGTCCGGCCACTATGTTTAGGCAGGCTACGGTTAATAGCATTATTTTAAATTTTACCAGGAAATACCAGGGCATGAATGATTCGGCGAATAACATAAAGATCATTCGTATGTCAGAAATTTATTTAAATCGTGCTGAGGCATATGCTGAAACCAATAATTTAACAGCAGCTTTGGCCGATTTGAATACCATTAGGAAGCGTGCTGATCCTGCGATAGCTAATTTTGTTTCTGTCGACAAGCAAGTAGTGCTGAATGAAATTTTTAATGAGCGCAGAAGGGAATTGGCTTTTGAAGGGCATACTTTTTTTGACCTTGCCCGGAAGAAGAGGAATTTGGTGCGCACCGATTGTACCGGGATAAATTGCTCGTTCAATTATCCCAATACAAAGTTTGCAACACCTAAGCCCATCAATCAATAAATCAATTGTATGAATAAATTATTGTACATCGGCCTTGCGCTGGCTATGGTAGCAGGTTGTAAAAAAGAATACAATGCGGAGCCAACCTATGCCAAGCCAACCATTGCCGCTACGTGGGCAAAGCAGGAACCGTTTTACTCACCGAGCCCGCAGATTTTTTTAGAGTCAACCAACACGTGGAGGAGCTTTATCAGCTTCGCTTTTTCAAGTGCAGGAGAGCCGGATAAACTTGGTTTTGCTAATCCGTACAATGCGGGCAAAGGGACAAACGCCTTGTACATGAATACGCTGTATGCAAGTCAGCAACCTAGTTCTGATTCGGGCACTTACAATGTTACCATCCCAAAATGTTTTCAGTTCATCCCTAAATCTGCTGATAACCTTACTGAGGGAACGGTTCGTGTGATTCCACAAGATGTAATTATTACCCGCCGCGATAAAACCACTTTTAAGATTGGTATTTCCGAAGGTTCAGCTCCGGGTACTTATAATACAAACACGAAGGTTTTTGAAATAGAAGTAAGCTTTGATGAAACTTCTATTGGCGGACCTGCCAATGTAAAAAGGAAATATAGATTTACTGCCTAACGAACCACACCTGATATGACGAAGATTAAACTGGTTACGCTTTCCATTATTGCTACTGGTGCCATTGCGTGTTATTCTTTTAAAAAAACTTATACGCCGGCAGAAGACATCAGCAAGCTTCGCGAACTGTATAGTAGTGGAGATACGGCAAAATGGCCGAAGCCCGACATTGATGAGGCAGTTAACAAAAGCTACCGCGAAATTGGTCCGTTGGGTGAAGTGGTTTACCCGTCTGACAACCCAACCAGTGAAGCTAAACGCGACCTTGGTAAAATGCTTTTTTTTGATCCGCGACTTTCCGTGTCCGGTCAAATTTCTTGTGCAAATTGTCACGATCCTCAGCTTGGATGGGGTGATGGACGAAGGGTGGCATTTGGCCATGACAGGCAACTGGGAGGTCGCAATGCCATGACCATTTTTAATACGGCTTTTTACGAGAAGCTATTTTGGGATGGCAGGGCACAATCGTTAGAAGACCAGGCTCGCTTTCCGGTACAGGATCATTTAGAAATGAATGAAGATCTGGGAAAAATGGAACAGCGTGTAAAACAGTTTAAGGGATATGAAGCATTGTTTGAAAAAGCTTTTGGTGACAAGCAGGTAACGCTCGACCGTATGTTTAAAGCCATTGCTACTTTCGAAAGAACCATTGTTAGTCCGTCGAGCAGGTTCGATCAGTTTGTAAAAGGTAAAAAAGAGGCGCTGAATGATAAAGAAGTCCTGGGCCTGCACTTGTTTAGAACCAAAGCACGTTGCGTGAATTGTCATAATTCACCGTTGTTTTCAGACAATCAGTTTCACAATGATGGGCAGACATTATTTGGAACGGAGAGCGAAGACCTTGGCTTGTATAAATTGACGAAGAACAAAGCTGACGTTGGCAAATTCAGGACGCCATCGCTACGTGAAACAATCAATACTGGCCCATGGTTTCATCATGGAAATTTTCCCACCATAAAAGATGTGGTGTTCTTTTACAATCTCGGAAATCCCGCGCCTATTCAAAAGAAGAATATGGGCGTGAGAGACTCAATATTGCCCACTACTTCACCTTTGTTGCGCAAACTGAATATGAATAACGAAGAAGTAGATGCATTGGTGGCATTCCTCGAAGCGATTACCACTGTTCCCCGGCGAATGAACCCACCGGTCAACTTTCCGAAGTAGTGAGGTTAGTAAGCAGTATAGTTCCGCCATATAAAAGTTGGTTCAAAAGAAAACGGCAGCCTCGAAAGGCCGCCGTTTTTATATCCTTTGAAAGGAACTAAATTATTGGTTCGCATTTTTAGCGAGTACCATCAATACTTCACTACCCTGTTTTAACCTGAGTTGATGGTCTACTACATCGTATGAATCTACCCTGCGAATCTTTTCGATAAATGCTGTTTGGTCGAAGCCACCGGTACACGGAATATTGGTAGCAGTAAACGGTGAATCAAACTTTAAACTATTGCCATTCACCGTTACAAAGCCTTGACACTTTTTTTAATAGAAAGATAATATGCTGGCGCAAATACGAGTAATCTGTTGCTTCAGAATGTTGGAGGATTGCAAACTACTGAGTTAGGTAGCACTGTTTTTTAGTGACTTTTCATAAGCCATAAAAACCAATGCTGCCCTTATTTCGGGGTAGGAAAAATCGGGGCCTAGAGCCTCCTTTATGGCGGTCGATGTGCTTTGTTCTGTAGCTATTGTGAGAATCTTATCTAGTTTTTGCCCGTCTAAAATATCAAGTACATCTATTTCGCCAGTGGCAATGTAGGAGGTGAGGTGACCATGGATAGTAGAGTAGGTCATCGAACGGCTTTCAGCAATCTCAACAATTGTTTTTCCTTCTTTAAATAGTTGAAGTGACATGCGACTACTATCGCCTTTCTGGGCCTTTGGTTTTACCGAAGGTGCTGGGGTAGGCTTTACTTCAGCATTCTCTTTAGAGGAGTCAATTACCTGCAGCAGATCGTCAAAGTTGGTTTTATTGGCAAGTGCATTTGCCAACTCAGCTGCGTGGTTCACCTGGTTTTTCTTTTTCTCGATAACGAACTGAAGATGATGCAAATCTTTTAGGTATTTTTTCACCTTATGTTTTACACTCACCTCTTTTACATGACCTTGTAACGAGTGCAGCATTTTTTCATCCAGTTCTTTACTAAAATGAACCGCAGCCGCCTGGGTTCGTGCGCAAAGCTTGGCGTAATTATCCGCTTCACATTCAGAGAAAATAAAGTGTAGCCACTTTGCAAACTTGTCGGCTACTTCCTGCAACACAAGTGCTTCAGCCGTTAAGGATTTACACCATTCTATGCATCGTTCTTTCTCTGGAATTTGTCGCTCAGCATACAACTCAAGATGCTTATCTATTTCGGATACCAGTTTATCCCAGCCAAAGCTTTGCATTAGTACCTGCTGCACGTACGCTTTTTGTTCAACTGCCAGTAAATTGGTTACCTGGTCCTCTGCCAGTTCCGTGTCAGCAAGGGTGGTTATTCGATTGTCAGTAGAAATACTGGAAGGATTAATTTTTGACAGTAGCACCAAGCCCTCCAATGACGTAAGTCGGCTTAATGCCACATACACTTGCCCTGCAGCAAACGAAGCACCAGCATCAATAATGGCTTTTTCAAACGTTAGGCCCTGGCTTTTATGAATGGTGATAGCCCAGGCTAATCTAAGTGGGTAGTGCGAAAATGTTCCCAACTCCTCTTCTTCAATCTGGTCATCTTCCTTGTTGTATTGGTATTTTATGTTCTTCCATATTTCTCTTTCTACCTCCATCTCTTTGTCTTCAGGATTAAACTGCACAAAGATTTTGTCTTTTTCTAAACGGTTAACTATAGCCAGTTTGCCATTGTAATATCGTCGCTCTTCTCCTTTATCATTCTTTATGAACATCACCTGCGCTCCCTCTTTCAGGCATAAATCTTTTTCAACCGGAAAAGCACGGTCCGGGAAATCTCCTTCTACCATTGCTTCAAATTTCCTGGTTGCCCCGGGTGTTCGTTCAAGTTCCTGTTGGTTAATTTGATCTGCTTTAAAATTGTGGGAGGTGAGCGTAATGTACTTTTCATCTTTACCGGGAGAAAACTCCGGGCGATAAAAAGAATGGAGCAGATCAAGATCGGTACGTGTGCAACAATTATTGCGGATATTATTCAGCAGGTTAATGAAATCACGATCACTCTGTCGGTAAATTTTTTTAAGTTCAATGTAGACAGGAGGTGATTGTTCAACGGCTTTTGCATTGAAGAAAAAGGGCGTAGCATAATAGTCGCGCAAGATTTCCCATTCGGCATTATTTACAACGGGCGGCAGCTGGTACAAATCACCAATGTAAACCATTTGAACGCCACCAAACGGCACGTGTGGCTGCCGGCGAACGTGGCGCATCACAGCATCTATCGCATCCAGTAGGTCGGCCCGAACCATCGATACCTCATCAATCACCAACAGTTCCAGCTCTTTAATTACGTCGCGCTTGATTGAAGTCAGCCTCAAGTTTTTAAGTAACGAATCACGGTTGTTGATGCCGGACTCGAGCAGGTTCCACCCATGCGACCCCGCAGGAACAAATGCACCAAAAGGCAATTGAAAAAACGAGTGCAGGGTAACGCCGCCGGCATTAATGGCGGCTACACCCGTTGGCGCTACTACCGCCATGCGTTTGCGGCTGTTTAGTTTTATGTACTTGAGAAAAGTTGTTTTGCCGGTACCCGCCTTACCGGTAATGAACAACGGCTTATTGGTACTGTTTACAAACGAAACAGCAGTTTTAAAAGCATTGTTTGATAGATCGATGGATGGCATGATGAAACCTGAAGATAATACCCGCTATTTAAGTGAACGAATCAATTCACTTGAAAACATAAAAGGGCATATTCAGTAACTACTTTTAAAGATTGTCCATAAAAAAAGCTGTCATCTTTCAGACAGCTTTGCTTGATACTTTTTTATTTGAAATCTACTCACTACTCCGCTTCGGCCACTACTTCCTTTACCTCAGGGATCATTCGTTTCATCATTCCTTCAATTCCTGCTTTCAGGGTAATCATGCTCGATGGACAACCACTGCAACTGCCTTGAAGCATAAGGCTAACTACGCCTTCATCGTAGCTTTTAAATTGGATTGCACCACCATCCATTTCTACGGCTGGCTTCACATAATTTTCTAATAGCTCCTTAATCCTTTTTACCACATCATCATCATCGGCAGCTATTTCATTTCCACCATCTGCTTTGGTGTACACCACTTCATCTTCGTTGATCACCGGGCCACCGTTTTCCAGGTAATCTTTTAAAAACTGTTTGATGGTAGGAATCACATCCTGCCAATCATCTGTATCAATGGTTTTAGTAAGTGTAACAAAATTGCTGGCTATGAAAACGCTTTTTATGAAAGGAAAACTGAACAACTCTTTTGCTAACGGGGAAGGAGCGGCCGTCGTTTCATCCGGGAAGTCGATGCTCTTTCCTGGGTACAACAGCTTATTGGCCACAAACTTCATGGTCTCCGGGTTAGGAGTCATCTCTGTATATATGCTGATTACCGGATTACCTGTCTTGATCATAATTTTCTATTTATGCGAAAGCAAAAGTAACAAACACCATGCAAAATTGGTGTTGAGACACTGTGGGGTGGATGGAGTTTAAGCAAATATTTCCGATATCGCAAATGTCGGAGATAGATAATACACGAAAACATACAACATACAAAAAGGAGACATTTTACCGTCTCCTTTTGCAAGAATATTAGACAAAACAGGACTTTTTTATTTCCAAGCTTGTCGACAATTTTAACATCTTTCCTACCTCACTTACCCGTTCCTGCTGGTCTTTCTTGAACTATTGAAGTAATCTTTCAAAGGATATTGTAGGTTCCAAAAACCTGGTTAATCACAATCTAATGTTTCATTAATCGTGCCATTGATTATTGGCGAGTCGTGAGGGTAGTTGGCATCTCTATTGCAAAAATTCGTTGCAGGCGTAAATCTTATATTTGCCAGAATGGAAAAATCGAACTTTATAGATCACATCCGAATATTTTGCAAGAGTGGTCATGGTGGGGCTGGTAGCCGGCATTTTTTACGCAATAAATTAACCGCTATGGGCGGCCCTGACGGCGGTGACGGCGGTAGAGGAGGTCATATCATTTTACGTGGAAATAAGCAGATGTGGACGTTGCTCCATTTAAGGTATTATAAAAACGTTCACGCCGAGGATGGCGAAAATGGAAGCAAGAACAATTGCACGGGTCGCGAGGGAAAGGATGTGATCATCGAAGTACCATTGGGTACCATTGCAAAAGATGAAGAGACGGGTGTAGTGGAGGTGGAGATATTGGAAGATGGCCAGGAAGTGGTTTGGGTAAAAGGTGGCCGTGGTGGTTTGGGCAATTCAAACTTTGCAACACCTACCAACCAGGCACCGGAACATTCCCAGCCCGGCGAGGCCGGCTCAGAGGGTTGGAAGGCGCTTGAGCTAAAAGTGTTGGCGGATGTTGGGTTAGTTGGATTTCCAAATGCCGGTAAGTCTACATTGCTATCCGTGATTACTGCAGCAAAACCCAAGATTGCCGATTATGCATTTACTACCCTGACGCCACAGTTAGGCATGGTGGCTTACCGCGATAACCAAAGTTTTTGTATCGCAGATCTTCCTGGAATTATAGAAGGGGCTGCGGAAGGAAAAGGGTTGGGTCATCGTTTTCTTCGCCATATTGAGCGGAACTCGTGCCTCTTGTTTTTAATTCCAGCAGACAGCGACGACCATAAAAATGAATTCAGGGTTTTGCATAGGGAATTGGAGGAGTACAACACCGAGTTGCTACAGAAAGATTTCATCATAGCCATCAGCAAAAGCGATATGCTGGACGATGAACTGAAACAAGCCATTGAAAAGGAACTTCCGCCAGATATTCCGCACCTATTCATTTCATCTGTCACCCAAACCGGGCTAATGGAATTAAAAGATCTTCTTTGGGCAACACTGAACAAGAAAGGCTAAAAGCCTCAACCAGGTCAAACTTTAATTAAAATCGGGCAATGAAATTTTTATTGATAGCTGCTACCATTTTGTTGGTGGCCTGCAATAACGGGGGAACCCAAAAGGAATCAACTAAGCCTTTTAGTTCTGTACTGGACAACTACTACGAAGAACGTCTGCGTCTTTTTCCGCTTGAAGCCACACAGAATGGTGACAACCGATACAATGATCAGCTCAACATCGATTTTACGAATACATTTCGGGACTCGCTGACTTCGTTTTACAACAAATACCTGCATGAAGCAAACACTTACAAGCGTGAAACGCTGAATGCCACAGATCAGCTTAGCTACGATGTGTTTAAAAGAGAGATGGAACTGAACATTGAGGGACTTGCCTTTACTGACAATTACATTCCATTTCAGCAGTTCTGGGGTTTGCCGCTCACGATGGGCCAGTATGGAAGTGGCGATGGCGTTCAACCTTTTAAAACGGTAAAAGATTATGAGAATTGGCTAAGCCGTGCTTCAAAGTTTGGCCAATGGACAGACAGTGCAATTGTCTATTTCAGAAAAGGAGTGGAGAAAAATTATGTGCTGCCAAAATCGTTGGTGGCTCAAATGATCCCTCAAATGGAATCGATGGTGGTATCGAATGACTCTGCCAGTTTGTTCTACGGTCCAATCAAAAATATACCGGCTACATTTCTGCAGGCAGATAAAGATCGGTTGAGGCAAGCTTATACCGGATTAATCCATAATCAACTGGTGCCGGCCTATAAGCGATTAGCCGATTTTTTAAGGAATGAATATTTTGACAAAGCCAGGTTAACCAGTGGCATTGGTTCGTTGCCGGGCGGAGCGCAGTATTACCAATACCTGATTAGAACACAGACTACAACCAATCAAACGCCGGACGAGATTTACCAAACAGGACTAAAAGAAGTGGAACGACTAAGGCGCCTGCAGGATAGTGTGAAAAATGCGGTGGGTTTCAAAGGGGATTTACAAGCTTTTTTTGATTTCATGCGGAGCGATAAACAGTTTACGCCTTATAAAAATCCGGCAGAGGTCCTTGCGGCATTCGACTCAATTCACAAAAGAATACAGCCGAACCTTAGCAAAATGTTTAACCGTACACCTAAAACACCTTTTGAGATTCGGCAAACGGAGGCTTATAGGGCAGCCACCGCCAGTGCCGAATACAACCAGGGTTCAGCCAATGGAAGCCGTCCGGGTATTTTTTATGTACCGATTTTGAATGCAGCTGATTTCAACACTACCTCAGGTATGGAATCGCTGTTTTTACATGAGGCCATTCCGGGTCACCATTACCAGATTTCTTTACAACAAGAAGACACCACCTTACCTAAGTTCCGGCGCTTTGGCGGCAACAATGCATACGTAGAAGGCTGGGCACTGTACTGCGAATCGCTTGGGAAAGAGTTGGGCTTGTATACCGATCCCTACCAATACATGGCGGCATTGGGAGACGAAATTCACCGTGCCATCCGGCTGGTGGTAGATGTAGCCATACATACTAAAAACATGAGTCGTGAAGAAGCCATCAAATACATGATGAGTAATGAAGCGGCCAATACGCAATATGCAACGATGGAAATTGAGCGTTACATGGCCATACCGGGACAGGCACTTGGCTATAAAATTGGCTCGCTTAAAATAGCCGGCTTGCGCAACAAGTACCAGCAGCAATTGGGTAACGCTTTCAACTTAGCTGCATTCCACGATGAAGTATTGAAAGATGGCGCATTGCCGCTGGATGTATTGGAAAGAAAGATGGACCTGTGGGCGTTAGGTTTGAAAAAGTAATTGCTTTTTAGTTACCATCAGATGGCAAAATAACTAACGCGGCTGTCGGATAGTGTTTGGCATAAAACGTACAGGCCAATTCCCGCTACCTTTGGGCGCTATGCGTATAGCGGTGAATGCACGTTTTTTAGTGGCCGGTGAACTTGAAGGTTATGGATATTTTACGAGAGAAGTTTTCTACCGTCTTGCCCAACTGCATCCAACGCATCAGTTTATTTTTTTGTTTGATAGAGAAGTGCCCGCATCGCTCTCATTTCCCCCGAATGTGTTACCGGTTGTGGTTAAGCCAATGGCTCGTCACGCATTAAGTTTTCGTTGGTGGTTCGATGTGAAGGTGCCTCTTGCTTTAAAAAAGCAAAAAGCAGATGTGTTTATTAGTCCGGATGGATTTTGCAGTCTGACAACCTCTGTACCGCAGGTGCTGGTTGTGCACGATCTTTCTTTTTTGCATTACCCGGCTTTCATCCCTAAACCTCACTTGTTTTTTTACAAAACACATACCGGCAAGTTTTTGCGAAAAGCCAATGTGGTAGCTACGGTTTCCGAATTTTCAAAAGGGGATATTACCAGCCGTTACAACATACCTGAAACTAGAGTGGTGAATGTAGGGAGTGCGGCAAAAGAAATTTTTACACCTTTAGCGTGGCAGCAGCGCGAAGCCATAAAAGATCGGTACACAGGAGGCGTGGAATATTTTGTGTTCGTTGGTGGTATTCACCCACGCAAAAATCTACTGAACTTGCTGAAGGCTTTTTCTCTTTTTAAAAAGTGGCAGAAAACAAATATGAAGCTGGTAGTGGTAGGCCGCAAAAGCTGGATGTATGAAGACACGCTCGAAAAGCTGAAGTCTTATAAATACCGTGACGAAGTTATTCTGCTCGACTATTTGCCAGAAGCCGAACTAGCCAATATTGTAGCAGCGGCCTATGCTTTAATTTACCCCAGCTATTTCGAAGGCTTTGGTGTGCCAATAGTTGAGGCCATGCAATGTGAAGTGCCGGTACTTACTTCCAATACATCCAGCATGCCCGAGATTGGTGGAACCGCCGCATTGTATGCTGATCCATCGAAACCGCAGGAAATTTCGGACAATATGAAACTGATTTTTCGCGACGAAAAATTGCGCAGCACATTAATTGAAAACGGAAGGCAGCAGGCTGCAAAATTTTCATGGGACCAAACAGCAGCCCTAGTTTGGCAGGCGATCGAAAAGGCAGTTTTAAAATAGCAATACATTTGCCGCGGTATGGAAATTGTTTCCACGAATTATTTTACGCATAACTAAATCATAATGGCAAAAAGTACGATTACGATCGATGTTCATTTAGACCAGGATAAGGTTCCTGAAAGTATAACGTGGAGTGCAACTGACAGCACTGCTGAACATGCGCAACGCGCTAAGGCAATGCTTATTTCATTTTGGGACGGGGCAGATAAAACAGCGCTCCGTGTAGACCTTTGGACGAAGGACATGATGGTGGATGAAATGGCCGACTTCTTCTATCAAACCATGGTTACCATGGCGGATACATTTAACCGTGCTACGCAGCAAGGCGAGCTCTGTGCCGAAATGAAAACCTTTGCCAAAGACTTCTATACCAAGTTTCGCGAGGCGCAATTGGAAACAAATAAGCTTTCTCAATAAATTCTTTTACCTACCAAAACGATTATATGAACCTGGAACAAAAAATAATGGCGGATATGAAAGACGCCATGAAAGCAAAAGATGAAGCAGCATTGAGAAGCCTTCGAGCTATTAAAGCCGCCATAATTATTGCTAAAACGGCTGAAGGCGCCGGTGGCGAAATAAAGGAAGAGGATGAAACCAAGCTACTGCAAAAGCTGGTAAAGCAGCGCCGCGATAGCTTAGACATTTACAAGCAACAAAACCGTGAAGACCTTGCACAAAAAGAGCAGGAAGAAATAGCCATCATAGAAAAATTTCTACCGGCTCAATTAACAAGCGAAGAACTGAAAGCTGAATTACTACAAGTGATTGCCGAGGTTGGAGCAAGTTCGCCGGCAGACATGGGTAAAGTGATGGGTGTAGCTACAAAAAAACTGGCTGGTCGTGCGGATGGTAAAGCAGTATCGGCCGCAGTGAAAGACTTGCTTTCTGCCTAATCACTTTCAGATAACTATTCAATTCCGGTATGGAGTTGAACGGGTTTTATTTCTTTTATGATTATAGACATCATTCTGTTTGTTTTGCTGGCCATGGCCATCTTCAAAGGATTTAGCCGTGGATTTATTGTGGCGGTTTTTTCGTTTCTAGCTTTTATAGTGGGCATTGCTGCCGCGCTAAAACTATCTGCTACGGTTGCAAGTTCGCTACAGCAAAAGGCAAATGTTTCAGGAAGTTGGTTACCCGCAATTTCGTTTTTCCTTGTATTTATTGCTGTCGTAATTGTCGTTCGTCTTGGGGCGAAACTGCTGAAAAAGGCAGTGAGTTTGGTACTGTTGGGTTGGGCAGACACAATAGCTGGGATTATTCTGTATGCACTATTGTATGTGTTTATTTACAGTGTAATCCTTTTCTATGCCGCTAACCTCGGCCTTATTTCTCCAGGAACACAAAATGATTCGGCAACGTTTCACCTTATAGAACCATTCGGACCTAAGGTTATTAATGGAATAGGGAAAGTTCTGCCCTTCTTTAGTAATATGTTTGGAGAACTTTCCACTTTTTTCGGAAACGTGGCAGATAAGCCTTGATACCAAGCTGAAAAAATATTTTTACATCAAATTCAACTATTTTAGCACCAAGCATTTTAGCCGCAAGTTGTAAGTGGATGATTGCAATAGAATGGGCTTTAATATTAATTGCGTTTATTTGTATAAATCAGATTATTCTTAAGACTTAAACTGCAGATGAAGTACGAGATAAAACAACAGGACAAGTTCAAGTTTATAGAAATGGGGCAGGGCGAACCCCTGGTGTTGCTGCATGGACTGTTTGGTGCACTGAGTAACTTCAAAGACTTGATGGATTATTTCAGCCGCACTTATACCGTTGTAGTTCCTATACTGCCATTATTCGAGCTGGATATTTTTCATACTACTGTAGGCGGGCTTGAAAAGTTCGTTCATAAGTTTATTGAAGCAAGAGACTACAAAAACATTAACCTGCTTGGAAATTCGCTTGGAGGCCACGTAGCACTGGTTCATATTTTAAAGCATCCCGAGAGAATTAAAACACTTACGCTTACAGGCAGTTCCGGGTTATTCGAGAATGGCATGGGAGATAGTTACCCTAAACGTGGAGATAAAGAATACATCCGCAAAAAAACAGAACTTACCTTTTACGATCCTGCTATGGCAACAGATGAGTTGGTAAACGAGGTATTTGAAATTACCAATAATCGTATTAAGGTGATTAAAATCATATCGCTTGCAAAGAGTGCCATTCGAAATAATCTTGGTGAAGAGTTAAGCCAGGTCAAACAACCCACTTGTTTAATCTGGGGAAATGACGATACCATTACCCCACCCTTTGTAGCTAAAGAATTTAATAACCTCATCCCCAACAGTGAACTACATTTTATTGATAAATGTGGCCACGCTCCAATGATGGAAGTGCCCGGCGAATTCAATCGTATACTAGATGAATTCCTCGCAAAACAGGCCCAACTTGCCGCAACGTTGGCAGAGTAATTGTTGTCTTTGATGGAATAAATAGAAGGGCGCAAATGTTAGTCAACCAGTTAATCACCAATCATTATCCTACAGTAGATACCGACGATAAAGTATCGCTTGCACTGCAGCTAATGGATGATTTTGATATCCTCCATATTCCCGTTGTAGAAGACAATCGATTTGTTGGTTTAGTGTGCAAAGACGATTTGCTGGATGTAGAAGAAACAGGAACACTGAAATATCTTGCTGCAGATTTTATTACAAAGTCAGTTAAAGCGTCTGAACATTTTTTAGCTGCACTCAAGCTGGCATCCATCAATTCGCTTTCCCTTGTTCCGGTAGTAAACAACGAACAGGAGTGGGTGGGTGCAATTACCTGCCAGGAGATTTTGAAAGCTGCTACATTGTATACTGGTGCAGAAGAATTGGGCGCGGTAATCGTTTTAGAAATGGAGCGGAAGAGTTATTCTTTTGGCGAGATAAGCCGTTTGGTTGAAACCAACGATGCACACATTACCCAGTTCAATACCTACGCCGAAAACGAAACGGGGCTAATGGTTGTAACGGTTAAAATAAATAAGCTGGACGTCTCCGACATTATTGCCACCTTTCAGCGTTATGACTACAGTATTCGTTATTTTATAGGTGAAGAGCACTACGAAAATGAGCTACGGTACAACTACGATCACCTAATGTCGTATCTAAGGATCTAACCCGCGGTTTAACTTTCTCTATCGAACAACTAATGCTGCTATCGGGTTGATTTTCGTTGTACAATCGGTCATAAATATTTAAAACATCTGTAGGCGCTAATGTTAACTTTCTGCAGGGTCATATTCCTGGCAATTTTTATTACCATCACAATAGCGTCTGATGCTCAACCCGGAATCCCACCGGCAGCAGTTTCAATTGTTAATCAGCCAGTGGAAGATTCTTCAGCCATGGTTATGATCGGCGACATCATTGTTTCTGGTAACAAGAAAACAAAAGAGTATGTGGTAAGACGCGAAGTTCCGTTTCGCAAAGGGCAGTACATGTTGAAAACAGAATTGCCGGCCAAGCTGGAGTTGTGTCGGCAACAATTAATGAATACCACTTTATTTGTAGAGGTTGAAGTAAAACCCTTACAGATCGACAGTGTTACATTGGTTACGATCATCCTCAAAGAAAGATGGTATCTTTTTCCGCTCCCTTATTTTAAAATTATTGGGCGCAACTTCAACGATTGGTGGGTAGAGCACAACCGTGATTTAAACCGGGTAAACTATGGACTGAAGTTCATGCAGAATAATGTGAGTGGCCGCAATGATCATCTTAATTTCTGGCTGGTTTCCGGTTACACGCAGCAAGCA
This sequence comes from Segetibacter sp., assembly GCA_031425015.1. GTDB lineage: Bacteria > Bacteroidota > Bacteroidia > Chitinophagales > Chitinophagaceae > Segetibacter. The sequence goes on along the minus strand of JANPIM010000003.1, from coordinate 90,619 downwards.
TCTATTCGGTACGACAATCCCTTTTTAGATAAAAGCCTGAAGCATGGCATGACCTTCGGCATTTCGTACAGCCGCAACCGCGAAATCAACTATGCTGATAGTGTAAACAAACAGTTGTTTACACCAATACCTGATGCGTTTATTTATCGAAGTTTTCATTTAGATATTGGTTATTCTTATCGGCCAGCGATTAAAACAAGGCACAACTTTAATTTTCAATACAACGATACAGAGATCGATGAGAATGTGCGGGAGCTCAATCCTAATTACTACCCGTATCAACAAACGAGGGTTAGGTACCCCGGCTTTACTTATAGCATTCAGCATTTTAATGTAGACTATATACCTTACCCACTTAAGGGGTTTATGGGTAATGCCAATGTTTTTACCCGGTTTAGCAAAGACTTCATGACTCAGGTTACTTTTAGAGGAACTTATACAAAGGAACTCTTTACCAAGTCGTATCTCCAACTACAGGCTGCTGGCTCTGTAAAACTTCCGTTTCAACAGGCGTATTATAGCCTGGGGATGTTTGGCAGCAGCGATTTTTATATGCGTGGCCTCGAGCCTTACGTTATTCAAGGAGTAGTTGGGGGCATTGGGAGGGTAACTGCTATAAAACAAGCGTTGGCTTTCACGATACGAAATCCAATTAAGATCCGATCGCTGGAAAATATCCCTTTCCGTTTTATGCTAAAAGCTTTTGGTGATGTGGGCTATTCGCACGTGCCCAACCCAAGCAATAGTATATTAAACAATCAGTTATTGCGAACATGGGGAGCCGGCGTAGACATCCTAAGCATCTACGATATCGTCCTTAAAATAGAATACAGTTTTAATCAACTGGGTGGACAGGGACTTTTTATTCATACTGCAGCAGATTTTTAGCAATGTTAGGACTTATGATATGCCTGCAATCACCTTGTTTACCAGCAGTAAATCAACAAACAACCCGGTGCATGTTACAGAAATTAATGAGTAGCGAACAGGATAACATTAGTAATTTCATCGGCCAAGTATATTAAATTTTTAAATGAAAGTTGCCGTTTATAGTAGGGGGTTAGATGCAGATCAGGAAGTTCAATTGCTTACTTTATTGGAAGAGCTTACACGTTACCACGTAAAGATTTGGCTGCACAGATCGTTGGCTACAGTTAATAGTACGGTCAACATGCTTCCAACCGATTTTTCTGTATTCTCAAAACACTCCGACCTGGATAACACGTTTGATTGCATCATCAGCCTGGGTGGAGATGGTACCATGCTCGATACTGCCACACTCGTTCGCAACCTCAATATCCCCATCATGGGTATCAACTTTGGGCGACTGGGTTTTTTATCGAGCTTGGGAAAGGAGGATGTAAGTGCAGCAGTGGAAGCGCTGGTAAACGCCACCTACGGCATAGAAAAAAGAACATTACTTCATTTGGATGCAAGCGTACCCCTTTTTGGCGAGGCGCCTTTTGCACTCAATGAATTTGCTATTCATAAGCGGGAGTTTTCCCCCATGATAAAAATTCACACCTACCTGAACGGTGAGTTTTTAAACTCTTACTGGGCAGATGGGTTGATCGTATCCACACCTACGGGTTCAACCGGCTACAACATGAGTTGCAATGGACCCATTGTTTTTCCGGATAGCGGCAGCTTTGTAATTACACCCGTTGCGCCGCATAATCTTAATGTTCGATCGATCATTGTTCCCGACGATAACATTATCAGTTTTGAAGTAGAAGGACGGACTGATGAGTTTATTTGTGCAATGGATGCCCGCAGAGAAATTGTTGAGAAAGACATTCAGATAGCCGTGAAGAAAGAAGAGTTCCAGGTGAGTTTGATTATTCTAAATGAGAATAGTTTTTTAAGTACGCTTCGCGAAAAGTTGACGTGGGGACTTGATAAACGAAATTAATTTGTATTGAAAGCAGTAAGTTTGAAGGCGCTTAACACGAACTTTAAATTGTTTGGCATCTGCTAACAAACTATTTTGCAAACTTTTACTATGAAGAAAATAGCAATTGTATTACTGGTGAGCATTGTATCGCTCAGTAGCCGTGGACAAGTGATGGACAGTTATGTGCAAGAAGGCGAATTCGGTGTAGCCGTCGGCCTCGGGCATTACTTTGGAGACATTAATACACGTGCGTCCCTCAATCGGCCCAAGTTTAGCGCCGGTGCCTTTTTTCGTAAGCAGTTTTCCAATTATATAGGAGTGAAAGTGGCTGCTAACTATGCGCGTCTCGGGTATTCCGATGTGTATAGCGGCAACGAAACGCAGAAACGTCGCAACCTTAGTTTCAATACCAACGTTTGGGAATTGTCGGTAAGCGGTGACTTCAATTTCTTCAAATTTTATCCCGGCATTTCAGGGTATGATTATACGCCATATGTATCATTAGGGGTAGGCGTTTTTTCCTATGATCCGTATGCGTACCTGAATAATGAAAAACAGTACTTGCGCCCGATTGGAACTGAAGGACAGGGCAGCGCAGCATATCCTGATCGCACACCGTACAGTTCTATGGGCATTTGTTTTCCATTGGCAGTAGGTTTTAAGTACAACATCAACCCTAAAACCAACATGTTTTTTGAAGCCGGGTACCGTTTTACCAATACCGATTACTTAGATGATGTGAGCACCGTATATGCGCCGGATGCTTTTCAGCCTTTGCCAAATGGGGACCCTTCTATTGGGATGTTGCTTTCAGATCGCAGCTACGAGACAGGAACGCCAATTGGTATTAAAGGACGTCAGCGTGGAAATAGTGCACAAAAAGATGGTTATGCCATTGTGCAGATTGGTTTGTCATTCAATATATCCTCCTACCGCTGCCCAAGCTTTTAGCTAGCGTGGGCGTAAATTCATAATTGCTTGTATGGCTCCGTTCACCGGAGCTTTTTTTTGTAAAAACATTTTGAAACCTACCTTTTCGCATAGAGTGCCACTACGAATTCTTTTATGTAGAGTCATTCATTTTGCTACCTTTGCCATCCCTCAAAAAAGGGACTGTAATGTCGGACCTAAGAGAAAATATTGATACAACGCGTCTGCCGCGGCACATAGCCATCATCATGGATGGAAACGGTCGTTGGGCAAAGGAGAAAGGAGAAGACCGCTTGTTTGGCCATTTTCACGGAGTAGAAAGTGTCCGCAACATAGTGGAGGGCTGCGCAGAATTGGGAATAGAATACCTTACTCTTTATGCTTTTAGTACAGAAAACTGGGACCGTCCTGAAAACGAAGTAAACGGACTAATGGCTCTTTTAGTCGATACGATCCGCAAAGAAGTAGAAACATTAAATAAGAACAACATTAAGCTGCATGTAATTGGCGATATGAAAATGCTGCCCGCCTATGCACTAGATGAGTTGAAAGAAGCACTGGAAATGACCAGCAAGAATACTGGCCTCAACCTGGTAATGGCGCTCAGCTATAGTAGCCGATGGGAGTTATTAAATGCGGTGAAGAGGATAGCCACTGAAGTAAAAACAGGTGCTTTAGAGCCAGAAGCCATTTCTTACGACACGCTGGAAAAATTTCTAACTACCAGTAATTTCCCTGACCCTGAATTAATGATACGCACCAGCGGCGAGTACCGAATTAGTAATTTTCTGTTGTATCAACTAGCCTATGCTGAACTATACTTTACTAATACCCGCTGGCCAGATTTCCGCAAGCATAATCTGTATGAAGCCATCTTGGATTTCCAGGGAAGAGAGCGCCGTTTTGGTAAAACCAGCGAACAACTTGTTTAAACCCTAATGACCTCATTGAACAAACACTCTTTGCCTTCTAATCTTCAGGGTATTTAACAAACACTTTTATTTATTCCCGTTAATTTGCTCGCCGATTGAAATATCTGAATACCGCAAGCTGCTTTCAGCCCGGCCCAAAAAATACCAAATCAAAGTTTTTGATGCAGAACGTTTACAAATTTTTGTTCTTAATGCTAGCAGCCTCGTGCATAGATATGGATGCATCTGCTCAGATTCTTCCTGGAATGCCGGATTCCGCACAGGCTACCTCTATTGACGTAACGCTCGAAAACTTGTTTTCACAACGTACCCCTCGCCGGTATAAAGTGGCCAACATTATCGTTACCGGCAATAAGTTTTTTGACCAGGCACTACTTATCTCTATTGCCAACATTAATGTAGGAGATGAAATCACCATCCCAGGCGGCGATCAGTTTGCCCGGGCAATTAGTAATCTTTGGAAACAGAATTACTTCAGTGATGCTCAGATTTTTGTTACAAGGCTGGAAGGGAAAAATATCTACTTAGAAATAGCAGTTACCGAGCGACCACGGCTTGCCAGCTTTTCCTTTAAAGGTGTACGCAAAAGCGAAGTGGAAGACCTGACGCCAAAAGTTGGGATGATTAAAGGAAGAATCATTACTGAAAATACCAAGCGATCCGCTGTTGAAGCCATTCAAAAATATTATGCTGACAAAGGTTTCAGAGGCGCTACTGTCAATGTTTTAGAAACCCCTGATACTAAAGTAGAAAATTCTTTGGCCGTTACTTTCGAGGTAGATAAAGGAATAAAAGTAAAAATCAATGAGCTAAACTTTGTTGGGAATACAATACCCGACTCAAAGCTGGAGAAGCAGATGAAAGGAACCAAAGAAAAGTCCCGCTTCACGTTGTATCCTCCTGTTGATAGTGGTGGTTTGGCTGCACCCAGCACTGTTTCATTCAATGATTATTTAAAGAATGCAGGTTTTCTTTCTTTCACCAAAACGAGAGAACTGCTTAATCCTTATATCCGGTTTAATTTCTTTACATCAGCTAAGTTTAACGAAAAAAAATACCTGGAGGACAAGGATAAGGTACTCGAATTTTATAATTCCCTTGGATATCGCGATGCTGTAATTGAAGATGAAAAGCAATATTTCAATGCCAATGGCAATATGAATATTGATGTAAAAGTGAATGAAGGGCACAAATATCGTTTTGGAAATATTGTTTGGAGAGGCAACACGAAATATCCCGACAGTACTTTAAGTTCAATATTGGGTATTGAAAAAGGTGATGTATACAACCTGGAGACATTAAATAAAAAACTGGGCAAACAACTTGCCCCGGAAGGTGGCGACATTAGCGGACTGTACATGGATGATGGTTATTTATTTTTTAGAACTGAAGCTATTGAGACTGCAGTGTATAACGATACTATTGACCATGAAATCAGGGTGATTGAAGGACCGCAGGCAACCATAAAAAACGTGCGAATTTCTGGAAATGAAAAAACCAAAGAACACGTTATACGCAGGGAGTTGCGTACCATTCCGGGAGAAAAATTTAGCCGGACAGATTTGATCCGTTCTAATCGCGAGATTGCGCAGCTTAACTTTTTTAACCAGGAAAAAATTGGAATCAACCCTGTACCAAATCCAGATGATGGAACGGTTGACATCAATTATACTGTAGAAGAAAAATCTAGCGATCAATTAGAATTGAGCGCAGGATGGGGTGGTGGTATTGGATTGACCGGTACATTGGGCGTTGCATTTAATAATTTTTCAATAAAGAATATCTGGAAGCGTTCAGCATGGGATCCATTACCAACTGGCGATGGGCAGCGACTAAGTTTACGTGTACAAAGTAATGGTCGTGCATTTCGTTCGTACAACTTCTCTTTTACCGAGCCTTGGTTAGGTGGTAAAAAAAGGAATTCTTTTACGGTAAGTTTATACGATACCAAATTTAGAACAGGTGCATACGATCCTTTAACTGGTCGCTTCAACTATACCGCGGCAGATTCTTACATTCAAACTACTGGTGTTGGAATAAGTTTAGGTAAGCAATTGAAATGGCCTGATGACTTTTTTAACCTTGTTACTTCATTAAACTATACGCGGTACAGGTTAAAAGATTACCAGATTTTCCAGGGCTTTAGCAATGGCTTCTCTAATAACTTCAACATTAAGCTTGCCCTGCAAAGGTCATCTGTAAACCAGCCTATATTCCCAAGCGGTGGTTCTACCTTTTTGCTTAGCGCACAGTTCACGCCTCCTTATTCTTTGTTTGATAAAGAAAGGGTGAATGCTAAAAATCCGTACGAGTTGGTAGAGTATCATAAATGGAGATTCAATGGTGAGTGGTTTGTGCCCTTGGGCAAACCGCACGGTGCTGAAAGAAACAAGCAGTTTGTATTAAGAACGGCTGTGAAATATGGATACATTGGTCGGTATACAAACGAATTAGCCATCTCTCCATTTGAACGTTTCCAGGTGGGTGACGCCGGTTTAAGCAACAACTTCGCATTGTTAGGATACGATATCATTGCACATCGCGGCTACCCTGTTTACGAAACGAGTGACCCTCGGGTAAATCCAGATCAGCAGCAGGCATCACGCTTCTTTACCATTTTTAATAAGTATACGATGGAGCTTCGCTACCCGCTTAGCCTCAATCCGAGCAGTACCATATTTGCACTTGGCTTTTTTGAAGCGGCCAATGGTTGGTATGATATGAAAGAGTACAATCCGTTTAAGCTGCGTAGGTCGGTGGGTGTAGGTATGCGCTTCTTCCTGCCAATGTTTGGTTTGCTTGGTTTTGATTACGGTATTGGTTTAGACAGGTACACACCAAATGGTGGATTAAAAGATGCAGCCCGCTTTACCTTCATGCTTGGTTTTGAACCGGAATAATTTTCATCATAAATTTTAAAAGTCTGTATGAAACATTTATTTTCTTTCGCGTTTTGCTTACTGCTGGCAACTGTTGGTGTGAATGCACAACGTTATGCCATTATAGACACTAAATACATCCTGGATAAAATTCCAGCATACAAAGAAGCAGATAAAAAGCTAGCAGAAATAAGCGCACAGTGGCAGAAGGAAATTGATGACAGGCAAGGGCAGTTGAATACCATGTATCGCAATTTTGATGCGGAACAATTCATGCTGACGGATGAATTAAAAAAGAAAAGAGAAGATCAACTTTTTAATACTGAGAAAGAAATTAGAGAACTGCAGAAGAAACGCTTTGGTTTTGAAGGCGACCTTTTTAAAGAAAGACAGCGCCTTGTAAAGCCAGTGCAAGACAAGGTTTACAACGCCATCCAAAAAATGGCAGTGAACAGGGGATACGATTTCGTACTCGATAAAAGTGAAGGAATTACGGTTATATTTGCCGACCCTAAACTGGAAAAAAGTGAAGATGTATTGAAAGAAATGGGCATCAAACCTTAGTTGTTAATTAACCAAATTATAAACCCTAAAGAACAGTCGGTCATCAATAGCAGTGCATCTTGCACCAGGATAATTAAAAACTATTGATCATCTGTAGTACAGAAAACAAAAAAGAAAAAAATGAAAAAAGTTTTATTTGTGATGTTGGCTTTTGCAGGTTCATTGTTTACAGCTAACGAAGCTGGCGCACAAAACCTGAAGATCGGTGTGTTTGATGTTGACATTATGGTACAGGCGATGCCCGGTTACCGCGCTGTAGATAGCATGGTGCAACTATTTGAACAGGATTCTCTTAAAGGAGATTATGAGTTTGCAGTAAGAGAATACAATCGTACAGACAGTACTTACAAAGCAGACTCTGCAGCTAAAAAGCCTGCAAGTGTTTTGAACTACATAAAAGATCAGCGTACACAGTTCGCGACTACGCTTATTTACTGGCAACAAATTTCGCAGCAACGTACAGAAGGTAAGAGGCAACAATTGGCGGGACCTATGTATGAGAAAGTGCTAAATGCTTACAGCAAAGTTTTACAAACAAACAACTACCTCGTTGTATTAAAGCCAGGTGCTTACGAGATGGGTTCGAAAGTTGAAAATGTTTTTGAGAAGGTGGCTAAAGAATTGAAAGTTCCATTGCCTGAACAACTACGTAGCCAGGGCGGTGGACAGGAAGAAGCTAGTCCAGCAGGCGGTTCTCCAAAGCCAGGAACAGGAACAAGACCGGTGCCGAAGAAGCAATAGGAATACTGGTCAGTACATAAGAATTTGAAAGAACCACGCCAGTATGCGTGGTTCTTTTATTTTGTATAGCCTTAATTTGGTATTAAAAATTTTGTTCCATCTTTTTTTACCGTTTAATCGATTGTATTTTGTTTCTCACCAAAAACAAATTGAAATGAAAAAATTATTGTTCTTTTTTGCAGCTTTTGTTTTTATGAGTTTTAAAGGGGGCATTTCGACAAACAATCAAACAGAAAGTTATGCCGCTCCTCATTGCGCAACGATCCTCACAATAGGTGGACGTAACTATGAAGTATCAGTTTATTACGAAGGGTCAGCTACAAGTCCTACGTCCTCGTATGCTTTTGTATATGATATGAGTGGTAATTTAGTCGCAACTGGAAGACCAAAAGCAAGTACTGTAGGCTGGGTTTGCGGTATTCATTATGCTAGGATTACTACACTGGAAGATATTTTCGAAGAACAGGATTAAATTTTTGTTTATGAAAAAAATATATTTGTCTTTGTTTTTTTTAATGTCTTCATATTTAAGTTTTGCAAAAGCATGGCCCTCTGACAGTGTTGTTTACAAAGATTTGAAGCGGTTAACTTCTTTTCTAAATTATTCTGTTGGAACCGGGGGGAGGGGTGAGAATATAAAATTGAATCAGACATCAATTGCAGAGGCAAACTTGCCCTTGGAATTTTCTGTTCAAGATTGGGCAAATGATTTCAAAGATTGGAGGAGCCTAAAAAAGAATATTGATTTAAAAATTGGCTCCCCTAGTTCAGCATTTCTACTTTCTTATAGAGCATATATTATTAGTTCACAATCTTATTTTTTAAAAGATAATGCCCCAGAAGCAATTGCGCTTAAGATAAATTTTATAAATGACCTAATTAAAAATGGGGGCAAATCTTTTCATGTTTATTATGCCTTATTAAAATCATTGAAAGGTAAAGCTTCTCCTAAAGATTTCAAAGAATGTTTGGCAAAGGTTTTAATAATAGGATCAAAAACCATGGATTTGAATGAGAACATCTTAGGGAAAAAATTTGCGCCAAGGGATGCTGAAGTTGCCAACTACGGAGTAGCCGAAAGTACCGAGCGGATCAATTATTACTATCATCTAATTAAGAAGCTTTAATTTGAAAGCCAGTAGAATAATAAAATTCTACCTGCATTTTTTATGAAAATATCTCCTATAGGAGTTTTTGATAGTGGCTACGGCGGACTTACCGTACTAAAGGAGATTGTAGCAAAACTACCCGTATACGATTATGTGTACCTGGGTGATAACGCCAGGGCACCCTACGGCACCCGCTCTTTTGAGACAGTATACCAATACACATTGGAATGTGTCCAATGGTTTTTTGAACAGAGATGTAACATTGTGATCCTTGCCTGCAATACGGCGTCTGCGAAAGCTCTGCGAAGCATTCAGCAAAATGATTTGGAGCGAATTGCACCAGGTAAAAGGGTGCTGGGCGTCATCAGGCCAACTGCCGAAACCATCGGCAACTACACTCAGACTGGTGAGGTAGGCGTACTCGGTACAACAGGTACCATTCAATCTGCCTCTTACGTGATTGAGATAGCCAAGTTTAACCCCGAGGTGAAGGTGTATCAGCAGGCCTGCCCGATGTGGGTGCCGTTGGTGGAGAATAATGAATACGACACTGATGGAGCTGATTATTTCATCCGCAAAGATTTGGAACTGTTGTTTGCTCAATCTGAAAATATAGACACGGTGTTGCTGGCATGTACCCATTACCCATTGTTGAAAAGGAAGATTGAACAGTTTTTACCTGCCGGCAAACAGTTGTTATCGCAGGGTGAGATAGTAGCAAAGAGCTTACAGAATTACCTGCAACGGCATCCGGAAATTGACAATGTATGCACCAAAGATGGTACAGTGAAATTCTTCACGACCGACTCAGCTATTGATTTTGATAGCCATGCCAGCGTGTTTTATGGTAAGCCGGTGACATCAGTACACGTAGATTTGTAGGGATTGATCGTAGGATGGCTGGTGCGATACCAGTTTGATCAATACGCATTTAAAAATGCTCCTCACTGATATGCCGATGAACGGAATGCGACGCAACGGCTGTTAAATCTGTGTTCATGCCGTTCGATCCCAAAAAATATTGTAAGCTACGCTGCTATTCCTACGTGGTTTTCCCCTACTTTTGCCGTCCTTTCACCATAGCAGTACTTATGGGACGTACAGCTTGGGCATGAAACAATATTTGGTTCTAGAAAAAATTTAAGAAAATGAAACGTACATTCCAACCACATACACGCCGTCGTAAATCTGTTCACGGATTTCGTGAGCGCATGGCCACAGCTAACGGACGCAAAGTATTGGCTCGTCGTCGTGCTAAAGGACGTGTGAAGCTTTCTGTTTCAGACGAAAGAAGTCTGAAGTAATATAACTTCCGTGTAAAAATATTTAGCCTCGTCTTTTTGCAGACGGGGCTTTTACTTTTGTAAAAAGATAAGTAATCGTAATAATGTTTACCTACCCAAAAGCGGAGCGATTGAAAAGCCGGAAGTTGATCGGCAGGCTTTTTTCGTCGGGTAAAAGCATTGGCAACTTTCCGCTGAGAGTGTTGTATGAAATGGATAATGAAGTTGCAGAAACTTTACAGGCAGGGGTAACGGTTAGTAGCAGGAGTTTTAAAAAAGCGGTACACCGCAACCGGGTGAAGCGCATACTAAGAGAAGCCTATAGGCTGCACAAAGCGGAATTGAAAGAGCAGTTGGAAACATCAGGCTGTAAGCTATTTCTGTTCATTATATACACAGGCAAAGAGCTCCCCGAGTTGGAGGAAATACAACTTAAAATGAAACAGGTATTGCAAAAGATCGCAGCGCAAATATCAAATCAAAAGAAAGATTGAAGCAATTTTTAAAAATATTGAGCTATCCTTTTATTTGGTTGATTCGACTCTACCAGGTAGCCATCTCACCGTTGTTGGGATCGCAGTGCAGGTATACGCCAACATGTAGCCAGTACTCGTTGGAAGCTTTCAAAAAATATGGTTTGTTCAAAGGCTTTTGGTTAAGCTTTACAAGAATAATCAGGTGCAATCCGTGGGGTGGGCATGGTCCGGATCCGGTTCCATGACTTCATTTTATACTTCAAAACATCACCTGTAAAAAAAATAAAAGAGGTTGCCCTGTAACAGACAACCTCTTGATTGTATTTTTATCACTTTCCAATAATACTGCTACTCCTTTACAACGTTTGTGCTTTCAATTTCCCAATCAATTCACGCATTTCTGTATTGGTATAAAACTTAAACAACTCCAATTCTTTACCGTCTGGGTCGGGTTTAAGTGATGCAGGTATTTTGGTGAAAGGGCCATACACCCGTGCGTTTGGATTGGCGGACACTTTGGTGACCACACCTGGAGCAATCATAAAGTTGGCGCCGCCGGGTTTTACATTGGCCCCGGTAGTCAATTGCTCAAGGCTATCGATTTTCAATTTTAATTCTTCTTGTGTGATGGCGCGGCTGCTGCTAAGATCAGTTCCAAGATTTTGCTTGCTGCCCACGATAGTATCGGCGCGTAAGTTCACAATATAAAAACCGGCATCTGCAGGAATGGTTACATCTTTTTTAGTGTCTGCATTTACAGTAAGTACCGATTCTTTGTCATCCGATAACGTAACAATGGTTTCGGCATACCCAGAACCTTCCTTTAGCGTAACTACGTTTTCACGGGCCGTAAGGGTACCTCTTCCCATCAATAGTATATTCTTCTTATTGCCTCCACTGCATGATGCAAGCAAGGTGACAGCGCAGGTCATACCTACCAAAATTTTTTTCATGTTAGTTTATTAAAATTTAAAAAAGCCCCGGCAATAATTGCCGGGGCTGAAAATTAAAACATTGCTGTCAATTTATTTCGCTGCGTTGTAGTGTTCAGCTACTTTATCCCAATTGATCACACTCCAAATAGCGGATAAATAATCGGGACGCTTATTTTGATACTTTAGGTAATACGCATGTTCCCACACATCGATGCCCAAAATCGGCGTGCCTTTTACATCAGCCACATCCATCAAAGGATTGTCCTGGTTGGGTGTAGAAGTAACTTCCAGTTTACCATCCTTTACAATCAACCAAGCCCAGCCACTTCCAAAACGGGTAGTGCCCGCTGCATTTACTTTTGTTTTCAATTCTTCTAACGAACCAAAAGTTTCGTTGATGGCTGTGGCTAGTTCGCCTGATGGAGCACTGCTATTTGGAGTAAGAATATTCCAAAAGAAACTGTGATTCCAATGTCCACCGCCATTGTTTCTTACTGCCGGGCTTATGCTTCCTGCAGCAGCTACCAGTTCTTCTATCGATTTGTTTTCGTGCTCCGTGCCAGCAACGGCTTTGTTCAAATTATCTACATATGCCTGGTGGTGTTTACCATGATGGATGTGCATGGTTTGCGCATCAATATGTGGTTCTAATGCTTCGTGTGCATAGGGTAAGTTCGGAAGTGTAAATGCCATGATCTATTGCTTTTAATTGTTTGAAGATAAATGTAATGAGCAGCAAATTTAAACGGTATAAGTGTAACAGCAGAGCCGCAGGTGAAATGTTTCTGATTTCGGAAGTGTGGTTTTGGTGGCCAGCTATTGGTACCCTGTGGCGCATCGTTGCCACGCTCGGTTATACAGTTGGTTTTTCATAGCAGCAGGTACTTGCGCTAGAGTGGCTCACTCCAAGAGAGTGAACCACTCACTTATCTCCGCTCTTTAAAAAAATCTTTCATCAGCTTACTGCATTCTTCCGCCAATACGCCTTTTACAATTTCAGCTTTTGGGTGAAACGGATTGTTGCCACCACAAAAATGTTGGTATCCCTGCTTTTCATCAAAAGCCCCAAAAACAATTCGTTTTATTTTACTCCAGTACAATGCACCGGCGCACATGTGGCAAGGCTCAATGGTTACGAACAACGTAGCATCTGGTAAATATTTTGCACCTAAATGACTGCATGCTGCAGTGATTGCTAATACCTCTGCATGTGCAGTAGGGTCATTCAGTCGCTCTACACGGTTGTGATCGCGGGCTATGATTTTATTGTTGATGACAATGACGGCGCCAATCGGAATCTCTTCTTCAAAATAAGCATCCTGTGCTTCGCGTAATGCCTGCCGCATAAAGTATTCATCATTGTATTCAATCATAAGGCAAAAGTAGGGCGTAGTGAGTTGGTTGTAGCGAGTTGTGAATTGTCAGTTGTCAGTTGTGAGATGGTAGTTGTGAGATGTAAATGGTAGTTGTGAGTTGTGAGTTGTGGGAAATTGGCAAACTGGGGATTAGGAAATACCAGGAAGGAAAGACATGTATAGTTGGCGTGGTTTTTCGTTGCGCACTTGCAATAAATAGTTTCAACCGAAACTTTGTTTCGATCTAATTTGTATTACTGATCATCAATCGTTTTTAGAATGAATAATTTTTCTATAACAGATTTCGAAGTCATGCAGCACCACTTTTTTTCGGGTGAAGTAGCTACATACGATTCTCGAAAAAAGCACTTGCAGGTTTTAAGGAAGGCCATTCAACAATATGAAGCAGCCATTACGCAGGCTTTATACAAGGACTTACATAAATCAGCAGAGGAAGCATACAGCACAGAGATAGGATTTATTTATGCAGAGATTTCGCATTGCCTGAAACACCTGGCAGAATGGATGGAGCCGCAAAAAGTTTCTACGCCATTAGTGTTGTTTCCCAGTACCAGCATGATCGTTCGTGAATCGCTGGGTGTAGTATTGATTATTGCACCATGGAACTATCCTTTTCAATTGTTGATTGCACCCTTGATTGGTGCGATTGCAGGTGGCAATTGTGCCGTTTTGAAGCCTTCAGAAATGACACCGCACACGGCTGCAGTGGTAGCACAAATGATTGGAGAATTTTTTGAGCCTAAGTACATCAAAGTAGTAGAAGGCGATGGTGGAGTAGTCGTTCCTCAAATGATGAATGACTTCCGTTTCGATCATGTGTTTTTTACAGGAAGCATTCCCGTTGGGAAGGAGATAGCCAAACTAGCAGCGCCTAAACTGGTATCGGTTACATTGGAGCTTGGTGGCAAAAGTCCGTGCATTGTAGATGAAGATGCGGACATTGCTGTAGCAGCCAGGCGCATCACCTGGGGCAAATTTACCAATGCAGGGCAAACCTGTGTGGCACCAGATTATTTGCTGGTACACGAAAGCCGGAAAGAACAATTGGTAGATGAGCTGAAAAAATCTATCACAAGTTTTTACGGGTCAGACCCACAACAATCTCCTGACTATGGACGAATAGTAAATGAACGCAGGTTTAACGCTTTGGAACGTTACCTGCATGAAGGGAAGGTAATTGCGGGTGGAAAAACAGACAAGCAGGACCTTTACATTGCACCCACGCTGCTGCAAGACGTGGCTGCTAACGCAACTGCAATGAAGGAAGAAATTTTCGGACCAATCCTCCCGGTCATTCCATTTAAAACTATTGACGAGACATTGTCAGTCATTCGTAACAACCCCAACCCGCTTTCGCTTTATTACTTTGGCAATAATGAAAAACGCCAACAACATTTCATCAACAATGTGTCTTTTGGTGGCGGTTGTATCAACAATACACTGATGCATTTGGGAAACGCGGAATTGCCTTTTGGCGGTGTAGGAAACAGTGGGGTTGGTGCCTACCACGGTAAGTTTAGCTTCGATACTTTTACGCGGCCTAAAAGTATTTTACAAACCGCTACATGGATCGATCCTTCAGTAAAGTATCCACCCTATAAAGGCAAACTGAAATTTTTAAAATGGTTGTTTAAATAGTGAAACAGAAGATTATCATAACCTTAGCGGCAATCGGATTGTTGTTGTTTCTAATTAAAAAAGAAGATATGAGTTTGCGCCAATCCCTGATGAAAGCTTTTTACCCCATTATTAGAAAAGTATCGGAGGCAGTAGGCAGTAAGGCAACCATCGCCAGCAACACCAGTCACACACAACCGCTGCAATCTTTTTATAGTCTAAATGCTACCGGCATCACCGGTCAGCCAATTTCATTTGATCAGTTCAAAGGTAAAAAGGTACTGTTGGTAAATACAGCCTCTGCCTGCGGTTTTACCGGCCAGCTAGACGAATTACAGAAATTGCAAGACCAATGCGGTGACAAACTGGTAGTGCTTGGTTTTCCTGCGAATGATTTTAAGAACCAGGAAAGTGGTAACAATGAAGACATCGCTTCTTTCTGTAAAATAAACTACGGCGTTACCTTCCACCTTGTGCAGAAAACTTCAGTGGTAAAAAGTGCAAGTCAGCACCCGGTGTATCAATGGCTCAGTGATAAAAATAAAAATGGTTGGAATGAAGTTGCACCCGACTGGAACTTTGGTAAATACCTGGTAGATGAAAACGGCGTGTTGCTCAATTATTTCGGCACAGCCATTTCTCCCCTGAGCGAAGACGTGGTTAGTAAGGTTCAATTATAAAAGTCAATCGGGAGGATGAAGTTGAATATGCCCCAGCCTTTAGGCTGGGGTAATAAAAAATCTGCTGGCTACCTCAACTCTAAATATACCGGGCAATGATCGCTATGCTTTACCTGCGGGTAAATCTTCGCATCCACAATTCTATCTTTTAAGTTATCGGTTACATTGATGTAATCAATCCGCCATCCTTTATTGTCAATTCTGTTGGAGGCGCGCATAACATTCCACCAACTGTATTGGTGGGGTCCTTTGTTCACGTGGCGGAAGCCATCCACATATCCATTCTCAATAAACCTATCAAACCACGCTCTTTCGTCAGGCAAAAAACCAGTTGTCTTTTTACTCGTTTTCGGACTATGCAAATCAATTTCTTTGTGCGCAATATTGTAGTCACCACAGATCACAAGGTTAGGTCGTGTTTTACGAAGTGTATTAATGTATTCGAGGAATTCATCTAGCCAAACATACTTATACGATTGCCGATGCTCGCCACTGGTGCCAGATGGAAAGTAAGCGCTGATAACCGTAATGTCCCCAAAGTTGGCCTGTATCACCCTTCCTTCAAAGTCGCTCTGTTCCATTTGGCAACCCTCAATTACATTGTCGGGTTTTATTTTAGATAGAATGCCCACGCCACTGTATCCTTTTTTTTGCGCGCAAAACCAATGGGTACGATAGCCCATCTTTTCAATCGATGCCACGTCAATATCACCAATATGCGCTTTCACTTCCTGCAGGCAAATTACATCAGCAGGATTGGTAGCTAACCATTCGTGAAAGCCTTTCTTGACGGCACTTCTAATGCCATTTACATTGTACGTTATGATGCGCATGGGAACAATTTTTACATAAATGTGCAAATTAACGGTTGCAAACAATGTGACGTCAATTGCAGAACTTTATACCATGGCGAAAGACAGGAGAATTATTAAGAATAGGTTAGAAGAATACTTAGAAGGTCCGAAGAGCCGCTTCAAAGAATTCAAATTTGCGCTGCATGTTTTTTGGCAGATGATCCGCGGCACACGCACCCTACATTACGTTGGTCCGTGCATTACCGTGTTTGGTTCTGCACGTTTTAAAGAAGGACACAAATATTACGAAGCAGCACGCGAGTTTGGAAAACGCATTGCGGAGATGGGCTTTACAACACTTACCGGTGGCGGTCCCGGTATAATGGAAGCTGCTAACCGCGGTGCTTTTGAAAATGATGGCTATTCGGTTGGATGTAATATTTATCTGCCACATGAGCAGAAGCACAATCCTTACATGCACAAGTGGTTTACGTTTAAACATTTTTTTGTACGCAAAACATTGCTGGTAAAGTATTCCTACTCCTTCATCATTATGCCCGGTGGCTTTGGAACCATGGATGAATTTTTTGAAACGCTTACACTCGTACAAACAAAAACAATCACCCAGTTTCCCATTGTATTGTATGGGGTGGATTATTACCAGCCACTCATGGAGTACATGCAGTTTTTGCTGAAAGAGGGTACGATCAGTGAACATGATCTTAAGCTTGTAATTCTTACGGATGATTTCGACGAGGCCATGGATCATATACGTGCATACATTACCGGTAACTATGAAATCATAAAAAGACCCAAGCCATTTTGGGGCTTTTTCGAAAAGCAATCGAGCAAAGTAAAAGAGCCTGTAGAAGTAGTGGCAGAGGGTAAAGAAAAGATGAATAGTAAAATGTAGGACGGCCCCGAAGCGCTTCCACGTAATCATTATACACAACTAAAGAGTATTCAGTTCTGGCGCCATAATATTTATGAGCATCTGTAATAGCGATGAATATTTCTTTTACTTTCATCCGCAAATCTCTTCCATGTTTCCCGTTGAAAATGAATTAGCGCAACCTGCTGTAGACATAGCCGTACACACTACTGCCGCAGCTATTGATGATGACTTAAGCAAACCAGGTAGTTGTCGTTCGTGTGAGAACTACATTGACGGAGACGAGTCTTACTGTGTCCATTGTGGATTTCCACTGAAAGGCTCTGAGGAGGAGCAAACCCAATTCATGCATAATAAGACGTACATGGAAATGGATTTGCAGACGATGTATAGAAAGATAAAATCTGCAGCAACCACTTTGTATGTGCTGGCTGTTCTTAGTGCCATTGCAGGAGCCGTACTGTACGGAACACAAAGCGAGGAAGATAATCCTGCCGCAATTCTTGTGGTGTACATTATTTTATCAGCCATTTATGCTGCATTAGCTGTTTGGACAAAACAGCAGCCACTAACCGCTATCATTTCAGGATTGGTTTTGTTTGTGATTGTGCAATTGTTATCGATGGTTGAAGAGCCAGGGAGCATTGTAAAGGGAATTATATTTAAAATAATTATCGTTGGGTACCTGGTAAAAGGAATACGTTCGGCAACGGAAGCGAATAGAATTAAGAAGCAATGGAGCCTTCAATAGCCAAAGAATCAACGGCGATAGTACCGTGCAATAACTGCCGTAAATACGTGGTAGCCGGTTCAAAGTTTTGCAGGCATTGCGGCACAATACAGGAAAAAATTATAGACCACGAAGTACATAAGCCAGTAATTGCAGCGCTGGTAATTTTCTATTCATTAGAACTTTTGCTTTGCCTCCTGGTGCATTTCAACGACAATATTTCCGGGTGGAAGGCACTCATGATCGTAGACGGCATCATGGCTTTTTCGGCCATATTCTTTTTCGCATTTATATGGCACGATGTAAAGCACCTGCTTCGGTGGAAAAGCTTCTCAGTGAAAAAAAGTTTGCTTTATGCAAGTGCAGCAATTGCTGCCTCATTCATCGTTCATTGGCTCATCACAAAATTGAATCTTACGCTTTTTGAATCAGACAACTACTATTACTACACGTACCTAAGCAGCCCCAGTCCTGCGCTTTTTATGGTATTGATGACAGCTATTTCTCCAGCCCTTTTTGAAGAACTTGCTTACCGCGGTTTTGTAATGGGTGGGCTGTTAAAAATAATGGACAGCCGTGCGGCAATCTTTATTTCTGCCTTTGTGTTTGCCCTCATACATCTCAGCCTGCTTTCTTTTTTCTGGCTTTTCCCATTTGCACTTGCCCTCGGTTATTTGCGAGTCAAAGAGAATACAATCTGGTATGGAGTGTTGGTTCACTTTTGCTTCAACGGCCTTGTTTGCTTGTTAGAGTTTAAAGAAATGGGCATTTTCAATTGGATGCACATTTAGCACGGGTTATTTTTTCTTTTTGATGGCGAGCATAGGAACACAATTGAACATTTTTGTGTTACTCACTTGCACAGCAAATCTGCTGGCAACTTGATGCGAGTTAAGGAATAGGTTTTCGCTGTGTACCTCCGTGTCGCCGTGACTCTGTGGTTCAAAAAATTTCGCTTCTTTATTCCAACACCGGCCTCAACCATCTCTCCGCTTCTTCCAACGGCATGTTCTTACGGTTGGCATAATCTTCCAATTGTTCTCGACTTATTTTACCAACACCAAAATATTTGCTATCAGGATGTGCAAAGTACCAGCCACAAACGGAAGACGCCGGGTACATGGCAAGGCTTTCGGTTAAATTAATGCCTGCCGTTTCAGTAGCATTCAGCAGCTCAAACAATTTATATTTTTCAGTATGATCAGGACAAGCAGGATAACCCGGTGCCGGACGAATGCCTTTATAATTCTCACTGATCAAATCTTCATTTGATAGATGTTCATCAGCCGCATAGCCCCAAAGTTCACGCCGTGTTTTTAGGTGAAGTAACTCAGCAAACGCCTCTGCTAAACGATCGGCCAATGCTTGAAGTGTGATCTTGTTGTAATCATCATGCTGCGATTCAAAACGCTTGATGTGCTCTTCAATACCATGAATAGAAACAGCAAAAGCGCCAATGTAATCTTGCTTACCTGTGGCTGCAGGAGTAATAAAATCTGACAAGCTAATGTTTGGTTGTCCCGCTGCTTTTTTACTCTGTTGGCGCAGGAACTGCAGTTCTATTTTTTGCTCCAAATTCGGCTCAATGTTTTCAGAAATTGTTACCGTATCATCGGCTGTTGCATTGGCTTTCCAAAATCCTACAACGCCTTTTGCCTGCAGCCATTTTTCATCAATGATTTGTTGCAACAATCTCTTTGCATCATGATATAATTTGGTGGCTTCAGTGCCTACTATTTTATCGCTAAGTATTTGCGGAAACTTACCATGAAGTTCCCACGCAATGAAGAAAGGTTGCCAGTCAATGTACTGGGCAATATCTGCTAAATCATAGTTTTCAAAGACACGCGTGCCGGTGAATGTTGGTGCTATTGGTTCGAAGTTATTCCAGTCAAGTTGTACTTTATTTTTCTTTGCTTCTTCATATTTCAACAGCACTTTCGCAGTACGTTTACTTTCAAAATCTTCACGAAGTTTTTGATATTCCTGTTCGATGCCACTTAAAAAATCAGTCTTGTTTTCTTTGCTTAATAAGCTACCCGCAACGGTTACACTACGCGATGCATCAAGTACGTGTACCACGCCATTTCCATATTGCGGAGCTACTTTTACTGCAGTATGCATACGGCTGGTAGTAGCGCCGCCAATCAATAGTGGCAGGTTCATATTGCGCCGCTTCATTTCATGGGCAATGTGTACCATCTCATCAAGCGAGGGAGTGATTAATCCACTCAATCCTATGATGTCAACTTTTTCGCGAAGCGCAGTTTCTAAAATTTTATCAGCAGAAACCATTACGCCTAAATCGATAATATCATAACCATTACAACCCAGTACTACGCCAACAATGTTTTTACCAATGTCGTGTACATCACCTTTTACTGTTGCCAATAATATTTTTGCTGCGCCTGCAGTTTCTTCATTTATGGTGCCTGCGGCAATGTGTGCCTGCTTGCGTTCTTCCTTTTCTGCTTCAATAAACGGAAATAAATACGCCACGCTTTTTTTCATCACCCTGGCACTCTTAACTACCTGAGGTAAAAACATTTTGCCACTACCAAACAGATCACCCACTATGTTCATCCCATCCATTAACGGGCCTTCAATAACATCCAATGGTTTAGGATATTGCTGGCGGGCTTCTTCAGTATCCAACTCTACGTAATCCGTAATGCCATTTACCAATGAATGGGCTAAACGTTTCTCAACAGGTTCGTTTCTCCATGCTTCATCCCTAACGGTTACTTTGCCTTTTGCCTTTACCGTTTCAGCATGAATGATCAGTGCTTCTGTTGCTTCGTTATTATCGTTATTGCGGTTGAGGATTACATCTTCACACAAGTCTCTCAGCTTTGGTTCTATCTCGCTATACACCTGTAATTGGCCGGCGTTCACAATGCCCATATCCATTCCCGCCTGTACGGCGTAATAAAGAAACACGGCGTGAATGGCTTCCCGAACATGATCATTTCCGCGAAATGAGAACGATACATTGCTTACACCACCACTCACCTTGGTAAGCGGCATTTTTTGTTTGATTATACGCGTGGCTTCTATAAAATCAACTGCATAATTATTGTGTTCTTCTATACCTGTTGCTATCGCAAAAATGTTGGGGTCGAATATGATATCCTGCGGATCGAAACCTACTTGTTCGGTAAGAATTTTATACGCTCTTTCGCAAATTTCAATCTTGCGTTCTTTGGTATCGGCCTGACCTATTTCATCAAAAGCCATTACGATTACAGATGCTCCATAAGCAAGGCAGGTAAAAGCTTGTTCAATGAACTTTGCCTCACCCTCTTTCATGCTGATAGAATTCACAACACACTTACCCTGCACGCATTTCAATCCCGCTTCAATGATCTCGAATTTAGAGCTGTCGATCATGATGGGGATCTTGGCGATATCGGGTTCAGCCTGTAATAGGTTGATGAATGTAGTCATGGCATTTACGCCTTCAAGCAAGGCGTCATCCATGTTCACATCCAATATTTGGGCACCGCTTTCTACCTGCTGGCGTGCTACGGATAATGCTTCTTCGTAATTGCCTTCGCGAATGAGGCGTGCAAACTTTTTTGAACCGGTTACGTTGGTTCGTTCGCCTACGTTTACAAAGTTCGTTTCGGGGCGGATTACGAGTGGCTCGAGGCCTGAAAGTCTTAGAAAGGGTTTAATAACCATAATATTTCTTTTTGAACCACAGAGTCACAGCGACACTGAGGAACACAGAGTTTAGAGAATTAATCTTTTGAAACCTTCTTTCATGAGCGGTACATGAAAGTTGATAATATATCCGATTCTTTTATGAGTCAATTTGAGATAGCTTAATAACTGGGCTTCCCAAACCGGATGAAAATTGTCCTGTGCTTTTAGTTCGAGGATGAGTAAATCATCTACAAGGATATCCAGCTTCAATCCATTTTCGATAATTAAATCTTCATAATGCAAACTGACCATTTGTTCCTTAACGAATGGAATTCCTTTTGCTTCTAATTCATAATAAAAACACTTAGCATAAACACTTTCTAATAATCCAGGCCCAAGGGCTTTATGTAATTTAAAAGCAACATCGATGACTTCTTTAGCCAGAAAGTTTTCTCTCTGACTCAAAGGTTCTCTCTCTGTGTTACTCTGTGTCATAAGTGTCTCTGTGGTTCTAAAAAATTATAACGCAGTTTCGAGAATTGGTAATTCCCTCGGCTGAAACTTCCCCACTTCCTCCGCTATATGCTTAATGTGATCTGGCGTAGTCCCACAACAACCGCCTACAATATTTACAAAACCTTCCTTTGCCCACTCTTCTATAATGTGTGCCGTTTCGTGAGGCTGCTCATCATATTCACCAAAGGCATTGGGCAAACCTGCATTAGGATAAGCCGAAGTGTAGCACTCAGCAATCTGGCTCAGTTCCTCTACGTGTGGACGCATTTCAGAAGCACCCAATGCACAATTCAATCCTACGCTCAAAGGGCGCGCATGCCGAACGGAATTATAAAAAGCTTCTAATGTTTGCCCGCTTAATGTTCTGCCTGAGGCATCCGTGATGGTGCCGCTAATCATCATGGGCAGTTCGGCCAATTTGTTATCCCTGAAAAATTTCTTTACCGCAAAAATGGCGGCCTTGGCATTGAGCGTATCAAAAATGGTCTCGATAAGCAGGATGTCTACCCCACCTTCTACCAGTCCTTTAATTTGTTCGGTATAGGCTTCCGCTACTTCATCAAACGTAACAGCGCGATAGCCCGGATTATTAACATCGGGTGACAGGCTGAGTGTTTTATTAAGCGGCCCGATGGCACCCGCAACAAAGCGTGGCTTGGATGGATTGTTTGCTGTGTATGCGTCGGCGGCTTTACGGGCACATTGCGCCGATGCAACATTCATCTCGTACGCAATCGACTGCATATCGTAATCGGCCTGCGCAATGGTGGTGCTGCTAAACGTGTTGGTTTCAATGATGTCGGCACCAGCCTCCAGGTATTGCTTGTGAATACCAGTGATGATGTCCGGTTGAGTAATGCTGAGCAAATCATTGTTGCCTTTTACATCGGTATGCCAGTCTTTAAACCGTTCGCCGCGGTAATCTGCTTCGTCTAATTTGTGGCGTTGTATCATGGTGCCCATGGCGCCATCGATGATGAGGATGCGTTGTTGGAGGAGTTTGCGTATGTCCATTTTCTTTTTTTTTTGAACCACAGAGACACGGCGACACGGAGTGACACAGCGTACTGATATTTATTTGGGTCATCCTGCACGGTTGAATAAATGATCAACTGTACAAGAGTGCGACGCAACAATGATGAATAGCATTGCTAACGCTGACTAGATAAAAAAATTGCTGAACTAAAGACGAGAACAAACTGGAGAAAGTACACAGTGTGGAATCGTTTATTAGTTCAATCGGCTTTTTGCCAGTTTAAATCAACAGGTTGAACAATAAACAAATCCGCCTGCTGAAGTGATGCAAATGTATAATACTAATCCCTTACGGCAAAATAGTGAGGTTCGCGTAAGCAATTTAGATTGTTGGATTAACTCTACTGCTCGGCAAGTTTCTTCTTTTTGCCAATAACAAATACGCGGGAAATGGTAAACCCAAAATAAATGTCGCCCTTGCCCCAATCACCGTAAGTTTCTGTAATGAAGGTTCGCTCGGTCATGCCCTGTGAGTTAGAAAGATGCAACTGGAAAACGTGACCGCCAGTTTCGATATCAACACCTGCAGAAAATGAGTTGGTTGATTGTGGCAATTTTTGAGAAGGGTTTACAAAGTAGTACTCGCCATTAATGCTTACCCGCTTCGATACTTTCTGCCTGCCGCCAATGCCGAGGGCAAGTATATCGTTGTTGCTTTTGGCAAGCGGCACCACATTGTAATGCACTAAGGTTGGCGAAATTTGTATGGATGTATTTTCCGAGATTTTTCGTGCAGCCAATAATTGGAAAGTATAGTACAGCCGCTCACTGAATTTTCTTTTGATGTTGGGGTCAGGCTCTTTTGCCGTTTTGATCATAGCGGTGGCAACGGCCGTTAGTGTTACGGGCATCACTACGTTTCCACTCGATTGGCGAAGCACTTTGTATTTCACAAAGCCATCTACCTGTTTTTGGAATGTGCTTCTTCCAATTCCAATGGTAAACCGATTGGTAATACCATAATCAAATCCCAGCCGCATGGTGGCATTGTCTAATCCAAAAAACTCATTGATGCCTGTGTTAATTGTTCCAAAACGGTGTGAGATTCGAAAATCAAGAATTCTCTTGCCAGTGGTTTCTACCGAGTGCCCGGTTACTAGCCGGGTTGTTTTAAATGTTCCAAAGGCGTATTCGGTTCGTCTACTGTTTTGGCTGGCACTATCCATTTCTTTAAAAAGATCCTGATCCTGGCAGAAGGCTATAAAAGGAAAGGCACTAATGAGTAACAGTTGAAATATTTTCCGAAGCATATCAGTTAGTTAGTGGGTTATGTTTTGCAGTGGTTCATGTACACTTTACTCGTATTTACAATTCACTTCTACCATAATGGTTTCTGCTATTTTTTTTCCAACCATTGAGCCACCAATTTTATAATCTTTTAGCTTGATTGGAAATTTGGTTTTAGCAACAGGCTTACCACCTTTCACTTCTATACTTCCGTTCGCTTCAACTTCTTTGGAAACTCCGTGTAATGTTAATGTGCCTTTTACTTTAGCAGCATAAGTACCATCCTTAGCAAAGTTGATTGCACTCACATTCGTGATGTAGCCTTTGAAGTCGCTCTTCGGATACTTACTGCTTTCAAGGTAGTCTTCGTTAAAATGCTCCTCCATCAACTGGTTTTCGAACTTAAAGCCTTTCATCAAAAGCATAAAGATTACCTGCCCGGTTGAGGAGGACAACTTACTTTCCACTTCGTTATTGGTAGCTTCTATGTCTTCAAGCGGAGCTTTTGAGTAGAATGATATTTTACCTGTGCGGGTGCTATACACCTTTTGGGCTTGTAATGTTGTAGTCAAACTACCAACTAAAAGAAGTAATGCTAAGATGTGTTTCATAGTATTTGATTTCTATAGAATTTATTAATTGTTTGGTGCCCCACGTTGTATCCACGCACGAATTTTTGCAATGTTGCAGTTTGACATTTTAGCTGCATTTTTCGGCATGGGAAACGGACCCGTGTGGGTGATTGAACGCATTAACCGGCCATTATCAATGTTGGCTAAATCGATGAGGCCGCGAATGGCGCCATACTGGTCGAGCCTGATTCCATTGCCTGTGCTGGAAGCCGTGGTGCCATGGCAGGTCATGCATAAATTGGTATTAAAGATGGACATCACTTCTACACTGTACCGCATGTTTGCAGTGTCGCAGACAGCTACGGGCGCCGGTGGACGAAGGATTTCTTCTTTATCGTAGGTGCAACCGTGTAGTACAAAAAGTGCGATAACAATATGGATGGAACCAATTAATCGCTTCATGATTTAGTTTTAATTTCTAAGCTTTTACAAATCATGTAAAGCTTTGTTCTGTTACAATATTATTTTTTCAAAATAACCGCTTCTCTCAGCCTGACATCCGATAGCATTCCACTGCAAATTCCTTTTACAGTTGCAGTTGCACCAGTGGTAGCGGTTGTAGCGTTATCCTTTAACGTGCAAAAAACGCTTGTAAATTCATCCTCAGAAGCTAGTAGGAGAGTGGCTTTGCCTTCCTGGTTAGTACCGATTTCCGTTACGCGCCCAGATACTTCTATTGCCTTATCTAAATATTTAGCATTGGCAGTCGCCTCGTTGCTTTGATAGTCTTTTACAAGCTGAGCGGACGTAATGGATATCCCCGTTTCGTTCTCTACGTTTCGCTTTGGTTTGTTCCACATAAAGTAGCCTATGATCGCGACGCCTGCTATCAAAAGAGCAAGCACTAACCCAATAATTCTAAAATTTATTTTCATGAAAGTTTTGTGGAAAATTACAATTATCCGCAGTATACCAGCGCGATAGACAAAAGTGTTAGCCGTATTGCTGCTTTAAAGAAGCTTACTTAACATACTGTCCTACAGGCAAACGATTGCTAATGCTGCGGGCTAAAGTCATTTCATCCGCATACTCCAGTTCTCCGCCAAAGGCTATTCCGCGGGCGATGGTTGTAATGTTGCAAGTAGAGTGCTGTAACTTTTTTTGAATATAATAAATCGTGGTATCGCCCTGTATGTTTGGGTTTAAGGCGAATATAAGTTCGGCTACGTCCTCTTTTGTTACCCGCTGCACCAGTGCCTCAATGTTTAATTGGTCGGGCCCTATCCCGTCGAGCGGAGAGATTACGCCACCCAAGACATGGTAGGTTCCATTAAACTGCTGTGTGCTTTCAATCGCAATTACGTCGCGTATATTCTCAACTACACAAATCAGGTGTTGGTTGCGCATACGGTTAGCGCAAATAGAACAAATGTCGGCATCGCTGATGTTTGAGCAGCGTTGGCAAAACTTTATTTCCTGTCGCATGCGCGATATCGTTTCACCAAAATGTTGCACATCTGTTGGTTCTTGCTTCAGCAGATGTAACACCAAACGCAATGCAGTTTTCTTACCAATGCCAGGCAATTTTGCAAATTCATTCACGGCGTTTTCTAGCAAAGAAGAGGGAAGCTGCATAGGCCGCAAAGGTAAGGTTGCAGGTGCAATGTTTGGTAGTCTATAGTGCCTACAATGGGGGAACTTTTGCCTTTAAAAATTAATGACCATACGGTTTAACTAACCAAATTTTGTTGTAGTTAATTAGCATAACGCAGTTGCACATCATTGTATAATTCCGCTTGTAAAAACCTCATCAATACTGGAGACATTGTGCTTTGTTGAATGTTACAGGCGATATAAAAATGGAATGGTTTACGGGAACGATTGCGCAAAAACTTGAGTAGTCTATGGCATCATCGCCGTTACATTTATGGGGCTATAATCTCTTTGATTAAGGCATCGTATCACCTTTCCCGGAATTCAATTTTGCCAGATGAATAGAACTTTTACTGTACTTTTTTTTGCACTTCTTTTTTTGTCTAAAGCTGTTGTTGCGCAGCAAATCTCTTTTCCCGGCGCAGAAGGAGCGGGGCGTTTTACCAGCGGTGGACGAGGAACGCCTGCATCCCCAACTACGGTTTTTGAAGTAACCCGTTTAGATGATCCAAGCCCCACTGTCATTGGCACTTTCAGGTATGCAGTTACCAACAATTCGCCGGTAGCACTTTACCGCACCGTTGTCTTCCGTGTATCCGGGACCATTCGGCTTACCTCACCTATTTCACTCAACCGTGCCAATACCACCATTGCCGGCCAAACTGCACCAGGCGATGGAATATGTATAGCGGATTATCCCGTTAGCATTTCCGCAAATAATTTAATCGTAAGGCATATTCGTTTTAGATTAGGCGATCGCTACCAGGCGGCGCGTTTGGGCAACGATGATGCTTTTGGGGGTACAGGCCGAAAAAATATCATCATCGATCATTGTTCCATGAGCTGGTCGAACGATGAGACCTTAACCATTTATTCGGGAGATAGTACCACAGTACAATGGAACATGCTGAGCGAGCCGCTTGACTCTTCTTACCACGATGAAGGAACCGGTGTACAACGGCATGCGTATGGCGGTATTTGGGGCGGAACAAGAGCTTCTTTTCACCATAACCTGATTGCCCATATCAGGGGGCGTGCTCCACGTTTTGATGGTAGCCGCAATTTGCCTAATTCTTCGAACCCGGTAATTGGTAGCGAGAATGCTGATTTTAGAAACAATGTGATTTATAACTGGGCTGATTATAACGTAAATGGTGGTGAGGGTGGCAATTACAATATCGTTAATAACTATTACAAGTATGGACCCAATACGCCATCTTCAGTTACATCTGGGGTAAACAGGCGCGTGATGGTGATGAATCCCTACAAGCAAAGCGCACCGGTGCTTCCTTATGGTAAATATTTTTTAGAAGGAAATTTTGTGGAGAGCTCATCCACCGTAACGGCTCGCAACTGGCTGGGTGCCGCAATGAATGGTGGTTCGCAGGCAGATACGGTTCAATCGAAAGTAGACGTGCCATTTAATATTTCGCCTATGCCAACCGAAACGGCAGAGAATGCATACAATAGTGTGCTAAATGGTGCCGGTGCAATCCTGCCTAAAAGAGATACGCTGGATCAGCGAATTGTAAGTGATGTACGCAACCGTACCGGAAGATTGATTAATGTTCAGGGAGGTTATCCATGGGGAACACCCTTTGCCACCTCGTTGTCTGCCTGGCCAACTTTGAATAGTTTACCTGCTCCGGCAGAAACTGATAAAGACGGAATGCCCGACGATTGGGAAATACGTAGAGGCTTGGATGCTACCAATGCGGCTGATAGAAACGGGTACAATGCCAATGGATATACCAACCTGGAGAATTACCTGAACAGCGACAGCATAGTAGCGTTTGGAATCAATAATACCTGTATTGCAACCAAGCTGCTTATTGTGAATGGAGGTGGTGGATGGAGACATGCATCAGATACGAGTTATGCCATCACGAATGCATCGGATACGCTCAATGCTGTGGCGTCTATTTTAAACAACAACAACCTGGGAACGTTCAATGTTTCTTACTACACTACCAACACCATTCGCACCATCAATGGTAAGTCATACCTGGGTCGGAATGTTACCATTGAAGCGCTTACTCCTGCAGTGCCACCGGTGCTGATGACGTGGCGGCTTTACATTTCGCAGCAGGAATACAACTTGCTAAAGGCGGCTGATAATACCATCACTTCCATTGCCGATGTAAAGGTGGTGAAAACAGCGGGCAATACTTGTGTCGCCAGTTTACAAGGATCTTTCAGTGTGATTGAACCTACAGCAACCGGTGTATTTGGAACCTATGGAAATGGGTTTTTTATCGAATTTCAAACCAATAGCCTCAGCACCTTTTTTATCGCGGGGCCTTCTATTGCTCTTCCGTTACAATTGGTTTCTTTTTCTGGCTCATACAACGGTACACAGGTGAGCCTGCAATGGCGCACACAGAACGAAGTAAATACTTCGACGTTTGCCATTGAGAAAAGCGAAGACGGAGTCAACTTTTCCTCCCTTGCTAATTTGCTGGCAGCGGGTAATGCGGCTAGCAGACAGTATTCGTTTACCGATCCTAACACGTTGCAAGGCACCAATTATTACCGGTTAAAAATGATTGACAAAGACGGTCGCTTCACTTATAGCCACATCCTTCATTTTACAGCGTTAAAGAAGAAAGGTTTGCTGGTAACCCCTAATCCTGCTACAAACTATGTGGCGGTAGCCCATCCAACGGCGATGAGTGGTGCAATGGTTCGGATTGTATCCGTAGATGGAAAGCAATTACTGCAACAGCAAGTAAGCGTGGGCACAACACAAACGGCCATAGCGGTAAGCCGTTTACCGGACGGACTTTATCTAATGATCTATGAAAATAATGGCCAAAAAACTTCGCAGACATTTCTAAAAAAATAAAACACCAAGTATGAATAAAATCCATCAAAGTAGTTATGCGCTGCTGTTTTTTATAGTGTGCATGCTCACGACTTCACTTTCCTTTTCGCAAAATGTAACGGTGGCAAAAGATGGCACCGGCGACTTTACGACCGTGCAGGCGGCCATCAATGCTGCGCCCACTGGACGTACGGCTCCATGGATTATTTACATCAAGAATGGAAAATACAAAGAGAAAATTAATGTTCCCTCCACCAAACCTTTCCTCCAGTTTTTAGGGCAGAGTGTAGGTAATGTTATTCTCACCTTTGATGATTATTCTGGTAAACCCATACCGGGCGGGGGGGTGCATGGTACGTCTAGTTCTGCCTCAGTAACCATCCGCGCAGCGGATTTTACTGCCATCAATATTACGTTTGAAAATACAACAGGAGAGTCGCCGCAGGCACTGGCTATTTATGTTGACGGCGATCGGTCTGCATTTAAAAATTGCCGATTTCTTGGCGGACAAGACACAGTATTTGCCGGTGGAAATGGTGCAAGACAATACTTTAAAAACTGCTACATAGATGGTACAGTAGATTTCATTTTTGGTGATGCCCGGGCTGTGTTTGATTCCTGTGTGATTTATGCAAAAACAAGAGCATCGGCGGGGGCTTCTTACATAACCGCGGCCAATACCAAACAAACGGAGCCTTATGGCTATGTGTTTAGGGATAGTAAGATACCGGCGAACCGAGGTGGTACGGTATACTTTCTTGGAAGGCCATGGCAGAACGATGCAGCCACTTTACAAGCTGCTAAATCCTGGAATAAAACGGTGTTCATCAATACCACCATGAGCGCTTCTATACAGCCGGCTGGCTGGAGTACATGGGATGCTGGAACGGATGTAACGCAGATCACTTATGCTGAATACCGCAGTAAAAAGTTTGATAGCAGTTTGGTGGACATTAGCAGCCGTACAGCATGGTCTAAACAACTAACAGCAACAGAAGCTGCAGCTTACAACAATGCCAACTTATTTGGTTCATGGGATCCGTGTACCGTTGCTACTGGCTTTTGCAACTACACTCCAGAACCTATTGCGGTTTCAAATTTTAAAGGTGTAAAGGGTGCTGCTACTTCTTCGTTTACATGGAACATTAGCTGGCCTATTGCAGGTATTAAATATGAAGTTTTGCGCAGCAGTAATGCCGTAACATTTACCAAGGTAAGCGAACAAACCTCAATCAATGACTCGACGGTAAACTTTAGCTATAGCGAAGCAATACCACCGCCGGGCAACACCTACTATTATTTAATACAGGCCTCCAAAGCAGGGTATGCCACTCATATTTCTGACACCGTTACGATCTCCAGTACACCCACCATAACCGTGACGGGTGCAATGGGAAGTTTTGTGCAGGGTGTGGGTATACCATCTACCTCGCAAACGTATATCGTATCCGGCGCGAGCCTTACCAATAGCTTAATCATTACACCACCTGCACCATACGAGTTATCATTGAATGGCAGTGCGTGGAATAATGTTTCGAGCCCAATTGTTTTAACACCCGATGGCAATGGCAACGTAGTAAACACGACCATATTTGTTCGGCTGAATGCCAATGCAGCCGGCACTTACAACGGCTTTATATCGCATGCAAGCGTAGGCGCAGATTCTGTAAAGCCTACGGTGAGCGGCACCGTACAGAGTGCGCCGCTAGCTGTGTCAGAAATTATACAGTGGTGGCCGATGGCGGTAAGTAACACTGATAGTGCCTCCGTGCGTTCTATTGGTGCAATTGCCAGTGCGCCAACATTTAGCAGGTTAGTTTTATCAAACGGGACTACCGTTGCAAGCGTACCAGCATATTCGCCTACGCACGGACAGGGATTTGGAGCCAGTGTGAATGGTGATGGAACATGGTCAACAGCAGTAGGTGGGCCGGGAAGTAATCCAACACGGGTACACTTCGAGGAATTTAAAATTACTGCGGCGGGTACCCATTCGCTTCGGGTTGATTCGCTCATCTTCAATACCGTAATACAAAACTCTGCAAATGGCAGACTAGCAATTGCCTGGTCGAGATCGGCCTTTACAACAGACTCGACAGAAGTAACAGACTTTACTTTTGCCACACCAAAAGTGTTGATCAACGAAACGGGTGGAAATTCTGTAACCAACCGAATAGCATTCGCTGGTGGTACCGGTATCAATCTAACCTCGGGGCAGATACTTACATTCAGGCTCTATTATGGGGTTGGTTCCAGTAGTTCGGGCCGCTACGCGAAATTGAAAGAGGTACAATTGAAAGGTCTGTCAACGCCTAACCCAACTACCGGAGATTACCGTACCAAACAAACCGGGGACTGGACTGACCTGGCCACCTGGGAAAGATGGGATGGCAGTGCATGGGTAACACCTGCACCGGCTTATCCTGTGTATAATAACGCTAATACCACTACTATTTTAGCTGGACATACAGTAACTATTTCTGCCACCTTGCCGAATGGCTCTGGCTACATTGGCCGCACTACCGTTGCGAATAGCGGCCAGCTGATTGTAAACAATGGAGCAGCACTAAGCATAGCAAACGATGGGCTTCCATCTACGGCTACCGCTGACCTCAGAATAGACGGCACGTTCACCAATTTTGGTTCGCTAGGCACTAATGGAAATGTATCGGTTTTTGTGAATGGAAACTTTGTGCACTCGGGCACAGGCATCAACTGGAGTAACGCTGGCGATACTGTAATTGTAGGCGCCGTCGGTATTTACCAACACAATGCAAACAGCAACTCTACGCCGGCACGACTGCTGAGTGCACCCGGTGGTACGTTACTCATAACGGGTATCACAACCAACCAAACCGGCATATTTAAGAACACGAGCAAGTACGGCAACATTGTTTGGAACAATGCCGGGCAGCTTAACTACTATGCTTTCAGGCTCACGCTCGACAGCGTGAATGTGCAGGGTTCCTTTACAGTGCAAAGCACCGGAAATACTTACATCGCGTTTGCCAATACTACGGGCAGAGTCGCTTTGCCCGGTGGGTATTTTCAAACCGGCGGAACGGTTAACTTCCGCGAAAGCGGTACTATAATCGATACACTAGATGTAGGTGGCGACTTTAGTGTAACTGGTGGAAGTTTCATTTCGAACATGGGTACCGGCACATCTTTGTTGGTGCGCCTGAATGGTATCAATAAATCTATCAATTACGCCCAAAGCACGGCCACCAATACTGACTGGTTAGTGAATGGCTTATATACCGTTGCCTCCAACATGGTATTGCCTTCTGCTGCTTTTGGCGTGATTGTAAATGGCACTTTAAACACGGGTATAAATGCTATAAGTGGTGCAGGAAAGTGTACGGTGAATGCAGCTGCTAGCCTTAGCTCTGGTGCGCCCTTGGGCATAAATGGAAATGTGACCGCGGCCGGCGTGAAGGTGTTTAGCACTGCAGCTAATTATATTTTCAACGGCACTGCCGCGCAGGTTACCGGAAGCCTGCTGCCAACATCAGTCAATACATTAATCATTAACAACGCTGCTGACGTAAGTTTATCGGGCAGCGTAAACGTTACCAATGCGCTTACCCTCACTGCAGGCAAGCTCATTTTAGGGGCAAACAACCTAAGTGCCAGTTCAGTTCTTTCCAGCACTTCGGTAAAGTACCTGGTAACCGATAATGTGGGTACTTTAAAAATCAACAATATTGGGGCAGGCAACAATGTGTTTCCTGTTGGTCCGGGTGTAGCCAACTACAATCCTGTGGTGATAGATAATTCGGGAACAATTGACAACTATTCGGTGCGGGTGCAATCAAGCTTTACCAACGCGGTTCCAAATGCCACGCTTGTGGTAAACAGGCAATGGACCATCGCTGAAGACGTACCCGGAGGTTCAAATGCAAAACTTTCTTTTTCGTGGATCGCTGCTGACCAGGCTGCCGGTTTTAATCCTGCAAGTGCCATCAGCATTATCCGTTACAACGGTGCAACATGGGAAAGTTTCCCTGCTACCATTACAGGCGTAGGAACAACGGTAAGTCCGTACGTAGCGTCAGCCTCAGGCATACCATCGGTAGGTGTATTTACCGTAACCAACGATGGAGCTTTGCCTTTGCAAATGTTATCGTTTAAAGCTGCGTACATCAACAAGCTGGTAGCGGTAAACTGGACGACCACCAACGAAGTCAATACGAAGTATTTTGAGGTGGAAAGAAGTGCTGATGGAAATAATTTCGTGGTGATAGGTAAAGTAAACGCTGCGAATAGGCAGGGCAATCACCAGTACTCAATGTCTGACGCTTCGCCTGCTACAGGCATCAATTACTACCGCCTTAAATCAGTGGATTTAAACGGAAGTTTTTCCATAAGTGCGGTGGTTGCGGTAGCCGTAGCTAAAAAAGGCAACTTTAGTATTGTTGGCAACCCCTTGCAAAGTCAATTGGTGGTAAACCATGCGCCTGCTTTGGAAAATACCTGGTTCAGAATTGTTTCTACTGATGGTAAGGTTTTGTTTAGCACAAAGATGGCAGTTGGCTCTACCCGGAGTTCCTTTAATGTAAGTGCCCTGCGTTCAGGTATGTACCTATTGGTTTGTGAAACTGGAGAATCAACATCAGCGGTTTACTTTTTAAAACAATAGAGGAAATATGCTTCGGGGGCAATCAGATGGTGAATAGCCATTTGATTGCCCTTCCTTTTTGGGAACGTTTGCGTAGATAAACTTTATCATATAACAAATACCCACAACTGCTATCAATATATTACAGCAATAAAAAACTGTTTGCTATGAAAAGATTGCTACACAAGTTCTTAATCACCCTGGTAATTGCAGCATCGTTTACTGCTACTAATGCTCAAAGTATTTATTGGCGTGAAGGCTTTACAACATGGACCGGCCCGACAGCAGATCCAAGTACTGCAGCCGTGCCCGGTACTGCCACAGCAGATGCAGGAACATGGGGCCACTTTGGCGTTTGGCTTACCGGTGGAGGAGCAGGTACAAACTGCCCTTATTCTGACGGTACACTTAATCCACACATACGATCTACAAGTGCTGTGATAAGTAATGCCTCGGCATTTCCAGCAGATTCCGCCTATCTAATCACTCCTTTAGTAAATAACGGTATCAGCCAGGTAAGTATCATTCGCTCCAGGCAAAACCGCCGCCTTACCATTTGGTGGACGCCCGATGTGAGCATTACTACGACTAATTGGACTCTTGCAGGTGTTGGCCCCAAAAGCGCCAGTTCACCTTTGGTAGCAGGTTGCTCCGACACAATTTTCCTAGTTAACCAGCCTACTGCAAAGCGCTTACAGTTTAGGTTTGAGAGAGCAGGAAACTCAGACGTTGACAGTATTATTTTGTTTAGCTCAACTCCGTTGCCGGTAAAATTCGGCTCCGTTTCTGCAAGTGAAGCACTGGGTAAAGTAAAAGTAAACTGGAACATTTTTACAGAACTGAATACCGATCGTTACGAAATAGAGCGTTCTGCCAATGGTACAACGTTTACTACTGCAGGAACCGTAGCTGCTACGCAAGCCGGCGTATACAACTGGCTTGACCTTGCCCCCGCAAGAGGATTAAATTTTTACCGCATTAAGGCAATTGATAAAGATGGTGCAGCGATGTACAGCAGCGTATTAAAACTATCTGTTGGTAATAAAGTAGGGGAGTTAACCATTTCTCCTAACCCGGTAAAAGGTGGCCAGCTTAACCTGCAGGTCGCTAATCTTGAAAAGGGAACGTATAGCGTTAGTGTTTTCAATACCGTAGGGCAAGTAGTCTTTACCAAAACATTGGAGCTAACTGGCGGATCAACAGCTATCCCACTTCAATTAGCGGGCAGTGTAAAAACGGGTGTTTACAACCTTCAGTTACGCAATGGTGCAGAAGTGATCAGCAAGAAGCTAGTGGTTGAATAATAACGTGATAATAATTACTATAACAGAGGAGTCATTTACGACTCCTCTTTTTAATGCATTTTTTTCCAGGAAATTTATCAGCATGCGTAACCGATTGCTTTACCTAATTTAACAGAAGTTAGTTTGGGGATTACAACCAGGCGTTACAGTCTTTTCAATTAAGTTAATTTTTAGAAATGACCACCAGGAAAAAGATGAACCAGTTTACACGGTTTTGGAAATTAATTGGTCCCGGGCTGGTTACCGGCGCAAGTGATGATGATCCATCGGGTATAGCGACCTATTCACAAGCCGGTGCTGCTTATGGATTGTCAACACTGTGGACTTCTATTGTAGCTTTTCCATTAATGGCCGCTATTCAACAAATGTGTGCGAGGATTGGTGTAGTGACGGCTCAAGGATTGACCGGAACACTAAAGAAACATTATCCGCGGCCGGTTTTGTATTTGATGTTGCTCTTTAGTTTTCCAGCTATTGTACTGAATATAGGTGCCGACATTGCGGGAATGGGTGCTGTGGGGAACTTATTATTCCCGTCAATTGATACCGCTTTCTTCAGTGTTTTTTTTACTATTGTATTACTGATTGCAATTATTTATTTACCCTATCTAAAAATTGCGGCGACGCTTAAATATTTATGTATTGTAATGGTGGTGTATTTTATCGTTCCGTTTTTGTATAAACAGGATTTTAAAGAAATCATTTCAAACACATTTATCCCCACCATAAAATTCGACAAGGATTTCATGGCCATTTTAGTAGGCATTCTTGGTACGACCATTTCACCCTATCTTTTTTTCTGGCAGGCCTCGGTAGAAGTGGAAGAAATGAAAAATAAGAAAACCCACCTGGTGGTAAATAAAAAACTTATTCACTCAATAGAACAAGATGTAGATTTTGGAATGGGATTTTCAGGTCTTGTAATGTATTTTATAATTCTAACTACCGGGACTGTTTTATTTAATGGAGGTGTACACCAAATTGATACCGTAGAGCAGGCAGCGCTCGCATTAAAACCTTTAGCTGGAGATTTAGCTTACCTTCTTTTTGCCATCGGTGTAATTGGAACAGGTCTTATTGCGATACCTGTTTTAAGCGGTTCACTCTCTTATATTTTTTCGGAAACATTCGGGTGGAACCAGGGCCTGGATAAAAAGTTTCATGAGGCAAAAGGTTTTTACATCATTATTACCATTTCGCTCATGTTGGGTCTGGCATTAAATTATATTGGCATTTCACCCATCAAGGCACTCATTTATACTGCTATTCTTTATGGTTTAACTGCTCCGGTTTTAATTGCAATCATTCTCCATATTTGCAACAACAGGAAGATAATGGGAAAATTTGTAAATAATACCGGCGAAAACATTTTGGCATTTTCGGCACTAATTATTATGACCTTGGCTGCTGGGATGCTTTTGTATGTACAATTTATTTCCTGATCAACATGAATTGGCAAGGGTAGTTGTAAAGCCAAATTTTTAACGGTGTAAAAAATACATTTTTAATGATCTATCAGTTAATTAAAAAAGGCGGTGTCCTCATTAGTGTGGCATTACTTTCTTTTCAATCTTCCACTAAAAAAATTTCCCTCTGGATGATTGGTGATTCCACCATGTCCGTTAAAGAAGTAAAGGCTTATCCCGAAACTGGGTGGGGAATGCCATTTGCCTATTTTTTTGATTCAAGCGTAACCATTCAGAACCGGGCGAAGAATGGCAGAAGTACCAAGACTTTTATTTCGGAGAATTTATGGCAACCGGTTGCCAACAATATGCGCGAGGGCGATTATATATTGATACAATTTGGCCACAACGATGAGTCGAAGGAAAAGACTGACCGGTACACTACCCCTGAAGAATACAAAGCAAATATTACACGCTTTATCACTGAAGCGCTTAATAGAAAAGTGCATCCTGTTTTATTAACGCCAGTTAGCCGCCGCAAATTCAAAGAGGGGAAGCAGGTAGCTACTCACGAGATTTACAGTACACTGGTGCGATCTGTTGCAGCAGAAGCAAATGTACCGTTGATAGACTTGGATGCTAAAAGCATGGAGCTTTATAACCGGTTGGGGGAAGAAGCATCTAAGCTACTATTTCTGCAAATAGAGCCGGGCGTACATCCTAATTATCCTGACGGTAAAATTGACAACACGCACTTTTCAGAATTAGGCGCAAGGTTAATAGCGCAAATTGTTTTGGCAGAAATTAAAGCACAAAAACTTGAATTAGCGAACCACGTAATTGTCAGGCGAGGTAAATAATTTTATTGATTTTCGGCGTGTACCACCACGTCCATTTTGCGGGCCGCCAGATCAATTTCCAGGGTTTCCAGTAATGTTATGATGCGCAGGTTCACCTTTTCGCGAAGCGCAAGAAAAGATTTAAAATCCTGGAAGGCATTGGTGAAATATTCCACCAGTACCACATGCGATTGTTGCCCGGTATCCGCTACATACACACTGCAATCTTCTACTACATCTTCTTCCAAAATTTGCCTGATAGCAGGAATAAGTGTTTGCAGCTTTGCAGCAGAAGTTGAAAGACTCAGCTCTAACCGGGTTTCAACTTTACGCTGGGTGCGTAGGCTTAGGTTATCCAGAATACTATCTACCATTTTTTTATTCGGTATGGTGATGTATGTTTTTTGTTCTGTTCTAACCCGCGTGCTACGTAAACCAATCCGCTCAACGGTACCGGTAAAGCCTTCCACCTTTACCGTATTGCCGGTAGAAAAAGGTTTGTCAAAAAAAATGATAAAGGAGGCAATCAGGTTTTCCAAACTTTCACGCGTAGCCAGGGCGATGGCTGCACCCACAATACTTAAACCCGTAAGCAGGTTGCCAATGTTTTGGTGAAATGAAAAACGCAATAGCATCAGTACCGAAACAATTACCAGTAATACTTTGAAAAAATCTTTGAAGAAGACAATTAGCTGGTTATCGTTCTGATTGGGTGTGTCGTTTGCTTTTTCTTCCAGCACCATTGCTACAAAATCGATAATACGCAGCAAAACCCAAAAAAAAGTAAGAATGAGAATGCCGATGGTAATTGCATCCAATATCTGCTGCACAGGAATTTTATATAGGTTCACTTTCCACAGCTTAGGATAGTTCAGTTTTTCAAATGCGGCGAAGGAAACTAACAGTACCAACAATAAATCGAGTGGCTCCACTACAAGGTTTAGAAAATGTACTTTTTGAACGGTAGTACCAATTTTGGTAATGCGCTTATAAATGATTGAAGCAAGAGACCTGGTAACAAACCGTCGTAGCAATAAGGCTACGATGATGGTGCCAATTACATACAAGTAAGCTTCTATGGTATTGTTTAGAATTTGGGTTTGTAGCAGTTCTTTCATTATGTATAATGTGGCGCAAACTTACTGAAGAGTAGCGGACAGCGTGCTGGTTGACAACTAGAAATGTGTGGTTACTGAACCTCGTACAATTCGAGATAACCCTCGGTTGTCATCGCATAAATCTTTTTATCGTTGAACCGGATTTTTTTAAAGTCGGCTGGCCTACTAAAAGCAATGAAGGAATATAATTGCAACGTTGATGGTTTGTACAAAAGGATACGACTACTATCACGACCGGTTACCGTGTTTTTATCGAGCACTTGTATATCCATTATTATCGGCAAAGGGTGCCTCTTCTTTTGTGCTCCGTAATAGTCAAAAACCAACAGTCCCTTTTTTTGATCATACATATACAACAGCCCATCTCGGTCGAACATTGCTTCTGGTGAAGGAGCCACATCAAAAGCCTGACGCAGATCCACCGACTCAAGAATTACCCGGCCATTATCATCCACCTTTTTCAATTTGCTATCCAGTTCATCAAAAAGCCAAATGTTATTGTCATAACTAGCTGTCGTCGCTCGTACCTGTAATATGTTTTGCTGGCGAAGGTTAATGGTATTGCGCACATTTAGTAGCCTGTCGAGCACTACAATTGTTGCAAAGTCGCGGTAAAGCACCAGAACTTTCAGCGGGTTAGATGCGTCTACTGTAGATATTTTCCCGAAACGGCGTACGTCATTATACACGGCAATTGAATCACCTTTTTCGTTTATTTTTTTTATTTGATTGCTGGTAGTTACCAGGTAAATATTGCCAAGGTTGTCCGTAGTAAAGTCGGTTATTGATGTGGCATATTTAACAGCTAGTTTTACTTTCAAAGTGCTATCTCCTGCACAGTAAGCGTAGCTGCAGACGAACAATGAAAGCAATATGGTGACGAGGAATTTCAATAAAGTGGTTTGCAGATGTCAGACATATTTTAGGTAAACGTTGGTTCCATCAAACTCGGCATACGAAAAGTACTTAATCCAATCGCCGAGGTTGATGTATTTGCTTTGATCATTAAGTTTATATTCAATGGGGAGATGGCGGTGTCCAAAAATGAAATAGTCGACAAGTTGTTTTTCCAAAATTTCCTTGCTATAGATGATCAGCCATTCTTTTTCTTCACCCAAAAACTGATCATCACTCGTCCCGGTTTTTTTGCGGCTGGCCTGGCTAAAATAATTTGCCAACCCAATTCCCCAGGAAGGATGCAACGAGCCAAATAACCACTGGCAAAACTTATTCCTAAAAACCTTTTTGAGCATTTTATAACCGTGATCGCCGGGTCCAAGTCCATCACCATGACCGATGTAAAATCGCTTATTATTAAACACATACTCCTTTGGCTCTGTATAAACGGGAATGTTTAATTCAGCCTCAAAATAGCCGCGCATCCACATGTCGTGATTGCCAATAAAAAAGTAAATAGGCGTACCACTATCAGTAATCTCAGCAAGCTTTCCCAACAGGCGCACATATCCTTTTGGTACTACATGTTTGTATTCGAACCAAAAATCGAACATATCGCCCACGATGAAAATGGCAGCAGCAGAACTTTTAATTTCATTTAAAAAAGAAACAATTTTCTTTTCGCGTACCAGGCTTGTAGCATGATCAGGTGCGCCAAGGTGAAAGTCAGATAGAAAATATATTTTTTTGCCTGCGCCTACGTCCATGCTTACAGTTTACTCTTTTGCTGAATAAACTGCAATACATCTCCGGATGCAATAACCGGCTGGCCAGAAATATCTGCATTGTACCAGTAGATCCATGCATGGGTATGGGTACTATTGTAGTAAACTGTTGTTAGTTCTCTCCTGTATAAAGGAGTTTCACCTTCTTCGGGATTGATGCCTTCATAGTCATCCAATTGTTCTATGGCCCACGAAAAATCAGAGGTGTCTTTCAAGTCGTACAACTCACCAATGATGAAGCTTTCATCTTCGCAAGGAGAAGCAGCGGGATAGCTACCCATATCATACAAGCAACCCCGCACTTTTGCATCATCTACTAAAGAAAAATATTTGCTTATATACTCATACGCAGGATGCTTAAAGCCACTGCGAAGCGATCCATATACAAAGATCTTTGTCACACTATTTTTCATCTACCAAAGATAAAGAGAGATTAGAAGTTTATACATGTTTGTGCAGATAGGTTCTGCAACGCCCTTGATCAATTCCTACTTAGTCTTTCAACCAAAAAAAGATATACCTCTTTTGGACCATGTACACCAACCACCAACGTTTTTTCAATATCAGCCGTACGGCTGGGGCCAGTAGCTAAGGTGATGAAAGATGGAAGCCGATCGCCATATTTTGCGTTCAATAGTTGAAGCCCTTCTTTTATTTCGTATACCAGTTGGTCTGTGTAAGCAATGCAGATATGAATGGGAGCGTACACACTTACGGTTCTACCTCCTGCCTGGGCAGAAGAAAGTAAAATACTACCGGTACGCGCTACCAGCAATTCGCAGTCGGTAATGGCTGCACTGCAACTCGCTAAATCGTCCGAATTGAAGTGATCATATCCGTTTTGCCGCAGCATTGTAACCAGCCTTTCATCTTTACAATAGATTGAAGCAGATGGCCTGGCTGCAACAAAAGACTTTAGTTGTTCAGCAAGTTCTGCTTCATCTACGCAAAATGAAAATCGACCCTGCAGGTTGCTGAAGTTTTCTGCAAATTCAATTTCGATATCCTTAATCAAAGGTTGAAAAAGGGAATTGGTGCCCTCGCTTTGTGGAAATGGAACAGGCACTGGGTTCGCCAGTGCCTGTCTTATCTTTTTTAAAATGTTCTCTTTTGCTGAAGAGCCTTTCATTACAATTTGGTTGATGTGCTGTCAATGATTGTTTTTTCCGGTGGAGCACTCAGTTCCGTTGGTTCGTGCATAACAATGTCCAACAGTTTCTTCTCATCGTACGGACGCTTTCCGATCAGTAACTCCACGTCGCTTTGAAACAATACTTCCTTCTCTAAAAGTTCTTTTGCCAATATCTCCACTTCTCTACGCTTTTCTGTAAGGAGCTCAAGGGTTGAAACGTATGCACGAGCAATCAATGCACGCACTTCAGCATCAATAATTTTTCCTGTTTCTTCACTAAATGGTTTAGTGAAAGAATTATCGGCCTGTGGATCGTAGTAGCTAATGTTACCAATCTTCTCGTTCATACCATACACGGTTACCATAGAGTAAGCCATTTTGGTAATCTGCTGAAGGTCGTTACTGGCACCAGTAGATATTTTGCCGAAGATGATCTGCTCTGCTGCTCTTCCACCCAATGTCATACAAATCTGATCGTACAACTGATCGGTGTTATAGAGATATTGCTCTTTTGGCGTGTACTGCGCATACCCTAAAGCTGCACTACCACGAGGTACAATTGTTACTTTCAGCAATGGATAGGCATGCTCAAGGAACCAACCACAAATGGCGTGTCCGGCTTCATGATACGCAATGATTTCCTTTTCTTCTGGTAAGATGATTTTGTTTTTCTTCTCCAATCCTCCAATCACACGGTCAATCGCATCTTGGAAATCGCTCATGTCTACCGCTTGCTTGTCCTTACGCGCCGCTATCAATGCAGCTTCGTTACAAACATTCGCAATGTCGGCACCGGCAAATCCAGGTGTTTGCTCAGCCAATTTATGAATGTCAAGTGTTTCTGAAATCTTGATTGGTTTCAGATGCACTTTAAAGATAGCCTCCCTACCTTTCACATCCGGACGGTCAATAGAGATCTGCCTATCAAAACGACCTGGGCGCAGTAACGCGGTATCCAGTACATCGGGTCTGTTGGTAGCCGCAAGTATAATAATTCCAATGTCAGTTCCAAAGCCATCCATTTCTACCAGCAACTGGTTCAATGTGTTTTCACGCTCATCATTACTCATGATTGCATTGCGACCACGTGCACGTCCTATGGCATCAATCTCATCTATAAAAATGATACATGGCGCTTTCTCGCGGGCTTGCTTAAATAAATCCCTAACACGGCTGGCACCTACACCCACAAACATTTCTACAAAGTCACTTCCGCTTAAGCTAAAGAATGGAACTTGAGCTTCTCCCGCCATTGCCTTTGCCAGCAAGGTTTTACCCGTACCGGGAGGTCCAACAAGGAGCGCACCTTTTGGTATTTTACCACCTAATGCAGTATACTTTTTAGGAT
Organism: Segetibacter sp.; assembly: GCA_031425015.1. Classification (GTDB taxonomy): domain Bacteria; phylum Bacteroidota; class Bacteroidia; order Chitinophagales; family Chitinophagaceae; genus Segetibacter. The sequence continues at coordinate 47,862 of JANPIM010000003.1, read as the reverse complement.
TTTTCAGGAAGTCAACAATCTCCATTACTTCCACTTTCGCTTCATCCAATCCGGCTACATCTCCAAAATTTATGTTTACACGAGTGCCTTTTTCAAATAAGGTTGCCTTAGATTTTCCAATGTTGAATATACCACCGGGGCCACCGCCACCGGTTGGTCCACCCATTTTACGCATGAGTAGAACCCAAAGACCTACAAACAATAAAATGGTAACGAGCGTATTGGCAATAGGACCAAAATACTCGCCTTCGTTGTCTACATTTTCAGGAACGGGTTCAATCTTTAAAGCATTTGCGACCGGGTCCTGGTAAAATTTAGTTTGAGCAGCATTGAAGCTTTCCCAATCGGTAACGGTAAACTCAAAATGTGGTCCGCGAGCCGGGCCGGTAGACGGGCGCTTGATTTTATTTTTATAAAAAGGCTTTTCCAGGCTTTCCTTTTTTACGTATACCCTAACCAGCTCTTTGTTTTTAATCAGGTTCAGCTTTTCTACATCGCCTTTTGCAAGCATCTGTTGCCTAAACTCCAATTCATTTGTGCGAACCGCATCGGGCGACCAATTAAAAAGTTGAGCACCAACTAGTATAATAGCTATGAGTGCATAGATCCAGTAAATGCTAAACTTTGGTCCCTTACGTGGCGGCTTGTCATCGCCAGAAGGAATGCCGGGTATATTGCGTGATTCTTTCGATTTTTTATCGTCTTGTGCCATAATTGTTCTCTCTGTTATAAATATAAATTCAGTTAGTTTTAAGGCGTTTGTTAGCCTTCGTGTTCCATGCGTTCAGCATCGCTCCACATCTCCTCCAGACCATAAAACTTTCTTGGTTCAGGTAACATTATATGAACGACAATGTTCACATAGTCTATTAAAATCCATTGTAAAGCTTGGTAGCCTTCATGCTTGTAAGCTACTTCATCACAATGTTTTTTTACTTCTTCCTGAACGGATTCGCCTATAGCGCGGATTTGTTGGGGATTGCTTGCTTCGCAAATGATAAAAAAGTCAGCAACGGCTTCATGAATTTTCCGAAGATCGAGCGAGACGATGTTTTCACCTTTTTTTTCCTGAATGGCTTTTATAATATTCTTAAAAAGCTTTGAGTTTCTGTTGACTTTTGAAGCCGTATTTTTTTTACGGTTTTCCAATAATGAAAGTGGTTCCAAATAACAATCTTTTAAATAATATAAATAACAATTTTGTTGAGGCGTTAATGTAAAGGATACTGTTTAGAGCAGGTTTCTTAATCTAGCGGCCTTTGCAAACTTCCGTTTCTTTTCCCGAAACTCTCTTTTATCTATTGTTAAACCGGTTTCGTACGCGTTACCTTCGGGGCAAAAATAGTATTTCTTTGCTACCTGTAACTGCAATTGGAACACCGCTTATACAACTCGATACCGTTGATAGTTCCAACAACTATGCCATGGGCCAAATGCAGGCACAATTGGCAGAACACGGAACCGCCTGGTTAGCAGCCCATCAAACAGATGGCAAAGGACAACGGGGTAAGCTTTGGCAGGATGCCGCCGGACACAATATTATACTAAGCACGGTTATAGTGCCTTCCACCCTCACTATAGGGGAACAATTTTTCCTGAGTGTTGCAGTGGCTCTAGCGTGCAGAGATTTGTTTAGTTACTATGCACTGCATGACACCTGTATAAAATGGCCAAACGATTTGTATTGGAAAGACAGAAAGGCAGGCGGTATTTTAATTGAGAACATTTTGCAGGGTAGCGATTGGAAGTATGCCATCGTCGGCATTGGATTGAACATCAATCAGACTGCGTTTGATTCTGCACTTCAGAACCCTGTGTCATTATTGCAAATTACCGGTAGAAAATATGACTTACATAAGTTGGCTATCGAGCTGTGCGCCTATATTGAAAAGCGTTGGCAGCAAATATTAAAGGGTGAACGTGCGGCACTGCTTTCTGAGTACAATCAGCATTTATATAAACGGAATGAAATAGCGAAGCTTAGAAAGGAAAGCGCAGTTATTGAAGCCCGGGTTGTAGGCGTAAATGAAATAGGGGAGTTACTGGTTGATACTGGCACACTTACTTCTATTCCTTTTGGAGAGGTGACCTGGGTTATTTAGAGGAACTCTATGCCTTGTGTAATGTTCGCGTCGCGTTCTTTGCTGCGGGCATCTACCTCAAAACTATTGTGTTCATATCCCTTGCTAAATGTTTCAATCAGGTAGAAAAAGATGAACCGAATAAACCCAAGTTTCTGGTATTGTTTTACATGTGCTACTTCATGCCTCACCCATCTTTTGTTGTTCAAAAATTCCTCTTTTGAAGCGTCATACAGGTGAATAGTTTTACCCAACACCATGGCAACTTTCTGAGCCTTTAATTGTCGGGCAGCCATTTTCGCCAGCCACGAATTCTCTTTAATTCGCACAACAGTCATCCGATTTGGGTTGAAGTTTGGTAATAGTTCCGGGGGAGGATAACGAATATAGAGACTATGGTAGCAATCAACAAGTTGCAAGTAGCGCTTTTCAAAATGTGACTGATACGGGCATTTACAATGCCCAAATGTCTAATACTTGCTGTGCCTGGTTCTTTGTATCAGGTTTCAAAATGACGTCTTTAATCTTGCCATCTTCATTGATCAGGAAAGTTGTTCTATGTATTCCCTCAAAGGTTCGACCCATGAATTTCTTCTCGCCCCACACGCCATATTGGCTCACAATTTTTTTATCCTCATCAGCTATCAAAGGAAAAGGCAAATCGAACTTCTCTTCAAATTTTTTATGGCTCTTAACCGAGTCGGTACTGATGCCAATTACCTTGAAGCCCGCTTTGATCAGATCTGTATAATTGTCTCGCAGATTGCAGGCCTGCGCAGTGCAACCCGGCGTATTGTCTTTTGGGTAGAAATAAAGGATGACCTTTTTGCCTTTAAAATCCGCAAGCGAAATCTTGTTTCCGTTTTGATCTATGCCTTTAAAATTGGGCGCTTTTGAACCTGGTTTAAGTTGAGTCATGGAGTGTTTGGATGAGCTGATGAATAAGTCTTTATACACTAACAAAAATTCGTAATGAAAGTTGAATGATGAGCAAAAGGTTTGGCTTTAAAAGTACACGCAAATGCATGTTGAGTATACATACCAATAAGTTTAGGAAACCGATACTACCTTTATCATTATGTACGAAAAAGCCCTTTTTGCAAAACGTTTTTCCGAAATATATAAAGGTTTAAATGAGCAGCAGAAGCACGCTGTTGACACCATTGAAGGACCTGTAATGGTGATAGCGGGACCGGGTACTGGCAAAACCCAGATACTAAGTGCTCGTATTGGTAAAATAATGCTTGAGACCGATGCTCAACCGGAAAATATTTTGTGCTTAACCTATACCGATGCAGGCGTAGTAGCCATGCGCAAACGACTACTCAACTTTATAGGAAGCGACGCCTACAAAGTAAACATTCACACCTTTCACTCATTCTGCAATAGCGTAATCCAGGAAAACACACGACATTTTAAAAAGGATCTTCAACCACTAACTGACCTGGAGCGCATACAGGTAATGGAAGAATTAATTGATGCTTTCCCCAACGATCATCTACTAAAAAGATTTAAGGGTGAAGTGTACTATGACCTTAATAATTTATGCAGTCTTTATTCCGCCATAAAGCGCGAAGGTTGGAAACCCGAATGGTTGGTATTGAAGATAGATGAGTATGTAGAAAACCATATTCCAGAAACTGAAGGTTATTATAATAAGCGGGAGAAGGCAAAAGGCAACTTTGTGCTTACCCAAAAAGGAAAAGATGAAGTAGAACGCATGCAGCGTGTAAAAGCTGCTGTACATACTTTCGAAACCTACCAATTGTCATTAGAGAAAAAGAAGCGGTACGACTTTGACGACATGATCAATTGGGTGATAGAGCAGTTTGAAGTAAACCCCGACCTGCTGCTAAACTACCAGGAGCAGCTACAATATATTCTGGTAGATGAATACCAGGATACCAGTGGTTCGCAAAACAAAATTGTTGAATTGCTGATCAGCCATTGGGCGGATGAAAAGCCTAACATTTTTGTAGTAGGTGATGATGACCAGAGTATTTATCGCTTCCAGGGTGCTAACCTGAAGAACATGATGAACCTGGCTGATACGTTTGAAGCCGACATTGTAAAAGTGGTGCTCACAAAAAATTACCGCAGCGTTCAACCCATTTTAAATGCAGCCCGCTTTTTAATAGAGAATAATGAGCAGCGTCTGGTGAAGCAATACAAAGACTTAACGAAGGAACTGATCTGTGCTAACAAGAATCTGGTGGACCTGCAAGTGACACCGGAAATTCGGGTGTATGAAAATGAATTTGCAGAAAACGTGCATATTACAACCAGCGTAAAATCTCTAATTGACTCAGGTGTGGCACCGGGCAGCATCGCCATCATTTACAAAGAACATAAATGCGGTGACGAATTGCTGCGGTTCATGCAATTGCAAAACATACCCTTTTATGTAAAGCGTTCGATCAATTTGTTCCAGGATGTTTTCATTAACCGCATCTTGAATTTAATTAGGTATGTAAGCAGCGAGTTAGATATGCCTTTTAGTGGCGAGCCATTGCTTTTTGAAATCATGCATTATGGCTTTTTCAAAATAACGCCCTTTAGAATTGCAGCCATTTGTAATGATATTTACGAAGCACGCAACAAAAAGAATTTACCCTCTACGCTCCGGGCATATTTAGACAATTTAAAAAAAGAAAGAGGCGCTACGTTGTTTGCAACCGATGAAGAAACACAGGAACTACTGCATCTGCACCAGGCTCTGGAAGATCTGCAAAAGGCAGTACATAATAAACCCGTTCAGCAATGGTTTGAAATGTTGGTGAACGAAGCTGGTATTCTTTCTTATGTTTTAAAAGCAGAAAATAAAAGCTGGGAAATGCGCAAACTAAGCTGCTTATTCGACTTTATAAAAGAAGAAACGCATAGGCGGCCAGAGCTTACACTAAAGCAACTCATTCAGCATATTGACTTGATGAACGATCATGAAATTTCGCTTCCCCTGGTACAAACTACGGGCACCGAAACCGGTGTAAACTTACTTACCTGCCACGGTAGTAAGGGCCTTGAGTATGAATATGTGTTCATGATCAATTGCCGAAATGATGTGTGGGAGGGCAAGCGAAAAATGAACCGTGGGTTCAGGCTACCATTCAATGTATTTGAGCAAGAGTCAGAAGCGGAGGTGGTGGAAGAATTGCGACGCCTATTTTTTGTCGCCGTCACAAGGGCTGAAAAGTTTCTCTACATTTCTTACCCTCAAATGAAAAATGATGGTAAGCTGATGGAGCCATCACAATTTATAGAAGAACTGCGGCAGCCTATGGGCCTTGAGACTGTTTCCATTCCCCTTACGGAAGAAGAGCAGTTTGATTATGCTGCCCTGCGCTTTGGTATTGTACAAAAGCCAGTGTTACAAAAGGCTGAGCAAGACTACATCAGCAACCTGCTCGCAAAGTTTACGCTCAACGTGACTGCCCTGAATAATTACCTGGAATGTCCCTTGAAGTTTTATTACAATAACCTGATTAAGGTTCCATCTGCGGTTAACGAAGCCGCTCAATTTGGAACGGCTGTGCACGCAGCACTTGCTGATTTCATCAATGGCATGATGCAGAATAACAAACGGTATCCGGATAAAGCTTTTTTGCAGCAACAGTTTTTATTTCACATCAATAATGGGCGCGAAGTCTTTACCAAAGAAAGTTTAAAACGTTTCACCGACTATGGTTTACAAGTGCTGGACCGTTACTATGATCATTATTATTTGCCAGCGCCCATCAACGAGTTTATTGTAACAGAATACCCGCTTACAAAAGTGGTGGTGAACGATGTACCCTTGAAAGGCTTTGCGGATAAGATTCAATTTTGGGGAAATGAAATTGCCATCACCGATTTTAAAACCGGTAACCTCTTTAAGGCAATGCGCCGCTTTGAATTTTGTAAACCCGGAGATCGGGAGGATAAAATGCATGGGGGTAATTACTGGCGCCAGGCGGTATTCTATAAAATTTTAGTCGATCATCTGCCAGGCAAAACATGGAAGGTACTTTACACCCAGTTCGATTTTGTAGAGCCTAATCCCAAGGATGAATTTGATGTTCATCGGGTGGAAATAACACCACAGGATATTGCTACTGTCAAGGATCAAATCTCGTTTGCCTGGAACGAAATTCAGCAGCACAACTTTTATACAGGCTGCGGCAAAGACGATTGTCACTGGTGTAAGTTTACCAAAGAAAATAAATTGTACAGCGCCTTAATTGAAGAAATGGAAGAGGCTGATCAACCGTAAATCTTCACGACAGGTTATCATTTAAACATTGAAGTAGGTCGCCATTGGCTGGGCGACCTTTAATCTATCGTTAGCAACAACACTTTATAAAAGCGGCTATGTTTGCACCTAATTTTTACTACCGGTAATGCTGAAGTATTCGTTTTCTTTTTTTGTGATCTCCTGCTTCGTAGTTGCTATTACCAGTTCATGTGCTAACATTATTCCGCCCGGTGGCGGTCCAAAGGATAGCTTACCGCCAAGGTTGATTGCAGCAAACCCACAAGATTCTGCGCTCAATGCAAGATCTAATCGGCTTACGTTATACTTCGATGAATTTGTAGACATCCAGAGTGCGCAGGAAAATGTAGTGGTATCGCCGCTACCGGAAAACTCTCCAGAGATTGATCGTAAACTGCGTACCGTAACCATTCGGTTGCGCGATACACTGGAGAAAAACACTACCTACTCCATCAATTTTGGCAATGCAATTAAAGATGTGAACGAAGGCAATGTGCTGAAAGATTTTGTCTACGTGTTTTCTACCGGAAGTACCATCGATAGCAATACCTTGACAGGCAAAGTAGTACTGGCCGAAACAGGCAATTTGGACACAACATTAATTGCAGTGTTGCATCGAAACCTGGATGATACTGCTGTGGCAAAAGAAAAGCCACGGTATTTATCCAAATTAGATGGTGCCGGCAATTTTATATTTCGCAATCTCCCTGGCGGCAAATTTGCTTTGTATGCAATCCCCAATGAGTATAGTCGCAGGTACGAGGACAGTACGAGTTTATTTGCTTTTACTGACTCCGTCATTGAAGTAGGTGGTGCCAGGGCGCCTATTATGTTGTACGCCTATAATTATCCCAAGGCGCCTTCACGTGTTACAAGCACTGGTGCAAGGGCATTGCCCAATGCTGCTTCGCAGGATAAACAGCTTCGATATACTACCAGCTTAGAAGTTGGAGGTAAGCTGGATATATTACGCAGCAATATCGAGTTTGTTTTTAATCGCCCAATATTCAGGTTCGATAGTACACGCGTATTACTTACCGACACAGGTTTTAAAGCATTGCCCGAGTATCATTTTATTGCCGATACGGCGGCAAACAAATATTTCCTAACCTTTCCGTGGCAGTCTGGAAACCAGTACAACTTATTAATTAGTAAAGAGGCCTTCCAGGATTCTGCCGGCGTTACCCTTTCGCGAAATGATACTATTAAAATAAGCACGAAGAAAACGGAGGACTATGGCAGCGTTAAAGTGCGTTTTAATAACATCAATTTCAAAAAGAATCCTGTTTTGCAATTGATACAAAACGATAAGATTGTTGAATCTGTTCCGCTTACGCAGCGGGACTGGAGCAGGAAATTATTCCCGCCCGGCGAATACGAAATGCGCATGCTCTACGATACCAATAAAAACGGCCGCTGGGATGCAGGTAGATTTTTTGGTGTAAAAAGGCAACCCGAAATTGTGCAGGACCTAAAGATAAAACTCAGCATTAGAGCCAACTGGGACAATGAAAAAGAGATTACACTGTAGCATCTGGGGGCTGCTTTTGCAAGTTCAAAAGTTTCATTTACCTACATTTGCCGGCTTATGGCCCAAAAGAAACTACACCGGTTTGCCGCTATCAAAACCTTCAATAATGTATTGGAATATCCCGCTGATGCAAAGGGTAACTGGGCAAAACATTTCAAGAATAGCAACCCAATAGTATTGGAACTTGCCTGTGGTAAGGGCGAATACGCGCTTGGCCTTGCAAAGTTGTACCCTGAGAAGAATTTTATTGGGGTGGATATAAAGGGTAATAGAATCTGGGTAGGTGCCAAAAAGGCGTTGCAGGAAGGGTTGACGAATGTAGCTTTTCTGCGTACGCAGATCCAGAAGTTGAATGAATACTTCACCAAAGGGGAAGTAGCCGAGATCTGGATCACTTTTCCTGATCCTCAACTTACACCGGGCAAGGCCAAAAAGCGGTTAACGCACCCGAGATTTTTGCAAGTGTACCAGCAGGTTTTAGCCGATAGCGGTTCAATTCATCTTAAAACAGATAGCCCAAAGCTGTATAATTTTACCAAACTCGTTTTAAACTTACTAGCGTTGCCGTTGTTGAACGAGTGTGACGATGTGTATGCACTTCCGGAAATTTCTGAAGAGTTGGCCATTAAAACTCATTATGAAATGCTTGACATAGCACAGAGCAATCGCATTCATTATCTTAGGTTCCAGGTTAATGCCGAGATAAACAGCGATGCTGAAGAACGATTAAAATTAGTAATGCGTGAAGAAGAACTTAGTTGAGCGTGAAGATTTTTATTATGACGGCTCTGGTTTTATGGTGCTAACCGAAAATTACCATTTGGAGAGAGGCTATTGCTGTGGTAATGGGTGCAGGCATTGCCCTTTTGATTATGACGCAGTTCCAGAGCCGGGTCGTTCGGTGTTGATTGCCTCCAAAGTAGAAAGCCAGGTGAAATTGAAATCCTGATAACATTTTCGGATCATGAAAAAAAACCTTGCAACAAACGGATTGCCTGTTGCCGACGCTTCTAAACATTATTCTTTTTTTGAAAATGTATGGGATGTGGTTCGGCAGATACCAGCCGGAAGGGTAAGTACTTATGGCGCGATAGCCGAGTATCTTGGTGCCCGGTCTTCTGCCCGCATGGTTGGTTGGGCAATGAACGCAAGCTTTGTGGTAACGCCAAGGGTACCAGCGCAAAGAGTTGTCAATCGCAACGGAATGCTAAGTGGAAAAATGCATTTTTCCTCTCCAACGTATATGCAGGAGCTCCTTGAGCGGGAAGGTATAAAAGTAGAGCAGGATAAAATAGTAGAATTCGAAAAGCTTCTCTGGCTGCCTTCCAAAGAATTGTAGATTTAAGGCTAAACCTAATTGCAAGCTCATCCTTTGAGTTATGCAGATAAAAAAAGGATGTCCGTTATCTGAACATCCTTCTTGTAAGGTAAGCAGGCAATTGCTACGCTACCAGGTCTTCCACAAAAGTGTTTACTTCTGCTATGCGGGGATAGTTTACCGCGTAGTAGATAAATTTTCCATCGCGTTGTGTGATAACAATACCAGCGCGGCGAAGAATAGCCAGGTGTTGAGAGGCTACCGATTGCTCTAGTCTAAGTTTCACATAGATCTCAGTAACAGTCATTCTTTCGTTTTCATCCAACAGCTTTATCATCTGTTGACGAAGCTTGTGGTTCATTGCGCGGAGTACTAATGCAGCTTTCTTAAGGTGCAAAAAATCCAGTTTGATTGAGTTACTATTCTCTTTGCTAGAAATAGTAATGCTCTGTGATGTTGTAATCATAATAATCTTTGGGGGGTGTTAATAATTCAATCCGTAGTAAATATAAAAACGAATAATGTTTTAAATGAGTATTTAAAAACGCAAATATATTTTTTACATGTTTTTTAATACAGGCGGAGTAAGAGAGGAAGAAAAGAAAGCCTTTAAATAGTTAGGTTCTGAATAGGCAATGTCTGTAAACCTTTCTGTGGTAAACGACTGTTCAGCAAGAGATACAAGGTGAGTTGCGTTATGTTGAATGGTTAGAAAAGAAGCATTATTCTTAGTAATAAGCGGTTGGAATTTAGTACTGCCATTTCCAAAATATAATATTTTATTAAGAACAATATATGTGTCAAAACTATTGTGATTCAATTCCATAGCCATTGGAGGCAGCACTTCAGCCAGTGTAGCAGTAAAAAGGCCGGTAAATACCTCCATGCGGCGCGCGTCTATCATTGGGCAATACAAATCAACTTCATCATTATGAGTTGCGGCAATCGCCGCTGTTGTCATTACATGTAATGTGTTCAACGTAATGAGTGGTTTTTGCAAAGCATAGCATAGTCCTTTTGCTGTTGCCAACCCAACGCGTAAACCCGTATAACTGCCGGGGCCTGATGTTACTGCCACTGCGTCAATATCCTTTAATGTAAGTTTAGCATCTGCAAACAATTCGTCTATCGCCACATTTACAAAACCTGCATGATCTTTTTGGATATGATTTTCGCGAAGCGATAAAATATTAGAATCCTTACTAAGACATACTGAAGCAATCTCGGTTGCTGTGTCGATGCTAAGAATGAGTGGCACGGGAATGGGTTTCTTTTGTTAATAGTGCCGAAGGTTGATAGCGACTGTCGTGTTGTAACAGATTTTCAAGTAATTGATAGATGTTGTTCAATCCGATTTTTTCGCTCCATTCAAATGGACCATAAGGATAGCCGGTGCCTAATTTCATAGCAGTGTCAACTTCATGTTTTGTGCTTACCTTTTCTTCTAAAGCAAAATAGGCTTCGTTCACAATCATTGCAATAGTTCGTGGTGTAATCATTCCGACAAGGTCAGGAACGAAATTATAATCCCACCCCATTGCATTTAATACCTCAGCTATCATCGTTTTGTTTTGATCAGCCGCGGCAATCTCCAAAGATGATGCATTGAGAAAGCCGGGCCAGCCGTTTATTCGAACCACGTTTTTTGGCAACTTATCCAGCGTTGTAATAATTGCATGTACAAAAACTGGTTTCCCAAGGTTAGCAAGAATTTCTTTGTTTTTTTCCAGTGTTTCTTCACCCAACAAATAGAAGTAGGCATCCGCTTCGCCGGCCATATTTTCTAGTGATGTATGGAAACGCACCTGTACTCCCTCGGCTAACGCTTTGTCGTTGAATTGGTTTTGTGTAAGCCCGTCTGCCACAACAATAATATTCATTGAAACCTATTTGTAGTAAAATTAGGTTTGTTGAATGAATGAAAATATTTGAATTTTATTCGAAACACATTTATGAATAAGACGGTGATTAATACAACCAATGCACCAGCACCCATTGGTCCATACAACCAGGCAATACAAGCAAACGGCTTTCTTTTTTTAAGCGGGCAAATTGCACTTCATCCTGAAACGGGGGAGTTGGTGAATAGCGATGTGGCCACCGAAACACACCAGGTAATGCGCAATATTGAAGCAATACTAACCGAGGCAGGAATCAACTTTCAGCATATTGTAAAGACCACGATCTTTCTTTCGGATATGAATCTGTTTACACAGGTAAATGAAGTATACGGGTCATACTTTGCCGCAGATTATCCTGCGCGTGAAACGGTAGCGGTCAAGGGCTTGCCTAAAAATGTGAATGTAGAGATTAGTGTAACAGCAGTCCTTTAAAGAAACGTGGTAAGGACTTGCTTTTCTAACAATATCGCCAGAAATCAACGGTAATAGCACCAGATGGTTAAACCTGTTTAAACAACTTCATGGGTGCCATCGCCCACTGCTACATCGTACACAGAAGCCTCTATGTTAAAATGGGTTTTGTATGCAGCGGTTATTCTTGTTGCCACCGCTTCACGATCCTGTTTTTTAATAAGGTTGATGGTACAACCGCCAAAGCCGCCACCCATTACTCTACTTCCAATGATGGCTTCTTCCTGCTTTGCCCTTTCTACCAAAAAGTCGAGCTCGGGACAGCTTACTTCATATAGTTTGCTCAGGCCATCGTGTGTTTCAAACATCAGTTTGCCAAACGCTTCAAGTTCATTGTTTTCTAGATGTTTTGCGGCAGTCTGCGTTCGCTCAATTTCCTGCGCTACAAACAGGCAGCGGTTGTAAATTTTTTCATCCATCAGGTGTTTTAGATGCTGTACGTGTGCAGGCGTCACATCCTGAAACGATAGAATGTTTTCAGTATGCTCCTTTATTATTTTAAGTCCCTGTTCACATTGCTGGCGGCGGATGTTGTATTCGCCCGAGGCAAGTTCGTGGTGTACTTTAGTGTCTATGAGGATGATACAATAATCACGAAGTTGTAGCGGAAAGTATTGATGCTCCAATGTTTTACAGTTCAGTAATATTACCTTTTCGCGTTGGCCAAACATGTTGGCGAACTGATCCATGATACCGCACTTCACGCCCGGAAAAGTATGCTCAGCCTGCTGCCCCATAATAGCAATGTCAATGCTTGAAAGCGCCAGATGGAAAATGGAGTTGAGCGCAAACAACAATCCGCACTCCATAGCCGCAGATGATGACAACCCTGAGCCAATAGGTACGTTTCCACCAAAGGCGCAATCAAAACCACTTAACGGAAGCTGTTTTTGTTGTACCTGGTCCACTACGCCCAACACATAGTTCAGCCAGCCGTTTTCTTTCTTTACGGCGAACCTGCTAACAGAATAAGACTCATCCATATCGTGACTATAGAAGTTGATTTGGTCAGAATTATTTGCGGCAACGGCAAACCAAATACCCTTGTCGATTGCCGCAGGCATCACATAGCCATCATTATAATCCACATGTTCGCCTATAAGGTTTATTCTGCCTGGCGAAAAAAACAAGCGGGGCGTGGTAGAAAATCGATTTTTAAAAGAGTTCAATACAGCTTGCGAATGATTCATCATAATGATCGAATAATATATTTGGTTACAAAAACGACGCTTTCATGCGGTTCCAGAACTTTCAGACCTAGTCCATTGTTGAGTGCATCTGGTGCTGCGCTTAAATTTTCAATTGCAATACTTTGGCGATGATCAGGTGTATACAATTGAAGATATGGATATTCTTTAGATGGATGTATCTCAACCTGGATCTGCTTTTTTGGATTTCTGAACACACACATGGGTTGACACTCAGCAAAGTTTACCGTAAAGCAATTATCAAAACGGCTATGTGCCAGAAACTTTAAGGAACCAAATTCTTCATAAGGAAACATAATTCCGGTAGGTATCAACTCGTCATCAAACTCAAGCATTTCTTTGCTTTGAAATTCTAGCAGGCATTCATCCACTGTGTCATGTAAAGTAAAGTATGGGTGCCACCCATCAGCCACGGGCACAAGCTGTTCATCTACGTTAGTGATGGTTGTTTTAACGGTAAGTTCATTGTTTTGCTTCAGCGAGTATTCTACTTCGCATCTAAAGGCATAAGGAAAACCTTCACCCTGCTCATCGTATACGTGTTGCAGCTTTACACAGGCACTGTTTTCGTCGGCCTGTGTTTCTACTACCGAGAAAACAGCATCGTACACCAGTCCGTGAATGGCGTGTTTGCCCATAGCGTATTTACTGAGATGGTGCGTGCTTTCGCCAAAATGATACTTTTGGTTTTTTATGCGGCAAACAAACGGTGACAGCTTTGCGCTTTTAAATGCCGGCGCAATATTTTTCATAGCATCGGACACATTTACGAAGCCATCAATCACATTAAACTCAGCCTGTTGGTGCCGTATACTAAATTTGTTTAGCACTGCGCCAAAGGCAAATATTTCAGCGCTGGTTTCTGATAATTCGTCTTTTAGAACGATTACTGGTGCCTCTTCTCCCTGGTGAACAATAGCTGAGAATGCCATAGATTTTTATTTTTTTAGTAACTGCTTCCTGCGCCTGCACCGCCAAACGAGCCGCCACCAAAACCGCTTTCTTCTGCTACAGCGGGCTGGTCGCCAAATGCTTCACCAATTATCAAAGCTTCCGCGTCGTTTGCTGTTTCAGATGCCTGCTCGATTGGTGCAAATACAAAACCATGTTTAGGTGACCGAAGATATTTTATCAACCTGTAACTAACAGCAATTAGAATAGCTCCGGCAATTAAAAGCGCAATTTCTACCGGCAGTATTGTATGATAGTATCTAAAGGTTAGAATGCCTGCGGCGAATAAGATTACTCCCAAGCGTAGGTGTAACAGGTCACGTTTCTTGAAACCAAAAATGAGAAACGCCACCGGCATTAGGATTGTCCACGACCAAAAAAACCAATACACGTTTAGAGGTGAATTCTTCTGGAGCAGGAAGTTATCATTGGTTAATTGTTCAATGAAGTAAACATTGCCAAAGGCATACAACGCAATGATGCTAACTGCCGTTACCATTTGCCAGCAATGTTGGTAAATTAATTGGTCATCTAAAGTTGATCGGCTGCGGGCAATCCAGTAGGTGGCGGCCGCTAATATAATCAGGATGTAAGGGTAAGTACTGATGGTGAATTCTCCTAAGCCAACATACAAATTGAAAATAAAAACAAACAAACTGAGTACAGCCGCCACCGCAAAGAAGCTGTCAGCAAAACGAAGCGTTAGCCAAACACAACATAGCAATGCCAGAAAGCTCAAAACTGTTTCAGCGTTGTGTGTTTCAAACCCAATGCCTGCAATAAAAAAAATGGGTGCTAAAGCCATCAGCACGTTATCAACTCCACTATTGTAATGCTTCTTCGTTCTTGTCATAAATTCTAAAACGGCGTAGCAAATAATGCCAGCAAAGGAAAGCGCAAAGCCGCTGCTTACGCTAAATAGCATAAACATCAACCCCATAGAAGCAAGCACAATAAATAATGTGAGTATACCGAGGCCAATTTTAACAAAGACATTGGGTGTATAAAGTGTAATGGGGTGAGCTGTAATTATATGGTTGTGACTCTGTTGGCTGATGAAGCGGCTCCGTAGTGCATCCAATGCTTGCTGCTGTGCCAGCAGGTTAACCAGTTCGGTTTTATTGTAAGCTGTCATGACGCTTTAAAATTTTGTTGTACCTGATTAAAAAATAGATGAGCCCTGCACTTGAGAAAATATAATACAGCAGCAACAAGTATAAACCTCCTTCGCCATAGCTGCCTGTGTAAAGTAAAGCGCGATTTATAATGTAACTGAACCCTACATAAAAGTACAATGTTGCAGAAACGAGGAAGTAGAATGAACGTTTTTGGAGTGCAGCGTAAAACTGGTACAATGCAATAAGAGCCAACACAAGAAACCACAAAAGATAATTAGAATCGAAATTGAACAATGCAGATAACGTTGCGATAAACAAAAGGTGCGTACCAAAATTTTTGTAGGTGAAAGCAAAATGCTTTTTGAAGTTGGTTCGCAAAGAAAATATAGAAAGTACAATCAGTAGTATTCCGAGTAAGATGCCTGTATAAATGATCCGATCACTATTGAAATCATTTTCGTTTAGCAAATGCATTGGCGTAACTGAAATACCAAACCATGCAGCAAGGTTTACAATTGCCAAACTTAGTACGCCCAGGTGGTCGAAGTAGTAAGCACAAAAAAACAAAAGCACCATGGGAATAAAAGTGGCTAATCCCCAACGGTGACCAAATACATTGTATTGAAACTGCAGGTAACCTATGAACACAAGCAAAAGCATACAACCCAAAAGCAAAATGTAATCGAATAGAACATTAGGGGAGGATACTTTGCCTTTTTTGAAGCTTTGAGCCTTGGAAAAGCAATACGCGAAACATGCACCAGCTGCAGCAGCAATAAAAATGACGATAGCTAGGTGGCCAATGCTGTCAATGTTTTTGTAAACGATAATTCCAAGTCCCGTGGTAAGTATTAGAATGCCGATGTACAGTAACGTCTTCAGATCCCAATCCAGCACTATAGGCCTTTGCTTATGCTTTAATACCTGATCAAGTTCTATGTCAGTGATATGACCATCAGCATGAAACGCCTTGAAAAGTTTTTCGTTCATACAGTTTGCTTGGTTTGGTTGCGGAAATTACTTCCATTAGCTGAAACTCGGAAATATTTAGCAGACAGTACAGTCGTAATTGCAACGGGGGAGGTATCAGCCATGAGACTTCAAAAGCCCTAAATTTGCAGCGTCTCAGGCTTGCCGTTTCCTGCTTTTTATGGGTGCTGAAAAAACTACTTCAGTACAAGAGTGCGACGCAACGGACGCAGAACACTGTACTAATGCCGGGTACCACAAAAAACCTGCAAGCGTAAGCCGGCTTCAGGAAAAAACAAAAAGAAAATGTCTACACAAGAACAAAAAGTAAGGATAGTTACCGCCGCTTCTCTTTTCGATGGGCATGATGCGGCCATTAATATCATGCGAAGGATTATGCAGAGCAAGGGTGCAGAAATTATACACCTTGGGCATAATCGCAGCGTGGCCGAAATAGTGGAATGCGCCATTGAGGAAGACGCTCATGGCATTGCCATTACAAGTTACCAGGGTGGTCACGTAGAATTTTTTAAATACATGAAAGACCTGCTGGAGGAGAACGGCTGCGGTCATATAAAAATATTTGGTGGTGGTGGAGGTACGATACTGCCAACAGAAATAAAGGAATTGCACGATTACGGTGTAACGAGAATCTACAGCCCCGATGATGGTAGAAGAATGGGACTGGAGGGAATGATACAAAACGTGATTGACGAATGTGCGTTGGTTAAACTAAATGGCGAGCATAAATGGAATGGTAAGCTGCCGTTGCAAGAAAAAAAAGATGTACGACGTGTAGCAAGAGCCATTACGCTTGCCGAAGCCGGCCAGGATTTTAAACAAGTAGTCAAGAATACTGATACGATTAACGTAAATGAGATTCCTGTATTGGGTATTACCGGAACGGGTGGTGCAGGCAAATCGTCGGTGACGGATGAGATTGTCCGCCGTTTTTTAAATGCCTATGCTGATAAAACGATAGCCGTCATCTCTGTTGACCCGAGTAAAAAGAAAACCGGTGGCGCGTTGTTAGGCGATCGGATCAGGATGAACAGCATTCACGATGGGCGTGCCTATATGCGCAGCCTTGCTACCCGTGAAAGCGATAAAGCTTTGAGCAAATATGTACAGGAAGCACTGGACATTTGCCGCAGTGCGGGTTTTGACCTTATTATTTTGGAAAGCGCAGGGGTTGGCCAAAGCGATGCATCGATTTTGGATTATTGCAACGTAAGCATGTACGTAATGACGCCTGAATATGGTGCACCATCGCAGTTAGAAAAAATAAACATGCTTGACTATGCGGATGTGATTTGCATCAACAAGTTTGACAAAGCCGGCGCATTGGATGCACTGCATGACGTGCGCAAACAATATAAACGCAACCACCAGTTATGGACAGCAAAAGATGAAGAACTTCCCGTGGTAGGAACCATTGCTGCACAGTTTAATGATGTGGGCATCAATGAACTCTTTGAGAAACTAATGCTTGCTATTGACAAAAAGACCGGTAAGCAGTTTGGCGAATTGATGGACCACGGGCATTCGAGCGATACGTCTACAAAATCTCAAATCATTCCGCCACGGCGCGTTAGGTATTTAAGTGAAGTTTCGGAAACGAATAGAAGTTATGATCAGTGGGCAAATGAGCAGACTACCATCGCTTCAAAATTGTATAAAATAGATGGGTCACTTGAAATGCTGAAGGAAGCAAAAGCAAGTACAGAAGCACTCGAAAATATCCAGCGGCATTTTACCGAACAGTTGCACCCTGAATGCAAAAAACTGTTAGCAGAGTGGCCAAAGATTGTGGCCAAGTATTCAGCGGATTATTTTGAATACCAGGTGCGCGATAAAGTGATCAAGCAACCCCTGACCGTACAATCGCTGAGTGGTACGCGCATCCCGAAACTGGTATTGCCTAAGTATAAAGATTGGGGTGATATTTTGAAATGGCAATTGCAGGAAAATGTTCCGGGAGAATTTCCCTACACAGCGGGTGTGTTTGAATTGAAGCGCCAGGGTGAAGATCCCACAAGAATGTTTGCGGGTGAAGGTGGACCCGAGCGTACGAACAAACGATTTCATTATGTATCAGTTGGTCAGCCGGCAAAGCGGTTGTCAACGGCTTTTGATAGCGTAACGCTGTACGGAGAAGATCCGGCAATACGCCCTGACATTTATGGGAAAATTGGCAACAGTGGGGTAAGTATCGCTACTGTTGATGATGCTAAAAAATTGTATAGCGGCTTTGATTTGTGCAATCCGATGACATCGGTAAGCATGACCATTAATGGTCCGGCACCTATGCTGCTTGCGTTTTTCATGAATGCAGCGATCGACCAGTTATGTGAGAAATATATAGCTGAAAATAACTTGTGGGCGGAGGTAGAGCAAATTCAAAATTCAAAATTTAAAAGTCAAAATAAGCCGGCGTATTTCAATCCTTCATCGCCGGAGCGGTTGCCCGAAGGAAATGATGGATTGGGACTGAAACTACTCGGATTAAGTGGAGATGAAGTGCTGCCAGCGGAGGTGTACCAAAAGCTGAAGGCAGAGGCATTGAGCCAGGTAAGAGGTACGGTGCAGGCCGACATTTTAAAAGAAGACCAGGCACAAAACACCTGCATCTTCTCAACTGAGTTTGCACTGAAATTGATGGGTGATGTGCAGCAATATTTCATTGATAAAAAAGTTCGAAACTTCTATAGCGTATCGATTAGTGGATACCACATAGCCGAAGCAGGCGCCAATCCAATTACGCAGTTGGCATTTACATTAGCAAATGGTTTTACTTATGTAGAATATTACCTGAGCCGCGGAATGAACATCGACGATTTCGCGCCTAACCTTTCCTTCTTTTTTAGCAATGGAATGGATCCGGAATATAGTGTGATTGGTCGTGTAGCCAGGAAGATTTGGGCGAAGGCCATGAAATTTAAATACAAAGGAAACGACCGAAGCCAGAAGCTGAAATATCACATTCAAACTTCGGGTCGTTCGCTGCATGCGCAGGAAATTGACTTCAATGATATCCGTACAACTTTGCAGGCATTGTATGCTATTTATGATAACTGCAACAGCTTACATACAAACGCTTACGATGAGGCGATTACAACCCCAACGGAAGAAAGTGTGCGTAGGGCAATGGCCATTCAGCTGATCATTAACCGCGAGCTCGGTACAGCAAAAAACGAAAACCCAAACCAGGGAAGTTTTTTAATAGAAGAGCTGACCGATTTAGTGGAAGAAGCAGTGCTTACAGAGTTTGATCGCCTTACCGAAAGAGGCGGTGTATTGGGTGCGATGGAACGCATGTACCAGCGAAATAAAATACAGGAAGAAAGTTTGTTTTATGAACACCAGAAACATACCGGTGAACTTCCGCTGATCGGGGTGAATACTTTCCTAAATAAAAATGGTAGTCCCACTATTTTGCCAATGGAAGTAATTAGAAGTACCACCGATGAAAAAGAGCAACAGATATTTAACCTCCAGGGTTTCCATAAACGAAATGAAGGCAGGAGTGCAGAGGCATTAAGGCGCCTACAGGAAGTGGCGATAGAAAACGGGAACTTGTTTGAAGAACTGATGGAGACCGTTAAGTATTGCAGCCTTGGCCAAATTACCCATGCACTGTACCAGGTAGGAGGGCAGTACCGGAGGAATATGTAATGGAGTTTTCATGTTAAGAATAAACGATTCAACAATACCTGGGGTTTAATAGCCATTTCACTGTACAATCACAATTTAGCTCGCCAACATGAACCCTTCTCGTGAATAAGAATTAGCTTTATTTCAATTCAAAAAAAATAGAACAAATGATGAAGCAATCAATATTGAATACTGCACTCGGATGTGCGCTACTGCTGGCTGCATGCGGCAATCCCCCGCAGAGTAATGAAGTAACCTCTTCTGAACCTGTAGCTATGCCGGCAACGACACCAGGGCAGCAGGCAAGCCCAAGTAACATTGTAAATATGAATCAACCGGCAACCGGCACGCAACCTGGAGTGGCAACGCAAGCTGGCACGCCGCAACAGGCACCTACACAAACCATTGTTTCGCCACCTGTGCAGCAAAAAGCTACTGCTTCATCAGCGGCAGGTGCAAATCCGGCACATGGCCAACCAGGACATAGATGTGATATACCGGTAGGTGCTCCCTTAAATTCACCTGCAGGTGCAAAACCGCAACAACCTCAGCAACAGCAAGTCATTTCCAACAACGTTCCTGTTCAGCAGCCGGTTGGTCCGCAAATAACGCCCATCCAGTCTGCACCATCGCCTACGTCAGCTAAAGGAAAAATTAATCCGGCGCATGGTGAGCCCGGTCATAGTTGTGCAGTGCCGGTAGGTGCCCCATTGAATTAAATATATCAGTCAAATAAAAAACAGCAGGTCGAAACGCCTGCTGTTTTTAGTTTTTTGATTTTCGGTATTCCCACGGTTCCAGGTAATAGTATTGAGACCAAAGACCCAGTTCTTTTTGCCTGGCAACTACTTCCAACCGTGCAAGTTCGGGATCATTACAATATTTGATGAAGTGCCACGCCATCCCCATTTTTACCATCTGGTAATTGATGTTTACCTTATCTGCTCTACGCATGATTACCGCAACCCACCTTCCATAGCGGTCTTTCTCTTTCAATTGCAAAACCACTTCCTTATTCAGTACCAATTCTTCCATTAATTCTTTCGATTCATGATAATACGTCTGGCCTCTTTCCGGTGCGTCTATGCCGTATAAACGAAGGCGGTAGGTACTGTCTTTTTCGGTAACATCCACGGTGTCTCCATCAATCACTTTGACAACCTTGGCCAATAAGCCGAGAGTCTTGGTAGTTTTTAGCTGGGCAACGCAGATGGTATCTGCACCAAAGAGAAACAATGAAAATAGAATAATGGAACGCATAACGTGATCTGTAGCAATAAAACGAATACTGGGGTTTTGTATTGCGGCCGAAAAGTATTTTCATTGCCGCCATGCTTATCGCGTGTGCATACAGATGCTTCCAAGCTTCCGATTACCTTTACCCACCGAAAAAGTAAAACTTACATGAAAGACTTTAAGAAATACCACATTTTACCGGCGCCGCCCGAAGAGGTTTATATCACACTCACCAATCCAAATACCATCCGTTTATGGACGGGAGAAGTGGCAGAAATGTCGACAGAGCCGGGCTCCGAGTTTTCGATGTGGGAAGGAAGCATCGTTGGGCGGAACCTCGAGTTTGAAGCAGGTAAAAAGATTGTACAGCAATGGTATTTCGACCAGGAAGAACCATCAATAGTGACGATCAAACTGCACCTGCATAAAGATGGTACCTCTGTAGAACTCCGCCATAGCAATATACCCGACGACGAGTACGAAGACGTGGTGGACGGATGGAATGACACTTACTTCCGTTCGTTGGATGAGTTTTATGAATAAATTATTGGGTCATTAATTCACTAGGTCATTAAGTCATTGGGTCATTAGGTTCCGTCCTCATTGACTTAATGACCTACTGACTTTCCAAATTGACTACTAACTTGCTTTACTATTCTCTGTCTTAAAATTCCGGTACTAATGCTTGTGTTTGGTAATTCGGGCTATCTTGCACGTCCTAAAATTTTGTTTCATTATGGAATATGGAAAAATAATTTCCGTGACAGGTATTGGCGGTTTGTTTGAACTGGTAGGAAGTAAGAAAGATGGTGCTATTGTGCGTTCACTTGAAGACAAGAGCACCCGTTTTGTTGCCAGCCGCATACACAACTTTTCGCACCTTGAAAGTATAGAGGTTTATACGGAGCGTGACAATGAAAACCTGGTAGACGTTTTTAAAGCAATGCAAGCGAGTAGCGAAGCGCTTCCTTCAGAGAAAGACAATGCAGCAATCAAAGCCTACTACCAAAAGGTATACCCGGCAATGGATTTTGAAAGGGTATATGCGAGTGATATGAAGAAGATGATCAAGTGGTTCAGCATTTTACAGGCGAATAATGTTGAGTTGAAGTTGTCTGAACAAGATGAAGAAGAGGGTGAAGATGCTGAAGCGGTAAGCGAAACTGAAAGCACTACTGAAGCAGTACCAGTAGAAGCAGCTGAAGAACCAGAGGCTGCAGCCGAACCTGCACCAAAAAAGAAGGCTGCCCGAAAGAAGAAATCCGAAGAATAGTTCAAGAATATATTTACACAGCTGCAAGCATTCAATCGTGCTTGCAGCTTTTTTATTGGCGGAATTTTGTACAGACGCTTTAGGCGAATGAAGGCAGCTGATTGGGCAGGTTCAGTTCTCATCGCTGCACGCATTGCTGTAAATTTGCACACGCTCGCAGAACCAGTGTGTCTTTTCAATATCATTTTAAGTGGAAAAAACTAAATCATCAACCATGGAATTAAGTGCCGATATACAAAAACTGGAAAGAAAGTATTTACCCAAAGGCTTTACGGTAAGTGATTGGGCGGGACTAGAACCTTACTTTAAGGAGTTACTGGAGCGACCAATTGCCAGTGCCGAAGACCTTGAGCAGTGGATGGAAGACATGAGTGAGATGGAAGCAGTGGTAAGCGAAGATGCTTGCTGGCGCCAAATCCGCATGACGTGTGACACCACTGAAAAGGCATTTGAAGAAGCGTTCAATTATTTCTGCCTGCACATCCAACCACAGATGCAGCCCTATGCAGATAAGCTAAATCGTAAGCTGGTTGAAAGTCCGTTTACGCAGGCTTTAGACACGGAACAATACTTTACCTACCTGCGCAATGTGCGCAAAAGCATTGATCTTTTCCGCGAGGAAAATATACCGCTGCAAGCAGAACTGAGTGTGATGCAACAGCAGTACGGTCAAATAGCCGGTGCCATGATGATTGAAGTTCGTGGGCAGGAATACACCTTGCAGCAAGCTTCAAAATTTTTGGAAGATCATGATCGGTCGCTGCGCGAAGAAGTCTATCGCAAGATTAACGACCGTCGTCTACAGGATAATGAAACAATGAATACGCTGTACAGTCAGTTGATTCAAAAGCGCCACCAGGTAGCACTGAACGCAGGTTTTACTAACTACCGTGACTATAAGTTTGCAGAACTGGGCCGTTTCGATTACACCAAAGAAGACTGCTATAATTTTCATGAAGCAGTGAAATTGCATGTGCTGCCATTGGTTAAAAAGATCTATGCAAGAAAGAAAGAAAAACTTGGGTTAGATACGCTACGCCCTTGGGATACGGAGGCGGAGCCTGCAGGCGTGCAACCGCTCAATCCTTTCAAAACCAGTGACGAGCTGACGGAAAAAACCATTGAATGTTTTGAACTCCTCAATCCATTTTTTGCGGATTGTCTGCGTAAAATGAAGGAGCTCGGACACCTGGACCTTGAAAGCCGCAAAGGAAAGGCGCCGGGTGGATACAACTGTCCGCTGGCTGAAAGTGGCGCCCCGTTTATTTTTATGAATGCTGCCGGCCAAATGCATGATGTGACTACGATGGTTCACGAAGGCGGTCATGCCATCCATTCGTTTTTGAGCCACCGCCTGGCGCTAAGTGCTTTTAAGGAGTACCCGATGGAAATAGCGGAAGTGGCCAGCATGGCAATGGAGTTATTCAGCATGAATTATTGGAGTGTGTTTTTTAATAATGATGAAGACCTGAAGCGTGCAAAAGAACACCAGCTGGAACGAACGATTACCATTTTCCCGTGGATAGCTACGATTGATAAGTTTCAGCATTGGGTGTATGAAAACCCCACGCACACTGTGCAGGAAAGAACGGATAAGTGGATGGAGATTTTGGAAGAGTTCAATACGGGAGCAATTGACTTTTCAGGGCTTGAAGATTTCCGGGAAATTGCGTGGCAGCGTCAACTGCATTTATTTGAAGTGCCCTTTTACTACATCGAGTACGGTATTGCACAACTCGGTGCCATCGGCATGTGGAAGCAGTTCCAGGGGGATAAAGAGCAGGCGCTAAAAAACTACATTAGTGCATTGAGCCTGGGCGGAACAAAGACTTTGCCCGCATTGTACGAAGCTGCGGGATTGGAGTTTAACCTGTCGCCCGATTACATAAAATCGTTGATGGAGTTTGTGAATGAAGAGATGGAGAAGATTTAGGTGAGTGGCTCACTCAGAGTGAGCCACTCTTTTCGTTTTGAATGATGTACCTGCAGAACAAGTGTTCGACGCAACGATGCTATATACTTGTTCAAAAGCTGGGCTCCAAAAAAATCAGAAAGCAGAAACCTCACTTGCAAATAGATTGGACCAAAAACAAAGATGCCACAGCAAATCGTGTGGCATCTTTGTTTTATTAATAGAGTGGTTCACTCTCCTGGAGTGAGCCACTCAGGTTATTTACTCAAGTGCATGCTCCTTTCCTTATACAAAGTGCGGAAATAAGGATCCCTTAAATCTTTGATGAAGCGGATGGCCTCACCCGTACTTTTCATCTCAGGTCCAAGTTCTTTACTTACGTTGGGAAACTTATTAAAACTAAACACGGGTTCCTTAATGGCGAAACCAGTGAGCTTTTTTTCAAAAGTAAAATCTGTCAGTTTTGCTTCGCCCAGCATTATTTTGGTCGCAATGTTCAGGTAAGGAATTTGGTAAGCCTTGGCAATGAAGGGAGTGGTACGTGAGGCACGCGGGTTGGCTTCTATCACGTATACTTTTCCATCTTTAACGGCATACTGAATATTGATGAGGCCACGAATGTTGAGCGCTTTGGCAATTTTTTCTGCGTAGAACTCCAGCGTCGTTACCTCTAATGGAGTAAGGTTGAAGGCCGGCAATACTGCATTGCTATCGCCACTATGAATACCTGCCGGTTCAATGTGTTCCATCACACCCATCACGTGAAAATTCTCACCGTCGTAAATGGCATCTACTTCTGCTTCCTGGCAGCGATCAAGAAAATGATCGATCAGAATTTTGTTATCAGGAATATGTTTTAATAAACTTACTACGGCCTTCTCTACTTCCTCGTCGTTGATAACGATTCGCATCCTTTGTCCGCCTAATACATAACTGGGACGAACAAGCACGGGGTACCCCACCTTGTTGGCAACCTCTATAGCCTCTTCAGCGGTGTAGGCAGTGCCATATTCCGGGTAAGGAATTTCCAATTCTTTCAGCAGATCGCTGAAGCGGCCGCGATCTTCGGCTATGTCCATATCGTCGAACGAAGTGCCAATAATGCGGATGCCTTTGGCAACCAAGCGCCTCGCTAGCTTGAGTGCAGTTTGTCCGCCCAGCTGAACAATAACGCCGTACGGTTTTTCCAGTTCGATGATCTCCCAAAGGTGTTCCCAATACACCGGTTCGAAATACAGTTTGTCGGCCATGTCAAAATCGGTACTAACCGTCTCTGGGTTGCAGTTTACCATGATTGCTTCAAAGCCGCATTCTTTAATTGCAAGCAGGCCATGCACGCAGCAATAGTCAAACTCAATGCCCTGGCCAATGCGGTTCGGACCGCTGCCGAGTACAATTATTTTTTTTCGCTGCGAAGGTTGAGACTCGTTGGAAGGTAGGTGCTGGTACATTGTGTCAATAGAAATTGTGCGAATTTACGGGTACAGCATTTAGTGAGGTGTTATTTTTTTGTAGCGGACATTCGTACTATGATCAGCATCCTTGTGTCACTCACTTGTACTTCTGCAAGATGGCATCGCAGCTTCTATCATCTACCACTCGTTAGTACAATCTTTGTCACTGTACGTTCAGTACCTGTATCATCTCTTACTAAAACAAGGTAAACGCCGCTGGCAATTTTTTCTCCTTTATAATTTTTTCCATCCCACACGGCTTGTCCACCCAACGCACGAACCTGGTACACCAATCGACCATTCAATTCGGCAATCTTCACAGTTGCATTACCTGGAACGCCGCGTATGGCAATGGTGCCATTGTAACCCGGCGGAAGAGGGTTTGGAAATACGAGTACTTTATCCGCGTTGTTCGTTGCGTCTGTTGCCGTGCTTCTAAAACTGCAAATTCCCCTGAACGTAGCAATGAAAACTTCCCCCGTTTGCGGGTCAATGGCGATGCGCTTAATATCGTTGCTGAGCAAGGGGCTATTGTCGTCTGTAAATCGGTAGATCACTTTGTCACCATCCGGGCTAATGAGCCACACACCATTGCGCGTCCCCACCCATTTTCTGTTGGCCCCATCAACCGCGATGGTTCTTACCTCTTCATTCTGAAAAAGAAATCCTGCAAAACGATCTTGCTGTACAATGGGAAGTATGGCTTCGCAACCTTGTGGCTCAAAAATTTGTTCCGGGCATTGCACCACTGAAATGCCTTTAGCAGTGCCAACCCACATAAACCCGTTTTTATCCTTTGTAATGGTAAAAACATCATTGCCCGAGAGATTTCCATTTCCGACTCCCGTTCTTAAATACTTCCACTTGTCGTCGTTCAGGTTGTCAATGCTGCTGCCAGGGTTATACACAAAAATGCCGTTTCCTTTTGGACTAACGATCCACACCTGGTTGGCATCATCAATTTCAATTTCACTCACCGCGTTTTCTGGATGAAAAAAGGGAATGGATAATGCTTTGAAACTGCCGTCAGCTTTACGCACCTGTAGGTTCTGTGCAGCACCATAATTACTAATCCAAAGATTGTTGTTTGCATCAAAAGCAAGTCCGCTAACTCTATAGCTGGTTGGATCTCCAATAGCTGACTGCAGGGTAGAATTGCTTTGTTTATATACGGTGGTGGTGTTACCATTCAGGTTCACTAATCCGCCGCCGTAGCTTCCCGCCCAAACACTCTCATTTCGTGGATCAATTACGATTGGTAAAAAATCCAACGTCGTGTCAAGCGCAGGCGTATTCGATGCATTGATGTTTTTCCATTCGCCAGAGCTGAAAGTGTAGATGCCGCTTCGGTTATAGGTATAGTTCCATGCATCGTTAACTGAGCCGGCAGCAACGTACAATGTATTCTTGTGTACTACCATTTCACCGGTTGCAGTTCCGGGTGGTCCATTGGGTATATAGCGTTCAGTTGTAATGCCAAACTTTGATAGGCCACCAAAAAAGTCAGCTACCCACACTTCATTATTTTTTAGCGTAGCCCAGCGCGGAAAGGAAATAATACCCGGCTGTGCAATGGTTCGTTCGATTGTTCCATTGCTGTTTAAAACAATCACCCTGCTGTTGCCCGTGGCAGTACGCTGCGCTACCAGCAATTTATTTTCGGCTGAATTAATGCTCACAATTGGCCATAGCGGATCGGTGTAAAATGGAGTAGCCATATTGTTTACAAAACGAAACACAGTGTTGTCTTTTAAAACAATGACCTCGCTGTTTAAAAGCATTACCATCTGTACGGCTCCAACACGTAAACCATTTGCGCCACTTAACAATTGCCAATTCTGAAAATTTGCCAGGTTAGCCGAGTTGATAGGGGCGCGCTTTAGGCCTTCTTCGGTAACAGCGTAGAAGTGAGTTGCATCTTGTACCATACCATTCACTTTTGCCTGCGAGCCACTTGTGCCAATGCGCCAGGTATCCATTATTTCATAACGGCTGAGGTCAACCACAATAATGCCGAGGCCGGTGCATAAATAGGCTTTGCCATTCTTGCAGTAGATGTGGTAGATGGTTTTGTCGCCGTTCACGGTACTACGTTTTACATCGCCAATGTTCTTCACCAGCCTATCTTTCACCACATCGATGTTACTATTGCTGTAGCCAATCACCAGTTGTTGTGTGGTCTCGTCCCAGGCAATGGCATTTACACCAATATCGTTCAGTCCGGTTGTTTTACTAAAGCGTTTGATGGTTTCTCCTTCTACAGAAAAAACACTGTAAGTAGTAGCGGCATAAATCTTTGAAGGGGTAGCTACTACTTGTATGGTATTTTGATAGGGTAGGTGTTCTCGCCACTGGCCAATGGGTTGCAACGGTTCTTGCGCAGTACTATAATTGAAAAAGAAAATAAAAAAAATAACCGGGGCTACCTGTGCCAAAACACCCGTGATGCTTTGGTTGATCAGTGTTTGCATAGCCAGTATTCCTCGCATGCTTCAAATTTAGCTGAAATAGCTACCATCACAGATATTCCGTTTCTTTGCGCGTTCATTTTATCATTATGAAAACACCAGTACAGTATGTGGTATAAGCTTGGTCGATGGGTTCTAAAAACTCGTGTTGCATTACTCATTATCCTTTTTGCTTCCACTGCTGTGATGGCTTACTTCGCCTCCAAAGTTCAGCTGAGCTACGATTTTACCAGGGCTATACCCACCGACAATCAAAAGTATATAGACTACCAGGCCTTTAAACAGCGTTTCGGCGACGATGGCAATCTGCTGGTTTTGGGAGTGGAGACGACTTCTTTTTTTACCCCGAAAGTGTTCAATGCAGTAGTTGCGCTGGATAAAAATTTAAAGACTGTTAGCGGTGTTGAAAGTGTGTTGAGTGTGCCGGAAGCGGTTACGTTGATAAAGAACGATACCACCGAAAAGCTGAATGCAAAAAAGATATTCAGTACTGATATTCAAACTCAGGCAATGCTTGATAGTGGCAAGCAGGTCTTCGACAATTTGCCATTTTATCAGGGACTTTTATACAACCCGACTACGCATGCTTACTTGGTTGCCGTAAGTGTAAACAAGGAGTTCATGAATAGTAAAGCCCGCTCGGAAGTAGTAGCCGGCATAATGCAGAAGGTAAAAGTGTTTGAAGATCAAACGGGCATTACGGTACATGCAAGCGGATTGCCTTTTATTCGTACTTCGGTGGGCGATTTGCTAAAGGCCGAAATGCAGTATTTCCTGGTTGGCTCTTTGATATTATCGGCGATAACGTTGCTCATTTTCTTTCGATCAACCAGTGCAATGGTCATGAGTTTACTGGTGGTAATTATGGGCGTTATCTGGAGCCTTGGTATAATGGTATTGCTTGGTTATAAAATCACATTGCTTACGGCACTGATACCGCCATTGCTGGTTGTAATAGGCGTACCGAACTGTATTTATTTTTTGAATAAATATCATTCATCATATAGTGAAAACAGCGAGAAACATGAAGCATTGGTTACCATGGTTGGACGCATGGGAGTAGTAACGTTGTTCTGTAATATTGCCGCAGCCATTGGCTTTGCGGTATTTGCATTAACCAAGAGCGAGTTGCTGAAAGAATTTGGTGTGGTAGCGGGCATCAACATCATGATGTTATTTTTTATCTCGTTAATTTTCATTCCATCCGTATTAAGCTACCTGCCCGTACCTAAGCCGCGTCATCTGAAATACCTCGACAGTAAGATTTTAATAGGAATGCTTGAACGCGTTGAGCGTTGGACCATCCATCACCAGAGATCGGTTTACATCGTAACAATTGCAGTTACAGCTTTTGCAGTAGCGGGGATTTTTAGGTTAAATAGCGAAGCTTTTATTGTAGATGATCTTCCTAAAACCGCAAAAATTTATACGGACTTAAAATGGTTTGAAACCAATTTTAAAGGAGTGATGCCGCTGGAAATAATGGTGGACACCAAGAAGAAAAATGGCGTGGTATCTTCCATAAAAGCATTTGAACGAATTGAAGAATTTTCAAGCATTATAAAGTCGAGCCCCGACATGGCAAGGCCTCTGAGTTTGGTGGAAGGATTGAAGTTTGTAAAGCAAGCTTATTACGATGGTGACAGCATGAGCTACGCCGCTCCAAGCGAATTTGATATGCCTTTTCTTGCACCTTACCTGCGTGCAAAAGCAGACTCTGGTGCAAAAGGTGGACTAACCAAAATGATTACCGGATTTGTAGATACGACCAAACAGTACACCCGTATCAGCATTAATATGAAGGATGTTGGCAGCAAACGACTACCCATTATATTAGACACATTGCAGCGACAAGCAGCTGCCATTTTTGACTCCGCTAATTACCATGTGCAGTTTACTGGTGCCAGCGTCACGTTTTTAGAAGGCAGCCGCTTTATTGTAAACGGATTGAAAGAAAGCATTGTGCTTGCTTTTATTTTGATTGCATTGTGTATGCTTTATTTGTTCCGTTCAGTTCGGATGCTAATCTGCTCGCTAATTCCAAACGTGGTTCCACTAGTGATAACAGCCGGTGTAATGGGTTGGGTAGGTGTACCACTAAAGCCCTCCACGGTGTTGGTATTTAGTGTGGCACTTGGCATAGCCATCGATGTTACCATTCGTTTTTTGGTTAATTATAAACAAGAACTTCCACGGTTTAACCACCAGGTTCAGCCAACGCTCATCGAAACCATTCATCATACAGGGATCAGCATTATTTACACCTCCCTCGTTTTAGTGGCAGGTTTTATCATTTTTTGTTTTAGCGGGTTTGGGGGAACGAAAGCCTTGGGCTGGCTTACGTCGCTTACGCTTATAGTAGGCACAGTTACCAACCTTGTACTACTGCCTGTGCTTCTGTTACATTTCGGCAGTAAAAAGTCAAGGGAAACTATTTCAGCATAATCTTTATTTACTCATCTCACACAACCGTACAAACCTGGATATTCTAGCCGGATGACTCTTCGGGTATTAGTGTCGTTTCCCTAACTATTTGTGGATGGTAGGGGAGGCCCATTCACAATTTTTTACGCCACCGTTTATTTTTGGGGAAAAGAAAACCGCGCAGCACTTTATTAACACCGCTTGTCCTTTTTAAGGTTTTCTAAACAGAATCTTTTATTTTGTATTTTTAAAACACACTACATGAGAAAAATCTTTATGCTAATGGCGGCATTTGTCCTTTTTGGACAACTGTTCGCACAAAACCGAACAATTACAGGCACTGTAACTGATGCTGGTGGAAATCCGGTACCTGGTGTTTCTGTGGTGGCTGTTCCTTCGCGAACAGGTACTACAACAGATAATTCGGGAAAATTTTCAATTACAATTCCTGCTAACGCCAGGTCACTGGAGTTCTCGGCTGTAAATTTTGCAACCCAGCTAATAGCCATTGCGAATCGTACCACTGTTGATTTGCGGCTAGTAAATGAAGACAAAAGTCTGGCTGAAGTAGTAGTGGTAGGCTTTGGTACTGCCAGAAGAAAAGATGTTACTTCTTCTATCGCTACTGTAGGGTCAGAACGTTTGCGTGATCAGCCTATACAAAGTTTTGACCAAGCTCTATCCGGAAAAGCAGCTGGCCTAAATGTTACATTACCTAATGGTGTTTTAAACAATCCTCCCGTAATAAGGATTCGTGGTGTCAACTCGCTTTCGGGTTCAAGTACACCACTTATTGTGGTAGATGGAGTACCAATTTTTACAGGAGATATCTCTACTAACCTTTCTGCCAACAACGCATTAGGAAATATCAACCCCTCAGATATTGAGTCTGTCGAGATATTAAAAGATGCGTCTGCTGCAGCTATTTATGGTAGCCGGGCAGCAAATGGTGTAATGCTTATTACAACCAAAAAAGGTAAGGGACGTCCACGAGTAAACTATGAAAGCTGGGTAGGTTGGACAAAAGCGTTTCGCCTGTTCAATGTACTTCGCGCACAGGATTATGTGACTATAAAGAATGAAGCTCTGAAAAACCTAAATGCAGTAGTAGTAACCGGCCAACCTGCAGGTGCTCCATTGTTTTTCCTTGATACTATCAATGGTCAATTGGTAGATACCCGCTGGCAGGATGAAGTTTACCAGACAGGGTTGCAGCATAATCACAATCTCAGTGTATCTGGTGCTGGCCAGGGCACCCGCTACTTCTTTAGTGCGAATTATACGAAGCAGGAAGGTATGCTTCAGACAAACACCTTCCAAAGAGCGCAGATGAGAATGAACATTGAGCAGAAAGTAAACAATTGGTTAACAGTGGGAGGTAACTTTAATTTTAGTCGGGGTTCTACAGCTTCTCCAAGTACTGGTTCTCTTCCCGGTACACCTTTTAATACCGCAGGATCTGCCCGTTTGGCTTTTGTGACAGCACCCAATGTATCACCTCTTTCAGCTGACGGACGTTATAACATAATAGGATTAGACAACCCCGTTACAAGAAACAACTTCAACCAGATCGGAAGAAACAGAAATCTGTTCAATTCGGGATTTGTGAATCCAGTAATGATTAGAGATCTGAATATCATTACATCGCAGAGTGACCAGTTGCTAGGTGATGTAAACGCTACTTTTAAATTAGCACCAGGTTTGACCTTTAGAACACAGTATGGTGTCAACTATCAAACCGTTGAGGATAAGACCTTCTATAACCACCTCCATGGCGATGGTATACAAACCACTGCTACAACTGATGATGGCAGAGCATTCAACACAATTGGTAAATACAATATCACCAATTTTCAGAACTATTTTACCTATGACCGTTCAATTCGTGAAATACACAATTTAAATTTTGTAGTTGGTCATGAAGAACAGTCAACCAGAACTGACCGTTGGGGCGCAAGCAGATCTGGTTTAACCGATGCTTTCTACAACGAGTTCCAGGGTAGCTATACAATCAATGACAATCCTGTAGGGAATGCCCTGACTGAAAACTACCTGTTGTCATTCTTTGGAAGGGTGAACTATAACTTCAAGAACCGTTACTATCTATCTGGTACCCTACGAAGGGATGGTTATTCTGCATTTGCGCAAGGAAATAAATGGGGAACCTTTGCAGGTGGATCAATAGGCTGGAATATTTCTGATGAAGCATTTTGGAATCAGAAAATTTCAAAGACTGTTAACCTGTTAAGACTTCGGGCAAGCTACGGACAGGTAGGAAACCTGACAGCTGTAAGTAATTTTGCTTCACTTTCTACCTTTGGGTCTGCACAATATGGACAGGGATTTCCTACTTTGTTTTTTAGCCAAGCCGGCAATTCTAATTTGAAATGGGAAACAAGTACAAAGGCTGATGTAGGATTACAATTTGGATTATTTAATGACAGAATCAATGGTGAAATAGGGTATTATAATACCGATCTTAAAGACCTTATCATCCCTGTTCCTACTCCTCCATCTATGGGTATTCCAAATAACTCAATTGAGGCAAATGCCGCAAGTATGTACAACAGGGGTATAGAGGTGAATTTAAACTTCAAAGTAATTCAAAATCGTGCTTTTAAGTGGACATCAAACTTTAATATTACCACACAGAAAAATCGCGTGACTAAACTTGCTCTAGGTGTTGATCAACTATTGGGCATCACTCAGCTTGAGCGTACAAATATTACCCGCGTTGGACAACCTGTGGGTAGTTTCTTTGCGGTGAGAACTAATGGTGTAGATCCATCATCGGGTCAAAGAATATTCCTTGACTCTACTGGTAGAGAAG
Source organism: Segetibacter sp. (assembly GCA_031425015.1). GTDB lineage: Bacteria > Bacteroidota > Bacteroidia > Chitinophagales > Chitinophagaceae > Segetibacter. The sequence continues at coordinate 14,814 of JANPIM010000003.1, read as the reverse complement.
TGTTATTCAACTTTGCAGATCCTGTAGCCAGCCGTTGGCGCTATCGTGACGGAAGCATTGCTCGTCCAATTGACTTAGCACGCGACGGTCACATCATTGGTAATGCGCTACCAACTGTTTATGGCGGTTTCAATAACAACTTTGAGTATCGTGGATTTGATCTTGGCATTGATATTTATTATAGCCTGGGTAATAAAGTTTATTTCGGTTCAAGGGCGGGCTTGCTTGACCAACGTTTCTGGAACAATACAACGGATGTCTTAAAGCGCTGGCAGAAGACAGGTGATCAAACTGATATCCCTCGCGTAGTTTTCAATGACAATATTTCTAACGGTTCAGCATTTCCAATTTCAGAAAACTTTTTTAGCGGAAACTTCATGAAGGTGCGCAGCATTCGCATGGGATACACTGTATCAGGAGACTTTTTAAGCCGTACCGGTTTGTCTAGTGTTCGGGTTTATGGACAAGTGTTCAATCCTTTTGTTATAACTAACTATCCAGGAACGGATCCAGAAATTTCTGTCAATGGTGCGAGTGCACTTACACCTGGGGTAGATAGAAACAGTGTTGGCCAGGCACGCACATTCACTTTAGGCATCAATGTTGGTTTCTAGTAAAAAATAAAAACACAAGTATGAGATATAATAAAATAAAAATGTTATCGGCGGTAACAGCATGCATTCTGGTCCTATTGGGACTTACGGCTTGTCAAAAAGAACGGTTAGATCCGATACCCCAAACAGTTATTTCTGATTTAACTGCGTTCGCTTCAGCAGACAGGATACAGCAGCAGGTATTTGGAGTTTATTCTGCAGCAAAGAATGGTAATTTCCTGGGTGGACGTGGTATAGTTTACAATGACGTCAGGGGTGAGGACTGGATAAACATAACTGGCAATGGTGTAACCGCCGCAGGTGTTTGGAACTTCTCTTTGGTATCCTCTGATAATCAGGTAGAAAATTTTTGGATTACCGGCTATCAGGCTATTAACCGCGCAAACGTAGTGTTGGAAGGTTTGGATGCAAACCCCGCTGTTTTACCTGTCGGTTTGGCAAACAACTATCGGGGCGAAGTGCGCTTTATTCGCGCCATCAGCTACTTTTACCTGGTTAACCTGTACGGTCGTAATCCTTACAATGCTGACCAGGGAGCTGGCCCCGGACTACCATTACGTTTGAAAGCCAATCGCAGCAATGAAGGTCAGAATTTGGCAAGGAGTTCGGTAGCCGCGGTATATCAGCAAATTATTAGTGATCTGGATTTTGCAGAGCAAAATCTTCCTTCTTCGTACGGTGCCGCGGGCGATAGTAATGTTGTAAGAGCACATAAAAACGCGGCTATTGCATTTAAGACTCGCGTATACCTGCACATGAACAAGTTTGATGATGTAGTAAGGGAGGCTGATAAACTGGTGCCACTTTCCCCGCCTTACCAGGCACCTACTGGCGTTCGTAACAGGTTAGAACCCGCTATTTTACCTGTCTTCCGTACGTACACAACCTTGGAATCTATTTTCAGTTTCCCCATGAACAATACCAATGCTCCCGGTACACAAAATGGATTGTCGTTGTACCATAATGCGGAGTTTGCATTGAATACTACTGGCATATTGGGTAATGCTCAGTTCACGGCTACAGACGCAAGAAGAACCAACTTTGTAACAAGTTCAACTCCTATCCGCTACAGCAAATTCAATGATGACTTAAATAATTATGTTCCAATTATTCGATATTCAGAGGTAATGCTCAATTTGGCCGAAGCTTTAGCTCGTAGAGATGCGGCCATCAATTTAAGAGCCCTTGCATTGCTTAATGCTGTTCATCAGCGTTCTAATCCTACCGGAAACCTGGTGGCTACTACGAAGACACAATTGATCGATCAAATATTGACAGAGCGCAGAATAGAGTTCCTTGGTGAAGGCTTGAGGTCACTGGATATAATGCGGCTTGTACAACCATTTCCAGCAAAGGGTAGTGTAAGTGCGGTGCCTCCAACATCCGTATCTTATGTATGGCCAATTCCTGCCAGTGAATTGCTGTATAATACACTGGTGACACAGAATCAGTAATAGAAACGCGATATGAATGAAAGAGAAACCCAGGACGAGAGCACTGGGTTTCTCTTTTTATAAGAATGTCACCATCCTACAAAATAATATTCTCCCTTAACTCCGACTGCTCCGGGTAATCTGTGTTGAAATGTAATCCCCTGCTTTCCTTTCTAAACTGCGCGCCTTTTACAATCAGGTAGCCCACTGTAATCAAATTACGGAGTTCACATAAGAAGGTGGATACACTTGTAGTACGGTAGAGTTCTTCCGTTTCCTTGTACAATACATCCAGTCGTGTCATGGCCCTGCACAGGCGTACATCGGTACGCACAATACCTACATAATCACTCATGATCTGCTGCAATTCTTTTAGGCTCTGAGTAATCAAAATCATTTCATCGGGTTCACGCGTTCCCTGCGCATCCCAATCCGGAACGAGGTTGCGTTTGTGATTGCTATTAGCAACCGGCTCTTTTTCTATACTGTCTACATAAGCACGGTGGCCAAATACCATCGCTTCTAACAGGCTGTTGCTGGCTAAACGATTGGCGCCATGCAAACCCGTACTCGCACATTCGCCGCAGGCGTATAAATTTCTAATGGAAGTGCGTGCCCACTCATCGGTTTTAATGCCGCCGCAACTGTAGTGTGCCGCGGGGGCCACCGGAATCATGTCTTCGGAAATATCAATCCCAATGCTCATGCACTTCTCATAAATATTCGGGAAGTGGTGGATGAACTTGTAGGGGTCAAAGTGCCGGCAATCAAGGTAAACATGTTCGGTTCCGCCCTTCTTCATTTCGTTGTCGATGGCACGGGCTACAATATCACGCGGCGCCAAATCTTTGCGGTGATCGTATCGTTCCATAAAAGCTTCACCTGCTTTGTTGCGCAAAATGCCGCCATCGCCACGCACTGCTTCTGTTATTAAGAAAGAGGGTGAAATGCCCGGTTCAAACAAAGCAGTAGGATGAAACTGGATGAACTCCATGTTTTCAATTCTACCCTTGGCGCGGTACACCATCGCCACACCATCGCCGGTAGCAATGGTAGGATTGGTAGTGGTACGATACGCTTGCCCATTGCCACCAGTGGCTAAAACGGTAATGGTAGAAAGTATTTTTTCAATTTGGTTGGTCTGTAGGTTTAGCAAGTAAACACCATAACATTCAATATCGGTGGTGGCTTTGGTAACCAGGTAGCCAAGGTGGTGCTGCGTAATAATGTCGATGATAAAGCAATGGGTGATTAGCTTAATGTTGGGCATCGACTGGATCTTTTGCAGCAATGCGCGTTCCATCTCTTTACCCGTTACATCCTTGTGGTGCAGTATCCGGTGTACGCTATGCCCGCCTTCTTTGCCTAGTGAATAATCGCCGTCGGGATCTTTGTCAAACTGCGCCCCCCACTCTATAATTTCGCGAATGCGCTGCGGACCTTCTTTCACTACAATTTCTACAATGGCCTCGTTGCACAAACCGTCACCCGCAATTAAAGTGTCTTCAATATGTTTTTTAAAGCTGTCTTTTTCACCATCCCAAACACCCGCAATACCACCCTGTGCATACTTGGTATTTGTTTCGTCGCTAAAAGCTTTGGTGATAACCGTTACCTGTTTATCCTTCCGGGCTTCAGCTACTTTTAATGCGTAGGTTAATCCTGCTATTCCCGACCCTATGACTAAAAAGTCTGTTTGCATGTCTCTGGTTTTGGTGACTTACTTTTATTTTGTAGTAATTGCTAGTGCTCCTCTTACATCAAAATGTTCTTACCAACTTCTTTTTCTTCTTTGCAAAGGTGCAATATCAACACCTCGCTGCTTCATTTGTTTTAACGTCATCTCTACCTGAATAGATTCTGCCTTTTTTTAAGAGGCTTACAAAGGTGCAGATTATTGGGTTATGTTAAGTGATGAGCGACGAAAGGACAGTTTGAAATGTTCATCAGAAAATGCCTACACTAGGATAATAATCAGCTGCAGCGAGCGGCCATCTTTACCTGGCTTTGCATTATTGTACGTCACAATTTGTTTACATAGGATTAATATTCTCTTAACCTGCTTCCATCAAGCAAACAACATTTTTGCACTTCAATTCCGCTTATGAGAACAAAAATTTACGCCCTCGCTTTTTTGGTTTTTCTGGTCAATGCTTTTACTGCAAATGCACAGAACATTATTTCGCAGTGGAACTTTAACTCTGTTCCGCCAGACGCTAATACTGCTACAGGTACATTGCTACCGGCTGTAGGTAGTGGCACGGTGACTGCTGTTGGTGGCGTAAACGGTACCGGCTTTGCTTCCGGCACTGCATCGGGTGGATCGTCCGATCCATCTACTGGTGATAACTCGGGCTGGGCGCTTACTAGTTTTCCTGCCGCAACCGTTGATAATAAATCCGCTGGCTTCCAGTTTGCAGCTTCTACTGCGGGGCGTTCAAACATTGTAGTGCGATTCGACCTGCGCCACAGTAACACCGGGCCGCGCCATTTCACCCTGCAATACACGGCGGATGTTACTGCAACACCCGTAGTATGGTCGGATTTTATAACCGACTCTACAACTGCCGGCGACGTTTGGAATAATGGTCGAACCTATGACATGAGCATTGTTACTACGCTTAACAACAACATAAGTGCAGGGTTTAGAGTGGTGGCCGCATTTAGTGCTGCAACCAATAGTTATGTAGCGGCCCAAACCGGCAGCGCCTATGCAGGTACCGGTACATGGCGGGTTGATATGCTCACGATTAGAGACACCACTTATCCATCTTTAGGAGCTGTAACCTTTGTAGGTACGCGGACAGACATAAACGAAACGACTACACAGGTAAAAGTGCTTGCCAACATCGCCGGGGGAACTGGTGCTGCATCTGCAGAAATTGAGATATTGCCATGGAGTACGGCTGCTTCAGGTTCAGATTATACATTACCAGCAACCATGCGATTCAATTGGCCGGCAAATGCAAACAACGTAAGAGACTCTCTCACATTTCTGATTAATAATGATGTACTGCCCGAGCCATCTGAGTACTTCATTATCCGGTTAAAAAATGCCGTGAATGCTACGCTGCCTGCAGAGACCAACAATCATTACACTGTAATGATGATGGATGATGACAGGCAGGCTCCGGCTGCCACCCAAAGCGTCAAGCTCCAGCACATCGCCTCCTTTAGTAATGGCACATCTGGAACGAATAGCGCAGAAATAGTGGCGCACGATCCGGTAACACAACGCTTGTTTGTTGCTAACTCTATTGCCGGAAAAATTGACATCATCAATTTCAGTAATCCTGCTGCCGCCAGCCTTATTTCGTCCATCAACATCAAGCCATGGGGTAATATTAATTCGATTGCGATTAGAAACGGCGTTGTAGCAGCAGCTGTAGAAAACAACGATCCGCAGGCACCCGGCAAAGTGGTTTTTTACAACACCAACGGCGACTCATTGAAGTCGGTGGACGTAGGTGCCATGCCTGATATGATCACCTTTAACCGCGCAGGCAATAAAGTACTTACGGCTAACGAAGGCGAACCAAATACGAATTACACAATAGACCCGGAAGGTTCTGTATCTATCATTGATCTTGCAGGCGGTATTGCTACATTAACCAATGCAAATGTTACCAATGTAAGCTTTGCATCCTTCAATGGCCAACTTGCAGCGTTGCGTGCTGCTGGTGTACGAATCTTTGGTCCTGGCGCTACAGTAGCAAAAGATTTGGAGCCTGAATATATCGCGCTAAGCGATGATGACCAGACTGCGTACGTTACATGCCAGGAAAATAATGCTGTCGCTGTGCTGGATATGACTACCTCAACCATTACCTCAGTACGTTCACTGGGTACTAAAGATCATGCTGCTGCAGGGAATGCACTTGATGTAAGCGACCAGAATTTACCAAATGTGCAAATAGCAAACTGGCCGGTTCGGGGTTTATATATGCCGGATGCTATTGCATCTTATAAAGTAGCAGGACAAACCTACCTTGTAACAGCGAATGAAGGGGATGCACGCGAATACACTGGCTATAGTGAAATAGTGCGTTTGAGTGCGGCCTCGTATGTTTTAGACCCGGTGAAGTTTCCTAATGCAGGGGCCATTAAAGCAAACCTTGGACGATTGAATGTAACCACTGCTTCGGGTGATACAGATGGCGATGGTGACTTTGATGAAATACATGCTTTTGGAAGTCGATCCTTCTCTATTTTCAATGCTACTACTGGTGCTTTGGTGTGGGATAGTAAAGATGATATGGAACTGATTACCTCCAAACATCCTGTATTTGGTGCGCTCTTTAATGCCAGCAATGCGAACAATACACTTAAGAACCGCAGTGATGACAAGGGGCCAGAACCAGAGGGCATTGCGCTAGGTGATATCAATGGTAAGAACTATGCTTTTGTAGCACTGGAACGTATTGGTGGTTGTATGGTGTACGACATTACTGATCCGGCTAACCCCATATACGTTGACTATGCGAATACACGCTCCGTCGGCACTTATGGTGGTGATAATGGAGCAGAAGGTGTCATCTACATACCGGCTTTACAATCACCTACAGGTGTGCCCATTGTTATATTAGCAAACGAGGTTTCTTCGACCCTCAGTTTTTTTAATGTGAACGCTACGGTACTGAACATTAAGCTTACAACCATTGCTGCTCATAACAAGGGTAGTGTGAATAAGGTAAATTGGGTTAGTGCATCAGAAACGCTGGGAGACGTGTACGAACTGCAAAGAAGTTCGAATGGTCAGAATTTTGAGCAGCTGACAACCATAGCCGCAAAAGGTGTTGCATCACTCTATGATTATGTAGATATCAATCCTTTAAAAGGTAACAATTACTATAGGCTAAAGATGGTAAACGTAGACGGAAGCATCGCTTACAGTAAAGTTCTAAAAGCTATTGTAAATGAAGCCGCCTCGTGGCAGGTGAAGGCTTATCCGAATCCCACACAGCACCAATTTACCTTACTGTACAATGGAACACCCACACAAAATGCAACGGTAACCATAACCAACTCAGTAGGTGCAACAATCTATACATCTACTTTAGTCCAACCGCAAACAATAGATACGAGTAAATGGCCAACAGGTGCCTATACGATCGTAGTTAGCGGGACGAATGACGTACAAACCATTAAGATAATAAAACAATAACCTGTGTAGAACCACTAACTGCTTATCTCTTTCTCATGTGTGCCGCCTTGTCTCTACAAGGCGGTTTTTTTTAAAAGCAATTGGATAATACATCACTTTTTATGCATACAATCAGCTGGTCTTTCAGATGCAAAGTAACCAACTCAAAAACTTAACATTGGAACGAAAAAGTAGTGCATAGCTTTGAAATTCTTCAAAAGAAAAAAATGGAAACTGCAACATTTTCCTTCCCTGCAAATGAACTGGTAACACCCAACCAACTGATCTGGAAGCACATCAACGATCCTGCACACGTGGTGACAGAAGATGACTTTAAAAAAATGGTGATCGGTAAAGACCTGGAAGACGAGATGAAGAAGCGATTGAATTAATAGCCCGGGTTACATGCAATGGCTTAACACAGCCGTAATATTTACATAACATTTTGGTTACACGTATTGGGTAGTTTGCATAAACTCAAGTTTATGTTTATCCAACTGCGGAGCGAAGAACCAACCTATCATTTACACGAGGTACCACAACGTTATCGTGCTGCGCCTGGAGCACGGACATTGTTCGCTAATCTGCTTATTGCAAAGGCTGCAGATGTTGCATCCATTCTGCTGTTGTCCTTTTTCACTTCTTTTGTTTCCATTCTTAGATCTGCTCCGCATGAAGGCAACTAAGCGCAGCGTAGACATTGTGGTGATTTCTGATATACACCTCGGCACCTATGGCTGCAGGGCAAAAGAATTGCTTTACTATTTAAGAAGTATCAAGCCAAAAGTAGTAGTGCTGAACGGCGACATCGTTGATATATGGCAGTTCAGTAAAAGTTATTTTCCTAAGAGTCATATGAAGGTGGTAAAGCACCTGATGGGTTGGATGAGTAAAGGCATAAAGACATGGTATGTGACGGGTAACCACGACGAAATGCTGCGACGCTTTGCAGGGATGCGCTTTGGTGGGCTACGTATTGTAAATAAAGTAGTGCTGGACTTGCCGGATGATAAACGTGCATGGATTTTTCACGGCGATGTGTTTGATGTAACCATGCAGCACAGTAAGTGGTTGGCTAAACTAGGTGCAGTGGGTTACGATAATTTGATTCGCATTAATAGTGTTGCCAATTTCATCTCTGAAAAGGTATTCAGGAAAGGGAAGCTTTCGCTCAGTAAGAAGATAAAGAACAGCGTAAAATCGGCTGTTAAGTTCATTAATGATTTTGAAGAAACGGCCGCATCTATTGGCATCAGCAACGGCTACGATTATGTAGTATGCGGCCACATCCACCACCCCGAAATGCGCACCATTACCAATACTGATGGCAGCATCATTTACCTTAATTCCGGCGACTGGATAGAGAACCTTTCAGCACTGGAATGCACGAATGGTGTATGGAGTATTTACCGCTTTGATGAAGCAGAACGGATACGAATGGTAGTACAACAAGAGATAGAAGAGGAAGAGCCAAACAACGATCAACTGTTCAATAATCTAATAGACGAGTTTAACCTGCTACGCTTATGAAAATATTGTATGCCATACAAGGAACAGGCAACGGCCACATTTGCCGCGCCAGGGAGATCATTCCATTGTTACAACAAAGACACGAAGTAGATGTATTGGTAAGTGGTACGCAGGCAGATGTGCAGCTGGGCATTCCTGTAAAGTATACCTTCCATGGCCTTAGTTTTATTTTTGGTAAAAAGGGTGGAGTAGACCTGGTAGCTACTTATAAAAAGAGCAGGCTCCGGGAACTATTTGCAGAGATCAATCAATTACCGGTAGAAAGTTATGACCTGGTGCTGAATGACTTTGAGCCCGTATCTGCATGGGCTTGCTACCTGAAGAAAAAGCATTGTATTGCACTCAGTCATCAGGCTGCTGTATCACATCCAGCTGCGCCCAAACCCAAAGCATTCGATCCGGTGGGAAGAGCTGTATTAAAACACTATGCTCCTTCAACCCAGCAGTATGGGTTTCATTTTTCCGCGTGGGACAGGCACATTTTTACACCGGTTATTCGGGCAGAAGTGCGTCGACTTAATCCAGTTAACGATGGTCACTATACCGTGTACCTCCCTTCCTATAGTGATGAGAGAATAATAGATGTGTTACAACAATGTAAAAATGTGCAATGGCAGGTATTTAGCAAGCACAACCAGCAGCAAAAAGTTGTGGGCAATGTGCAGGTAGAGCCTATTAATAACGAACGATTTTTGGCGAGTATGGCCAGTTGCGAAGGGGTGCTGTGTGGTGCCGGCTTTGAAACGCCGGCAGAAGCGCTTTTCCTGCAAAAAAAGCTGATGGTTATACCTATGAAGAACCAGTATGAACAACAGTGCAATGCGGCCGCATTACTGCAAATGGGTGTGCCGGTAATCAAAAGTTTAAAAGACAAACACTTGCCTGCTATACTACATTGGCTGGCTGAAGGAAGGGTAGTGCCCGTTCATTACCCAGATGATACTACAGAAATTTTGAACATGCTAATTAGTAATCACGGAGTACAATCTAAAGGTTTGAAATTGGGAGAAACAGGCTTTCGCGATTTTAGAAAACTGGCGATAAAGAGACTAATGAAACAACTGCAAACACAATCGTAATGCGAATACCTGATGAACAGTTTTATTGGGGCGTATCCACAGCTGCCTACCAGGTAGAAGGTGCACATGATACACAGGGTAAAGGCCCATCTATATGGGATGAGTTTACGCATACAAAGGGTAAAATATACAAAGGGCAAAATGCAGATGTTTCCTGCGACTTCTACCATAATTATGCGAAAGACATTGGCCTGATGAGCCAAATGAATATTTCTAACTACCGGTTCTCTTTGTCGTGGAGCAGGTTGTTTCCGCAGGGCAATGGCACCATAAACCCCAAGGGAGTTGAGTTTTATAACCGCGTTATAGACTTCTGTCTAGACCTGGGCATCGAGCCCTGGATTACCCTTTACCATTGGGATTTACCCTATGCGTTGGAACTAAAAGGTGGATGGACAAACCGCGATATAGTGAACTGGTTTGCCGAATATGTGGTGCAGTGCGTAAAGCTTTTTGGTCATCGTGTAAAACATTGGATGGTGCTGAATGAGCCAATGGTATTTACTGGTGCTGGTTATTTCCTGGGTATTCATGCGCCGGGGCGTAAAGGGTTGAATAACTTTTTGGCCGCCACACATCATGCTGCACTCTGCCAGGCCGAAGGCATACGAGTAATTAAATCGTTTTATACGGATTGCAAAGTAGGTACAACATTTTCCTGCTCGTTGATAGAACCACTAACCAATAGCGACAATGATATCAGCGCAGCTATACGGGTGGATGTACTAGCGAACCGCTTGTTTGTTGAGCCGCTGTGTGGGCTGGGCTACCCTGTGAAAGATCTAAAATTGCTCAACCGGCTTGAACCCTTTATAAAAGATGGTGATGAGCAAAAGCTTGCCGCTGATGCGGATTTTATCGGTATACAAAACTATACCCGTGAAGTAGTTCGTCATTCTTTGCTTACGCCACTGCTGTGGGCACAGGTGGTAAAAGCCAGCAAGCGCAATGTGCCTTTTACCGAAATGAATTGGGAAGTATACCCCACCGCCATATATGCCATGCTACAGCAATTCAGCCGCTATGGCAAAGAGATGATTGTAACTGAAAACGGGGCTGCTTTTGAGGACAGGCTGGTTGGCGGCAACGTGCAGGATACGCAACGTACCACTTACCTTCAAAATCACATTAGTGAAGTGTTAAGAGCCCGCCGGGAAGGCATAAGGGTAAACGGATATTTTGTCTGGAGCTTCATCGACAACTTTGAATGGGCCGAAGGTTACCGCCCACGCTTTGGACTAGTTCATTGCGATTTCCAAACCCAAAAACGCACCATTAAAGCTTCCGGTCATTGGTATGCTAATTTTTTGCTGGCCCAAAGTGATAAAATGAAACATGCGGTTGGTAGGACGGGGTGAATGGGACAATTCAAAATTCAAAATTCAAAATGAAAAATTCAAAAGGAGAAATGTAAAATGAAAAATGGGAAGTGGGAAATTTAAAATTCAAAAAGGGGGGACTATCTGAAACAGTTGTCTTGATACTCATTAATTAAAGTAGGCAATGCTGCTTCCAGTAAATGGTAAATCAATGAATACGGATTGGGCGGGTAACATAAATGACGTGCAGTGGTAGTTTCTTAAATCCCTTATCAGCTGTAACCAGTGGAGTATTTAAGTACGCTGCTGTAGCAGCAATTATTGCATCCGGTAGAAGTAGTTTATATCTTCTTTTATACTCAATTGCAAAATTTTTAATGGTAGAGTTGACCTCACTAATATTGCAGCTATTTAAAAATCGTTTGATAACACCGTAAGCATTTTCATTTAAACCAGGAACTGCTAAAAGTTCTAATTCAGTAATAAAAGAAATATAGATTGTTGTCTTATTGAAGTATGCTGAAAGACTTGTATCTCCTTGGATATAATATGAAATGATATTTGTATCGAGTACATATTCATTTCCATTCATTACGCATCTTTTTTTGATATACCATAGGATCTACTCCAAATTGTACAGCACCACAAAATTCAGATCGATCAGGGGCGTTGATTTTTACATCAGCATTGTATTCCTTGACAACAACTTTCTTTTTTACCTTTTTTACTTTTTCACCTGTTTTCATATCGGAAGGTTTTGCTTAAAGTTAAAACAAATTTTCAGCCAATTTAGTGAGTTTGCAACCAGCTGTATCGTCAGACAGTAACATTTAAGGTCATACCGATCACTTGTTAACCGGTCACCTTTCAACCCCTCAACCCCTCAACTAACCCACCCCCACCGGCTCCACCCAAGCCTCACTCTCCTTCAGCAATACAATCAACTCACTCACGGCTATTTCACTGGGCACATTGCGCTTTACTACTTCTTTTCCTTTGTACAAAGTAATCTTACCCGGGCCACTGCCTACATAGCCAAAATCTGCATCGGCCATTTCGCCCGGACCATTTACAATACAACCCATGATGGCAATCTTTACGCCCTTGAGGTGATTGGTGACCGCACGAATTTTCGCAGTAGTTTCCTGCAGGTCAAACAGTGTTCGCCCACAGCTTGGGCAACTGATGTATTCCGTTTTAGAGATACGTGTACGTGATGCCTGCAGTATGGTGAATGCAGTACTATTGATAAACTGTTCGGTACTTTGATTGTTCAGGTAATTTCTGCCGGAGGCATTAGAACCGGATGCATTTGCATACGCGTCTGAAGTCATGCCGAGGCAAACACCATCGCCAAAGCCATCCAGCAACAAAGCACCGCATTCGGTGGCGTAATGAACCAAATGTTCATCGGCCGTTTGCCAGTTGCTATCGCAAATAATGATCACAGGGTTATGAATATTGCGCTGCTGCAATTCAATAAACATGCGGCGCACCGCAGGCATGGCATGCTTGTTCTGGCTGCTCAGGCAGATGACCACTGTGTTGTCTTTACCCAGTTCATCCAGGTGCGTAAAATCAAGCACGTTGCGATCATCACTAAAGCAATCTACCATTACAAAATTCAAAATGGCACTGCGCTCTTTTGCTTGTATAAAGGCACTGTCCTCGTAGATAGGAAAGTATTTCTTCAGCGTGTCTTCCGTTGCTGCAGGATCAGCAATTAACTGCTGCCAGGTCGCAGGGTACACAATCACCTTCAACGTTCCCGGCAGGGCAAAAGGAAGGAAGTGGTTACCTGTAAAAATATAATCGGCCGCAGAGTCGGAGATGGTCCACTTATCGGTAGCCGCATCGTACGTATAACCTACCGACTGCAAATGCGACGGCGTAATGTTGTCAATTTTGCTGAGGTCAGCAATTACGACGGGCACTTGCTTGGCGCCAATATTGTCAACGGCAAGTGTGGCGCGGCGCCTGTAGTCAAATGGCGAATACGGCAGCGCCGAAACGTTGACCGGCGCAATGCTATGCACATGCGCTGCACGATCGTTGTATCGCTTCACCAAATCACGGCAAACGGGTATTTCAAATTCGGGATCTTCTGTTAAGCTCACTCGCACCGTATCGCCAATTCCATCTTCCAGCAACGTGCCTATGCCGGCAGCGCTTTTTACGCGGCCATCTTCGCCATCGCCAGCTTCCGTTACACCCAAATGCAGCGGGTAACATTCCTGGAACTCGTGCATCATTTGCTGAATGAGTAAGCGATAGGCCTGCACCATTACCTGCGGGTTGCTGCTCTTCATGCTGAGCAACAGGTTGTGGTAGTTTTCAGCACGGGCAATGCGCAAAAACTCCATTGCACTTTCCACCATACCCATCGCTGTATCGCCATAGCGGCTCATGATGCGATCGCTCAGGCTACCATGATTGGTACCAATGCGCATGGCCGTTCCGTATTCTTTGCAAATAGAGACCAATGGTGTAAACCGGTCGCGAATGCGGTCGATCTCCTCGTTGTAATCGGCATCAGTATACTCTATAAACTCAAACTTCTTTTTATCTACATAGTTGCCGGGGTTTACCCGCACCTTTTCTACAATGCGTGCCGCTATCTCCGCCGCATTGGGGGTAAAATGGATGTCGGCCACCAGTGGTGTGGTATACCCTCTTTTGCGCAATTCGTTTTTAATGTTCAGCAGGTTCTCCGCCTCATTTTTACTGGGCGCCGTAATGCGCACCAGTTCCGCACCCGCCTCAATGCAGCGAATGGACTGAGCCACCGTGCCCATAGTATCCATGGTATCAGTAGTCGTCATGGTTTGCAGGCGTATCGGGTGGAAGTTTCCCAGCCTCAAATCGCCAATAGAGACCTCGCGGGTGGGTAAACGTTTGTATTCAGTAAGAGATTCACAATAGAGTTGCATGATGCAAAGGTGCGGTGAAAGGGTGAAAGTCAGAAGGCAAAAGTCAAAAGTCAAAAGGCAAAAGTCAAAAGTCAAAAAGAAAAAAGAAAAAAGCAAAAAATGAAAAAGTCAATTGTCATGTGTCCCGTCATTGCGAGGAACGAAGCAATCCCTTCTATTTAAACCAAAACCCCAAAACGGATCAAAAGTGGAAAACCCATCACTACTCAACATTTATCCCTGTACATCCGTCGCATCGGTGTCATCCGTGTGCCATCTTCTTTTTGAACAACAACGGCAAAGCGAAACACCGAATCACTACGTAGCAACTCGAAAGCCAATCCGCGTAAATCCGCTTAATCTGTGTATGCCGCAGGCATCCGCGTTCCAACGATACACTACGCACACAACCAATCACCAATCACCGATCAACCAATCACTGATCAACCATCAATTGTACTTCAAACTTTCCACTGTACATTCATCATCCAACCAACTCCCTCCCATGCACCCTCACCCACAGATTAAAACGTATTATGTTTTCTTCATGACGTTGCCTGCGGGATTAAGCCAGGGGTTTGTCTCGGTAACGCTGCCTTACATACTCACGCACCACGGCTACACGGTAGCGCAGGCAGCTTCGGTAGTAGCGCTAGGTTTGTCGGCTAATGCGTTGCGGTTTTTGTGGGGCCCCATAGTCGATGTTTCCCTCAGTTTAAAAAAGTGGTACTGGATCAGTTTACTGCTTTGCATTGCCTCCTTATTATGGCTTTGTTACAGTTCCTTT
>JANPIM010000002.1:0-2592 GCA_031425015.1 Segetibacter sp. | reverse complement strand
TGGTTTTTTATCTGCCTTCGCTGAGAGATGCTTATAAAAATTCACAGTTATGCAAAAGCAGCTTCGTATTATCAGCTCCCGGCACATTTCATTATGTCCGCTTAGTCTTTCACTCCAGCAGTTTCCTCCGCAGGTTTCTCGGTTGGCATTCAGCAAGCACGTCCGCAGGTTAGGCGTTTATTTTCGTCCCTTGCCAGGTGTTTCAGTTATTGCCCTTCCTTGCGGCAGTTACCTGTGGTATTTTCCATCAGGTCGCCGTTGGTTGTCAGCATTGCCCTTTTAGGGGCTTTGCTTTTCTTTTTTGATTGGTACCTGAAGGCAGTATAAAGCCAACATAAAGAATACATGAATGCACATTAAGAGAAAATTAGTGCTATTCCTGTTTTACTGTACTTTGACTAATGGCACTTATCACACCACCTGCAACAGCTAGATAACCGGCTACTTTTATAATGATCCCGGGTAAGAAAACAGGAGAAGTTAATATCGCTGCTGATGTAGCTGTGATGACTAGACCTATGTTTCTGAGCTTTTTGAAGAAGGTTGGTGTAGGAGCTGTCAGTCTCTCTACTAAGGATAAATTTTGATTACTCATTGAATTTTGTTTTTTTGTTTATGAACTCAATTGCATCTATTCTTTTCTCTAAATAGTGTACTCTTTGGTTAAGTAAATCATCACTGTTTTTCAATTCTGATTTGATAATTTGGGTGGTGGTCTTTACTTCGATAATATCTTTCTCCATCTTACGGAAATCACCATGGAGCTGTCTAATGAAGTAAGCGACAACAGAAAGCAGTAAACTTATTATAGTACCAAAAACGATATTTATTTCATTCATTGTGGCCATATTTATTAAATAAAAAAAGGCTCAGGGGAGCAGCCCGAGCCTTAGACACTGAAACATCACAACCTTAATTAAAAGGCATCCACAATCTTCAGGCAATTACCACTAGAGAATTGGTAGTAATTGGCTCCAACTTTTTGATAGAATTCAATTCCCAGAGCTTGCAATACTGTCACATCTGTGGGCATTGCACCTGGAGTGGCAAGTGAAGAACTGATAGTTGTTGCCGGTGCAGCCACTGAAAGATCCAGGTAACCACTGTAAGCAACATCAGACAATTCATTGAATGTGGGTTGGGTAGGTTCATAGGTGCTGGTTGTACTGTTGAATGCAAAATCAGACACAATAGCTAATGCATTTATTAACCTGTAGTGAGTTGAACCAGGAGGAGCAATAATTAGGCTCATTGGATCGAAAGCAGGCACTACCAAATCTGCTGTATCTCGTGCAACTGGGTGTGTCACGCTATATGGTGCAGACAGGATACTGCTAAGGCTTATGCTTTTATCAAAGTCTAAACCATTGATATAATTACGTTGCGTAGAAATTTCAATTGCACGATATCCTCTGGCTTCTGATTGGTCTTCCAGATTAATCTTTTTCATGATACCTGTTAAACGACCGGTAAGTTGGCTGTCTGCCATTTTTGTCATTAATTGTGCGAAACCATTTCTCACGCTCTTACCCGCTTTTGCGGAGCCACCAAATTCATTCATGTTCTCTCGAGTACGTTCGAACTCAGGAGCTGTATTAACTTGTTCACCTGTTGGACCGCCAACCATTCCTGCGAAATAGCCTTCCTGTCCTTTAATTTTGAAGTGTCTAATATCGCCGAGAGTTCCGACATATTTGATTACACCTTTTTGCTTTGCCATAGTTTGGATTTTTAGTTTTTATTGTTAGGGTTCAATACTAAATTACCTAAAAGTGCAGAGGCGCACCATTGCTAAAACAGTGAATAACAAATAGTATGAATGCAAAAGAACTTAAGTACCGTTATGAGTACGGTGTAGTGACTAGAATTGTTGATGGAGACGGTATTTTCATCATGAATTTGACAACTAAAAAAGAGCTAGAAATACGTTTATTAGGTATTGACGCTCCGGAAATGAGTAATTGTAAAAAGCTACGCCAAGACGAAAGAGAAACACATGTGCCTGGTGGCCTCTTGATAGAATTGGGCAGAGCTTCAAAACAATATTTACAAACGTTGTTACCGATAGGTACAACAATCAGTTATGTTAGTGCAGTCAAAAGTAACTTGGATGTATATGGTAGGTTATTGGCTTACGTTTATCTCAAGGATGGCAGATGTGCTAACCAAGAAATTGTAAGAGCAGGATATGCTAAAGCATTTGACAAGTACGAATGTGATCAGTTATCTTTATTGTTAGGTTTGAATGCAGAAGCAAGAAGAGAACAGAGGGGAAATTATCAAGTAGTAAATATTATCTGATTTTATCAGAAAGTAACTTATGTTTTAGAAGACCTGTTGCCCATTTGTTGCCCAAACTGCTGAAACTCTTGATAGCAAAGGAAAGTTATATTCTGTATCGGAAAGTAGCCGTGTAAATATCTATTTGCTTTTTGTCTCATTACCACCTTTTTAGAAAAGAGCATTCTACTTTATTATTGTTTTAACTGTATTTCGTAAACCCTTTCTTGTTGTTAATTTGGTTACTAATGAAAATTTGTAGGAAGATTAATGTCTTCAATTGTTAGAAATAAAATGGCTTGATACGAAAAG
>JANPIM010000001.1:0-1602 GCA_031425015.1 Segetibacter sp. | reverse complement strand
TACCTCGCGCTTACTGCGACAGGTCTTCCGAAGAACAGGATCATCGGAATGGGTGGCACATTAGACAGCAGTCGTTTCAAATACCAGTTGAGCCAGCACCTCGGTTGCAGCCCCGCAGATCTTAATGCCGTCGTGGTAGGTGGACATGGTGACACGACGATGATTCCATTGATACGTTTAGCTACATGGAACAGTGCTCCTGTAAGTAATTTTCTTTCAGCCGAGCAACAAGAGAAGATCGTAAAAGATACAATGGTGGGTGGTGCTACACTTACTGCGTTAATTGGAACTTCAGCATGGTATGCACCCGGAGCAGCAGGAGCAGCATTGGTAGAAGCGATCGTGAGAGATGAGAAAAAATTATTTACCTGCTGCGTAAGTCTCGATGGCGAATATGGTCAGAAAGATATTTGCCTGGGTGTTCCGGTTATCATTGGAAAAAATGGTTGGGAACAAATTCTTGATTTTAAATTAGACGCAACAGAACAAGCTGCTTTTAATAAAAGTGCCGATGCGGTAAGAAGTATGAATGATGTGTTGAAGACTTTGTAATCTCCAATGGAATAAAATAGAAAGCCGTCTTAATGGGCGGCTTTTTTATTGCATTAAGGGATTCATCATTTCGTAAGCACGTCCTGGGTGTGCACCAATAAATTTCCACTGAAGAGGTCAATACGAAGCAATTTTTCCTGCCAACTACTCATATTTATATTAGCCGTTTGTTTTCCTGGCGACATTACACGCTCAAGACTATCCACATATATGCCTTCAAGGACGTCAAAAACGCGAATGGTATAATTTCCGCCACTGAAAATATTGAAACTTGCGACAATATTTTGGCCGTTGATAGAGGCTTCGTGTACCATGCCGTATTGCCTTGCTGATGCTATGTTTTTGTTGAATAACAATATGCTATCGCCTCCCGCATTTCGCAATGGAATGCCTGAATTGCAAGGCCCGATGAACCCTGTAAATTCAGCTCCGGGGTTGACCGTAAATCCCGGATCAAGAATCACTTCTGTTCCCGCCCTGAATCGTACATCTGTTCCGGCACCGCCATTCACCGAAGAGGTGGAGTTGATTGTTCCGGCCTGGTAAAATTTTTGGCCAATTTGTGAACTGGAGATAGTAAGAGTTGGGGTACAGGGTGAAAAAACTTCGCTTGACCATATACCACGTCCAAAGGTTGACGCATATATAAAATTTAATCCCCCAATTACATTTAAAATTTCCAACTCTGAAACAGCAACCCTGGGCAAACCGTTGTAAAAAGGCGTCCAATCTGCATCTCCCGAACCACGGTAATAAACACCAATATCGGTACCCACGTACATGTTATCATTATCGTCCGCAACGATACAGTTGGCAGGCAAGTTGGGAAGGCTTCCGGAAATGTTAACCCAGTTGGCTCCTGCGTTATTGCTATAGTACACTTTCTTCGCGGAGTCATAACCTCCTACCGTGATCCAAAGACGCGAACTTGAATTCGATGATACAGCAATATCAGTGATCTTTGGATTAGCTGCTGGATACCCCGCTGTATGCAATGCCGCAGTGAGGTTAGTTGTTTGGATAGGTATAACATCTTCGAGGTTGTCTACC